>NZ_QRAN01000015.1 GCF_003457605.1 Seongchinamella sediminis
TCTTCAGTTCAATCTTTTACCTCTGCCACCAGGGACAAGAGGAGATGTTTACGCGGTTAACCCCGCTTCAACATCCAAAATCTCGGCTCAGACACAATTCGAAATCAATGTTCCATAAAACCATGAATCAATGGTCACTTGTTGTGTCTGAATAGTCGTGATCAACTATCCCAACAAGTGCCCACACATCTGTCTTCGTCTTCTTGTTAAGCAACACCCGAACCGCCAGGGTTTCGGGTTAGGCGCTGAAGTCTCCCTCAAGCGCGGAGGCGTATTATACAGCCGGGCCTCTTGTTGGCAACAAACTTTTACAAAAAATTTGCCCCGATCCGGCTTCGATGCTCTCCAACCTTTGCCTCCTAAGCTGTTGAAAGCTTTCGGGTTTTCAGGTTGGCCCCAGCAGTGTCTTGGACACTGCCCTCATCGAAGGGACGCGAACTATACGCAGCGGCAATCAGCGGCGCAAGCCCTTTTTCAAAAATAATCCCAAATGCCAAATTTTGCCAGTTTCGGCGCTCGTTTTTTGCTCACCAGGGGCTCAGATAACCGGGCGCCAGGCCCGGCTTCCGCCACCCTTACCGGCAGGCTAACGGATCTCGAACAGGTGGTACTTCTTTTTGCCCAGCTTGACCAGGTAGTAGCGGCCGTAAAGGGCGACTGACGGGTCGAAACAACCCGGCACGTCGGCGTTGGCATCCCAGCCCACCGGCTGAGCGTTGATCGTTACCGCACTGCGACCCAGAGCATCCTTGACCTGCTTTCCGGATGCAGCCATACCGGCCTCGGTAAGCAACTGGGTCAGGGTCTCCGGGAATGCGTCGCGGGACAGGCCGCTCGCCGGCAGCCCGTCCTGGCGCAACTGGGCCAGGTCGCCCTCTGCCAGGCTCTCGATCGAGCCGCTGAATAGCGACTCGGTGATGCGCTCCGCTGCAGCCAGGCCTTCCTCACCGTGCACCAGCCGGGTAGCCTCCCTCGCCAGTACCCCCTGAGCCTCGGGACGGCCCTGGCGCTCACCATCGGCGCGCTCGAGTTCGTCGATCTCTGCCACATCGAGAAAAGTGAAGTATTTGAGAAAGCGATACACATCAGCATCAGCACAGCCCAGCCAGAACTGGTAGAAGGCGTAAGGGGAGGTCTTGCTGGCGTCCAGCCAGACGGTGCCGGATTCGGTCTTGCCGAACTTGGTGCCATCCGCCTTGGTGATCAGCGGCACCGTCAGTCCGTAGACCTGCTTGCTGTTCATGCGCCGGGTCAGATCGATACCGGCGGTGATATTGCCGAACTGGTCGGAACCACCTATCTGCAGACTGCAGTCGTAGCGGCGATTAAGCTCGGCAAAATCCAGGGACTGGAGGATGGAGTAGGTAAACTCGGTAAACGAGATGCCGCTCCCCTCGCGCTCGATGCGCTGCTTTACCGACTCCTTCTGGATCATTGCGTTAATGGAAAAGTGCTTGCCCACGTCGCGGAGAAACGTCAGCACATCCATGCCGGCGGTCCAGTCCAGGTTATTCACCACCTCGGCGGAAGCCTCACCGCAGTCGAAGTCAATGAAGGCAGAGACCTGGCTCTTGATTTTTTCCACCCAGCCGGCGACCACATCTGGCGTATTGAGCTGGCGCTCCTGGGCCTTGAAACTGGGATCACCAATCAGCCCGGTGGCGCCGCCAACCAGGGCCAGCGGCTTGTGCCCCGCCTGCTGGAAGCGACGCAACATCAGCAGCGGAACCAGGTGGCCGATGTGCAGGCTGTCTGCGGTGGGGTCAAAGCCGCAATAGAGCGCCCGGGAGCCGCGGTCCAGCCATCCGGGAAGTTCATCCTCACCGGCAATCTGGAATATCAGCCCGCGGGCGCGTAGGTCTGCTAGTAGGGCGCTACTCATGGCTTGTTCCACCGTCACTACCGAGTTGGTCAAAAAAGGGGCGCCAACGATACAACACCGCTTCCCAAATGCAAGCTTCCGCCACTTCTTGCCTATGGATGTTGCTGATTATTTTATATACTGGCGCCACGTTTACAGGAGCTGAATACCGGATATGGGCGCAGGGAATCGACCGCGGGGGGCTACCGCGATCCGCACCGAGCAATCATCGCTTGCCACACTGCAACTGCCACAGTTGCGACTGCGGCGCGGCCAACTGATGGCTGCGGCCGCCGTGGCTGGCTGCCTCGCTATCGCCTTTGGCTTGAGCAGCGGCGACAACACGCAACCCGAAGCGCCTCAACCAGTAAAACCGGCAGTTTTGGCCGACAGCATTGCACCCGCCCCGGAACCGCCGGTGGCCCCCATTGCCGCGGCCCCGGAACCGCCGCCAGAGCTGCCCTGGAACGAACAGGTAGTGCGCAGCGGAGACAACCTCTCGCTGATCTTCAAACGGGCCGGCTACAACGACCGCCATGTACACCGCGTGGTTACCGAATCCGAGCACGGCGATGGCCTGGCACACATCTACCCGGGCCAGACCATCGCTTTCCAGAGCGATGACCAGGGTGAGCTGGTGGCCGTTCGCCACGTCAAAGACAAACTGGAAACCGTGGACTACATGCTCGCCGACGGCAGCTTCAGCAGCCAGCTGCTGACCCGCGAACCCGAACTGCGGGAATCTTCCGCCACCGGGGTCATCACCTCGTCGCTGTTCATGGCCGGCCAGGAGGCCGGCCTGTCTCATACCACGATCATGGACATGGCCAACATCTTCGGTGGCGTCATCGATTTTGTGGGCGATCCCCGCAAGGGTGACACCATGCACCTGATGTTCGAGGAGCTGTACCTGGACGGCGAGAAATTCGCCGATGGTGAAATCATCGCCGCCTCCTACAACAACCAGGGCAAGACCTTTACCGCCTATCGCTATACCGACAGCAATGGCGAAACCGGCTACTACAATGAGGACGGCGTGAGCATGCGCAAAGCCTTCCTGCTTGCCCCGGTGGACTTCACCCGCATCAGCTCCAATTTCAACCCGCGCCGGATCCACCCCATTTACAAAACCGCCCGCCCCCATCGCGGTACCGACTATGCCGCACCTACCGGCACCCCGGTCTACGCCGCCGGGGACGGCCGGGTCATCAAGGCGGGCTACAGCAGGGCCAACGGCAACTATGTGTTTATCCAGCATGGCGAGCAGTTCGTTACCAGGTACCTGCACCTGCACAAACGGCGGGTCAAGCAGGGGCAGCGGGTAGCACAGAGCCAGGTGATTGGCACCGTCGGCTCCACCGGGGCGGCCACCGGGCCGCATCTGCACTATGAATTCCTGATGAACGGCGTTCATCGCAATCCCCGCACCATTCACAAGCAACTGCCCAAGGCAAAGTCCCTGGCGGCCTCGGAACTGCCGCGCTTCCGCCAGGCCATCGCCGGCGTATCGGCGCAGCTGGCCGCCCTGCAGCAGGAAACCGACACCCGGCTGGCTCTGGCCGATGCCGGCGAGGACCGGGGCTAGCCTTGCCAGCACAGCTGTTTATCGGCCTGATGTCAGGCACCAGCGTCGATGGGCTCGATTGCGCCCTGATTGCAATCGACGACGGCAAGGTGCAGCTGCTGCAGACCCTGCAGCAGGACATTCCAGCGGAAGTCCGCAAACAGGTCGCCACCCTCAGTCACAGCGGCCCCGGCGAGATCGAACAGCTGGGCCCCCTGGACCGCAGACTGGGCTACCTGTTCGGTTCCGCCGTGCTGGCCCTGCTGGAGGCTGCGGATAAATCAGCGGCGGACATCTCCGCCATTGGCAGCCACGGCCAGACCATTCGCCACCGCCCGCGCTCCGGCGGCCACAGCGGCCTGGAGAGCTTCAGCCTGCAAATCGGCGACCCCAATACCATCGCCGAAACCACCGGCATAACCACGGTGGCCGATTTCCGCCGGCGGGATATTGCCGCCGGCGGTGAGGGTGCACCGCTGGCGCCGGCGTTTCACCTGGGGGCCTTTGGTGCAGATGGCGTAAACCGGGCGGTGATCAACATCGGCGGCATCGCCAACGTCAGCCTGCTGGCGGGCAACGCCCTCGTGGCCGGCTTTGACACCGGGCCGGGGAATACCCTGCTGGATCACTGGATAGCGCGGCAGCAGCAACTGCCCTACGACCGGGATGGCAACTGGGCGGCCAGCGGTGAACTCATTCCCGACCTGCTGGCACGGTTGCTGTCGCACCCCTACCTGCAATTGCGTGGCCCGCGCAGCACCGGCAAGGAAGCCTTTAACCTGCCCTGGCTGTATGACCTGCTATCCGGGCTCCCGGACCATCGTCCGGAGGATGTCCAGGCCACCCTGGCCCAGTTCACCGCCCAGACCATCGCCAGTGCGGTCGAACACGCCGGGCTGGACGTGAGCGAAGCTTATGTGTGCGGCGGCGGCGCACACAACACGGATCTCATGGCGCGCCTCGACCGGGCCCTGCCCGGCTGCAAGCTGGCAACAACTGCCGCGCTGGGCATAGACCCGGACTGGGTGGAAGCGGCGACCTTTGGCTGGCTTGCCTGGCGTACCCTGGCGGGCCTGCCCGGTAACGCCCCGGCGGTCACCGGGGCCGCGCAGGCCAGGGTGCTGGGGGCAATTTATCCCGGCGGCAGTTAATCACCCGCTGCCGCGCGCGAGCCGGGGATTCTAGATCGAAAACGAGGCGCCGCAACCGCAGGTGGTCGTGGCGTTGGGATTATTGATGACGAAGCGGGAGCCCTCGAGCCCCTCGGTGTAGTCGACCTCTGACCCCACCAGATACTGAAAACTCATCGGATCCACCAGCAGGGCGACACCGCCCTGCTCGATGACGGTGTCATCCTCGGCAGTTTCCTCATCAAAACTGAAACCATACTGGAAGCCCGAACAGCCGCCGCCGGTGATATACACCCGCAGTTTCAGCTCACTGTTCTCTTCCTCGGACACCAGCTCCTGCACCTTGCGCACGGCATTGGCGGTAAGGTTGATACTGCTTGGATTGAAAGCTTCAGCTACAGACATGATCGACTCTCGGCCCGGTCACGGGCCGTCAGGTATTTCAGACCGGACTATTATCGTAAATCCGACTAATTTGGTCAACTTTTAACCGAGGCGGCTTTACCCGGGGCCGGCTGCTTGCCTGCGCTGGCTTCCGTCACCTCTACAGTCGGGTCCTGGGACTTCTCCCGCTTCCCCTCCCCGCTATTGATGTGGGTGAGACTGCCATTGACCTCGGAACCGGCGGCCATCTCCAGCAGGGTGTAGTGGACGTTGCCATGAACACAGCCCTTGGCCGCAAGCTCCAGGTGTTTACTGGAGAAAACATCGCCCTCGACCACTCCGTTTACCACCACCGACGGTGCACGAATTTCCCCCTGCACCCGCCCCTTGTCGATTATCCGCACCAGCGCGTCCTTGCCTTCCTCGGCCAGGATATTGCCCTGCACGACCCCTTCGATGTCCAGACTGCCACTGAAGTGAATATCACCGACAACCGTCGTTTCCCGGGCCACCAGCGTGGTGTTGGCACCGGCGCCAAACCTGGATTTCTTATTTCCCAACATGGGTGAACCTCTCGTTTACCTGCCAGGGAAACTCCTCCCTGACCTCCATCCTGCGTGGCGAGCTGGCCGTTGCCACCAGTCGCACGCTCCCGGGCTGAAAACCCTGCGGCAGAACCAGCGTCCCCTCGATCGACTGGAAATAACGAAACCGCAAGGTTATCGCCGGCCCCTCCAGATCATCGCTAAGCTCCGCCAGCGAATAGCTTAACTGCTGTTCGTCGCGCACACCAAGCAACTCTGCACTTAACTCGCCTTTTAACAGCGCATGCTTGCTCGCCTCCTGCTGGGCCACTATACGGAAGGAATACCGGTCCGGCTGGTCCGTGGCCACCAGCTCCAGCGGGCGCAGGCTAAGGCCCTGGGCAATCTCTCCGGGGGCCATCAGGCTGCGGTAGAACTGCAGGCCTTCCTCGAGCCCCGATATCTCCTCTTTTTGCTCGGCGATTTCCCGCCGCACCAGTTCCAGGGCCTGTTCGCTGACCTGGTTCCGCGTGCGCACAACCTCCAGCTCATGGGTGAGTGCAGCGACCTCTGACTGCAGCCGCGGGACCTGCGTCTTCATGGCCCGGTACAGCTCGGGGCTAAGCCCCATACCGCTGTATGCCGCCCGCTCTCCCAGGTAAAACGCAAGCGCCAGCAGGGCTGCAATGACCAGCCCTGCCAATGCCAGTCGCTGGCGTCGCAGACCTTGCAGCTCACGGCTGCCGAGGTGGCGCTTGCGGGTAAAAGGCACCCGGGGCCTCAGGGCAGCAGGCCCACCTGCCTGAGCCCCTGGTCTTCGGGCAGGCCAAGCATGATGTTCATGTTCTGCACCGCCTGCCCGGAGGCACCTTTCACCAGGTTGTCGATGGCCGACATCACCACCGCAGTATCGCGGCCCTGGGGAACCTGCAGGCCTATCTGGCAGCGATTGGCGCCCTTGACCGCACGGGTCTGGGGGACCATGCCCGCCGGCAGCACGTCAACAAAGGGGGCGTCGGCGTACCACTCCTCGTAAAGCGCCTGCAGGTCCACACTCATGTCCAGCAGCCGGGCAAACAGGGTGGAGTGGATACCGCGGACCATCGGCAGCAGGTGGGGCACAAAGGTGAGCTGCACCGGACTGCCGGCCACTGCGGACATACAGGCCTCGATCTCCGGCAGGTGGCGGTGGCCGGCCACGCCATAGGCCTTGAAACTCTCAGCCACTTCACACAGGAGCAGGTCAACCTTGGCCTGCCTGCCGGCACCGCTGGCGCCGGAGGCGGCACTGGCGATCAGGTGCTGGGTATCCACCAGCCCGCGCGCCAGCAGGGGTATCATGGCCAGCTGCACGGCGGTGGGATAGCAGCCCGGACAGGCGACCAGCCTGGCGCTGGAGATCTGCTCCCGATTGAGCTCGGGCAAGCCGTAGACCGCCTGCGGCAACAGCTCGGGGCTGGCATGGGGCTCGCCATACCAGCGCGACCACAACTCGGGGTCCTGAATTCGGTAGTCTGCAGACAGGTCAATGATCCGGGCGCCCGCCGCGAGCAGCTCGGGCACCATATTCATCGCCACGTTGTGGGGCGTGGCGAAAAACACTACATCGCAGGCCGCCAGCTGCCCGACATCCGGCTCAGTGAAGGCCAGCTCGTAGTGACGGCGAAGATTGGGGTAAAGTTCGTCGAGCCGGCGGCCGCTTTCAGCACGGGAGGTGATTGCCACCACCTCGGCTTCTTCATGCAGCGCCAGCAAACGCAGCAGTTCGACGCCGGTGTAGCCGGTGCCCCCAACAATACCAATCCTGATCATAACCTCACCTGTCACTCATTTTTCGGCCCCGCACCGATTGGCGCGGGAAACCGCTTAGTATAAAAGCAATAGCGGCGCAAATAACTGGTAATATTGTGTTTTTGACTCGGAACCAGCCACTTCGTGCGCCAGCTGATCAATAACTATCGCCGCTACCTCAGCAACTACGACTCCGTGCTGGCCTACTCCCTGCTGGGCGTTATCGGCGGCCTCGCGTCGGGCTTGCTGGTCCTGGCCTTCGAGCAGGCAATCATCCAGCTCGCCGCGCTCTGGGATGTCGGCGACAACGGCGACGGCTTTGAATCGCTGGCCCCGGAATGGCGCTTCGCGCTGCCGGTCGCAGGCGCCCTGCTGCTGGGCCTCGGCTACCACTTCCTGAGCAGCGAAAACCGTGAGGTGGGGATTGTCCATGTCCTCAGCCGGATGCACTCCCACTACGGTGTTCTCCCCGCACGCAATGCCGTACTGCAGTTTTTTGCCGGTGCATTTGCCCTCGCCAGCGGCCAGTCCGGGGGGCGGGAAGGGCCCGGCGTGCACCTGGGCGGGGCGGTCAACAGCCTGTTGGGACAGCGCCTGCAACTGCCCAACAACAGCCTGCGGGTACTGATCGCCTGTGGTACGGCGGGGGGTATCGCGGCCGCCTTCAATACCCCCCTGGCGGGCGTCATCTTTGCCATGGAGGTGATCATCGCCGAGTACACCGTGGCTGGCTTCATCCCGGTGGTACTGGCGGCAGTGTCGGCCTCGGCGGTCAGTCGCACGCTCACGGCCGGCGGTGTGGCCTTCAGCATTCCCCCGGTACAGCTTGCCTCCCTGTGGGAAATACCTTACATCGCATTCCTCGGATTCTGCTGTGGCCTGGCGGTAGTCATCTTCATCCAGATCAGCAAGCACACCGCCCGCCTCTCCCACCGCAGCGTCATCATCCGCTTCACCGCCGCCGGCATCGTCACCGGCCTCCTGGCCCTGCTGGTGCCCCAGGTCCTGGGCATGGGCTACGACACCCTTTCCCTTGCCCTGGACGGACAACTGGCACTGATGGCGCTGCTGGTGATCGCCGCCGCCAAGGTACTGGCCACGGCGATTACCGTCGGTGTGGGCCTGCCAGTGGGGGTGATCGGTCCCAGCCTGCTGATCGGCGCCTGTATTGGCGGCGCCGTTGGCCTTATCGGCCAGCTGGCGCTGCCGGAGCTGGCGTCAGACCCGACCCTGTACATCATCGTCGGCATGGGGGCGGCCATGGGCGCGGTCATGAACGCCCCGCTGGCAGCGATACTGGCGGTCATTGAACTGACCCACTCCATGAATATTGCCATGCCGGCGATGCTGGCGATTGTCGCCGCGACCCTGACCAGCAGCGGCATCTTCCGCCAACGCGCCCTGCACCAGACCATTCTGCGCCAGCTGGAGCGCGCGGTGCCCAGTGGCCCCCTCAACCAGTTGCTGCACAGCACCCACGTCGGTGCGATCATGGACAGCCGGGTGGTCAGGGTGCCCGCGTCCCTGTCCCCGGCAGACCGTGAGCCCCTGCTCGAATTCAGCCCTACCTGGTGCCTGGTCGGCCGGGATGGCGAGGACCTCTACCTGGTTCAGGGCCAGGACCTGCTGGCCTGGCTGGCAGAGCAGGACCCCGACACGACGGTGGAGATTACCGAGGCCGACATCCGGCGCTGGACCCTGACCGACGTGCCTGTCCAGGCCAGCCTGCGCCAGGCCATGGACAACATCAACAAACACACCGTGGAGGCGGTCTGCGTGTACGAGCGCAGCCGCTCTTCCAGCCAGCCGATACTCCACGGGGTAATCACCCGCGAGAGCATTGAGAAATTCACCCTCAGCAGGCTCTAGCTGCAAAGGACAAACCCATGCTGTGGATTAAAGCGCTACACATCATCTTCGTGGTCTGCTGGTTTGCCGGCCTGTTCTACCTGCCGCGAATTTTCGTCAACTACGCCGCCAGCGAGAACCCGGACACCCGGGCCACCCTGGCGCAAATGGCGCACCGCCTATACCGCTTCATCACCCCGTTCATGATTATCCTGGCGGTCCTGGGGGTCTGGCTGATTGCGCTCAACCCCGGGTATTACCTGCAGGCGAAGTGGCTCTGGCTGAAGCTGGGCGGCATGGCCTGCCTGGTGGTTTACCACCTGCAATGCGGTCGCTATGTAAAAGCCATGCTGGAGGCCCGGGACGACCACAGCCATGTGTTTTACCGCTTTTTCAACGAGGTACCCGTGCTGTTCCTGTTCGCGATGGTTATTCTCGCCATACTGAAACCCTTTTGACAGCGCTGGATATTCTCCGGCACAGACAGGATAATTCGCCCCCGGTCCATTGCACAAACCACCAGAGCAGACAGTTATGAGCACCTCACAGGAACTCTTCGAGCGCGCCCGCCAACATATTCCCGGTGGCGTCAATTCGCCGGTACGGGCCTTCAAGGCTGTCGGCGGAACCCCGGTTTTTATCGAGCGCAGTGAGGGGGCCTACGTCTTCGACACCGAGGGCAAGCGCTACATCGACTACGTCCTGTCCTGGGGCCCCATGCTGATGGGGCACAATCACCCCCGGGTGCGCGAGGCAGTGGTGCAGCAGGCGGAGAAGGGGCTCAGCTTCGGCGCACCCACCGAGCTGGAGATCCAGCTGGCGGACCGGATCTGCGAGATCATGCCCGGCATGGACCTGGTGCGCATGGTCAATTCCGGCACCGAGGCCACCATGAGCGCCATCCGCCTCGCCCGTGGCTATACCGGCAGGGACACGATCGTGAAATTTGAAGGCTGTTACCACGGCCACTCGGACTCGCTGCTGGTCAAGGCGGGTTCCGGCGCCCTGACCCTTGGTGTGCCCAGCTCTCCCGGGGTGCCGGCGGCCCTGGCCGATCACACCATGACCCTCACCTACAACGATAGCGACGGCCTGCGCCAGGCTTTCGCCGAGCACGGTGCCCGTATCGCCTGCGTCATCGTCGAGCCGGTGGCGGGCAATATGAACTGCATCCCCCCGGCGCCCGGTTTCCTGGAGGCACTGCGGGAAGTGTGCGACGCCAGCGGTGCGGTACTGATCCTCGACGAGGTCATGACCGGCTTCCGTTTCGGCCTGCAGGGGGCCCAGGGCTACTACGGCGTCGAGGCCGACCTGACGACCCTGGGCAAGGTCATCGGCGGCGGTATGCCGGTGGGCGCCTTTGGCGGCAAGCGCGAAATCATGGAACAAATCGCGCCCCTGGGGCCGGTCTACCAGGCGGGCACCCTGTCCGGCAACCCCATCGCCATGGCCGCCGGCCTGGCAACCCTGGATATCATCTCCGCCGAGGACTTTTACCCGCCGCTGTTTACCCGCACCCGGGCGCTGTGCGACGGCCTGCAGGCGGCGGCGGACAAGGCCGGCATCCCCTTTACCACCAATACCGCGGGCACCATGTTCGGCGGTTTCTTCACCGCAGCTGACAGCATCAGTAATTACGCCCAGGTCATGGCCTGCGACACCGAGCGCTTCAACCGCTTCTTCCACCTGATGCTGGCGGCAGGCGTCTACCTGGCACCGGCCTCCTACGAGGCGGGCTTCACCTCCAGCGCCCATAGCGATGCCGATATCGAGGCCACCATCGACGCTGCCGCCGCCGCTTTCGCCGCCTTGTAACCGGGGACTTTCAGATGACATTCAACTCCACCCGAGGCCCATACCCCTCCACCCGGATGCGCCGACTGCGGGCCCGGGAATTCTCCCGCCGACTGGTCAGCGAGAACCTGCTGAGCCCCGCCGACCTGATCTTTCCGGTGTTCGTACTCGAGGGCAGGGACCAGCGGGAAACCGTTCCCTCCATGCCCGGCATCGAGCGCCTGAGCATTGACCTGCTGGTGACCCAGGCCCGGGAGCTGCACCGCCTGGGAGTGCCGGCCGTCGCCCTGTTCCCGGTGGTGGGCACCGAGCGCAAAAGCCTTTTGGCAGAGGAGGCCCACAGTGCCGACGGATTGGTACAGCGGGCAGTAAAGGCGCTCAAGGACGGAATCCCGGAGCTGGGTGTGATCACCGATGTCGCCCTGGACCCCTTCACCACCCACGGCCAGGACGGGATCATCGATGACGCCGGCTATGTGCTCAACGATGTCACCACCGAGGTGCTGGTCAGGCAGGCACTGTCTCACGCCGAGGCCGGCGCCGATGTGGTGGCCCCCTCGGATATGATGGACGGCCGCGTCGGCGCCATTCGCCAGGCACTGGAGGCCGCCGGCTGCCCCAATACCCTGATCATGTCCTACGCCGCCAAGTACGCATCCAGCTACTACGGTCCGTTCCGCGACGCGGTGGGCAGCGCCGGCAATATCAGGGGCGGCAACAAATACAGCTACCAGATGGACCCGGCCAACAGCGACGAGGCCCTGCACGAATGCGCCCTGGACCTGGCCGAGGGTGCCGACATGATCATGGTCAAGCCGGGCATGCCGTACCTGGATATTGTTCGCCGGGTGAAAGAGGAGCTCAAGGCGCCCACCTTCGCCTACCAGGTCAGCGGTGAATACGCCATGCACCAGGCGGCCTTCGAGCACGGCTGGCTACAGCCGGAGGCAGTGATGCTGGAATCGCTGCTGGCGTTCAAGCGTGCCGGCTGCGACGGCATCCTCACCTACTTCGCCCTGGAGGCGGCGAAAGCGCTGCAATAAGCCGATGTTCAAGCGTTGCTGCCTGGCCCTGTCACTGTTTACCGCCGCCCCGGCCTGGGCCGAGTGCGAGTGTCTCTGGCAGGGTTCTTTCAGCGATGTCCAGCATGAAACCGACCTGGTGGTCGCCGGCCGCATTGTCAGCGGCAAGGGCAACTCGGTTGACCTCGACATCAGTCACACCCTCAGGGGTTCCAGCCCCGGTGAGCGAATCCGGATCTGGCTCAAAACAGCAGACTACTGCCGCCCCGAGGCCGGGCTGTTCCCGCCCGAATCAAGCTGGGTCATGGCGCTGCAGCGCATCGATGAAAGCGTCCCAGGGGGCTTCAACCCCGGCACCCCCAACATCAGCTATGGCCGCATTGGCGACTACCAGCTGTCCAGCTGCGGCGGCTACTGGTTGCAACTGCAGGGCAATTTAGTCACCGGGGCCCTGGTTGACTCCCCGCGCTGGGTACGCGAACCGAAGATGACCCCGGTTCTGCTTGACCTGGTCACGTCCTTCGTTAACGGCGAGGTAACGGCATCGGCGTTGCTGGAAGCCAGCCGGGAAGATCCTGCACTGCGCGAGCTGCGCCTGGACACCCGGGCCTTCCTGCGCGGTGACGGGGACTGAAGGCGGCGAAAATCTGGAGAAATCTGCCGATAAAGCAGGTTCTGGGCCCGCTGTTGCGGTATAAAACCTGAACTGCACAGCTGAAACAACGATACCATGAACAACGTGCTGCATTTGATGGCCCGCCTCCAGGAGGGGTGGATTGCGCTCTGTACCGGCCGCGACTCGCTGCATCCGCTGGATGAGGAACACTACCGCCAGCGCATTCTGGCCATCGGCAGTTTTTTCTGGCTGCTGACGGTGGTTATCGTCACCGTGATCACCCCGCTGGCCATCGAACTGTCTCCCGAGGGCAGGCTGGCGGCCACATCGCTGTTTGTTATTTCCGGGCTCAGTGTGCTGGCAAGCATCCTGATCCTGCGCTACCTCAACAGCAGGATTGCCGCCCTGCATATGCTGTTGCTGGTTTACACCGGCGTTTTCGCCGTGGCCTGCGCCTACTTCGGCGGCACCCGTTCCCCCACCTACGCCCTGCTGATCATGGCGCCAGTGATGGCCTCGATCGTCGGCGGCACCGCCGCCGGCATATTCTGGACCGGCCTGGTGCTGCTGATCTGGGCGGTGATACTGGGCCTGGAACGACTGGGCATGCAGTTCCAGCAAATCATCGTGCCGCAGAATTACAACTTTGCCATCACCCTTGCCTACGGGGCGATGGGCCTGGCAGTGGTCAGTATCATCATGGTGTACGCGGAAATGAACAGGCGCCTGCGCCAGGCACTGCAGAGCGCGAACAGCGAACTGGACTACCTCTCCACCCACGACGACCTGACCGGGCTTTACAACCGTCGCTTCTATGAACAGCGCATGGCGAAAAGCCTGCAGCGAGCCCGCAGCCAGGGCAGGGCCGTTGGACTGCTGATATTTGACCTGGACGACTTCAAGCAGATCAACGACACCCACGGCCATGGCATGGGCGATGCCCTGCTGAAAAAGCTCGGGGAACGCCTGCAGAGCCAGGTCCGGGAAACCGACCTCATTGCCCGGCTTGGGGGCGACGAGTTCGTGGTGTTAATGGAAGATTTACGCAGCCCCGAGGATCTGCCGCTGATTGCCGCCAAACTGGTCGCCGCCGTGGAGCAACCGGTAAAATTGCGCGACCAGCTCATGGTGCTGAGCGCCAGCTGCGGGGTGGCGGTTTATCCCCAGGATGGCAGCAGCCAGACCGAGCTGGAGGAAAAAGCCGATAAAGCCATGTACCGCGCCAAACACAGGGGCGCAACAGCGCTACAAACGGTCCTGCACTGAGCGCAGGATCAGCGCCGGCGCCAGCGGGGTCGCCGCGGATTGCTGCCCTCCACCAGGTCCATCAGTTCGTCCAGCATCATCAGCGACAGGCCCCAGATCACCCGGCCGCCGAAGTGATAACAGGGCATGGGCAGTTCAATGCCCCTGTACTTCCAGTTCATCTGCACCCGGTTGTCGGTGTCCAGCAGGAACTCCAGCGGCACCCAGACCACCTCGGCCACCTCGTAGTTGGGGGTGAAGCGGACCTCACGCTGCAGGTGGAACACAAAAGGGCTGACCGCCATGCCCAACGCGCCCTTGCGGGGCCGGGCGTTGATGTCGCTCAGTCGCCCCAGGCAGCGGTCCCCGGGACCCAGGGTGAGACCTACTTCCTCCTCGGTTTCCCGCACTGCAACGGCGTAACCATTGGCATCGGCCTTGTCCATGCGCCCGCCCGGGAAAGCCATGTGCCCGGACCAGGGGTCGCCCTCCCTTTCTGCCCGTTTGATCATTAGAATGTGCAACTCACCCGCCCTGACCTGCAGGATCATGGCGACCGCGGAGCGTTTCATCAGCCGTCGCAACAGGGGCTTCTTCGGACTGTGCTCCGGCAGGCGCGTCTCAATGAGCTGTAACAGGGAAATAGACAACAGTATTCATCCACCAACATGAGCTGGGATTAAGCCAGTCAGCGCAGCGAGTTACAAGCCGGACCCGCCCCGGGAGCAACTGACCATGAACGACACCCGCCTGTTTACCCTGCATGACGCACACCTGGTGTACCGGGCCCTGCCCGCCCTCGCCCACATCAACTGGGAGGTGCACCGCGGTGAACAGTGGGCATGCCTGGGACCAAACGGCGCCGGCAAGACCAGCCTGGCCAGCATTCTCAGTGGCCAGGCCAATCACTATGGGGGCGACTACTGGCGCTCGGCGCTGCTGCGCGAACGCGGGGTAGCCTACGTCTGCTTTGAGCAGGCGCGGGCACTGTGTGAACGCGACCGCAAGCTGGACGACTCCGAGACCCGGGCAGATGCCAGCGACCCTGGTACCCTGGTCCGGCAACTGCTGCTGGACGGCCGGCAGGCGGACGCGGCATTCGACAGCTGGGTACAGCGGCTCACTATCGGCCACATCCTGGACCGGGGCCTGCGCTACATTTCCACCGGGGAAATGCGCAAAACCCTGTTGGCCAGGGCCCTGCTGAGCAATCCTGCCCTGCTCATCCTCGACTCTCCCCTCGACGGTCTCGATGCGGCCTCCCAACAGGAACTCGCCACTATCATCGATGAACTGACCGGTTCACAGCAGACGCTACTGCTACTGTGCCGCCAGGCACAGGATATCCCGGCGAGAATCAGCCACCTGCTGCTCCTGGATCGGGGGGAGATTGTGGCCAGCGGGTTGCGCGATGAAGTGCTGGCGCTGGAGACCACCGGCGAGCTGATGAACCCTCCCATCACGCCGCTGGGGCCGCTGCCGCCACCCGCCCGGCGCGACGACCAGCTGCCAGCCGCGGGCCCGCTGCTGTTACTCGAACAGGTCGCTGTGCGCTACGGCGAGCTGCAGGTCCTGAAGGGGGTCGACTGGCGCTTCGACCGCGGCCAGCACTGTTATATCTCCGGGCCCAACGGCTGTGGCAAGAGCACCCTGCTGAGCCTCATTACCGGCGACAATCACAAGGCCTACGGCCAGGCTATCACCCTGTTCGGCATCCGCCGCGGCTCTGGCGAGAGTATCTGGGACATCAAGCGGAAGTACGGCCAGCTGGACAACCAGCTGCACCTCAACTTCGCCCGCGGGATGAAGGCGCTGGAGGTGGTGCTGTCCGGGTTTTTCGACAGCATAGGCCTGTACGACGACTGGGGCGATAGCCAGCGCGCCATTGCCGAACAGTGGCTGGCGGCCCTGGGCCTGGCAGGCATCGCCCGCGACAGCTTTGACGGACTGTCCTTCGGCCTGCAGCGCATGGTGTTGCTGGCCAGGGCCATGGTCAAGTCGCCGGTGATTCTGCTGCTGGACGAGCCCACACTGGGCCTGGACGGCCACCACCGGCAGTTGCTGCTGCGCGCCATCGACCATATCGCCAGCCACAGCGACACCCAGGTGATCTTTGTCAGTCACTCGGCGGGGGATGTGCCCGCCTGCATAAACCAGCACCTGCGATTCATCGCGAGTGAGTCGGGTTTCGACCTGGTCTGCGAAAACTGTTAGCGCGTGTAGGCGCGCAGCGCCTCACACTGGCGACTGCCACTGCAGTACAGCAGCCCCCGCTCCGCTGTGGCCCTGGCCTGGGCCGCATTACCCGCCGCGGCATGGGTCTGGGCCATGCCGAGGTAGATCTCGGCGTTATCCGGGTCTATTCGCTGGGCGCGCTGCAGGTACGCCAGCGATTCACTGTAATTACCCTGGGCCCGGGCACCCTCCGCCTTGGCCAGCAGCCCGCTGTGGGCGCCGCTGGCGGCTGTCGCTTCAGGCTCCACGGGGGGCTGGCTGGGCGCTGGTGCCGGCGCCTCGGGTTGCGGCGCGCTGACTTCCGGCTCACCGGTTTCGATCCGGGGCAGGGAATAGGGGTTGCTGCCACAGGCGGTCAGTACCAGCACCAGGCCAGTGGTCAGCAGGGGCAATTTCGCGCGGTTCAGGAACACAAGTAACTCCAACATTTTCATAACGGCCAGAGTGTACCCCAGCCACGACCATTAACGGACCCGCAAGCAGAGAATAAATCAGCTTCGCCAGACCACTTGTTGCCCCTTTGCTGCACGCAGTGGCCGCAAGCGGTGCCAGCACAATGACCGGTCAGGCAACAGAGCTCGACAGCTATGCCGCAGGCGGTCTTGATGTCTTGCAAATCGCCATCGCCTGTCCCGCGGACCAGCAGCTCCCCGGCGGATGCCCCTGGCGCCCTGACGGGACAATGCCACCGGCACTTGTCTATTTCCTGCAAAATGGATGACTAATGCACGGATATGGTGCACCATATAGCTTGCATTACAGAACTATTAGCAGGCTCACGGGTAGAAGATCAGCAACCAATATCCGCTGGATGCAGATAGGTTGAACACCCATTTTTGGGGAAAGGAGGCTTCATGGGGCAAGCCCAGTGGTGGGAACTGACCGTCGGCAGCGCGCTCAATGTGATCGGCGACAAGTGGACCTGCCTCGTCCTCGGCGGGGCGTTCCAGCGCTGTCAGCGATTCGAGGACTGGCAGCGCCTGCTCGGTATTTCCCGCAGCATACTCAGCAAGCGCCTGCAGTGGCTGGTGGATAACGAACTGATGTACAAGCGACCCTATGGACCCAGTGGTCGCCGACATACCTATCACCTGTCGCGTAAAGGCCTGGATCTGTACCCCTGGCTTATCGCGGCCTGGCGCTGGGAACGTCGCTGGGCGGATCCGCGGGGCTCCACCGTCGCCCAGCTGCATCACCAGACCTGCAACCAGCCCACCCAGCCCATCCTGAGCTGCGCCTTTTGCGGCGAGGCCATCCAGTTTGCCGATATCGACATACGCCCGCCAGAGCCATCCGGCGATGGCGGGGCCAACGACGAGGGAGCGATCGCCGAGCAGGACTACCGCCGCCGCAAGCTGGTTCGGCCACGGGCGCAGGACTCTGGCCACTGGGCGCGCGTCTTCGCCACGGTGCTGGCGGATCGCTGGAGCGGCCTGATCGTCATGACTACATTCGCCGAAGAGCAACGCTTCGACGACTATTGCCGACAACTGGGTATAGCGACCAACATCCTGACCGACCGGCTGGACATGCTGACGGAGTTCGGCATTCTGCACTCAGAGCCCTATCAGCAGGGCGCCGCGCGCCTGCAGTATCGACTTTCCGAAAAAGGTGAGGACATGTACCCGATTTTCATGATGTTGCACGAGTGGGCGGACCACTGGCTGCGCAAGCCCTCCAGCCCCCCAGGCAACGCCTTCCATCTCAGCTGCGGCCACCGGCTGAGGCCCCAGATGAGTTGTTCGGAGTGCGGCGACGCGCTGGATGCGCGCGATGTCAGCTTTGTTCAGGGTCCCGCAGGCAGCGGATCAGCCATTGCGGAGTGATCCCGCTGCCGGCAGCAACGCCCGGCAAGCTGTTGTGGACGGATAGCAGCCCCCGGCAGCTATCACCGCAGCCTTGGCATTATGCCCTGGCAGCGGCCGCCGGTGGCGTTACCACGGGCTCCGCCCACGCGCGGGCCTCGTCGATGCTGTTGCGGTAATAGCGCAGCGTGGAGGTCATCAGCAGCGCACTCAGGGGCATAATCACGGCGCACACCAGAGACAGCGCCAGCGCGATGTTGCCTTTATCCTGCAATACATAGTCACTGATCAGGGCGATCAGCGTCGGCCCTATACCCATTGCCATCAGATTCCCGATCATGAAATAGATCGCAATGACCTGGGCGCGGAACTGGTTGGGTGTAATAAGCTGCAGCGACAGCCCCGGCAGGCTCTGGACCGCACCGAAGAAAAAACTCGCCAGCGCCAGCATCACGGTAAAACTGATACTTTCGGGCATCACCGGGGCGGCAATCGCGAAAGGCGTCGCCAGCAGGAAGGAGAACAGCGCGGTACGCACCGATGCATCAGACTTGCCCTTGCGGGTTAACCAGTCGGCACAGCGTCCACCGGCATAGACGCCGGCGGTCGAACACAGCAACAGAATACTGCCGTAGAGCAGTCCGGTCTGCATTGCGGTCCACTCGAACCGCCGGATCATGATCGTTGGCGTCCAGGTCATGTAGCCAATGGGCGCCATCCCGTAAAACGAATACGCGAGAGTGACCAGGGTGAAAGGCTTCCAGCGCTGCTTCAGGAAATGCAGCAGTGAGGCCTCCTTTGCCTTCGAAGCCCTTGCATCGGGTCCATTCGAGAGGGGCGATGCCTGAAGCACCCCCCGCCGCGGCGGTTCGCGTATCAACAGCACGGTGGCCGCGATCAACAGGCCCGGCAGGCCAACGAAGATAAAAGTGGTTTGCCATGAGGCCAACGCGCCGACCAAGGGCAGCTCGATGGGGGGTAGCTGCGCGATGTAGGCCACCGCGGCGCCGCCAATAATCAACGCCAGGCCGGCGCCAATGTAGGCCCCCATGGTGTAAACGGCAATCGCGCCACCGCGCTTCTCCGCAGGGAACGAGTCGGCGATGAGCGAGAACGCCGCCGGCGACAGGGCGGCCTCACCCACGGCGACCCCCATTCGCGCCGCAAAAATCTTGCCGTAGGTATTTGCCACACCGGTCAGTACTGTCATCAAACTCCAAATCAGGATTCCCCACATGATAAGGAGTCGCCTGCTGAAGCGATCCGCCAGCCACCCCAGGGGAATGCCCATGCTCATGTAGAAGATTGAAAACGCTGCGCCGGCCAGAAGACTGAACTGGGTATCGCTCAGCTGCAGATCCTGTGAGATGGGATCGACCAGCAGGGTGATCAGCTGCCGGTCGATGAAGGATGAAATATAGGCGACCAGCAGCACCGCGACCATAAACCAGGCTCGCCTGGGGCTTGGCCACATCGGTTCTGCTTCGACGTTATTATTTTCTGCTGAATCTTTCATAATTGCGCATTCACGTGGCAAGTCTTGTGACTCTTATCGATTTACAGGCCGTTGTCACGCGCCGCTTCTCCTTGAAGTATGCTCGTGAAGAACCTTCCACTTCCCACCCTCATCTCGTTTGTAGATGTGGGTGAACTTGCCGCCAACGACCTCCTCGTTCGGAAACCAGTGATCCCAGCTACCGACCGCCAGCACGGTGTCTGCTGCCAGCGGCTGCACATGTTCTATATCGGCGCCAAAGGTTCCCATCTGGTCCACGGGGTAGGCGTTTCTGAACATCTCTTCGATGATCGGCCAACCTGCCTTGGCATCGCCCCCTGCAGCCACGGAGGTTTCGGGGCCATGGCAGAACTGTGCCAGGAAGCCATCCATGTCGCCGCTGTTCCAGGTTTTTTTCAATTCCTCGAGAACATTGACGATGCTTGCCTTATCTTTGGTGTCGAGAGTCATTTTGCTTGGATCCTTATTTTTGGGCTGATTGGAGTCGTCTGTTACAGCCGGCGACCAGGGCCACCGGCTATGGACGTGAAACATGGCGATTGGCCGGCTGTACTCGCAGTGCAGCCAACCCGGGCAGTGAATTACTGCACTGCACGCAAGGCCGCCGATGTTGATGGGGCTTCGACGCCCGTAAACTCGCTACAGAAGCCGGCAAGATAGTCCGCCAGCGCTTCCGGGCTGTCCTGGTTTACGCTCGTATGGGCGTAGATGTGCGCGGGGCGAATTTTCCTGTCAAACCAGATGAGGTCGTTGTGTGGTTGCGCAGGCCGCTTGCTCGCCAGCCAGAGGATGGTGTCCGCTCCCTGCAGTTCATCGCGCAACACGCTTTTCAGAATTTTGCGGAATCGCGGCATGCCGGTGCGCACGCCACCGGTATCTGACCAACCGGGATGCATGACATAAAACGTGCGCTGGCCGGTATGCGCTGAACGGCGCCAGTAGTCGGTCAGTGCAACCTGGGCCCGCTTGTGCTGGCCGTATGCAACCACACCGCTGTAGGTCGCGGACTGGTTATTCATCATATCAAGACGCAAGGGTTGGTTGTACATGCCGCCGGAGGACACATTGACGACCACCGCATCACTGGCGAGCGTGTCATTACTGATCACACCTTCAGTCAGCAGAAAGTGGTTCAGCAAATTGGTCGCGAAGGAGAGCTCAAGATTCTCCTCGGTCACGCTGAGTTGGGCCTGCAGGATCCCCACATTATTCACCAGTACATCGATCTTTTCACCAACAGCAGCCAGTTGCCGCACCAGGCGCGCGGTGTCGCGCATCAGGGAGAGATCACATACCATTGGCACGACCAGCGCGGCCGCGTCTTTTTCCAGCGATTGCACCAGCGCATCGAGCTTGCCCTGGTTGCGGGCTACTGCCAGCACCCTGCCGCCGGCTCCTGCGACCTGTCTGACAACCTCGCCGCCAATGCCGCCGGAGGCACCCGTTACCAGCCAGGTTTTACCTTCAGCCTGCAGGGGCACGTTCTGCCAGAAGGGTCGCCGCGCATAATAGCCAATGGCACTGAAGCTCGGGGTAAAGCGGCTGTAAAAGACCGCGATTTTCCTTAACTGTTGCAAATTCAAGGTACTACTCCTTATTCATTCAGGGTTCGCCATGGCCGCACCGGTCAACGCCTGCCGACCGTTCGGCCAATAGCGAACACTTGTTGTTCCCGCGCTAGAACGACCAGCTAAATTCCACGCCGTAGGTTCGCGGTGGTGTATACACGCTGATCTCGTCGTTGAAGATTGCCGTGATGTTGCTTCTGTAGACCTCGTCGGACAGGTTCTTGCCCCAGGCGGAGATAGTCCACGGCTTGGAATACGGGGCCAGGGTGACCCGCGCGTCCAGCAGGCCATAGCTGTCTTCGCTATTGGTGTTTTGCGGCCCCCAGTACATCTTGTCCTGCCAGGTGTAGTTCATGTTGAAGCGCAGCGCGTCAGACCACGAGCCGAGATCGGCGCTGTAGTCGATACCCACGTTGAACTGCGACTGAGGCGTTCTCTGCAGGCGGTTGCCGGAGTTATCGGTGCCGTTGGATTCGATGAAATCGACATATTCTGTATCGAGGTAGGAGCCTGACAGCGAAATGACCAGTGACTCCGAAGCCGCAATCAGCATCTCCAGTTCGACGCCCCGGATACTGGCGTCAGCGGCGTTTTCAGTGACGTTGCACAGACACTCACCATTGGTCTGGGATACCTGGAGATCGGTATAGTCCATATCAAATACCGCGCCGTTGATGCGCATGCGACCGTCCCAGAAGTCATACTTGGCGCCGATTTCAATGCTGGTGACCAGTTCGGGGTCAAAAGCCAGCGCCGCCGCGACTGCGTTGGGGGGGGTATCCTCGAAACCGCCACCCTTAAAGCCCCTGGTCGCACTGACATAGGTCAGCAGGTCGTCGAAGGGGGTATATTCGAGGGTCAGCTGTGGCGTCAGTTCTGACCATTCCTCGCTGTAGGACACGTCGTATCCGGGAGACGTCACCAGCGGTACCGCCGGAACGCCATCCGGTGGGTTGAACTTGTCGCCGGTGGTGCGGGCGATGGCGATGGTCTGGCCGCTTTTCTCGTCCCTGGTGTAGCGTGCGCCTGCAGTCAGCTTCCACTGCTCGTTAAAGCGGTAGCCGAGCTGGGCAAACACCGCCTGGGTGGTATTTTCCGCTTCCCCAAGCCAGTGGCTCTCGCCGCTCAGTCCGGGCACCCCCAGCAGCTTGTTCTGGGCCGTAAACCTGTCGAACTTCTCGTTTTCGTCGCGCTGGTAGTAGGCCCCGACGAGCCAGTCCCAGTTACTCTGGCTGTAATTGGAGGTCACCCGCAATTCCTGCGAGAACTGCTCGATATCCTCCTGCTCCCACACCGGCTCGATGAAGGGGATCAGGTCTTCCAGCCCCGGGCTGATCGCGGCCACGGCATCGTAGCTGACGCCAGTCTGGCTGTAACGACTCTCCCCGTTGCCCGCGCGATACCCGGTGATGGAGGTCAGGGTCAGCTCTGAAGCAAACTCTTTTTCCACGTTGAGAATCACGCTGTAGGACTCGCGCTCCACGGTCGAGCGTTCCTCACCGTCGACATAGGGCAGGCTGCCAACGGCACTTTGACGCTCGTCCAGGCCCAGCCCCTCGTGCACATTACTCCACTGGCCAAGGGCAAACGGCTCGGTGCCGGGCTGCTTTACCGGGTGCCTGTTGATGCCGTTGCCGGAATCTTCGCTGTACTCTGCGATCAGGCGGGCCGTGAGCATCCTCTCATCGTCCTCATACAGAAGCTGGGCGCGGGCCTGGACCGAATTCAGGTCCTCCAGCTCGCGGCCGTTGACAACATCTTCGGCATAACCCGCGCGGTCGCGGGTCTGGAAGGAAACGCGACCGGCCAACTTGTCAGTCAGCGCGCCGGTAAAATAACCGCGGGTGCCAAGCCCATCATAATTGCTGCCCAGCACCGTGAACTTTGCTTCTCGCTCGAACTGCGGTTTGGCGGAAAAGATGCTGAGGGCGCCACCGACAACATTTTTCCCCAGCAACACCCCCTGTGGGCCCCGAATCACTTCCACCCGCTCCAGGTCAAAGAAGTCCGGGCTCATCAGCCCCATACGACCGACGTAGACATCGTCCACGAACATCCCGACGGAGGGGTCGGCGGTCGGCGAATCGAGGCGTGTATTGGTGATCCCGCGCATGTTCAACTCGAGGTCGAACGCGCCACCCGTCATGGAGAAGCCAGTGACACTCTTTGCCAGGTCCTCGGCGTTGTAGATGCCGTTGGCTTCCAGCTTGTCGCCGGTTACCGCCGCAATGGAAAGCGACGAGTCCTGGAGGCCGACGGCGCGCTTCTGCGCGGTGACCACAACTTCCTCCAGTGCTGGAGATCCCTGGGCGTTGGTATGGAGACACACTGAAGCCATGGCAGCTGCGAGCAACAGTCTGTCGAACTTTGATGGGGGCAAGGTGAACATGAGCGGTCCTTTTTTTCTGCTGTGGAATTTTAGTTATTGCAGTAGGTTCTACTACGCAAGTGACTCGAGATTACGACCAACCGCGGGCCCTGTCAATACTTGCATTAAAGGATTTAAAGAGCAAAGGCACCAACAATGCCTATATATTAGTTTTTATTAAATTTTATAAACTACTGATTTATATAGCTTTTGCCTTGTTTTTGTGTTTTTCTCGGTTTTCGATATTGGTTTCAAATAAAGACTATTTATAAAACCAATGGAGTCTGCCGCGCCCCGAGACAGCCGTCATCAGGGTATTCAGGAGGGGCTGGGATGGGCTACAGGAGGGAGTCAGGCGTCGCCAGGCGGGGGGCGATCAATCGCCGATCGAGAAACGGGCGGCCCGGGTACCCGCTAGCGCGGTGCAGGCCCAAATCAGGACTTACTCAATCAATCCCATGCCGCGCCGCATTTGCTCGTGGTCGTAGTACTCGCGCCAGACCTTGATCTTGCCGTCGGCAATTTCCATCGAGCCGAATACCGGAACAGAAACATGATGGCCGTTGTAATCGAAATCATCCACGCGCTCTATCATTACCACGCCATCAATGACCCCCATGCGGAGATCCTTGAATGCTACCCGGGTTAACGCGGGCCCGACGCGCTCAATATGAGCGCGCATGGCTTCTGGTCCGTGCATGGGTTCCTTTTCAACATAGTGAACCACTCCGTCGCGGGCAATTAACGAGGCCACCTTGTCCCAGTCCAGTGCTTCATAGGCGTCGAGCATGGCTTGCGCAACCGCCAGCTTATCGGCGTCACTCATCTCACCCAGGCCCGCCGCAGGCTCATCGGGAGCAACAGGATGCGCCGGCTCTCCTTCGACAAGGCCCAGCTCGGAAAGCAGCCAGTTGCGATCGTAGTATTCCCGCCACAGCCTGACCTGGCCATCCTCAATGGTCATCACGCCAACGACAGGCACAATTCCCGACTTTCCGTTAAAGTCAAAACTTTCCAGCCGCTCAATAACCACATTCCCGTCAAGCAGGCCCATCCGTAATACAATGAAATCCATTCTGCTCAGGCCGGTCTCAAAGCCCTGCAGTCGTTGGCGAAGCTTGTCCTCGCCCACGATCGGATCAAGCATCACGTTGTGCAGGGCGCCGTGCTCACCAAAGAGCTGGTAAACGCGCTCCCAGTCAAGGCCGGACCAGGCGTCCAGCATGCTTTGAGCTACCGCCAGCTTTTCGGAATCGGTCATCGAATTGTCTCCTGTTGCACCGGCTGAAGCCGATTTCGGTTCTGCGCTGCCGGCAGATGGTTGCGCTGAAACCGCGGTGGAATCTGGATTCGCTTGCGCGCATCCGGCTCCACCGAGCAGGACAACAAGCATGAGCGAGAGAATTCTTGCCTGTTTCATGAGGACCATCCTCTATCCACCCTGCAAGGCCACGCGTACCCGGAATTTACCCAGAGGCTAGTCACCAAACAAGGACTGGAACCAGTCGCGAATGCCGGTCTTGCGCGGCGAACAGTTGGTGCTGCGCCGCGGCTGTGAACCCTCGACAAACGGCATGAGCTGGGCATTGGGGCAGCCCTCGCCGGTAATCCGGCCATTGCTGCTGTCTATGGTTTCGAGCACCAGGCCCTCGGGCATATTGTAGGCCAGCGGCCGCTTGCTGGCGGCCGCCATGAAGTGAGACCAGACCCTGAGCGCGCCGCTGCTGCCGGTGAGACCGGTACCGCCATTGTCATCGCGGCCCATCCAGCTGACGGTGAGCAGGTCGCCGGAAAAGCCCGCAAACCAGGAATCGCGGCCATCGTTGGTGGTCCCGGATTTGCCCGCCACCGTCAGGGAGGACGGCAGGTAGCGATAGGCGCCCTTGCCGGTGCCGTTTTTCATCACATCGATCAGGGCATACTGCAGCAGGTAGACTGCCTGCAGACTAACCTCCCGATCGTAGGTGAGCTCATAGCGGGTATCGATCTCACCGTGGGCGTCCAGCACTGTGCGAATGGTCTTCAAGGGCGTGCGATACCCGCCGGAGGCAATGGTCTGGTAAAGAGTCGCCATATCGAAGGGCGAATACTCCCCGGCGCCCAGGGTCAGGGCCGGCACCTCCGGTACATGGCCTTCGATCCCCAGCCGCCGCAACATGTCGGCGACCACGTCCAGCCCCAGGTCCAGCCCCAGCCGGGCCGTGGCCAGGTTGTAGGACCGGGACAGGGCCTTGAACAGCAGTACATCGCCGTGGGCCATACGATCGAAATTGCGTGGCTGCCAGGGTTCACCGGAGGGCTGGTCCACCGCCAACTCGGTATCGCTCAGTACGCTCGCCAGGGAGTAGCGCCGGGGCTGCTCCAGGGCCGCCAGGTACACCGCCGGCTTGAGCAGCGAACCGGCTGGCCGGCGCGCATCCACGGCGCGGTTGAAGCCGGCGTAACTGACCTTGCGCCCGCCCACCAGGGCGGCCACCTCACCGCTGTCGATGCGGGTCACGATGGACGCGGTTTCCAGTGAGCCACCGGCGTCGAGCTGGTTCAACACTGTGCCGGTGCTGCGTTCGAGCTGCCGCTGCAGCAGCGGATCAAAGGCCGTCAGGATGCTCAGGCCCTCGGAGGTGAGGTCCTCTTCCCGGTACTGCCGGCGCAGCTGCCGCCGCACCAGGTCCAGGTAGGCGGGGAAGGTGTCGCGGATTCGCGGCGCGCTGTTCAGGCCCAGCGGCATGGCCCTCGCCACGGCCGCGTGCTCTGCCGAAATCACCTCCTGCTCCACCATCAGGTTGAGCACCACATTGCGGCGCTCCCGGGCCCGCTCGGGGTTGCGCTGCGGATTGTACAGCGAGGGCCCCTTGATCATACCCACCAGCAGCGCCTGCTGGTGCAGCCCCAGTTGTTCCAGCGGGGTGTCGAAGTAGTGGCGCGCGGCGAGCGCGAAGCCATGAATGGCGCGGGGGCCCTCCTGGCCCAGGTAGACCTCGTTGATGTAGCTCTCGAGGATCTGGTCCTTCTGGTAGTGCAGCTCCAGCAGAATAGCCATCAACACCTCGTTGAGCTTGCGGACAATGGTCCGCTCCGGTGTCAGGTAGTAGTTTTTCACCAGCTGCTGGGTAATGGTGCTGCCGCCGGCGACCACCCGACCCGACACCAGGTTGCTGTAGGCTGCCCGGGCAATGCCGGTCAGCGAGAAGCCCCAGTGCTGGTAGAAGCGCTGGTCCTCCACCGCAAGCAGGCCCCGCCAGAGGGTTTCCGGCACGTCCTCGAGCCTGACCAGGACCCGGTCTTCGCCGTGGGTCGGATAAATGCCGCCTATTTGCACCGGGTCCAGGCGCATCAGGTCCACGCCGCGCCCGGATTCGGTGATGGACTGCACCCGGGTCGGGCCGAGCTCGACAATAATCCGCCGCGCCGGCTCCCGCTCGCTGGGGAAGTCAAAACCGCGGGTGTAAATCTCGAATCGGCCGCGATTGCGGGCTACCTGCCCCGGGTTGCGGGTATGGCCGACCTTGCGATAACCGAGGACTTCCAGCTCATAGGCCAGCTCGTCCGGCGTCAGCTCCGCCCCCGCGTATAGGTCCAGCGGGCGGGCATACACCTTGGCGGGCAGCTCCCACATCTTGTCTGTGAACGTGGTGGTAATACGGGCATCGAGGTAGACGAGGTAGCCGGCGGCGACAACGGCCAGCACGACGGCGAGTTTGAACAGCAGGTGACGGGTTTTTTTCATAGCGGGCGAGTGTAACTTAGTTTCTCGCCTGAATTCACAGTGGAATTGCGTGGGTTTTACCGGATAATACGCCGCTGACCTGACCGGGACCGAAACATGAAAAAATACGTCGCCTATGGTATCGGCGCTGCGCTGGTGGATACTGAAATCAAGGTGGAAGACCGCGAGCTGGAACAAATGAATGTCGACAAGGGCATGATGACCCTGGTGGATGCCCAACGACAGGCGGAACTGTTAAACCAACTCGAGGGACACCTGGTGAAAGCCAGTCATGCCAGCGGCGGCAGCGCCGGCAACTCGATGATTGCCACCGCCCAGTTTGGCGGCCCGACTTTTATGAGCTGCAAGGTGGCCAACGATGCCGATGGCGACCTTTATATTGCCGACCTGGAGGCGGCGGGCGTAGATCACTGCCTGACCGGCGCCCGCGAGGAGGGAGTCACCGGCAAGTGCCTGGTACTGATCTCACCGGACGCCGAACGCAGCATGAACTCGCATCTGGCGATCAGTGAAACCCTGTCGGTAGAGCAGCTGGTCCCGGAGGCCATCGCCCGCTCGGAGTACCTCTACATCGAGGGCTACCAGGTAACTTCGCCCACCGGGCGGGCTGCCGCTGTCCGGGCGCGGGAGATCGCCGAGCAAGCGGGTGTTAAGACCGCGATCAGTTTTTCCGACCCGGGCATGGTGGAGTTTTTCCGTGAGGGCATGGAAGAAATGGTGGGTGAACGGGTCAACCTGGTGTTCTGCAATGAGGCAGAGGCCCTGGGCTGGGGCCAGACTGACCAGCTCGAGGTGGCGATCGAAACACTCAAGCAGGTCGCGGACACCTTTGTCATCACCCGCGGCAGCGAGGGCGCGCTGACTTATGATGGCGCGGCGCTGGCCGAGATCCCCCCGCACCGGGTGCAGGCGGTGGACAGCAACGGCGCCGGCGATATGTTCGCCGGCGCCTTCCTCTATGCCCTGAGCCGCGGCGAGGACTTCCCCAGCGCCGGCCGCTTTGCCAGTCTTGCGGCGGGCAGGATCGTCGCCAACTACGGGCCGCGGCTGCCGGCGGCGAGCTATACAGAGCTGCGCCGGGAATTCTTCGGCGACTGACTCAGAACAGGTCAATCTGCCGGTCCACCAGTCCGCGGTAGCTGGTGCCGACAAAGCCCAGGATGCCATCGGCCACCGGCTGCAGCTGGCGCTCCACATAGTGCTCGTAATCCAGCGGGGCCTGCAGCGCTGCGGCGGGCTCTGCACCGGCGGTGGTGATCACGTACTCGACCCAGCTGCCCCGTGACGGCGGCTGCAGGCCACGGGATTCGCACAGGCGGGCGGCCTGGACGTGGGGCGGGACGTTGCGCTCATACTCGGCCAGCTTGCGCCGCAGGCGCTTGCGATATACCAGGTCGCCATCGCGCTCACCGGCCCGCAGCTGGGCGGTTACCTGGCGCACATAGCTCTCGAAAGGCTCGTCGAAAAATATCCGCCGGTACAGCTCGCGCTGGAAGTCGCGGGCCAGCCGGGTCCAGTCGGTGCGCACATTCTCCAGCCCCTTGAACACCAGTTCGTCGCCGCTGTTGCCGGCAACCACCCCCGCATAGCGCTTTTTGCTGCCCCTGTCCGACCCCCGGACCGTGGGCATCAGGAAGCGTTTGTAGTGGGTCTCGAACTGCAGTTCCAGCACACTGCCGAGGCGGAACTGGGCCGCGATCTCCCGCCGCCACCACCGGTTGAGATCATGCTCCAGGGCCCTGCCGGCACTGATGGCTTGCGCATCGCTGCCAGCCTCGTGGATCCAGACGAATACCGAATCGGTATCGCCGTAGATCACCCGGTGGCCCGCCTGCTCGATACGGTCGCGGGTGCGCTGCAGGATCTGGTGGCCCCGACGGGTGATCGAACTCGCCAGCCGGGCATCGAAAAAGCGACAGCCCGGGCTGCCCAGCACCCCGTAGAAGCTGTTCATGATGATCTTGATCGCCTGCGACAGCGGCTCATCGCCCGCCCGCCTGGCCTCATCCCGCTGCTGCCAGAGCTGCTGGATCAGCCCGGGCAGGATGTGCCCCTCCCGGGCAAAGCGGGCATCGAGAAAACCGGGCACCGTCGCATCCTCCGCCAGGCTGCCCGACAGGCCCAGGGCAAGGCCGAGGGGGTCGATGCCAAAGGTGCGGATGATGCTCGGGTACAGGCTCTTGAAGTCCAGCACCAGCACGTGGTCATAGATACCCGGGATCGAATCAAGCACCCAGCCGCCGGGACTGGCAGTATGGTCACTGCTGGCATTGGGTGCTACATAGCCGGCGCGATGCAATCGGGGCAGGTAGAGGTTATCGAAAGAGGCCACCGAGCCGCCCATGCGATCCATATTGAGTCCGGTCATGGCGCTGCGGGCGATCGCAAACTCGAGCAGGGAGGTGGCCGCAAATATGTCCGAGGCCAGCTCACAGTCCTTGAGGTTGTAGGCCGCCAGCGCCGACTTGTCCTGCGCGAACAGAATGCCGATTTCCTCACCGCGACCGGCGCCCTGCAGCAGCTTGCCCTCGCCCAGCAATTCCCGGGCAACATTTTCCAGGGCAAAACTCTCGAAACTGTAAAAGGCAGCGCGCAGCATATCGATACCATCGAGCACTACCCTGCCCGGACACTGCAGCGCCCGGCGTTCGCCATCGTCGTCCAGCTGGCGCCAATGCGCCGGGCGCCGGTCGCGGCCCAGCAGCAGCCGGCGGCCGAGGCGATCAGCCACCCGCTGCAGGTACCAGCAGTCGAAATTGATCACATTCCAGCCAATCAGCACGTCCGGGTCGTAGTCCGCCAGCCAGTCGAGGAAGCGCTCCAGCAGCTGCTGCTGGTTGGCGCAGCTCTGCACATAGTCCTGGTCCGCACCCTCGCCCACCATGAAAACCCGGCGAACCTGCTCATCGCCCGCCACGCCGTGCACCCCGATTGAATACAGCTGTAGCCCGCTCATGGCGGTTTCTATGTCCAAGGACAGGACTTTCAGCGGCGGCCGGCAGTCGGCGCCGCGCATCCGCGGATTTTCCACCCGCCAGCAGCCGCCCCGGGAGCGGACCGCACCGTGGATTTCCGCGCCGCCGGCGATGAAGCGCTCCATCAGGTAGCGGTCGGCGGGATTGATGTCCGCCTCCAGGGGCTCGAGACCGGCGGCCCGCAGCTGCTCCGCCAGTTGCCGGCTGCGGCGATAGCTGCGGCAGTAAACCCCGACCACGGGAGTCATGGCGAAGGTCATTAACTGCAGGGGCTGGAAGTCGATACCCGCCTCATTGCCCGCCAGTGCCCGGGCCCGGTCGACGGCATCGGCGGCGAGGAAAAAGACACTCTGCTCGTCTCGCACCAGGGCACAGAGCGGCCCCCGGTCGGTGGCGAACCAGTACTCCAGCTCAATGCCATTGGGGCCGTCCCGCCAGTTGCGGGTCAGCAGGAATCCGCTGATTGTTACATCGTTCAAGCCGGCTCTCTTGTCTCTGTCACCGGGGCAGCTTAAGCTATGCTCCCCCCGTGGGGGCAACTCTCGAAAGGTAAGCGCATGAACAAGCCTGTAATCAAAACCGATCCTCTTTACCAGCTGTTACGCAACGAGGACATCAAAAGCTTCAACGAACAGCGGGACACACTGGACAGCAGCGAACTCAAGAGCGGTGATTACCGCGGGCGCGACCTGCGCAATATGAACGCCGACGGGCTGGACTTCAGCAACTCCTACTTCCGCAACGCCGACCTGAGCGGTATCGACTTTCGCAACACCAACCTGGAAGGCGCCAGCCTGCTGGACGCCAAACTCTCCGGCACCTACTTTCCGAAAGAGCTGTCCGCCACCGAGATCCGCCTGTCCCTGGACACCGGCACCCGCCTGCGCTACGACCGCGATTAACCCTGCAGCAACAGGTCCCGCAGGTCGATAATCGCCGCGTTGGCCCGGCTGATATAGGACGCCATCACCAGCGAGTGGTTCGCCACCAGGCCGAAACCGGTGCCATTGAGGATCATCGGGCTCCACACGGTTTCCTGTGAGGCCTCCAGCTCGCGGATAATCTGCTGCAGGCTGACCCTGGCATTCTTCTGCTCCAGCACCTCGGCAAAATCCACCTCCACCGCCCGCAGGAAGTGGATCAGCGCCCAGGTGGTGCCCCGGGCCTCGTAAAATACGTCATCTATCTCCAGCCAGGGGGTCTTGACGATCATCTCCGATGGCGCGGCGGTGGACTGGCTGGCCCCCACATCGCCGGCCAGGTCGGTATTCAGGCGGCGCTGGCCAACGCTGGCGGAGAGCCGCTGGGACAGGGAGCCGAGACGGGTATTAACCGTGGACAACCAGTAGCGCAGGTTGTCGGCACGGGCGAAAAACTGCGCCTCGGCCTGGCCGGTGTCCGACAGCCGCTGGAAGTAACTGCGGGTAAACGCCTGGGCCTGGCGGTACTCGGACTCGGAAGAGGGCAGTACCCAGCTGTCGGAATCAAAGTGATAGCGCGGTTCGGCGCCGGAGAGATCCTTGTCTTCGGTTGACTGCGACTGGGAGCGGCTGAATACCTCGCGCATGGCCCGGGACAGGTCGCGCACCTGAACCAGCGCCCCGTATTCCCAGTTGGGCATGTTGTCCAGCCAGATGCCGGGCGGGAAGCGGTCGTTGTGTAAATAGCCACCAGGCTTTTCCAGCAGAACCTCCATCACTCCCATCAATGCCGCCGTGGTTGCCGACCCGGTGACGATTTCGCCTCCGTCCTCGGCGGCGTACTGGGCCGCTTTCTCCCGCGGGTCGACGTGCTCGGGGGTCAGGCTCCAGACTATGCCCAATACCATGGCTATCAGCAGGTACAGTGCCAGGAGCAGCAGGACCCAGCGGACCGGCCTGGTGTCCGGCAGCAGGTCCACCAGCCCGTCGCGCCAGTCAAGTAGGGTTTCTTTCATTGCGTTCATCTGCTTATCGCCTTGTCAGTGATGTTGGTGGTGGCTGTGGTCCGCTTCTGCGCTCTTGCGCACCGTGGCGGTCACGCATTGTTCTCCCGCGCCTTCAAACAACAGGCACAGTGAGCGGCTCTCGCCAGGCCGGGGCATGGCCTCAAGCTCAAACAGCATGAAGTGCGCGCCACCGGGCGCCAACGCCACCGTCTGCCCCGGTGCGATGGCAAGTTCCTGCAACTGCTGCATACGCATCAACCCGTCTACCTCGCGGGTGGTGTGAATCTCCACCCGACCGACGCCCTCTATCCTCGCCCCCACCAGCTTGACAAGCTCAGCGCCGCTGTTGGTGACCGCTGCATAAGCGGCCGTGACCGGCTGGGTCGGCGGCAGCGCCCGAATCCAGGCCTCACTGACTGTCGGCTCCGCCTGCGCCAGCACACTGCGGAGCAGCAACAACAGGAACAACCCACCTCGAAATAACAACACCATTAACTCCCTGGAAACTAACACCCCTTTCTGACGTCCTACACTATAACACCGCTGGCATGACCGGGGCAGCGGATTGGGCGCAGGCGGCAACACTGGTAAACTGCACCCCCTGAATCCGGTCTCCGCCAGCCTAATCATAGGATGTTCATGCGCTCACTGCTCATCGGCCTGCTACTGCTCTGCCCCAGCCTGGTACTGGGCCAGACGCTTACCGGCAACCCCAATGCCCTGTTTGGCGCCGCGGCCACGCCTGAATTCCTGCCGGTAGAGGAAGCGTATCAGCTGGAGGTAGAGTTTGACGGGGAGCGCGCGGTGCGGCTGTACTGGCAGATTACCGAGGCCTACTACCTCTACCAGCACGCCTTCAAGTTGCGGCTGGAGGCCGATGGCCAGCCGCTGACGGCAACTCCGGAATTTCCCCCCGCGCTTGAGCGCACTGACGAGTACTTCGGCGATGTCCGGGTCTACTACAACAATGCCGACATCATGCTTAACGCCGCGGCGCCGGTGCCAGCTGGCGCGACCCTGGCGGTAACCTTCCAGGGCTGCGCCGATGCCGGGCTTTGCTACCCGCCAAAAACCCAATATTTCGCCCTCGGGCCCGCCAGCGGCGTCGCCGCAATACCACCGCCGGGACGGCAACAGTCCGGTCCGACCTCAGTCGAACAGGGCACCGTGGATCTCGGGAGCCTCCCCTACATGCTGCTGCTGGCCTTTCTCGGCGGCGCCATTCTCAACCTGATGCCCTGTGTCTTTCCTATCCTGTCACTCAAGGTGCTCAGCTTCGCCCGCAGCAGTGACCACGACCGGCATTTGCACAGCTGGGTTTATACCGCCGGCGTGGTACTCAGTTTTGTCGCCGTGGCAGCGCTGCTGATTGCCCTGCAGCGGGCCGGCAGCGCGGTGGGCTGGGGCTTCCAGCTGCAGTCGCCCGGCTTCGTCATCGCCCTCGCCTACCTGTTCCTGGTCATGGGCCTGTCCCTGTCAGGTATGCTGCAGCTGGGCGGCAGCCTGATGAATGCGGGCAGCAGCCTGGCCGGTCGCGGCGGTCTGTCCGGCAGTTTTTTCACCGGCGTGCTGGCGGTGGTTGTCGCCAGCCCCTGCACCGCACCCTTTATGGGCACCGCGCTGGGTTTCGCCGTCACCCAGCCGCCGGCAATAGGCCTGGCGGTGTTTGCGGCCCTGGGGCTGGGCATGGCAGCCCCGCTGCTGCTGTTCAGTTACAGTGGCGCTGCCCGCAAGCTGATGCCCAGACCAGGCCCGTGGATGGAAACCCTGAAACAATTCCTGGCCTTCCCTCTCTACGCTGCCGCAATCTGGCTGCTGTGGGTGGCCGGCCGGCAGACCGGGGTCAACACCATGGCGGCGGTGCTGGCGGGTGCGCTGGCGCTGACCCTGGCCCTGTGGCTGTGGCGGCTCGGTGGCTGGAAGCGGGGCGCGGCCGTGGCCTGCGCCCTGCTGGCAGTGTCGCTGGCGAGCTGGCGCGGGCTGGATGAGAATGGCAAGAGTGCGACCCAGTTAGCCGCCGGCCTGGTGCCTTTCTCGGAACAGTCCCTGGCGCAATTGCGTCGTGAGGGCACCCCGGTCTTTGTTGACGTGACTGCGGACTGGTGCATTACCTGCCTGGCCAACGAGAACGCGGTACTGTTTACCGACGAGATGACGGCCGCCTTCGCAGCCCACGGGGTGACCTACATGGTGGCCGACTGGACCAATTACGATCCGGATATCGCCCGCTTCATCAGCAGCCACGGCAGGACCGGCATCCCCCTGTACCTGATGTACCCCGCTGACCCGGCGGCAGCGCCACTGCTGTTACCGCAAATCCTGACCCGGGACACTGTAGTCCAGGCGCTGGAAGCCGTTAGCGGCAAAAAACCGCAAATTGCCGGCAACTTTGCCGAACTTGACCCCAGTTCAAGTAACTAGGCGGGATTGGCAGCGACCATCCACGATCCTGCACGGAGATGCCCGCAACTCCACAAAAATAGCTATCTTCTGCAATATCGCAGCTAAATGCCGGCAAAATTCAAAAAAAATACCACAAGCATGGACAGTGTCCCAATATTGCGCCAAACTGCTACCAAATAAGCCCGGCTCCAGGAGCAGCGCCACGTGGCCACAATTCTCGTTCTTCACGGACCCAACCTGAACCTGCTTGGTGAGCGGGAGCCGGGGATTTACGGCAATGCCACCCTCAACGACATCGACCAGCAGTTACAGCAACAGGCCCGCGACCGCGGCCATCACCTGCTGTCTGTGCAGTCCAACGCCGAATACGAGCTGGTTGAACGGGTCCAGGATGCGCGCCACGAGGGGGTTAACTTCATCCTGATCAACCCCGCCGCGTTCACCCATACCAGTATCGCCCTGCGCGATGCCCTGGCGGCGGTGGCCATACCCTTTATCGAGATTCACCTGTCCAATGTGCACGCCAGGGAAGAATTTCGGCGCCACTCCTACTTCTCCGATATTGCCCAGGGGGTGATTTGCGGACTGGGCCCCCAGGGCTATGAACTGGGCCTGCAGGCAGCCCTGCGCTACCTGGAACAATCCTGATAACTGACCGAGAGATAAAACACTATGGATATTCGCAAGGTTAAAAAACTGATCGAACTGCTGGAAGAGTCAAACATCGATGAGATAGAAATCAAGGAGGGCGAGGAGTCCGTGCGTATCAGTCGCAACGGCGCCCAGACCATGATGGCCTCGCATGCACCGGTCTATGCCCACGCGCCGGCGGCTGCCCCGGCGCCCGCGGCACCGGCACCCGCCGCAGCCAGCGAGGCACCCGCGGACACCGCACCGGCCACTGCCGGCCACGTGGTCAAGTCGCCCATGGTGGGCACCTTCTACCGCGCCCCCGCGCCAACCTCACCGGCTTTCGCCGAGGTCGGCCAGACGGTGAAGGTCGGCGATGTCATCTGCATCGTGGAAGCGATGAAAATGATGAACCAGATCGAGGCGGACAAGTCCGGCACTATCGAGGCCATCCTGGTGGAGAACGGCGAGCCCGTGGAGTTCGACCAGCCCCTGTTCTCCATCGTATAAGGCCCGGCTGAGGAACTAGACATGCCCATTCTGGACAAGGTACTTATCGCCAACCGGGGCGAGATAGCCCTGCGAATCCTGCGCGCCTGCAAGGAGCTGGATATCAAAACCGTGGCCGTGCATTCCACCGCCGACTCTGAGCTGATGCATGTGCGACTGGCTGATGAATCAGTCTGCATCGGCCCCCCCTCCTCCACCGAGAGCTACCTCAACGTGCCCGCGATCATCTCCGCCGCGGAGGTGACCGACGCCACCGCCATTCACCCGGGTTACGGCTTTCTGGCGGAAAACGCCGACTTCGCCGACCAGGTGGAAAAAAGCGGCTTTACCTTTATCGGCCCCACTGCTGACACCATTCGCCTGATGGGTGACAAGGTCTCCGCCATTGAAGCCATGAAGCGCGCCGGCGTGCCTACCGTGCCGGGTTCCGACGGCCCGCTCACCGACGATCACGATCGCACCCGGGAGATCGCCCGGCGGGTGGGTTATCCGGTGATCGTCAAGGCCGCCGCCGGCGGTGGCGGCCGCGGCATGCGCGTGGTGCACAACGAGGAAGTCCTGATCAGCTCTATCGAGGTGACCAGGAGCGAGGCCGCCGCAGCCTTCGGCTCGGACGTGGTTTACCTGGAGAAATTCCTGCAAAAGCCCCGCCACGTTGAAATCCAGGTAATCGCCGATGGCCAGGGCAATGCCATCCACCTGGGCGACCGGGACTGCTCCCTGCAGCGTCGCCACCAGAAAGTGCTGGAGGAAGCCCCGGCGCCCGGTATTCCCGAGCACCTGCGGGAGCAGGTGGCCGAAGCCTGTGTCAACGCCTGCATCGAGATCGGCTACCGTGGCGCCGGCACCTTCGAGTTCCTGTACGAGGACGGCGGCTTCTATTTCATCGAGATGAACACCCGGGTCCAGGTTGAGCACCCGGTTACCGAGATGATCACCCGCTTCGATATCGTCAAGGAGCAGCTGCGCATCGCCGCCGGCATGCCGCTGTCTGTCAGCCAGGAGGATATCGAGTTCCACGGCCACTCCTTCGAGTGCCGGATCAACGCCGAGGATCCGCAGAACTTCCTGCCCTCCCCCGGCAAGGTCACCACCTTCCACGCCCCCGGTGGGCTGGGCGTGCGGGTGGACTCGCACCTCTACGATGGCTACACGGTGCCGCCTTTCTACGATTCGCTGATCGCCAAGATCATCACCTTCGGCGAGAGCCGCGAGGTCGCCCTGGCGCGGATGCGCCAGGCCCTGGATGAGCTGGTGATCGAGGGCATTCGCACCAACACCCCGCTGCACCGTGACCTCACCCGGGACCGCGCCTTCCAGGCCGGCGGTGTGAGCATTCACTACCTGGAAAGCAAGCTGGAAGACTAGCGGTGCCCTCGTCCACCAGCGCTGGCCGGGGGGCGTTGCCGCACTCCGGCAAAGCCCCCCGGGGACAGGCCCGGTGAGCTGGATCCAACTGCGGCTGGATACCCACCCCGGGCAAGTGGAAGAGCTGGAAGCGCTGATGCTCGCCAGTGGTTCGGTGGCGGTCACCCTGGAAGATAACGCCGACCAGCCGGTACTGGAACCCGCCGTGGGTGAGACCCCGCTCTGGGGCCAGACCCGGCTGACCGGCCTCTACCCGGCGGACGCCGATATGGCCGCCGTGCTGGAGCACTTTCCGCAGACCCTACTCAGCCAGTGCAACCAGCGCATCGAGATTCTCGAGGACAAGGACTGGGAACGGGAGTGGATGCAGCACTACCAGCCCATGCAGTTCGGCAGACGCCTGTGGGTCTGCCCCAGCTGGCTGGAGCCACCCGAACCGGGCGCGGTTAACCTGCTGCTGGACCCGGGCCTCGCCTTTGGCACCGGCACCCACCCCACCACCGCCCTGTGCCTGGCTGAACTGGACAGTATGCCCCTGGCGGGCAAGACCGTAGTCGACTATGGCTGTGGCTCCGGTATTCTCGCGGTCGCCGCGCTCAAGCTGGGCGCCGCCCGGGCCCTGGGGGTAGACAACGACCCGCAGGCGCTGTTGGCCAGCAGGGACAATGCCAGCCGCAATGGTGTCGACCCGGCGCTGTTTCCGGTCGTGCTGCCGGGCCAGTACGACAGCGACCACTGGCGGCAGCGGGCGGACACGGTGATTGCCAATATCCTCGCCGGCCCGCTGATGGAACTGTCAGACACCCTGCTGCACTGCCTGAAACCCGGCGGCACGCTGCTGTTGTCCGGCCTGCTGGCTACCCAGGCGCCCGCCATGATCGACCACTACAAGCCCTGGATATCCCTGCAGGTGGCAGCAGAGCACGAGGGCTGGGTGTGCCTGCGAGGCGCAACTCCCATAACTTGAACCAGTCCGCAAACTGGCGATATTTTGTGCAGACAAGCTTCCCCGCGTAACGTCAGGGGAGTATCATACCGCCTCTTTTTGGCACCACTCTCGACCAGACATTTTCGATGCCGCAAATCGGACCCTACAAGCTGGCCAATCAGGTAGCCCTTGCCCCTATGGCGGGCGTTACCGACCTGCCTTTCCGCCGCCTGTGCGCGCGCATGGGAGCCGGTCTGGTGGTGTCGGAAATGATCAGCAGCAACCCCCGACTGCGCAACTCGCGCAAAACCGCCTGGCGCAGCGTCCACGATGCGGAAGTTGAACCGCGCTCGGTACAGATCGCCGGCAGCGAACCCGCCGAACTCGCCGCCGCCGCACGCTACAACGTCGACCAGGGCGCCCAGATCATCGACATCAATATGGGCTGCCCGGCGAAGAAGGTCTGCCGCAAGGCTGCGGGGTCGGCCCTGCTGGCGGATGAGGCCCTGGTGCGGGATATCCTGCAAGCCGTAAGCGCCGCGGTTGACGTCCCGGTCACCCTGAAAATCCGCACCGGCGCCAGCCCCGCAGCCCGCAACGGCGTCAGTATCGCCAGAATTGCCGAGGATGCCGGCATCGCCGCGCTGGCGGTTCACGGCCGCACCCGGGCCTGCAAGTTCGAGGGTGTTGCCGAATACGACACCATTGCCGCCATCGTCGCAGCGACCGACTTCCCGGTGTTTGCCAATGGCGACATCGATTCACCAGAGAAGGCCGCGGGCATACTCGCCCACACCGGGGCCGCCGGTGTCATGGTGGGCCGCGCCGCCCAGGGCCGGCCCTGGCTTTGCGGCCAGATTGCCGACTACCTGGCCGGAAAACCGGTGCTGGCAGTACCCGCCGACCAGCAACTGGCCATACTGCGCCAGCACCTGCTGGCGCTGCACGACTTTTACGGTGAATTCATGGGCGTGCGCATCGCCCGCAAACACGTGGCCTGGTACCTGCAGGACCGGCCCGACTACCGCGCCCGCCGCTCGGCCTTCAACAGCCTGCAGACCCCGGCGGAGCAACTGCAGCAGATCGACCAACTCTTCCACCCTGACTTCAACAAGGAACTCGCAGCATGACCCGGGCTGACCCCCTACCCGCGACTGTGGACGGCGACACCGCCGCCAACGACGAACAGCTTCACACCACCGAAGCAGCAAGCCTGCGCGACGCGGTTACCGCCAGCGTGCGCAAGTATCTCGCCGAACTCGACGGCCAGCTATCGACCGACGTTTACCAGATGGTACTGGCCGAAATGGAAGCGCCGCTGCTGGAAGAGATCATGGCCTATACCCGCAACAACCAGACCAGGGCCTCCATTATGCTCGGCCTGAACCGCGGCACCCTGCGCAAGAAGCTCAAGCAATACAACCTGATTGGCAGCAAGGACTGAACCCATGAGTGAACTGGTAAAGGTTTCCCGGGCGCTGATCAGTGTGTCCGACAAATCCGGCATTGTTGAATTTGCCAGCGCCCTGCGCGAGCAGGGTGTGGAACTGCTTTCCACCGGCGGCACCTACCGCCTGCTGCAGGACAACGGCCTGGACGTGACCGAGGTGTCCGAGTACACCGGTTTCCCGGAAATGATGGACGGCCGGGTGAAGACCCTGCACCCGAAGGTCCACGGCGGCATTCTTGCCCGCCGCGGCCAGGATGACGCGGTCATGGCCGAGCACGGCATCGATGCCATCGACATGGTGGTGGTCAACCTGTATCCCTTCGAGGCCACCGTCGCCCGCCCCGACTGCAGCCTGGAGGACGCCATAGAGAATATCGATATCGGCGGGCCGACCATGGTGCGGGCCGCGGCCAAGAACCACCGCTTCGTCAACATCGTGGTCAACGCCGGTGATTACGCCGGCATCATCGAGGAAATGCAGGCCAACGACGGGGCGACCAGCCTGCAAACCCGCTTCGACCTGGCGATCAGGGCCTATGAGCATACCGCCGCCTACGACGGCGCCATCGCCAACCACTTCGGCCGCCTGGTGCCCGGCGGTTCGGAGTCCTTTGCCCGCACTTTCAACACCCAGTTCCACAAGGTGCAGGAGATGCGCTACGGCGAGAACCCCCACCAGAAGGCCGCTTTCTACGTGGAGAAGGAGCCGGCGGAGGCGGGTATCGCCACGGCCAAACAGATCCAGGGCAAGGAGCTGTCCTATAACAACGTGGCCGACACTGACGCCGCCCTGGAGTGCGTCAAGAACTTCGATCAGCCGGCCTGCGTCATCGTCAAGCACGCCAACCCCTGCGGCGTGGCAGTGGCCAGCGACATCGGCAAGGCCTACGACCTGGCCTTTGCCACCGACACCGAATCCGCCTTCGGCGGCATTATCGCCTTCAACCGGGAACTGGATGCGGCCACAGCGGCGGCTATTTGCGAGCGCCAGTTTGTGGAGGTGATTATCGCCCCCGGCGTCAGCGCCGACGCGGCCGCTGCAGTGGCGGAAAAGAAAAACGTACGCCTGCTGGCCTGTGGCCAGTGGTCCACCCCCGGCGCCGCCACGGGCGCGGACCGTGATTACAAGCGGGTCAACGGCGGCCTGCTGGTGCAGGACCGCGACCTGGGCATGGTCACTGCCGCCGACCTGCAGGTAGTCAGCAAGGTACAGCCAACCGAGCAGCAGCTGCAGGACCTGCTGTTTGCCTGGAAAGTGGCCAAGTTCGTCAAGTCCAACGCCATTGTTTACGCCCGCAACGGCCAGACCGTGGGGGTTGGCGCCGGCCAGATGAGCCGGGTCAATTCAGCCCGTATTGCCGCCATCAAGGCCGAGCATGCAGGGCTTGAGGTCAAGGGTTCGGTGATGGCCTCTGACGCCTTCTTCCCCTTCCGCGACGGCATCGACAGCGCCGGTGAGCGGGGCATCGCCGCGGTCATCCAGCCCGGCGGCTCGATCCGCGACGAGGAGGTCATTGCCGCCGCCGACGAGCACGGCATGGCGATGGTGTTTACCGGCATGCGGCATTTCCGCCACTAACAGCACGCTGGACAGCCTCATGCGGCACGATCCTTCGTTGAACAGGCCAAAACGATGCTCATGTGCGGCTGTGTACACTGCGCTCGTTTTGGCCTGCTCGCCTCGCCTCGTACTCGCCTGAAACTGCCCAGCGCACTGTTAAAATAACCCCGAATATGGAGTATTTGGTTCAATGAACGTACTAATCATCGGCAGCGGCGGACGCGAACACGCCCTGGCCTGGAAAGCCGCCCAGTCCCCGCAGGTGGAGACCGTGTACGTGGCCCCCGGTAATGCGGGCACCGCCGGCGAGCCCGGCATTGAAAACGTGGCTATCGCCGTGGGCGACTTTGCCGCATTGGCCGATTTTGCCGACAACAACAATGTGGGCCTGAGCATCGTCGGTCCCGAGCAGCCGCTGGTAGACGGCGTGGTCGACTACTTCGCCGGGCGCGGCCTGCGCTGCTTCGGCCCCAGCAAGGGCGCGGCGCAGCTGGAAGGCTCCAAGGCCTTCACCAAGGATTTCCTGGCCCGCCACAACATCCCCACCGCCGCTTACGCCAACTTCACCGAACTGGAACCGGCGCTGGCCTACCTGCGCGAGCAGGGCGCTCCCATTGTGGTCAAGGCAGACGGACTCGCCGCCGGCAAGGGCGTCATCGTCGCCGAGACCCTGGCACAGGCCGAGGCGGCCGTAACCGACATGCTGTCCGGCAATGCCTTCGGCGATGCCGGCTGCCGGGTCGTGATCGAGGAGTTCCTGGAAGGCGAAGAAGCCAGCTTTATTGTCATGGTCGACGGCACCAACGTGCTGCCGATGGCCACCAGCCAGGACCACAAACGCATCGGTGAGGGCGATACCGGCCCCAACACCGGCGGCATGGGCGCCTACTCGCCGGCACCGGTGGTGGACGAGGCGGTATACCAGCGCATCATGGATGAGGTCATCATGCCCACCGTGCGCGGCATGGCCGCCGAGGGCAACGATTACACCGGCTTCCTGTACGCCGGCCTGATGATTTCCCCCGCCGGCGAACCGAAGGTGATCGAGTACAATTGCCGCTTCGGCGACCCCGAGACCCAGCCCATCATGGTGCGGCTCCAGTCCGACCTGGTGGCCCTGTGCCAGGCGGCCCTGGACAAAACCCTGGACACGGCCAGCGCCGACTGGGACGCCCGCTGCGCCATCGGCGTGGTACTGGCGGCCGGCGGTTACCCCGGCAGCTACGGCAAGGGCGCCGTCATCCGCGGGCTGGATGCGCAACAAGACGACAATATCAAGGTATTTCACGCCGGAACGGCGCAGGATGGCGACAATATCGTTACCAGTGGCGGCCGGGTACTGTGCGTCACCGCGCTCGGCGACACTATCGCCGCCGCGCAGCAGGATTGCTACCGCGCCGCCGACAAGATCTGCTGGGACGGCCTGACCCTGCGCCGGGACATTGGCTGGCGCGCCATCGCGCGCTATAGTCAGGACTGACTTCACAGGGCCGGGTTCCATGCGCCAGCGCAGACTGTCACTACTGGATCGATTTATCTCCGAGGCGGATTCGGTGATGCGCACCATCACCAACCGCGGCCACTCGGCCGGGCGCCCCTCCCCGGCCCAGGGGCACAGCGAGTCCGAACTGTCTGAGCCGGAGCGCAAGCATGTGGCCGGCCTGATGCGGGTCAACCACACCGGCGAGGTGTGCGCCCAGGCGCTGTACCAGGGCCAGGCCCTGACCGCGCGCCTGCCCCGGGTACGCGAGGAAATGCGCCAGGCTGCCGACGAGGAGATCGACCACCTGGTGTGGTGTGAACAGCGCCTGCGCGAACTGGACAGCACTGCCAGCGTGCTGAACCCCCTGTGGTATGGCACCTCCTTCGCCCTCGGCGCCATAGCCGGCGCCATTGGCGACGATATCAGCCTGGGCTTTGTCGCCGCCACCGAGGAGCGGGTCTGCAATCACCTCAAGGATCACCTCAAGCAACTGCCCGAGGATGACCGCAAGTCGCGCCTGATCCTGCAGCAAATGCTCGAAGACGAGGAACGCCACGGCAGCAGCGCCCTGGAAGCGGGCGGCAAGGATTTCCCGGATCCGGTGAAAGACGCCATGACCAGGGTGTCACGGGTTATGACCGGTAGCAGCTACCGGATCTGAACCCCGGCCGTAACTGACCCATGATAAGCGAATCGCGGAACAGGGCGCGTTGCTGCCGCGGTGACAGGCAGCGGCGCCCTGGTGAGCCCGGTCGATGAGCGCCAGCGGGCAAAAGCGCTACCTGGCTCCCTACCAGCAGATAATGACGGGGCAGCTGGATGCAGGTGATGCGGAGGCGCAGATACCGGACCCGATCGCTGTAGGCGCCGTGGGCGGCAGCGGCACCCGGGTCGTGGCGCAGATTCTCGCCGCGGCGGGCGTTGCCATGGCTTCCCCCATCAACCGCGCCGGTGACGCCCTGGAGTGGCCGCCCTACCGGGCTATCTTTGCCGCCCCCGCGTTGCAACAACAATCCAGCGCGTTGATTCTGGACAACACCCACCGCGCCTTCGAGCAGCTGCTGGCGGCGCGCCGGGCGGCGCTGGGGCTAGATGGGCGGGTGGGCTGGAAAGTACCGGAGACCTTCTTCCGCCTCGAGTGGCTCGGCAGCCACTTTCCACAACTGCAGTATGTGCACCTGATTCGCCACGGCCTGGACATGGCCTACTCGGACAACCAGCGCCAGGCAAAGAACTGGGTGGACATTCTCGGGCTGGCGTCGCAGCGCGACGAACACGGCCGCTTGTCGCCCGCCACCATGCTGGAATACTGGCTGAGCGCCAACGAACTGGCCGCCGCAACCATGACCCGGCTACTTCCCCGGCGCGGCTACCTGTTGCGCTTTGAGCGGCTCTGCGCCCGACCCCGGGAAGAAATCGCCGCCCTGCTGGCCTTCCTGCAACTGCCCTGCCCGGACTACCTGCTGGATGAACTGGCCGCACTGGTCACGCCACCCGCCTCGATCGGCCGCTATCGCAGCAGGCCCTGGCGAAACGACTTCACCGCGGAACAGCTGGCCAGGCTGGAAAAACTGGGCTATGACTCACCGGGGCAGCTCGGCGCTGAGCCGGTGAGGGCACGATAGTGGCCTGAGGGATTGCCGTTAAGGTAGGTATTGCTGATCACCAGCTCGCCGCTGTCCGCCGCCACCCGGGTGGCCCCGTAGCTGTCTACCAGCATCTCCGGGCGAAGCTCCTCCCGCCCTCCTGCGAGCCGTTCGTCGTCCAGGTAAACCTGGAAGTGCAGCTCGGCATCACCCGGGCGCCGGGCCGGCCACTGGTAGTAGGCCGACACCGTCAGCAGCTGGCAGCCAGCGCCGGGGAGCGGAGCCTGCAGTTCCAGGCCCGGCATGGACAGTCCCAATTGACCTTGCCCCAGGGTCATTTCCAGTTGCTGCTCCTGGGCCACCAGCCGGCTGAGGGGACGGTCGTTATTGACCGGCAGCTGCAGGGTCCAGCCGCCGTAGCCCGGGGTGCGCCGGTAGGCGTCACCCGCGTATTCGCGGGTGTTCCCTGGCTTGCTTACTGCCGTCATCCGCACCTGCCTGACCTGTCGCTGCCAGCGCTGGTAGTCCCCCTGCATCCGCTCCTGCTCCGCTGCCGTGGCGGGGCGGGGAGGCGCAAAGTGGTTCTGCACCGGCTCGAAGTCCTGCACTTGCACCCCCAGTCCCCATTGCTGCCGCTCCAGGTCGAGCACACTGTAGGCCCCCCAGCCCGGGATACCGATATCCCAGTAGGTGCGCGCTGGCCGGGGCAGTGTTGCGCCCTGCAGCAGGGGGGCGAGGTCCAGCCCGTCCAGGCCCGGCACCGGCGGCAGCCCGGCCTGGGCCAGCAATGTCGGCATCAGGTCGCGAATAAAGACCGGCTGCGCTATGTCCATCGGTGCCAGCTGGCCCGGCCGGGAGATAATCAGCGGGGTCCGGATCCCGCCCTCGTAGAAACTGGTTTTGTTGCCGTAGAACGGCTGGTTACTGTCACGCACCCGGTTCACGCCGCCGTTGTCGCTGACAAATACCACCAGCGTGTTCTGCAACTGCCCGCTGTCAGTGAGCGCCTGTAACAGGCGACCCACCGAGGCGTCCAGCTGCGCCAGCAATGCCAGGTATTCCCCCTCGGGGGAGTCGGCAAAGCGGGCGGCAAAGCGCGGCGCGGCCTGCGCCGGATTGTGGGGGGCAAAGTACCAGAGGTTGAGGAACCAGGGTCGCCCGGCTTTACTGAACCCGTCGATCCGCTCAATCGCGGCATCGGTGAGCAAGTCCGTCAGGTGACCCTGTTGCCGGGCGGGGGCCTGGTCCCGGCCCTGCAACCAGGGGTCGATGTATGAGGCGGCGGGATTGTCCAGCGATCCGTTGCGTGTGGTCAGCGCGTGGAGAAAGCCGTACCAGTCGTCAAAACCCTGGGCTTCAGGCCGCGCCGAGGCGAGGCTGTGCCCCAGGTGCCACTTGCCGATGTGGGCGGTGGCATAGCCGCCGTCGCCCAGGGCCTCGGCGAGGGTGACATGCTCCGGCCCTATTCCACGGAAGTGCGGCGGCAGGCCAACGCGGCTGGCCGCCTTGCCGGTCAGCAACTCTACCCGGGCCGGGCGGCAGCTGGGCTGGGCGTAGTGCCGGCGAAAGCGAACACCCTGGGCCGCCAGGGTATCGATATGGGGGGTGGCGGCTGCGCCGTCACCAAAGGCGCCCAGGTCGTTATTGCCCAGGTCGTCGGCGAGGATCAGCAGGATATTGGGGCGCTGCTCTGCGCTGGCGGGTGCATCGTCCGCTGCGCAGCCAGCCAGCAGTACCAGGCACAGCAGCCAGCAGGCCCGCGCCATCAACCGGAGCGCGCGAGCAGGGTCTGGTCCCTGGCCAGTACCCGCTCGCGCCAGTCCAGGTCCTCGTGCATGCCGGGGAAGTGTTGCTGGTCAGCCCGCAGGGTCTGCAGCAGTCCGCTCACATCCTCTGGGGTGGCGAAACCGGCATCCCGTTCCAGCAAAATCTCCTGTACCTTGTTGGTGGGATCCAGGTCGCAGTTGTTACACGCGGAGATGCCGCCCCGGGCCAGCAAATCGAGCTTGGTGCCGTTGAGTTCGCTGAAACCTACCTCGCTTACATGCCCCAGGGGCGTGGTCTTTTCATAGTCGTTACAGCACACGTAATAGTGCCCGCTCCAGCCCACGAACAAAAACTTGAAGGCGGCATCGCACAGGCTGGAGATGCCGTGCTGGCGCATCAGGTCCCGGGCTTCGCCGCTGGCGGAACGACTCTCCAGGAACAGTTTGCCGTTATCGCAGGCGCCACCGCGGTTATTCTGGCTGAACACCAGGAAACTCTTGACCCCGTGCTCGCGCCAGAACGCTTTCATCTCGTCGATTTTGCCCTTGTTGATATCGTGCTCGACTATATTGATGGTGATCGCCACCTTGTCGCGGGCGATCTCGACAAATTGCAGCGCATTGCTGATGGAGTTGTCGAAGTCGAGGTTATACACCTCTTCGTAGTCGTCACCGAAGTCGCTGATACTGAGGCTGATTTCCTTGAGCCCGGCATCGACCAGGTCCCGGGCCAGGTTTTCATGCAGCCTGGAGGCGTTACTGGTCATGCCCACACGCAAACCCTTGCTGGTGGCGTAGTGCATGAATTCGACGATATCAGCATGCAGCGTCGGCTCGCCCTGGCCAGTGAAGGTGACCTTGGGCAGGGGCTGGGGCAATTCCAGCACCCGGTCGATGGCGCTGAAGAAATTCTCCCGGCTGAGCATGCCCTGCTGCGGGGTCTTGTCGCGGGGGCAGAACGAGCACAGGGCATTGCAACGATTGGTCAACTCGATATCGACTAGCACGTGAGAAAACTTCATAATGACCCTGCTTGCTGCTGCGGCCCGGCGCCCGGCGCCCGACGTGAATAGGCGAACAAGAATATAGCACTGCCTGACCCCGTTCAATTGCCGTTAACGACGGCTTACTCACCACCAACCATACACGGCTGTAACATGCTCTACCTGATTGCGATTACCACTGCGCTGATCGTCGCAACGGCCCTCTGGCTAAAGGCCCGGCGCCAGGAACCGGCAGCGCTGGAGGCGGAACCAGAGCCGCTGCACCTGGGCATCAAGGCTTACATGCGCGAGGACTACGCCCGGGCCGAGCCGGTCTTACGTCACCATGCAGAGGCCGGCGAACTCAAGGCCCAGCAGTTGCTGGCCAAGATGTACTACTCCGGCCACGGTGTCCCCCGGGACCGCGAGCGCTACCTGTACTGGCTGGAACGAGCCGCCGCCCAGGGCGACCGCAGTGCCAAGGCGCGGTTGAAAGCGGCACGGCAACAGGAAGCCTGAGCGACAGCGCTGTTGCGCGGCGCTCCCCGGGCCGCTTAAAATGCCGGCAAACGACTGATAATTATCCAAAAATTCGTAGGCGCAAAGCACCGTGCCCACCCGCTCCAGGTATACCCGATGTCGCTATATTTTCCCCCCAGCCTCCGCGTTGATTTCGAGCCCCGGCTGGGAGGCCAGAGCACCTGGCAGGACCACGCGGCTTTTGGCTATGACCTGGTGGCCGCCACAGCGCCCCGGCTGCTGGTGGAGTTGGGCAGCCAGCGAGGGTTTTCCTTTGCTGTGTTCTGCCAGTCCGCCCGGGAGCACTCCCTGGACTGTACCTGCTACGCGGTAGACACCTGGGCGGGTGATGAACATACCGGCAGCTACGGGGAAGAGATTTACGACAGGCTCGCCAGCCACATTCGCGAGTTCTACCGCCATTACGCCTACCTGCTGCGGATGACATTCGACGAGGCTGTGGCCCAGTTCAGCGATGGCAGTATCGACCTGCTGCACATTGACGGCCTGCACACCTACGAGGCGGTCGCCCACGATTTCCACACCTGGTATCCCAAAGTTGCCACCGGCGGCATTATCCTGTTCCACGACATTGCCGAGCGGCAGGGTGATTTTGGCGTCTGGAAGCTCTGGGAGGAACTGCAACAGCAGTATCCCTGCTTCACCTTCACTCATGGTCACGGCCTGGGCGTACTGCGCAAACCGGGAGGTGCGGCACTGCAGGAACAAGCCCGGCTGATTCAATTGCTGTTCGGCGACTCGGCAGAGGACCGGCAGGTCCTGGCGGAGATGTACAGCATCGCCGGGCAGTTCCTGAAAAGCCGCCGCCAGGCGCGCAAGTTCCGCGAGAGCCGGGAGCAGGCGATCAAGCGCAAGATGACTCAACAGGCATGACTACCCTGTCCCGGCCCCGGCTCTCCGTGGTGGTAGTGGCCTACCGCATGCCGACGCAACTGCAACGCACCCTGCATACGCTGTCCACCGCCTACCAACGCAACGTGAGCCAGGAGGACTACGAGGTCATCGTGGTGGAGAACAGCTCCGACCAGAACCTCGATGAACACACGCTAGAACAGCTGCCGGCTAACTTTCGCTACTTCCTCCGCGATGAGTCCAGCCCCACGCCGGTGCACGCCCTCAACTTCGGTTTCGAGCAGGCCCGCGGCGAGTACCTGGGGATCATGATCGATGGCGCTCACATGGTCACTCCGCGGGTAATCGAGCACGCCCTGGCCTGTTTTCGCGCCCACCCCAACTGCCTGGTGGCCATTCCGGTACACCACCTGGGGCCCCAGGAGCAGCACATCAGCACGCGCGAAGGTTACAACAGCGATGAGCAGGACAGGCTGCTGGCCAGCGTGGACTGGCGTCAAGATGGCTATGAACTATTCCGCATCAGCGTCTGGTGCAGCGCCCATTCCCGCGGCTTCATGCAGCCTATTTCCGAGTCCAACTGTTATTTCGTGCCGCGGCAAAACCTGGCCGCCATCGGTTACGCCGACACCAGCTTCGACTACGAGGGCGGCGGCGCCATCAACCTGCACATGTTCCGCGCTCTGGGCCTGTTTCCTGGCAGCAGCTATGTCCTGCTGCACGGCGAGGCAAGTTTCCACCAGTTCCACGGCGGGGTGACCTCCAACGAAACCCGCGAGCAGGTGGTGGACAAGTTCTTCCAGCAATTGAGCGATCACTGGCGCGGCCAGTACCGGGCGCTGACCCGTGAACCGCTGTTTTACGGCAGCATCAGCCCCCAGGCGCAGGCCCTGGTAACCGTGGCGTCACGTTTTGGTGAACGGCGGGCAAAACGCCTGGGTGATATGGGCAAGGCACTCTGGCCGGAACAGGCCGCCAGCGCCCTGGAGGACCTCCCCATTTTCGGGGAGTGAACAGCCCGGTGAACCGACCCGCCCCCCTGCTGCATATTGGCTATCCAAAATGCCTGTCTACCTGGATGCAGCAATGCCTGTTCCAGCCGGGGCAGGGCATGGTCAATGTGATGAACCCGTTCGAGATCCAGCTGGGGTTGGTCAGTGTCGATCCGCTGGAATTCCAGCCCCATGCATTTACCGCCGATTTCTGGCGCCGCTACAGCGAACAATCGACCGGGACGGGCCTGTTGCCGGTGCTGAGTTCGGAAAACCTGGCGGGGGCCATCAGTCACAACGGCTACAACGCGAAATACAATGCCGACAAGCTGTACGCCTGTTTCCCTGATGCGAGGGTGTTGATCATCATACGCGAACAGCGCGCCGCCCTGCGCTCGCTTTACCGCACCCTGGTCGCCTGGGGCATGCCCTACCCCCTGGAACAGCTGCTGCGGCCAGAACCCCACTGGCAGCACATGGCGCCCGCGTTTGCGCCCACGGTGCTGGAGTACCACCGGCTTATCGCCTACTACCAGCAGCTGTTTGGCAGCGGGCAGGTAAAAGTGCTGTGCTACGAGACCTTCGCTGGAAACCCCAAAGCCTTCATTGAGGCCATCGCCAGTCACGGCCAGTTGACTGCAATGGACAAGCGGCTCGCCTCACTGCCGGTCAAGCGGCGCATCAACCCCGGGACTTCACTTTACGGTATTGAGAAGCATCGGCTGGCAAATCGCCTGTACCGCAACCTGTATAACGCCAACGGACTGATCCGGGAAACAGAGGAACGCCAGTTCCGGCGCATGGCCGATTTTCGCCGCCGCCAGGAAGGCCTGTTCGACCGGCTGCTGTCACCGACCCTGGAACGGCGGTTTACCGCCCGCTTACATGATGCAACTCGCGGCATGTACGCCAGCAGTAATCGCCGGACGATGGCGCTGACAGGCCTGCAGCTTGACGCCTTTGACTACCAGCTGGAGCCTGCCAGAACACCGGGGTTAGCTCAGTCTGAGTCGGGAGAAAACTCGACGATTTCGTAACTGTGGCTCATCGTCACCCCCGCCGCACCGAGCATGATGGAGGCGCTGCAGTACTTCTCGGCAGACAGTTCCACCGCCCGCTTCACGTGATTCTCCTTGAGGCCGACGCCGGTGACGATAAAGTGCAGGTTGATCCGGGTGAATACCGCCGGTACCGCGTCGGCGCGCTCTGCCTCGACTTCCACTTTGCAGTCCACCACCTTCTGGCGGGACTTCTTCAGCATGCTCATCACGTCGTAGGTAGAACAGCCACCGGTGCCGAGCAGCAGCAATTCCATGGGGCGCGGCCCCAGGTTGCGCCCGCCCAGGTCGGCAGAGCCATCCATTACCACCGCGTGACCACTGCCGGACTCGCCCACGAACATGGCGCCGTCGGTCCATTTCACCGTTGCTTTCATTGCTTCCTCACCTGGAAAAAACTGGCGCCGCAGCTTAGCACAAGAAATCACGTTTTACTTGGGCGAGGACCGGGGTAGAATCGGTAAAACAACATACAACGCAGGGGTAAAGCGGGGTGCTGAAGCCGCAGATCACAAATAACATTCCCAATGTGGAGAACTTCCTCCGCCACTGCGAGAGAAAGCAGTACAAGGCCAAGGCCGTGGTGATGAAGCAGGGGGAGGCCGGTGACCGCCTGTACCTTATTCTCGATGGATCCGTGTCAGTCATGGTGGAAGACGAAGCCGAAGCCGATCACATGATGGTGGTGAGCTACCTCAACCCCGGCGATTTTGTCGGTGAAATGGGCCTGTTCGAGGACGAGATTACCCCCCGCAGCGCGATGGTCACCGCCAAGACCGAGTGTGAAGTGGCGGAAATCAGCTACGAAAAATTCCACCAGATAAGCGCCCAGTACCCGGAGGTGCTCGCCGCCATTGCCCGCCAGCTGGGCAAGCGCCTGCGCCAGACCACTCGCAAGCTCACCGACCTGGCCTTTGTTGACGTATCCGGCCGCATCGCCCACACCCTGCTGGACCTTTGCCGGGAACCGGATGCCATGACCCACCCCGACGGCATGCAGATCAAGATTACCCGCCAGGAACTGGGCAAGATTGTCGGCTGCTCCCGGGAAATGGCCGGCCGCGTGCTGAAGTCCCTGGAGCAGGACGGGCTGGTGTCGGTTTCGGGCAAGACCATGGTGGTTTTCGGGGCCCGTTAGAAAAACAGTTCCCGCAGCTTCTCCCCCGGCTCCCCGGCGCGCATAAACGCCTCGCCCACCAGGAAGGCGTGCACCTCCCGCTCGCGCATCCGCGCCACGTCGTCGGGGGTGTGAATACCGCTTTCGGTGACCACCACCCGGTCGGCAGGAATATGGGGCAACAGCTCGAAGGTCGTTTCCAGGCGCATCTCGAAACTGTGCAGGTCGCGGTTGTTGATACCCACCAGCCGGGTCTCCAGCTCCAGGGCCCGGTCCAGTTCGGCCCGGTCGTGAACCTCCACCAGCACATCCAGGCCAAACTCCCCGGCGGTGGCGGCCAGTTCACGCATCTGGTCGTCCGCCAGGGCGGCGACAATCAGCAGGATCGCATCGGCGCCAATCGCCCGTGACTCGACCACCTGGTAGGGGTCGACGGTGAAGTCCTTGCGGATGACCGGCAGGTCGCAGGCGGCGCGGGCCTGCTGCAGGTACTCATCGGCGCCCTGGAAGAAATCGATATCGGTGAGCACGGAGAGACAGGTCGCGCCGCCGCGCTGGTAACTGGCGGCAATTGCCGCGGGGTCGAAGTCGGCGCGAATTACCCCCTTGCTCGGGGAAGCTTTCTTGGCCTCGGCGATGACCGCCGGCTCCGCCGCTGCAACCCGGGAGGCCAGCGCCGCGGCAAAGCCCCGGGCCGGCGACTGCTCGCTGATACGGGACTCCAGGCTGGCCAGCGATGTATGCGCCCGCCGCGAGGCGACTTCCTCCGCCTTGCGAGCCAGGATTTTGCGTAGAATGGTGGGAGGGTTTATTGCCATTGCCTTATCCCGCCTCGCCGCCGCGCATCAATTGGGTAAAGTCCACAAAGGACTTGAGCTTTTCTGCCGCCTGGCCACTTGCCAGCAGGTCTTCCGCCATGGCCACACCGGCGGCCAGGGTGCTGGTCACATCGGCAACATAAATCGTCGCCCCGGCGTTGAGCGCGATAATCGCCGCCGCCTTGCGCGAGGCCTCGTCATCGGCGCCGGCCAGCGCACTGCGGATCAGCGCCGCCGAAGCAGCGGAATCCGCCACCGCCAGCCCCTCCAGCGACTGGCGCTCAAGACCGAAATCTTCCGGACTGATGCTATAGCTTTCAATTTTGCCGTCGCGCAACTCGGCGACCCGGGTGGGAGCGGCGATCGATATCTCATCCAGGCCGTCGTCAGAGTGCACAATCATCACGTGTTCTGAGCCCAGGGACCTGAGCACCTCCGCCAGCGGCTGGCACAGGTCCGCGGAAAATACACCGATCACCTGGCGGGTCACGCCAGCGGGATTGGTGAGCGGGCCCAGCACATTGAACAGCGTACGCATGCCCAGCTCACGGCGGGGGCCAATGGCGTAACGCATGGCGCTGTGATGGGCGGGCGCAAACATAAAGCCCACGCCGACCTCCTCGATGGCCCGGGCAACCTGGACGGGATCCAGGTCCAGGGGCATGCCCAGGGTTTCCAGCACGTCGGAACTGCCGCTGCTGGAAGACACCCCCCGGTTGCCGTGCTTGGCCACGTGGGCACCGGCCGCCGCCACCACAAAGGTCGCGGCAGTCGACACATTGAACAGGTTGGCGCCATCGCCACCGGTACCGACCAGGTCCACCAGGTGGGGTGCGCTGACCTCAACCGGTGTTGCCAGTTCGCGCATCACCTGGGCTGCCCCGGCGATTTCATCGGTGGTCTCGCCCTTGATGCGCAGGGCCACCAGCAGGGCACCGATCTGCGCATCGGTGGCGTCGCCGGACATGACCTGGCGCATGACCCCTGCCATGTCTTGCTGGCTGAGGCTGTGCCCGTCTACCAGGGCCGCCAGCGCTTGCTGCATATCCATGCTATTGCTCCAGGAAATTGCGCAACAGGTCGTGCCCGTGCGCGGTGAGAATGGACTCCGGGTGAAACTGCACCCCCTCGATGGCCAGTTCCCGGTGCCGCAGGCCCATGATTTCATCCAGCTCGCCGGATTCCGTCTGGGTCCATGCAGTGACTTCCAGGCACGCCGGGAGGCTCTCCTTCTCCACCACCAGGCTGTGGTAGCGGGTGGCTTCGAAGGGTTCACTCAGGCCACGGAATACGCCCTGCCCCCGGTGATGTACGGGCGAGGTTTTGCCGTGCATGACCCGGCGCGCCCGCACTATCCTGCCACCAAAGACCTGGCCGATGCTCTGGTGGCCCAGGCAAATCCCCAGGATAGGCAGCTGGCCGGCATATTCCTCGATCACCGCCATGGAGATCCCCGCCTCGTTGGGCGTACAGGGCCCGGGGGAGATGACGATTTTTGCCGGCTTCAGTGCCGCAATATCAGACACCGCGATCTCATCGTTGCGCACCACATGGACATCGGCGCCCAACTCGCCCAGGTACTGCACCACGTTGTAGGTAAAGGAATCGTAATTATCGATCATCAGGAGCATGACTTGTCCCCCTGTTCGCCCGCCAGCACCATGGAGGCGGCCCGGAACATGGCCCGGGCCTTGTTGTGGGTTTCCTTCCACTCCAGCCGCGGCACCGAATCAGCCACCACGCCGCCCCCGGCCTGGACGTACAGCCTGCCGTCCTTGATCACCGCGGTGCGGATGGCGATGGCGGTATCCATGTCGCCGGCCCAGGAAATATAACCCACCGCGCCGCCGTAAACGCCGCGCTTGACCGGCTCCAGTTCGTCGATGATTTCCATGGCGCGGATCTTCGGGGCGCCGCTCAGGGTTCCGGCTGGCAGCGTTGCCCGCAGCACATCGATAGCGGACTTGTCATCCTTCAGCTCACCGGTCACGTTGGACACAATGTGCATCACGTGGGAGTAGCGCTCCACCACCATTTTGTCGGTGAGCTCGACCGATCCGGTTCTGGCAATACGCCCCACGTCGTTGCGGCCCAGGTCGATGAGCATCAGGTGCTCGGCAATTTCCTTGGGATCTGCCAGCAGTTCCGCCTCCAGCGCCTCGTCCTCTTCCTCGCTGTAACCCCGCCGGCGGGTGCCGGCAATCGGCCGCACGGTGACCAGGCCATGCTCCAGCCTGGCGAGGATTTCCGGCGACGAACCCACAATGTGGAAATCTTCCAGGTCCAGGTAGTACATGTAGGGTGAGGGATTGAGATTGCGCAGGGCCCGGTACAGGTTCAAGGGCGGTGCGCTAAACGGTACGCTCATTCGCTGGGAGGGCACCACCTGCATCACATCACCGGCAAGGACGTACTCTTTCACCTTGTCCACGGCCTCGTGGTAGGCCTCCTGGGTGAAGTGGGACTCGGCCTGCTGCTCCAGCTCGGAACTGTCGGCGGCATCCAGCGACACCTCGGGTAGCGGCGCCATCGGTTCCCGCAGTTGCGCGACCAGCTGCTGCAGGCGCTGATTGGCGCGCTCCAGGGCATCGTCATCCACCGGGTCGGCGTTCACTACCAGGCGGATAGTGCCCGCCAGGTTGTCGAACACCAGCACTTCTTCCGCCACCATCAGCAGGATATCGGGGTTGCCCAGTTCGTCTGCCGGCATGCCCGGCGCCAGCCGCGGCTCGACATAACGCACCGTATCGTAGCCGAAGTAACCCACCAGGCCACCGTGGAATACCGGCAGATCCTCCCGGGGGGCCGCGCGGTAACGCCGCTGGAAATCCTCGGCAAAGGCCAGTGGATCGGCGACCTCCTCGCTTTCGGTGAGTTCGCCATCAACAAAAATATCGGCCCGGTGGTCGTAAACCTTGAGCACGGTCCTGCAGGGCAGGCCGATTATCGAGTAGCGGCCCCACTTCTCGCCGCCCTGGACAGATTCAAAAAAGAAGGAGTAGGGCCCTTCCGCCAGTTTGCGGTAGGCACTGATGGGGGTTTCCAGGTCCGCCAGCACTTCCAGACTGACAGGTATACGGTTGAAGTCTTGTGCCACCAGGGCGGCAAAGTCCTGCGAATTCATGGGTGTTCCTCGGAGATTGATTGTACGTATTCAGGTCGAAGCGGGGCCCTGGCTACCATCGCCAGCAAGTGACCTCGCGCATCGAAAGCAGGTCGATGCTGTTACGTACGGCTGTTTGCACAGCAATCTCCGGATACAGACTGGACCTATTGTACATAGGGGGATCGGGATGGCAAACAGGGTCTACCCGCCGGCAGGCTCTACACGCCCGCCAGCTGTTCCCGCATGGCGGCTATCACCGCCGCGTAATCCGGCTGGTTGAAGATCGCCGAGCCTGCCACGAAGGTATCGGCGCCAGCCGCGGCGATCTCGGCAATGTTGCTCGCCGACACGCCGCCGTCGATCTCCAGGCGGATATCGAGCCCGGTGGCGTCGATCATGGCCCGCGCCTCGCGCAGCTTGTCCAGCGTTGCCGGAATAAACGACTGCCCGCCAAAGCCCGGGTTTACCGACATCAGCAGCACCATGTCCACCTTGTCCATCACGTACTTCAACGCATCCAGGCCCATTGCCGGGTTGAATACCAGGCCGGACTTGCAGCCGGCGGCGCGGATCATCTGCAGGGAGCGGTCCACGTGGGTGGAGGCATCCGGATGGAAGGTAATGTAGGTGGCGCCGGCCTCGGCGAAGTCGCCGATCAGGCGGTCTACCGGGCTGACCATCAGGTGCACGTCGATGGGCGCGGTCACTCCATGCTTGCGCAGGGCCTTGCAGACCATGGGGCCGATGGTCAGGTTGGGCACGTAGTGATTGTCCATCACGTCGAAATGCACTATATCGGCGCCGGCGGCGAGCACCTTGTCCACTTCTTCCCCGAGGCGGGCAAAATCGGCGGATAGAATGGAAGGGGCGATCTGGTAGTCGGCCATGATGGACTCCGGCTGCATTAAAAGCGGCTATTCTACCCCGTACACGGTCGCGGAACGAGGCGCATGGCGATGATGTTAAACCGGGCGCCTGATGCCGCCATGGCTCTCTGCAGCCCGCCCGGCGTGTTTCACTGCTCAGCGGCTGAGCGGATCCGGGTATCCAGCGCCTGCAGCCGCTGCGGGGTCCCCACATCTTCCCAGTCGCCGCCGTAGTATTCCCCGCCCAGGGTGCCCGCGGCTATGGCAGCATCCAGCAGTGGCCGCAGCGCCAGCTTGCCCGCTGTCACATCCTTGAAGAAAGCGGGCGTGTACAGCCCCAAACCGGCATAGGTATAGCCCGCCTGGTCAGCCGGCCGATAAGCCACGCGGCCATCCCCGCCGAGGCAGAAGTCGCCCAGCGGGTGCTGGGGCGGGTTGTCCACCATCACCAGGTGGGCCTGCTCCCAGGGCCTCAGGCTGTAGCGGCGCAGCTGGTCAAGCGGATAGTCGATCCACACGTCGCCATTGATGACCAGGAAAGGGTCGCTGCCGAGCAGGGGCAATGCCTGCTGGATTCCGCCTGCGGTTTCCAGTGGCTGTGCCTCCCGGGACCAGGCGATACTCAACTCCCAACGGGAGCCATCACCGCAATAGTCGATGACCTGCTGCGCAAGGTGGGAGACATTCACCACCAGGTCGCGAAAACCCGCCTTGCCCAGCGCCCGAATGTGGTACTCCAACAGCGGCATATCGGCCACCTGTAACAGGGGCTTGGGGGTGTGCTCGGTGAGCGGCCGCATCCGCTCGCCGACACCGGCGCAGAGGATCATTGCCTTCATGGAGCACTGTTCCATGGCTGCTGGCGGATCACCGTCATTACCTCGCCTGCAAACCAGTTATCGAAGGCCGCTATCACGACCATGTCATCACGATACTTCTGCAGCATTTCCACAACGTAACTGATCACCAGTGGTAAATCGTCCAGGTAAGCAGGCTTGTCATCGCGGATATTCAGTCGAGCGAATGTACCCAATACCTTGAGGTGCCGCTGCAGGCCCATCAGGTCAAACCAGCGCAGGAACCGTGACTTGTCGATGTCAACCAGCGTACCCCGCTGCTGCAGCAATTCCAGGTAGGACAGGGCCCAGGCCTCCACCTGCGCCGGTTGCCAGCGAATGTAGCAATCACGCAGCAGCGACACCAGATCGTAGGTGACCGGGCCGACTACCGCGTCCTGGAAATCAATGAGCGCCAGCGCGCCGTCCGGCTGCGGCATCAGGTTACGGCTGTGAAAATCGCGGTGAACCAGTACCGTGGGCTGCTCCAGGGCGTTGGCCTTGAGCACATCGGCCAAAGGACGCCAGATCGAGTCATCCGGTGAAGGAATACCCAGCAACCGTTCCACAAACCACTGCGGGAAGCGGCTGAGTTCCTCGCTCAGCAGGGCGTCATCGTAGCGCGGCCATTGGGGGTCCCCCGGATCTATGCTTCCCATGGCGAGCAGGATTTCAAATGCGCGCCCGTAGGGCTGGTTCGCCGTCGATGCATCCAGTTGCTGCAATAACAGCCGGTCACCGAGATCACCCAACAGCAGGTAACCGCGGGACAGGTCGGCGCCGCACAGCGCCGGGACGCTGATCCCGGCGGCCGCCAGCAAGCCCCTGACCTTCAGGAATTCGGCATTCTTCTGGCTCTCGGGTGGCGCATCCACCGCTATATAGCTGCGCCCGTTCAGGCGCAGGCGAAAGTAGCGCCGGGCGCTGGCGTCACCCGCCACGGGCTCCAGTTCTGCCTGGCCTTCGGCACCCAGAACCGACAGTGACCAGGGCAGTAAATCCGCTGGTGGTAATCTACTGGCCAAACTCGTTCCTCGTGTTACTGAGCTGGTTGATCTGGCGGCGCGGCCAGCCAAATTTTCCCGGACAAGGGCAAGCCTATGCTTTAGAATTCGCCCTTTACGCGAAGAACCCTCGATCAGAATGACACCCAGAACTGCCCCAAAACCGCGGCGACACCCGACCCGGGGGCGACTGCGCCTCGCGCTGGCGTGCGCGCTGTTGAGCATGTCCGGGGTGGCACAGGATAACAGCGCGCGGGGCGCGGCACACCCCCTGGACTGGGTCCATGTGGACGAGGTACCGCGGGAGCTCCGCGACGACCAGTGCGTGAACTGCGAGGGCCGCTATATCGACCCGCTGGCCGGCGCCGACCAGTCGACCTCCCCCGAGGATTCCCCCATCGATGCCGACGCCAGCAATGCGGAACTGCGTGAGGACAGCGCGATTTTCCGCGGCGGGGTATTCCTCAAACAGGGCTATCGGCAGGTGAGCGCCGAAGAAATCAGTCTCGACCGCAGCGAGGAGACAGCCACCCTCAGTGGCAGCATTACCCTGCGGGAACCGGGGCTGTTGTTGCGCGGCGAAAAAGCACAGATCTTCTCCAGAACAGAACGCGCCAACGTCGAGAACAGCCAGTTTGTTCTCCATGAACTGCATATGCGCGGTAGCGCTGACCTGCTGGAACGGGACAGCGACGGCATTCTTCACATTCACGACGGCCAGCTCAGCTACTGCGCCCCCGGGGATGACGAGTGGCTGCTGGAGGCCGGCGAACTGGAGCTGGACCTTGAGGAAGGCCTGGGGATAGCGCGGGATGCCAAGGTGCGAGTAGCCGGAGTGCCGGTGTTCTACTTCCCGTGGATGCAGTTCCCGCTGGATGACCGCCGCCGGACTGGCGTGTTGTGGCCGGATATCGGTTCGGATTCCCGCGGCGGGGTGGATATTGCCGTACCCGTTTACCTGAACCTGGCCCCGGATTACGACCTCCTGTATACACCGCGCTACATCGAGGAGCGCGGACTCAATCACGAGGCAAAAGCGCGCTATCTCAATCCCTACCTCGGGCGCTGGGAGGTTGGCGGCGCCTTCATGAACGAGGACAAGCGCTACAAAAACGAGTATCCCAGCGAACGCAATCACGACCGCTGGCTGGGTGTGGTCAAGCAGAACGGCCTGTTCAACAAGCGCTGGCGCTCACAGATCGATTACAGCAAGGCCAGCGACGTCAACTACATGAAGGACCTGCAAACCTCCAGCCTGGACTCCAAGCGGCGTACCGCCCTGCTGCAATACGGCGCCCTGGACTACCTCGGCGACCGCTGGATGGCCAACCTGGAAGTCCAGCAGTTCCAGACACTGGCGGACGATATCAGCAACGACTACAAAAAGCTGCCGCAAATCACCGGTCGCTATCGGCCCGACGGCACGCCCTTTACCGTCAATCCGATCCTGCTCGCCCAGTACTCCAATTTCGACACCGACACCAACAAAGTCACCGGCCAGCGCCTCTACAGCGAGGCCGGCGCCAGCTACCCGATGCTGTGGACCTACGGTTTCTTTACACCCACCGGCAAGTACCGGCACCTGGCTTACGACCTGGATGAGCACAGGAACTACGGGGACCAGAGTCCCGATGCTGGCGCTCCCCTGCTCAGCCTCGATGGCGGTCTCTACTTTGACCGCGGCACCCGCTTGTTCGGCCGCCAGATGCTGCAGACGCTGGAGCCGCGACTGTATTACCTGTATAGCGAGTACCAGGACCAGGACGGGCAACCGGACTTTGACAGCTCGGAACTGACCTTTACCTACAACCAGCTGTTCCGGGAAACCCGCTTTTCCGGACGCGACCGCATCGATGATGCCGACCAGCTCTCGGTGGGCATTACCACCCGTTTCATCGATGAAACCGATGGCCGGGAGGAGTTCAACGCCAGCATCGGCCAGATTTTCTATTTCAAGGACCGGGAAGTACGCCTGGATGCCGACAACCCGCCACTGACAACCGGCGGCTCGGAAGTGGCCGGTGAGCTGAGCTTTTATCCCAACGAGCGCCTGAGCCTGCGCACCAGCCTGGTGTGGGATCCCTACAGCGACCGCATGAACTCCGGCAATTTCTTTACCAGCTACACCCGCGATGACGGCAGTATCTACAATTTCGGTTACAGCTACCGGCGCCCGCTGACCACCGTGGACACCACCCAGCCACCCACCGAGGAAGCCCACTTTTCCTTCTACATGCCCGCCGGATTGAACTGGCGCCTGTTCGCCGCTGTCAACTACTCGGTAGAGGCCGGCGAAAGCGTGGAAGATATGTTCGGGGTGGAATATGATACCTGCTGCTGGAAATTGCGTTTGCTGCACCTGCGCTACTACGATACCGCCTCCGGGGAGAACCCCGACTTTGATGACCCGCTGCTGGAGCGGGAAGATTCCACCCAGATTCAAGTTGTGCTCAAGGGCATGGGCGGCTTCGGCAGCCGCGCCAGCAGCATAATGGAAGACATGATCCGAGGTTTTACCAACAGTGAATATTAAAACGAGGCTCCTGGGCGCCATCCTGGCGACTGCCATTCTCGCCTCCGGCCTGGCCCGGGCGGAAACCGAGATGCTGGACCAGGTGGTAGCCGTGGTCGATGACGACATCATCATGGCCAGCGAACTGCGCGAACGCGTTGACTCAATCACCCAGAGTATAGAGGCGCGGGGCGTGGAGATGCCTCCGGAAGATGTCATCATCCGCGAGACCCTGGACCGCCTGATCCTGGAGAGCATCCAGCTGCAGAAAGGGCAGCGGGTTGGGGTCCGCATCACCGACGCCCAGCTCAATGCCGCCCTGCAGCGGGTTGCCGCACAGAATGGCATGACCCTGGACCAGTTCCGCCTGGCGCTGGAGGAACAGGGCCAGTCCTACCAGGGCATGCGCGAGCAAATCCGCACCGAAATGATCATCCAGCGGGTGCAGCAGGGCAACGTCAACCAGCGCATCGAGATCAGCGACCAGGAAGTGGACAACTTCCTGGCCACGGCGGAGGGCCAGAAAATGACCCAGCCGGAATACCAGATCCTTCACGCCCTGCTGGCGGTGTCGCCCAGCGCCCCCGCCGCCGAGGCGGAGCGCGCCGAGGCCTATGTCGACAAGGTGCTGGCGGAGATCCAGGCCGGCTCGACATTTGAAGCGGCGGTCAGCGCCCCGGGCCCCTATACCTTCAGCGGCGGCAACCTCGGCTGGCGCAAGCTGGACGACCTGCCCTCCCTGTTCTCCGACGTGGCGCCGGCGCTGGCCAAGGGCGAAACTCAAAAAGTACGCTCCGACAGCGGCTTCCACCTGATTTACATGGCCGACCGCCGCGGCGACGAGAGCATGGTGGTCAACCAGACCCGGGTGCGCCATATCCTGGTGAAACCCTCCGAGATCATGACCGACCAGCAGGCCAGGGAACTGGTGACCGACCTCAAGGCCCGCGCCGAGGGCGGTGAAGACTTCGCCGAACTGGCCCGGGAATACTCGGAAGACATCGGCTCCGCCCAGGAAGGCGGCGACCTGGGCTGGACCAGCCCCGGCCAGATGGTGCCTGAATTCGAGCAGACCATGCAGATTACCGCCATCGGCGAGATATCCGACCCGGTGAAAAGCCAGTTCGGCTGGCACATCCTGGAAGTCATGGACCGCCGGGAAGAAGACATGACCGACCGCGCCACCCGCAACAAGGCCATGAACTACCTGCACAACCGCAAATACCAGGAAGAGCTGGATGCCTGGCTGAGACAGATCCGCGATGAAGCCTTTGTGGATATCAAGTGACGGCGAAAGCCGTCATTACGACGCAAGCCGCCCTCATCGTCATTCCGGCGAAAGCCGTGGTCCGGCATTCCGGAATCCAGTGACCCTGCTACCAGAAACCAACCACCCCCTGGATTCCGGCCTGCGCCGGAATGACCAAGCGCGTTGATCCCCCGCATCGCCATCACTCCCGGCGAGCCCGCCGGTATCGGCCCGGACATCACCCTGGCCATCGCCCGGCAGCCATGGCCCGCCGAACTCGTCGCCATCTGCGACCCGGACCTGCTGCGGGAACGGGCCGCCATGTTGGACCTGGCAGTCGAAGTCGAAGAGATCGTCAGTCCCCAGGGCCAGCCAGAAACCCACACACCGGGCAAACTCAAGGTCTACCCGGTCGCCCTGAACGCCACCTGCACCCCCGGCGAGCTGAACCCGGCCAATGCCAGCTATGTGCTCTATACCCTCCACGCAGCGGTAGACGCCTGCCTGGCGGGGCGCTGCCAGGCCATGGTCACCGCCCCGGTGCAGAAATCGGTGATCAACGACGCCGGCATCCCCTTTTCCGGCCACACCGAACTGCTGGCCGAGGATACCGACAGCGAGCGGGTGGTGATGATGCTGGCCACCAGGAACCTGCGCGTGGCCCTGGCCACCACCCACCTGCCGCTGAAGGAGGTACCGGCAGCAATCACCACCGACCTGCTGGAATCGACCCTGGAAATTCTCCACCGCGACCTGCAGCAAAAATTCGGCCTGGCCCAGCCGCGGATTGCGGTACTGGGCCTCAACCCCCATGCCGGCGAGGCCGGTCACATGGGCAGAGAAGAACTGGACACCATCATCCCCACCCTGGAAAGGCTCAGGGCCCGGGGCATGAGCCTCCAGGGACCACTCCCCGCCGACACCGCCTTCAACCCCAAAGTACTGGACAACTGCGACGCGGTATTCGCCATGTACCACGACCAGGGCCTGCCGGTGCTGAAATACGCCGGCTTCGGCGAGGCGGTCAATGTGACCCTGGGCCTGCCGATCATTCGCACCTCGGTCGACCACGGCACAGCCCTGGACCTGGCAGGCACCGGCAAGGCCGACCCCTCCAGCCTGAGGACTGCCCTGGACATGGCGATTTCAATGGCCCACACCACGGGCAGTCCCAGCGTCATTCCGGCGTAGGCCGGAATCCATAACGCCCGGACAGCACCCACGGTTTACACCCCCCACCCCGCCCCGTAAAATCGCCCCCTGATTCCCCCAAGCAGAACCCCATGTCCAACGACCCCAATACCTCCCCCAGCGGCCTGTACGCATTCGCCGAATGCGAAGCCGTAGACATGCAAAACGGCGGCGTCCTGCTGATCGACAAATTCAGCGACGCCCAGCTCATGGTGGGTGGCCCGGTGGCCGCCAGCATGCCCCTGTGCCGGGTGTTCCGCACCCTGGAGCAGCATGCCCAGGTGCTCACCGCGTCTATCCCCGAGCTGGCGGGCCAGCAGGCGGACGTGATGAAAGTGCTCAACATGCTCAAGGACGCGGGCTTGATGACCACTGCCGAATCCGTCTGCGACCGGCTCAATGCCGAGGTACCGCCGCCCCTGGACCTGCCGCCGACCCGGGTATTCGCCATCACCTGTGATCGCCCCGCGGCGGTCAAGCGCTTGCTGGAATCCATGCTCCGGGCCGGCAACCTGAGCCGCCACGAGGCGCTGTTCCTGATCGACGACTCCCGCGACCCGGCCAATGCGGAACAGAACCGCGAGGCGGTGGAGGAGTTCAACCTCACCTGCCCGCGCAATATGCTCTATTTCGGCGCTACGGAATCAGCACAATTCATGGCCGAGCTCATCGCGCAGCAGCCCGCCGAGGAGGAGGCTATCCGCTTTCTGATCGACCAGGATAGATGGGCCGGAGAAAAAACCTACGGCCGGGCGCGTAATCTCACCCTGCTGCTCTCGGTGGGCTGTCGTGCCATCGTCATGGATGACGACGTGATCTGCGCCGCGGTGGAGTCTCCCCACAAAAAGCCCGGCCTGCAGTTTGGCCAGCTCGAGCGAGAGGCAGACTTCTACCTGGACCAGCAGGACATGCTCGCTCGCACCACCCGGGCCGAATTTGACCCGCTGACTCAACACGCCAGCTGCCTGGGCCTCTCCATGGGCCAGGCCATCGCCAAACTGGCGGACGGCCAGCCAGTCAAGCCCACCGACCTGGCCGGCGCCAACTCGGCCTACCTCAGCCTGTGGTCAGCGGATTCGCCGGTAATGGTCACCCAGAGTGGCGCCATGGGCGACCCCGGCACCCCGGGCACCGAGTGGATACTGACCCTGGACCCGGCCTCCAGCAAACGCCTCACCGAATTCTCCGGCGGCATTGAGGGCGCGCTGGCCAGCCGCACCTACTGGCTCGGACAGCCCCGGCCCACCTTTACCAAGATGTCGGTGATTTCCCAGGTCAGCGGACTGGACAACACCCATCTGCTACCGCCCTACTTCCCGGTATTTCGAGGCGAGGACTACCTGTTCGGCGCCATGACCGAATTCCTCCACCCCCACGCCGCCGTGCTCGAATACGACTGGAATGTGCCGCACCTGCCGCTGGAACCGCGGCACGGCAACCCCAATCCCCCGCCGCAGAGCGGCAGGGGCAAAATCAATATCAACAAGTACGTTACCGACCACACCGCATACCAGGCCGGCGTTTCCGCGGAGACGCGCCTGCAGGCCCTGGCAGCGCTGGCCGCCAAGCTGTCGGAGATGAGCGATCGCGACCTTATATCCCTGTTCCGCCGGGAGGTGGCCTACTGGCAGGCGGCAGATCTCAGCCGGCTGGCCCGCTTCCTCAATGACGGCAGCATCCGGGCGCCCCTCTGGCAGCAGTGGTTGCAGGAAAGCCTGGACACCATCGCCGCCGCCACCCAGGTGCCGGCCAGGGTGGCCGATATGTCCAGTCTGCCCGATGGCATGAGTGAGGGGCAGGCGCTTAACGCACTGCGTGAGCTCTGCGCAGGCTATGCCGCCAGCCTGTCCAGCTGGCAGGAGATTCGCGCCGCAGCCGGCGAGTGCTCCCGGCAGGCCCTGGGCCAGGCGATTAAGGGGAGCAGATGAGCAAGGCGGCAGTCAATCATGCTGCGGCAAAGAGCGATGCCTTATTGCTTCCGCAGGTTCTGGGACAGTTATTTCTTTGCTGCGTTCGCGAGCGTTAACGATTCCCGATACTGCGCAATAACCGTTCCCGGCTCGCCTTCCGCACAAATCTGTCCCTTATCTATCCAGATGACACGATCGCAAAGCGCCTTGACCTGAGCAAGCGAGTGCGAAACGAACACCACGGTTTGCTCACCGCAAATACGCTCTCGCATAGCCCGCTCCGCTTTTGCTCGAAACTCCGCATCGCCAACGCTCAGTATCTCATCCACCAGCAGAATATCGACATGCGTCAGTAACGCGGTGGTAAAACCCAGGCGGGATCTCATCCCCGCGGAATAGGTTTTAACGGGCTCTTCAAACGAGTCGCCCAGCTCCGAAAATGCCTTGATCTCTTCCAGATAGCCCAGTGCTTCCTGCCGGCTCGCGCCTTGTAGCATGGCAGAAAGCATCGCATTATCTCGACCACTGAGATCGACCTTATGCCCCAACCCGAGGGTAAGCAGCGACGCCGTTTTACCCGGAGTCCTGAAAATTTCTCCGCTGGTAGGCGAAAAAATTTCCGCCATGATCCGCAACATGGTGGTTTTGCCGACGCCGTTACGGCCAATAATTCCAAGAGTCTCATTTTCATACAACTTGAACGAGACCCGGTCGAGCACGTGATGAACACCATCGTCAAACGTGCCCTTGCTGGATTGGAAACCAAGAGACACATCCCTCAGTTCCAGCATTACCTGCCCATCCATATCCGTCATCAGGTCAACACCTTCAAGGCAAGATACTGCCCGTGGCGACGCATAAACTGAATGGCCAGAAATATCATTACAGCGGAGGCCAGGAAAATGGCGAAAAGATGGGCAATATCGGGACCATTATGGTGCATCAGGACCTGCCGATGAGCATCGATCATAAATGCCAGCGGGTTCAGGGTAAGCAGCAACTCGGTCTTCTCCGGGCTGCCAATCTCACGCACATCCCAGAAGATACCGGATGTGAACAGCAGGAAGGTCATGCCCAGGGGAATAAACTTCTGGAAATCCCGGACAATACACACCAGGCAGGCCCCCACCAAACCACAGGCAACAATCATCAGGTACATCACAAGGCACACTGGAATCATCCACAGCCAGGCAAAGTCAGGGTAGTGCCCAAACAGCGTCAGGATCAGGAACAGCAGGAGATAAACGGTAGACTGCCGATACAAACTTTCCTGAATGGCCGACATAGGCCACAGCGACTTGGGCATATTGATCTTGCCGACCAAACCCTGGCTGGCAACGATACTGCCGGACGCGTGCAGGACGGTTTTGGAGAACCAGATAAAAGCAAACTTGCCACAGGTGAGAAAGAGAATGAAATCGCCTGATTTCTTTCCGGAATCCAGAATCAGGTTAAACACGACAAAAAAAACGGCTACCCACATCAGCGGCTCGAGAAACCACCACAGAAATCCCAGCTTGAATTTCGAGGCATCGGCCTTGAGCAACATGCGGGCCTGCACGTCGATCAGGCTGAAATACTGGCGGAGAGTCATGCGTTTGTCTTGCTGCCTGGCTGAGATCGGGTTGGTCTGGACGGGCGGCAGTTTAGCAGATTTCTCATGGCTGATGGCGAGGCCGGTAGTAATCATACGAACCCCGGGTACAATGCGCCTATGGCAAAAAGACCCGGCACCCACATCCCCCGCAAACGCTTCGGCCAGAACTTCCTGACCGATCATAGCGTTATCGGCCGTATTGCCGATGCCATTGGGGCAGAGGAGCAGGACCACCTGGTGGAAATCGGCCCCGGCCAGGGTGCCCTCACCGAGATACTCGCCCCCACCGGCTGCCGGCTGGATGTCATCGAACTGGACCGGGACCTGGTGGCGGGGCTGCTGGCGGCGTTCAGCATCTACCCCGGGTTCAAGCTGCACAGCGCGGACGCCCTCAAATTCGATTTCGCCGCCCTGGCGACGGATGGCAAGCCCCTGCGCGTGGTCGGCAACCTGCCCTACAACATATCAACCCCGCTCATTTTCAAGCTGCTGGAGAACGCCGCCCTCATCGAGGACATGCACTTCATGCTGCAACTGGAAGTAGTGGAGCGGCTGGCGGCAGAGCCCGGCAGCAAAGCCTGGGGCCGGCTGGGCATCATGGCCCAGTACCACTGCGCGGTGGAACACCTGTTTGACGTTGCGCCGTCGGCCTTCAATCCGCCGCCCAAAGTGCAGTCTGCCATTGTCCGGCTCACCCCCAGGAAGGAGTTGCCCTGGGCACAGTGCCAGGAGGGACAATTGCGCCGGGTCGTCCAGGCGGCCTTTGCCCAGCGCCGCAAAACCTTGCGCAACAACCTCAAAGGATTTATAGAGGGGGAGGCGCTGGAGTCGCTGGGTATCGACCCGGGCTGCCGCGCGGAAACCCTGCAACTGAGTCAGTTCATCGAGATCGCCAACGCCATCAATGAATAAGCCCGAATTCAATCCCGCCCTGGTTGGGGTCAGTGTGGTCACCACTTACCTGCCCAGCCACTCCAACCCCGAGGACCGGCACTACACCTTTGCCTACACCATCACCGTGAGCAACGCCGGCGACCTGCCGGTGCAGTTGCTGTCACGGCACTGGCTGATTACTGACGCCAACAATGAAGTCCAGGAGGTCAGGGGCGAGGGCGTGGTGGGCGAACAGCCCATCATCCAGCCCGATTCCTCTTTCCGCTATACCAGCGGCGCTACCCTGGCAACGCCGGTGGGTTATATGGGGGGCAGCTACTTCATGGTGGTCAGGGAGCCGATGGCTGTGGACCCGGCAGAACTGCCGCAGTTCGAGGTACCTATTCCCGCTTTCACCCTGCACACCCCCACGGCCCTGAACTGATCTCATGGCCACCTACGCTGTCGGCGACATCCAGGGCTGCCTGCAACCCCTGAAGTGCCTGCTCAGGCAGGTCGACTTCGACCCCGCCAGGGATGTACTTTGGTCCACCGGCGATATTGTAAACCGCGGCCCCAAGTGCCTGAAAACCCTGCGTTTTCTTTACAATATGCGGGACAGCCTGGTGATGGTGCTGGGCAATCACGACCTGCATTTGCTGGCGGTAGCCGCCGGCGTGCGCCAGCCCACCAGCAGCGACACCCTGGACAAAATCCTGGCGGCCCCGGACCGCGAGGAACTGCTGAACTGGTTGTTACACCAGCCCCTGATCCACCACGAGCACGACCACACCCTGGTCCACGCCGGCATTCCACCCCAGTGGTCGGTCAAGAAAGCAATCAAGCTGGCCGGGGAGGTGGAGGCGGTGCTGCAGAGTGAACAGTGCACCGAGTTTTTCCGCCAGATGTACGGCAACGAGCCCGCGGTCTGGTCCGCTGACCTGAAGGGCATGGAACGTCTGCGCGTCATCACCAACTACCTCACCCGCATGCGTTACTGCACCAGCGAGGGCTGGCTGGACCTCGTTAGCAAGGGCCCCGAACCGCCCTGCAACGGCAAGAAGGTGTCTGCCTGGTTCAGTCACCCCAACCGCAAGACCCGGGACGACAAAATCATCTTCGGCCACTGGGCCTCGCTGGAGGGGCGCACCGACAGCCCCAACGCCATCGGCCTCGATACCGGCTGCGTCTGGGGGGGCGCCATGTCGCTGTACTGCCTGGAGACACAGCAGTGGAACCGCTGCCAATGCAGCAACGGTAAATGTCTGAAATAAGATCCGCCACTGGCCTGCTTTCCGGGCGCAAACTCGTTCCCCGGACGATTCCCTTTGATCTCGGCCTGCCAAAGCCGCCTGGGCAGCCCATTGGTAGAGAGAGGGTGCTCAGTACGGACATCCTGGCAGCCTCTAAGTAAGACCGCCGTCGTAAAAGCAAACGCCTCTCTCGACAGGCGGTTAATAGCCCTTATACTTCAGCTTACCCACCGGGATTTTGAATAGGCCACTGCGCCTTCCAATAATGCTTCTCGGTACCAAGGCACCCTGAAACCGACCAATGACTGCAACTAGCCGACGCCCGGAAACCGAGATCGACAACAAAGCATTGTGGTTGCTTGCCCTCAAGCAGGCATTAATCGCCCTTGGCATTGCCACCACCTTGCTAACCGTCGTTTACAGCCTCTGGTTTTTCGACTTCCACCCGGAATTTGAACGATTCCGTGCCACTGACGCCAAAACGGTAATCATCCCTGGCAGGCAATTTCGCCCTGTTTTTCCCGGCAAGGGTGGGGTATCTGGTGACTCGGCTATCATCCAGGAGCTTAAAGGCGATCGGGCGGCAATTGGCGTTAAAAGACGGTTTGACGCCGAGGATTACCCCTTTATTCAGATAAACCTGGAGGGGCTGACACGGTTCACCAATGCCTACATCTTCTGGCGCCTGGCGAGTGATCCAGAGGAGCTGTACTCACTGCCCCTGAATAGAACTGGCGATGGCGTTACCCAGGTTGCCATGGTCTATGGCGGAGAGAACTACAAGGGGAAGGTAGTGGAGCTTGTGGTGGCTTTTTTCGATGGACCGGCGCTCGGATTTTCGAACAACAATGACGTTCCCATCAAACTCGAAAGCCTGGAGCTATTGCCTATGTCTGCTGGCGCGGTAACACGACAGATTTTTGAAGACTGGACCAACCCTCCATTGTGGCAGGGTTACTCCAACAATATAGTGAGGGGCATTCACGCAAACGGGATGGTATTCCCCAATCTGGTGCTTAATCTGCTTGTTATAACATCGGCGGTGGCACTGGTGTTATTGAGGTTCAGCCCTGCCAGAAAATGGCTGGGGAATATTTCGACAGCCAGAACCGTTTTGGTCATCATCGCACTGTGCTGGGCGATGGGCGACTTTCTGCGCTGGCAGTGGCGCATCGAGCAACTTAGAGACACCCACCAGCGCTATAGTGGTTTACCGCTGGAAGAACGTATAAGAAATAACCCTATACGCTGCGCTCGGTTTCCGGATGACTGTAGGGCGGATTTGCTTCCCTACTTTTGAGTCCGGCTATAAATCGGGGGATTACCACATTTATTTTTCGCACAAAGTGACTTGTGCGCTCAAAATACCGTTGCCTCTTCCTGGCTGCAATAAGCAATCCTGTTAACCGGAGAAGTAACACACCCGTCGTTGTGCAGGTGGCCAAGGATTCTGTTTAGCACCGCCAACTGCTAACCACAACATTCAAACCACAAAAGGTACATCAGGGAAGAACATCGTGAACTAGTTATCTATCGAATTTTTAGGAACTATTGGTAACTCTCCATGACTGCCGAACAGCTTCGGCTCATAGAGTGCCAAACATACCAGAGCCGGAAACCACAACATAAAACGGCTATATCGGGTATCGTTTTGAGGAAGAGATGTACTATAGAAATCTGCAACAAACACTTGCACAGTGAGCAACAGAAGGATCAACGACCAGACCACAGTCAGAACAAAACCCTCGACGGAAAAAAATTGTACACCCCTGCTTATAGATAATATTGTTACCAGCACTAACACCGAGAAGAAGATCGAGTAGCTCGCATTATCTAGGAATGCTGTTTTGGCATTAGCAAATACATCGAGCGGTGAGTTGATATCCAGGATCATATATCTACCTATCGCGCCTACTACTACGTTTTCTCCGATCTGGAAACTTATGCCCAACATCGGGACCTCGTAGTAGGCGGCGCCCGGCAAGAGAATTGCCATCCAACTCGGGTGGTTCGAATTAGATAGTTGCCCTACCCTAATGGTTTTAGGCTTATATCCCTCTATTGCTACAGCAAAACTGCAACTCACGCTTTCTATGTGCACATCGTCAGGAGACAGTTTCAACGTTCGGAAGTCTCTGCCTGGGTATCTGGCTTGAACCCACCTAGAAGTCTTTAGGTTTGAACTGTCAACTGGGTGAATATCAATTAGAAATTTTTCATTGAACGCGGCTTTTGTACAGCCCCTCTTGGTAAAATTTAGTGACTCTTCGTTGAAGCGGACAGAGAACACCGAGTCAACTTTAGGTGATCCTGAATCAATGGAGAATACTAGTGCTACTATGCCAACTAAAGCAGCAAAGAAAACTTTTATGAACGGTATGTTTTTGCGGAAATAGGCAATTCCAGCAACCGCAAATATCGTGGCAGAAAAAATCACCCCAATGTTCTTGACTAACATCAGAGCAAGCAGGCTAACCAAGGTCAGAACAAGCACCTTCCAGCTACCTGATTTCAGATAAAGTGACGAGAGAGCCACCGATGCAACTATCGCTGCCGCCAGCCAGAGATCTGCGTACCCGAATAAGAGCCAGTGGTTTATAGCCAGTGGAGTCGACAACAACATAAGGATCGTTATCCCTTGAAGCTTGTAGTCCACTCTGTGAAACCTGGCATAACCAAGGCAGATTACTGCCAGTGATACATACGGAATCACTCCGAGCCAATTTGATGCAGCACCATCGCCAGTGTATGCAGTCCACAACCCCGAGAGCGCCATGAGGGCCGAAATTGTTAACGGGTGCCGCTGTTCATAGAAATATGCATTACTGTGTGTATCTTCCAGTTGAGCCGCAATGTTGAAGGCATGAACGAGCCAACTATCTAGCGAATCCCAGCCTTGCGCGGGAAGTCCGCTCCATTCATATAAAAATAGAAACAGCAACGAGGCAAATAGAATCGAGACCAATACAAAGTTTGGCGAAAGATATGGTCTTGTACTTCTTCCCCATACAAAAAATGCACCCAGTGCCAGAAGAGCGATGACACAAAGCGATGTATTTATATAGTAAATGACTATTTTCAAAGTTTCTGAAGAAATCAGTGCTGCCGTTGCTATGACATAACCAAGTAGGATATGGAAGATAACAAGCAATGCCCCGAATGCCACAGTAGTAACACCATGTATCTTCCTGGCTTCTGGAGAGATCACCAACAGATACGAGAGAATCCAAGGTAGCGCGAGATTGGAAATTAGAGCCACATAGATCAACTTAGAAACCTCCCAAACTCACCACTTTCCCCCAACCAAATATGGAGATATCAACTACTTATTACTCCAACACATTTTCGAACAGCCGAAAATATTCACTTCCTATCAGCTCCCATCGATAACGCCGAATGGCAATTTCCCGCATTGAAGCCCCTATATCCTTACTGAGCTCGCAATTCATTGCCTCAACTGCGACCTTCAATTCGCTGGCTGTCATAAAATATCTAGCTTTATTCTCGGTTGTAATACGGTTAAAACTACACCCATGTGCAAATACTGGAACTCCGAAATGCATCATTTCCACGAGCGAAGGATTTGTTCCCCCTGCAGAATGCCCGTGAATATAGGCGCTAGCTCTATCTCGAAGCCAACGGAGATGCTGGGGACTATAAACTGGATCTAGTAGATGCAGATTAGGCGCGGCCGAATATTGCCTGCGCAGAGCGCGCCCATAATCACTCTTATCCCAATTTCCGACGAAAACGAGCGGCTTGTTTGGCGTTCTGGCGAATGCGTCCAGAATCATAGCGATGTTGTTCTCAGGTTCTATCCGACAAAGCGCCAGCGCATAGCTTTCAGGCAGCTTCAATCCGGGTATCGCTGCCGGTGACGCAATTAAAGCGTGATCCCCACCATATGGGATGACTGTGCACTCTCGTCCATAGGATTGCCGCACATAGTCGGCAATCGCTGTGTTATCGGCCACCACCGTGTGAGACCACCGGACCGCTGCGCGCTCTGACAGTCGCAGTATTACGCGGACAGTTCTTGGCCATTTACCGCGCTTCCATTCTATCCCGTCAATGTTCGTCACGATCCGACATCTCGAAATTGCTCGAACCAGAGGAAGAGCTAGTGCACCAGAGACTCCAAGCAAAAGGATCACATCAGTACGACGCAGCACCGCATCGAGCAAAGACAGGATGTCGTAGGGAACGGACTGGGGCCCATTTGCGTCGAGACTGACATATCTTAGGTTGGCATGCCTGAACTTTGTGTATCGCTTACTAAGCACCTTGGAAGAACAATAGACACTCAGCGCTGCTTTTAGGTCATGGCTGGCGTGAAAGTGCACTAGGTTTTCAGCAAGCGTCTCAAATCCACCGTAACTTCCTGGCACGCCGACAGTACCAAGGATGCTCCATTTCGGCATGGAGGTCATTCGTCCCCGAGCTCTGCAAGTGCGCCGATCGTAGCGCGAAACGGGGTCTGCAATGCTGGGGGGAGGTCAAATTCTGCCTTGCGCTCAGGCTTTATCAGGACCTTCTCCGCATATTCGAGGAATACTGCATCATTAGTAAGCCCGGCAAACTCGGCAATCTGTTTGCACACTGTGGCCGGGCGGTCACACAAAGACTCGTAATGGACATGCATTACATCGTCAGGGTAGCTTTCGAGAAGGCGCATGCCCTCGCGCATTGTTACAATCCACTCAGTCGCAGCCATCAACTTTTGATCCTTGAGGTCGCGCAACATTCCGACATGCGGAGAGAGATCAGCATGCTCCGGAATGATCTGATTCACAAGCAAGTTCCATTTACGTCGGTTAACGCCCCACCAGTCATGGTTCTGGTCATCAACCTGCGTTCCCAACCTTGTAGACCAGTCATCGATCGAGCAGCAGGTGTCCCATCCATTGCGGGAGAGAAAAATGAATTTAGCGTCGGGAAAAATCTTGCGGACGAACGGCACGCGAAAAATTAGCTCCGGATATTTATCCACAATCCGCCTGGTCATGGAAAATCGCAGATAGGAACCATAAATGCGATGAGCTGCGCTCTTTAGCTCTGGAGAAACATCGACCGCGCCTAGGCGATAGCGCGCCGCATCCCGATGGTAACTACCGATGAGGTCCTCGTCATCTCGTAATGCGGCCCATATCGCCTTAGGCTCGTTTAAAAAACCGACGTCTTTATTCATCGACAATACTATACCTAGAATCGTCGTCCCAGAGCGTCCGGTACCAAGTATGAAAACTGGCGAACTGGGCGTACGCAGAATCGGCATGCGCTTTTGTAGCTCGAACAGAAAAAAGATAAGCGGATTTAGCCATTGCCCACGAGTAGTGAGGGGCCTACCCTCGAAGAATAAATAGGCAAGTAGGCGACTCCAAAGCCGTGAGGGACGTGCCCTGATGTATGATCTGTCAACTTGGGCGACCACGGGTTTGCCTTATCTAGTCGTAAAAACGACGCTTGAGCGAATGTGCAAGTTTTGGAAAACGTCTTACGTTCAGTGGAAGTGCGAGCACAACCTTCACAGGTAATATCATCAATGGAAGAATTAGCGAGGGCGAAAAGCGGCCATCATTCAAATAGTCGACATAATTAAGATTCGCCATTTGGTCCTTACATATCCATTCGCAGAGCAAGCGCTCGCTTCGCCGTATCCTACGAATTCTCCATACCTCGGCGCGCCCCGTATCGATACCCTTTTTGTTCGGAGAATCGTCCCCCGACGACGAGCCCATCTGAGGCACTTTCAGCATATTACTTTCGAATTCAATGCCGATAAATCTGCAGATTTTTTTTATCTCCCGTTCTGGCTTCGCAAGCAGGTCCTCAAAGCGAAGTGACATAAAACGCCTATCGTCAATAGCATCAGCGTATTCGACGCAACTTTTCCATAAGCGGCTGACAAGCCAAGGATGATAATTGCACCAGGCCCTTATCGCTTCACCTACCGGGATACTGCTACCGCCAAGAAACCGTCGCTTCCACTTCGAACGCTGTGAAAGCAACACGTCTCGCGGATCACGTGTCATATTTATGATTCTCGCATCGGGATACGCTCGAAGTATTTCCCTGGTGGCGAACAAATATCGCGGCGTCTGCTCGCAAGCTATCAGCCGATTTTTTTCGTAGTATTTCCTGTGACAAGAAGGCACGGTAAAGTTTCGCTGGTTTGAGGCTGGCCGCGCTCTCAATGATCTTTTGAGCATCTCGCTCATAACAGCCTTGTGAATACTCTGCAAAAAGGCCATGCCTCGAGCGCGTGAGAAGTTGCTCCAATATGTACAATGCTTGGGAATGGGGCCAATTTCGGTTGTTTGAAAACTCCTCAAGGCCTACTAATTCCTCGAAAAAGTGGAGCTCGCCGAACGTGTATACTTTGCTATTTAGTCCCAGTATTCGGCCCAACATAGTCGTACCACTACGACTATTACCCACAATGAAGACAATGGGATCAGTGTTCGGCACGAATCCTACCGCAGACGTCAGCGTATATTTCCTCCAATTTGGAAAGATGCAAGTTCTTAGAGAAATCGTTCCTTACACGCCCATATCCCGCGGCACCCATCTCAAGCGAGCGTTCGGGAGTGAGCTCATACATCCTGGCAGCAAGCTCATCAACGTCACCCACTTTGTAAGTGAAGCCGTCTATACCATCTCTGACTACTTCGGGAAACGCCCCTCGATCCGTGCAAATAACCGGGCGACCATGCGCCATCGCCTCAAGATTGTTCAAACCGAAAGTTTCATTTAACTCGGAAGGATTGATCAAAGCTCTACAATTGAGGTACAGGTGCCCAAGCGCATCCCCACTCTGCCGCCCCAACCATGTCACACTGTCTGAGACTCCAGCCTTATCTGCGATCATTCTCATCTCACCTTCAGCATCTCCTTCGCCTGCAATCAGCAAATTGATAGCTGAAGTACCCTGGCTGGAACGATAAAGCCGGTACGCTTGAATTAGAGTCCCAATGCCCTTACCGCTTGCTATACGCCCCACGTAAAGAAAGTAATCCCCGGCGCTGTTTGAGGGCCCCTCAACCTCGTGCGTGAAATTATAGAGCCGAATCACCTTCGCCCGATCAACACCCATGGAAAGAAGCTGGTGTGTCTGGAAATCGCTTACCGTCAGAAACCGGTCAATATGCCTTCTTGCGCCGTAATACTCAGAAAGAAACTGTTCGGTCGTGGACAAAGCCGAGCGCAGAAGACTCCCGCGATTACACTTGTGCTTAACAGCATTCCAATAATGACCATTTTTGCAGTCAGTACAAATAATCTGATCACGGAGCATGGTTTGCGCCGGGCAGACCAGCTTGTACTCATGAAGAGTCTGAACGATCGGAATGCCGGATTCTATGACGGGGCTTAAGATAGACGTTGTTAGCTGTCCGTAGTAAATATGCAGATGCACAATGTCGGGTTGGTACGTTGAAATGACTAGACGCACCACATCCCTTGCCTCAGTGTTGTAGAGGAAGCGAGCAATGTCCGGGGCAGTCGGGCGTGCGGAAGTGGACAAAGGTCTAAGCGCTACCTCAACCCTCATATCTGTATCTGTGTCGCGTGGATCTACTGGGGCTAGCGTGCGTACATCATGGCCTCTTTCTGAGAGGCCACGCGATACGTCCAGAAAATAACGGTCACTCCCGCCGCGAGGATAATGATAATTGTTAATGTGCAATATCTTCATCGCCAGAAAATCAGTCTTGGCATGTGACGAATAGAAATTGAATTTAGAGGAGCGGTTGCGAGATCATTCTTACATGCGAACTTAAATCTCTCGACAGCGCAAAATCTACCTGAAGCTAAGAGCTCTTCAAACACCGACATTATCAAGCCACGCAGAAGCCCGATATGACTCTGGGTCTTGAAACAGCTAAGTGCAGCCCTTTTCTCTGAAAATTTGCCTTTGACGACGAAATCCGCGCCTCTCGCGGTGAACGTCCACCATGTGCTGCGATACCAAACTAACCTCTCCGCTCCTACTAATTCAACCGCGACTTGTGCAATTGCTTTATGGTCTGGAGTTAGGTCGTTTGGTGCGGGAGCAAACACGAAGTCATGGTTTGCGACTTCCTTACTCATATGATCTCTCAGCTGCGGAGTATTCCCATTAACACGCCCGTCTGAAAATCCCCAATACTCAATCTCCGAAATACCGATCCGAGCCAGTGCGGTTCTTGTCTCCTCCTGCCGTTTTGCAGTCAGTGTTTGGTCGTCGTCATGAATAGTTACAACGACAATACGAATATGAGCATTGCCCACAAGCCGTTGCATAAGAAACCAGCAGCCAATTAATTCGTCGTCGTTGTGCGGAGCTATTACTAATATTTTTGATCCAAAAAGAAAGTCCATAGCTTCTACCAGCCATCACTGTTTACGCCGCTCCATTGAGTGGCTTTCAATGGTGATGTTGCATGCATAATTTCCAGCACCTCGCCCGGAAAACGTAAAGCGTAATCGATAAATGAAAACAACTATCAGAACAGAGCAGAATTTAATAGCCAACCCTGGCAGCCGGGTTGCAATACCCGATGCAAGAGCGCCAAGCAAATCACTCACCACAACCGCATATAAAATAGGCCAAAACAAATTGGACAAACGCTTGATCGCAAAGCTGTACAGAACAGCCACACTTAGACCGATAATTAGCGGTGCGAATAACACCATCGACGGACCGCCCGCCAACAATGCCTCCCCGACGATTGATGGATTGATGCCCGCGAGTTCTGGCATCGCATCAGCGTTGTGGTAAATCGAATTCTTCAAATCTACATTTTGACCTATCTGCTTGCCGGGCAATAACTTCTGGAAGTCGCCAAAGTAGCTAAAGTCGATGCTTCTAGCGCCATCCAAGTTTATGGAAATCAGCTCAGCTGCTTTGGTTCTCGCGCCAATCGTTATCCCTAGTTCATTCAAAACCCCATGAAACCCTTCATTCCCTCTTCGATAAGCGCCGAACCAAGACGCAACCGCAATTAATAGAATACCGTAGAAGCCGACAGTATAGTTGGAGAGTTTCAGCCTCTGAAAAAGACCCAGAAACACGACGTAAGAAATTAAGTTTTTAATGAGTAAACTACGGAAGCCGATCACTGCCATAGTCAAAAGTGAGAGCAGAAAAATTATATGGGCAATTTGAACGCGACGTTTATCACCCCTAATTATCCCGTCGGCTAAGATCGCAATTGCTGTAATCGGCACGAGGCCATACACCACATTTAGATGGCCCAACCCGGAATAGAAACCCACTTTAGCTTGATCAATGTCGTGAGCGAGGATTGGAACGCCCTTGATTCCGATCATCATAAAGAACGCCATAAATCCAACAAACGCCAATCCATATAACAGTTTTACATTCGGGGAGCTTTTGAGTGACTGAAAACGCCTCTTTATCATCGGAGCACATCCATATTGACCTACGAGGATGCCAATCGAAAGGCCTAAGAATCCGGTGACAACATGTATTGCGACTTCTGACGCTGGCGCGCGACCATAGATAATCTCGAATGCAAACAAGCCTACCAAGAAAATAAATACGTAGACGTACGGGAACAGAAACAAGGGGCTATAAAAAGGAGCCTCTAACTTTAAAAAAAGAAAAATAAAGACAACTAACAGCACTGCGAAGAAGAGCATATCTAGGACAGCGTGATCAGGCACTAGTGAAAATATGGAGAGGGATGCTGAGCCCGTCGCAACTAGAAGTGCGATTAATAAAAGGCCCCGCTCGATTGCTATTCTCACGACTTCTAGCTGCTATTGGAATGAGCGTGCGACATGATACGTTGAGCCAGCGCGGGTGGAACTTCGAAACTCTCAATGCGCTCACTGCGTACCAGCGCGCGTTTCGTTGCAACCCCAATGGGCCGCACAATAGAAATTAGCCGCGGTGAAGGCTTGACAAGATAATTGAACGCGGCACGAGCACGGTAATAAACACGAGAGCTTCTGCCCGCCCGCTCCCCAGTAGAAACATTTCGGGGAGCAAAGTCGAAAGCATCGTAAAATTTTGGATCAAGACCTGAAAAGGCACAGATTTCCTGGATAGTCCCCCTTGGATCGTTTCTAATATCGGAAAAATCCTTTACCAAGTATCGTCCTGCGAAACACCTCTTAAAGATAGGCAAATATTCTCCAACCCGGTTTTGCTCTAATGCTCGAAGGTGTATTGGTGTTCGTTCGGTGACCGCATTCGATAGCTGATATTCCACATAGTCCTCGAACGTCATACCTTTTTCGAGTCGCCCAATCTGCGCTGCAAACTTGTACCAGGAAACGGTTCTCTCTACAGGATCTCTAACGATAAAAACAATTCTTGAATTGGGCAAAACAGCAGAGATGTTCGATGCGTTCTTGCAATATAGGTAGTCGGGAGTGGCATCGAGTAGCGTCTTATCTGAGGTGGGGTTTCTGAAAAAACTCAGATATTCGCGCCCATTCTGCCCGTTGTACCGAGCCCCACTCGGAAGCGGATACTTTTCGTCAAGAAAGAATCGAACCTCTTTGACTCGAGATGGTTCTATTCCGGGGTGTTGCGACAACCAGTGGAACAGAGAAGATGTTCCTGCTTTCGGCTGACCACCGATGATCAAAGTTTTGTTTACCAATGACATCAGGGTTTCCCTTGACCCGGCGCAATAATAAGCACGCCAAGCCTTACATACACCATAAAGCTTGCGTAGATGTTCGTAGCAGCAACGGCAACTGCACTAGAGATCGAGGCGCCTATTACGCCATTCTGAGGTATCAGCAATACTGCACAAGCTATCATCAGCAACATCGATAAGATCGCTGCGTTACGGACGTCTTGCTCATGACCCGTCATGATCAGCAGATACACTACCGATCCTGTCATCACGTTCACCGCCTGTCCCGCTGCCAAGATTGCCAGCGCCGTGCCGCCCTTGCTGAACTCCGGACCAAAAAGCCCCATCACCCAATCCCCCGTAAAAATCAGCAATACAAATAGCGGACTTGCGGCCAGCGTTGTCAGAAGGACAAAGTGACGGGCCAGGTTGCCCAGCATCTCGAGCTCTCCATGCGCGTGCAACTCCGCGAATTTCGGCGCGATTACCGTGTTAACGGCTGTCAGAAAGAAAGTCACCAGCATGGCCACTCGCGTGGCCGCGCCAAAGATCCCGACCTCATCCGCCGTTCCCCATATGCCCAGCAGTAACAGCGGTGTCCATGGAAGTATACCGCGGTTTATGATCGATATGGCCCAGAGCGGTAGACAGCTTTGCCACAGCGTAGCGCGCTCGAACCATGGCGAGTTAGCCTCGACGTTGGCCACGTTGCCGCGCCACATCGCCCAGCCGATCGCCGCGGCGGCACCAGTGCCAAGCACATAGGCCATCGCCGCACCTGGCGCACCAAAGTGGTTCACCAATGGCCAAATCAACGTTAGCGAGATAGCGGGATACAGCATGCCCGAGACCAGCATCGAGTTACCGATGCGCTTGAGGCCCTTGAGGCTCTCTGCTAGCAAGGTCATCGTAACGAGGGTGAAGATACCTGCGCTCATAGCCCAAAGCGTGGAGGTGAGCAAAGGCTCCCCGAAGACATGGTCAGCAATCCAGGGGGCAAGGGCAAATACCGCGCTCGCCGCCGCTAGGCTGGTGGCCGCTGCCAGCCACATACCCATACGGAATACGCCTAATACCTTGTTCCAGTCCCCGCTGTTCGCCCCCAAGGCGACGAAACGCAAAAGCGTGTTGTCAAGGCCGAGTTTGGAGACGACGGCGCCTATGGTGACCACTGACAGGGCAAGGAAATAGAGGCCTGCACCCTCGGCCCCGAGCAGGCGACCGATCACGACATTCAGCGCAAAAGCCAAGCCCGCGCCTATGCCGCGCAATACAAATGCGAGTGACGCGCCCCTAAATACCTCAAAGAAATGCGTATTAGGCATTCATCCCTACTTTACGCTAGTCACTGCCGAAAGTGGCCATCGCCACTAATCTACTTACCGTTACTCATGCCAGCAGCGTCTATCGTTTTTGGGTGGGAACGCAAGACGACTAGAATCACTTCGACGCGAAGCATGGATGCAAAAGGTGTGCTTGCTGTGACATAACGTGTTCGATACCAAGAATTATCATTCCCTAAGGACCAACCTCTCGCTGCAGGGCTTCGATTTCCACTTTCAATGCCTCGTATTCCCGCAACTTCCTTTTCAGGAATAGGGAAGTCAACCGGGTTTTTGCCGTTATACCCCTGGGGGTGAGCAGATAGGCGTAGCGCAATTTATTCTCGTTGCGACCGAAACCCTCCATCTTAACCCAACCCTTTTCCACCAAGGCCTTGAGGCAATAGTTGATCGCCCCCAAACTGACGCCGAGCCTGCGCGCCAACTCGCGCTGGGTAATATCCGGTGTCTCCTCGAGTTCCCGAAGGACTCGCAGGTGCGATTCAGAAGAGGTCAAGGGTAACTACACGGGTAATTGGCGTTTGATGGGGAAAATGGTTGTTTTAGTTTCGGGCAGGCTACCGCAGGACATACACTGCTTTTCGCAAAAGCCGGGCTATCCTCAGGGTCGTGTATATGGCATGAACACTCACGGCGTTCAGCCAATGAACACCCTACATTCTCCCTGGCCAGAAGGCAAGATTTAATGTGCGCTGCCCAGTTGGTCCAACTGCAGCACAACGGGCAATTTGCGCCCCATCAGGCTCAGCAGCAACTCCACACGGTCTGAGTCCTTTTTCATCTGGTAGATTCCGTCCAACCCGGCAAAGGGCCCCTCAAGAACCGGCACCCGGTCACCGGGCCGATAAGCGGCACCATCTAGCTCCGCAGTCGCATGGTCGCCTTGTTGTTGCGCTTGCAGGAAATCGATAATGCCGGGGTCCACCTCAGCCAGTTTGGCGCCAAATTGCACCAGATTGACGACGCCCAGCGTCGAACGAACCCTGGCAATGTCCTGCTCACCCAAAGTGACCGCCAGAAACAGGTACCGCGGGAACAACGGCCCATTGAACCACTGCCATCTATTCTGCCGCCGCTTGCGCTGTCGCAACTCAGGTAGAAACACCTCGAAGCCCTGGCGCTGCAGGTTGGCAGCGGCCATCGCTTCTTGACGAGGCTTGGTATGAACCGCCAGCCAGATCAAAGCAGCAGGGTTCGTCTTGAAGTGATCCATCAAAGTCAACAACTAATATCAAATTCTGAATAGACAGGGAAGGCTATCGGGCGAACAGGTCGGGCTTCCTTAGCTGACGCCCATTCTATATCATCTACCGTTTTGCAAACAGGGACGCTTGCCGCCGGATGTCTCCACTACTGCAACAGGCGCTGGTTGCTTTCGCATCAACTCTGGTGCTCATTTATTTGCTGGCCAGGCTGGCACCCAAAATAGGCTTGGTGGACGAGCCCGACCATCGCAAAACCCACCGAGGGAGCGTACCGCTGGTGGGGGGTATGGCCATCTACTTGTCCCTCGCGCTGGGTGCACTGCTGTGGGGGGACAGTAACGCTTCAATGGTGACATCGGGCGGGGATCTCGCTGTTTTTCTGGTTGCGGGCGGTGTATTGGTGTTGCTGGGAGCTGTGGATGATCGACAGCACGTCAGCGTCTTTACCCGAGTTATCGTCGAGATCGTCGTTGCCTTGATTCTTATCGAGGGGCTCGATCTGAAGGTTAGCAACCTCGGAGACTTGCTGGGCACCGGACATATCCAGCTCCCACCTGAGCTGGCTTACCCATTCACTGTTGTCTGTATTTTTGGAGTCATCAATGCGTTTAATATGCTGGATGGCATGGATGGACTGCTCGGCCTCATGGTTCTCATCACCCTGATGGGCTTTCATCTATTCAGCGGCGTGTCGCCCGGTTTCGTCAGCATCTTTATCGCCGCTTCACTGCTGGCGTTCCTGGTGTCCAACCTGAAGCTGTCGCCTTATATTCCGAAGACATTCCTCGGAGACGCCGGCAGCAAGTTACTCGGGTTTATCGTTGTGTCGCTGATTCTGGCGGCGGCTTCAGCCCAGATAGGCGGTCGCAAGTTCATCGATCCGGTCACGGCGCTATACCTGATCGGCCTGCCGCTGTTCGACATGGTCTTCTGCTCACTGCGTCGAGTCTCTGCTCGCCGCTCCCCCTTCAGCTCAGACCGCACCCACGTCCACCACCTGATGCAGCAACTGGGCATGAGCAACCGGCGCTCACTCATGGTGCTTGGCACTATGGGCCTGTCGTCCCCACTCCTGGGCTTCTTGCTCAGCCGTTCAGGGGCCAGCGTGTCCTACCAGTTTTTCATTTTCCTCGCCTGTTTTGTCCTTTATTGTGTGTTAATGAGCCAGGCCTGGAGAGTGGCCGAAAGCGTTAAAACACTGGAAATGAAAGCCAAACCGTTAAAACTGGCCGTGGAGACGCGGCGCAAATCTGCCTGAATCGGCACCTATTCAAAGGATTGAGGCGCATTAATGCCCAGCACTCAGCAAGATAATGGCGTTGGCCCGTATCAATACTGTCGTGATGACGAAATCGACCTCTTCGAGTTGATGGAGGGCCTCTGGCGGCAAAAATGGCTTATCGCCGCGTTTATCTGCGCCAGTGCCTTGGCTGCAGTGGTTGCCGTGTTTGCCATGTCGCCCAGCTATCGGGCAGAGGCCTTTATCCGTGTACCGCTAAAGAGCCAGATAAGTGAAATCGCAGACTACCGGTCAGAGACGTCTGACCAGCTACCGCTGAACAGCAAGGAAAGCAAATCCGAAGAGCCAAGCTTGATCGAGCTTAACCCCACACTGGCCTTGCAACGGGTAGAGGAAGAAATCCTCTCGTTGAATATCCGGCGGAGGGTCTTCGATAATAATATTGACGAACTTCTCTCGGGCACTATTGCTGATGATGACGCGCTCAACACAGCGTTTTTAAACGGCTTCAACCCTGCATTGACGCTGACCACGCCCAGCAGGGCTGGAAATATCAAGGACGAGGGCCGGCGCACGGTAGCGTTTGAACACTCGGATCCAAAGCTGGCCGCTGCCATTGTCAACGAGCTGATAGAAACCGCCAGCGCCTCGGCCAAAGCCAACCTGATCGTTGAATTCAAATCGCTGGTATCTTCGCGCATTGCCCAACTGACAAAGCAGCTGCAACAGAAGACTGACAACCAGGCGCTACAGGACGGTGACCAGATAGCGCAACTCATGGAGCAGGACCGACTGAGGAAATTACAGCTTGAAGATGAAATTGCCGCGATGAAAGCGATGGCGGCAAAGGAACGGCAGGATCAAATTATACGGCTTGAGGAAGCACTGGCTGTTGCCAGGGATCTGCAGATCACTGAGCCCACCACCCTGGCCGTTATGGCGCAGCGTCGGGCTGGCAGCGGTGGTTCCGTGGCAGTTACTGCCGATTTATCTCAGGTCAGCGAGCCAATCTACCTCAAAGGCACTCGCGTACTGAGCGCTGAACTAGCCGCCCTGAGGGCGCGCGAGTCAGATGATCAGCATATCCCCGAACTGAGGCAGCTCGAGATGGAACTGGCGCTGCTTGACTCCAACCGCAAAATCGAAGTCCTCAAAGCCAGAGAAGATTTTGCCCCCTTCATCGACGGTGCCTGGGAACTGCGAGAAGAAATCAGTGAACTCGAAGGCCTGCTTTTTCAGAATTTTGACGGCTTGTCACTGATGCGTGTTGACCAACCCGCGGTTGTGCCCACCAGTCCAATCAAACCGCGTAAATCTCTCATACTGTCAGCCGCACTGGTCGCAGGAGGCATGCTCGGCGTGTTCGTGGCCTTAATTCGCAATGCTGCAATTGCCCGGCGAGAACGGCTGGCTGTGCCGGATTGATTCGGCAAATTTTACCGAATCTTGGACCCCGGCGTGTAGTGCCAGCCTGCTCTTGCTTCGAAATCGGCCGGCCATCAAGATGGTAAGTGCCAGCACTAAATAGAGCCGTTAGACTGCCCCCATGCAAACCTACCTCGTAGGCGGCGCCGTCCGCGACACCTTGCTCAACTATCCTTTCCACGAGCGGGACTGGGTGGTAGTGGGCGCCAGCCCCCAGGAGATGCTCAGCCTGGGCTACCAGCAGGTCGGCAAGGACTTCCCGGTGTTCCTCCACCCCAAAACCAAGGACGAATACGCCCTGGCCCGCACCGAGCGCAAGTCCGGTCACGGCTACACCGGCTTTGAGGTGCACTGTGACCCGGACGTGACCCTGGAAGAGGACCTGCGGCGGCGGGACCTGACCATCAATGCCATTGCGCAAACGGAAGATGGCGATTATATCGACCCCTATGGCGGCCGGCAGGATATTGAAGACAGGCTGCTGCGCCATGTCTCCGAGGCCTTTGTCGAGGACCCCCTGCGGGTGCTGCGCACGGCCCGTTTTGCCGCTCGTTACCACCACCTGGGCTTCAGCGTTGCGCCAGAAACCATGGACCTGATGACGAAAATCGTGGCCCAGGACGAACTGGCCCACCTCCCCGCCGAGCGCATCTGGGTGGAGCTGGACAAGGCGCTCGGCGAGCGCCATCCAGAGGTATTCGTTGAGGTACTGCGCAACTGCGGTGCGCTGGCCCAACTGCTACCCGAGCTGGAAGCCTTGTTCGGTGTACCTCAGACTGCAAAGCATCACCCGGAAATTGATGCCGGCATTCATACCCTCATGGTGGTGCAACAGGCGGTGCGGCTCAGCGAGCAGAAAGATGTTCGCTTTGCCGCCCTGCTGCACGACCTGGGCAAGGGCATTACCCCGAAGGACCAGCTTCCCAGGCACATTGCCCATGAAAAGCGCGGTATCAAGCTGGTGAAGCAGGTGTGCAAACGGCTGAAGGCGCCCAACCAGTACCGCGACCTGGCCCTGAAGGTGTGCGAGTTCCACCTCTTGTGCCACACCGCGAGGGAGTTGCGCGGCAGGACGCTGTTGAGGCTGCTGCACAATACCGATGCGCTACGCCGACCCGAGCGCTTCGAGGCATTCCTGCTGGCCTGCGAGGCGGATGCGCGCGGCCGGCTGGGCAGTGAGGATGCGCCCTATCCGCAGGGGGATTACCTGCGGCGGGCCAGGATTATTGCCCTGGGCGTTTCCGCGGAGATTTTTCCCGGGACGGAGGGCAAGGAACTGGGGGAGGCTATTGCGGCGGAGCGGATTCGACGGCTGGAGGGGTTGAGGGATAGCGCCGGCTGAGTTGCTGGCCTAGTACCCCAACAGTTTCGAGATAGCCGGGATCACGGTGCTGGCAGCGATGGCAGCCAGCATCCAACCGTGAACATTGAGCCGATTCTCCAATTTGGCAAAACGGGCGTTGAATTTTGCCTCCAATCTGGCTTCCTGCTCGCCCAAACGCGCATCAAGGTAATCTTTGGTGACCACACTATCCACGTTGAAAAGGAATGCTTCTGCCATGAGCTCTGCCTGTACCTCTGCCTGACGGTCGGGCACGCCGGCTTCTATCAGCCTGCGGGCGAACTTCAGTGTATCAAAGGCAATGGCAGCCATGGTAGTGGCTCCGGAAGAGGCGAGTTGATCGCATTTTCACCAGTTTGTCGGCGCGGTGGAACATCAAAAGCGACCAAGGACAGACTTTTCTGTCGCTGCCGAAGCCAGGACCCCGTCAGGAAACCGCCCTGCCCCGCCAGGAAAAAGCCACCCTTGAGACTGGCTGGCTGTCCAGGCGCAACTCCCTCCACAGGGTTTCATAGCTGCGACCATCGGATGGATGCGGCTCTCGCGGCGCCAGATCCGCCAGCGGCCGCAAAACAAAGGCATTCTCCAGGATCTCCCCCCGTGGCAACTCGACCCCGCCAATGACCCCCACCAGGTCGTCGTAGGTGAGGATATCGATATCCAGCTGGCGGGCACTGAAGCGAGTCGCGTTCGGCGGGCGGCCATGCTCGTATTCGATGTGCCTGAGGCGTTTGGCCAGTTCACCCACGGCCAGGTCCGTGCTCACCCCCACCACCAGGTTGAGAAAGGGCTGACCCTCGAAACCGACAGCGGCGGAGTCGTACACCGGGGAAATGTCCAGTTCGCCGAACATGGCCGCCAGCGCGTCCAGGCCGGCGCTAATGTAGCGCTCCCGCTCGATGTTGCTGCCCACACCCAGGTACACTCGCGCCATCAGGGCTCTTCGCCTCGCTCGATAATCACGCCCACGTCCCCGGCCTCGGCCACCGCGCCGGGCTTGGCCAGCCGCAACCTGAGCCACGGCACCCCGAACTCTGACAGCACGATCTCGGCCACCCGCTCCGCCAGGGTCTCGATCAACTGGAATTCGCTGTCGGCAACATAGGCCAGGATTCGACCTGAGATCGCGTCATAATCCACCGCGTCCTCAATGGCGTCGGTGGCCGCCGCGGCCCGGTTATCCGCGGCCAGCTCCAAATCCAGCACCAGGGTCTGGCGGATATCCCGCTCCCAGTCATAGACCCCGATCACCGCGTCGGTCTTCAAGCCTTTTATGTAGACCCGGTCCATCAGGCAGCTCCCTCGATGGGCGGCAGCTCTTCCATGGGCCAGCGCGGGCGCACCTGGGTATCCTCGGTGTCCACCTGTCCTGCCTTTAAGCGCTGGGCCCCGGCATAGGCGATCATGGCGCCGTTATCGGTACAGAATACCGGCGCCGGGTAAAAAACCTGCGCCCTCTCTTTGGCCAGCGCCCTTTTCAGCTCTGCCCTGAGGTTTAAGTTAGCGCTTACTCCGCCCGCCATCACCAGGGTTTTCAGGCCCTCCTGTTTCAGGGCCCGGCGGCACTTCACCACCAGCGTACCCACCACCGCGTCCTCGAAGGCGCGGGCGATATCGGCCTTGTCCTGGTCGCTGAGCTCACCGGACTGGCGGCAGTCTTCCACGGTATTGAGGGTAAAGGTCTTGAGGCCGCTGAAGCTGAAATCCAGCCCCGGACGGTTGACCATGGGCCGCGGGAAGTCGAAGCGCTCCGGATTGCCGGTTTCCGCCAGCCGGGCGATATGGGGGCCACCGGGATAGGGCAGGCCGAGCATCTTGGCAGTCTTGTCGAAGGCCTCGCCGGCGGCGTCGTCCAGGGATTCCCCCAGCAGCTTGTACTGGCCGATACCGTCCACCCGCACCAGCTGGGTGTGACCGCCGGAGACCAGCAGCGCCACAAAGGGGAATTCGGGATGCACTTCCTCCAGCATGGGCGCCAGCAGGTGGCCCTCCATGTGATGCACCCCCAGCGCCGGCACTCCCCAGCCCCAGGCCAGGGATTTCGCCAGGGTGGCGCCCACCATCAGCGCGCCCACCAGTCCGGGACCAGCGGTGTAGGCCACGCCGTTGATATCAGCGGCGGACACCCCCGCCTCGGCCATCACCTCTTCTATCAGCGGCAGGGTTTTGCGCACATGGTCGCGGGAGGCCAGCTCGGGCACCACCCCGCCATACTCCACGTGAATGTCGATCTGGCTGAACAGGGCATGCGCCAACAGGCCGCGCTCGGTGTGGTAAAGCGCCACGCCGGTCTCGTCGCAGGAGGTTTCCAGGCCCAATATCAGCATAGCTTCCCAGTCTTCCGCAGATTCGATCAAAAACAGCCAATCTCTGGCCGCCCAGTAAACGGCGAATAATAATTGAGCGACAACTTCCATACCAGCGATACAGCACCGCACAAATGCCAACGGCGAGAAATTGGGAGATGAGCGCCCCCTCTCCATCTGGGACGTTATCTTGTTCCCTTTTCGAAGCGCCCGGCCTACACTTGTACATATTTTTTGTACAAACCAATGGGTGACGGCGATGCGGTCGGTCAATATCAGCGAATTCCGGGCTAATTTATTGAAATACCTGAAATTAGCCCATTCCGGGGAGGAGATTACTGTGACCTCCAATGGCCAGCAGATGGCCACCATCACTCCGCCGGCAGGGAAAAAAGAGGCGGCCCGGGAAAAGCTCCGGGCGCTGGCCGCCGATGCTGAGATCGGTGACATCGTCAGCCCGACGGATGAGGACTGGGAGGCCCAGCAGTGATTCTGCTGGATACCTGCGCAATCATCTGGGATGCGCTTGCTCCGGATCAACTGTCACCCGCGGCAAAAAGTGCTATCGACCAGGCCGATATGCACGAACAACTGGCAATCGCGGATATCTCGTTTTGGGAGATCGCAATGCTGATAAACAAGGGTCGCCTGCACACCGCCGAACCCAGCAGCTACCTGCTCAATCTCTTTCTGCAGTCCCGGGCAGTGGCAGTCAAAGCTCTCTCGCCGGAGATCGCGGAAATGTCCGTCAGCTTCGATGAAACCATGAACAAGGATCCTGCGGACCGGATTATTGCCGCCACAGCAATTGTCCACAATGCGCGGCTGGTAACCGCCGACCAGAATCTACTGAGACACCCGATGATCGACACCGTATGGTGAGTGCTTCGAGCCAACCCGCCACGGAACTCCCTGCCACGTTCCATCAAATCAGCCCAGGCAATGGCGTGGGCCGGCACCGCACGCCATAATCAGGCTGTCCAATTGGTCGCTGCAAAGGAATGGAATCATGCAAATCTACACGGAAACGCTAACGGACAACCACAGCGTGCAACTGCCGGACGAGCTGGTGGCCCTGCTGGAAATCGAAGCAGGCGATACGGTGGTATTCCAGGTCAAGGGGAATCAGGCCCGCATTTCCGGGCTGGAGCTGTCCGGCTTCGAGGCGCCGGCGCCGGATGAACGAGAGAACCCTTTCCTCAAGTCACCCTGAGGCCTTGCGGAGCGCCAGCATCGAGGAAAATGAAGCTGTTTACGCTGGGCCAGCGCCGGGTGGTGCGCTCCTGCGGCAGGCCTGGCAAGCGCGACAGGGCAACGGCGAAACTGGCGCTCGGCAGGCTCTTCGATACCGCCTGAAAACGGCGCCCATTACCGCGCCCATTACCCTTTGCAAACCCCGGCACAACGGTATAGAATGCGCGCCCTTTCAGGCGTTCACTGGCCGCTTGCCGGTGTCTGCAACAAACAAACGAGACAGGTACAGAGTTAATGCCCCACATCAAGGTCAAGGAAAACGAGCCTTTTGACGTAGCACTGCGTCGCTTCAAGCGTTCCTGCGAAAAAGCCGGTGTTCTGGCTGAAGTGCGCAAGCGTGAGCACTACGAGAAGCCCACTACAGTTCGCAAGCGCGCTGGCGCTGCCGCTGTAAAGCGTCACCTGAAGAAGCTCTCCCGGGAAAACCGCAAGCGCGTACGCCTGTACTGAGCACGGAACTCCCTCCCATGAGTGACCAGTCGCTGACCGCCGACATCAGGGCCGCCATGAAAGCGGCCATGAAGGCCAAAGACAAGGAGCGACTGGGTACCATCCGGCTGATCCAGGCCGAATTCAAGCGAATCGAAGTGGACGAGCGGGTCGAGATAGACGACGCTCGCGCTCTGGCGGTGCTCGACAAAATGGTCAAGCAGCGCCGGGATTCCGCCCAGCAGTACACCGACGCCGGCCGCAGCGAACTGGCCGACAAAGAGAACGCGGAAATCGCCGTTCTGCAGGAATTCCTTCCCGCACAGCTCACCGAAGACGAAATCATCGCCATGATCGACGAGGCCATCGCCGCCTCGGGCGCCGAGGGCATGCAGGCCATGGGCGCGGTTATGGGGCAGCTCAAGCCGAAGCTGGCAGGCCGGGCTGACATGGGCAAGGTGAGTGGGCTGGTGAAGGGACGATTGGCTGGTTAGATTTCCATTCTCGCAACCAGCTCCAACACGCCACCCAGTTCTTCGCAAATCCAACCGTCATCCCGGCGAACGCCGCGGTCCGGGATTCATAGATGGTGCACTTCAGCCTAAGAGAATAGCCCCTGGATTCCGGCGTGCGCCGGAATGACAAATTTACGGCAGCCGATCCCATGCATAATCCGTCGCCCCGGCGCACGCCGGGGTCCACCAAGGCTCAACACCCCAAAGTCACTGGATTCCGGAACGCCGGACCGCGGCTTCCGCCGGAATGACGTAACCACGAGCGAATTCCTGTACGCCCCACCCCACCAATAGCGGTACACTACTCGGCTTATGGCCGGACGAATTTCCCAGAGCTTCATCGACGACCTGCTGGACCGCGTTGACATTGTCGACGTGATCGACCGGCGCGTGAAGCTGAAAAAGACCGGCAAGAATTACAGCGCCCGCTGCCCCTTCCACGAGGAAAAAACCCCCTCATTCTCGGTCAGCCCGGACAAGCAGTTTTACTACTGTTTTGGCTGCGGTGCCGGGGGCAATGCCCTCGGTTTCGTCATGGACTACGAGAACGTGGAGTTCCCGCAGGCGGTGGAAACCCTGGCGAGCGCGGCGGGACTGGAGGTACAGCGGGAGCCCTCCCGGGGCGGCGCACCCCGGGAAAAGCGGGAAGAGTCCAACCGGCCCCTGTACACCCTCATGGAGCAGGTCGCCAGCTACTACAAGCTGCAGCTGCGCCAGCATCCGCAACGCGACAAGGCTGTGGACTACCTGAAACAGCGCGGCCTCACCGGCCAGATCGCCAAGCAGTTTCACCTGGGCTTTGCCCCCCCGGGCTGGGACAACCTGCTCAGGGCCCTGGGCGACAGCGAAGAGAAAAAAGCCCTGCTGATGAAGGCCGGCATGCTGGTGGAAAACGACAAGGGCCGCGTCTACGACCGTTTTCGCGACCGGGTGGTATTCCCGATCCGCGACCAGCGCGGCCGGGTGATCGCCTTCGGCGGCCGGGTGCTGGGGGACGACAAGCCCAAGTACCTGAACTCCCCGGAAACCGAGATTTTCCACAAGGGCCGCGAACTCTACGGTTTTTACGAGGCTCTGCAGGCCAACCGGCGACTGGAACGGCTGCTGGTGGTGGAGGGCTATATGGATGTCATCGCCCTGGCCCAGCACGGCATCAGTATCGCCACCGCCACCCTGGGCACCGCCACCAGCAAAACCCACCTGGAGCGCATTTACCGCCGCTGCCCGGAGGTCATTTTCTGCTTTGACGGCGACGAGGCCGGGCGCAAGGCGGCCTTCCGGGCGCTGGAAGCGGCCCTGCCCTGCATGGAGGACGGCCGCCAGGCGCGCTTCCTGTTCCTGCCCGAGGGCGAGGACCCAGACACGGTCGTGCGCAGTGGCGGCGCGGAGAAATTCGAGGAACTGCTGGCCGGCGCCACCCCGCTCGACACCTTCCTGTTCGACGCCCTGGCCGAGGGGCTGGACACCAGCAATCTGGACGGCCGCGCCCGGCTCAGCAAGCTGGCGCTGCCCCATATCCGGCAGATGCCCGAAGGCGTGTTCAAACAGTTGATGTTCCAGGCGCTGGCCGAGCGCACCGGACTGGAACTGGAGAGCCTGATGCGGCTGGAGGTCGCCGCCCCGGAGCCCCCGCCACCAACGGAGCGGGGCCAATCCACGGATCGCTACCGCCCGGACGCCTCGCCGGCAGGCCCTACTGACGGCCCACCGGACTGGGATAAGGACGCGCCACCGCCGGACCTGGACAGCTACCCCGATTTTGGCCCGGAAGACAGCCAGCCCCGGCAACGCCAGGCCAGGCCGCAAGGCCTGGCGGGCTATTCCAACCTGGCCCAGGGCGCCATCGCCCTGATCCTGCACCAGCCGGAGGTCGCCCGCACGGTGAACACCCAGGGCCTGGAGCAATTACAGGGGGACGACAGCAAGCTGCTCCGGGAGCTGGTCGAGCTGGTGCAACGGCGCCCGGAATCCAACACCGGCATGCTGCTCGGCCACTGGTACGGCACCCGGGAAGGTGAACTGCTCAATCGCCTGGCCGGCCAGGAACGGCTGATTCCCACCGCGGGTATCGACCAGCAATTTGCCGACACCATGTACCGCCTGGTCCATCATCTGCCCCAGCAATCAAAACTTGCCGAGCAAGTCGACAAACTCAAACTCACCAACTACGCTGAGACCAGCGAGTTGGAAAAGCAACGCCTGAGGGAGCTGCTGCAGGAAAAACTGCAGCGCGATGCCCTGCGAAACCGACGCGACCGCTGACACTGGCGCGGTCGAGCCATGCCCAAATTGCGGGCACGCACCCCGTTGTATTTGGCCGATTCGCCCCCATATAGCAATAAACCACGATGCAGGGGCGAACGAGGGCTTATTTGCGCCAAATTTCGCCCAATTAGCAGGCTTTTTAGTGGTTAAGCCGTTGCTAGACCGGTATAATTGCCGGCTGATCTTTTTTTGCTTATTCAAAAGGTGTCAACTTAATGTCTGACGTTGTACAGCAACAGTCCCGCTTGAAGGCGCTCATCGCCAAGGGCAAGGAACAGGGTTACCTGACCTACGCCGAGGTGAACGACCACCTCCCCGAGGACATCTCCGATCCGGACCAGGTTGAAGACATCATCCAGATGATCAACGACATGGGGATCCAGGTGTTCGAGCAGGCGCCGGATGCCGACGAGTTGCTGATGACCGAAGGTGATCCTTCCGCCGACGATATCGCCGCCGCCGAGGCCGCCGCGGCGCTGGCCGCGGTTGAAACAGAAGCCGGCCGCACCACCGACCCGGTGCGCATGTACATGCGCGAAATGGGCACCGTGGAACTGCTGACCCGGGAAGGCGAAATCGTTATCGCCAAGCGCATCGAGGAAGGCATCCGCGAACTGCTCTCTGCCCTGGCCCTGTACCCGGGTGCCGTGAAGCACATTCTCGACGAGTACGACCTGGTGGCCAAGGAAGAGCGCCGCCTGGCGGACATCATGGTCGGTTACCTGGACCCGGCCGAGCACGTGCCTTCCGCCGCCGAACTGGCCGAGGCCGCCGCCAACAAGGCCGACGATGACGAAGACAGCGACACCGGCCCCGACCCGGTAGAAGCCAAGAAGCGCTTCACCGCACTCAAGCGCCAGTACAACAAGACCGAGAAGGCCATTGCCGCCAAGGGCCGCCAGGACCCCACGACCATCAAGGAGATGGAGAAACTGGGCGAGCTGTTCAAGTTCTTCAAGCTCACCCCGCGGGTCTTCGATCCCATTTCTGATACGCCCCGCAATATCCTCGCCGGTGTGCGCGACCAGGAACGGGAAATCATGCGCATCGCGATCAAGGATTGCGGCATGCCGCGCAAGGAATTCATCACCACCTTCCAGGGCTCGGAAGCGGACCTGAAGTGGGTGTCGCGCCACGCCCGCAAGAAGGACTACGGCCCGCGCCTGAATGCGGAGAAGGAAACCATCCACCGCCTGCAGCGGCGCATCCAGCAGATCGAGGAGCAGACCGGCCTCACGGTGAGCGAGATCAAGGAGATCAACCGCCGCATGTCCATGGGCGAGGCCCGTGCCCGCCGCGCCAAGAAGGAGATGGTGGAGGCCAACCTGCGCCTGGTTATTTCGATCGCCAAGAAATACACCAACCGCGGCCTGCAGTTCCTGGACCTGATCCAGGAAGGCAACATCGGCCTGATGAAGGCGGTGGACAAGTTCGAGTACCGTCGCGGCTACAAGTTCTCGACCTATGCCACCTGGTGGATTCGCCAGGCCATCACGCGCTCCATTGCCGACCAGGCCCGGACTATCCGTATCCCGGTGCACATGATCGAGACCATCAACAAGCTCAACCGCATCTCCCGCCAGATGCTGCAGGAGATGGGCCGCGAGCCCACCCCCGAGGAGTTGGGCGAGCGCATGGACATGCCGGAGGACAAGGTTCGCAAGGTGCTGAAAATCGCCAAGGAGCCGATCTCCATGGAAACCCCCATTGGTGACGACGAAGACTCGCACCTGGGTGACTTCATCGAGGACAACACCATTGCCTCACCGGTGGATTCCGCCACCGGCCAGGGCCTGCAGGAAGCCACCAAGGAAGTGCTGGCCGGGCTCACCGCCCGCGAGGCCAAGGTGCTGCGCATGCGTTTCGGTATCGACATGAATACCGATCACACCCTGGAGGAAGTGGGCAAGCAGTTCGACGTGACCCGCGAGCGCATTCGCCAGATAGAAGCCAAGGCCCTGCGCAAGCTGCGTCACCCGACCCGCTCGGATTACCTGCGCAGTTTCCTCGACGAGTAAAGCCGGGGGCCCTGCTCCAGCAAAGCCACCTGCGGGTGGCTTTTTTGTGGGTGGGCAGCTGCTGCTTGCCCCCGTGAAATACCAGGCCAGGCCCAGCGGCTCGATGTTGTCGCGGTTGATCTGGTCCAGGGGCGAATAACGCTGCTCGCCGCTGTCGTTGCCGTGCAGCGCCCACTCGATGTCCGCGAAACCTTCCGACTCTGCGGACAAAAGCATGACAAAGCCCCGTTCAGCTGATTTCGGCAAATCCAGCAAAAAATTCACCCCGTACGTTCAGGCATGTAACTGCTGGCGGGAGTGCACACACCTGAACTCGCACGGCGCGACAGCAGCTTACGATGACGTGAACAACCTTGAACTCATTGGAGCTGACTATGAAAACCAAACTGACTGCACTGCTGGCATCTGCCGTCTTTTCTTTTACCCTCGCATCGGGCGCCAGCGCCCAGAGCTTTGGCGACTGCGTGTCGACCAACAAGGCCCAGTTTGACGGCACCATCGTCGACGCCGCCATCGCCACCCCGGAACTGAGCACCCTGGTCGACCTGGTCGTTGCCGCCGGGCTCGATGACGCCCTGGCCACCACCGAGGAAATCACCGTGTTTGCCCCCACCAACGACGCCTTCGGCGCCCTGCCGCCCGAGCTGGTAGAAGTCGTGGCCGGCAACACTGACCTGCTGACCGGCATCCTCACCTACCACGTGACCATGGGCCATCCCGATCCCCGCAAGCTGTCCGGCGCCGTCGCCCAGCGCAAGGAAACCCTGCAGGGACAGTCGGTGTACTTCAGCCGCAGCAATGGTGAGCCCCGCGTCAACAATGCCGGCGTCGCCTGCCAGGGCGTGCAGACCGACAACGGCACCGTGTGGATCATCGACAGCGTACTGCTGCCCGCTCTGTAAACAACAAGGTCCCCGCTCTGGCCGCCCTCCGGGGCGGCTTTTTTGTGCCCGCGCCGGCACTGATCTTGCCGCCGCTTTCGCCCGTATACTGCAGCGATAACCACCTGAGGCTGGATCATGGCTCTGAAAGTGATCGTCTGGGGCACCGGCAACGTCGGCCGGCCCGCCATTCGCGCCGTGCTGTCGCACTGCCAGCTGACCCTGCAAGCGGTGATCGTGTCCAGTGAAGAAAAAGCCGGCCGCGACGCCGGCGAACTGGCCGGGGTCGAACCCTGCGGCGTCACCGCCACCCGGGACTGGCAGGCGATCATCGACCAGGGCGCCGATGCCGTGGTCTACAGCGCTACCGCCGACACCCGCCCCGCAGCGGCCATCGCCGAGGTGCTCGCCTGCCTGGACGCCGGTATCAACGTGGTCGCCCCCGGCCTCTATTTTTTCCTCGACCCGGCCTCCACCCCGGCGCAAGCGCTCGCCCCCATTGAAGCGGCCTGCGCCCGTAGCGGCGCCTCCCTGTTCACCTCGGGCATCGACCCGGGCTGGGCCATGGACCGACTGCCGGTGGTACTCAGCGGCGCCAGCGCCGATATCCGTGAAATCCGCAGCCGGGAAATTTTCAATTACGCCCTGTACGACCAACCCCGGGTGGTGCGGGAGGTTATCGGCTTTGGCCAGCCCATGGACGAGCTGCCGATGATGCTGCACGAGGTCGCCATCGATAGGGTGTGGTCGCCCATGCTGCGCCTGCTGGCCAGGGCCCTGGGCAAGCCGGTGGACAACATCGAAATAGCGGTAGAGCGCCGCCCCCTGGAGGCCACCATCGATGTGCCGGGCATGGGCCTGTTCGAGCAGGGCACCCAGGGCGCCTTCCGCTTTACCGTCACCGGCTACCACGGTGGCGCCCCGCTCTACGTGCTGGAGCATGTTACCCGCATCGATGACCGCTGCGCCCCAGACTGGCCGTACCCGCCGGAAGGCCAGGGCTGCCACCAGGTGCTGATCAGCGGCAGCCCGCGGCTGGAAGTGACCGTGCACGGACACGACCCGGTGGAGCCCGGTGTTGCCGGCGGCGGCAACGCCTCCGCTGCCGCCTGGCTGGTTAACGCCATTCCCGCCGTCTGCACCGCAGCACCCGGTGTTGTCACCATGCTGGACCTGCCCGACATCACCGGCGCCGCCCAGTTACAGGTGGAATAGACCATGGAGCAGCAGGAAGTCACCCCCGCGCCGCAGTCAAGCGGCCTGTTGCTGCTCCGGCAGGCCGCCCTGCACCTGGCGCTCTGGATCCTCGCCTTTTGCCTGTTCGCCGCCAGTGACAGCTGGGTCCAGCTGACCGGCTGGCGACTGGCCGCCGTGCTCAATGTGCTCACCGGGATCAGCGCCGGCTTTGTCACCGTCAACCTGGTACACGAGTGGTGCCACTACCTGGGCGCCCGGGCCGTGTCGGCCAGTTACACCGTCAATCCCAGGCCGGGCATGTTTGTGTTCGACTGGACCTTCGAGGACAACAGCCTGCGCCAGTTCTACATTATGAGTGCCGCCGGTTCACTGGGCGGCCTGCTTGCCCTGCTGCTGGTATTCAGCGCCGTCGACGCCGACAGCGCCGGGCGGGCGGCACTGGGCGCGGGCGCCGTGGCCAGCTTCGCCTTCGGCTCCCTGGTGGAGTGGCCGGTACTGCTGCGCACCAGGCGCAGTCATGACCCGCTGGCTGAACTGTCGCGCCTGAACCCCCGGGCCCTCGCCCGCGCCGGGGCCGGCAGCGCCATCGCCGGCCTGCTGACCTGGATTATGCTGGCCTGAGCCCCTCCGCATAGACCCGCCTGAAGGTCAGGTTGAGCCGCGGGCCACAGGCGTGCGACAGCTTGCGAATGCCGTGCTTCCAGTTGGCCTGGGTAGCGCCGCGCATCACCAGCAGGCTCGAGGAAGGCAAGGCCAGCTTGAAGGTGCCCAGGTCGCGGCGACGTTTGTGCCGGAAGTAAATCTCCCGGGTTTCACCCAGACTCAGCGAGGCGATACAGGGCTCCGGGCCCAGTTCCGGCTCGTCATCCGCATGCAGGCCCATGGCATCTGCCCCGTCGCGGTAGTAGTTGAGCAGCACACTGTTGTAAACCGCAGCGCTGGCCTGCTCCACCACCTGCTTCAACCGTAACAGCAGCGGCGTGAACGGCAGTGGCTCGTAGGTCTTGCCAGAATAGCGGTAGCGGGCGCCCGGCTCGCCATACCAGGCGGTCAAGCGCGGTTGCAGGTAGCGCTTGCCATACAGGCGAATGGACTCCTGGGACCAGGGCGTCTGTTCGCGCAATTGCCCGAGGGCATCGGCGGCCGCCAGCCCCAGGGCGATGCGGGGACAGAACAGCAGTTCCGCCTCCGCCAGCGGCAGCGGCTCCAGCGTGGCTTGGGCAAACAGTTCACTCTGGTCAGGCATGGCCCCATGCTACCCTCGCCGGGCTCCCGCGAACAGCAGCAATACCCGCACCAGCGGCCAGGCCTGCCGCGCCAGAGTGACGGCGGGCACGCGGGCGGGCCACAAAGCCCACAACCGGCCAACAACTTGCCGACTTCTGTGGAAGACGGTGGCATACTGATTACGCTGAGGACCAGCCGCTGGGCAGCATGTGAAGGATGAGCCAGACCCTGAATGAGTGATGAACCCATAACCCGCTTACTGCAGCAATGGCGTTCGGGCCATGTTGAGGCCCTGGATCAGTTAACGCCGCTGGTGTACGAGGAGTTGCGCCTGCGGGCGCGGGCGGCCTTCCGCGCCGAGAGTAAAGACCATACCCTGCAGCCCACCGCACTGGTGCACGAACTGTATGGCCGGCTCGCCCCGGCGAACGTCAACTGGCAGGATCGCAGTCACTTTTATGCCCTGTGTTCCCGCATGATGCGGCGGATCCTGGTGGACCACGCCAAGGCCCGCAATGCCGCCAAGCGCGGCGGCAACAGCCACCACGTTTCCCTGGACACGGAGCCCAGCGCTGACAGCGCCAATCACGAGGACCTGCTCAGCCTCGACCGGGCGCTGGAGAAACTGTCCTCGCTGGATGAACGCAAGGCGGAACTGCTGGACCTGCAGATATTCGGCGGACTCACCTTTCGCGAGCTGGAGGAAGTGACCGGCCTGTCCAGCAGCACCCTGGACCGCGACCTGCGCTTTGCGCGCTCGTGGCTGAAAACCCAGCTGAGCGCAGTCTGAACAGGCCGTGAGCCCGTGACGACCCAGAACTGGAACGAACTCGAGCGCCTGTTCAACGCGGCCATTGATCTCGATCCGGCCGACCGGGCAGCTTTTCTCGCCCGCGAATGCGAGGGTCGCCCGGAACTGCAGGCGGCGGTCAATGAGTTACTGGCAAACAGCGCCAGCGCCACCGATTTTGCTGCCGTCATTAACGCCACCGCCGACGATTTACTGGAACACATCAACCTCGGCGGTAACGACCGGGTAGGCCCCTACCGCATCCTGCGCAAAATCGGCCAGGGCGGCATGGGCACGGTGTACCTGGCCGAACGCGCCGACGACGAGTACCACCAGCAGGTGGCGATCAAGGTCATCAACCACCAGCCGGGGCGCAACGACGCCATCGTCCAGCGTTTCCACGCCGAGCGCCAGATACTGGCCAACCTGCAACACCCGAATATCACCCGGCTGCTGGACGGCGGCACCCTGGACAACGGATCGCCCTTCCTGGTCATGGAGTTCGTCGATGGCGACCGCATCGACCACTACTGCGCCAGTCATGGGCTCAGTGTGGACGCCATCCTGGCCCTGTTCCTCAAGGTCTGTGATGCCGTCCAGAATGCCCACCAGAATCTGGTGATCCATCGCGACCTCAAGCCCTCCAACATCGCCATCGACAGCCACGGCGAACCGAAACTGATGGACTTCGGCGTCGCCAAGCTGATGCGGACCGAAGCAGACGGCGCGGACCCGCAGACAGTGCTGGAGGAACGGGCCCTGACCCCGCTGTACGCAAGCCCGGAACAGCTGAGCGGCGAAGCGGTCAGCACGCTGTCGGACCTGTATTCACTGGGCGTCATTCTGTACGAACTGCTGGCGGGTCAACGCCCCTTTGGCGCGGCAGATGGCGGCGCCTATGCCTACGCCCAGCAGGTTATCGAGACCGACCCGCCGTCCCTCAGCCAGAACCGCAAGCGGGCCTGGAACGCGGCCGCAACGGTGCAAGCCGGCAGGACACCGGGGCGGAAAATTTCCCGCGACCTGGACAACATCGTACTCAAGGCCCTGCAGCGCGACCCCGGCCGGCGCTATTCCTCCGTTGCCGCGCTGGCGGCTGACATCGACAATTTCCTCCAGCACAAACCGGTGAGTGCCAGGCCGCCGTCCCTGCCCTACCTCGCGCAGCGCTTCATCCAGCGCAACCGCCTGGCCAGCGCGCTTGTGCTGGTTTCCACGCTGACCGTGACCGGGCTGGGTGTCGCCCTCTGGTTCCAGGCCGATCTCGCCGCCAGGGAGCGGGATATCGCCCGGGACCAGCTGGCGCGCACCACGGCGGTACTGGCGCTGGTGGAGGACATGTTTACCGGGCTGGACCCTGACGTCAGCCAGGGCGAGGACATCACCGTGCGCTACATGCTCGATGAGGCCGGTGCGCGCATGCTGCGCAGCGAGGTCGAGGACCAACAGGCGGCGCCGGTACGGGCCGTGATTTATCGCATCATTGGCAACACCTATAACGAGCTGGGGCTGGCCGACCAGGCCCTGCGCTACCTGGACAGGGCCATGGACCTGCACCAGTCCGGCCTGGTTGCGGATGAGGACGAGAAGATCCGGGCGATGCTGGCCATCAGCAATACCTATCACCTGGCCTTCGAACTGGACGCCCGGCTTGCCGTATCGACCCAGGCACTGGCCCTGAGTGATCAGCGCTATGGCGCCGGGGACGAGAGAACACTCGAGGCCCTGGAGGCGGTTGCCAGCGCCAATCATATGCTCGGCCGGCTGGAACAGGCCCAGGCGCTGTTCGCCGAGATTTACCAGCGCAGGAGCGAGTCGCGGGGAGAGCAGCACCCATCCACCCTCAACGCGCTGAAAAACCTGGGCGTGGTCGAGCACTGGCTGGGCAACTATGCTGCGGCGCTCAGCGCCTACACGCGCTGCCAGGAACTGGGAGAAGCGGCGCAGGGTCCACTGCACAGCGAGACCCTGCGCTGCCTCGGCTACCGGGGCCTGGTACTGGAGACCATGGGCGATTACCCCAGGGCGGCGCCGGTGCTGGAGGAACATGCGCAGCGCTCAGCGAAGGTCATGGGCGAGAACCACCCCGACACCCTGCGCTCGCTGCACAGCCTGGCCGACAGCTACCGCGGCCTCGCCCAGTACGACCGGGCGGAGGCACTGTTCCTGGAAGTGCTGGACCGGCGCCGGAGCGCGCTGGGTCAAGATCACATAGAAACCCTGCAAACGGAAATGAAGCTGGCCCGCGTGTACCGCCTGACCCGCCGCTACGACGATGCCGAATCGCTCATCAACCACGCGGTCGAGGAGGAAGTGCGCCAGCAGGGCTTCGAGCACCCCGCCACCCTGATCGCCGCCCAGGAAAAGGCCGACCTGCTACTGGATTCAGGCCAGCTGACTGCTGCTCGCGAGCTGTTACTGCGTATTCTTGCGGCCCGCACGGCCAGGCAGGAAACCGAACACCCGGAACTGCAGAAAACCCTGGTCGGCCTGGCGCGGACCGATCTCAACATCGGCGAGCCGGCAGTGGCCCAGCAGCGGCTGCAGCGCGCCCTGCAGCTCGGGGAGTCCCGCCCGGATTACCAGCACCGGACGCGCCGGCAGATACTGGCTCTGCTGGTCGAGAGCAGTGAAGGCCTCAACGACGCGAGCGCGGCGCAGGCCTACCGGCAGCGGCTTGCCCTGCTCGATAATCCGCCGCGCCCCGGCTGAGCCAGGCGCCGCTCAGGGGGCCGGCGCGCTGTCCTGGCAGGCGCTGGGGTCGGCCTGCAGATCCTGCGGCGTCATCACCTCAACGGTAAACGATATCAGGGCGGTATTGGGCAGGTTACCGCCACTGATTTTGAAGGTGTAGTAGGTCGACGTGGTATTGGTCGCACTATCGAATGTCGACACGCCAATGGACGTTGTCCGGCTGGTATTGCTGATCACCCAGCCATTGTCCCAGATCTCCGGGTCGTCGACCGTCAGCACCAGGTCGGTGATATCGCTGATACGCATGTACACCGATTCACCCCAGTATCCGTCCGCGTTGCGGCCCACACTGCGCTTGATCACGTCATCGAAATAGGCCTTGGTATAGACCGTGCTCGCGGCCCCCGTCTTGTAGCCAAAGCGAACATCCGCGCGGACATCGTCACAGGCCGTGCAGGGGCCCTCCCAGTACAGGTCGGTCACCCGTGAGCGCACACACATGTCACTGTCATCCAGGGGGTCGATGTTGAGCCCGACTTCCTCGCCGTCATCCCACTGCCAGCTGTCCTCGTCGGTATTGGCCTTGTTGGGATCGGTGCCGGCGATATTCTCCGCCAGGTCATCCAGGCCGTCGGTGTCCGAGTTCGGATCCGACGGGTCGGAGTAGACCTCGTAGTGATCCTCGGTGGGACCCACCCGCACCGTCCAGGGGGTAAGCTCCAGGCCGTCCAGCAGGCCATCGCCATCGGTGTCGTTATCCAGCGCGCTGGTAAAAATCGCAATGGTGGCGTTACTGCCGTTGCCCGCCAGCGGGTCCGGCACCTCGCCGAACAGTTCCTCGTCGTCGCTGAGGCCGTCGGCATCGGTGTCCGCCAGCTGCGGGTGGGTAGCGGCGAGAAACTCCTGGTAATCGCCCACCTGGTCGTCGTCAGTATCCGGGTTGGACGGGTCTGAGACCGGCAATACCCCATTGAAGGGCGGCGCGGCGCAGTCCTGGCCGCCGGCACCGGAACAGGTTCGCGGGTCGCCCAGCTGCAGTACCGTGACCTCCCAGCCGCTGGTCTCCTCGAAGCCACGCAGGCCGTCGCCGTCGAGGTCACCAATGTCGTCGAAATCATCCACCGTGGGGTTGGCAAAATAGGGCAGCTCTGCGCCATCCCAGACGCCGTCGTTATCGCTGTCGCGGTCCAGCGGGTCGGTGGTGCAGAACACCGCCCTGAACTCCGGATAGGCCGAGCTCTCGCCGGCGCCGAATACATGATCGCTGCAGCTGCCGATGTCCGCGTCGGCATCCGCCAGGTAGGCCACGAAGCCGTTGATTTCCTCGGCGTCGGTCAGCCCGTCCTCGTCGGTGTCGGGCTTCTTGGCATCGGTGCGGTAGCCATTGGCGGTGCTGTACTCGTCAAAATCATCGATGCCGTCGGCGTCGGTGTCGGCGCTGGAGCAGCTGGCAAAGCCTTCGTAGTCCGCCGCTTCCGCCAGCCCGATCAGCCACTCGCTGCCGGGATTGATCCGCGCCTCCGGATTGCCGGGTACCCGCGGCGCGCCGAAGACCTCGAAATAGTCATCGAGGCCGTCATTGTCGGTGTCGCCGTCGAGGTCGCTATCGTCGCAACCGTGCAGGGCCTCCAGCCGGGCCGGGATGCTGTCCCGGTCCTGGTCCTCGACAAAGGCCAGGCTGATGCCGGTGCCCGGGAACAGCACCTGGTCATCGGGCGCCACCTCGCCATCACCGAAGGACAGCTGGCCGGACAGAATGAGGCCGCTCGGGCTGAGCAGCGACCAGTTGGCGTTGGGGCTATTCACCTTCTGGCGGATGCGGGTGACGCGCTCGATGCCGTCGGCACCGAAACTGGTGGCGTAGCTGCTGGCCTGCGCCGCGGGACTGGTGGTATCGGTGTTGGTGTCGTAGCGGGTCAGGCCGAGCACGTCCTGCATCACATCGTGGAACACCACGCCGAGATTTTTGCCCGCCAGGTCGAAGGCGACAAAGCTGTCGTCGTCGTCAAGCGCCAGGCCGTAGGCCAGGCGCACTTCGTCCGTGGTCAGGCCCTCGCTGGCCGCGATACTGTCGGCGACGGTGCCTATCCTGCGCCCGAAGCTGGTCGCCACCCGGTAGTACTCGGTGGCCGGCAGCCCGCCGAAGTCGAGGCTGAAGGAGGTGGTGCGGTCGGTGATGTTCTGCGAGGTGAAGGCGAAGTTGCGCCCGTTCTCATCCTCGATGTCGTAGTTGGACAGGCGGAAGATCACCCCGCTCGGGTCCTGCATCAGCCGCTCCACCTGCCCGGGAAATACATCCTGGCCACTGGCGGAGAAAATCAGCGGCCCGATGTCGCCCACCAGGGGGCCCAGGTTGAATTCGTTGGGGGTGTTTTCAGCGGGCTTGAGCGTGGCCACCGGCAGGTAGCGCCCGGGGTTGCGAATATCGTCCACCAGCGCGGTAATCTGCAGGTTGCGCACGGTAAAGGCCACGTCGCCGGCGGCGGAGAGGTACAGCAGCGTGCTGATGCGCGCGTCCTCGACCACCCGGTTGATGCTGGTTTCCTCGCTGACCTCACGGGCGCTCTCCAGGGACTTGTTGTACTCCTCCTGGCTGGCCCGGGCCGATTCCTCCGACCAGGAAGACGACCAGCTGTGCTCGTAGCCGGCACTCACTTCGATGCCCGCGGTGAGCTTGCCTACCGTGGCATCGCCGCCCAGTTCGTACTGCGCCTTGGCGGTGACGCTGGCGGATATCTGGTCGTTCACCTCCGAGGTGCGCGAGCGGGTTTGCGACTCGCTCTGGGTGAGGGTGGCGGCCACGGTCTCGGTTTCCCCGGTGGTGGTGCCGCTGGAGCTGGTTTCGTCAAAGCGCACGTCCAGTTCCAGCCCGATGCTCTCGATCTCGAAGGTGGGCTGGGGCAGGTCCGCGATGCGCGCGTTGCGGTTGGCCAGTATCACCTCGTCCTCGTCGCTGATCTGGTCGCCGTCGGTGTCCTTCAGCAGCGGCGAGGTCTTGTAGAAATTCAACTCCTCGCCGTCGCTGAGGCCATCGCCGTCGGAATCCTGCCGGGTGGGCTGGCTGAAGATGCCGTTGTATTCATGGGCATCGCCAATACCGTCGCTGTCGGTGTCGCGATTGCGTGGATCGGTGCCCAGCTGGCGTTCGACCCCGTCGCTCAGGCCATCGCCATCGGTGTCGGCGGTGAAGGGGTCACTGGTCACCTCCCGCTCCTGGAACTGGCCATTGCTGTCCTGGACCCGGGTAACCCAGCCGCGCTGCTCCTCGTTATCCGCCAGGCCGTCGCCATCGGTGTCGATAACGGTACCGCCATTGGGCGGGGTACCGGCGAACTGCGCCGTGTTGGCGGTGACAAAACCGACATTGGTAGCCTGCACCTGGAAGGGCTGGCCGAAGCTGTCGCGCACGCCGATAACCGTGAGCTGGTAGGTGACATCGTTCTGCGACAGGGTGGTCAGCACGATCTCACTGCGCTCCGGTCCGCTGAACGCGGCGCCGGTGATGGCCAGGCTGCCCGCCTCGCCATTGACGTTACTCTGCGCCACCACATAGTTTGCCGCCACCTCGGCGGCGTCATCCATGGCCTGGCTGAAGACCACCTTGATACTGGTATTGCTGGTTGAAATGGCACCGACCACGACCGGCGGCGGGGGCATGGTGCCGGTGTTGTCGCCAGGGCTGCTGAAGGCCGGAATGCTGAAACTGCTGCCATTATTGAGGATCAGGTTGCCAGCGGCATCGGTGAGGCCGGTCACCTGCAGCCGCAGCAGGGCATTCGAGGGAATATCCTCATTGCTCAGGGCCACGCGCGTGCAATATTCGTTTAACTGCGCCTCCGCCAGGGCGACGGATGCATAGTCGTTGCACGTTGCGGCCCCCTCTTCCGGCAGGCAGTAACTCAGGCGATACAGCGTTTCATCGCCCGCGGTAGTGCACAGTGGTTCGGAAAACTCCGCGTACACCAGGCCGGCGCCGCCCCGGCTCACGCCGGTAATCGAGGGCCGGGTGGTGTCGCTCTCGACACTGCCGCGACCATAGAACACAGCGCTGCTGTACTCCGGGTCGATAACGGCCTGGCCCGGCTCGTTGGCGATATTCGAGGCCAGCAACAGGTACTCCCGCACCTCCTGCCCCGAGGTCCGCAGCAGGACCGTTTTGGCGTCTGACTGCAGGCTGGCGGAGCTGACCGTCAGCTCACCCTCCTCGATGCGCGGACGGCCATTGTCGGCGGCAATAATGCGGTAAAAGCGGCGGTCCTCCGCGCTGGTGGCGTCGAGCCGGGTATCGAAGGTCGCCAGCACCTCGCTACTGCTCAGCGAGATAACGCTGGACAGCCGGGGCCGGGCGGAAGCGACCTCCTCCGGGGTTTCGGGACGGATGACCGTGCCGCCGTCGAGCACGTTCCCGGTGTTGTCGATCACGTTGTTCACGTCCACGCTGATTACCGCGCCCGGGGGGATAAACGAGGTGGTCAGGGTGGCGGCGGTACAGAACTCATCGAGTTCCACCTGGTTGACAAAGGCCTGGAAACTGTCGGCACCGGGCGCGCAGCTTGCTGTGCCCATGGCCGGAAGACAGTACTCCACCGCATAGTTACCCGGGTTGCCGCCGGTACGGCAGACCGGCTCGGAAAAGCTGATGGACAGCTGGTTACTGTCCTCGATCGTTGCATCAATGATCCCCGGCGGGCTGGTGTCGTCCTCGCCGATGCCGACAAAACCGCCCTGGGCGTATTCCGGGTTGATATAGGTGTTGTTGACGTTGGAGATATTGCGGATTTCCACCCGGTACTCGCGGTTGTCCTGGGGCGCCGTGGTGAGGATCAGCCGGCGCTGGTCGGCGAGCAACTCCACCGACTGCACCGGCAGTGGCTGCGCACCGGGCTCGGGCTCGCCATCCAGGTAGGGAATCACCAGGTAGGCGCTCTGGTTTTGCACCGACTGCTGGGACATCTCGTTATCAAAGGTCAGCAAGAGCTCGGTCTGGCTCAGGGTGACCACCGACTCCAGCCGCGGCTCCACGGCGGGCTCACCGATGATGCGCAGCGGCTCGCCGGTCAGTGACTTGTGCTTGAGGTCGTACTCCTCCAGGGGCTGCAGCAAGCCCGGGGAAACCACCAGGCGGCCGGTTCGCGTATCATCCGCCGGCAGCAGCTCCATGACCTCCAGTTCGTCGCCATTGGCCGCCACAATGCTGAATTCCGCCGGATCAAGCTCGTCCACCGCCACGTCATCGGCAAAGCTGACCTCGATGTAATGGGGGCTGAGGCCACGGGCATCGGTGATCTGCGCCGACTGCGGCTCGGGCGCTGGCGCAGGCGGGGCCGGATCGGGCGAGGATGACCCACCACCGCCACCGCCGCCTCCACCACAGGCGGAAAGCACGGCGATGAGCAGGGAGGCCCCAAGAACCTTGACTGACTGTCGATTGCAAGTTCGCATGTTCTATCCTCTGGCCCCGTGTTCCGGATGCACGGCGCGTATTTATGGCAATGTCAGGATAAGGAGCGAGGAACGGGCAGAAATTTGCCCACAGTTTTTGAATTATTTTTCAAACCGAGGCCCAAAGAGGCAGAAACTGGCGCATCCGGCGCATAAATAGCTACCCTATACTGAGTTCCACTGGTGCCACCGCAGGAGTTCCCATGAGTACCGACAGCATCGAATATTCCGCAAGCCAGGCATTTGCAGCCCCACTTCCGGGCCATACCCTGCCCCGGGTGTTCGGTTCCCCGGGCCGCTATGTGCAGGGAGCCGGGGTCATCGCCCAGGCCGGCCACTATCTCTCCCGGCTGGGCTTTGGCCACAGTGCCGTTCTGCTTTCCCGGCGCTGCCTGGAGGCGGAGGGAAACGACCTGATCAGCAGCGCTGAAAACGCCGGCCTCAGCCTCGAGAAATGCATCTTTGCAGGTGAATGCTCGTTCGAGGAAATCGACCGCCATGCGGCGACCCTGCGGGCACTGGACAGCCCCGTCGACAGCGTTATTGCCGTGGGTGGGGGCAAGGTCGTCGACGCCGGCCGCGCCCTGTCGCGAAGACTGGACGTACCGGTGGCGGTGATCCCGAGCCTGGCCTCCAATGATGCCCCCTGTGCCGCGGTCTCGGTTATCTACACCCCGGAAGGGGTGACCGCCGACGCCGAGATCTACGACGAAAACCCGGCACTGGTACTGGTGGATACCGGCATTATCGCCGAGGCAGAACCCCGGTTCCTGGTGGCCGGGATGGGCGACGCGCTGGCCACCTGGTACGAAGCCCGCGCCTGCGCCTGCAACCCCGGCGGCGTCACCGTATTCGGCGGCCGCCCAACGCTGGCGGGCACCTCACTGGCCCAGCTCTGCGCAGAGACCATCTACCGCTACGGCGAGCAGGCCCTGGCAGCGGTGAAGAAATCCGAGGTCACCGACGCGCTGGAAAACGTGGTGGAGGCAAACACCCTGCTCAGCGGCCTCGGCTACGAGAGCGGCGGCCTGGCCGTTTGTCACGCCGTTGCCCAGGGCTATACCGTTATCGATCATGTGCACCGAAATTACCTGCACGGCGAGATGGTCGCCATGGGCGTGCTGGCGCAACTGGCATTGGAAAATTCGAGCGAAGAAGCGGAGAAAGCGGCACGGTTTTTTGCCGCCACAGGTTTACCCGTGCACCTGGGCCAGCTCGACATGGACTCCGGCAACGACGAGCAACTGGATGCCGTCGTAGACGCCGCCATGGCCTTTCCCTTCATCGGCAATATGCCCCTGGAAGTCACCAGTACCAAGCTGAAACAGGCGATCCTCACCGCAGACCGGCTGGGACTTGAAATTGCCCCCGGATAAGCCGGCGAAAGCCTGCCCGAGACACCGTGATGCAAGTTCACTACCACGGGCTTTTCCCTTATAATCCCGCGCTCACCCCAGATGGCCACAGCCATCTGCCCGGGGCCCATAGCTCAGTTGGTCAGAGCATCCGACTCATAATCGGCAGGTCGAAGGTTCAAGTCCTTCTGGGCCCACCATTTTCTTTAATTTTCAACGAGTTATAGACCCTTACACCACCCGACTATGCCCCAGGGACAGGTAACAGCGGACAGCCATAAGTCGGAGGCTGACCGCAGCAAGCACCAACACAGGACACACTGAATGCTGAGCATCAACAAACTCGAAAAAGTCATTGAACTGGAAGACACCCTCCGCGCCGAATACGAGGGCAAGCTCGAAGCTGCCCAGGCCGAGCTGGAGCAGGTCAAGCAGGCACAGGCGGAGCAGCAGGCACAACTGCAAGCGACCATCGACCAGCAACTGGAGACCATCCAGGACCTCACTGCCAAGGCCACCGACAACCAGAAGGTGGAGCACCAGAACCGTGAGCTGACCAATCGCAGCGAAAATCAGCAGGAGCAGATTGCTACCCTGAAGCAGCGGGTAAAGGCCCTGCAGAAGGACCTGGCCAGTGAGCGCGAACAACTCAAGGAACTGAGCCGGTACGATCCCAATCGCATGAAGAAGAACCTGGATGCGAACAAGAAGAAACTGGCGGAGAAGACCCGGGCCAATGAGCTGCTGCAGAAATCACTGAAGGAAGCTAAGGGCGAGAAGCTGAAAGCCGAGCGGAAGGTGCAGGAGCTGGAGCAGGAGCTTGAGGGACTGAAGGCGGATTTGCAGCCGGAGGAGAAAGCGGCGTAGGTTGTCTCAGGCCGACACGCTGGCTACTTGAGGGTGAGGGAGGAGCGTTGCTATTGCGCAATTAGTCAACTCCGCGGAAATTCTAGGTTTGCCCGGCACGGCTCGCTCCGCCGAGGCCGGCATTTATAGCCGCTTGATGATCCGCTCCTCTACGACTCCCAGGCCAGGTATGCCTATAATCATGCCTGCGTCGGACATCGGTGTTCTCTCCATTAAACGATCTTCGCAAAATCAGTTTAATGAATGCCGGTGTACCCCGTTTATGATGAAGAGTCGACTGGAAGCAGACAGGTTCCACCTCGCATTGATCACCAACCACATCAGGCAGGCTCCAACTCCAACTGGAAGGCCCGCCGCTTAGCCCTCTTGGTGGTGGCTGGCCGTAGCTCTTGGAGAAGATGGGCCGCCATATCACCAAGAACATGGGCCATAAGTGGAGGGACTGCATTTCCTATTTGCTTTAGCTGCTGCCATTCGCTCGATTTGAAAATGAATCCATCGTGGAATGATTGAAGTCGAGCGGCTTCACGAACCGTTATCCAGCGCTCGAGAGATGGGTGAACCCATTCGCTAAGGTCTCGATGCATCTGTGCCAGAATTGTATATGCGGGCTTATCGGGATGTAATCTACGCCACTTTTCAGGTCTCTTTCCATTCCATACATTATTTGGCAGGCTGTCACCTTTTGCTCCCGGCTTCAGCAAACTGATGAGGTGCTTACGGCGAGCGCCAATTTCCTTTGTATGATGGTTATGGAGAGCTAACTTACCCTTTCCAAATCCACGGTTTCTTTTGACGGATTTGCTGTATATCGAAGTGTCATAGTCACTGAAAGTTGCTCACTAATGGCGCCAGTAGTTCCACCCAATCGACCAACTAATCCATTGAAGCAAAAGTAATTTTTGACCGGAGACTGGTCAAGCATTCACGCCAAAACCGGTCTGATTTCGACGCCAGGCTATACGTTGAGCGCTAAACCCAAACAACTCCGCGATCTATACTACGGTTCTGCCCATTCGATCACTGCTTTCTGGCCCCCAGGGCCGAAGCTGCTATAGTCACCAGCCCAGGTTTCCAGAAAGTCGATTCCCGGGCCAGACAGTAACCATCCCAGAACCGCCACATTCAGAACTACCGTGACCCAGAAGGCCGATCTGAATGATCGCTTCCTGGATTTGTGGCGCAGGGTCTGCTGCGCTACCAAGGCCCCAGGCCAGCCTCCAATCAGGGAAAGCCAGTGTAATGTCCCCTCCTTGGTGCGCCAATGACCATGTTGCGCCGCATTCTTGTCAAGCGCATATGCCATAAAGGTCACCAGACTAGCACCCAGATACAGCCAGAGGATGAATGCCGGCACCCAATTCATAACGACGAGGAATACAACCAATGCCAGAAATAGGCCAGCTAAAACTAAAGCTCCCGTCTCCCCACTACGCCGCCTGGACGAGTTGATGCCCTTCCCTTGAAGCATCGCCTGGTCAGCCCTTGGACGACCACGCTCATCAGTGGTCAATGTAAAAGCAACCAACTGGCCATCCTCTGGTCGATGGTCCCGATTTCTGAAAGCGGAGATATGTAAAAACACATCCTTCCCCCCTCCCTCTGGCTGGATAAAGCCGAACCCTTTCTGGTCATTCCATGACCGGATTTTTCCTTTACGCTGCATAATTCAAATAATGTAGTAGTCAACTAATCCCGGACAGTAGCTTAGGATTTTCCTCTGTTTCAGCGGCAGATACTAAACCCCCAGGAAGTTCAGTCCAACCCCTGCCGCAGATCAGTTTCAGATCTGACTTTGTGGCGGCTTGATCAATGCCTCAGCGGGTATACCCAGCTCCTCGGACCCAATCCTATAGATTACACGTTGCTATGATTCTTGCCTCTAACCAATCAGACCAGTAGACTAGTCTTCACAGTTGTAGAGGACGCACCATGAATGAAGAAATTGGTTCTTACGATGCGAAAACGAAGCTCGCCGAGATACTTCGTCGGGTAGAGGCAGGCGAAAGCTTCACGATCACCAACCGCGGCAAGCCTGTGGCCGAGATCATTCCGACTCGATCGAGCCAGCGCCGGGAGACAGAGGCTGCAATCACCAACATCCTGAACGCCAGAAAACAAGTTGTTTCCAGTGAGGAGTTGTCTGAGCTAAAAAGCCAGGGTCGCAAATGACGGCCTTTGTACTGGATAACTCAGTGTCTATGCGATGGCTGTTAGCCAGCGAGAAAAGCCTGGACCAGCGCTACGCTGAACGGGTCTTGAAATCGCTGGCAGAGGCAGGGGCCGTCGTACCCAATCTTTGGCACCTGGAGGCAGCCAATGTACTGCTGGGCGCTCTGAGTCGTAAAACACTTGAAGTCGCAGATGTAGATCGTTTTACCACACAGCTTGAGAGCCTGCCGATCACGACCGACACCTCGACGGCAAGGCAGGCGTTTGGCCATACAATGTCGCTTGCAAAGGCGTATCGGTTAAGTAGCTACGACGCGGCATACCTTGAGTTGGCTGTCCGCAAAGGATTGCCACTAGCGACGCTCGATAAGGCCATGCGCAAGGCCGCAAAGCAGTCGAACGTGGATATCTACTTGATGTAATCGGCCTATTGTCTAATATCCGCAATTCATCGAACTTGAGAGTCCTATTCGACAGGCCAAAGGCCAGGTTCATACCTGACCTTGTGGCGGCTTGATCAATGACTCAGCGGGTATACCCAGTTCCTGATTCAACCTCCAGATCATTTTCAAGGTCAGCGAGCGCTTGTGGTCACTTTTGTAATGAAAGTGGGGTCTTCACCAAATCGAGTGGGTAGATTAGCCTTGTCCTCATGAAAGATACACAGCTTTACAGTCAGATTCTCGGTATCCAGAAGCCCTGGAAGGTCACTTCGGTCAATGTGTCGCTTGC
>NZ_QRAN01000016.1 GCF_003457605.1 Seongchinamella sediminis
AGCGCGAGGGTTCCGCAACAAGCAACGATTCCGCGATGCCATCTACTTCCATCTCGGCGGCCTACAGTTGTATCCGGCTGGAGTTCGTCAATGATTACCCACCATGATTGGGGAAGACCCATAATTATTATGAGATGGGAGCAAATTCTGATGCAAAGCAATCGTTCTACAAAGACGCTTCTGGCAATCGCCGTGGTTGCAGCCACTGGATTCACCGATTTCGTCGACGCGCAGGTGCTCGAAGAGGTTATCGTCACCGCGCGCAAACGGGCAGAGAGTCTGCAGGACGTGCCCATGGCGGTGAGCTCTTTCAATGCCGACACCTTGCGCAACGCCCAGGTCGATAACATTCTTGACCTTGAGCGTATGTCCCCGAATGTCACCTTGACCACCACTGGCGGGTTGGCGGCGGGCGGGGTATCCGTATTCATTCGCGGGATCGGAAATGATGTCGGCTTTGACCAGGGTGTAGGTATCTATGTAGACGATGTCTATCTGAATCAGACCACCGGCGCTCTGCTGGATGTTTACGATGTAGAGCGAGTCGAGGTGCTCAAGGGACCTCAGGGCAATCTCTACGGCCGTAATACCATTGGCGGTGCGATAAAGTTCATTTCCAAAGAACCGACCGAAGAATTGGAAGGTAGGGTCGAGATCGGCACTGGCAGATTCGATATGAAAGAGGTCAAGGGCAGTATTTCAGGCCCAATTATCGGCTCTACCCTGCTCGGGAGCTTCGCAGCAGTTTACAAAGATCGAGATGGGATCCAAACCAATACATTCAATCGGGATGATTATTGGAGTGAAGACATACAGGCATTTCGTGGAAGTCTGTTGTGGAACGCGACTGACTCACTGCGATTGAAGCTCTCTGCTGATCACTCGAGGGATCGCTCGGCGCCGAGTATACCCAACCGGGTTTATGTTGACTCAAATACTCTGGGTGCAATCGATTTTGTGATCAGCGGCGCCAACAGGTTCCTCGGCCCCGGTACAGGCCTTGTCGATACACCCAACGACGCATCTCTGCCATCCGATATTGATACGGTTTCGACAGAGTTTGTCGATGGTTTTGACAAGTATAAAATTGATACAACTACAATATCTCTAACACTGCAGTGGGAACTTTCCGAGCACTGGGACTTTAAATCCGTCACCGCCAGTCGCACCTCGGAGTTTGTCACGCCTTATGATTTCGACGGTTCCAATCAGCAGTTTATAACTACGATCAATGATACGGTTGAGAATGAAGACCTGTCGCAGGAGTTTCAGTTTAACTTCGAGGGGGAAAATCTACACGCAGTGATGGGGCTGTATTACCTGGACGGGTTAGAGGAAAGACCTTCCTTTACCTATCAATACGATCGACTGCGAGCAATCTTACAGCAGACCAAAGACACCTACGTGTCCGATCGCGAGCTCGAATCCATGTCGGCCTACGGTACGATCGATTGGGACATCACTGAAAAATGGCAGTTGTCCTTTGGTGGGCGATACACCCAGGACAAGAAAGCTGAAACAACGCTGGCAACGGTAGACCGGACCTATTTTGCCTACGCGGGTCTGGCCGGCTTTCCCCCGGAGGCTATTGTTTCGGTGAGACCTGGGCAAGAGGCCACAGCAGCCCAGAGCCCATTGTTTGCCTACTGGGCCTCCCAGTTCGCTCCGCCGGCATTCAATTCTGAAGCGGTTCGCGATGTTTTCCCAGAAAATACCGGTGGAGATGACTCGTGGTCCCAGTTCTCGCCAAGTGCCCGCCTGACCTGGTTTGCTGCTGAAGACCTGATGCTCTATACCGCTTATCAGCAGGGATTCAAGTCGGGTGGTTTCCAGCGGGACTCACAGGATGCAGACAGTTACGAGCCCGAAGTGGTAGATGCCTACACGGTTGGCATGAAGAGTACGTGGCTGGATGGCACGCTGCGTGTTAATGGCGAAGCATTCTTTAACGATTACAGTGACAAGCAGTTGCAAACCATTGTGCTGACTGAAACCGACCTACAAGCTCAGGTGGGGAACGTGGGTGAGGTGGAAACCAGTGGCGCTGAGATCGAGTTAACCTGGTTGCCATCAGTGGACGGCCTGACCATTGGCGTGAATGTTGGCTATCTGGATGCGGAGGTGAAGTCCTATCAGAGTGGCGGTGAGGACATCGCAGATACCACGGCATTGGGATTCTCTCCCCAGTGGACAGCGCAGGCCCGTGTGATGTACGACTTCGACGTTTCGAGCCTGGGTCATATCTTGCTGGGAGCCGACATCGCCTATCGTGACGACGCCTACACGAACTCGCCTATTGATCTCACCAGCACGGTGGCGGAGTCACAGTACCAGGAGGCTTACACCACATGGAACGCCATAGCGACTTTTACCACATTGGACGGCAGCTGGCGTTTGGCGCTTGAAGGTAAGAACCTGTCAGACAAGCGTGTTCTTAGCAATAGCTACAACGTCGGCCCTTTCGTTACCGGCGCGTATAACATGCCTCGAACCTGGGCTGTTTCTCTAGCTTATGAATTCTGAAAAAGGGGACTCAGGGGATTTGTCCATTTTGCCTCCAATCAAACGCGGGTGCGCCATTATAGCCGTACCATTATCACTATGGCTCACCGCGCCTGCAGCGGACTCAGCACCAGAAGGGTATGCCGTTGATACCGCTGAAGTTACACTCCCGTCTTCGATCGGTATAGCAGGCAGAAACTTTCGTGATTTGGGGGGGTATAAGACAATCGATGGCCATACCCTCCGGCAAGGTGTTCTATACCGCTCTGGTAACCTCAGCGGGCTTTTGCCCGCTGAGCAAACAGCGCTTGCTGCGTTGGGCATTCGGAGTATTTGTGACTTTCGTACCCTGGCGGAACGTGAGGAGCGGCCTGATCCACAGCTTCCCGGTTCCCACCAGGTAGAAGGATGCCAGGATGATTCGTTAAAGACCTCTCTCTCGTCGTCTTTTCAAAAACTGCTTGATATGCAGTCCTCGGGCCAGGAAGTTGACTGGCGCGGTATTATGATCAGAAACTACAGCTCTATGGGAGGACGGTACGCGGATTCCTATCGCGCCATGTTCGCAGCGCTGTTATCTGATAATGCTGTGCCGATGTTGTTTCATTGCACAGCAGGTAAGGATCGCACCGGTGTTGCGGCCGCTCTGGTCCTGAGTGTTCTTGGCGTGCCAAGACAGACAATACTGGAGGATTACGAGGCAAGCGCTCTTGATCCCGTTGAGTGGGTGGGCATAGACTCCAAAGTCTACCCGAAAGAGCTGGTTAATCAGCCAGCCCTGGCTATCCCGGACCCGACGTATATACAGGCAGCGCTGGAGGGGATAGAGGAACAATACGGAAGCCTGGATTACTATTTCCACAGTGTCCTCGGTTTGAATGAAGCTGATATATCGATCCTCCGAAATAAACTACTAACGCGCCGGTGACGTGCTGTAATTCCGTTCTGGAAAATTCGTTTATTGCCATTTTTTTGTATCTGTGGGCATGCTGATGGTTGACGCCGGCCTTGATTGTTCTCTCGCTGTCTCCACTGCCAGTGTCGTCATATAGTGTATGGTCGCTGGCTCAGCCGGCACCTTCCACCAACTCGCTGCAGGGTACGACAGTGAACGCTATTTCGCCCAAGAGGGATATCTGTTATGAAAATCAGGGATTTATTGGCCTCGTTCAGCTTGCTTTTTTTCTTCGTCGATGCTGGCGCGCTCGCTGAAAACACACCGGTATCCGTTACAGGTTACTCTGGTGAGGTACAGTGCCAGAAATACGCGAACACCACGCCTTTATGTTTTTTTTCCAACCCGGAGGACCTGGCCTTACTGCCAGACAAGGAGACGCTGCTGGTAAGTGAGTTTGGCGATAATCACGGTACTGAGCCGGGTGCGCTGGTCTTCTATGATATTACAACGCAGACGCGTCGACTGGGATATTCCGGTGATAGTCACGAACAGCCCACCGAGTATTGGGGGGATAAATCCTGCGAGGATCCGCCAGGGACTGTTTTCAGCCCGCACGGTATTGATCTCAGCCAGCGTGCAGATGGGCGATGGCAGTTGCTAGTCGTCCAGCATGGCGGGCGAGAGTCCATTGAGTTTTTTGAACTTGTAGATACAGACAGGGTGCCGCGACTGCTATGGAGAGGTTGCGCAGTCGCGTCCGAGGATACAAGCCTGAATTCGGTAGCGGCGGGCCGCGACGGGGAACTTTTTGCCACCAAAATGCAATCAACAAGCTCGTCATGGAATGCAGATCCGGGAAGCCCGTCAGGTCTGGTTTATCGGTGGAGCAAACGCTCCGGATTTGATCCTGTGCCACGTAGTGAAGGTCATATGCTTAACGGGATTGCTGCCAGCAAGGACGGTAAGACGCTCTTTGTCGTCTACTCGGGGGAGAACCTGGTCAAGAAGATCGATGCGCAGAGCGGTGAGGTGCTCGATAGTGCTGTGGTGAAATCAGTCGATAATATAAAGTGGTCAGCCGATGCACAGGTTTTGGTGGCGGCTTCATTTACCGGTTCGGCCAGCGTGGATGATTTTGCTCGTTGTACCTCCGCTGAGCTTGGAGTTTGCCCGATAGCATTTTCTATTGTTGAGCTGAACCCAGGCTCGCTCGAAGAGCAAACGCTGTTTTATGATCCGAATGCTCCAATGGGCGCGGGTACCGTTGGTTTAAAAGTGGGTTCCACCTTGTTCATCGGAACCTTCTCGGGCAATCGAATACTGCAAGTCGATATGGCCGAACCGGGCCACTGAATAAGGCGCACACATTCCAGTACATACTCGGCGGGTCAGCACCCGGCTTGCGGGCTTTGGCGCTGCAACACGGCCGGACCGTGTCCCCGTGTTTTCGGTTAGACTATCGGCATGAACGATACCCTCCACACAGTCCGCCGCGGCATCGGCGATGCGCTGCCGCTGTTTATTCCCGCCATTCCCTTCACCCTGATGCTGGCGATCGTCATCCTCGAAACCGGCATGCTGCCGGCCGTGGGCTGGAGCAGTTCGCTGGTGATCTACGGCGGGGCCTCGCAGCTGACCCTGCTGACGCTGCTGGGGGAGGGCGCCGCCCTGGCGGCTGCGGTCACTGCTGCGCTGATCGTCAATGCCCGCCACCTCATGTACTCCGCCGCCATGGCCCCCACCTTCCAGCAGCAGCCCCCCTGGTTCCGCTGGGTCGGCGCCTACTTCCTGATCGACCAGGTGTTTGCGCTGTGCATACTGCGCATCGATGACGATCCGCGCAGCTTCCGCATTTATTACCTGAGCGCGGGCATGACCTTCTGGTCGCTGTGGATCCTGTGCACGGCCCTGGCACTGATTGTCGGCCCCGCGGTACCGCAGGACTGGGGCCTGGCCTTTGCCGTACCGGTGATGTTCCTGGCGCTGCTGGTGATGGGCATCGATCGCTGGCCGAAGGCGATGGCGGCGCTGGCGGCGGGGCTGGTCACACTGCTGGCGGCGGAACTGCCGCATCGCTCGGGGCTGCTGCTGGGTGCGGTTACGGGCGTCGCCGTGGGCCTGTTGCTGGAGCGCCGGCAGTGACTGGCATGCTGGCCATCGTTATCGCCGGGCTGGGCACCTATTTCAGCCGCGCGGTGTTCATTATCGCACTGGCCAACCGGCAGATACCGCCCAATGTGCGGGTGGCGATGGAGTATGTCGGCCCCTCGGTGATGGCGGCCCTGGTGGTGACCATGTTGATCGGCCCCGGCGGCGAGATCGCGATAGGTGCCCCCGAGGCCTGCGCGCTGCTGGTTGCCGCGCTCACCGCCTGGCGCAGCCGCAACCATCTGCTGACCATCGTGGTGGCCATGCTGGTATTCTGGGTTTTGCGGGCCCTGCTGGGGCATTGAAATGCAGCAACACCCGCTCAAAACTGGACTAGACTGGATGGGAGCATCTCTGACTGGAGTAAAGGAAATGAAGCGCGCATCCACGCCAGCGGGCCTGCTGGCGGCCATTGGGTTTTCTCTCACCTGGTCGCTGGCTGTGGCGCAGACGGCGTCACTGCAGCCCGCCGAAATCGTGGACATTGCCCGCGACGGCTACGTCTATGGCTTCCCCATGGTCATGAATTACAAGACCCTGTACCAGTACACGGTCGATACCGGGAATCCAGACTACAAGGGCCCTTTCAACCGGGTCGCCTGCGAGGCGCGGGTGTTCACTCCGGCCGACAAAACGGTCGTGACACCGAACTCGGATACGCCCTACTGCATGTTCTGGATGGATCTGCGGGCCGAACCGCTGGTGCTCTCGGTGCCGGCAATCGACGCGGCGCGTTACTACAGCTTTCAGCTCATCGATCTGTACACCCACAACTTCGCCTACATCGGCAAGCTGACCACGGGCAGCGATAGGGGCCACTACCTGCTGGCGGGACCGGACTGGGACGGGGACACGCCCGCGGGCATCACCGCGGTGATCCGTTCGGAAACCCGCTTCGCTTTCAGTGTCACCCGGACGCAGCTGTTGGGCCCGGATGATCTGGAACAGGTCAAAACCATTCAGGCGCAGTATCAGTTACAGCCGCTGAGCGCCTTCCTTGGCCAGGCGGCTCCGGCCGCGCCGGCGCGGCCCGACTTTCCGGCCTGGGAGGAGGGCGCACAGGTGGATGAGCGGTTTTTTGCTTACCTCGATTTCATGCTGGACCTGCTCCAGCATCCGGGACCCGGTGAGGAAGCGCTGTGGGCGAAGCTGGCGCGCCTGGGCATTGGCCCAGGTAGTGACTTCCGCCTCGATACCCTGTCGCCGGAACAGGTACAGGCCCTGCAGGCCGGTATACAAGCAGGGCTCACCGACATGAAGGCCTTCATCGCCGGGCTGCTCAGCGATCCACTCGCCAGCGGCAAGATTTTCGGCACGCGCGCCTTCCTGGCCGACAGCGCGGCACAAAACTACGGGCTGGAGAGGCCGGATATGCTCCGCGCTGCCGCCGCACAGATGGGTTTATACGGCAATTCAGCCACAGAAGCGATCTACCCCCTCTACCGGACCGATGCCAGCGGCAAGCCCCTGGACGGATCGAGTCAGCGTTATACGCTGACGTTCCCGCAAGGCAGTCTGCCGCCGGTCAAGGCATTCTGGTCGTTGAGTCTGTATGACGGGAAGACACAGCTGTTTATCGACAATCCGCTCGATCGTTACCTCCTGAGCTCCGTGATGCTGGACCAGTTCAAACGGGAGGAAGACGGCTCCCTGGTGCTTCACATCGGCAAGGACTCACCCGGCAAGAACCTGGAGTCGAACTGGCTACCCGCGCCCGACGGCCCATTTTATCTCGTCATGCGGCTTTACGGTCCCCGGACGCCTGCCCTCACGGGGCAATGGACGCCGCCCACCGTGCAACAAACCGATTGATGGCAAGGAGGGCCAGGGGCATTACCGGGCGCGGGGCACCTGACTGCGCCCAGGCAGTATGAGAGGCACCATTACTCTCCGCTTGCCGCCTATTTAACGATCCTGATACGCGGCAGTTGGTAGCTGTTGTCCAGTGCCGCTTCGCTGGGCTCGTAGAGGCGCATCACGGCGACAAAATATCCCTCGGGGGCGGGCAACCAGTTGGCCTGAGTGCTGTCCGGTCGGGCGTGGCTCAGGGTGATGACGAGTGAACCGTCATCGTTGTAATGCAGGTCTCTGGTGCGGTCACCAATGCTGTATCGACGCAGCTCATTGGGGGCCAGCAGGCTGTCGCCGAGGGTGTACAGCGACAGTGACCAGAAACCATCCACTGGCGGCATCTGGTCCGCTGCAAAGTGCAGCTGATAGGTATTGCTGCCGTGCAACAGCTGGTCCTCGTTATCGGTCAGCGCAGCGGGATACAGGCTCTCTTCCGGCAAATTGCCATAGCCACCTTTGACCACGGCGGCGCGGTGCATGTATTTATAGCCGTAGCGGCCGATATGCTTGGAGATCATCCAGCCGTTGAAGTCCGGGATGGTCCGCGCTGAGCCTGCGGCCACAATGGCCTGGCCGTCGACAATCGCGCGCTCCAGCCCCTTGCGCGCTGCCTCGCTTAAAGCGGCGGGGTCAAATTGCTGCCCGGGGCCAACGCCAATTTGATCGAACATGGCCATCAATGCCGCTTCCCCGGGGCGGGCGGGCAGGGTTTTCAGTTCGCGGTTCATCACGGTAAAAAAGTCGATGTTATCCAGCGGGTCGATGGCCTGAGCGCTTTTCTCCGCCGGCAGGGGCGGGCGTTGGCCCATGGTGAATTCATCCAGCGATGCCGCCCACACGTCTTCTACCAGGCCCATGGCGGCATCGAAATCGTCGGCGCCGTCAACCAGCATGCGGCCCAGCAGCCAGCCTTTATTGGTTTCGGTGGGAATGGCAACCACCCCGTCGGGTAACTCCCCCTGCCAGTGGGGAGGGACCAGGGCAAAGTAGCCTTCCTCGGTGCCGGTGGTGCGGCGACCGATATGGCTGACCTCGGCATAGAGGTTGGTAACGGCGATAGTGAAATAGCGGCCCGCGGTATCGGGGGTATGGATAATCAGCGGCTGTTCGCTGATATCAAACCACGCGGTGTAATACAGCGTGTCGTTATTGGGGGCACGAAAGTTACCGGAAGTCTCCGGTTCGACCAGGTTCGGGAAGCGGAAAAAGCGGTTCACCGGCGCATAGGTGTTCTGGTCGGCACTGACGCGATGGGTCTCGTTGTGCATTTGCTTGTGCATGTCGACCAGCGGGTAACCGTACAGGTAGGCGGTAACGCCGTAGTGGTAGGCCAGCTGTTCCTCGATCAGGGCGTCATTGCGCTTTTGTGTGGAACCCACCAGGTCGGCGGGGTTGAACAGTTGGCTGGCGGCTATTGCGATAACGGCAATAACGGCCGCAGCGATGGCGAGTTTTTTCACGGTTGCCTCCTATTGTTGATGCCGGGCTACTGTACGGCAGCTGACCGGTGGCTGGTAGCGCGTGGCTGGAATCTTATTGTTTCCATTTGGAATCTATTGGGCTATTGTTTTGCTGTTTTGTGCCCATTATTGGAAACAGTAGTGATCGAGCAGTATCTGGTTTTTGGCACGGTCGCCCAGGAGGGTAGCTTTACCCGGGCGGCCGAGACGCTGGGTGTCTCCAAGTCGCATATCAGCAAGCAGATAGCGAAACTGGAGGCGTCGCTGCGGGTGCGGCTGTTTCAGCGCAGCCCGCGCAAGGTGCAGTTGACGGACGTCGGCCAGCGCCTGCTGGCGGACGTGGAGCCGATGTTGGCTGCTTATCGACATGCCAGCGAAACGGCGCACAGTTTTCACAGCGAACCGGCCGGCACGGTCAGGTTGGCGATATCAGCGGTATTCGCCGAGCAGCTGTTGGCGCCCGAACTGGGAAGCTTTTTGCAGTGTCACCCCAAGTTGTCGCTGGAGTTAATGCTGCAGCAGGGAGCGCCGTCAAACCTGGCTGAAAATGTGGATATGGCGGTGACTATCGGCGACCTGCCTGACAGTAGCCTGGTGGCCCGCAGCCTGGGTTATCTCCCGGCCCGCCTGGTCGCCAGCCCTGGCTACATCAAACAGCACGGAGCGCCCGTGAGGCCGGATGATTTAACCCGGCACAACTGTTTATTCGCGCACTACCCAACCTTGCCGTTTACCCGGGAGTGGACGTTTTACCAGTCCGGTGAGCCTGCGGTGGTGAATGTCAGCGGTAATTTAAAGCTCAATGATATCCAGGTAATGAAAGCCCTGGTACTGGCGGGCAGTGGTGTGGCGGTGTTACCCCGCTTTTTGATCCACCAGGAGTTGGCCGCCGGCACCTTGCAGCGATTATTGCCACAGTGGCAAATGCCCAATGCTCCGGAGGTTCACCTGTTGTATCACCACCGCCGCTGGCGGTCACCTGCTCTGCAGCAGGTGGCGGCATTTCTAGTGGAGACCTTTCGGCGGCATCTGTCCTTGCAAGAGTAGGCCCCTCTTGTGGCGTGACTTGTCCCGCAGAGCATATCCAGCCACACTGTCGGTGCCTGGCTTCACGGCAGCGCGCCTGCAGCGCCCGGGCTGGCAGGCCTGGTCCAGGGTTACAAATGTAGAGCCCCTGCAGCAGCGCGGGGCTAAAACATCAGGAGGCCCCCATGTCGCAACCACAAACGCAGCAGCCCACCGACACTGCGCAATCGCTCTGTCATGGGGAAACCCATGAGGTATTCAATCAGCCCACAGCGCTGGATCCTTACAATGTGTACACATCCGATCCGGCACTCCAGCATTGGGTGCAAACCTTCGGCGCGCAATGGCATGAACGTGAACTGACAGTCTATGGACAGCGTGCTGGCTCTGACCTGTTTGAAGCCGGCTTTGCGGCCAATAAATACAAGCCGGAATTCAGGTCTCACAATCGTTTCGGTGAACGCATCGACCAGGTGGATTTTCATCCCGGCTATCACCTGTTAATGCAGACCGCCATTGAAGCCGGTCACCACAGCCTGCCCTGGCGTGAGAAAAAGCCAGGCGCCCATGTGGCGCGAGCCGCTATTGAGTATATGCACACGCAGGCGGACCCGGGTTCCGGTTGCCCCTTGACCATGACCTTTGCCGCCGTGCCAGCGCTCATGCACCAACCAGACATCGCCGAACAGTGGTTGCCGAAAATTACCGCCAATCACTATGACGGGCGCAACATTCCGTTTTACGACAAGCAGGGCCTGACCATTGGCATGGCCATGACGGAAAAGCAGGGTGGTAGTGACGTCCGTGCCAACACCACAACAGCCTATCCGCTGGAGAAAGCCGGTCCCGGAGAAGCCTATGAAATCGTCGGGCACAAGTGGTTTTGCAGTGCCCCCATGTGCGATGCCTTCCTGGTGCTTGCCCATACCCATGATGAGCAGGGCAATAGCAGAGGCCTGAGCTGCTTCCTGTTACCGCGCTGGCGTCCCGATGGCCGTAAAAACGAAATGTACCTGCAGCGCCTGAAAGACAAAATGGGCAATGTGTCCAACGCCTCCAGTGAAGTCGAGTACCGCGGTGCCTTTGCCTGGATGATCGGTGAAGAAGGGCGCGGCGTGCGCACCATCATCGAGATGGTTTCCATGACCCGTTTCGATTGCATGGTCGGGTCTGCCGGCATCATGCGCCAGGCCCTGGCGCAGGCCTATCACCACACCGGTGGCCGCGCCGCATTTGGTAAGAATCTGCACCAGCAACCACTGATGCAAAATGTGCTGGCGGATCTCGCTATCGAAAGCGAAGCGGCGTTGGCCATTGCCATGCGTATTGCCCACAGCCTGGACAATCTGCAAGCTAAGCCGGATGACCAGCAGGAGGCGCGCTTCAGCCGCGTGGCCACGGCCATTGGCAAGTACTGGATTTGTAAACGCACGGCACAGTTCACCTATGAGTGCATGGAATGCATCGGTGGTGTTGGCGTGGTTGAAGACAATGTACTGCCGCGCCTCTATCGCGAAAGCCCGATAAACGCGATCTGGGAGGGCAGCGGCAACGTGCAGTGCCTGGACGTGCTGCGTGCCATGCAAAAGGACCCGCAGGTGATGCATGCCTTTATGGCCGAGCTGGCCAGGGCAGCGGGGCGCTACGAGGTATTTGATCGCTACCTGGCGGCGCTGCAGGGTGAGATCGAGGATCTGCAAAAACTGGAATACCGTGCGCGTAGCCTGGTGGAAAAGCTGGCCCTTGCCTGGCAGGCAAGTACGCTCATTCAATTCGCCGACAGCGAGATCGCCGCGGCCTATGTGAGCTCCCGCCTCACCGGGGAACATGGCCAGTACTATGGCACACTGCCCGTTGAGGTGGATGCACAGCAGCTGATGAAGCGAGTGCTCAGGGCCTAGTCGGAATACCAGTGGCCCTGCCGCACCCGGTAGTCACTGCCACGGGAAAGCAGTTTGGGGAAGCATCCTGCGGCATTGTTCAGCGTGCACCCGGATGCGGCCCGATGCGAACGGCTGAGCGTCACTTGCCCGGCAGCGACCGGAGCGCCAGGGTAAAGAGTATGGCGAACACGCCATCGGCGGAGGCAGGGATCAGGAATTGCCAGCTGATGTCGCCGGTCAGTACGTTGAGTGCGGCAATCGCCACCACGCCCCATTTGCCCCACACCGCCAGCCGAATCACCGGCGCCAGGGTTGCCAGGTCTTTTGATGCCTGGTAGTAGCCAATACCAAAAATGAACACCAACCCGGCGAACTGCTGTGTCCACAGGGTCTGCTCCGGTGCCGGCGTCACCGCAAACAGTCCGAGAAATACGCCAGGTATGAGAAAAAGACCCAGGGCGACCACCCAGTTGAACAGGGCGGCCGCGGTAAACAGGCGCCTGGTCATTGCAGTATTCACAATCTGGTTTCCTCCAGTTGTGGTCTGAATGGTGCAACAAGTACCTTCCACGGCAGCAGGCGACTCGAGCGGATTGCGTAGGCGTCCCAATCAGGGTAGCGCGAGATCGAGGCGTCCTTCACTTGCATCCGCGAGTAGAAGAACAGGCAGGCATAAGCCAATACCAGGTAACCCAGCCAGTGATTGGCGAGAATTGCATAGGCCCCGTAGATCATGATTTCCCCCAGGAAGTTGGGGTTGCGCGTGAAGCTGAACACGCCATCGTTGATCAGTCCCTTGCGGTACTTCAGCGAGAAGTACTTCTGGCAGTCGCCGGCTATCATCCAGGTGATACCCTGGGTGTGCATGGCGACTGCGAGGAACAGTATGGGCCCCGAAGGCTCTACATGCCGCGACAGGAACAGGTAGGGCAGCAGCCAGTACCAGGCGATCAACACCAGGTAGGTCATCACGGCACCACCGTAGGTCACCCGGGTCTCGAAACTGCCGTCGCGAAAGCCGAAATCCTTGACCAGCCAGCAGTAACCGTAGATGCCGTGCAAGCCCAGGTAGACCCAGGCGGCCGTGCTGAAGTTGTCGAAGTGCAGCATCATGCCGTAGATGATGAACAGGGTAATGATCTTGTGCAGGTTGATGACCCAGGCCACCTTCAGGTGGCGTGGGCCGCCGCCAAAGTCCTCGGTCAGTTTGCCGGATACCTCGTAGATGGTTCTCGCCCAGCCGGGTGCGGTGTACTTGTGCATATTATCCTCGCTGTGTCTGCGTGACCTGGCGGTCAGTGGCAGGTGTAGCCGCCGTCGATCACCAGTTCTGAGCCGGTCATGTATTTGGACTCATCCGAAGCCAGGAACAGGCAGCCGTTGGCGATATCCAGGGGTTCGCCCATGGCGCCGCCCATGGGGATTTCGCGGCGCAAGCGGTCCTGCATTTCGTCCTGCACTGCCTGGGGCATGGAGGCGATTCCCTCCTCCACCATGGCGGTGAGGATGAAGCCCGGGTGAACGGAATTCACCCGGATGGGGTAGCCCTCTTTGGCGCAGTGCAGCGCCGCGGACTTGGTGAAGATGCGCACACCGCCCTTGCTGTAGTTGTAGGCGGCCACGTTCGCCTCGCCGACAATCCCCTCGATGGATGAAATGTTGATGATCGATCCGCCGTTTTCCTTCATCGCGCCGATGGCGGCGCGGGTACCGAAGAACACACTCTCGCCGTTGATGGCCTGGGTGGTACGCCAGTCCGACAGGGTGGCGTCTTCCACCGAGCCGGGAAGGGCGATACCGGCGTTGTTCACCAGTACGTGCAGGCCGCCGTGCCGCGCCACGATGTCCTCCACCAGGATGGCCCACAGCGCCTCATCAGTCACGTCCTGCGCCAGTGCCTCGGCCCGGCCGCCGGCCGCGCTGATTGCAGCCGCCACCCGCTGCACGGCTTCTTCCCGCAGGTCGGTGGCGATTACCATTGCGCCCTCCTGGGCGAAACGCCGCGCGGTGGCCTCACCGATGCCCGCGCCCGCGCCGGTTACCAGCGCGACTTTACCGTCCAGTCTTGTCGTCATGTCGATGTCCTCTCAAAGCAGTTCAGGCTTCACGAGCAGGCTGCCGCCCTTGAGCGCGAGCACCTCGTTGCAGCCGTCGGCGATCAGCATGGCGCGGGCGTCCCGCAGCAGTTTCTCCACCGGGTACTCCCGGGTCAGGCCGTTCCCGCCGAAGATCTGCACCGCGTCCGAGGCGACCTCGAAGGCCGACTGGGTGGCGGTTACCTTGGCGGAAATCGATCCCTGCAGGGCCGCTTCCGGCGCCGTGGCATTATAGGTCATGACCCGGCGCACCAGGGCGCGGGAGGCCTCCACCTTGCGGAACATGTGGAACAGCCGGTACTTGACGCTCTGGTGGCGAATGATGGGCAGGCCGCCCTGCTTGCGCTCGTGGGCGTAGGCGTGGGCGTGCTCGTAGGCGGCGCGGGCGATACCCACGGCCATATTGGCCACATGCACATTGGCCTCCGCCAGGGTGTGGCGCACGAAGTCAACGTACTGCTCCGGCCCGGCCAGCAAGTGGCTGAGGGGCACCTCCACGTTGTCGAAGTAGATCTCACCCTGGTTGAGGGCACGCAGGCCGATCTTTTCCAGCGGTTTGCCCCTGGTGACGCCGGGCAGGTCCAGGGGCACAATCAGGGATATGCCCGGACGAACCTCGCCGTTCTCCTCGTAGTGGCAGTACAGGGCGCAGACTTCGGCCACGGTGCCGCCGGATACCCAGGCGGACTTCTGGCCGTTGACAATGATTGTGTCGCCCTCGATGCGGGCCACGCAGTTGGCGCGGCCGTAGTCGCCCTCCACCGCGGCGATGCTGCCGCCGGCGTCGAGGCTGTCGCTGCCGTGGTCGGGCTCGGTAATGCCCCAGCAGCCCAGCTTGCCGTCGCAGAAATCGACCATGTCGAGGTTGCCCGCCAGGGCGGCGTACAGGCCGGGCATCTGGCTCACCAGTACCATGCCACCCAGGCCGGGCTCACCCCAGGCCAGTTCTTCCGCGGCAATCAGCAGCAGCCGCTCGCGCTCCAGGGGGGGCAGGTCGAGCATGGCCTTGACGCTGAGTCCCAGGCCCGCGGACTGCTCCAGCACGGCCCAGAGGGGCGACTCGGGGGCTATGGCGTCGTCGGCAGACATCCCGTCCAGCCGCGTGCCGGCAGGCCGCAGCACCTCCTCCGCGAAGCGGTGGGCAGTATCCTGCACCAACTGCTCCATCTCGGACAGGGGTTCTTCCAGGCCGCTGAGCGGCAGATTGATGTAGTTACTCATGTTATGTCTCTCCAGCTTGCATTCAGGCGTCGGCGGCGTACACGTCGCTGCGCTTGTTTTCAAAGGCTTCCACCAGGAAGCGCTCCTGGGGTTTTTCCGAGGCGGTCTTGGGAATCTCGTCCAGCACCTGGATGAAATCCGGTACGCTGTTCCTGTCCAGCTTCTCCCGGCAGGCGGCGAATACTGCCCCGACGTCGAAGCGTTCCCGGTCCGCCGGCACCACCGCGCCGACGATGTCCTTCTCGCCCGGGGCCATGCCTGCAGTCACCGCCAGCCCGTACACGTAGGCGTCCGCTACCGAGTCGCATTCGGACAGGGCCTTCTCCACGAAGGCGGTATTGATAAAGTCGCCGTGCTTGCGAATGCCGCCGCCCATGCGGTAGTGAAAGAACAGCCAGCCGTCCTGGTCGAGGTGGCCGATATCGCCCATGTGCAGCCAGCCGCCGGCCAGCTTCTTGTCGGTGGCCTCCTGGTTCTTGAAGTAGGCCACCTGCGGGCAGCTGCCGTCTGCCTCGCGGAAGCAGATCTCGCCGGCGACGCCAGGGGCTACCGGGTGGCCGTTTTCGTCCAGGATGGCGATCTGCAGGTTGGGCGGCGGTTTGCCGCAGCTGCCGATCGGCCCGATCCCGGTGGGGTTGAAGGTAAGCCCCCCCTCGGCCGCGCCGTAGAACTCGAACAGCTCTACCCCGAAGCGCCGGGAAAAGTCTTCCCAGATCGCTGCCGGCATGCCGGCGCTGAGTATCTTGCGCACCGGGTTGTTGGCGTCGTCGTCCCGGGGCGGCTCGGCGTAAATTGCGGTGGTCATGCCTCCGAGTAAATTGAAGAACGTGCAGCCGTACCGTCGGGTGATGTCCCACAGTCGTGATTTGCTGAACTTGCGGCTGATGACGCAGGGAATGCCTGCGTTCAGTGACATACCCAGGGTGACCAGCTGCGCATTGGCGTGGGTCAGGGACAGGCCGGTGTACAGGCAGTCACTCTGGTCCAGGCCGAACAGGTCGGGCAGACTGGCCGCTACGGCCAGGCGGGCGTGGGGCGACAGGATGGCCTTGGGATCACCGGTGGTGCCGGAGGTGTACAGCAGTTGCATCGGAGCATCCGCTGCCACGCTGTTGATCGGCAGTTGCGGATCGGGCAGGGGGCGCGACAGTTCCGCGCGGATGCCCGGATGCTCACCGTGGGTGCCGCACAGGGTGGCAATCCAGCGCTCGCTGCTGCCGGACCAGGCATCCTCCACTGCCGCCACCGCATAGCCGGGGACGACAGCGCCACGGCACTCGGCGAAGTCCAGCATGTAACGCAGCTTGTCGCCGCGGGTACGGGGGTCGATGGGGACGAAAACGGTGCCGAGAATGGAGGAGGCCACCATGAAGTCGACGAACTCGGGGTGGTTCTGCATCACCAGGGCGAAGGCGTCCCCGGGCTGCATGCCCTGGCTGCTCAACCAGGCCGCCAGGCGCTGGCCATTGTCCCAGAGTTGCCGGTAGCTGCGGGTCTCCTCGATGAAGTTACCCTGCGAGTCGATATCGACGAAGGTCAGCAGGGGCTTGTCGGCACAATGGTCGCACCGGTGGCGGACCAGCTGCGCGAGGATGGTCATGTTGTGCTCGCTCATGCTCAGTCCTCCCGGCGCAGGATGCTCACCACGGTGGCCGCGGCATCGGTGCCGATCATACCGCCGCCGTTGTGGGCCAGGCCGATGCGGGCGTCCTGCACCTGGCGGTCGCGGGCACGGCCCTGCAGCTGCTCGGTGAGTTCGACGATCTGGGCCGCGCCGGAGGCCCCGATGGGGTGTCCCTTGCGCAGCAGGCCACCGGACACGTTCACTGGCAGGCGACCGCCCAGGCGGGTGCTGCCGTCTTCGATCAGCGCACCGCCCCGGCCCTTCCCGCAGATGCCGAGGTACTCGTAGGCAATGATTTCCGAGGGGGCGGAGGCGTCGTGCAGTTCGATCAGGCTGAGGTCCTCGGGGCCGACGCCGGCGGCCTCGTAGGCCAGGTTGGCCGCGAGGGAGCCCACCGACAGGTCGCCCTCGTCCTCGTCGAAGCCGGAGACCAGGGCGGAGGACAGCACCCGCACGGGCTTGCCCAGACCCAGTTGTTTCGCCTTGCGTTCACTTACCACGACCACCGCGGCAGCGCCGTCGCCGATGGGCGAGCACATGGGCAGGGTCAGGGGCCAGACGATCTCGCGCGAGGCCAGCACTTCGTCGACGGTCATGGGCACCTGGAACTGGGCCCGGGGGTTGAGGCTGCCGTGGAAGGCGTTCTTGGCGGTGACACCGGCGATCTGCTCCACGGTGGTGCCGTAGGCTTTCATGTGAGCGATAGTCATCAGGGAGTAAATGTCCATGAACACGGAGCGGGTCTTGCCGGCATTGGCCCTGTCCACTTCCTCGCCCGCCCTGGCGGCGAGAGTTTCCAGGGCGCCCATCACGCCATTGGCGTTTTCGGTATCCACGGCGCCGTCAAAGGCGGCGAAGGAGCGCATCTTGTCTTCGTGGAACAGCTTCTCGAAACCGCACACCAGGGCCACGTCGTACAAGCCCGCGGTGACCATGGCGCAGGCCTGGTTGAAGGCGGTGGAGGAGGTGGCGCAGGCGTTTTCCACGTTGATGACCGGAATCCTGCCGATGCCCAATGCGCGCAGGGCAGCCTGGCCGCTTATCATCTCCTGACCCTGGACCACGCCGCCGGCGGCGTTGCCCATATAGGCGACCTGCAGGTCGGCGCCGGTGAGCCCGGCATCCGCCAGTGCCTCGCGGATGGCCTCGCCGGCCAGGCCCTTGAGGGTGATGTCCAGGTGCTTGCCGAAGCGGGTCATTCCCACCCCGGCCACGTATGCATTTATTTTCATAAGGTCTCTCCTGCGGGCTCGCCCTTGTTAGATGCTGCCCGGTGCGGGGGGCGCGCTGGTGAAGCCCAACTCGTGGAAGGTCTGGATCAGTTCGCGGTGATTGAAGGCGGTGGCCGGCGACTGGAAACCGGGCTTGAGCAGTTTGCCTTCCAGCAGCTGCCTGGCTGACTCGGCGGAAATCTCGCCGGTCCAGGTGTAGGGGGCGGACACGTTGAACACGTACTGGTTGGTGGTGCGGCGGCCCTGGCCACTGGCCACAATCACGCTGCGTTGCACGTCCAGGGTGTCCTTGGGCGGCTCGCCGGAGTCCATGGCATCCCCCAGGGCGTTGGTCCAGGCCTCGCGCTCCTCCTGCGGCAGGTGGGCGGCCTCGTTGTGGAACTTGTTAATGGCCTCGACGAGCGCGTCGATCATGTGCTCACCGAAGGCGGTAAGCACCTTGCAGTTGCGCACCCGTTCGTCGTCCTTGTACCAGACGGGTTCACAGGCGCCGCCCCAGGGGAAGGCGCGCAGGGTGCCGGCGCGGTAGGGCACGGTGACAGTCGCCAGGGTGTCCCACTGCCACTGCTTGTACTCGTTCAGTTCCAGGAACAGCTGCTCGTTGCAGACCATGCGCAGGAAGCTCTTGGTGGAGGCCTCCGACGGCAGGCCGTGGTCGATCTGGTAGCAGATATCCAGACTGTCGATCTCCGGGTTCTCCAGTACCACCTCGGCAGCCAGGGCGCCGGCGGTCCACATGTAGGAGGTGGCGGGGGCCAGCAGCAGGCCCTGGTTGGCGAAGGCCTGGCCGTATTGCTCGGCGATGGCCCGGGTCCAGTCCTGCTCACCAGTGGTGTCCAAATAGTGACAGCCGCACGCCAGGGCAGTCTCTACGATGGGCCAGCCCAGTTGCATAAAGGGGCCGGAAACGTTGATCACCACGTCCACTTTCTCGAACCAGGGGCGCAGTTCCCCGGGGCTGTTGCTGCACACCGCTATCTCCGCGTCGATCGCCGCGCCGTGGCGTTCCTCGACGACCCCCTTGGCTTGCTGCAGGCGCTCCGCGTTGCGCCCCGCCATGTAGAAGGGGATGTTGCGCTGTGCCAGGCTCTCGGCAATAATTTTACCGGTGTAACCGCTGGCGCCGTAGACCAGTACCTTGCGTTCGTTGGACATGGTGGATCGCTCCTGTTGTCGTTAGCTCGATGCCATGAATTCTGGCTAATCGGGCTGCGGAGCTGAATGTGCGTCCACGGCAAAAACTTGTGATATTCAGTCACCGTGACTACCATGGGCTGACCCCAAGCACACGTCCTGCCTATGACAGTTTCCAGCGAAGGCGCCTTGCCGCAACACGCGGTGCGGTCCCTGGTTTCTCCACTCGAGATAATGGCGAAAATGGGTTTCGACGCATCTGTTTGCCTCAAGGGAACCGGCATCATGAACTCGCAGCTGGCCGACCCCAGGGCCCTGATGACGCTGCAGCAGGAGCTGGCCTTTTACCGCAACTGCCTGGAACTGAGCGACGACCCGGCGGTCGGCCTCAAACTCGGTATGCCCTTTACCCCGCAGCGCTACGGTATGTTCGGGTACGCGCTGCTCAGCGCCGCCACCTTTCGCCATGCCCTGAAGGTCGTGGAGAACTTCGGCAAGCTCACCTTCAGCTTCTTCAGTTTCACCTCCGGAGAGGAGGGCGATACGGCCTGGTTCGCCATGGGCGACCCGCCGCCAATCGAGCGGGAACTGCTCGACCTATACAGCGACCGCGACATGTCCGCCGCCCTGGTGGCATTTTCCGAGGTGCTCGGTGCTCCGGTGGAACCCCTGGCGGTATACCTGTCTCACGACGGGCACGGTTGCGAACAACGCTACCGGGAACATTTCGGTGCCGAGGTCCATTTCGGTGCCGGGAGCAACAAGCTGGTCTTCGATGCAGCATTACTGGACCGGCCGCTGCCGCAGGCTGACCCCGAGTCCTCCGGGTACATGCTGCAGCAGTGCCAGATGCTGGTCGCCCGGCTGAGCAACCAGGGCAAGTTCGTCGACGAAGTGCGTATGGCGATCCTGCGCAGGCCCGGTGTGTTCCCTTCCATCGAAATCGTCGCTGAGCAGATGCATATGTCCAGCAGCACCGTGCGACGGCGACTGAGGGATGAGGGCAGCAGCTACCGCGTCCTGCTGGACGAGATCCGCTTTGGCCTGGCCAGGGAGTACCTTGCGGAGACGCGCCTGCCGCTAGAAGAGATTTCGGAACTGCTCGGTTACTCAGAGCCGGGCAATTTCAGTCACGCCTTCAGGCGCTGGAGCGGGGAGTCTCCCCGGGCCTTTCGGGACCTGGTTCAAGACCACTCCGGCGGCCTGTCGGAATGATAGCTGCATCGCAATCATGGGCACCCCAAACCTGCCAGCTATTCAGGGAAACAGCACCACCGGTCAGGGAAACAGCACCACCGGGTCGAAGCGTGGCAGGGTGGCGAATTCGACATCCGGGTTGGCGCTCTCTTTTGCCCTCAGGAACGCCAGCGCCGCCTCATCGCTGCCGGCCAGCAGGCGGGCGATACGCACCTCGCCGGTGAGCGGGCCGTCCAGCGGCCCGGTCAGCGAATCCCAGTGAACCGGTATGACTCGTTCCGGCCTGACCTGGCCCGCGGTCTCCGCCCAGAACTGCTCGCGGTAGTCCGCGGTCTGGCTGCCGATGCCGCCGGTGCCGAGGAACAGCACATCCACGTCCATCCCCGCCAGTTGCCCGGGTACGAACCCGGCGCTGCCGACCACCAGGAATGACCCTTGCGGGTGGGCGACATGGAATATGTAGGCTTTGCCCAGCTTGTAGTCGAAAGCGCTGGCGGGCGGTATCAGCGGCTCCGGGATGTCAGCGTTTTCCAGCAGCGATTCCCGCATCCTGGCATCCGGGTAGGCAAAGTGCGTCGATACGATGGGGGTGATCTCGAACTGGCCGAGCTGGAACATTGCGCGGTCTGACAGCAGCGCGATGCGCTTCTCCGGCAGGCCCCAGCCCCGGCAGATATTGGCGGTGGCCCCGCTGCCGTAGACCGTTGCCCCGGTGCGCTCGGCGACCGCCGGCGTATCCATCGCGTGGTCGTAGTGGGAGTGCAGGGGGATGACCGCGGCGAGTGTGTCGATCTGCATGCGCTGCAGGCCCCAGTGGATGTTGTCGAGGTCCGGGGCTATCTTCTGGAGCAGGACTTCCAGCGGGCCGGGCCGGGAAAACCAGCCGTCAAACAGGAAGGCGGTGTCGCCGTCGTCGAACAGCAGGGTCGAGGTGCCGGCGAAGCGCACGGTGAGTGCGCCCTCGGGAATGGTCTCCGCCGGGGCGAGTTCCCAGGCAGGGTCCACCGGTGGGTCGCTGTAGCCGAAGAGGTAGCCCCATGCCGCCGCCAGCAGCAGGGTCAGGCTGGCGATGAGAATAGTAAAACGTTTTTTCATGTGCGGCCTGTCCTGGCGGGTCACGGACGAGTGGACAGTATACGACATCTCCACGGCTGGCCCCTCAGGCGTTCAGGGCGTGCGAGCGCTGCAGCAGGGTTTTTAAGGCCACCAGCTCGATATGCCGTTTGGCAGTAATGGAGTAGAAACGCTCCGCCACGTCTTCCAGCACGCAGTACTTCTGCAGCCGTCCGCTGCTCAGCTCGTCCTGTACCACCACTTCCGGGATCACCGCCAGGCCGCCCGAGTCGCGGGCCAGCAGGCGCAGCATGGCCATGTCCTCGACCTCCGCATAGGGGTCGACCTGCACACCGCGCTGGTCGCACATCAGGTCGAACTGGCTGCGGATGTCGCTTCCCGGACCCGGCACGATAAGTTTCGCCCCCGCCAGGTCCTCGGGAAAACGGAACCGCTTCGCGCCTTGGCCCGGCGGGCCGACAATGCAGATACTCTGCTCGGCAATCTGCTGGCAGCGCCAGGGGGTCGAGGAATCAGCGGCCACCGCCCGGTTGGAGAGGATCAGGTCCAGCTTGTGCACCTTGAGCTGCTCCAGCAGTTCCTCCAGACTGGCGGAGCGGATCAGCAGTTTCACCTGGTCCTCGTCGAGCACCGGGCGCAGGAAGTTCTCCTGGAAGTTGCGCGAGAGCGTCGCCACCGAGCCGATGCGCAGGCGCTGCATGCGCTGTAATTCACCGCTCTGGGTCAGTGCCAGCAATTCGCTGCCCAGGTTGAAGATACTTTCGGCGTACTCCAGTACCACGTGGCCCACGTCCGTCAAGCGCAGGGTACGGCCCTCGCGGCTGAACAGTTCCTGCCCCAGCTGTTCCTGCAGGCGCCGGATCTGCGATGACAGCGCCGATTGGGACACATGCAGTTGTTGCGCCGCGCGGGTGAGGTTTCCCTCCTTGGCCACGACCCAGAAGTAGTACAGGTGATGGAAGTTCAGGTCGCGCATCTATAGTTCTCATTTATAGAACGATTAATTAAAAACAATATATTATTAAAAAGCATTGCCTTGTTGCAAGATGGCGCCACTCAAACAGACCCGGAGGCCTGAGGAGGGGCGCCAGGATGACAGCACTTGTTGGTGGGTGGGCAACAGCCCTGTTTTATACGCTCGCGTTGGCACTGGTGTGGATATTGCCGCAGCGCCAGTGGTCGATTGCCAAAGCCGCGGCCGCACTGGGTTTGCTGGCCGCGGGCGCCGCGATTGCCGGCGCGCTTGCCGGCCTGCCGGTGGCCCCGGGCGGGGCCGATGCGCTGGGGCTGACCGGTATCCTGCTGGTGGCGCTGCTGGGCTGGGTGATCGTCAACTACTCCTGCCGCTACCTGGACGGGGAACCCCACCAGGGCCGCTTCGTCCGGGCCATGCTGTTCACCCTGGCCTCGGTCAGCGTGCTGATGGTCAGCCGGCACCTGGTAATTATCGTGCTGGCCTGGAGCGGCACCAGCATCGGCCTGCACTTTCTGCTGACCCACTACCAGGAACGCAAAACCGCCCAGATTGTGGCGCACAAGAAATTCCTGGTCAGCCGGCTGGCCGAGCTGTGCCTGGTGATTGCCCTGGTACTGGTATACCAGGCCACCGGCACCCTGGCTCTGGATGGCCTGTACGACCACCTGGGCGGGCTGTCCACGCTGCCCGCGGGGCTGGCGTGGGCCGCGTCACTGTTCGCGCTGGCGGCCATTTTGAAATGCGCACAACTGCCGCTGCACGGCTGGCTCATCCAGGTCATGGAGGCGCCGACACCGGTGTCCGCGCTGTTACACGCCGGCGTGGTCAATATTGGCGGCTTCGTGCTGATCCGCCTGGCCGCACTGGTGTCCCTGGCCCCGACCGCGCAGGCGCTGCTGGTGATTGCCGGTAGCGTCACGGCCCTGCTGGCGAGCCTGGTGATGATGACCCGCATCAGCATCAAGGTGCGCCTGGCCTGGTCCACCTGTGCCCAGATGGGTTTCATGCTGGTGGAAGTGGGCCTGGGCCTGTACGAGCTGGCGCTGCTGCACCTGGTTGCGCACTCGCTGTACAAGGCGCACGCGTTCCTGGCGGCAGGTACCGCCGTGGAACAGGCCCACGCCAATGATTTCCTCGCCGGGCGCGGCGCACTGCGGCCGGGCTTGTGGTACCTGGCCGCCGCCGGCCTGAGCGCTGCCCTGGTGACCGCCTCCGTGCTTGCCTGGCAGGCGCTGGTCCCGAGCCTGTCGCTGCCGCCGGTCGCCCTGGCCATCGTCGCCCTGGGACTGGCACCGCTATTGTGGCTCGAGCAGGGGGGGCGGCCGTGGCAGATTGCGCGCAGCTGCGCCGCGCTGCTCGGGCTGACCCAGCTGTATCTGCTGTGGCACCTGCTGTTTGCCGGCCTGGCGCCGCCGGCCGGCCCGGTTGCCACTTACCTGATTGCCTGGACCCTGCTGTGCTTCGGCGCCCTGTACGGCATCCAGGCCTGGCTGCGCCGCCACCCGGGCGGCCGTCTGGCGAGGGCAATCTACCCCTGGGCCTACTGCGGTTTCTACCTCGATGAAACCTTCACCCGGCTCACCTTCAGGATCTGGCCCGCCCGGCTTAGCCCGGTACAGGCCGGCACCCTGGTCAACCGTCATTTCATTGTGCAGGGAGACAAGTTGTGAACGCCATTACCATGCCTGAACCCACCCTGGAGACCGCGGTCAATGCGGCGATCGACGCTGCCATCGACACGGTGGCACCGACCTGGCCGCTGGACCGGATGATCGCGGTTAACCCCTACTGGGGGCGCATCCACCAGCACTTCGAGGAGGCCAGGCAGTCGCTGGCGCATATCGCCGGTTCACCCCTGGCGCTGGCGCCGGCCCATTATCGCGAGGCCTGGGAGCGCGGGGATATCGCGCCGGCAGACCTGGAGAGGGCAGCGCAGGAGCTGGGTTTTGCCCTGTCGATCAGGCAACTGGTGGCGGCACTGCAAGAGGACGACTGTCATCTGCGGCCCGCACCGCTGCTCAGCGATGCCCTGGACAGCCAGCGGGACCTGCAGCACGAACCGGCCTGGTGTGACACCCTCACCCACCAGGTGGCCCAGTTTTGCGGCGCTTACTTCGATCGCGACCAGGCCGACTGGCAGCCGACTACGGCGCCGGGGCTGTACGCCAGCTGGCGCAGCGCCCTGACCCGCGATCACAGTGTCGCGCTGTTGATGAAAGCGGCGGACATTCCGGCCCGCGCCGCCGACCTCGCGGTCGAGCCGGAGCGGCAGATCGCGCGGGCGCTGCAGCAACTGGCGGTGCCGGAGAGTGACTGGAACCTGTACCTGCAGGCGGTGGTCATGCGCCTGAGCGGCTGGGCCGCCTGGTGCGCCTATCTGCGCTGGCAGGCCCGCCTGGCTGACGCGGATGATCGCACCCTGGTGGATCTGCTGGCCATCCGCCTGAGTTGGGAGTGCCTGCTGGACGACGGCCGGCGCAGCGCCGACTCCGTCTGGTCGCGCTGGCAAAATAACTGGCAGCGACACTTCCAGGCCGCTGGCGATAGCGCCCCGGCAGTGCAGGCGGTGTGGCAGCGGGCGGAAGAGATCAGTTACCAGAACAGCCTGGTGGGCACCCTGACAACCGCTCCGGTCAGCGCGGGCAGTGCGACACCGGAGGTCCAGGCCGCGTTCTGCATCGACGTGCGCTCGGAGGTGTTCCGGCGCCACCTGGAGTCGCAGTCGCAGCGCATCCAGACTATCGGCTTCGCCGGCTTTTTCGGGCTGCCCATCAGCTATACCCCGCTGGGCACCACCGCCACCCGCCCGCAATTGCCGGGGCTGCTGGCGCCGGCCATCGCCATCACCGATCATGCGGCGGATGAGGCCAGCGGGCGCCAGATCGCGCAGCGGCGCGACGGCCGGCTGCGGGCCGCGCTGGGCTGGCGGAATTTCCAGTCGCTGCCGCTGTCGGCCTTCACCCTGGTGGAAACAATGGGCCTGGGCTACCTGGCAAAGCTGGTGAAACGGACCCTGCCGGGCATTGGCGACCAGCGCTCCGATGCCGATCGTGGCCTGAGCGCCAGCGACCGGCAGGAGCTGCGTCCCATGCTGGATGAGGACAGTGCCGGTGGTGCGGCGGCCCAGGCGGAGCTCGCGGCTCAGGTGCTGACCGGGATGGGCCTGGGCGGGTCCCTGGCGCGGCTGGTATTGTTGATCGGCCACGGCAGCCAGGTGCGCAACAATCCCCATCGCGCCGGGCTCGATTGCGGCGCCTGCTGCGGCCAGACCGGCGAGGTCAACGCCAGGGCACTGAGCGCAATGCTCAATGATCCGGCGGTGCGCGAGGGGGTGCGCGAGCGCGGTATCGATATACCCGCGGATACCCTGTTTGTTGCCGGCCTGCACAACACCACAACCGACGAGGTCCAGCTGCTTGACCTCGACACGGTCCCGGCGAGCCACAGCCAGGCGATCGGGCAGCTCACCAGCGAGCTGGAGGCGGCGGGCCGGGAGGCGAGACGAGAGCGGGCCCCGGCGCTGGGTCTGTCGCCGCTGGTTGACGAGCCCCGCGCTCTGCACCGGGCGATGCGCCAGCGCGCCAACGACTGGGCCCAGACCCGTCCCGAGTGGGGCCTGGCCAACAATGCCGCCTTTGTCGTGGCACCGCGCTCGACCACCCGCGGCGTCGATCTGCAAGGGCGCAGCTTTCTTCACGATTACGACTACCGGCGGGACCCGGACGGCGCCCTGCTGGAACAGATCATGACGGCGCCGATGATCGTCACCCACTGGATCAATATGCAGTACCTGGCCTCCAGCGCCGACAACCGCCGCTTCGGCAGTGGCAACAAGACCCTGCACAACGTCGTCGGCGGCCGCCTGGGGGTGTTCGAGGGCAACGGCGGCGACCTGCGCATCGGCCTGCCGCTGCAATCGGTCCACGACGGTGAGCGCTGGCGCCATCGGCCCCTGCGCCTGAGTGTGGTGATCCGGGCGCCCCGGGAGAGCATTGAGGCGGTGCTCGCCAAACACCCAACCGTGCGCCAGCTGGTGGAGAACCAGTGGCTGTATCTGCTGCGCTGGGAAGGCGAGCGCATCGAGCTCTATCGTGCCGGTCACTGGCAGGAATGGACCAACAAGTCGCAACAATCAAGCCAACCACAGGGAGAAGTCAGTCATGTCTAAGCAATTATCGCAGCTTTCGACCAGCGAGGAGTACCTGCAACAGGACCGCGAAAGCTACCGGCTGGTGGACGGCATTTTCGAGCCGGCCCAGGCCACCGAGGTGCTGATGACCCTGATCGATGACAAGATCAGGTTTCACCAGCGCAACAACCTCAGCAGCAAGGAGCGCTGCGGCAAGCCAGATACCGCGAGCTTGCGGCGGGTCGATGAATTGCGCCGCTGCAAGGCGGACCTGGTCCAGCGCATCGAGGCAGCCGAGCGCGCCGGGCAGCGCCTGGCGATCAACTGCGCCATAGCGATCGAGCCCGTCGACGACTGAGCGTCATGGACCACCGGGCGAGCAGCACGCCAGGCTAATGGCTGGGCAGGCTGCGCCGGTACAGCAGGGCGGCTGCCAGCAGCGTGTAAGCCAGGAAGCCGAAGTCCGCCAGCATCGCGGCGCCTGCCATCCAGGCAGGGCAGATGCCGGCGGTGGCCAGCAACAGCAGCGCCAGCGCCGCACAGTGCAACAGGTACTGGCGCCGGGAACGGTGCTCGGGAATGATCAGGCCCATATGCGGCAAGTCTTTCAGCGCCTCGAAATTGCCCAGACAGCGGCGCTGCAGGTGCAGGTAGCTGAGGAAAGGCACCATCTTTTGCAGCATCCCCATGATCACCGAGATCGCAAAGCCGTAGATGCAGAGGATGCCCAGCGCCACCTGCCCCCGCGCCTGCCAGTGGCTGGCCAGCTGGTCTCCCAGGCCGTAGAGCAAGAGCACGGCGATTGCCGCAGTCGCCAGTGAGCCCAGCGAGAGGGCCCAGAAGCGCGCGGTGATATCAGCGATGCGCCGTTTGCGCTGGCCCAGCAGGCGCAGTGACAGCAGTGCATAGCCACTGGCGCTGGCGCACAGCAGCAGCAGGGCAACAGCCTGGGCGGTCGGTGAGGTAAAGACGCTCAGCGCAAGCAGTGCAGCAAACACGGCCACCGGCAGGGCGCGGGCCAGGGCCCTGGGATAGCCGGGGGTAACATGAAACATCGGGATCACCTGGTAACTGGCCCCCATGACCAGTAGCAGGGTCCAGCCAGCCAGGCCCCACCCCAGGTGCAGGTTGGTGATGTTTGTCGGTGGCTCAGGCGCCGCCAGGCCGGCCCAGGCCGCGGCGCGCCAGAGCCCCAGTACCACGGTCAGCAGCAGTGAAAGTGCTGCCAGGCGGATGCTGAAGATTGCATCGCCGCCCAGCGGCCGCAGCAGCAGTGAAGCCAGCGGCAGCAAAAAGCTGGCGAAGGCCAGCACCAGCGCCAGGCCGGCCCAGGGGAGCAGGCGATACTCATTGAAGACAAAGCCGCCAGCCAGCAACAGGACCCCCGCGAGCAGTAACAGATGCACCGTTGTGGCGGCCGCGGCGCCCCCGGGTACCAGGTGGCCGCTGATAACCGGCACCAGTTGCAGCATTGCGCCGAGCATCACCATGGCCATAAAACCCAGGGTGAGCAGGTGAGTGATGCCCAGCAGGGCAGGATGCAGCGCTTGTTGCAGGGCGCCGCCATCGGCCAGCAACAGGGCAAGCGCCGCGAGTATGCCCATACAGGGTGCGGTGAGGAAAAATCGCAGCGGAATGTGCAGCGGCGGAATGACCTCCAGTGACAGGCCCTGCATTCTCAAAGGACACCCGCTGCCTGCAGCGCCAGGCGGTCTGCCGGGTCGAAAATGATGATGGTGTAGTCTGCCTCTCCGGATTCGATGACCTGGCTTTTCAGCGACAGCCCTTGCGCAGTGTCCAGCAGAGGATAGGGAATGCGACGGTGCAGCATGTGCAGGTAGGTGCCCGGGGCGAGCTGGTGCAGGATTTCCGTGGCTCGCTGCAGTGGCTCGGGCGGAGCCATCTCGCGGGCGTCAAGGGTCAGCGCGCGCGGCATGTCGTCCAGGGCCGACTCGGTCAGGGTGAGCAGGCCCTAAAGCAGGTCATCGGCCTGGCCGGGGATAAGCTGGTCCATGATGGGGTAGAGAATATTTTCCTCCTTCATGTTGTGTTGCTGGGTCAGCATCATGAACGTTTCCCCCAGGCCCAGAAACTGCCGCGTGTCGCGACTGGCCAGCGCTTCCTCCATCTGTATCAGCAGGGCGCGCATCTGTTCATGTTCCATGCGCATGACGCCGATAGGTCCCGCGGGGCCATTGGCGGCTTCCAGCGCCGGGAACAGCTGCCCCTCTTCCTTGTCGGTGATATGACGCTCAAATTCCTCGCTGAAGGCGCGCCAGGCGCTATCAGCAGTGTCCCAGTCGCTGTTGTCGACCGCGGTCTCAGCAGCGGCATACAGTTCGTCACAGTGGCGGTGGTTGTCCTGCATGAGAGTGGCAATACTGGTCATAACGGCTTGTCCTCTGGGGATGTGATTGTGGCCGGTGATGTGGTGAACGCCCAGTATATCGGGGAAAACCTCGAATACCTTGATCTGATTCAAGATATAGCGTGCTCGCCAGGCGGGCGCTTGACGTGGCGCATCCGACTGCTCATGAACCAGGCTACAGGCAGTACGCCACCGAAAATAAACAGCAGGCCGCCGCTGATCCTGGCCCAGGTCAGGGTCTGGAAAACCTTACCCTGGATGTAGGCGTCGGAGCGCGCGTACCAATAACCGTGCTCCATGACCTTCCTGAGCTGGTCGAATCCGACCGGGAACAGGTCCAGCGCCACCATGAGCAGCAAGCCAATATTCAGGCTCCAGAAAGCGCGGCGGAGCAGGCGTGGGGGCCAGGCATGCTCCGGCAGCAGGTAGCGGGCACAGAACAACATGGCCGCCAGTGACAAATTGCCATAGACGCCCATGAATGCCGCGTGACCGTGATTGACTGTCAGGTAGGTGCCGTGCTCGTAGTAGTTCACGATCGGCAGGTTGATGATAAAGCCGAACACGCCAGCGCCGAGGAAATTCCAGAAGTTGACCCCGAGCAGAAACAGGAAGGCCGCGGACTGGCCAAAATGCTCGCGGTAACGGGCCCGAGTGACGCCCTGCTTGACCAGGCTGTCGGCGGGAAGTTTGCGGAATTGCCAGGCCTCCAGGGTCAGCAGGATCAGCGGCACTACCTGCAAGGTAGAAAAAATACTGCCCACCGCCAGGGTCGCCATCGGCTTGGCATTCCAGTAAAAATTGTGGCTGATACCCAGCAGGCCCGAGCCCAGGAACAGTAGCGCCGCAATGTATACCACCCGGGATGCGCCCTGGTGGCTGACGAAACCCATGAGGTACATGAAGTAGGCAACCAGTATCGTGGCGAAGACCTCAAAGAAAGCCTCCACCCACATATGAATCACCGCCCAGCGCCAGAAGTCCGCGATAACGAAATTTGTTTCCGGGGTGGCGACAAAACCAGACAAAAACAGCAGGGATACCGCGGTCACCGTGTACAGCAGCCAGTTGGGCAATTGCCATGCCCGGCGCTTTTTCCATGCCGGGGCTATACCCCGGAACAGGATGAGCGCCCACAACAGCAGCACCAGCATTAACAGGGCCTGCCACAGTTTGCCCATTTCGACGAACTCCCAGCCCTGGTTGCCGAGCAGGTTCCAGGCGCTTCCCAGTATTCCGGTGGGGGCGAGCAATATGCCGATAAGGTTGCCGAGGGTCATGAACACAATCAGGCAGAAAAGAATGTTGGTCAGCAGTAGCTGCCCCCTGATTTCACTGCCGGAAAATGTAGCCAGCAGGAAAATGGAAGCGCCGATCCAGCAGGCGGTAATCCATAGCAGCGCCAGTTGCAGGTGCCAGCTGCGCACCACGGTCAACGGCAGCCACTCGGAGACATTCCAGCCAAACAGCGTGTTCAGGCCGAGGAAATTGTGCACCGTGAGCACACCCGCGAATACCTGCATTAAAAACAGTAGTGCCGCGATCCAGAAAAACTTGTAGGTAGCCAGTTGCAGGCGGATGGGTTGGTACTCCTGCATTTGCTGCAGCGTGTTGGGTTCGGGCTTGCGCACACTGGACTTCCAGCCCACCAGCTCTGCAAAGCGGCCATGCAGGAACAGCACAGCGCCGAGTCCCAGCATCAGCCCCAGGGTGCCGATAACACTCCAGAACAGCACGGGCTCCGGTGCGGTGTTGCCGGCATCCGGGTCGAATGGCCAGTTGTTGGTGTAGCTGTAGCTTGCGCCGGGTCGCTCCGCAGCGCTGACCCATGCCCCCCAGAAAAAGAAGGCGGCAAGGTCGTGCATGCTTTCGGCGCTGAGGTCCTGTAGCTCCGGCAGCTCGTTTCGGTGTTGCTTCAGCAGCAAGTCGCGGTAGTGCTGCTTGAGTTGCTCAAAGGCATAAACCTGCGCAAGGCTGAGCGTAATTTGCGCTGTGGCGGCATCGTGGCGATTCTGCTTGAGCTCACGCTGCACCCTGCTGCGCACGGCGTCCCGGGCAAAATCGCCCGCCTGCTCGCGCTGATCAGCCTGCAGTTGCTGCCGGTAGAAACGCTGCATTGCACTGCTGACCTGGTGGAGCGCATCGGCGGTGAAGTCGGGACCGCGGCCGGCGCCGTCGCCAAACATGCTGCCAAATTCCATTAGCGCTCGCTGCAGGAAAATAACCTGCCCGTTGATGATATTTCGCTCGCTGATAATGACCCTGCCGTCGTCAGTCACCATATCGACGCGCGGAGGGGCATCGGTATAGGTGCGAGAACCGACAAACAGCAGGCTGCCGACGCCGGTGAACGTGACGAATAACAGGGGCAGCCACCAGTTACCGGGAGTCATTACCCATTTCTGCCAGACCGGGACCGGTTTCCTGGTTTTGCGATTGCTTGAAGCGGACATTCGCGGACTCCTTCCAGTCATGCTGAAAAATAGGGCGTCGCCGCGTCCTGCTATATCAGGTCGCTGCGATAAGGCGTGTCACGCAAGTTGCGTGATGAATGTGAATCGAGACTGAAAACAAGTCGCCCTTTGCACCACGAGCCGTTTTTACCGCGGCGCGGGCAGGGAACTAGCAGGTAAATGGTGCCGAAGTTGATGTCGATCAAGTTAAGCGGCTGTCTCCGCCCCTATTATGTGGTCCGCCGGGAAACCGGTTACTGGATTATTATCACTGCTACCGGCCTGGAGTTTCATGGAACTGGTATGTCCCGCGGGGAATTACCCCATGTTGAAAGCCGCTGTCGACAATGGCGCTGACGCTGTCTACATCGGTTTTAAAGACGACACCAATGCCCGGCACTTCGCCGGTCTCAATTTCAATGACGGCACGGCCCAGAGAGCGGTGCGCTACGCCCAGGATCGCGGCCGCAAGGTTTTCGTGGCGATCAACACCTATCCCCAGCCGTCGGGATGGGAGCGTTGGCAGCGGGCTGTCGATCTCTCGGCGGAGCTCGGTGTCGACGCGCTGATCATTGCCGATACCGGCGTGCTCGCCTATGCCGCCACACAGCATCCGGGAATACCCAGGCACCTGTCGGTGCAGGGTTCGGCGACCAATATCGAGGCACTGCGGTTTTACAGTGAGCAGTTCGGCATTCGCCGCGCGGTTATTCCGCGGGTACTGTCCCTGTCCCAGGTGGAGCATCTGGCGGCGCAAAGCCCGGTGGAACTGGAGGTGTTCGGTTTTGGCAGCCTCTGTGTGATGGTGGAGGGGCGCTGCCTGCTCTCCTCTTATGCCACCGGGGAATCGCCCAATACCCGCGGTGCCTGCTCGCCCGCCAGTGCTGTGCGCTGGGAAGATACCCCAGATGGACTGGAGTCGCGCCTGAACGGCGTGCTTATCGATCGTTACCAGCAAGGGGACCCCGCTGGCTACCCGGTGGTATGCAAAGGCCGCTTTGATGTCGCCGGCTCCACCTATCACGCCATAGAGGAACCGACCAGCCTCAACACCCTCGAGCTGCTGCCGCAGCTCCAGGCGGCGGGTATCGGGGCCATCAAGATAGAGGGTCGCCAGCGCAGTGTTGCCTATATCGAGAAAGTGGCCAGGGTCTGGCGCGAAGCCATCGATCGTTGTGCCGCCGACCCCGCAAGCTTCCGCCCGGAGCCGCGCTGGATGCAGGCGCTGGCCGGGGTTTCCGAGGGGACCCAGACCACCCTGGGGGCCTACCACCGCCCGTGGCAGTGATGGCCCTGTCATTCACAGTAACAGAGTAATCCGCTATGCATTTATCGCTGGGCCCCATCCTGTATTTCTGGCCGCGCGACACCATGGAGCAGTTCTACCAGGAGATGATCAACGCTCCGGTGGAGGTGATATACCTGGGCGAAACGGTCTGCCACAAGCGGCGGAGTTTCAAGGCCGCCGAGTGGATAGAGCTGGCCAAGCAGTTGAGCCTGGCGGGCAAGCAGACAGTCCTGTCGACCCTTGCGCTGATCGAGGCCGGTTCCGAACTGGGCGGGGTCAAACGCCTGTGCCGCAATGGTGAACTGTTGGTGGAAGCCAATGAGATGGGTGCCGTGCAGCTGGTCAATGAGCAGCAGTTGCCTTTCGTCGGGGGCGCCACGCTCAATATTTACAATGCCCACACCCTGCAACACCTGGTGGGTATGGGCTTGCGGCGCTGGGTGATGCCGGTGGAGCTGTCCCGGGATACCCTGGGCGACATCCTGGCCGACAGCAGGCGGCTGGGCATCGCCGGTGAGCTGGAAACCGAGGTGTTCAGCTTTGGCCATATGCCGCTGGCGTATTCCGCGCGCTGCTTCACCGCCCGCCACCACAACCTGCCCAAGGACGAATGCCAGCTTAAGTGCATTGACTACCCCGACGGCCTGCCGATGCGGAGTCAGGAGGGCGAGGAATTTTTCAAGCTCAACGGTATCCAGACCCAGTCAGGCCGGATCCAGCACCTGCTGCCGCACTGGCGTTCGCTGGCCGAGTTGGGGGTGGACTACATGCGCATCAGTCCGCAGGCGCAGCACACTGCCGCAATAGTCGCGCAGTATCACGCGGCTATTCAGGGTGAAGATGACGCCGATTGCAGTGTCGAGAGACTGGTGAGCGCGCCTCTGTGTGACGGTTACTGGCTGGACCAGCCCGGGATGGAGATCATCGCCCGGGTCTGATGCTTTCGCCGCAGGCGGCTCGCAAGGCTCAGGAGAAGGCCTCTGCGAAATCAGCGCCCACGCCGATTGCCTGGTTGAACATCCACGGAAATTCGTCCAGGTCGATGCTGTCCACCAGGTTTTTTACCTGTAATCCCAGCTCGGTGTCACCTTCTATGACCAGGCGCCGCTGGAAGAACAGGGTATCAGCATCCTCGCGCCGGCTCGCCAGCAGGAGGAACTCCCGGCTGTCGCCGCTAATGCAGCCCTCGGCGCAATCGCTGCCCTGCACGAACACCAGCTGAGGTCCCAGCTTGGTGATGCCCCAGTCGTAACCCAGGTCCTTGATGCGGATGCGCATGATGCGGCCCTGGAGAAAATCGAGATCGTCACTTTCAATCTGCTCGCGCAGCAGTTGATTGGCCAACTGTTCGGCCGCCAGCAGCTGCAGTGGCCGGGGAAGGACCTGCAGTGGCATACGCCATGGCAGGTGCCGGACCAGGGGCAGGGAGGCAAGCCGGAGTGGAATCGTTTTCATTGCAGGTCAACCCGAAGAACAGGGGACCAATCATGCCTGTGTGAGCCTGCCGTGCCTTGACTCAGATCAATCTGGTGCAGACCAGAACTTAGCGCTTGCCGGAGAGCAGGCAATCCTTGCCGATGCGGCGCAGCAACCAACCGGCCCCAGGGGGCTGGTCGCTGGTGGTTGCCTTGGCAGGGCCAGGTACGGCGCCTAACCATCCCGGCCCGGCATGCCGGTGGCTATCGAGCGCTCGATATCCTCGGGCCGGTCGATGTCCCGGTGAATGCCCGCATCGGCCACCGCCAGCGCCACGACCCGGTCGGCGTGCCGCTGCACGAGCTCGCGGGCGCCGACGTCGCCGCCCAGTTCCGCCAGCGGCTGAAAAAAGCACCTGCCGAAGCCGACCGGATGGCCGCGCCGGCCATTGCAGGTGGGGACGCAGATCAACCCGGGGGACAGTGAGTCCGCCACAGCCCGGTAGGTGTCTGCCGTCACCCAGGGCATGTCGGCCAGTGCAATCAATACGCCGTCCCAATCCGGCAGCTGGCTTGCCCCCTCGGCGAGGGTGGCCCCCATGCCGGCACTGGCAGTGCGGCAGCGATAGACAGGAAAGCCCCGCTCTGTCACCGACGCGGCCAGTTCACGGTCCTCGGTATCCAGGCATACCAGAGCCGGCAGGCCACTGCGGCGAAGCTCGTCCAGGAATACATCGATAAGGGCCCGGCCGCCCGGTAACAGTGCCAGGCGTTTATCCGCGCCGAACCTGCGACTGCGTCCGGCGGCCAGCACCAGTACGCCGACCGTCACGTCGCTGCGCTCGTCCGCCGCAGCTGGGTTAATTCGGCCATGATGGAGACGGCAATCTCGATCGGGGTCTTGCTGCCGATGGGCAGGCCTACCGGGGCGTGCAGGCGCTCGATCTGCTGCTCTGGAAGTTCCAGTTGCCGCAGTCGCCGCAGGCGTTTCTCCGTGGTCCGCACCGAACCCAGGGCGCCAACGTACCAGGCCTCCGATCCCAGGGCCTCCATCAGCGCCATATCGTCAATACGCGGATCGTGGGTGAGTGTGATAATGATTGAATGGCGGTCATTGGCGCGCTCGCGCACCACATCGTCGGGCATGCCCTGAATCCTGGGGATGTCGGGGCCACTCCACTGGTCGAGGAATTCCCGGCGCGGATCGGTAACCAGCACTTCGTAGTCCATTGCCAGGCCCAGTTCGGCCAGGCTCTGGGCCAGCTGGCCGGCGCCCACCAGCAGTATGCGCATGCGGGGGCCAAAGCATTGAGTCAGTTGCTGCTCGCTCAGCGTCAATGCGCTGAAATGCGCCACGGGGCGCAACCCGGTTGCCCCGGTGGCAAGGTCCAGGCAGCGTTCAATGCAGTGACGCCGGTCCAGCGCGGCGAGAATGTCCCCCAGCCAACCGCTGTCAGCCGGCTGCAATTGCTGGATCAGCAGGACCAGCCTGCCGCCGCAGGGCAGCCCCAGCCGCTCGTTCTCTTCGGCACTCACGCCATACTCGACCAGTTCCGGGCGCTCGCCGGTGTAGAACCCTGCCCGCAAGCGCTCCAGCAGGTCTTCCTCGACGCAGCCACCCGACACCGAGCCGATCTGTTCGCCCCGGTCCAGAACCGCCAGCAGGGAGCCCAGCGGACGCGGGGCCGACCCGATGGTTGTCACAATGGTGCACAGCCAGGGCCGCTCGCCCTGTTCCAGCCAGGCCAGGAGCCGCTGGAGTACCTCGTAATCTAGTGTCTGCATGAACAGGTTCTCCTGGGGCTATGCCCACTGCCCAGCCGGATCGGCGGGTTGCCTGACGCTTATGTTGCCTGGGAATTATCCGGTATCCAGGGGCAATTTTCTCATGCCAGAACGCGAGAAAGGGTCGCGTTATTCGCAACTTTTAAACTAAGGCTGCAATTTTTGCTCAATAAGGGCAGCAGGGGCCCAGGTGGACTTATACTAGGTGCCGCAAAGGATTTTGGGGGAGAACAGGTCGTGCAAAACAATTATGACGTTGTGGTCGTGGGTTCCGGCGCCGGTGCTTTTATGGCCGCGATCCGGGCTGCGAAACTGGGTGCATCAGTGCTTATGCTCGAGAAACAGGCGACCTACGGCGGCACCTCGGCGCGCTCCGGAGGCGGGCTGTGGGTGCCCAACAACAAGAACATCGCTGACGCCGGCGTTGTTGACAGCCCCGAGGACGCCTTCGAGTACATGCGCAAGGTCATCCCCGAGGAGCAGGTAGCGGACGATACGATCCGCAACTACATCGAATCGTCGCCGCAAATGCTCGACTTCCTCAATACCGAGACGCCTGTCCACTACGTGCCCGTGCCGGGCTACGCCGATTACTATCCCAGTTATCCGGGGTGGAAGGAGGGGGGGCGCACCATGGACCCTTCACCGATAGACGGCCGTCCACTGGGCGACATGCTCTACAAGATGGAGGATACCCCCAAGCAAAGCAAGGCCATGGGTATTTTCGGTATGAGCATTCTCGAGGGCTCCCAGATTCTGGCGACCTCCCCGGGATGGCAAAAAATCGTCGCCGGCATTTTTGGCCGTTACCTGCTCGATATCGTCGGGCGCCTGAAGGGCCTGCGGGACCGGCGCCTGTGCCAGGGCAACTCCCTGATTGGCGGTATGCTGATGGCGGCGCAGAAACTGGGCGTCGAACTGGTACTGGAAACCGGGGTTACCCGCCTGGTCAAAGAGGGTGACAAAGTGGTGGGGGTGGTCGCCCGCTCCGATGCGCTGGGCGAGTTCGAGATTCGGGTCAATAAAGCCGTTGTCGTCGCCTCAGGCGGTTTTGAGCACAACCCGGAAATGCGCAAGGCCAACCTGCCGCAGCCGACCGAGAGCAACTGGAGCGCCGCCAACCCCGGCAATACCGGGGACCTGATTATCGCCGGGCAGGAAATCGGTGCCGCTACCGGACTTATGAACGAGGCCTGGTGGGCTCCCGTGGTCAAGAACGGTGATACCTCTGTGGTGCTGTTTTCCGAGAAGTCCAAGCCCGGCCTGATCATTGTCGACAAGAAAGGGCGGCGTTTCATGAATGAGGCGATTACCTACAATTCCTACGGCGAGTGTTTTTATAACGCGAAAGAGGCGGGCTATGACTGCGTTCCCGCTTACATGATCTTTGATGGCAACTACCGCAAGAAGTACTTCTTCGGCGGCATCGTCCAGTCGAGTATGTCGCCGGACTTCATGAACCGCTCGGCGTTCGGGCCGAACGGCATGCTCATCAAGGCCGATACCCTCGATGAACTGGCAGGCAAGCTCGGTGTCGACAGGAACGGTCTTCAGGAGACCGTCGCCAAAATGGCCGAGTATGCCAGAACCGGCGTCGATGAAGAGTTTGGCCGGGGCAGCGATGCCCATGACCGTATGTACGGTGATATGGAGGTCTCCCCCAACCCCTGCCTCGGGCCGCTGGATACAGCGCCGTATTACGGCGCGCCGATTTATCCCGGCGATATTGGCACCAAGGGCGGCCTGGTCATCGACCACGATGGCCGGGTGCAGGACGAGCAGGGCAATGCGATCGAGGGGCTCTACGCGGCGGGCAACTGCACGGCGTCCATCATGGGCGACAAGTACCCAGGTGCCGGCTGCACCCTGGGGCCGGCCATGACCATCGCCTTCCGCGCGGCGAACCACCTGATGGCGCAATAGGCCTCGGCCGGCGCTACTGCCGCAACTGCTGCACGATATCGGCCCAGTACCCGGGGTCGGGGCAGCGGTTGTGCGTCAGGCTGACGCTGTCGGCGATTCCGTCCAGGCGCGCCCGCAGCTTCCCGGCAATTTCACCGCGCTCGCCGACCACGGCAATGGCGTCCAGGATGTCGTCGTCGATCAGGTCGGTCATCGCATCCCAGCGCCCCTGCTTGGACAGGGCGTTCAAATCCCTGTGCACACCTTCCCAGCCGTGGCAGGCAAGGGTCGGCAGGTAGGCGGGGGTCGAGCCATAAAATGCCAGCTGTTTCCGCGCCGCGAGTTTGGAGGCGGCCAGCTGCTCTTCCGTATCGGCGGTGACCACCAGGGTTGCACACATCACTTCCAGGTCTTGCCGGCTGCGCCCGGATAGCGCCAGCCCTTGCTCCAGTGCTGGCAGGGCATTCTCCAGCAGTGACTGGCGGGTATTGAAGGGGTGGGCGATAAACCCATCGGCGACTTCGCCGGCCACCCGGGTCATTAGCGGACCGAATCCGCCGGTAAAAACAGGCGGAGGCCCGTAAGGGTTGGGGCCCGGATCAAAGGCCGGGATCATGATGGTGTGGGTATAGAACTCGCCGCGGAAGTCCAGCTTGCCGCCGGTTTCCCAGCAATCCCAGATGGCGCGGACCGCCAGTACAATTTCACGCAGGCGCCGGGCGGGCTGTGACCATTCGGCGCTGAAGCGCTTTTCGATATGCGGGCGCACCTGGGTGCCGAGCCCGAGGACAAAGCGGCCACCGCTGATCGACTGCATGTCGTAGCCCAGGTTGGCGAGGTTCATGGGGTTGCGGGCAAAGGCGATGGCGATCGCGGTGCCCAGGCGCATGCGTTCGGTGTGCTCGGCGGCTACCGCCAGGGTGAGGAAGGGGTCGTGCTTGGCTTCAAAGGAAAAACCACCGTCGTAGCCAATGTCTTCCAGCGTCTTGTAGAGGGTACGGGCGCTGCGCGGATCTTCCAGTGGCGCGGTGGTGTAGATCTTCATCGCGGCACCCGCAAAGCGCTAGATGAGGCTATCCGCCCGCAGTTTTTCCACCAGCGTTCTGGCGATTTCGGCGGGTGAGCCCTCGAGGAATTCACAGTTGCCCTGAACCTGGGGCACGTACTGTTTTTCCAGTATCACCCGCGGCGCCAGTTGTTCCGGCGAGAGTCCCAGGTCAGCCACGGCGATGCTCGTGGGCTTCTTCTTGCGCGCCGCCATTTTGGCTTTCGCGGTGGGGAAGCGGGGGTCGCCCAGCTCGTTGCTCACGGTAACGACAGCGGGCAGCTGACCTTGCACCACTTCATCACCGTCGGGGGTTGCCCGGGTCACTGTCAGGGTCGAGCCGCTGGCCTCTACCGCGCGGGCCAGGGGCACAACGGGCATGCTGAGGTATTCACCGATCAGCGCCGGTACCACACCCTGGTCGTCATCGGATGCCTGGCGACCGCACAGCACCAGATCTGCGCCGCCGCTGCTCTGGATGTAGGCCGCCAGGATATTGGCGGTCACCTGGCTGTCCAGCGCGGCGAGATCGGCGTCGATGCCGACGATCTCGTCAGCGCCGAGCGCGGCGCATTGTTTCAGCAGGGCCTTCAGGTCCTGGCCGATCGATACAGCGGTGATGGTGCAGTCGACACCCGCGTCGCGAAGTCGCAGGGCGGCTTCAATCGCCTGCTCATCGTATCCATTGATCAGCGTTGGGATGGCGGACACCTGCGGTGTCTTGCCATCGGCACCCATGGTCAGGTTCCCCGCCAATGCGTAGTTGTTAACCGCATCCGGATCCAGTACTTCCTTCACACATACGACGATTCGCATTGTTTGATCTCCCGTCAATTATCCAAGAGGATAAGGCTTTCCTGTTCACACCAGACCGCCTCTTTGGTGTAGGCCTCCGGCTTTTGCGTCAGGTCTGCCAGCAGATACCAGCGCCAGGGGTAACCGCCAAAGTCGAAATCGCGGTAATCCCCGGTCAGGGTGCCGGCAAAAAACTGGCGCCCGGCGTACTTTGTCTCCGCTATCGGCGCACCGCCTTCACACTCTGCGCGCTTTCCCTGGTAGTCGGGGTTGAAGCCGGCCAGGTACGGAGCGGCGGCTTCCCTAGTCATCATCGTCACTGGCAAAGCGGTCAAATACGTCCAGCGCCTCTTCCACGATATCGGAAAGAATCTGCCGCGCCGGCTTCATCTCGGTGACATAGTGAATTCCCTGGCCGGCGGCCTCGGTCATAAGGTCCTTGCGCTGGTAGTCCAGCGAGCCCTGGATGTAGTCAGACGACAGCATCATCTGCAGCGGCGCCTTCAGTACCGGCGGTGCGTCCGGCCCCATCCATTCATCGTGCCAGGGGCAGCGTGTGGTGCGCATGGTGTAGCCAGAGATACAGTTGGAGTAAATGGTGTCGGTGGTCTCACACTCGATCAGGCGTTCCTTCAGCGGCTGGTTGACGTCGGACTCGCGCGAGGTCAGCCACAGCGACCCGGTCCACACCCCGGAGGCACCCAACGCGAGGGTGGCGGCCAGGTGACGGCCCGTGGTGATGCCGCCCGCGGCCAGTACCGGTATGCCTTTTGGTTCGGCCAGGTCGACGACCTGCGGCACGATAGACAGCGTGCCTATCTGCCCGGTGTGCCCAGCGGCGTCATAGCCCTGGGCAATGATGCAATCGACACCGGCATCAATCTGTTTTTGCGCCTGGCGCGGTGTGCCGACCAGCCCCCACACCATCATGCCCTGGGCGTGGGCCCGCTCAAGCAGGAATTTTGGCGAACCCAGGCCAGAGGCAAAGACCGGCACATTCTCCTCAAAGATGACTTCCAGCTGGGCCAGCGCGCGCGCCTGGTCCAGGCCGCCCCAGGTATAGAGGTCGGGTGCTTCCTTGGGGTCTGGCACATCGTACTTGGCCTTGATCATCTGTTCGAAATCGCGAGACTCCTTGGGAATCATGGCCATCAATTCCTCGACGCTGCGCTCCTCTTCTACCGAGGCTGGCAGCACCAGGTCGATGCCGAACTTCTTGTCGCCGATGCGCTCGCGTATCCACTTGATATCGGCGCGGATATGTTCCGGCGGATGCATCGCCTCGCCCAGCACGGCGAAGCCCCCGGCGTTGATGACCGCTACCGCAACGTCTTTACAGTGAGTGAACGCGACGATGGGATATTCGATGTCAAGCTTTTCACACAGCAGCGTATGTAATGGATCGCTCATGATGAATCTTCCTGTAATCAGTTTCTAGGCAAGCCTTTGAATACGGACAGTGGTTCTACCGCGCCTCTATCATTGTCCTGAAATCTACAGTTTCCGATGGGCAAAATAAACTGCCTGCAGCACTGCATTGCGCTGATGTCCGAAAATGAGCTGTTGAAGTCCGGAATTGATCGTGCGCCGGGATGCGCGTGGAAACATGCTGCTCACAACTGAGTTACCCGTGCGGCGGTTGCCACATGGGTGTCCTGGCCCAGCCCTCGTCAAAGGGGGTAAAGTACTTGAACTCGAATCTCAGTGAGGCGATTTTCCATTCCGTCTCCACCCGCTGGAATTCATCGTGATAGATGCCCATCACCCAGATAGCCCGGTTCCCGGGCTGCTGTGTTGTATGGGCCGTAAGGTACCAGCTCCCGCTGGCACGGTCCCCATGTACCTCAATCAGTGGATTGTGAACCATGTGTGCGTTGAATGAGCTGGCCTCACTCACCTGCTTGCGAAAGAAACCATCCATGATGGAGGACCGCCCCTGGAAACGGCCGAAAAAACCATAGTCGCATGTGGCGTCCTCCATCCACAGGGCATCCAGAGCGTCCCAGTCAGCGGCGTCGACGAGGTGGCAATAACGCGCCTTGAGTTGTTTCAGGGCCTCTATATCCGCCAGCTTGTGTAGCAGCGTCCTGATGTCATTTTGATCATTCATGCCGGGCTCCTTGCGGTGGTAAACAGCACAACAAGCCTACCACTATCCGCAGTTTTCCGGGGGATACTGCCCCTGACCTCAAGCCACCTAATATTGTCCGTTTATGAATTCCTCAGGTCAGGTGATTTCAGGGCTATCAGGTAAACTGAAGACAAGCGCTCGCAGGCAAAGGGGGGCGTACTTGTCCGACGCCGGGAGGCAGCGAACGCGGGTGAATGAAGGAGTGAGTAATGAGCAAAGCAATGACGCATGAGACCAGTTTTGCCGAGGGCCCCCTTAGCGGCCTCAGGGTGCTGGATTGTTCTACCATGTTGGCGGCTCCCTACGGCGCGACTCTGCTCGGCGACCTGGGTGCCGATGTGGTGAAAATTGAATCCCACCACGGTGACGACAGCCGCAAGTTCGGCCCCATGCGCGGTGAGGACGCGGGGCCCTTCCTCAGCCTCAACCGCAACAAGCGGGACATGGTGCTGGATCTGCAGCAGGAAGAGGCCAGGGCGATCTTCGCCCAGGTTGCCGCAACGGCTGATGTATTGATTACCAATGTCCGGGAACCCGCCCTGAGCAAGCTGGGCATGAGCTATGAGCAGGTCAGGGCGCACAAGCCGGATATCATCTGGATCCGGGTCACCGCCTTCGGACCGGACGGCCCCTACGATGGCCGCCCCGGCATCGATTTCCTGGTCCAGGGCTATGCCGGCGTGCTGGCGTTGAACGGGGATCCCGACGGTGAACCCGTGCGCACCAGCTTTCCCGCGGTGGATGTTATGACCTCAATGATGGTGGCCAATGCCGCCCAGGCGGCACTGCGGGTCAGGGACAGGACCGGCCAGGGCCAGCGAATAGAGGTGTCACTGCTCGACACCCTGATGCACGCCCAGGCCAGTTCCATCGGCACCTACCTGACCACCGGTGAGGTGCCGGAGCGGACCGGCAATCGCAGCCTGGCCTTTGCCCCCTCGGGCTGCTTTCCCACCAGCGACGGCCATCACATTGTGATGACGACCCCCGGGGAGAAGTTCTTCGGCAATATTTGTCGCGCGCTGGAAACGGACTGGGACAGCGATGAGCGTTTTGCTACCGCCCGGGAGCGCAAGGCCAACGAGGATGAACTGGACAGGCTGATCAGCGAGCGAACCAGCCAGTTCACCCGCCAGGAACTGGTTGCGCGCCTGGTGGCGGCGGATGTGCTGGTAGCCCCGATCAACGAGCCGCAGGAAGTGCCCCTTGATCCGCAAATCCAGCACAACAAGATGCTGGTTGACGTGACCCACCCGGAATACGGTGATGTCACGGTGACCGGTATACCCATCCGCTTCTACGGGACCCCCTGCGAGGTGCGCAAGCACCCCCCCCTGCTGGGAGAGCATACCCGGGAGTTACTCGCTGAAGCCGGCTATGGTGCCGAGGACATCGATGAGCTGATACGCAAGGGCCTGGCGGCGGACAACCCGGATATCAAGCGCCGGCGCGAGGAAAGGCGGAGGAGAAAGTCTGGCTGAGTGCGCTGGGGGCCTCAGGCAAAAGCCGCAATCACCTCATCGGCATAGCGTTTGACGGCCTCGAGCTTCGCCTGCAGTGGTGGTTGTTGCCGCATGCTGGCGCCGACGCCCATTTCCGCGAGGATGCGCTCTGTCCAGGGGGTGGTCTGCAGATCGGTGACGCCCAGATCCTCCAGTCGGCGGATATCGTCAACGGTCTCGGCGTCGGGGCAGTGCATCATGATCTCGAAGGGCTCGTTCTCGCGGCCGTACTCTCGCCTGAAGCCATTCACTTCGGCAATAACGCCTGCTGCCTCGTCCAGGTTGTGAATCACGCTGACCCAGCCGTCGCCCAGGCGGGCAGCGCGGCGCAGGGCGGCAGTAGTGGTTCCACCGACATAGATGGGAATCTTCCTGCCTGGCACCGGCGCCATGATCAGGCGGTCGAAGTCGTAGTACCTGCCGTGAAACTCCACGAAGCCCCCGCGCATAAGGAGTTTCAGCACCTGTATAGCCTCGTCCTGGCGAGCACCCCGGGTTCTCTTGTCCTGGCCCAGCCATTTGAATTCCTCGGGCATCCAGGCCAGCCCCACTCCCAGGGCAACGCGGTCGTTGGAAACCGCTGCGACCGAGAAAAGACTCTTGGCCTCCAGCAGCGGCTGGCGGACAGCGAGCCGCAATACGGAGGGCATGAAGCGAATACGCTCGGTCACGGCGGCCATATTGGTGATGGCTACCCAGGGGTCCAGCACTGGAGTATCCAGAGGCCAGAATCGCTTGCCGTCCGGTGTGTACGGGTAGGGAACCGATATATCTTCGGGAAAGAAGGGCGCGTCGGCCACCTGGATGCTGTCCCAGCCGCATTGGTCTGCGGTGCGGGCGATCGCCTGGTGCTCCGCCGGGTCCACCATGAACAAATGAAAACCGAAGCGCATGTCTGGTTACGTTTTCACAGCCCCTTCCCAAGCCCCTGCCGGGGCTAAATGGCAAGCCCTATACTGGCGCCGTGACGGGTGGCTTCTGCCATATGCCGTGGCAGCCATGCGGAGCCGGCCAGGTAGAGCTCACCAATGCTGCCATCGGCTTTCAGCTCATCGTACAACTTGTGTTTCGCTACCGAGCCATAGACCAACACCACGCTGTCGAAGCCTTGCTGCTGGTAGGTCATATCACCCCACGACGAGGCGAGCTCGAAGCCATCGGGAGTCACCGAAGTCAATATCAGGTTGGGGTGAATGGTGACGCCGCACTGTTCCATATGCTTGAGCACCATGCCAATGGAGTAACGGGCGATCTCGTAACCCAGGTGCACGGACTTGTGGAATACCTCTACCTGCTTGCCGCGTTCGGTGAGGTACTCGGCCACGCAGGGCGTTTCGTAGTAGTCTTCCTGGGAGATAATCGCCACCCGGTCACCGGTGGTGGCCTTGCCCTGCATCACATCCCAGCCCTGTACCACGTGCGGCAGGTCGATGCCGGGGATATCTTCGGGCATGCGCGGAACGGAACCGGTGGCAATCACCACGGCGTCCGGCGCCAGGGCCTTGATGTTGTCGAGATCGGCGCTGGTTTCGAGGCGCACGTCGACGCCCACGCGCGTCATCTCGTTTTCCTCGAAGTAGCACTGGTCCTCGAAATCATCCCGCCCGGGGGCTTTGGCGGCGATCAGGAGCTGGCCACCCAGGCGCTTGCCCTGGTCCAGCAGGGTGACATGGTGACCGCGCATGGCGGCCACACGGGCCGCTTCGCAGCCGGCCAGGCCGCCGCCAACCACCACCACGCGCTTGGCTGTTTCCGCCGCTTGGAACTTTTCCTGCCACAGCAGTTCATTGCCGATAACCGGATTGATCGAACAGGTGGGAGTGTACGGGACGGTCACCGGTTCTGAGGCCTCGTCGATACAGCGGGTGCAGCTGATGCAGCGACGTATCTCGCCGAGGCGGCCCTCGCGGGCCTTGTTGCCGAATTCAGGGTCGGCGATACCGGCCCGCACCATGCCGACCAGGTCGCAGATGCCGTCCCGGAGCAGCTCCTCGGCCAGTACCGGGTCGTTGCAGCGCCCGGTGAACAGTACGGCTGGCCTGGGTTCCATCTCGGCGAGGTCGACCATGGCAGCCTTGCCGAACTCACGGAACTGGGCATGGGCATAGTAGGAGTTGGGCACGTAGGAAGGCGCGCCCCAACAGTGGCCGGCGTCGATATCCACGAAATCCAGTAGCCCTGCCTCGCCGATGCAGTACAGCATCTCCCGCAGTTCCATATTGTCATAGCCCTGGTGGCGAAATTCAGCGCCACTGATGCGGATACCGAGCGCCATGGAATCGCCAACGCGTTCGCGCACCCGCTTCAGCGCCTCCAGCACAAAGCGCACCCGCTCCTGAGGGCCACCGCCCCATTTGTCCTCACGGCGATTGGTAACAGGCGACAGGAAGCTGTAGCCGAGGGTCTCGTGGGCGCAGTGGATTTCAATACCATCGGCGCCGGCCTTTTTGGCGACCTCGGCGGCATCGGCATAGGTGTTGAGACAGAACTCGATTTCCTCTTCCCCCATCACGTGGGGCGTATAGTCCTGGGCGCCGATGATCGGCACGGGAGAGGGAGCCCACACCGCGTTCAGGTGGGTCAGCTGGACCACCGCGACCGAGCCGTACTGGTGGATCTCCTCGCAGAATTTGGCCATGTCCCCGGCGAAGCCCGGGTCCTGGTAGGTGGCGAAATGAGAGCCAAAGCCGACACCCAGGCCAATTTCATCCGGGGTTTCCGGGGGAAAGGGCAGGTTCAGAAGCCAGGTTTCACTGCCAATCCAGCCGGTTCCACCCCGGGCCTTGGCACCGTGGTGGGCGATGAAGTGCTCGTCCAGGCGCCCCGGTGTCATCGAGGAGTTGATGGTATTGGTGGTTTCGCAGATACGGTTGGGCACCGTCATTGGCCCAACCTGCAGCGGTTCGAAAAGATGCTCGAAATTTACCTTGCTCATGGCGATATTGTCCTCCGCATCAGGCAGGGCCGGTTGGCGACAGGATGACGATGGAGAAGGGGCGGTCCGTCTGGCTCTGGAAATAGCCCCAGGGCGGGAACATTTCCACCAGTCTGGGCCACAACTCCTCGCGTTCCTCGGCGGTGGCATCGCGACCAACGGCGGTGTACCTGTCGCGATCCAGCTGTACCCAGCAATCGGGGTTGGCGCTGATATTGAGATACCAGGCGGGGTGCGTGTCATAACCGGCCAGCGAGCCAACCACGACCAGGTCGTCGCCGTTGCGCAGGAAGACCAGCGGGGTGGTGCGCTTTTCACCCGACTTGCGTCCGATGACGGTAAGCAGCAGCGTGGGAAGCTGGGTGGGCTTGGTGGGGTCTCCGCCGGGTTCGATGCCGCTTGCCCGGCCATCGGGATTGGCGAGGTAGGCCTCCACATCCGCCCGGGCATCTCCGCGTATGCGCTCCAGGGACGCGGTAGCTTCCTTGATGCCTTCCCACTCTTCATCGGACATGAAGTCCGGCTTAACCATGTTCTCTCGATTTGTGCTCGACATGATCGATCCTTCACTTAGTTGTAGTGGCCGAAACAGGATTTTGAGTCTAGGTTCTGTTGTGCGCCATCACAACTGGGTCCAGATTCGGCCATCGGCGTGGCGGATTGCTTTCCGGGCCTTTAAATACAGGCGCTGCAGCCGATTTTACGCCGTTCAGGCGCCTGGCTTGCTGTCCGAAAAAGAGACGTTGAAGGCCGTAATTGATCCGATGCGGGTTGGTCGCAGACAGTAATACTGATTAGACTTTTCCTGTGATCGCCACGACTGCGGAACAGGAGGTACTTGCTAGTGTGTCTGGTATACATTGTTGTTAAGTGCCGTTGTTTATGTACCGGGCTTGATCCAGTCGGGGCGAAGCCCAGTGCGATGTGCAAGTATCTGTCAGCGCTTGGCCTATACTTGCAGACCGAGCAGAGGCAGGTTGGATACGCCTGTCAGTACGCAACCAGTAGTGGGGACCTCCGATGAAGCCGGCACCATTTGACTATTACGCACCCGAGACACTGGAACAGGCTGTAGCCCTGCTGGAGAAGCTCGAGGATGATGATATTGATGCCAAGATCCTCGCCGGTGGCCAGAGTCTGATGCCCATGCTGAGCCTGCGTATGGCGAGGCCGGAAGCCCTGGTGGATCTGGGCAGGATTAGCACCCTGGATTACATTCGCGAGGAGGACGGTGTCATTAAAATTGGCGCCATGACCAGCAAGAGCGCGCTGGAAGATTGCGAGCTCGTGCAGCAGAAGCAGCCGCTGCTGCATGCGGCAACCTGCCACATCGGCCATCGCCAGATTCGCAACCAGGGTACGGTCGGTGGCTCCTTTGCCCATGCCGATCCCGCGGCAGAATACGGCGCCATTGCCCAGGCCCTGGGGATGGAAATGGTCATTGTCGGTCCCGAGGGCGAGCGCGTCATTCCCGCGGACGATTTCTATGTCACCTTCCTGACCACCGACCTGGATAGCACGGAAATACTCACCGAAGTGCGCGCCCCGGTGCTGGCGCCCGCTACCGGCTGGGCCTTCCAGGAAATCTGCCGCCGGGAGGGCGACCTGGCCATCGCAGGTGCCGCGGTAACCCTGCGGGTAGAGGCAGGCCTTTGTGCTGACGTGGTAATTGCGGTGTTCGGTGTCAACTCGACCGCGGCACGGCTGGAGGACGCCGAGCAGGTGGTGAACGGACAGGTGCCAGCAGCGGCGCTGTTTGCCCAGGCGGGGGAAGCGGCCGCTGCCTCCCTGGCTGAACCGATCAGTGATGTACATGCCAGCGGGGAGTATCGCCGCGACCTGATTGCCACACTGGTGAAACGCTGCCTGGCCGAGGCAGTGGAGCGGGCGGCGTAGCAGCGCCACGAGCAATTCTCAAAGCACGAGGGGTAGTGAAAGATGACGGCAAAGCAACAGGTTAAAGTTACGGTAAATGGCGTCGACTATGTGCGTGAAGTCGACCCGCGGACAACGCTGGTGGATTTCCTGCGCCATGATCTGCGCTTGACCGGCACGCACGTCGGCTGTGAACACGGGGTGTGCGGCGCCTGCACGATCATCAAGAACGGCCAGGCGGTTCGCTCCTGCCTGATGCTGGCGGCCCAGGCGGATGGTGCCAGCCTGCAGACCGTTGAGGGTTTGCGCAATGCCGACAGCGGTGAGCTGCACCCCATTCAGGAGGCGTTCATTGAAGAACACGGTTTACAGTGTGGCTTCTGTACCCCCGGTTTCCTGATGAGCACGCTTGATCTGCTGGGCAGGAACCCCAATCCGACGGACGAGGAAATCAAGGATGCCCTGGATGGCAACCTGTGCCGCTGCACGGGCTATCAGTCGATCATCCAGTCGGTGCGATTGGCCGCCGCCAGAACCCGGGGCGGCAAGCTGGCCAGCGCCCACGGCAGTGCCTAGGGTCAGCTCAGTTGGTGAGAACGGGCCCTAATCAACCAGAACCTGGAAGAGCTTAGATATGGCTATAGAAATCCCCAAATTGCCGGAAGATATGCCGATCACCTCGCCACGCTATGTGGGCAAGGAGGTAAAGCGGATTGAAGACCCCAGCCTGGTCACCGGCGCGGCGGAGTTTATCGATAACTTCGCCCTGCCGGGCATGGCCCATGCGGCCATCATGCGCAGCCCGCACCCTCACGCCAGGATTGTCAGTGTCGATGCCTCGGCGGCGCTGGCCCTGCCCGGCGTGGTCGCCGTGCTGACGGGGGAGGATGTCAGGCGCTGGTGCAATGTCGGCACCACCGCCCCCGAAGGCTGGGGCAGCACACCGCTGGCGGTGGATAAGGTCCGTTTCGTGGGTGAGCCGGTTGCCGCGGTTGCCGCAAGCAGTCGATATGTTGCCGAAGACGCCCTGGAGCTTATCGAGGTGCAGTACGAACTGCTGCCAACGGTAAAGAACCCGATGGATGCGGTGGCCCCGGATGCGCCGAAGCTGTTCGAGAACCAGGACAGCAATGTCATGCAGGATCGCACCTACACCTGGGGAGAAGTCGACCGGGTGTTCGCCGAGGCGGATCATGTCTATACCGAAAAGTTTCGCTGGAACCGGGTCGGCGCCAACCCCATGGAGACTTTCGGCTGTGTCTGTGTGTGGGACGTGGTCAATCACAGCCTGACCTGCTATGGCTCTTACCAGACCCCCAGTTTTATCGCCCTCGGTCGGGCCGCTTCCCTGAACCTGCCCTCGAACCGGGTCAAGGTGGTCGCCCATCCTCACGGCGGCAGCTTTGGCGGCAAGGGCGGGCCGCGCGGTACCGACATTGCCGCGCTGCTATCACGCAAGGCGAACGGCATACCGGTCAAGTACATCGAGGATCGCGTCGAGTACCTGCTGGCCGGGGCCGGCCAGTCCTGGGACCGCTACTACGAGGCCTCGCTGGCGGTGCAGGCCGACGGTACCCTGACCGGCTTCAAGGTCGACCTGGTCGATGACCAGGGCGCAGGCGCGGAGGGCTACGGCACCATTTCAGCGGCCAAGCCCCTGGCGGCTTTCACCGGCTGCTACCGGATACGGGCGGCCCAGTACAAAATGAAACTGGTGGCCACTAACCGGGCGCCAACCTATGCCTACCGCGGTTACGGGCCGCCTCCACACAACATGGTGCTCGAGTCCATGGTGGATATCGCCGCCCGCGACCTCAAGCTCGATGCCACCGAGATCCGGCGCCGCAATTACATCCAGCCGGATCAGTTCCCCTACACCATTCCCAGCGGTAACGAGTACGACAGCGGCAGCTACGAGACAGTGCTCGACAAGGTGCTGGACATGGCCGGGTACCAGCAAATGCGGGAACTCCAGGCCAGTGCCCGCCAGGAAGGGCGGCTGCTGGGTATCGGGGTAGTCAATACCGTGGAGCCGGGGGTGTTCGACTGGAATGCCTACTCCACCGTCGGTGTGCCCGGTGTCGGCGTGCCCGAGGGGGTCAAGGTCGCAATAGACATCCTGGGGCAGATAACGGTCACCCTCGGTTTCGCCCTCGAGGGCCAGGGCCAGTACACGCTGGCGGCGCAGCTGGTGGCCGATTATTTCGGTGTCGAGATGGACGCGGTTCGCGTGACCTATGCCTCCACCGATGTCGCTCCGCCGCACTTCGGCCACGGCGGCAGTCGCCTTGGCGTGGCGCTGAGTGGCGCCATCATGGGGGCCTGCAAAAAGATAGAAGAGAAGTTCCGCCTGGTCGCCGCGGGCCTCATGCAGTGTGAGCCGGAGCACATCGAATTGATCGACGGCCATATGCGGGTCAATGGCAACCCGGGCGCTGAAATGCACATCGCCGCGGTGGCCGGTACCATGCTCGGCCGCAGCGACCTGCTGCCCCCGGGCATGGAACCCAGCCCTGAGGCGACCTACGTCTGGACGGCACCGGATCGCAACGCACCGGATGAGCAGGGGCGTTGCAAGAGTTACCTGACGGCTGCCAATGCCTGTCACATCGCGCTGGTGGAGGTGGACAGGGAGACCGGGATTACCGAGATCCTGAAATATTTTATTGTCGACGATTGTGGCACCCGGCTTAATCCGGCCACGGTAGAGGGCCAGATCCAGGGCAGCGTGGCCCAGGGCGTGGGCGCGGTATTATACGAGGAATATGTGTATTCCGAGCTCGACGGGCAGCCCCTGGTGTCACTGTTCTCCGACTACCTGTTGCCCGGCATTCACGAGGTGCCCATGACCGAAAAAGCCTTTGTCGAAACGCCTTCCCCCGTGGCTCCCCTGGGGGCCAAGGGTTGTGGTGAAGGCGCCATCCATACGACGCCGGCGACCATCATCTGCGCAATCAATGACGCCATTGAGCACCTTGGCGTGCAGATCAGGGAGACGCCGGCGTCGCCCAATCGCCTGTGGAAACTGCTGCAGGGCGCGGGCTGAATCAAAGTGGCTCCATTGCTGCGTCCCGGTTAAGGGGGCGGGACGCGGGAGCCTGAACGTAGACCTTCTGGAGATTGTTAGGAACCGCACATGGCTATTGAACTGAAAGAAGTATTCCAGGTTGCCGCACCCATTGATGAGGTGTGGAAATTTCTCATGGACCCGGAGCGGATGATCGTCTGCCTGCCTGGCGCGACGGTAACTGAAATTATCAACGACAAGCAGTTTATCGGCAGCGTAAAGCTGAAGATCGGGGCAATTACCGCAAAGTACGCCGGGACCATTACCTACACCACCGCCGACCAGAGTACCTATACCTGTGTGATGCTGGCCGAGGCCAAGGAGAAGGGAGGCGGCACCGTGTCCGGTACCATCACTACCGTGCTGGTCGAGAAAGAGGGTGTGGTAGAGGCGACGGTGGAGTCCTGCATTGATATGACGGGTCGGGTGGTGCAGGTTGGCCGCGGCATGATCGAGGGTGTCGCCGCGGAAATCATCGGCAAGTTCGTCAAGAACATCAAAAAGACCCTGGAAGTACCGGCCGCCGGGGAAGGTACCGCGCCCGGTGAGGCGCCGCAGGCTCCACCCGCGTTTCAGCGGGAGGAGAAGGAAGAGTCAATCAACGTCCTGGCCGTGGTGTTCAAGGTTATCTGGCAGGGCTTTGTCAACTTCTTCAAGCGGCTGTTCGGCCGGGGCAAGTAACGCTGCATTGCTGCACCGGGGCGGGGTATTGCAAGCCCGCCACTAGGCGATGGCGTCCACCAGGCCCCACTGCAGCGCTGTCTGTGCCTTGATGCGCCTGGCGGACAGGGCCAGGTAGGACAAGCGCTGGCGACCGATACGGCGCAGGATGCTGACGGTTCCTCCCGCACCGGGGATCAGGCCCATGGTGATTTCCGGCAGGAAGAAGTAGGTGTCATGCCGGGCCACGACATGACCGGCAAAGGCCGGTATTTCGATACCGGAACCGATGCAGGCCCTGTGCAGGTGGCACTCTACCCGCTCAGCCATTGCCGCGATCAGGCGTCCGGCGTGACGGCTGCAGCGAATCGCATGAGCCTCGCTCAGGTCGTCTGCCAGGCCAAACTCTTCCAGCGCGCCTCCGGTGCAAAAACAATTGCCCTCGCCGCGGATGATAACGCGGCTGATGCTGTGGTCCTGCAGGGCCAGTTGCAGCCCCTCGCACAGTGCGTCGCGCATGGCAATGGAGTAGGGATTGAGTTGCTCGGGCCGGTTGAGGGTCAACAGCAGATGGTCCGTCTCGCGTTCTGCCAGCACCGCCGGTTGCTCATTGGTGGGCGGTACGCTGGGTTCCGACCGGGTTGCCAGGTAGTCCCTGAATTCACTTCCGCCCTGCAGTGTCGCATAGGCCAGTGACTCCGCCAGTAGACCATCCTCCAGGCTCGCGTGCTCGTTGTGGCGCAGCAGCTGGACCAGGGTCATGGCGCTCAGCGGCTGTCGCCGGATATTGCGGATCAGCACCTGGGCCTCCTGCGGTGACTCGACGACCACATCGACGCTCTCGGTCAGGGCGGTCTGCATCTGCGACGGGGCGATGGCAATGACCGGGCAGGACGCCTTGCGCAGGATTCGCGCCAGTTCCGGGTGTTGGTCCTCGGCGCAGGGGCCGCCCGGCGACAGGTCCAGCAGCAGCAGAGGGTGGCCGGTCACCGGGGAGTACTGGGCAGCGCACTCGGGCTGCTGCCGCAACCGCGCCAGTTGCGCCGCCGAAAGTGTCTCAAGCGATGTATCCATGGCCATACCCGGGGTGATGATGAAGCCCTACGGTACACCAAATCGGCGGTTTTTGGGGCAGCGCGGCCAGGGGTTTTTTGCTGGCCAAAAAAGAGATGTTGTAGGCCGGAATTGAACCGATGTGAATTGGTTACGCCAGCGCTAAGCCTTTAGACTCGAAAACTGAACAGCAAGCGGTAGTCGTGAGGCCCGCCAGGGTCTGCCTGCCGCGACAGCTTTTTCTGCCTTGAACTGTGAGGACCGACAATGAGTGCTGCGCTAGATGATGTCGTCGTGCTTGACCTGACGACCAGTTTTTCCTCCGCACTGACTGCGGCGTTTCTCGCCGACTTTGGCGGCCAGGTGATTCGCCTCGAACTGCTGCCACAGGCCAGTGAACCGGAACAGGAAAAAGGTGCCTGGGACTACGAGGCCGACCTGATTCATCGCAACAAGCAGAGTGTCCAGATTGACCCGCAGCAGGAACGGGGCCGGCAATTGCTCGCCGAACTGGCCGCCAAAGCAGACGTGATCATCACCGACTGGCCGCTTGCCAGGCTGCAGCAGGTCGGGCTGGACTACGCCACGGTCGCGCAGGCCAACGCCGGCATTGTCTTTGGCCGCACCTCGGGCTTCGGGCCCCAGGGGCCCGACAGCGAATTGCCGCTTATCGATGAACTTGCGGCCTGTCGCGCCGGCGCCATGCCGACCCTGCCGCAACCGGGGGAAGCTCCGGTCTATACCGGCGCGGGGGCGATGCACGCCACCGTGTTGCTGGCCTTCGGCGTGATCACGGCCCTTGTGCACCGGCAGGCGACGGGGGAGGGGCAGGAGGTGGATACCTCCTTCTTCGCCGCCAATATGTACGGCGCCAGCCTGGACCTCCAGGCTTTCCTGGCCATTGACGAGGGGCAGCGCGAACGCCTGATGCACCCGATTTCGCGCCTGGACGTGTCCAACCCCATCTCCGGTTCGCTGTACCCCAGCTCCGATGGTCGTTGGGTCACCCTGACCATGCCCGACACGGACCGCTGGTGGCCACTGCTGGCCCCGGAGGTCGGCCTTGAGGTCGACGACGAGCGCTTTAACAGCCATGAAAAGCGCTGTGAAATCAATCGCCTGGAGCTGATCCAGGAGCTGGAGGCGGGCTTCCAGAAGCACCCCGGCGCGCACTGGCGCGAGGTATTCGCAGAAAAACACATGTCGGCGGATGTCATCGAACAGTTTGATTATCCGGCGCAGGACCCGCAGGTCGCGGCCAACAAGTACATCGTGGAACTCGATCACCCCAGCTTTGGCAAGCTCAACAGCCTGGGTTTCCCCATCTTCATGAGCGAAAGTCCGGCGCGTCTGCGCAGCCTGGCGCCCTGTCGCGGGCAACACACGGGGGCGGTACTGCACGAACTGCTGGGCTACTCAGAAGACGAGATCTATCAATTCACCGCCGACGGTGTTGTGGTCTAGCGGCTAACGCGGGCCCGGGAGGTTTTTGTGACAAGCGCATTGGAAGGTATTCGGGTAATCGATTTTACGGTCTGGTTCCAGGGGCCGGTGTCAGCGCAGTACCTGGCAGATTTCGGCGCCGAGGTGATCAAGGTCGAGAACCCCAAGGGCGGCGACCAGGGGCGCGGTGTACGCAGCATGAAGTCTCTGGCCATCGGTGACTGGAACCAGTATTTCCTGGTGATCAACCGCAATAAAAAAAGTATTGCGATCGACCTGAAGACAGCGGAAGGCCAGGAGATCCTGTACCGCATGGTGGAGAAGTCGGACGTGTTTCTCTCCAACCTGTCACCGGCGCTGCTGGCGAAAATGAACCTGTCCTACGACAAGCTGTCGGCGATCAACCCGCGGCTGGTCTACGCTACCAACACGGGTTACGGTCGCTTCGGGGATGTTGCCAAGCCCAGTTTCGATATGACCGTGCAGGCGCTGACCGGCGCCATGTCGCGCCTGGGTGAGCCCGGACAGCCGCCGATCTACATGGGCATGGGCTCCGGTGATGCCTACGGCGGCATCATGTCCGCCATGGGGATCGCCATGGCGATTTACCAGCGCAACAAGACGGGCAAGGGTCAGTGTCTTGATGCCTCACTGTACGGTGCCCAGCTCTACCTGGCCGCGCCCTATCTGCAGTCCTACCTGGCCGGCAACAAGGGCAGTGCGCTGCAGCATTCGCGCAAGACCGTGGAAAACCCGCTGTGGAACCTGTACCCGACCGCCGGCAAGTGGGTTTATGTCTGTGAAGACAACAGCGATGAGCGCTTTGCCGCCTTCTGTAAAGCACTGGGCAGCGACGCCCTTGCCAGTGATGCCCGCTTCAACTCAGCACAGGCGCGCGCGGAAAACAACGTGGCCTTGATCGCCGCCATTGATGCCATTACCTTCCAGCAGGCGGACAGCGAGCTGCTCGCGGCCTTGGCGGCAAATGACATTGTGCACAGCCCGGTGAACAGTTACGCCGATGTGGTGAAGGACGAACAGGCCTGGCAGAACAACTACTTCATGAAAGCCTACTGTGAAGAGGTGAAGCGCGAAGTCGACGTGCGTGGCCTGCCGGTGACCCTGTCGAAAACCCCGGGTGAGGTGAATACCCTGGGCCCGCAGCTGGGACAGGACACCGAACTGCTGATGATGGACCTGCTGGACTACGAGTGGGAAGAGATAGAAGCGTTCAAGGCCAAGGGAGCGATACCCTAGACGTTACAGCGGCGACGCCGGCAGCGCAGTGCAATCGCCTGCCGGGGCTGGCATCAACGAACGGGCACAGAAAAGGATGGAAACATGAGCTGGACCGATTGGCAGACAGTACAGGGCGAGGGACTCGATAACTTCGAGCTGATCATCTACGAAAAGAAAACCCACACGGCCTCAGGCGGCGGGGTGGCCCGCGTCTCCCTGAATACCCCGGAGAAGATGAACACCCTGACGCTGGATACCGTGGACGAGATGTTTCGCGCTTTTTACGATGCCAATCATGACCCGGCCATCGGCGTGATCGTTGTGGCGGCCAGGGGCAAGCACTTCGGTGCCGGTGGCGACGTCGACTGGGAGCGCTGGGGCCTGCGTGAAGCCTTCTACAACCGCTACCCGCACAACCGCCTGATGCGCATGTCGCGCAAGCCGGTCATCGCCCAGGTACAGGGCTACTGTATCGCCGGCCATAACCATATGGCGTACTGCTGTGATTTCACCATTGCCGCCGATAATGCCATTTTCGGCCAGGCCGGCCCTAAGGTCAGTTCGCCTGCGGACGGTTTCTTTGTGCCCTACCTGACCAAGGTGGTCGGCGCCAAGAAAGCGCGCGAGATGTGGATGCTGTGCCGCAAGTACCCTGCCGACGAGGCCCTGCAGATGGGCCTGGTCAATACCGTGGTGCCGCTGGAGCAACTGGAGGCGGAGGTGGACCAGTGGTGCGAAGAAATGCTGGCCAAGAGCCCGGGCTGCCTGGAGGTGCTCAAGGCGTCTTTCGACCAGGAGATGGACGGCTACAAAGAGTCCTGTATCAATTCCGCGGCCATGTATCCCGACTGGTTTGATATGCCCGAGGGCAAGGAAGGCGGCGAGGCATTCGTCAACAAGCGGCCGCCGAAATTCTGGGATATCCGCAAGCGCGAGGCCGAATTGCGGGCGCAGTTGCTGGCGGAGTACGAGGAAGAAATCGCCAGGGGCAAACAGTGACTTAGGGTACCTGGCCCCGGCGCCGCCGGGGCCTCAGGCGAGGGCTAGCAGTGCTTAAAGACAAGGCGTGTATCGTGGGAATCGGCGAGACGGGATACTGTCGCAAGCCCGGTTCCGGTAGGAGTGAAGAGGCCCTGCAGTTGCAGGCGGCGGTGGCCGCCCTGGACGATGCAGGCCTGAAGGGCAGGGAGATCGACGGCATCCTGGCCTTCCCCAACCTGGGCAAGTCCGAGGCATTCGCCGCCAGCCTGGGCAGTGAGAACCTGCGCTTTGCCGCCACCATCCACATGGGCGGCGCGTCGCCGGTGGCGTCCCTGCGCATGGCGGCGATGGCCGTGGCCACCGGCGCGGCCAGGCATGTGCTGATCCCCGGTGGCTGGAACGGTTATTCGGGTGCCCGGGTGCGGGAGACCGTCACCACCGATAAAAACTCGATTCCCGGCGGCGCTATCGCCTGGGATTACTACCTGCCCCAGGGTTTGACGGTACCGCCCCAGTGGTACGCGCTGATGTGTCGCCGCCACATGCATGAGTACGGCACCAGCCACGAGCAGCTGGGCGCCGTCGCTGTGGCGATGCGCAAGCACGCCCAGCTGAACCCGGGGGCCCTGATGCACGGCAAGCCCCTGACTATCGAGGACTACCTGCAGTCGCCGATGCTGGCTGACCCCTATCGAATGAACGATTGCTGCCTGGAAACCGACGGCGCTGCCGCATTTATCGTGACCACGGTCGAGCGAGCCAGGGATCTGGGCAAGACCCCCGTGTACATCATGGGCGCTGCGTCCGGGCAACCCTACCCGGCGGATGAGTTCACCACCCGCAAGGATTTCCACCAGACCGGCTTGTCGATTGCAGCCCCGGAAGCCTTCCAGATGGCCGGGGTGAGCCCCGCTGATATGGACTTCGCCCAGATCTACGACTGCTTCACCTTTGAAGTCATCCAGCAACTCGAGGAAGCGGGCTTCTGCCAGCGTGGCGAGGGCGGTGCCTTCGTCGAAGATGGCGGCATTGAGCTTGGAGGCAGGCTTCCGGTGAATACCTCCGGGGGTCTGTTGTCCGAGGCTCACTCACTGGGCCTGGGCCACGTGGTGGAAGCGGTGAAACAATTGCGCGGGGAGGCAGGCGAGCGCCAGGTTGCCAATGCCGAACTGGGTTTGGTAACCGGTTGGGGCGACTTCGGCGATGGCAGTATTGCCATCCTGCGCCGCTAGTTCACGGGAGCGAGAGATGACGCATTACAACAAGCCTCTGCCGGGGCTGGACGGACTGACCAAAGAGTTCTATGACTTCTGCCGGCAGGAGTCACTGCATTTCCAGCAGTGCAGCGAATGCGGGACTTTCCGCCATGTCCCCAGGGAGATGTGTGCCGAGTGCAACTCCTTCGACTGGGAGTGGGTGGAGTCCAGCGGCAAGGGCACCATTTTCAGCTGGGTGGTGGTCAACCGCGCGCTGCATCCCGCGTTCTACGACCCCTCTCCGGATGCGGTACCGATGGCGCCGGTTGTGGTTGAAATGGAGGAGGGGGTGCGCCTGACCAGCAATATGGTCGATTGCCCGCCCGACGAACTGGAAATTGATATGCCCGTTGAAGTGGTTTATGAGGCGGTGACTGACGAGGTCACGCTGCCGCGATTTCGCCGGGTCACCGGTGGTTAACTGAACACATGAGCACGCACTGATGACAGGATGGAACGATGACGCTACAGATGCCAGAGACTTTCAAGTACGAGAAACAGGGCAGGATCGCCATTATGACGATAAACCGCCCGCAGGCGATGAACGCGTTTACCGAGGAGATGCTGGCCGCCATGGATGCGGCCTTCGATGACTTCCAGCAGGACGATGACCTGTGGGTGGCCATTTTCACCGGCGCCGGCGACAAGTCATTCTGTTCCGGTATGGACCTGGGCGAGGCGATCCCGAAATTGAATGCCGGCGAGGAGATGGGCTACGAGGACCACACCAAGCGGCCATTCTCCGATGTATTCAAGCCCATCATTACCGCGGTCAATGGCTTTTGTATTGCCGGTGGCATGGAATTCATGCAGGGCACCGATATCCGCATCGCCGCCGAACATGCCACCTTCGGCCTTGGCGAGGTGCGCTTCGGTCTCGTCCCCGCCGGCGGGACCCACGTGCGCCTGCCACGCCAGATACCCTGGGCGGTGGCGATGGAGCTGCTGCTCACGGGGGAGAACCTGGATGCCAAACGCGCCTACGACATCGGCCTGATCAACAAGGTCGTGCCCAGGGAGGCACTGATGGATGAGGCCATGCAACTGGCCGAGAAAATCTGCCTGAACAGTCCGCTGGCAGTGCGGACCGCCAAGGAGATCGCCGTGCGACAGGCCAACCTTGAGCCGGCTTTTGTCCTGGAAAAGGCGCTGGCGGCGCGGGTATTCGGCTCCGCCGACGCAGTGGAGGGGCCGAAAGCGTTCATGGAGCGCCGCAAGCCGAACTTTACCGGCAAGTAGGGGCGCTGTGATGCGTGTTGAAACTGTCATGTTGGGGCCGGACAAGTCCCAGTATGCCGGGACAGCCCAGGCCCGGGGCGGATTGGCGCGTATTGCCGAGTCGGCCCGGCAACTGGAGGACATCGGTTTCGACGGGATCACCACGCCCGAGGCGGGGCACGATCCCTTCCTGCCGCTGATGCTCGCGGCGGAGCATACCGGGAAGGTCCGCCTGGGCACTAATATCGCCGTGTCCTTTCCCCGCAGCCCGATGATCACCGCCCAGGCGGCCTGGGACTTGCAGAACTATTCCGGCGGTCGTTTCGCCCTGGGCCTCGGCACCCAGGTCAAGGGCCACAACGAGCGCCGCTTCGGTACCCCCTGGCCGGGTCCGGCGGGGCCGCGCATGCGGGAGTATCTGCTCAGCCTGCAGGCGATCTTCCACTCTTTCCAGAACCCGGATGAGCCCCGCTATTTCAAGGGCGAGCACTACCAGTTCACCATGCTGCCGACCTTCTTCAACCCGGGGCCGATCGAGCACCCCGACATTCCCATCTACCTGGCGGTGGTCAATGAGTACATGGCCCGGCTGGCGGGGGAACTGTGTCAGGGGGTTCGGCTGCACCCCATTGCCACCTTCAGCTACACCCGTGACATCATCGTTCCGGCCATTGACGAGGGCGCAAGCCGGGGCGGTCGCCGGCGGGCCGATGTGGATTTACTCGGGGCTCCCTTCCTGGCCGTGGGCCGCGATGAGGCGGCTCTGGCCAGGTCCGTGGAGGGGCTGCGGCAGCAGATTGCCTTCTACGCCTCGACCCCGTCCTATCACCCGGTATTGCGCTACCATGGCTGGGAGGATATCGGGCTGGCACTGCAGCGGATGGCCCGGGAAGGCAAGGTGAAGGACATGGCACCGTTGATTAGCGATGACATGCTTGCAGAGTGGGCGATTGTCGGTACCTGTGAGCAGTTTGCCAGGCAGGTGAAGGACAGAGTAGCGGGTCTCTTCGATACTGTCTTGCTCGACCTTCCAGCGGAGGCCCGCGCGGATGAGGAATGGCTGCGCGACACGGTGGCGCAGATACAGGCCTGAGACGCTGCGCCGCCCACTCTGCTGCAGTACACTGGTTGGCAGGCATCGCCTGTGGGAGTTCCATGGCACCGCACACGAAAACCCTGGCCGCCGGCGACCTGCCGCTGGCGGGACGGGACATCGCCCTCAACCCGGGAGTTAAAGCTGGCGACTATGCGGCCGCGCTGCTGCGCTCGCTGGGCGCCGACACTCCCGCCCCGTCCCCACTTGGCGCCCTGGAGATTGCCGGCGACTGGGCCGCGTCCGGGCTTATCCCGCTGACCGGCAGTCCCGATGCACCAATGCAGGGGCCCGCCGCCATTCCCTCTGCCGCCCATGGCGCACTGGCGGCGCTCAAACTGCTGGCCGGGGGAAACGATCTACAGGGCCTGGACGGGGCCTCCCTGTTAAGCGAGCGCGCGGCCTTCCCGGGACTGAGCCGGCAGGGGCGGGTTTCTGCCAATGGCAGCTGCCACCTGCTGCGGGCCAGGGATGGCTGGCTCGCGCTGAATCTGGCCCGGGACGATGACTGGGCGTTGTTGCCCGCCTGGTTGGAGGCGGCCCTGGATCTGCCCTGCTGGCAACAACTTGCCGAGCGGGTAGCACAGCGGGACATTTCGCGGCTGCTCGAGCGCGGCCGCACACTGGGCCTGCCGGTCGCCTGCGCCAGGCCGGAGAACAGGCGGGCCGACAGCTGGTTTTCCCTGGCTTCCCGGGGACCCGGCGGCGCGGGCGGCAGATCCGGGCCGCTGGTGGTCGACCTCTCTTCCCTCTGGGCCGGCCCGCTGTGCACCCACCTGCTGGGCCTGGCGGGCGCCCGCGTGATCAAGGTTGAAAGTGCAGGCCGCCTGGATGGCGCCCGTGGCGGCGATACAGATTTCTACAACCTGCTCAATGCGAACAAGGAGAGCGTCGTCCTCGACCTGGCGTCGACACAGGGCCGGCAGCAGCTGGCGTGTTTACTCGCGCGGGCCGACATCGTGGTGGAGGGGTCGCGGCCCCGGGCGCTGCGCCAGCTGGGTATTGAGGCGGAGCAGCTGGTACGCAGTGTGCCGGGGCTGACCTGGATCAGTATCACCGGCTACGGCAGGGGTGAGCCCGAGGCGAACTGGGTTGCCTTTGGCGACGATGCGGCAGTGGCGGCGGGGGTGGCCATTGCCACTGCCGACCCGCCCGTATTCTGTGGTGACGCCCTGGCGGACCCACTGACCGGCATTCACGCCGCAGTGGCCGCCCAGGCCTTCTGGCAGAGCGGCGCCGGAGGCCTGTTGGACCTCTCCCTGCGCGGCGTCACCGCCTATAGCCTGAACTACCATCCCGGCGTACCCAGAGGGAAGGTGCTTGCATCATCGGGCGGCTGGCGCCTGCTGCTGCAGGGCGAAAGCTTTCCGCTTATCCCACCCCAGCGGCGCAGGCCGGCATCCTCCGCTGCCCCGCCCGGCAGTGACACACAGCGGGTGCTGACGGAGTTTGCAATCCCGTGCTGATCAAAAATGCCGAGGTAGAGCAGGCTTCTGGTGTCGATGTGCGCTGTCGGCAGGGGCTGGTCTACCAGGTGGGCGACTGCCTGCCGCCCGAGCCCGGCGAGCAGGTGATCGATGCCAGCGGAGGCGCCCTGTTGCCCGGACTGCATGACCACCACCTCCACCTGCGCGCGCTGGCGGCGGCTCGCTCCTCCGTGATTTGTGGACCGCCCCAGGTCAATACCGTGGAACAGTTGCGAGAGGTCCTGAACAGGGACCAGGGCAGCGGCTGGCTGCGCGGCATCGCCTACCACGATGCTGTCGCCGGCGAGCTCAATCGCTGGCAACTGGATGACCTGGTCAAGCACCGGCCGGTGAGGATTCAGCATCGTTCCGGCAAGCTGTGGATCGTCAATTCGATGGCCGCCGAGCGGCTCGGTCTCGCCGACAACCGCCACCTCCAGGGTGTGCTCTGCGACGACCGTGGCCGCCCGAATGGCAGGCTGTTGCGCCTGGACGGCTGGCTGAGAGCGAGCTTGGCCAACGACGGACCGCCAGGGCTGGCGCCTGTTTCGCGGGAGCTGGCCAGCTACGGGGTGACGGGTGTCACCGATGCCACGCCCTCCAATACTGATGCAGATGCCAGTGCCTTTGTCGAGGCCATCGAGTGCGGTGAACTGCTGCAGCGTATCCTGCTCATGGGTGAGTTGCAGTTCTCGCCCCCGGCCCATCCATGGGCCCGCCGCGGTGCCCATAAAATCCTCCTCGATGAGCACCGCCTGCCGCAGCTTGATAATCTGGTGAGGGACATCGCCCTGGCACATGCGCAACAGCGCCCGGTAGCGATTCACTGCGTTACCCGGACCGAGCTGGTATTTGCCCTGTCCTCGCTGATCGCCGCGGGAGGGCATCCCGGGGACCGCATCGAGCACGCCTCGGTGACGCCGGACGAGGTCCTGCCCCTGCTCCAGCAGGCCGGCGTCGCGGTGGTTACACAGCACGGTTTCATTCGTGAGCGCGGCGACCAGTACCTGCGGGACGTGAAAGCTCAATACCAGCAGCTGTTATACCGCGGTAAAGCGTTCCTCGATGCCGGCCTGCCGCTGGCGGGAAGCAGTGATGCGCCCTATGGCAGCCACGACCCGTGGCTGGCAATGCGGGCGGCAGTTGAACGCAGCACCGCGCAGGGACAGCGTATCGGCAGCGCGGAAAGCCTGAGCCCCGAACAGGCCCTGGCGCTGTACACCGGTAGCCCCGATTACCCGGGTACCGCCGCGAGCAGGATAGAGCCCGGTGCGCTGGCGGATTTCTGCCTGCTGGACCGCCCCTGGGCCAGTGCCCGCGAGCGTCTCGATGCGGCGGATGTCAGAGCCACCATCAGGGCCGGCGAGCTTATCTACTGGCGCTAGTCTTCAATAATCGTGATCTTCTCGGCAACCAGCTCCGCCACGTCGAATACCCTGCGTTCCCCGGTATGCTTGCTGCTGCTGGACGTCAGCATCAGGTTGCAGAACGAACAGGCGGTGGCGACCTTGTCGGCTCCGGTATCGAATGCTTCCTGCATGCGTACATCGCTGACCCGTGCCGTGCCGCCCTGTCCGCCCCAGTAATTGCCGCCGCCGGCGCCGCAACAGAAACTGTCCTTCTTGCTGCGCGGCATCTCGATCAGCTTGCCCACCGATGCGATAACGTTGCGCGGAGCATCGACAATACCATTGTGGCGGGCCAGGTAGCAGGGATCGTGGAAGGTGATGGTTTCATCACTCTTCTCCGCCAGCACCAGTTTGCCCTGGGCCTGTAATTCCTCGATGAACACGGTGTGCGGAATGGTCTGCCAATCGGCGCCCAGCTCCGGATAATAGCGATCGAAGCTGTTGTAGCAGTGGGCGCACATGGTGATCACTTTCTGGATCTTCTGTTCCTTGAATTCCTCGATATTGGTTTCGGCGATTTCAACGAACTGCATCTCGTTGCCCATCATCTTGGCCGGGTCGCCGGTGCAGCGCGGCTCTTCGAAAATACCGTAGGACACGCCCGCCGCTTCGAGGATTTTCACCATGGCGCGGGCTATCTCCTGGGCGCGCTCCTCGTAGGTGACGGAACAGCCTATCCACAGCAGGTACTCGGTCTCGCCGGGTGCGAAAAAAGGCACATCCAGGCCTTTCCGCCAGTCTTCCGGGTTGGAGCCGGTGCCGACGAAGGGGTGTTCGCGCGATTCCAGGTTGCGGTTGGCGGCGGCCATCGTCTCCGGCATCTCGGAGCGATCCATGACAAAGTGACGGCGGAATTCGAGGATCACTTCCGCCGGGTTGTTGCTGACCGGGCATTCCTCGACGCAGGCGGCACAGGTGGTGCAGGCGAAAATGGCGTCCTGGCCCAGTACATCGATGAGTGAATCGTCGTCGAACTTGCCCTGCTCGATAAATTCAGCGCAGGTCGCCATCACTTTTTTCGGCGACAGGTCCTTGCCGGTCTGGGCGGCGGGGCACACCTCGTGACAGCGTCCGCACCAGAGGCAGGCGGAGGCATCGAGCAGGTTTTTCTGGGTGAGGTCAGCCAGCTTTGCGGCCCCGAAGCGCATTTCGTCCTCATCGTCCTCGTCTTCATCCTCGTCGAAATCGAAATTGATGGGGGGCAGGTTGATTCCGTCACGGGCGGGCACGAACGCGGAATTGGCCGGACCCAGTAACATGTGGGAGAAGGGGCTGTGGGCGATTATGGCGATGAAGGCACAGCCCATCAGGCCGTGAACCCACCACATGACATTCATGCCCAGCAGGGCGCCCTCTTCACCGAATGTGCTGTGCAGCGTGCTGCCGATGGCCTGGCCGAGGAACTCAGCGTTGTCGGCGGGAACCTCGAGTGCGAGGCGGAAGCCCTCGGCCAGGAAGCCGGCGATGACGATCAGCAGCAGGAAGATTTCACCGCGCTCAAAGCCGGACCGGGTTTTGTCGCCGGCGGTGAGGCGGTCCGGGGCGGCGAGGCGGCGCGCCAGGAAGAAGGCGACGCCGGTAAACAGCATGATGCCCCCCAGCTCGCGACCGAGTTTAAGAAAGATAAAGCCGAACCAGCCCTCGTAAACGGGGATGCCGACAAAGTCGAACATGAACACCGCGTGACCGAAGATCAGTAACAGGGCGCCGATAAACATGATGCCGTGGAAGCTGCCCGCCACGGGGCGTTTCTTCAGGCGGGAGGTCATCAGCCCGCGCCGGATAAAGCTGCCGATGTTGAACCTGGCCCGGGCGCCCTCCAGGGTCACCTTCTCCCCGAACCAGGGCCTGCCCTGTTCTACCCGCTGCTTGTGGTTTCGCAGCCCCAGGAACAGGCTGTAGAGTGCGCCGAGCAAGATCGCAGCCAGGATAAAGTAGTTGTAAGTCGGTATGGTATCCATCGCTGCCTGCCTATCTCCCAGGGTCGTCAGGCCGGAAGTGGGGCCTGATTCGCCGCCACGACAGGGCCATACTACCCTTGTTTCTGCGCCATCTTAAACACTGCCAGTTGCGGCCCGGATAGCAGCCGGGCCGGCGATTCCAGTCTTTGCCCCGCAGCTACCGCTTGAGTATGGCTGCGGTTGCATTGCCCCCAAGCCCCAGGGTCTGGGCGAGGCCGACCCTGGCGCCGGGGACCTGGCGCCCGCCCGCCTGGCCGCGCAGCTGCCAGGTCAATTCAGCGATCTGGAATACCCCCATGGCGGTTGTCGCCTCGCCGAAGGATACAAAGCCGCCCGAGGGGTTGATCGGCATGCTGCCAGTCGGGGCAGTTTCGCCGGCCTTAAGCAGGCTTTCGGACTGACCCGGCTCGCACAGCCCCCATTCCTCCGGAAACGCCAGTTCATAATAGCAGGTGTTGTCCTGCAACTCGGTAAAGCTGATGTCCTCGGGGCCGATCCCCGACTTCTCAAAGGCACTGGTCACCGCATTCCGGGCCTCGGTATGCAGGTTGGGACAGTCGGTCATCGGGTCAGCGAGACCGCGGGGCAGCATGTCGTCAAAGGTCATGGTGGCCACGGTGCTGGTGGCGACGGTGACCGGCTTGCTGGTGAACTTCCTGGCGTAGTCACTGGAGCAGATGATTGCCGCCGCGGCGCCATTGGACACCGGGCAAATCTGGAACAGGCGCAGGGGATTGCTGACGTAGGGGGAGTTCATCACGTCTTCCAGGGTGATGGCCTGCTGGAAGCGGGCGTAGGGGTTGTTCACCGAACACTGGCGGGCCTTTACCGCCACCTGGGAGAACTGTTCCTCGGTGGTGCCGTACTCGTACATCCGGCGCCGGGCCAGGGTCGACCAGAAAGACGGCCCCGGCATGCCGATGCAGCGCTGGCGCAGGAATTCCGGGTCGGTGGCCTCTTCCACGCCCGAGGTCTGGATCATGCCCTTGGGCATCACCTCGCCACCGACCACCAGCACAATGTCGTAGACGCCGCCGGCGACCATGGAGTAGCCGACATTGAAGGCGTTGCCCCCCGCGGCACAGCCGGCGGACATGTTGTAGACCGGAATCCCCGTCGAGCCGAGGTCCTCCACCACATCGTTGCCGTTGAGGCCCCAGCCCTTGCCGCCGGAGAAGCGCGAGCTGGCCGCGGTGACCGCCTGGATCTGTTTCCAGCTGACGCCGGCGTCCTTCAGTGCCGCGTCCACCGCGGTGCGGCAGAGCTCACCCACGGACTTGGTGCCGACGATGTCGTCTCCGGTCTTGCCGAAGCGGTGCATACCCACACCGATTACTGCAACTTCCTGCATCTGAATTCTCCTCGTCGGGGTTAAATCTGTTTGAACTTCCAGGATGTGAAGGCCTTGTCGTCCTCGTGATAGAGGGTGTCGATAACCAGTTCCACGTCTGAGCCGACCTGCACATCTTCCGGCTTGTCGACCATCTGCCCGATCAGGCGCAGGCCGCACTCGAGGTCAACTACTCCCATGGCATAGGGAACAAAGGGCTGGTCGAACTTGTGTGGCGGTGGCGGCGGAAAGTCGGCCACCGAGTAGCTCCACAGTACGCCCTTGCCGCCGAAGTCGTAGTCTTCCATTCTGGAGTCGTTGCACTCCGGGTTGTGGCAGGCCGCCGATTTCGGGAAGTAGGGCGTGTCGCAACCGGCACACCTGGAACCGTGCAGGGTGGCAGCCCCGTTGCTCTCGGTAAACAGGCCTTCCACGCAGGGAACTCTTTGCTCAGACATTGGTAACCTCTCCTGATACGCTGCAGCCGGACGGTGGTCCGGCCCGTGTGATCTATGCTTTCGCCGCCTTGATGATTTCCGGCAAAATCTCCACGCAGTCCCCGACGATGCCATAGCGAGCATAGCGGTAGATCGAGGCGTCGGGGTCCTTGTTAATGGCGACAATGGTTTTGGCCGCGGAGCAGCCGGCCATGTGCTGGCTGGCGCCGGAGATGCCGGCCGCGAGATAGAGCCCCGGGCGAGTGATTTTTCCGGTCAGGCCGACCTGGTGGGAGGAGTCTACCCAGCCGTCGTCGACGATGGCCCGGGATGCGCCCGGCAGGCCGCCAAGTGCCCCCGCGAGGTCGCGAATCAATGCATAGTTGTCTGCCGAGCCCAGCCCGCGGCCGCCGGAAACGATGATGTCGGCGTCCTCCAGGCGCGGCCCCTCAGCCTGCGGTGCGCTGCTTACCGTGAAGCGTTCTGTAACCGAAGCCAGATCGACGGCGATGTCACGGGTGGCCGGGGTGGACGCGCTGGCTGCAGGCTCGGCGACAATAGACGTGGTGACAATAGAGACCACATTGACTTCGCTGGCCAGTTCATAGACACAGTGGGTGTCACCACCAAAGGCGGTGGCCACCACCTTGAGTCGTCCACTCTCACTGCTGATATCAAAACCGTTGGTCACCACCGGCACCCCGAGGCGACCCGCCAGGCGCGGTGCGATTAGCCGGGCGTTGATGTTCTGGTTGAATAGAATGGTTTGCGGGCTGGTCTGCTGGCAGTACTGGGACAGGGCTTCCACCAGGGCATCGGGGCCGAAGCTGTCGAGCCTGTCATCGGCAATCCTGTCCAGGCTGGCTACGCCGTACTTGCCTGCCAGCGCGGCGGCTTCTGCAGTCGCAGCGCCGATGACTGCCCAGTTCAATTCCTGGCCGGTCGTGACACTGAGTTTGTGCGCCACCGAGAGGGCCTCTTCAGTGCCACCCTCAATCGAGTTACCCCAGGTACACAGGACAATGCTCATCTCGATACTCCTTTTGGTTTAGCTTGGTAATCAGTCTAAAGGCAAAGGGGGCAGCCCTCCACAAGCGGTCGGATCAATTCCGGCCTACTGGATTTCAATTTTGGACAATCCTCAGGGTATCCCGCCAACGGCGGATGAAATTTTCTGTTTTTCGTCACAAAAAAATTAAAAAAAACACTGTAAAAACAGGGTCATATGGAATTTCACCGGTGAAGATTCCGGGGCCGGGAGCAAAATTGCGGGGCTCTCAGTTTTGGGTATATGATGCTTGCAAACAGGATTACAGGGCGGTGTGGTCTGGTAGCGCAAACGAGTCCGGGCACCGCGAAATGAGCGCTGTATCACAGGCAAGCTGTAGCAACAGAAAAGGAACCCACGATGGCTGAACAGGATTACTTTGTAGCACTCACCGAGTTTCACTTCATGAATCCCCAGACCATGTCTGAGATCGATTATTACCCGCAAATGCATCGCTTCGGTGCCAGTGTCAGCGGCGTACTGAAAGCCTGGGCCGGGCGCAGTCTGGACGACGAGTGGCCCGAGCCCACGGCGCAGGCCCTGATCAAATACATGGACGAGGCCAATGTCGACGTCGCATTCTGTTTGCGTGAACCGATGATGGATATTTCCGGCGGCAGTGTCTCCATGTCGACCAACGGTTTTATGATGCAGCAGATCGAGCCCTACCCGGGGCGGATGTACCTGGAGTCCAACTGTGGCCCCATTATCAAGCGCGGCCTGGAGAATGCGATCTGGGAGCTGGAGTACCTGCACACGGAGCGCGGCGCCAAGTTGAGCAAGATATACCAGCCGGAGGACGAGGGCCCGATCAACGACCGTCGCCTGTGGCCCTTCTATGAAAAGGCCCAGGAACTCGGGGTGCCACTGACCATTCACACTGGTGCGGCCTACGTCAATCCGCAGCCTGGCAGCCACTGTGAAACCAGGCAGTTGGACGATGTCTGCCTGGCCTTCCCGGACCTGAATATCATTGCCTACCACGCCGGCTGGCCAGATACCGAGGAGCTGATTGGCCTGTGTGGTAAGCACAAGAACCTGTATATGAGCATTTCGGGTATTATCGGCTGGTACCAGCGCGCGCCCTATCGCGGCTACCACGCGATTGGTACAGCACTGCAGTGGATGCCTTCGGAACAGATTGTGCTTGGCTTTGACCTGCCCTTCGACGACCTGGCGCGGGTCGTGGACTACATTCGCGACTTCGACATGCCGGAGGAGCTGCAGGAAAAGTGGGGCTACCAGCAACTGAGCACCGACGACAAGGCCAATATCCTGGGTCTTAACCTGGCGCGCTTGACCGGTATCGAGCCGACCAAGCGGGTATAGGGACTTTATTTCACAAGAGGTAATTCGAGATGGCTGAACTGAAAGCGGGTACGCGAATGAAGAGCGCAGTGTGCGCAACGGAAGTCATGGTTATTGCTGCTCCCGGTGGCGAGATTGACGTGACCTGTGGTGGAGCATCGATGATCGGCAGTGCCGACACGGCCGAGGGCGGCACTGTCGATGCTGCCCACGCCGACGGCACCCTGCTCGGCAAGCGCTATGTTAATGCAGCGGGTGACCTGGAATTGCTCTGCGTCAAGCCGGGTGACGGTTCTCTGGCGGTCGGCGGCGAAGCACTGGTGCTCAAGGAAGCAAAGGCACTGCCTTCTTCCGACTAGGTACCACCGGCCCATAGCATAATCGGGGAAAGCAGATGAACGTAATGATGCTACTGGAGATGGCCGCACAGGGTTTTGGCGACCGTGTGGCCTTCACCAATGGAGATGACTCGCTCACTTACCAGGAACTGTATGATGCGGCCGGCGCTGCCGCTGCCGAGATCAGGCAGTCCGGCTGCGACTATGTCGCGATGCTGGATGTTACCAGCCTGGCGATGCCGGTTGCCTTGTTTGCCTGTGCCTGGGCCGGCGTTCCCTACGTCCCCATCAACTATCGCCTGACGCCTCACGAGATCAAAGCCTTGCTGGAGCGCGTCGAGCCGTGCTTGCTGATAACCGAAGCGGATCGCGCCAGGGATTTCAGTGGCCATGAGAATGTGCAGGTCTGTACCCGTGAGGACTTCCTGTCCAGGGCCAGGTCCGGTGAAATCCTGGCGCAGCCCTGGTCCATGGATCAGGAGGACACCGGGGTGCTGCTGTTTACCAGTGGCACCACCGGTGCGCCGAAAGCGGCGGTGCTACGGCAGAAGCACCTGGTGTCCTATATTCTCGGATCCGTCGAGTTCATGTCGGCGACGGAGGAGGAGGCCTCCCTGGGTTGCGTGCCGCCCTACCATATCGCGGGCATCTCGGCAGTGCTGAGCTCTGTTTACTCTGGCCGCCGAGTCGTGCAGTTGGCGAATTTTACCGCCGGGGACTGGATCGCCCTGGTCAACCGGGAGAAGGTCACCAATGCCTTCGTGGTGCCGACCATGCTGGCGCGGATTGTTGATTCATTGGGCGACGACCCGTCGGCAAGCCTGCCGAGTTTGCGGGCCCTGGCCTACGGCGGCGGCAAGATGCCCCTGGCGGTGATCGAGCGGGCCATGCAGTTGCTGCCCAATGCCGATTTTACCAACGCCTACGGCTTGACCGAGACCAGTTCTACCATTGCCGTGCTGGGTCCCCAGGACCACCGGGACGCCGCTGCCAGCGAAGATCAGGCGGTGCGGCGCAGGCTGGTTTCCGTGGGCAGGCCGCTGCCCGGGGTGGAAGTGGAAATTCGCGACGACGAGGGCAGGACGCTGGCCGCGGGAGAGCGTGGCGAAATCTACGTGCGGGGCGAGCAGGTGTCCGGTGAATATGTCGGCAAGGGCAGCCTGCTGGACGCGGAGGGCTGGTTCCCCACCCGGGACGCCGGCTCCCTGGATGCGGAGGGTTTTCTGTTCCTGGAGGGCCGGGCCGATGACGTGATCGTGCGCGGGGGTGAAAATATGTCACCCGGTGAAATCGAGGATGTACTGCTCGAACACGGGGCGGTCAGTGATGTGGCGGTCGTGGGCGTGCCTGACGAACAATGGGGCGAGGCGGTTGCGGCGGCGGTGGTGGTGAAAACCGGCCAGAGTGTGGTCGCAGAGGAGCTGCAGAACTGGGTAAAAGAGCGGATGCGCAGTTCCCGCGTGCCCCAACTGGTGCAGTTCTGGGATGAACTGCCCTACAACGAAACCGGGAAACTGTTGCGGCGCACGGTCAAGGCCCGCTTGAGTGCCTGAACCCCGGGCGCACTAGGGTCCCGTGTGTCGCCATCGCCGGGCTCTCCTGCGTTTCTGCAGGACTTTCATCGTGCGCTGATTTTCAGGTAAGATCTGGTGATCATGCAGGGTACTCATCTCAAAACCAATAATAAATTCAGCTTCTATCTGGAGCGCATGCAAAGCCGTGGTTTTTCCCCGGAGCAGGTACTGGAAGGGACCGGCCTGGACCAGGCGCAGATTGGCAGCGAGCAGTTTTCCCCCAGGCCCGACCAGTACCGCGCGATTATCGGCAATATCATTCGCCTCACGGAAGACCCCCATATCGGCCTCGCCCTGGGCGATGAATTCAAGATCAGCAATCTGGGTGTCCTTGGCTATGCCGCCCTGAGCGCTTCCAACCTGGCCCACTCGCGGGAATTGTTCTCGCGCTACGACGCCCTGGTCGAGCATATCCTGTTGCCCTCCACGGTTGTTACCGAGGATCGCTGGTGCACCGAACTCAAGGAGACGTTTCCCCTGGGGGAACTGGTGCCTTTTGCGGTGGAGGAGTTTATCAGTCGTACCTGCGGGCTGGCGGCCGACCTGACCAACAAGCCTTTTCCGGTGCTGGAAATCCGGGTGACCTATCCCGAGCCCGACGATATCGAGGTCTATCGCCAGCGTTTCGACTGCCCGATGTATTTCGACCAGCCGCGCAATTTGATTCTGTGGGATGTCAACAGTCAGGATAACCAGATCAGCCTGGCCAACGAGGAAGTCTGCAAGCTTTGCGAGCAGCAGTGCAAGATGCTGATCGACCAGATGGCGGATGCTGATCTGTTATCCAGCAAGATTCGCAAGGCGCTGGTCAAGAACCCGGGCGAATTCCCCACCCTGGAGGAGATGTCCCGGCGCCTGAACATGGGCTCCCGGACCCTGCGCCGGCGCCTGGTGCAGGAGAACCTGACCTACCAGCAGATCCTGGATGATACCCGCAAGGATCTCGCCCTGCAGTACCTCCAGCACACCTCACTGACCCCGAAAGAAATCGGCTATCTGCTCGGTTACAACAGCGTGAGTAATTTCCGCCGGGCATTCAAGGGCTGGACGGGTAAGAAACTGACCGACTACCGGGAATGACGAGCCAGCAGCCGGACACCGCCCTGGCGGGAATCCGGGTGGTCGAAATCTGCGACCACAAGGGCAGCTATTGCGGCAAGCTGCTGGCCGATATGGGTGCCGAGGTCATTAAAGTGGAGCCCCCCGGGGGTGACCCGGACCGCCTGATTCCCCCTTTTTTGCACGGCCGTGCCGAGGCTGGTTCCAGCCTGCCCTTTCTCTATGCCAACAGCAACAAGAAGAGTGTCACACTCGATATCACTACTGTAGAGGGCCAGCAGCAGTTGCGGGGCCTGGTTGAAAGCGCGGACCTGCTGCTGGAAAGCATGCCGCCAGGCATGCTGGCTGGCCTCAATCTTTCCTTCGATGTGTTGCGCGCCGACCAGCCCGGGCTGGTATTCACGTCGATAACCGGCTTTGGCCAATCGGGTCCGCACCGGGACTACAGGACCTCCGAGATCGTCGCCAGTGCGCTCGGGGGGGCGATGGTGGTGACCGGTTTTCCGGAAGACCCGCCGGTCAAGCTCGCGGGTTCCCAGGCCTTTGTGATGGCTTCCACCATGGCGGCGATCAGCAGCATGATTGCCCTGCATCACAGCCGCGCTACCGGCAGGGGGCAGCAGGTTGATATCTCCATCCAGAAGACCATGCTTGCGGTGACCAGCATCTGCGGCGTCGGCAAGTGGCTGGAGGACGGGATTATTTCCAATCGCTTCGGTACCGGCCTGTTCGCATCGGTTCCCTCGGGCACCTATCCCTGCAAGGACGGCAGTGTCTATATCATGGTCAATCGGCCGAAGCACTGGCAGGTGCTGGCGCGCTGGGTGAATGAGGTCAGTGGCAACCAGGAAGTGCTCGACCCCATGTTCGACGGGCCCTCGTCGATGCGCCAGCCCTATCGCGAGTTGCTGGATATATTTATTGCCGAGCTGACCGGGCAGTTTACCGTGGAGGAGTTTTACCGCGAGGGCCAGCGGCGGCACCTGGCGGTAACGCCCCTGAGTACGGCGCACGGTATTGCCGCGGACCCCCACCTCAATGCACGGGGCTTTTACGTCGCTGTGGATCACGGTGACAGGGGCGTGCTGCGTTTTCCCGGTCCACCCTACCGGTTCTCCGCCACCCCCTGGCGACTGCAATCCCCTGCACCGGGCGCCGGCGAGCATAACCACCAGTTCAGGGCGCCGGGTGGCGACGCTGCGAATACGGCCCAGGCGCGCGGACGGTACAAGCCGGCGCCGGGAGCGGACAGGGCAAAGGAGCAGGCGCTGGCCGGCCTGCGGGTGGTCGAATTTACCGCCGGTATGGCAGGCCCCTGGATCGGGCGCCTGATGGCCTATTGCGGGGCGGATGTCATCAAGGTCGAATCGAAGGACTATCCGGATGTGTCCCGGCTCTTTGTGCCGCCGAAAGCGCCGGAGTTGGGTGTCCAGTCACAGCTGTCTCCCTGGTTGACCGACTGGAATGCGGGCAAGCGCTGTGTCTCCCTGGACCTGACCCGGCCAGAGGGCGCGAATCTCGCCAGAGAACTGATCGCGGAAAGCGATATCGTGATTGACAACAACGCCAACGGGGTGCTCGACAAGCTCGGCCTGGGCTTTGAGTCGCTGGTGCGCCTGAAACCGGAGTTGATCCTGTGCAGCAGCACGGGTTATGGCAATTCTGGCCCCGACGCCAGCTACATCTCCTGGGGACCCAACCTGGAGACCCTGTCGGGGCTGTCCGGCCTGTCCGGCTTTCCCCATCGCGAATGCACCATGACCCAGTTCGCCTATCCCGACCCCCTGGCGGCCCTGTACGGGCTGTTTGCCATTCTTTGCGCTCTTGAGTACCGGCGCAAGAGCGGTCGCGGGCAGCAGGTCAATATTTCCCAGTTGGAAGCGACAGTGGCATCGATTGGAGATGTGCTGCTGGAAGTACTGGTGGATGACGTCGAGCCGGCCAAGATCGGGAATCGCTCACTGTACATGGCGCCGCAGGGGGTCTACCGCTGCCGTGATGACAGTGGCAACGATGACAGGTGGTGCGCCATTACCATCGCCAGTGACGCCCAGTGGCAGGACTTCTGCCGCCTGCTGGAGAAGCCGGAGTGGATTGACGACCCGCAATTCAACTCGCTGTCGGGCCGGCTGGCCAATCACGACCTGCTCGATCGCGGCATCGAACAGTGGACGCGAACCCGGGACCCCTACGAGGTGATGCACAGCCTGCAGGCAGCCGGTATTGCCGCCGGGGTGGCTCAGCATGTCGAGGACCAGTGGCTGCGGGACCCGCATCTGCACGCGCGGCAGTTCTTCGAGGAAATCGCCCACGAGAAAAAGGGCACTGTGATCGCCCCCGGCCTGCCGCTGGGCCTGCTGGGAACCCCGGGCAGGACACCCCACGCCGGTCGCGGCAGGGGGCAGGACAACCACGCGGTATTCTGCCAGTTGCTGGGCCTGGGCGAGGGTGAATTCTCCCGGCTGCTGGATGCAGGGGTGATCCAGGCCCCGGACGAGCCCTGATCTGCATCTGGCCGAATATGACATATCATCGGCCTGAACTGCACTGAGTCTTGCGAGTTAATTTCCCGTTAATCGCTTAATCTTGAACAGGTAATTTGGCGCGTCTCCTTCATGCAATGCAGGAGAGCGTTGACGGATAGGCGAACTGAAAGGAACCTCTCGCATGAGTGATTGTCATCCCCCCCTGGCCGACCTGCGAATTATCGAAAGCTCCCTGTTAGGGCCAGCTGCCCTGACCACCTGTTTTGCCGACCTGGGTGCCGAAGTCATCAAGGTGGAATCCCCGGCGGGCGATTATATCCGCGAGATGACCTGGCCCATCATCGAGGGTACCTCGCTGATGCACTACCACCTCAACCGCGGCAAGAAGAGCATGGTGCTCGACCTGAAAACGGAGGAGGGCAGGGAAATCTACAAGGAACTGGTCAAGGACGCCGACGTGGTGGTGGAAACCATGCGCCCCGGCGCCCTGGCCAGGTTGGGCCTCGGTTTTGAGGACCTGAGGAAAGTGAACCCGGAAATTGTGTTCATCAACATATCCGGCTATGGCGCCACCGGTCCCTATCAGCGCATGCCGTCCCACGGGATTGCCTACGACACCTGGGCCGGCGCGGTGACGCCGGCTTATGACGAGGAAGGCTTTTGTTACATCCCCGAACACATTTCAGTGGGGATCGCCGCTGCGCCCTTCTTCGGTGGCCTGGCCATGCTGGCCGGCGTATTGCGGGCGCGTGAAACAGGTGTCGGCTGTGAAATGGAACTGGGGCAGAGTGACGCGGCGGCGTTTTTCGACTGGTACCGCATCGAGAGTCATATGGCGTATGCCCGGCCGGAGGATGTGGTCACCGGCAACAAGGCAGACGGTTACAAGCGGCGGCCGGTGGGCACCGCGGGTATGAAAATGGGCGTCCGTTACCAGCTCTATGAGTCCGCTGATGGCCATGTGCTGTTCATGGCGTCGGAGCAGGCCTTCTGGAAGAACTTCTGCGAAGGCGTGGGGCGTATGGATCTGTTCGAAAAGTGGCCCGGTTCCAGGTACGCCGACCACGCCCCCGGCAATCGCGAACTGCAGGCCGAGTTGCGGGATATCTTCCGGACCAGGACTTCCCAGGAATGGCTGCAATTCAGCTCTGATGTGAATACGCCTATCGCCCCGGTCAATACCTCCGCCAATATCGTCGATGATCCACAGTTCAAGGCCCGCTTCAAAATCCTGCCGCACGAGGAGCACGGCGCCGACATGCTGGCGTTTCCGGTGCACTTTGCCGGCGAGGAGTTGCCGGTGCCGTCCAGGGCGCCCACCGTCGGTCAGCACACCGAAGAGGTACTGCGAGATGTGCTGGGCTATGGCGACAATCGCATTCAGTCCCTCCGGGAGTCCGGCGCCCTGGGCCCGGGCCAGCTAAAGCAGCAAGCCTGAGCCGGGTGCCGCAGAGAGTCGCTACCCGCAGCGGCGGCACTGTCCCTATCTGACATTGTTTCGTCCGCTTGGGACTTGCCTTGCCACTGATAAAGCCTGTGTCACTGGCTAGTATGGATAACAGCCTGGTAATAAATCACTACAGAGATAGATGTCATGAATTTTGAATTTTCTGAAGAAGAGTGCCAGTTCCTGCGCGAGGTCGACGAGTTTCTCGAGGAGAACCGGCATATCGATGTCATGGACGTAACCCGGGAGAACATGGCCCAGGTCTGTGATACACCGGAGCGCCGCGCCTTCATGAAGAAGATAGCGGAAAAGGGCTGGCTGGGTATCACCTGGCCCAAGGAATACGGTGGCCAGGACGGCGAGGGTTTCTACGAATTCCTGTTGAATGAAAAACTGTCATCCGTGGGTGCGTCCCAGATCGGCAAGGGGGTGGGCATTGTCGGCAAGACGCTGATCAATGTCGGCTCGGAGAAACTGAAAAAAGAATTCCTGCCGAAGATCCTCAACGCGGAAATCGAATTTGCCGTCGGCTATTCCGAGCCCAATGCAGGCTCTGACGCGGCGGCCATGCGGCTCAAGGCGGAGCGCAAGGGTGATGGCTGGGTACTGAACGGCCAGAAGATATTTACCACCTCGGCGCACTTTGCCGACTGGTACTGGGTAGGTGCCCGTACCAACCCTGATGTCAAAAAGCATTTCGGCATCTCCCTGTTCCTGGTTCGCATGGACGACCCGGGCCTGACGATTCACCCCATGCCCACGATGGGCGGGGAGCGCACCAACGGTGTATTTTTTGACAATGTATTCGTTCACGACGACTACATGGTGGGGGAGGAGAACAAGGGCTTTCAGTACATCGCCGAGGCGCTGGATATCGAGCGTTTCACCCTGTTCACCATTTCCCCCATCATCGGCCGGGTCAAACTGCTGTGTGACTATGTCAAGCACAACACCAGGGATGGCAAGCCGCTGAAGGACGACCCGGTGGTGCGCCAGCGGGTGGCGCAACTGGCCACCGAGTGCGAGGTGGCGCGCCTGTTGGGTGTGAAGTTTGTCGATGCGGCCATTGCCGGCAAGACGCCCACCTACGAGGCCTCCGCCTACAAATTGTACGCCACCGAGCTGTCACTGCGGGTGGCCAATGCCACCATGGACATACTCGGTCCGGGCGCACAGCTGGCCCTGGGTACCGAGGATGCGCCGGTCAATGGTCGTGCCGAGAGCTGTTACACCTACACGGTGATCGACACCATCGGCGGCGGCTCATCCGAGGTGCAGAAAAACATTATCGCCAAGCGCAAGCTCGGCCTGCCCAAGAACTTCTAGAAATCGCAAAGGTACTGGCAATGGCATTTCTCGAAGGGTTGACGATACTGGATCTGGCTAGTGTGGGCCCGGCGGCCCGCGCCTCGCGTATTCTCGCCGATTACGGCATGAAGGTCATCAAGGTTGCACCGGTGGCCGCGCAGGGCGCAAAGCAGATTGATCCCGTGTATCACGCCTACGGCGCGGGTCGGGGCATGCAAAAGATCCGGGTCGACCTCAAGTCGGAACAGGGCCAGGCGGCGATTTACAAACTCGCGGCCAGTGTCGATGTGGTGATGGAGAGTTACCGCCCCGGTGTGGCAAACCGCCTGGGCGTTGGCTACGAGGACATCAGGCAGCACAATCCCGCGATTGTGTACTGTTCTACCAGCGGTTATGGCCAGGATGGTCCCTATGCGCAATGGGCGGGCCACGATATCAATTACCTGGCCATGGGTGGGTTTCTCGCCTGTAGCGGTACCGACAGTGAAGGCCGCCCGGCCATGCCGGGAGCAACCGTGGCCGATAGCGCAGGCGGCGGTATGCATGCGGCGATGGCCATTATCTCCGCTCTGCTGCATCGTTTTCGCCACGGCGAGGGGGCCTACCTGGATGTCGCGGCAACTGACGGCGTGTTGAGCCTGATGTCACTCTACCTGGACCAGTACACCGCTACCGGCGTCGAGACCAGGCCCAACAGCGCGGTATTGACCGGGGCCTATGCCTGGTACGGTGTCTACCAGGCCAGTGATGGCGGCGCGGTATCGGTGGGTGCCATCGAGCCTCACTTTTTCCGCAACCTCTGCCGTTTGCTGGAACTGGAACAGTTCAACGAGTCCCAGTACGACCTGGCGTTGCAGGAGGAGATGAAAGCCGCGTTCCGGGACAAGTTCCTGACCCGGCCCCGGGATTTCTGGACCCAACTCCTGGCTGACCAGAGTACCTGTGTCGCACCCGTGCTCAGCATTGCCGAAGTCGTCGAAGACCGGCACTTCAGGTCGCGTCATACCTTTATGCAGGCCAGACACCCGACCGAGGGCGCGTTCGCCCAACTGGCCCCGGTGCTGGCCGGTTGTGATCGCCAGCAGCCGGAACATCATGTGCAGGCGGCCGGCGAGACCAATACCGACGAGGTGCTGTCCGCGGCTGGCTTCGCCCAGGAAGAGATCGCAGCGCTGAAAGCCGGCGGCTGCGTCGAGTAGGAGGAGCCATCGTCATGCCAGATGAAATGCCAGACATTCCGCAGCAGGTGCTGGACCTGATCGACAAGCCCCAGTACGAGGAGCACACCGAGTTTGATATCGAGATGGGCTATGTCTACAACACCCTGGCTGCCGTACAGAACGGCAACCCGCTGTACTGGGACAGGGCTGTAGCCGAGGAGCTGGTGGGCGCGCAGATAGCTCCCCCGACCATGCTGTCTGTCTGGTTTCGGCCGCATTACTGGTCACCGGGCTTCGAGGGCGAGCGCACGGCCCTGCAAAGCCACTTCGACCTGAAGCGCATCATGGATCTGCCGGAGGCGATTATCGCCGGCAATGAGAGCATTTTCGGCGAGCCAGTAAAAATGGGCGACAAACTGACAACATTCCAGGTGCTCAGGTCGGTCAGTGAGGTGAAGACAACCCGCGTTGGCACGGGGCGCTTCTGGGTCATAGACGTCGAGTGCTCGAACCAGGATGGCGAGCATGTCGGCACTGATATCTACACCTGTTTCGGATACCGGAGGCCTGCCCAATGACGGCAACAGCAAGCACGGGAATCACCGCAGACCAGGTGTCGGTGGGTGATGAATTGCCGGCGCTGGAAGTACCGGTCACTGCGACGACGGTGGTACTCGGTGCCCTGGCCAGCCGCGACTGGCGTCCCATGCATCACGACCGGGACTTCGCCATCAACAGGAACGGCGTGAAAGACATATTTATCAACACGCCGAACAACGCGGCCTGGTTCGAGCGCTATGTCACAGACTGGGCCGGACCCAAGGGTCGCCTGGGCAGGATGAAGTTCAAGATGAGCAGTTCGGTCTTTCCCGGCGACCTGATGGTGATGTCCGGCACGGTGGAAAATATCAGCACAGATGATAGCGGCTGTTGCTGGCTGGACCTGCAGCTGGCGGTTTCCGTCAGCGGCGAGGTCTCGACCGCCTGCAAGGCCAGGGTGGCCATCCCGGCGGATGCCACTGACAATCCCTGGCAACGCAGGGGTGAGCGATGGCAACCCTAGCGCGCCCGGGTAACGAATGATTTCTCCGTCAACACACACGATATAGAAAATTTCAAAGAGGCATGTTCAATGGATCTCAATTTTACTGAAGAGCAGCACATCCTGCGGGACATGGTGCGCAGCATGGTCGAGGACCACAGTACCACCGGGACTGTCCGCGAGATGGAGCATGATGAAATCGGCATTCCCGCCGGCCTCTGGGCACAGATGAAAGACATGGGCCTGCTCAGCATCATGCTGCCGGAAGAGTACGGCGGCATCGGCCTGGATATGGTCGACTGTGCGCTGATTTACGAGGAACTGGGGCGCGGCCTGGCGCCCGGTCCGCATTTTGTCAGTTCGGTTATCTCGTTGGGGGCTATTGCCCGCGGTGGCAGCGAGGACCAGAAGAGTGAGTTGTTGCCGCAGCTGGGCAGTGGCGAACTGATCGTGGCGCCGGCCTGGTTGGAGCCCGGTAACAGCTTCAGCCCGGAAGGGGTGCAGATGCGCGCCGTGGCCGGGGATAAGGGCTTTACCCTCAATGGCGTCAAGCGCCATGTGTTCTACGCGAAAGCGGCGCACAAGCTGTTGGTGCTGGCGCGAACCGGTGATGCTGTCGACGCAGTGGACCTGTTTCTGGTCGATATCGATGCTCCCGGAGTAGAACTCGAGCAGCAGCAGTCCATGGCCTACGATACCCAGTACAAGGTGACCTTCAACGATGTCACCGTGCCCGCTGCCAATCAGCTCGAGGGCGGCTGGGCCACCTGGCACCAGGTGTTGCTGGACGGCTGTATCCTGCAGGCGGCGTTCGCGGTGGGCGCGGCCCAGAAAGCGCTGGATATCACCGTCCAGTACTCCAAGGAGCGCGAGCAGTTTGACAAGCCCATCGGCTCGTTCCAGGCGCTGGCGCACTATATGGCCGACGCCCAGGTGGAGATTACCGGCGCCCAGGTGCTGGTCTGGGAGGCGGCCTGGGCCCACCGCGAAGGCAAGTCGATCGAACGCCTGGCGCCGATGGCGAAGCTGTTCTGCTGTAATGCCAACCGCGACGCCACGGCCAAGTGTGAACAGATCCACGGTGGCTACGGTTTCACCATGGAATACGATATCCAGCTGTTTTTCCGTCGCGCCAAGCAGCAGCAGATGAACTGGCTGGACTCACGGGCACTGGAGGACCTGATTTCCGCGGATGTGCTGGACAACGCCGAGATCACCATCGCGGACCCGTTCAAGGTGTAGCGTCCCGGCGCTCGCGGCATTGATGAACAGAAGGTTGGTAGTGAAGGTGAGTACTCCGGACGGGGGCTTCGCCTTTGACAATCCCGACTACGGGAACGGTGTCTACCGGCGTCGCATTCGTCTCGTGAATTCGGCCGGGCAGGTGCGCGCCGAACTCGAGGATACCACCCACGCCTTCAGGTTGACCCTGGTGCATGCATTAGCACGGGTCACCGATGTTGTCGCAGAGCCCATTCGCTACCCGTTCAATACCTGCCCGGGCGCTGTCGATCAGCTGCAGCCGCTACTCGGCTGCCACATCGGGGCCGCCGCTGGCGAAAGCCGTCGCCGGTTGGACCCGGGACAGAACTGTACCCATCTGTACGACCTGGCCCTGTTAGCGCTTGCGCATGCGCGGAGGGACGACCGGGAAAGGGTCTACGACATTACTGTACCCGATGAAAAAGGCAGCACCAGCCGGATCAGTGTCGCCCGTGACGGGATTGTGATCCATGCCTGGCAGGTCGATTCCCACTGTGTGGCGAGCCCGCGGGAGTTTGCCGGACAGCCCCTGAAAAAGGGCTTTTATCACTGGGCCTCGGCAGCGTTCTGCGGTGACCGGCTTGAGGCTGCCCAGGTTCTGCAGCGAGGTTATTTCGTGGCGCAGTCCAGGCGCCAGGATTATATGAATGCGGGTGGTCGGCCGGCAACGGCGGACAGAATGCCCGATGGCGCCTGTTACAGCTACAACACCGGTGTTGTGGAGCGAGCTGTGCACACGGCGGGGATGGGGAGGGATTTTAGCAACAGGCAGGATGATCTGCTCAGGTTCATTTGATCTTGCTCGGTCAGGGTGATACAGACCGGCCGTAGCAGGCAGCGTGCATGAAGAGGCAGGAAAGACGAGGAATCAGTATGTCCAGTGGAGCTTTAGATGGCATTAAGGTCGTGGACTTCGGCCAGATGGTTTCGGCCCCCTTCTGCGCCAAATTATTCAGTGATTACGGTGCAGATGTTATCAAGGTGGAACTGCCAGCAGGGGATGCAGCACGCAGAACCGGCCCCTTTCCGCAGGATATACCCCACCTGGAAAAGAGCGGCCTGTTTTTTGTGAACAACAGCAACAAGCGAGGTATCACCTGCGACGTCGCCACCGCGGCGGGGAAAAAGCTCTTTCTGCGCCTGCTCGAGTGGGCCGACGTGCTGATTGAGAATAACCTGCCGCGGCAAATGTTGGATTGGGGCCTGGATTGGGACACCCTCTCCAGCGTGAATGAAAACCTCGTTGTCATCTCTATCACCCCCTTTGGGCAAACGGGGCCCTACAGTGGCTGGAATGCCTACGATCTCAACGCCTATCATCTGTCGGGCGCGAGCAGCCGTTACTGCGGTCGGCCGGGAGAGCCGCCGCTGGAGCACGGGACCTTTTCTGCCGACTACTTTGGCGCTGTAAGCGCTGCCTCCTGGGGGCTGGCCGCCGTTTATGGACGCGAACTGGCGGGTGGTGGGCAGCAACTGGATGTCTCCTGTGCCGAGGCGATCGCCGCCGCATTTGTCGGCGGCCAGAATATTGGCGGTTATGCCCAGGATGGCCGTTTCGACAGCCGCACCGGTGTCGGTATGCCCCAGGGCGCACCGGCGACCATCTTGCCCTGTAAGGATGGTCACGTGTGGATGCTGGCGCTGGAAGTGGGCCAGTGGCAGGGTCTCAAGAAGGTGATGGGTAACCCGGATTGGGCAGATATAGAACTGTTCGATGACATGCTGTCGCGGGCGCAGAATGCCGACCTGATTTACCCGTTCATCGAAGAATGGACCATGCAGCACGACAAAATGGAAATCATGGAAAAGTGCCAGCAGGCGGGCTGCCCCATTACGGCGGTATTTACCGTGGCCGAGGCGGCCGAGCAGCCGCACCTGGCGGCGCGGGACTACTTTGTCGATATCGAACACCCGGAACTGGGCAGGGTGAAAAACCTCGGAGCGCCGTTCAAGTTACCCGCAAGCCCCGGTGGCCCGCTCTCGGCCGCGCCGCTGTTGGGGCAACACAATGCCGAGGTCTATGGCGAGATCCTGGGCTTGAGCGACGATGACATCACGGAGCTCAAGTCCGATGCCATCATCTAGGGTCAACCCAGTTAGTGTGAACAGGCCGTAGGAGGCGACAATCATGGCAAAGGCACTTCCGTTAAAAGGTGTTCGCGTTGTCAATTTCGGCTGGGTCTGGGCCGGCCCTGTGACCGGCCAGACGCTGGCTTTTCTCGGCGCCGAGGTTCTGAAAATCGAATCCCGGGCGCGGGTGGATATGACGCGCAACCTGCCGCCCTATGCCGGCGGTGAACCGGGCTTCAATCGCAGCCTCTCCAATCATGCCTGCTGGGCCGGGAACGGCTCGGTGTCGCTCAACCTGAAGGAGCCGGAAGCAAAACAGCTGGCGTTTGACCTGATTGCTACCGCTGATGTGGTGATAGAGAATTTCGGCCCCGGAGTGATGGAAAGCATGGGGTTTGGCTACGCTGAGCTGCGCAAGGTCAAAGCGGATATCGTGCTTTGTTCGATGCCCGGGGCCGGGCTCTACGGTCCCTTCAGGAATGTTCGCACCTACGGCCTCAGCCTGACTTCCACCACCGGGCTGGACAGCCTGGTGGGCTACAAGAACGGTGGGCCGATACCGGTGGAGAATGCGTATTCAGACCCTTTCGTCGGTATTTTCAGTGCCTTTGCCATTCTTACCGCCCTCAATCACCGTCGCAATAGCGGTGCGGGACAGCACATCGACTTCTCCCAGCAGGAAGCGATCATGCAGATGATTGGCCCGGACTATATGGATTACGTGCTGAACGGTCGCTGCGCCGGGCCGAAAGGCAATGAGCACCCGCTGGCCGCGGCGGCACCCCACGGGGTATTTCCCTGTGCCGGCGATGATCGCTGGATCAGCCTGGCCGTACCCTCGGAAGAGGAATGGCTGGCGCTGAAGGCGGCGATGAACGAACCGGCCTGGGCTAACGAGGAGGCCTTCGCCACCCTGCGCGATCGTCTCGACAACATCGATGAACTGCATGCCCAGGTAGCGCAATGGACTGCCGGGTTCGATGACTATCAGCTGGCGGAAAAACTGCAAGCGCTCGGTGTTGCTGCGGCGCCGGTGCTCAATGTGGCCGATCTGTTCAACAGCCCGCATTACAAAGCCCGGGGCACCTATATAGAGGTGACCCATCCGCTGGGATTCAACGAGACAATCTATGGCGCCTACGTGAAAACCAGCCGCACGGAGGCCGATATCAAACCCGGCCCCTGGCTGGGACAGGACAATGATCGGGTGTTCAAGGGTATTCTCGGCCTGGATGACGAGCGCTACCAAAGCCTGGTGGACAACAAGGTAATCTACTAGGGCCAACCCAGTTAGTGTTAACAGGCCCTGGCTTACAGCGGCGCTCCAGCAATGCCGGCGACCGGCAATCGGGGCGTTTTATCCCTGTTTTTTTATACGGTATTCCGTTCGCCATTTTTCCGTGGAAAAGTCGCTGGCAAAGCTGTTCCTGACAGTCGTTCCTCTTGTCCTCCTCTCATACAGCTTTGTCCCTTATTGAAACTGGCTATTAAGCCGCATGGACGCAACTCGCTTTAGACTGGGAACCGTAACACATGGGCCTGTGACTGCTGCGCGACAGCACACAGGCTCGCGCAATGTCAGCCGCTTGTCGGCGCCGTGAAAGCCACTTGCAGGATAAGAGTAATTGAGGGAGACACCGGATGATCAAGCCAGAACCAGCAGAACAAGCAACCAACTCAGTGCTGTTTGCACGTACAAGGCCATACCTGGCGACCGCTATCGTATTGGGCAGTATGGTATCCGGGATAACGCCGGTTGCGGCTGAGGAACGCGCCACCGCGCTGGAAGAGGTAATCGTTACCGCGCGGCGCCGCGCCGAGAGCCTGCAGGACGTGCCGGTATCGGTAACCGCATTCAGCGCGGCGGAAATTGAGGCCATTGGCATTACCAATGTGGGCGACATCAGCCAGTTGACGCCCAACCTGATTATCCAGCCCAATACCAGTGGTAATGACGGTGTGTTGATCTGTATGCGCGGCCTGTGCCGCACCGATTACACCATCACCGAGGACCCCATGGTGGGTATCTATCTCGACGGGGTTTATGTCGGCAAATCCATCGGCTCTCTGTTTGATCTTGCCGAGCTGGAGCGGGTGGAAGTGCTGCGCGGACCGCAGGGTACCCTGTACGGCAAGAATACCCTGGGTGGCGCGGTGTTGTTGCATACCCGCAAGCCAAGTGGCGACTGGGGCGGGACCGCGACTTTCACCGGCGGCAATTATGACCGCAGGGATGCCAAGGGCTATCTGGAGTTCCCGATTACCGACGACCTGGCGGGCAGTGTCTCTTATCTCTACAGAAGCCGTGACCCCTATGTGGAGAACAGCCTGGGTGGTGATCGCTGGAGCGAGGATAACCAGGCCGTCCGTGCGGCCCTGCGCTGGGAAGCAGCCGATACGGTGACCATTGATTACGCACTGGACTGGCAGGAGAAAGACGAGCTGCCCCTGGCGCCGCAGATTTCCTCCGCCAGCGGCTCAGTCTGCCTGACTGAAGCGGGTATTATCTGCTGGGGACTGGGCGACCTGTTTGGCGATGATGTCCGTGAGGACTATGCCGACAAGGTCCATACCTACAGTCCCTCCCACAGCAAAGTCGATTTGCTCTCCCACTCACTGACCATGGACTTTGGCCTGAGCGACCGCGGGGCGTTCCAGGACATGGCGTTCAAGTCGATCACTGCGTACCGCGATGTAGACAGTGACGTGCTCAACAACAACACCGGCGCGAGCAGCGCCTACCTGATTTCCAAGGATGCCTTCGACTACCAGTCCGTAAGCCAGGAGTTCCAGTTAAGCGGTGGTTTCAGCGACGGCTTTGGTGAATTCGTACTGGGCGCCTTCTATTTCAATGAAGACGGGGAATATACCAATGACCAGGAGATCAACGCATTCCAGTCGCATGCGGTCAGTACCACGGAAGTCGACAATACCAGCTGGGCACTGTTCACCGAAGTTACCCTGAATGTGACCGATAAATTCGCGGTGACCGGGGGCGTGCGCTATACCGATGAAGAGCGCGAGGCGGGCCGCACCGCCACCGACCTGAATTCCGGCTTCACTTTCTTCGACACCTATAATCAGACCTATGGCGGCTTCCCGGCCGACTACGACACCAGGATTGATGCGACCAATACCTCGCCACGCCTGTCGCTGTCCTATCATTTCACCGATGATATGATGACATTCTTTACCTATGCCAAAGGCTTCAAGAGCGGCGGTTTCAATGCCCGCAGCTTTACCCCCCTGCAGTGGGGGCCGTATGACGACATGGAGACAGACAGCTATGAACTCGGCGCCAAGTCCATGTGGTGGCAAAACCGGCTGCAGGTGAATGTCACCGGTTTCTACCAGGAACTGACCGATATGCAGGCCCAGGTGAATGCTATCGATCCCAACGGGCAGGTCGGTTTTTCCGCCGTTATCCAGAACGCTGCTGAAGCGACCGTCATCGGGGCGGAGGTGGAAGTGATCGCCCAGCTCACTGAAGGCCTGAACATCAATGCCGGCTATGGATATACCGATGCCGAATATGACGAATTCGAATCCTTCGACCCGCTCACCGGTATTATCACCGACATTTCCGACGACCGGGCCTTCGAGTTCACGCCCAAAGACAGCTACCACATCTCCCTGGACTACGCATTTCCGCAGTTTTTCGACAATGGCCGCCTGTACGCCCGCCTAGATTGGGCGGGCCAGGGCAAGATTCACGTGACGCCGAAAATAAGCGGCAACCAGGATCTCGTCCAGGAGAGCTATGACCTGATCAATGCGCGCCTGACCTACGGCGATATCGCTCTCGGTGACGGCACCCTGATGGTGTCTCTGTGGGGCAACAATCTCACCGATGAAGCCTACAAGATCGGCGGCTATGAAATCGATGCCGGCGACCCGGCGTTTGGCGGCATTGGCCGCACGGGTATCAGCCAGTGGGGTGAACCGAGGACATACGGACTGGATGTTACCTATCGCTTCGGTACCCTGGGCAACTGATCAGCGTGAAATTCCGGGGGCGGCGCCCGCGCATCGTCGCCCCGCTTTTTTCCTGAATTTCACAATCATCATGCGATGCTCACAGGTGTATTTGTGACATCGGCAACAGCATTAACGGGAAGGCTACTATGAAACCACTGAAATTTGCCCTGGCAACACCCGGTCTCCTCAATTATCCCGCGGCCATGGCTCCCTGGGAGAAAACGGCGAAGGGTGGCGAAGTGCTCAGGTTCGCCAAGGCTGCAGACAAACAGAAGTGGCAGTGGTTGACGGTGCCGGAACATGTGTTCATGCCGGAAGACATGTGCGAAATGATGGGCAGCCGGTTCCCCGAGGGAGTCGCTGCCTGTGCCGTCCTCGCCGGCGCCACCGAACGCATCCACCTGCTCACCTACGTCCTGGTTCTGCCGTACCGCAATCCACTCATGTTGGCGAAGCAGATTGCTTCCATCGAGTTTATTGCCGGTGGACGCTTTACCCTGGGAACTGCGCCTGGACACCTGGAAAAGGAGTTTGACGCTCTCAATATCCCGTTCAAGGCGAGGGGCAAAATTACCGACGAGTACCTGCAGGTGCTGAAAGAGTGCTGGACTTCAGACCGGCCCAAGTACTCCGGCTACTATACGCAGTTCGATCATATCGTGATGGACCCCAAGCCGGTGCAGAAACCCCATCCGCCGATATTCATCGGCGGCAATACCAAGGTGGCCATGCGCCGCGCGGCTGAGCATGGTGATGGCTGGATACCCTGGCTGATCACCCGCGACAAGCTGGCGGAGTGCATAAAGTACCTGCAGGACCAGCCAGGGTTCGAAGAGAAGAAAGACCGCTTCGAGATCGTCATGCCCACCACCGAGTACCAGGTGGAGGACTACTCTCACAAGGAAACGGCTGACACCAGGATCGAGTCTGGACGCGATGAAATCATGCGCGACCTGGAACTACTGCAGAAAGCCGGCGCCACCGTCGCCCAGGTCATGCCGCCGAGAGTGGAGAGTTTCGAGCAGTGCCTTGATTGGCTGGCATGGTTTGATGAAGATGTCATTCCAAACTTCATCTGAGATCGCGATACAGATGCCACGGTAGCCAGCCTTCAGGCGGCCAGAAAATCATACGGGGAAGAGCGCATGAGTGAACAAGACGAGCTGATTCTGTTTCGAATCGAAGACAGTGTGGGCATCATCACCCTGAACCGGCCTGACAAACTCAACGCGGTGAGCTGGGAGCTCGCCGCGGAACTGTCCAAGCTGCTGGTTTCCCTGCGTTATGAGGATGAGGTGCGCGCAATCCTGATTCACGGCGCCGGCCGGGCGTTTTGCGCTGGTGGTGACGTGGACTTTATTTCCGGGGACAGTGAGCGACCGATGCCGGGTACTTCCGATCCATCGCGTCCGATTCCGCGGTCCCAGCGCAAGACACCGGGGGGGCCTTTTTTCGAGGTCTGCCGCCAGCTGATCCAGGTAGACAAGCCGGTCATCGCCGCGATTCACGGCCCGGCAGTAGGGGCGGGGCTGGCCTATGCCCTGGCCTGTGACCGCCGCTTCGGCGACACCACCACTAAAATGGCCGCCATTTTTACCAACATCGGCGTGGCGCCCGACTGCGGCATGTCCTACTTTCTGCCAAAGATAGTCGGCCTGCCCAATGCGCTGATGATGGTGGAGACGGCAAAAACGTTCAAGGCGGAACAGTGTAAGGAGCTGGGCCTGCTGGACGAACTGGTGGCGGAGGGCGAGGCCTATAAGGAAGCGCTGTCCTATGCCAAGTCACTCGCCGGCCGCGCCAGCGTCGCCGTGGATATGGCGCGACGTATGATCCACATGTCAGCCCAGGGCGCGACCCTGGAAGAAATTCTTGACTACGAGGGCATAGCGGGGGTCATAGTCGCTTCCTCGAACGATGCCAAAGAGGGCACTGCTTCATTCCTCGAAAAGCGCAAACCGGTTTACCGGGGCAATTGAACGCGCCGCTGAATTCGCAGACCGCCGGGCAGGGCGCTGCCCAGCGCCAACCGTTCCCCTCGGCCGCGACCGTCGCCGGCGCCAATTATCTCTTCTTCGCCCCCGCTACTATCGCGGTCGCCGTTTAATTGTAATAATTCCGTGACAACAATCGCCAGTTGTCGCACCGGGGCAGTCCGCGGGTCGGGTCCGGTCGTTACTGGCAGCGCATGGGAATCGCCATTCTCCCGGACCACCGAAGCCGATGCTTGGACGCATATTCCTACCGACGATTTTCCTGGTCCTGGCCTATGGCTTCTGGACCAGTAGCAATTTCAAGGACATCGCCGCCGGCGTGGCCCTGTTCCTGTTCGGCATGCTCTGTATGGAGCAGGGCTTCAAGGCCTTCAGCGGCGGCACCCTGCAGCGCCTGCTGAGCGCCAGCACCGATCGCCTGTGGAAGAGCCTCAGCTTCGGCGTGGTCAGTACCACCCTGATGCAGTCCTCCTCCCTGGTCTCGGTCATCACCATTTCTTTCCTCAGCGCCGAGATTATCGGCCTGGCCCAGGGCATCGGCATCATCTTCGGCGCCAACCTGGGTACCACGACCGGCGCCTGGATCGTCGCCGGCTTTGGCCTGAAGGTGAATATATCCGCCTACGCCATGCCCATCCTGGTGTTTGGCGTGCTGTTCCTGATGCAGTCCTCGGCCCGTATCAAGGGTCTGGGCTGGATCCTGGTGGGAATCGGCTTCCTGTTCCTGGGCATTCATTTCATGAAGGAGGGATTTTCCGCCTACGCCGACCAGATCGACCTGACCCGCTACGCCCTCCCTGGCATAGCGGGCCTGCTGGCGTTCACCCTCATCGGCATTCTTGCCACGGTCGTCATGCAGTCCAGCCATGCGACCCTGACCCTGACGATTACCGCCCTGGCGGCCGGCCAGGTGACCTACGACAACGCGCTGGCGCTGGCCATTGGCGGTAATGTTGGCACCACCATCACCGCTCTGCTGGGCTCTATCAGCGCCAATATTTCCGGCAAGCGGCTGGCCGCTGCCCATGTGATATTCAACGTGGTAACGGGCGTGCTGGCCCTGGTGTTTATCCAGCCGCTGTTGCAGGTGGTGGAGTACCTCAGCGAGGCAGTGGGTATTGCCGCCGATGACTACACCCTTAAACTGGCCGTATTCCATTCCCTGTTCAACGTGATCGGGGTGATGATTATGGTGCCGCTGCTGCCCCGGCTGGTGCGCTTCCTCGAGCAGCACCTGCAGGGACCGCCGATGGCTGGCGATCAGCCCCGTTACCTGAGCAAGGCGTCTCTGGAGTTGCCGGAGATCGCCAGTCAGGCTGTCTACAAGGAGACCCTGCACCTGCTGGACAATGCCTTCAGCCTGATCGCCCACGGGGTGGACCTGCGGCGCAGCCTGATTTTCAGTGAGGTGGACATGCAGCCATTGCTCGAGCGCACGCCGGAACAGATCGAAATTGACCTGGATAGGCAGTACGCCCTGATGATCAAGGACATCTACAGTGCCAATATCGAGTTCATCAGCCGGGCTCAGGCCGCGGCGCCTGCTGAGTACTCGGATCAGTACTCCAACCTGCGCCGGGCCAACATGGACACTGTCGCCGCCATCAAGGCCACCAAGCACCTGCGCAAGAACCTGCAGGTCTATTCCCGGGACCGGAATCCGGACCTGCGCCGGGAGTACAACCGTTTCCGGATCCGGGTGGGTGGGGTGCTCCGGGAGCTCGGGGCCTTGCGCGAGACGGACGATCCGGTTGTCATACTGCTGTCACTCGACCAGATTAAAGTCGCGAGCCTGGATGCCGCCAACTTTGCGTCGGCCACGGTTGACAAGCTGATCAGGGAGCGGACCATCACCTCCAAGATGGCCACCTCGCTGATCAACGACGGCGCCTACACCCGGGAACTGGTGGCGCGCCTGATCGAGGTTGTCGATGCCCTGGCGCGAGCCAGCATGCCCCCGGGTGAGGTGCTGGGTGAGGAGATGTCACTGCAGATTGAGGAAATCGCCGATATTGCGAGAAGGCTGGACGGCGGCGCCCTGGCGGCCGAAGGGGAGGATGAGTTGTGAAGTCGAAAAAGCTGCTGGGGAAGCTCAACAGATTGATCGGGATCGGCGAAAACGCTGATAAAGACGAGATCAAAAAGCTCCGCAAGGTACTCAGGGCCCTCAAAGAGAAACAGGAAAAGCTGGAAAGCAAGCTGGAGGAGACGGAAGACGAGCATGAACGTCGCAAGATCTTGCAGCAGCTGGAGGTCATTCGCCACCAGCGCCACAAGGGGATCAAGGTCTACCAGTCGATCAAGAAGGGGCGCGATACCTGAGGGCACCGCGAAGATGAATGTTACACGTTGTCATCTTTGCCCTTCAGTCCTCATCGCGCCGTGCCAGGTCAGCGGCCAGGGTTTTCGATGCCTGCCAGAACAGCAGGCTGGCCAGGCCTCCAACCAGGCCAATGACCAGTATCGAGTAGCGAATGGCCTGCTCACCGTAGAGCGGCCCAAACACATAGTCGTTCAACAAGCCAACCACCAGCGGCCCCAACCCGGCGCCGACCATGTTCACCACAAACAGCAGGATGGCCGAGGCAGTCGCGCGCATCCGCACCCGTACCAGACTCTGCACCATGGCATGCATGGGGCCAACGTAAGCGGCACCCAGGAAATAGAAGGGAATGAAGCTGAGGATAGCGAGTCGGGTGTCGGTGATCAGGGCGAAGGCGGCGATAAAGGGGATGCACAGAAAAGACTCCAGCGCCGGCAGTCGCATGTACCACGCTTGATCGCGCCCGCCGAGCCGGTCTGCCAGCCTGCCGCCCAGGAAGACTCCTGAGCAGCCGGCGACGGCAATAATCCAGCCCATGGTGATGCCAATCTCGGACCAGTTCATGCCGTGTACCCTGCTCAGGAAGGGGGCGCCCCAGGTGATAACCCCGAATCCGGATAGGGACTGCAATGCCGAGCCCAGCACGATAAGCATAAAAGATCGCCGCGACACCAGGAAGCGCAGCACCTCGCCCAATGAGGCGTGCTCGATGTTGACCTCATTGCTCTCTGCACTGCCTCGCGGCACTTCCCGCACGGTGAACCAGACCAGCAGTGACAGGGCAACTCCGGGTAGCCCCACGGCATAAAAGGCGGTGCGCCAGCCATAGTGCTCGACCAGGTAGCCGCCGATGGGAAAGGCCAGGGCGGCACCGATATACACGCCCCAGGAGTATATCGCCAGCGCCGTTGCCCGCTTTTCCAGCGGAAAGTAATCCGATAGCAGGGAGTGTGACGGCGGCGTGGCGCCTGCCTCACCCACACCAACCAGTACCCGGATGATGGCCAGTTGGGTAAAGCTCCTGGCCAGGCCGGAGGCAGCGGTCATCAGACTCCACAGGGCGATGGCGACGGTGATAATGAACCGTCGGGAACCGCGATCTGCCCAGCGTGCGATGGGGATACCCACGAGGGTGTAAAAGAAGACAAACGCGAAGCCAGACAGAAAGCCCATAGCGGTGTCCGAAACACCAAACTCCGCCTTGATGGGGTCTATCAGCACCGCCATGATCTGCCTGTCGATAAAATTGAATATGTAGACGATCGACAGCAGTACCAGCACATAGTACGAGTAAACGCTGGTGGGCTCACCGGGTGCCTGTTGTTGCGGAGCTTCTCCGGATCTGCTCATGCCTGGGATTCCTGAAGGCTGTGGTTATAGGGTCATGCCGACACATATGCCGCGATCTTCCACGCCATTGCTGTTCGGGGACGCAGAGCGTGCAAGCGCAAGTAATGGTATACCCACAGGCGCGATGTTGCCGCCGTAGTAAATGCATAGTTGGTCAAACTGAATTCGATTGTGGCCAGACGGTGCCGGGCCACTTGCCGCTGTTTAAGAGGCGGCCTTAATGTTGGACAGGCGCTGCAACACGGCATACTGGCAAGGCATATTTCTTGCGAGTGACTGCCAACCAGTTGCGCGATGGCACATTTAGTGGACGGTAACGGTATTGTGACCCGGTGAGGAATGCGAAATGACACGCGAAATCAGCAAGTTGCATGGGCGTCTGCAGCGCTACGTGTCGCGCTTCTGCAAAACCAGAGAGGACGCCGAGGATATTACCCAGGAGGCATTTCTGCGGGTGCTGGAAGCTGGCTCCAAAGGCGATATACGGCATCCGCAGGCATACCTGTACCGCACGGCACGGAATCTTTCGCTGAATATGCTGGCGAGCAAGTCACATCAGTTGTCCAGCTATATTGAGGATTTACCGGATACAACTGTCATAGAAGATGGTGTGCCACTGGATAGCCAGATTAGTCATGAACAACGCTTCGAGTTATTTTGCCACGCGGCCCTCGATCTTCCGGAACGGTGCCGAGAAGTGCTGATATTGCGCAAAGTTTACGGACTGTCGCAAAAACAGGTTGCGGAGCGGCTTGATATAAGTATCAGTACGGTGGAAAAACACCTGGCAAAGGCCCTCGCACGCTGCGCTGCATACATGCAGCGTGTAGAGACGGGCGGATATGACCATCATGCAGAAACCAGCGTCTCAGGGCGCACACGGCAATGAAAAATATCCTGGCTTTTCCGCGCGGTCAGCTGCAGCTTCGTCGGGAAGCCGCCGCCTGGCTGGTGCGGCTTGACGGCGATGATGTCTCCGGGCAGGAGCTGTCTGAATTGCGCGAATGGCTGGACCAGGATCCCCGGCATGTCGAGGAGCTGGTGGAAATGGCCCGCTTATGGGACGCCATGGACTGCATGGCCGTCATTGCGGAGATGCTACCCGCCGGCGCTGCAAGACCACCTGACACCTCCCGCGGTCGCTTGTTTGGGGTCGGTTCAGTTGCAGCGATGGCAAGCGCGCTAGCGGCGGTTGCGCTGCTTGCAGTGTTCCTGACCGGCTCCCTCACTGCTCCCGAACTTCACCACCAGAGCGAACCCCAGGAACTGGTATACCGTACAGGGGTTGGCGAGCAGTCCGAGATCACTCTGCGGGATGGGTCGGTACTGGTGCTCAATACCAGCAGCGAGGTCCGGGTGAGTTACCGGGCGGACGAGCGCCTGGTTTTGCTTACCGGCGGGGAGGCCTATTTTACGGTGGCTAAAAACCGGGATGCTCCTTTTGTCGTGCATGCCGGACGTGCCCGTGTCCGGGCACTAGGCACTGCCTTCAGCGTACGCCTGGTCAGGCAGCACATAGAGGTGCTGGTGGACGAGGGGAGGGTCCAGGTCGGGACCGCGCGACCGCAGGCACTCGCATCAGGGGACTCTTCGGCGCAACCAGCTACTGCCCACACCCCCGACGCCGTCACGCTCGGCGCGGGAGGCAGGATCGCTTACGACAGCGTACTGGGCGAGCCCGATTACTTGCCAGGTGAGAGTTTGCAGCGGGCACTGGCCTGGCGCAGCGGAAAACTGCAGTTCGCCGGCGAACCCCTGAGCACAGTGGTGGACGAGGTCTCACGCTATACCGATCAACGCATAGAGATAGTCGATTCTTCAATAGCCGACCTGCGCATTGGTGGTTATTTCGATATCGGCGAAATCGACGGCTTCCTGGCTGCTCTGGAGGGCGGATTCGGGGTCTCTGTAGTCAGGCTGAATGACGACATTGTCCAGTTATCCGCACTGGACGCCAGTGCCGATCAGTGAGGGCTGCAGTTACCGGCTGCCCGGCCCTGCCCTATCTCTCGAATTGAATTTATTTCCAGTCACAGTAGCGGGTTTTGATGTCTGAACGGTCTCTAGTATTGACGGGCCTGAACAGGGCGCCTGAAAAACTCTGCGGTAAGCCGCAGCGTGGTTGCCGTGCGGCCATGCTTGTGGCCGGTCCAGGGTTCCTTCTGTGCGCACTGACAGTAGCTCTTCTGGGGATGGGAAACGCCTGGGGCAGTGAGCGGGAAGTTAGTTTCGAGATACCGCCATGCAGTGCCCATAAAGCGTTAAACCTGTTTGCGATGCAGGCGGATATCCAGATTCTCTACCCCTTTGACCTGGTCGAAGGGCTTGAGCTTAAGGGGCTGACGGGGCGGCACACTGTCGCCAGGGGTTTGGAATTGCTCGTTGCAGGTACATGCCTGGAAGTGGACGCTACGGAAGACGGGCATCTGATGCTAAAAAAAAACGGAAACACTCGGGGAATATTGTTCATGCGAGAAAAAAAGTGTAACAGGACAGGCGTGTTCACGGCCTTGTTGGCGAGCCTCTCTGCGTTCGTGGCCAATGCTGAAGAAGCACCCTCGCAACAGCGGGCGACAGTGCTGGAGGAAGTGCTGGTAACTGCGCAAAAGCGGGAGCAGTCGCTGCAGGATACGCCAATTGCCATCACCGCATTCAGTGCTAACGCTCTGGATGTACAGCGTATAACCAATGTTATGGATTTGGCAAACAAGGTGCCTTCGGTCTCCCTGGTGCCCTGGGCAGGGTCGAGGGTGGCGCCCAACCTCTTTATCCGAGGCATGGGCAACCTTAATACCCAGTCGGTCAATGACATGGCAACGGGTATATATCTAGACGGTGTACCGGTAGGGCGCGGCATCGGGCTTGCGACTGACTTCGCAGACCTGCAGCGGGTCGAAGTGCTGCGCGGGCCGCAAGGCACTTTGTGGGGGCGCAATACCACGGCCGGGGCGATCAGTTTTATCACTAAGAAACCGCATGACCAGCTGGCGGGCACCTTCAGGCTAACAGCGGGTAATTGGGACAAGCGCGGGGGTGAGGCCACAATCAATGCCCCGCTTACGGATAATCTCTATGCGCGGGTGGGCTACATTCGCAGGGAAAACGATGGCTGGGTGGAGAACAATTCAGATCTCCGCAGTCAAGTCAACTTCAATGAGGACAGGGATAAAGAGGCGTTTAAGGTCGCGATGCGTTGGGAGCCGACCGAGGTGCTGACGCTGGATTACGGATACGATGATTCTTCGATGACTTACGGCAACCATTTCTACCAGGTGGTAGAGGGCCCATCGGCCGTGTCGGGCCGCCAGGAAAAAGTCACGTTGAACAACGGCATGGGGCCGAGCGAGGCGGAGATTTCCGGTCACAACCTCACGTTGACCTGGGATGCCGGTGCCATCACTGTGAAGTCCATCACTGCCTACCGCGACCTGGACAGTGTAATTGACATGAACTTCATTGATGTCTTCACTCAGGATCGCTCGATGGAGCAGGACCAATGGTCACAGGAGCTGCAGTTCCTGGGTAGTGTGCTGGATGACAGGCTGCAATATGTGACTGGCTTTTTCTACATTGAGGAGGAGGCGGATGAATACCTGCTGTCCAGTTTTGCCGGCGGCCTGCTGGTAGACGAGTGGGATCTTGATGCGGAGTCAACCTCCGCGGCCATATTCGGGCAGGCAACCTGGACGCCACCGATACTGGAAGATCGACTGGATGTCACCCTGGGCTTGCGTTACACGGAGGATTCACGAAAAGTCAGCAAGCTCTATAGCAACCCTCAATTCACCCCGGATATCACCGGGCTGCGGCTGGAGGGCGACAAGGATTTCGATTCGACGGATCCGATGCTGACGCTGGCTTACAGATTTTCGGATACGGTAAATGGATACGCCAAGTACTCTACCGGGTACAGGGCAGGGGGCTTCAATGCTCAGAGTACACCTGATTTCTTCAGTGCGGGCTTCGATCAGGAAGAGGTTGATGCCTATGAGATTGGCCTGAAGTCGGGCTTCCTGGATAACCGGGCGCGACTTGATGTGGCGCTGTTTTACAACGAATACGAAGACCTGCAGGTCGACCAGGCGCGAACACCCCCGGTCTTCGTCGACACGCTCAACGCGGGAGAAGTGACCATTCAGGGGCTGGAAATCGAGGGTTCGGCCGTTGTGACCACCGGGCTGAGTGTGAATTTCTACTACGCCTACCTGGATGCGGAATACGATTCCTACATTGACGGCGGTGTGGAACTGGCGGATGTCAGGCATGTGCCCAACGCCCCGGACTGGCAGATTGGGGCAGGGATGGTCTATGAGTTCCCGCCGCTGGCACTTGGCGAGCTGGTACTGAACATCGACTATCGCGCGCAGGATGGTTTCTATGCCGGGCCGAAGAGAGAGACTCGCTGTCCGGACTATGAGCTGTGGAATGCACGCCTGGAACTCGGAGCTATTCCGCTGGTAAACAGGGGAAATCTGAAGCTCGCGGTGTGGAGCCAGAATTTCGCGGATGAGGAGTACCGCCTGTCAACCACCAATCTGGGCACGATTAGCGCGCAATTTGGCCCGCCTCGCTCAAGCGGTATCGATCTGGTCTATGAATTCTGAGCGAGCTTGCCGGCCCGGTGAGGCGGCGCCACCGGGCTATTGCTCGAGAGCCGCTATCCACGCATCCACGCGCCGCTCCAGCAGCGCCATCGGTACGGCGCCGCCGCGCAATACCTGGTCGTGGAACGCGGCGGGATCGAAACGCGAGCCCAGTTGCGCTTCAGCGCGGGCGCGCAGGGCCTGGATTTTCAGCATGCCCAGCTTGTAGCCCAGGGCCTGGCCCGGCCAGGCCATGTAACGTTCTACCTCGGCGGCGGTTTCCGCCTCGCCCTTGCCGGTCACCTCGGCCATGAAACAGATTGCGCGCTCGCGGCTCCAGCGCTGGTGATGCAGGCCGGTATCCACCGCGAGGCGCACGGCGCGCAGCAGCTCGTCCTGCAGCCGGCCGAGGTCGCCCCAGGGGTCGTCCTCGTACATGCCCAGCTCGGCTGCCAGGGCCTCGGCATACAGGGCCCAGCCCTCGACATAGGCGTTGTAGGGCGCGATACGGCGCAGTAGGGGCAGCTCGGCCTGGCCCATGTTGAGCGCCCGCTGCCAGTGGTGCCCCGGATTGGTCTCGTGGTAGATGAAGGTCTTGAGCGTGAAGCGGGGCAGGGCCTGCATGTCGCGCAGGTTGATCCAGAAGATGCCCGGCGCGCTGCCGTCCGCCGGTGGCGACTGGTACTCGCCGCCGGGCTTGCCGTCCTCGATGTCCCGCGGGTAGGCGCGCACCTCCACCGCCTGCTGTACCGCCGTGCCGAACCAGGGCGTCATGCGCGCGGTGATACGCGCGATCTCGCCGTTGACGTAGTCGAGCAGTGCCTGCCGGCCGGCCGTCGAATCCTCGAACAGGAAGCGCGGTTCCCGGGCCAGCACCGCCATCCGCTCGCCCACGCTGCCCTCGACGTAGCCCTGGGCGCGCAGGATGCGGTCCATCTCGCCGCTGATGCGTTCGGTTTCGGCAAGGCCCAGGGCGTGGATTTCCGCCGGGCTCTGCTCGCTCTCGGCCAGCAGGCGGATGGTATAGCGGTAAAACGCATCGCCATTGGGCTGCGCCCACACGCCGGCTTCGGCGCGTGCCCGCGGTAGCAGGTCGCGGACAGCGGCCGCTACCCGGGCGAAAGCCGGGTACACCACCTCGCGTACCCGCTGTTCTGCCGCGGCCCGCAGGGCCTCTCGCCCGGCGCCATCCAGGTCATCCAGCGCTGCCAGGCGGGCGTCGAAACTGCGCACCAGCGCGTGCTCTGTTGCAGGCACCGCGGTGTAGCGCTCGAGGTAATCGAGCGCGCCGCCGAGCAGTGCCGCCGGCGCGATCCAGTCGCGCGCCGCGTCCGCCTGCAGGCGCGCGATGACGGCATCGGCAAAGCCGGCGAAGGCCGCCAGCCGCGCCAGGTAATCCTGCGCGTCGTGCAGCGAGCTGACCGGGTGACTGTGTTCCAGCGCCAGCGGGACATCGATCATCGGCCCGTTGATCTGGTTGACGATGAAGGGCGACTGCCCCATCCACAGCTCGATATAACCCACCGGGAAGGCCTCAAGGCCGGCGAAGTAATGCGCCAGGTCTGCCAGCACCTCGCGGCTGTCGCTGTCGCCGGTCTGGCCCGATAAGGTCGCGCCCACTGTGCGCTGCAGCGCGCGCATGTCGGACCGCAGCGCCTGTTCCGCGGCGGGCGAGTAGTCATCCAGCCGGTTGGCGTAGTAGCCTCCCGCTGCCTCCAGCGTGAGGCGATAGCTGCTGGCGCTCACCGGGCGTGCGCTGAACAGGCGCCGGCCCGCCCTCGCGTACAGCGCCGCCACGCTTTCATGCTGACTTGCGGCAGGTGTGGGGGGCGGCGGTGCTGCCGCTGGCGACGCGGGCTCATCGTTGCACGCAGCCAGCAGTGTGGCGGCCGCCAGCAGGGCGAAGGTGCGCCCGGCGGCAAAGCGGCGGGCCATTATTGCAGCAGCTCCGGTTTTGTCAGCCAGCGCAGCAGGGTCAGGCTGCAGGCGAGGATAATCAGGGTGGCGGGCAGGCCGCCGAGGTTGGACAGCTGCTTCACTCCCTCGATGCCCACGGTGCTTACCATGATCCAGGCCACCAGGCCGATCAGCGTGCCCCAGAGGATCTTGATCGGCATCGCGGCGCCCTCATCACTATCGGCATTGAAATCCCGGGTACAGAGGTCGCCGATGGCATCGGTACTGGAATCGGCGGCGGTAACGTAGGAAATGAACGCCACCAGGATCAGGAAGAACGAAGTGAGGCCGCTGAGCGGTAGCTGTTCCATGATGTAGTACAGCAGTTGTTCGACGCCGCCGTCCGTCAACACCCGGTGCAGGGCACCGGCGCTGGCAGTGTCCAGGTAGATTGCGGTGCCGGCAAATACCGACACCCAGAACAGGATGAACAGGCTGGGGAATACCAGGTTGATGTGGATGAATTCGCGCACCGTGTAGCCGCGGCCGATCTTGCCCAGGAACAGGGCGGTGATAGGTGCCCAGGCGAACCACACCGCCCAGTAGAATACGCTCCAGTCCCGCGGCCAGGGATCGTTGGCGGCCTCGCCGGTAAACAGGCTGAGACGGAAAAAGTTCTGCAGGTAGGTGCCCAGGCCCTCGACCCCGAGCGACAGCATATAGGCAGTCGGGCCACAGAGGATGACGAACACCAGCAGCGCGATCAGCATCCAGAAATTGGCATTGGACAGGCGCGCGATACCCCGGGTCAGGCCGCTGGCGGCAGACACCACGAAGGTTGCCACGATCAACGCCACGAAGATGCCGAGGGTGAACGGGTTGCGCTCCAGTTCGATGAAGTGGCCCACGCCGCCCAGCAGGGTCAGCGCGCCGGTGCCCAGTGACGAGGCCATGCCGACCACCAGCGAGTACAGCGCCAGCGCATCGATGATGTCCGCCGTGCGCGGGCCCAGGGCGCGGCCGAATACCGGGCGCAGGGAACTGGAGATGGAAAACGGCAGCTTGAGGTTGTAGAAGGCCAGGGCAAAGGTGAGTGCCGGTACGCAGTAGATGGCGTAGGGAGTGGGGCCCCAGTGCAGGAACATGGCGGAAACGGCGAACAGGGTGGCATCGGGGCTGCCGGGGGCAATGCCGAGGCTCCGCGCCGGCGCGTGCAGGTGGTAGATCGGCTCGGCGGTGGTCCAGAACAGCACACCCACCGCCAGGGTGGTGCAGAGCACGATCATGAACCAGCGCGCTTTGCTGATCAGCGGCGTGCTGCCCTCGCCGCCGATGCGGATCCTGCCCAGGGGCGAGAAGTAGGTGAAGGCGACCAGCACCACCAGGTAGAAGCTGCCCAGGCTGAACAGCCACGAGAACAGGTCCAGCACCCGATCGTTGAGCCCCCCGGTCACGCGGGTAAAGCCCTCCAGGTCCACCAGGCTGAGCGCCAGGGCGCTCACCAGGATGAGAAAGGTAGGGTAAAAAACCAGTGGGCGCAGGGCTCGCAGCATCAGGGGATCCGGTTACTCGCCTTACATGAAGTGGCGTTGGATGGTCTCGTCGAAGTCGCGCTCGAACACCAGCTTATCGTCGTGGCGGGCCGTCCACTGCGCCTTGAGGTAAAAATTGTCGGCGTCGCAGGTCATCAGGTAGCGCGCGGTAATGCCGGTGCGCCAACCCTCCCGGCCCATGTCCACGCGCAGCAACAGCTCGTTGCTGGCGCTGAGGGGGTCGTCGGTATGTATCGACAGCACCTGGTTCACGCTGAATGCCACCTCGCTGCGGCTGGATTCAAAATACTGGCAACCGAAATCATCGTGGGTTTCCAGCGTGGTGATTCCGCTGCGGTAATCGCGCCGCACGCTGCGCTGGCTGTCCGTGGGCCGGCGTTGTTCGCCGGCAAATGTAACCGCACTGTCACAGGCGGGGACGCGATCGGCGGCGGTGCTCTGGTCGTTGAGCGGCAGGCGAATGCGACACTGCGCCGGACTCAGGGTGAGGGTGGCGTCGTGGGCGCAGGGCCACAACAGGGGCCAGTAGGCGGTGGAGATTGCCAGCCGCAGCCGGTGCCCTCGCGGCACGACATAGGCCATGTGGTACAGCGGTACCTCCACGTCGTAGTAGCGGCCCGGCTCCACCGCCGTGGGCGAGGCGTGACTGTCGCGATGCGCCAGGTTGATTACGCCGTGGGTGACCCGGGTAACGGCGCCATCCGGGTGCACATCGCATAGCCGCACCGCCACGTGGGCATTCGGGGCGGAACTGGCGAGGCGCAAACGCGCGCCGACCTGGCCGGCGATTGGCAGGTCCTCCTCCAGCACAGGCGTCTCGAACAGTAGTGAGCCGGCATCGTCGGGGCGCTGGTCGGCGGGCTGCTCCATGGCCAGGCGGATGCCCACGCACAGGCGGCCCCCTTGCAAGCCCAGGTCCTGCGGCGAGCGGATGGTGAGCGGGACGTCGCCAGCGGGGGCGTCCACCAGGCGCCTGTCGTCGAGGTAATAGTCGCGGTAACGGGTGTTGGGTGAGGGCCAGCAGGGTTCGCTGACCCAGCGCCCGGCCCGGAAATCGTAGTCGGTGGCGGGCGCCACGCTGTCCTGCAGGTAATACTGCAACTGCGGCTCGGCATCGATGCCATTGTCGATACCCTTGAGCCAGCGATCCCACCAGCGCACCGACTCGGCCACGTAGTCCACCCTGGGCCCTGGGTAGGCGATGTTGGGATATTTGTGCGCCCACGGGCCCACCAGGCCCTTGCGCGGGCCGTCCAGGTTAGCCAGCAGAGAGAATACCGTATTGCGGTAGTTGTCCGCCCAGCCGCCCATGGCATACACCGGGACCTGGATGCGGCTGTAGTCCTCGCACACCGAGCCGTGCTGCCAGTAGGCGGAGCGCGTCTGCTCGCCTATCCAGCGGCTGGCGAGAAAAGGCATCTGCTCCAGCCGCTCGCGCCAGATGCGCTGCCAGTCGTCGCCCACCAGCTCCGGGTCCGGCGCGCGCGCCTGGGCGTAGGCCCAGAAAAACGCCGCCCAGTCCATATTGTCATTGAGCAGGCAGCCGCCGAGGAAGTGGATGTCGTCGCGAAAGCGATCGTCGGTGGAGCACAGGGTAATGATGGCTTTCAGGGCCGGCGGCTGCAGCGCGGCGATCTGCAGCGAGTTGAAGCCGCCCCAGGAAATGCCGGCCATGCCGACGTTGCCATCGCACCAGGGCTGGGCGGCGATCCAGGCAATTACATCGCAGCCATCCTGCAACTCCTGCGGTGAATACTCGTCCTCAAACAGCCCCTCCGATTCGCCGCAGCCGCGCAGGTCGACGCGCACACAGGCGTAACCCTGCGCCGCCGTTTGCGCCAGGGTGATCTCGTCGCGGATTACCGTGCCGTCGTTCTTGCGGTAAGGCAGGTACTCGAGGATGGCCGGCACCGGGCGCGAAACGGCGTTCTCCGGTAGCCAGGCGCGGAATGCCAGCCGCGTGCCGTCCGGCAGAGTCAGCCAGTCGTGGTGAATTTCTTTGATGTGTTGCATGAACGCTCCCTGTGAACCGCAGTATAGCGGATGACAGGGAGGAATTGTGGCCGTGTGCCGCTTGCGGCCGCCGATCAGTCCGCGGTTGCGGCGTCACTTGCCAGCAGCAGGCGCATGACCTGTGCCCCCAGCTGCAGGTCGGCAACGTGCCCGAAAGACTGCTGGCGCAGGCGGCCCTGGCGATCGATCAGCAGCAGGGTTGGCGTCCCCTGCATGCGATAGGCGGCCATGGTTTGCGGGATCGCGCCCCCATCAGGGTCCGGCGCATCCACGCCCACCGGGCAGGTCACGCGGTACTCGTAAAGGAAAGCCCTCAGCGCGGTTGTGGTCATCGCCCGGTGATGCTCGAACACGGTGTGCAAGCCCACAACGGTGACGCCGAGGGGCGTGAACACCTCGTGCAGCGCTTTCAGTTGCGGTATGGCGTGGCTCACGCAGCCCGGGCAGAGCATCTGGAACGCGCAGGCGACAACTACCTTGCCCCGTTGCGCCTCCAGGTCTAGCGGGGCGGCGCTGTTGAGCCACTCGGCGATATGCCAGGGCGGTGCGTCTGGATCTGCCATGTTGCCGACTCAGTCGCGCAGGCGGCTGAAGGTGTAATCCAGCGCAGCCGCAAGCAGTGTTTTCATGAGGAAATCTCCTGTGGGGGGCGGGTGACAGCGCCGGGGCGCCGCCTTGGATAGTGCCTGCCTTGCTTTTTCATATAAGGACTCCTAACTATATAGGACCATAAAAAGCCCACCCCGGCAGGGCGGGCGCCAGCGGCCGCCTCAGGCAGCCGTATCGTGTTCCGCGCAGTCGACGCGCAGGTGCCGGTCGGCCATCGGCGCATCGACCAGGGCACAGTAGTGCGGCGCCGGGCTGCCCGGCGCAACATTTTCGCGAAAGTGGCGACAGCTCACGCAGGTGCGCTGGGGTGCGATCAGTTCCCGCTGCTGCAGACTGCGTATCATGGTGAGCACCAGGGCAAACAGGCTTTCCTGTTCCGGCGCCGACAGGCCGCTAACGACTGCGCCGAAACTGGCGGGCCAGGTCTCGGCCACGCGCCTGCCGCCGGCCGTGGCCTTGAGGACCACGGCGCGACCGTCGGCAGGGTCGGGGCCCTTGCGCAGCAGCCGCTTGCGTTCCAACGCGGCCACGGCGTCGCTGGCGGTGGCCTTGCGCACGCCGGCGTGGGCCGCTGCGGCGGTGAGCCGCGCGCCCGGTGGGCGCCTGGCCACGAAGCGCAGGATATCGGCCTGGGTCGGCGACAGGCCAGCCGCCTCGGCGGTTTGCCAGTCGAGTTGGCGGGCCACGGCGGCCAGCCTGGCGAGTCCGTCGGCGAGTCGCCCCGGGAGCGGTTCGGTAATGTCATCAAAAATCATAGTAAGGAATCCTAACCTAAATTCCGGGCTTGTCAAATCACGTCGGAAGCAGGGCCCGATTCGTGATGTTCGAGCCAACACCCGGCAGTTTCCGGCTGACTGTCGGGGTGGCAAAAAAAGCACCGGGGCGACAGGCGCGTACTAACGCTTTGGCCAGTATGGCAAAGCTGTGCTTTACTCCTATGGTCGACTCCCCCAAGGGGCAGTGATTATGCAGTTACAGGGAAGGTTCGCTTTTATCACCGGCGCCAGCCAGGGAATTGGCAAAGGGGTGGCGCGGGCCTATGCTGAGCAGGGCGCCACCGTCATCATCGCCAGCCGCAACGCGGAAGCGGGAAACACAACCGCGGAGCAGATCAACCGGGATTACCCGCAGGGCCATGCTGTCTTTTTACAGACCGACGTCTCGGAGCGGGCGCAGTTGGAGGGACGGCTGGATGAGGTGGCGGCCGACCACGGCGATATCGGTATTCTGGTGAGCAACGCGACGCCCTCCGGGGATGGCCAGCCGGTGCGGCTGGAGCACACCGAGGCGTCCCGTATCGAGGCTCTCAATACCGTCAATTACCTGGCTCCCCTGTGGGCGATGCAAAAGCTGTTCCCGTCGATGAAAGCCAATGGCTGGGGCCGCATCATCAGCATGTGTTCACTGAATGGCATCAACGCGCATCGTTATACGGTCGGTTATAACAGCTCCAAGGAGGCGCTGCGCGCGCTAACCCGCACCGCCGCGGTAGAGTGGGGAAGGCATGGCATTACCTGTAATGGGTCTTCACCAAATCGAGTGGGTAGATTAGCCTTGTCCTCATGAAAGATACACAGCTTTACAGTCAGATTCTCGGTATCCAGAAGCCCTGGAAGGTCACTTCGGTCAATGTGTCGCTTG
>NZ_QRAN01000017.1 GCF_003457605.1 Seongchinamella sediminis
CCGCCGCCGGGCCATCCGCGCCAAAGGCGTCGTCATTGGCCAGCACATCGATCAGTACCGCAGCGGAATCCTCCGCAATCTCCATACGGTCATCGGTGGCGCCGTCGTCGTTGGCGATCGGGCCGTCGTCACTGAAGTTAAAGGCAAAGACCCCTTGTTCGGTCGCGCCGCCAGACAAATCACCGGTCAGCTCGACAGTCTCGCTATCGTTGTCGCCTTCGGAATCGAATACAGTCTGGGTCAACTCGATCGCATAGGATACCGAGCCTCCCTCGTCGAGGAGACCTTCGCCGGTGAGGGATACTATCTCGTCGTGATTGTCCGGGGCGTCCGGATGGGCGATTGAACCGGCGTCAGTCTGGGTCAGGGTTACGACACCGCTGTTCCCGTCAATTTCGATAGTGAAGTACACGGAGCCACCGGCGCGGCCCTCAATTACACCCGCGTTGTTGTGGAGCATGATCTGCTCACCAGCACCGTCGCCGGAAGCGGCAAAGACGCCGGATTGAACACCCACACTGCCGTCATCGGGCAGGACCGCGTCACCACTGGACAGTGTAATCAAGTACTGGACACTGCCGGGGCCATCGGCACCGAATACCACATCGTCATCGGTCGTGGCGGTGGAGCCGCTGGTATCGCTCTTGAAGAAGGCGCTGAAATCAGCACTGGACTGGCGGTCCGCATCGGTATCTTCCGGATCGTCCTGCTGGGCAACTGTTTCATCGACAATCAGCGTCGGAATTTCACCCTCGAAGGCCTCGCTATTGGCGATCGCCTCTCCCAGCGCACTGAGCTGTGAGTCAGGCACGTCATCGACAATGGAAACTGTCTGGATCGCCGAGGCAGTATCGCCCTGGACATCACCGACAACGATCTCCACCCCGACAACCACGGTATCCAGCGCCGCCACGTCGGCAGGCTCACCACTGGTGGTGACAATATTCCCCAGCGTACCGGTAAGCGTCGCCGTGTAGTTGACGGTGTATTCACCCGAGGCCGTCGGCCCTGACAGGCCGGTGAAGGTTATTTCAATGGGCCCGATATTGACCACTGCGCCGGTAAGAGCGCCGTCATCAGCGATGGTGACGGGGGCACCAACAATCAACTCGCCAGCCACAATAGCGCCGGGCTGAATGGTGACAAAATCCAGGCCATCTTCCGCGGTGAGCGTAAATGAACCGTCCCTGGACAGGCTGTCGCTCTTGTCCGCCGGAGGCAGCGTGGATCGCCCGTCTGGCAGGAACTGCTCGTCACCCTCGGCGACGCCACCCTCAATGGCCACTTCGCCCGGCTCCGGCGGCGGGGGTGGGGGCGGCGGAGGGGGCGTATCCGGTTCATCGTTATCAACGATGGTCACCACGCCCTGCGGGTCGGCAATTACCGCATTGCTGGCATTGCTCAGGTTGAGCAACATATTCTCCGTCGGCTCCTCGAGAGAGTCATCCAGCGTAATCACGTTGATGGTCAGCTCTGTCTGGCCCGGCGCAAAGATCAGCGTGCCGGATGTGCCCAGGTAGTCACCATTGACTTCGATAGCGGTGCCATCGGCGCTGACGAAGTCCACGGTTACCGGTTCCTCCGCTGCCCGGGACAGGCTGACAAGCACTTCTGCGGTTTGACCTTCAACCACAGTCTGGTCGCCAATGCTGATGGTGGGCTCTTCGTATATATCGATAATTTCGACAATACCGTCACCGTCGCCAATTACCGCGTTGACCGCGTTGTTGAGGGTGACGTTAAAGAACTCGGTGGGTTCGCGCAGGTTGTCCTCGTTGGTCACGAAGGTGACTACAACAGAGGTGGAACCGGCGGGGATAGTGACCATGCCCGACTTGGGGTCATAGTCGCCGCCGTCGACGCTGGCAACCGCAGTACCATCGGAGGTCACGAAGTCGACCTGGACAGCTTCACTCCAGGTCTTGTCCAGAGCGATAGTCACTTCGGCAGTATTGCCCTCGATTACCACATCGTCGCCGATGTTGATAACAGGAAGCTCAGGTGCGGGAGGCTCGGGGTCAGCTAACACTTCGATGGTAACCACCGCGGTATCACCCTGGGTGCCGTTCGGATTGATAGCGGTATAGGTAAAGGTGTCTGTACCGCTGAAGCCCTCATTCGGCGTGTAGGTCACCGTGTCGTCGTCGTTCAGCACCGCAACGCCGTTCTGCGGCTGGGTGATCGAGATAACATCCTCACCCTCGACAAAAATGTCGTTGCTTTCAATGAAAACGGTTACGGGTTCACCCTCGTTGGTAGTCTCGAAATCATCGATCGCGTCGACCGGGGCGAAGTTATCATCAATGGGCGCCTCGTCTTCGGTGGCTACAGTACCCGCGATGCCACTGAACTCGCTGGTTTCCTCGACAATACGGCCCAGGCGAATGAAACTGTGGCCCTCGCTGCCGGGACCGCTGGCAGCACCCGGGCCGGCCGCGGTGGCATCCAGTACATCACCCAGGTCCTCGCCGCTTTCCAGGGCGGCCAGTACCTGCTCCACCGTCTCGTCCTGGACCGCGCTTTCGTCAGCACCGGGCGCGGTCTCTGCCACCAGGTCGGGAGTCAGGGTCAGTTCCGGCATGTCGGCAATCACGATAGGGCTGCCGTCGGAAAGGGAAAGTTCAACGGTCGCCCCATCCGGGGTGACTACGGTCTCGCCTTCCATCAATACATCACCCGGGCGAATTTCGCGTAACTCCCCGTCTGCATTCCTTGCATAAGCTTTGCCGGTTACTGCTACTACAGTCGCAATCGCTACAGGTTCCATCTCTTTTTTCTCCTTGGTGGTTCTTGCTGGCCACGGTCCAGAACTGCCGCTACCGGGACTCAGGATCACCGATACTACGCCCCGCGAGATAGCGAAACATTGTACTTTTGGGCAGGTAGGCGGACGGGTTTCCAGGACTGTGATGCGGATCACATTCGCGTGATCCTGGCCGGATTTGCGAGTGTGACGCCGGTCTCATTATCAGGCTGGGGGCGATGGGCGTCGAGGTTAACAGACTCTGGACTCCCGCCTGCGCGGGTATGACGGCACAAAGGAGATACCGATGAGCTGAATGAATGACAGCGGTTCAGTTCACCGTGCTATAGGTGGGAATATTGTTCATCGCCAGGGCCAGTTGCACCCGGTCGCGCACGCCCAGTTTTTCGAAAATGGCGGACAGATGGGCCTTTACCGTACGTTCGGAAATATCGAGCGTCCCGGCGATTTCCCGGTTACTGGCGCCGCGGGCTACCTGCTCCGCCACCATCAGTTCCCGGGAGGTCAACTCGTTGAGCTCGGGCTCGACAGGCGCCCGGGTGGGCACTACCCGGGCGGAGAGCGCCAGGAAACGCTGCATCAGTTCCGGGGGCATCCACAAGCCGCCGTGCTCCACCACCAGGGCGATTTCCCGCAGTTGTTGCGGAGCTGCTTTCACATGGCAGTACCCCATGGCGCCCTGGTTGAGCAACTGAAAGGCCTCGGATTCACCGGGCGTTGCTGCCATCACCACCACAGGCCAGCCCAGGGCGGTGGCGGCGCGCACTTGCGCGGGGCGCTCGCCGGACGCGAGGGCGGCGATGTCCAGCCAGACTATACCCCGGGGGCCGGATATCACCGGGCCAATTTCTTCCACATCGACTGCGGCAGAGGCCCGCGGGAACGCCTGCTGCCAGCGCTCGCGCAGCTTGCCTGCGGTGCTAATAAACAGGTGCTCCATCAGCGCTCCGTCATCGCGTATTGCTTGGCTCGCAATACCGGCTTCATCAGGTAGGCGAGGATGGTCTTCTTACCGGTGAGGATATCCACCTCCACCGTCATGCCGGGGATAATGGGCTTGTCTTCCGCCAGCCCGGATTCCCGGGTGCGAACCAGCACCTCGTAAAAGGGATTGCCCTCTTCGTCCATGACCGTGTCCGCGCCAATATGCTCGACCACGCCGTCCAGGCCACCGTAGACGACAAAATCATAGGCGGTGAATTTCACCAGCGCTTCCTGGCCCGGTACCAGGAAAGCGATATCTTTCGGCCGGATGCGGACCTCCAGCAGCAGGGTGTCGTCCGCAGGGACCACCTCGATAATTTCCTTGCCGGCCATGACTACCCCGCCAATAGTGTGGTAGTACAGCTGTTTCACGGTGCCGTTTACCGGTGACCGGACTTCGGTCTGCTTGACCCGGTCTGAAAGGCCCAGCCCCGCTTCGCGCAGGGCGTTCATGCGGGTAATGGTATCGGCCATTTCCTCACGCACCTCGTTGACGAACTCAAGCTCAACGGTGGCGACCTTGCGCTCGGCCTCCTTGATCGACGACTTGATCCGGCTGATCTGGGCGGCGGCCTGTTCGCGCTCACCGCTGAGCTGGTTGACCTCGCGCTCCAGCCGCAGGATCTCCACCTCCGAAACCGCGCCGGAGGCCACCATTGGCCGGGTCAGGCGCAATTCCTGTTCGGTGAGCTCCAGCGAGCGCGCCGCCTGCCGCTCGCGGGCGGTGACCTCGATAAGCTCCTCGCGCCGCTGCAGCAATTGCTCCCCGGCTATCTGTTTTTCCAGGTCCAGTTCACCCTGGCTGGATGCGAACAATGCCAGTTCCTGGCTGACAATCCCCGGCACCGCCTCCACCAGGGAGGGGTCGGGCTGGAACTCGGCCTTGTCCACCACCGCCTGCAGGCGGGCAAGTTTTACCGCCAGGGCCTGGTATTCCGCCCGGTTCTCCCGGAAGGAGGACTGCGAGCGGGTCTGGTCCAGCCGCACCAGCAACTGCCCCTGCTGTACCTCGTCGCCCTCGCGGACCAGGATCTCGGTCACCACACCGCCATCCTGCGACTGGATCACCTGCACCTGGCGGGAGGGAATCACCTTGCCCTGGCCGCGGGTGACCTCATCGATCTCCGCCAGCGCCGCCCAGACCACCAGCCCCACGACGATCACCGCCACCATATACAACAACGCACGCGCCCGCAGGGGCTGCTGTTCCACAAAGGCCCGGTGGGCGTCCTGCTGCCAGTCGTAGGGCGCCGTATTGACGTCCTTCATCCACGGCGAGAACAGCCAGTCGATCAGGCGGCGGCCGGGCCCGCGCTTCACCGTGGCGTTTTCCGGCGCCGGGCCGGCTTGCTGCTGTTCACTCATTGGGCCTTACCTATCTTGCCCTGCTGCAGCGCCTGGATCACACTGTCACGCGGGCCATCGGCCACCAGCCGGCCATTGTCGATGACGATGATGCGGTCGACCATTTCCAGCAGCGAATTGCGGTGCGTGACCACCAGCCAGGTGCGGCCCTGCACAAACTCCTGTAACTGTTGCTTGACCGCGGTTTCGGTGGAATGGTCCATGGAGCCGGTGGGCTCGTCCATCAGCAGGATGGGCGGTTCGTTGATCACTCCCCGCGCCAGGGCCACCGACTTGCGCTGGCCGCCGGAGAGGGATTCACCCCGCTCGCCCACCATCATGTCAAAACCCTGCGGGTGGCGGTTGACGAAGTCCGCGAGATTGGCGATCTCCACCGCCCGCACCAGGGCGACGTCGGGTACCTGCGGGTCTGACAGGGTCAGGTTGTCCCGCAGGCTGCCATAAAACAGGGTGACATCCTGGGGCACATAACCGACCCGCGAGCGCAGCTCGCTTGGGTCCAGCTGGCGCAGGTCTATGCCGTCGATCATGATGGCACCGCTGGTGGGCTGGTACAGTCCCATGGCCAGTTTTTCCAGGGTCGACTTGCCGGAGCCGACACGACCCAGGATCGCCACGTGCTCTCCCGGCTTGATCTTGAAGGAGACCCCGCTGAGGGACTCTATATCGGCACCGGGATAGGCAAAGGATACGTTCTTGAATTCGATTTCGCCGTTGAACATGTCCCGCGACAGGAACTGGGCGCCATCGGGGCGCTCCACCGGTTTGGCCATGACCTCGTCCAGTGACTTGAGGGCAATCTCGGCGTTGTGATACTGGGTAATCAGGCCCGCCAGCTGCCCAAAGGGCGCCATGATGCGCCCCGACAGCATGGTACAGGCGATCAGCCCGCCCATGCTCAACTCGCCGGCGGTGATCAGGTAAACCCCGGTGACAATCACAAACATGGTCACCATTTGCTGCGACCACTGGGTAACATTGATGGCGGAACTGGACAGCAGTCGCAGCTGCACCCCGACATGGGCGAGGAAAGCGGTGGTGTCCTCCCAGCGCCGCTGCATACGGGATTCCGCGCCCATGGCCTTGATGGTCTCCAGCCCCACCAGCGACTCGATCAGGGTGGAGTTGCGCATGGCTCCGGCGCGGTAGGTGGTTTCCGCCAGCTCTTTCAGCTTGCCCTGCACCGACAGCGCAAACCCGAGTACCACCAGCAGGCCAATGCCCAGCGGCAGTAGGATCGGCCAGGCTATCCAGGCGATTACCGCAATGAAGATCAGGGCGAAGGGAATATCGATAATGGTGGTCACCGAGGCGGAAGTAATGAAATCACGCACCGTCTCGAAAGACCGCAGGTTGACCGCGTAGGAGCCCACCGACTGGGGCCGGTGCTCGAGCCGGATACCCAGCACCCGCTCCATAATCAGCGCCGAGAGCTTGATGTCCACCCGCCGGCTGGCGAGGTCGAGGAAATACCCGCGCATGCTGCGCAGGCTGATATCGGCAATGAGCACGATAATCACCCCCGCCGCCAGCATCCACAGGGTTTCGACGGCGTAATTGGGCACCACCCTGTCGTAGACGTTCATGGTGAACAGAGGCAAGGCCAGGGCGAACACGTTGATGAAAAACGCCGCCAGCAGGACATCGCGGTAGATCGGCATGTTGGCGCGCATGGCGTCCCAGAACCAGTGGCCACGTTCGGAAGTGCCGGTGCGCGGGGCACGCTGGTCGAAGCGGAAGCGCGGCCGGCAGACAATGGCGGTATCGATACTGCCAGACAGCAGCGCTTCTGCGGGTACCTCGACAAGCGCTTCATTGAGATCGGGGTAGACCACCCGGGCAGTTTCGCCACTGTCGTCCCAGCCCATCAGCAGGCAGGCGCGCTCCCCGTCCAGCAACAGCACCGCGGGAAGCAGCGCCGGTTCAATGTCGCGGGGATTGCGATAGACAACCCGGCTGGCCAGGCCCACCCGGTTGGCGGCGCGCTCGAACAGGGTCGGCGTCAGCCTGCCGCTGTCCGCCGGCAGGCCGCCCATCACCGCCTCTGCCGTCGAGGCATTGCCGTGATAGCGGCACAGTGCCAGCAGGCACTGCAGCAGTGGGTCTTCGCTGCGGGTCATCCCTTGTTTCCACTCCAGTGTTGTCGTCAGCCCTTGCCACCGCCGGCCAAAAGCGCCAGGTGACATCAACTAAGCTGCTGAATCCAAACAATTATTTGGGATGGAAAGGATAGGGCAGACGCCATTCATTTACTACGCGGAGAGTGCGGTGCAGGTCACAATTCTGGACATAAGCATCGTTTTCAGCCGATTTTGCCCCGCCAGGCTGCCGGTACAGCTAAAAATACCGCCCCTTGTTGCCATCTTGACCCAGATCAAGCCGCGGACCGCTTTAGCCAATATGAGGTATGAGTGTCGCTTATCCTGTCCCCATAGTGATCGCCAGCAATCACGCTGACACGAGGAATGGCCATGAACGCCCCGCAACAAACCCAGGCAGAGCAGCTCTACTCTGCCGCCCGTGAACTGGTACCGGCCCTGCGCGCGCGCACTGCCGAGACCGCCGCCCTGGGCCACCTGCCCGAGGCGACCATCGACGCCATGCAGCAGGCAGGTTTCTTCCGCATCATGCAGCCGGCACGCTACGGCGGCTTTGAGCTGGACCCGGAGGTATTTTTCCGGGTGCAGATGATCCTGGCCGAGGGCTGCATGTCCACCGCCTGGGTACTGGGCGTGGTCGCTATCCACAACTGGCAGCTGGCCCTGTTCGACGACCGGGCCCAGCAGGACGTCTGGGGTGAGGATGACTCCACCCTGATCTCCTCTTCCTATATGCCGGTAGGCAAGGTCACTCCGGTGGAGGGCGGCTATCGGCTGTCGGGTCACTGGGGATTTTCTTCCGGCTCCAAACACTGCGACTGGGCCTTCCTGGGGGCAGTGGTACCGCCGGCAAATCCCGGCGAAGCCCCCGACTATCGCACCTTCCTGGTGCCCCGCAGCGACTACCAGATTGTCGACAACTGGAAAGTGTCCGGCCTGGAGGGTACCGGCAGTCACGACATTACCGTCGAGGATGCCTTCGTTCCCGAGCACCGTACCCACCGCTCTATCCACGGTTTCGAGTGCAACAGCCCGGGCAACGCGGTCAACGACCACTATATTTTCCGCCTGCCCTTCGGCCAGATTTTCGTCAGGGCCGTGTCCTCTTCCAGCATCGGCTGTCTCAAAGGCGTGATCGACAGCTACGTGCAGGTCAACCGGGATCGGGTCGGGCTGAATGACGGCAACAAGGTCGCCACTGACCCGGATGCGCAAATGGCCCTGGCCGAGTGCATTGCCGCGGTGGATGAATGCCAGACCATCATGTTCCGCAATTTCGACCGGATGGTGGCTGCGGCCCGTGCCGGCAGCCTGCTGGATATTGAGGAACGCATCAAAATGCGCTTCGACGCGGCCCTGGTCTCGCGCAAGTGCACCGAGGCCATCAACCTGATGTTCAATGCCTGCGGCGCCCAGGGCATCTTCCGCGACCACCCCCTCAACCGCGCCTGGCTGGACATCAACGCCGGCAGGCAGCACGTGGCGAACAATCCCTTCAAGTTCGGCCGCAACGTGGGTGGCGTCATGATGGGCGCAGACAATACAGACTTTTTCCTCTAGGGAGCAATGAGAATGACAGCAGTACAAAAAACCACAGCCAGCCGACGCGAGCCCTATGTGATCAAGGCGGATGAACGCGAGGAGCGCTACGCACGCGGCTGGTATGTCATCGGCCACGCCAACAGCGTCAGCCAGCAACCCCGCGCCCTCAACGTGTTCGGTACCAAACTGGTGGCCTATCGCGGCCAGGAGGATAACCAGGTGCACATCCTCGACGCCTACTGTCCGCACATGGGCGGCGATCTTTGCGGCGGCGAGGTCAAGGGCGACTCGGTGGTCTGCCCCTTCCACCTGTGGAGCTGGGGTGCCGATGGCGTCTGTGACCACATTCCCTACGCCAAAAAGATTCCCGACAAGGCGGTGATCAAGTCCTGGCCGGTGCTGGAGAAAAATGGCCTGGTATTTGTCTGGCAGGACCCGGAGGGTAATCCACCGATCGCCGAGCAGGAGCCCGCCACCATGGACGACTGGTACGCCGACGACTGGACCGACTGGGAGATGGAGGCCATCCCCATCCAGACCCTGGGCCGGGAACTGGTGGACAACATGGCGGACATGGCCCACTTCGGGCCCATCCACTATTCCAGCGTCAAGTCCTTCCGCAACACCATGGAAGGTCACAAGTTCGTCCAGTACATGGTCGGTGGTCACGAGATTCTCACCGAGGGGGACGAGGGACTGATTACCTCCGTGGCCACCTATGAGGGTCCCGCCTACATGACCACAACCATGACCGGGATGATGAACGGCGAGCCGATGGAAGTGCACCTTCTGGTCAGCCACATTCCCACCGATATGAACGAGTTTGTGATCAACTTCGGGGTCATGATGAGAAAGGACCCGAATGCCTCCGAGAGCCAGAACCAGGCCATGGTCGAGGAGTACATGACCCGGAATATCGAGTCCTTCCACCAGGATGTCGCGGTGTGGAACAACAAGTGCATCATCGACAACCCGCTGCTGTGCGACGGCGACGGGCCCATCAACCTGGTACGCAAGTGGTACAGCCAGTTCATGACCAACGTGGACGAGATCCAGCCAACCCAGGTCAGGGCGCGTGAACACGTTACCCTGGAGGGCCCCAGCGTGGAAGAAACCCTGGAGAAACTGGGTTTTTGAGGGAATGGACCCCGGAACTGTGAGCTGCTTCACATTCCGGGGCAATTTTCACTGCCATGCAGGACCGGCTGGTCCAGACTATACTGTATTCACGGTAGTAACGGTAGTAGCAGTAGAAAACGAGGTTTGACCATGCCAGAACGAGCACAATTTGAAGTCAGGGACGTTGGCAGCGCTTCGGGCGGCGCGGACACTGGCGGCAACAAAAAGTACATGGGCGTGGAGCGCCGGCGCGCACATCGTCGCACCGGCATGGATCGTCGCACCGACGTGCGCTTTGAACCGGGCAAGGACGACCGCCGCCAGAATCACGGCCGTCGCCACGATGACGAGGACGGCTATCGTTTCCTGTCTTGATTCAGGCCCGGCACGTCAGTGCGTTTGCTTCACCAGCACGTGACTGGCGAACAGCGCGGCGCTCAACAGTGCCACCGCGCCAGCCTGGTGGGCCGCGGCCAGCCACACCGGCACGTGCAGCAGCAGCGTGCTGATTCCCATCACAACCTGTAACCACAGCGCGGCCAGTAACAGCCCCATGGCCACCCTGCCGCGCCCGTCCAGCCCGTCGCGCCAGGCCAGCCAGGCGAACAGGTGGATGATGCCAAACAACAGGTAGGCAAATATCCGGTGGTTGAACTGCACGGTGGTGATGTCCTCGAACATCGCCAGCCAGGCAGGCTCCATGGCATACAGGCCCGCCGGCACGAAACTGGTGCCCATGAGTGGCCAGGTATTGTAGGCAAAGCCGGCGCGGATCCCCGCCACCAGGCCGCCGCTGAGAATCATCAGGTAAACCAGCACCACCAGCACCCGGGAGAAACCCGCCCGCGGATGCGCGCCGGACCGGCTGCGGAACAACAGGTCGAAAGCCACCCACAGCATGTAGGCGTAGATAATCACCGCCAGCCCCAGGTGAGCGGTGAGCCGGTACTGGCTCACCCGCGGGTTATCGACAAGCCCGCTCTTGACCATGTACCAGCCGAGCAGCCCCTGCAGGCCGCCGAGCGCAAACAGTATCCACAGCCTGGGCATGACGCCGGCCCGCACCCTGCCTTTCATGGCGAAAAACACCATGGGCACAAAAAACAGTACGCCAATCAGGCGGCCCAGCACCCGGTGCAGGTACTCGTACATGAAAATGGACTTGAAACCGTCCAGGTCCATGCCGCGGTTCACCTTCTGGTACTCCGGGAACTGCTTGTACTTGTCGAAGGTCTCCTGCCAGGCCTCTTCACCAATGGGGGGTATCACCCCCATCAGCGGCTTCCACTCCACCATGGACAGGCCCGACCCGGTGAGGCGGGTCACCCCGCCCAGCGTGATCATGCCGAAAATCACCGCGGCACAAAGCAGCAACCAGGCGGCTACCTGGCGGTCGTATAGCGCCTGTTGGTGCTGCCCCAGTATCACAGGCGTTCAAACAGGGCCGCGATGCCCTGGCCGCCGCCGATGCACATGGTAGATACCGCATAGCGGCCGCCAGTACGCTCCAGTTCATACAGCGCCTTGACCGTGATAAGCGCGCCGGTGGCGCCAATCGGATGGCCCAGGGAAATGCCGGAACCGTTGGGGTTCACTTTCGCCGGGTCCAGGCCCAACTCCTTCACCACCGACAGCGCCTGGGCGGCAAAGGCCTCGTTACACTCCCAGATATCCACCTCGTCCTGGGCCACGCCAGTCTTCTCCAGCAGTTTGCGTACCGCCGGTGCCGGGCCAATACCCATAATCGACGGGTCGACCCCCGCCAGGGCGTAACCGACCAGCCGCGCCATGGGCTTGAGGCCACGCGCCTCGGCAGCGCCTTTTTCCATCATCACCAGTGCCGCGGCGGCGTCATTGATACCGGAGGCGTTGCCGGCGGTGACCGTACCGTCCTTCTTGAAGGCGGCGCGCAACCCGGCCATGCTTTCCTGGGTGGCATCCATACGCACATGCTCGTCCTGGTCGAACACGGTGACGCCTTTACGGGTCTTGATCTCGATGGGCAGGATTTGCTCCCTGAAATAGCCGCCCTCGATAGCGCGCTGGGCCCGGCGGTGGCTCTCCGCCGCCAGTTCATCCTGTTCCTCGCGGCTGACGCTGTACTTCTCAGCCAGGTTTTCGGCGGTAATACCCATGTGGGTATCGCCCATGGGGCAGGTCAGGGCCCCCATCATCGGGTCCTCCATGGTGGCATCACCCATGCGGGCGCCGAAGCGGGCTTTGGGCAGCCAGTAGGGCACCCGGGTCATGGATTCGGCGCCGCCGGCGACCACCGCGTCACAATCGCCGAGCAACACCATCTGGGCGGCGGAAATCACCGCCTGCAGGCCGGAGCCACAGAGGCGGTTGACCGTCAGCGCAGGGGTCTCGATGGGCAGGCCGCCCTTGAGCGCGGCAACCCGGCCCATGTACATGTCGCGACGATCGCTGTGGGTGACCGAGCCAATGACACAGTGACCGATATCCTCACCCTGCAGGCCGGAGCGCTTCACCGCCTCGGCGACCACCTGGCCGGCCAGCTCGGTTGGGGGCACATCTTTCAAACTGCCGCCAAAATCGGCGATAGCGGTGCGAACACCACTCAAAACAACTACTTCACGCTCACTCATCGAGACTCTCCGGGTTTTCTGTCAATACAACTCTCAAAACGCGGACGCAACTTTACCAGAACCCCCGCGGGAAAACAGGCCCGCTCAGGCCTGTAACTCGGGCAGATCACGGTACAGTTCCAGGGCCTCGGGGTTGGCCAGGGCATCGGTGTTCTTCACCGGCCGGTTGTGGACCACGTTGCGCACCGCCAGTTCGACGATCTTGCCGCTGATGGTGCGGGGAATATCGCTCACCTGGACAATGACCGCGGGCACATGGCGCGGGGTGGTATGGTCGCGGATCGACTGGCGAATCCGGGCCTGCAGCGCCGCGTCCAGGCTGAGCCCCTCGCGCAGCACCACGAACAGCACCACGCGCACGTCGTCCTGCCACTGCTGGCCAATAACGATGCTCTCCACCACCTCTTCCACCCGCTCGACCTGGCGGTAGATTTCCGCCGTGCCGATACGCACCCCACCGGGATTGAGCACCGCGTCGGAGCGGCCGTGGATCACAAAACCACCGTGTTCGGTGATCTCGCCGTAGTCGCCGTGGGCCCAGACGTTGGGGTAGGTATCGAAGTAGGCGCTGTGGTATTTGCTGCCATCGGGGTCGTTCCAGAAGCCGATGGGGGCACAGGGAAAGGGCCGCGTGCAGACCAGTTCGCCCTTCTCCTGGCGCACTGGCTGGCCCTCATCGTTCCAGATCTCCACCGCCATACCCAGTCCCGCCGCCTGGATTTCGCCGGTGTAAACCGGCAGCGTCGGGCAGCCTCCAACAAAGCAGGAGAGAATATCGGTACCCCCGGAAATGCTTGACAGGCAGACATCCTGCTTGAAGTCCCGGTAAACGTACTCGAAGCTCTCGTGGGACAGTGGCGATCCGGTGGACAGTATGGTGCGCAGGGTGCCCAGGTCGTGGCTGCGGGCCGGCTTGTGGCCGGCCTTTTCCAGGGCGGCAATAAATTTGGCGCTGGTGCCGAACACGCTGATCCCCTCCCGGTCGATCGCGTCCAGCAGCAGCCGCCCGTCATCGGCGAAGGGCGAGCCGTCGTAGAGCACCAGGGTGGCCCCGCTTGCCAGGCCGGAAACCAGCCAGTTCCACATCATCCAGCCACAGGTGGTGAAATAGAAGAACACGTCGTCGCGGGACAGGTCGGCGTGCAGGCGATGCTCCTTGAGATGCTGCAGCAAGGTGCCGCCGGCACCGTGGACGATGCACTTGGGGACACCGGTGGTGCCCGATGAATACATGATGTACAGCGGATGGTCGAAGGGCTGGCGGACAAACTCCGGTTCGCTCGCCCGGGCGTCGAGGAACGCGGGAAACAGCACCGCGCCGTCGATGGCGCTGATGTCTGGCGCTGCCTCCAGCAGAGGCACCACTACCACCTGCTCGATGCTGTCAATCTGCTCGCGGATCGCCGCCACCCGCGCCAGTGAATCGCAGCGCTTGCCGTTGTAGAGGTAGCCGTCGGCGGCGAACAGCACCCGCGGCCGGATCTGGCCGAAGCGATCCATCACCCCGTTGATGCCGAAGTCCGGTGAGCAGGACGACCACACCGCCCCCAGGCTGGTGGCCGCCAGCATGGCGACCACGGTCTCGGAGATATTGGGCAGAAAGCCCGCCACCCTGTCACCTGGCTCCACCCCCAGCGCGCGCAGCGCCGACGCCAGCTGCGCCACCTGCCGGTACAGCTCGCGGTAGCTCAGCTCCCGGCGCTCGCCATTTTCCAGCAGTGATACCAGGGCGACGCGTTCATCGCGGTAACGCAGCAGGTTCTCGGCGAAATTGAGCCGGGTACTGGGGAACCAGCGTGCGCCCGGAAACCGATCGCCGTCTACCAGCACCGGCTCACGGTCGCCCTCGGCCACCACCTCGCCGAAGCGCCACAGGGCCTGCCAGAATTGTTCCGGCTGGTCCACCGACCAGCGGTGCAGATCGGCGTAGGTTTCGCCCACCGCGAATCCCTCGGCCTTGAGTTCATCCCGGAACCGGGTGATTAGGGCGCTGGCAATGCGTTGCGGATCGGGCTGCCACAATGGCTGGTTCATAACTTTATCTCCCTGGGGCCGGTACACACTCAATGCATTGATTGCGCAATATGCGTCATCATCATATATTGATCAAATTGAATATATGGATTATTTATTCTGTTTTATTTATGAATATCACACTGCGCCAACTGCGGGCATTTGTCACCCTCGCCCGCAGCCACTCCTTCGCCGAGGCGGCGGACCTGCTGCATGTGTCCCAGTCGGCCCTCAGCGTGAGCATCAAGAAAATGGAGCAGGAAGCCGGCGGCAAGCTGTTTTCCCGCTCCACCCGTTCACTGGAATTGAGCCCCGAGGGCCGGAGCTTCCTGCCCTCCGCCCGCCGCCTGCTGGCGGACTGGGACCAGGCCTTCGACGACCTGGGGCGCAGCTTCAGCCTGCAGCAGGGCAAAGTCAGTGTCGCGGTCATGCCCTCCTTGGCCATGAACCAGTTTCCCGAGGCCCTGGCCGCTTTCCAGCGCGCCTACCCCACCCTCAATATCGGCGTCGAGGATGTGGTCATGGAGGCCACCATCGAGGCGGTACGCAGCGGCCAGGTGGACCTGGGCATCACCTTTGAACCGGAACAGCTGGATGGCGTGGATTTCACCCCGCTGTTCCCCGATCGCTGGATAGCCCTGGTCCATCGGGACTCGGCGCTGGCCGCAGCGCCGCGGCTGGACTGGCAGCAACTGGTGCAGCAGCCTTTCATCGCCATGAACCGGGGTTCCTGGTCGCGGGCGACCACCGAGGCGGCGATGGCCGCGGTGGGGGTCAGCCCCGGGCAGCTGTTGGAGGCCCACCAGCTGGCCACCATCGGCCGCATGGTGTCGGTGGGGCTGGGGGTGGCCGTGGTCCCCCAGCTGTGCCGCCAGCAGATGGAGTCGCTGGGCATTCTGTGCAAGCCCCTGGACGGCCCGGCCATTGAGCGCCAGGTAGGCATCTTTACCCGCAGGCGCCACGGCCTGTCGCGCCCGGCCCAGGCCCTGGTCCAGCACCTGCGGCAACATTTCCGCGCGGGGCTGTAGCGGCGGCCGCAACTGGCGTAGAATTCGCCTCCCCCTGAACCCGGACCCGCGACCCGACCATGCCCCTGCTTAAACTCGACAAGGCCAGCCTCCACTACGGCACCCAGGTACTGCTGGACGAGGTGGAACTGAGCATTACCCGCGGCGACAAACTGGGCCTGCTGGGCCGCAACGGCGCCGGCAAGACCACCCTGCTGAAGGTACTGGCGGGGGAGCAGGCCCTGGACAGCGGCGAGCGCTGGCTGCGTCCCGGCACCCGACTCGCCCGGCTGCAGCAAACCCTGCCCCAGGCCGACGACCTGACGGTCTACGACGTGGTCGCCGGCGGCCTGGAAGAAGCCGGCGAGCTGCTGGCCCGGTACCACCACCTGGTCCAGGGCGAGGACATGGACGCCCTGGCCCGGGTGCAACACAAACTGGAGGCGGTGGATGGCTGGAACCTGCAGCAGCGGGTGGAAACCACCCTCAGCCAGCTGCAACTGCCCGCTGACGCCAGTATGCGCGACCTGTCCGGGGGCTGGCGCCGGCGGGTAGCCCTGGCCCGCGCCCTGGTCAGCGAACCCGATATCCTGCTGCTGGACGAGCCCACCAACCACCTGGACATCCCGGCCATCGCCTGGCTGGAAGAACAGCTGCGCAACTATCGCGGCAGCCTGATCCTCATTACCCACGACCGGCGCTTCCTGCAAAACGTGGTCAACTGCATCGCCGAGCTGGACCGGGGACACCTGAGCCTGTGGCGCGGCGATTACCGCGGCTTCCTGCGCCACCGCGAACAGGAGTTGGCGGCGGAGGAGCGGGCCAATGAGCTGTTCGACAAAAAGCTGGCCCAGGAGGAAGCCTGGATTCGCCAGGGGATCAAGGCCCGGCGCACCCGCAACGAGGGCCGGGTACGGGCACTGAAGGCCATGCGGGATGAGCGCAGCCAGCGACGCGAGCGCCAGGGCAGGGCCGATTTCGGTGTGGAAGAGGCGTCCCGCTCGGGCAAGATCGTGGCGGAGCTGCAGGGGGTCAGTCACGCCTTTGACGACAAGGTTATCCTGCGCGACTTCAGCACCATTATCCAGCGCGGTGACCGCATCGGCATCGTCGGCCCCAACGGGGCCGGCAAATCCACCCTGGTCAGGATCCTGCTGGGGCAGCTGGAACCCGATGCCGGCACCGTCAAACTGGGCAGCAAGCTGGAAATCGCCTACTCGGACCAGCTCCGGGACCAGCTCGACCCGGAGAAAAACCTGATCGACAACGTCTGCGGTGGCCAGGACTTTATCGAGATCAACGGCAAGCGCCGTCACGCCATCTCCTACCTCGGCGACTTCCTGTTCAGCCCGGAACGGGTGCGCACCCCGGCCAAGGCCCTGTCCGGCGGTGAGCAGAACCGGGCGATTCTCGCCCGCCTGTTCAGCAGGCCGGCCAATATGCTGGTGCTGGACGAACCCACTAACGACCTGGACATCGAGACCCTGGAGCTGCTGGAAGAGATCCTGCTCAGCTTCGAGGGCACGGTGCTGCTGGTCTCCCACGACCGGGAGTTCATGGACAACGTGGTGACCAGCCTGCTGGTGCTCACGGGCAATGGCGAGGTAGAGGAGCAGGCCGGCGGTTACAGCGACTGGGAAGCCCGCGGTGGCCGGCTGCAGGACGCAGCGAGCCAGGCAGCCGACCAGAGGCCGCCGGCCGTGGCGGCACCAGAACCCGCTGCCACCAGGACGCAGCCCGAACCCCGCAAACGCAAACTGTCCTACAAGGACCAGCGCGAGCTGGACGCCCTGCCGGCGCGCATCGAGTCACTGGAAGCGGAGCAGGCCGGGCTGGAAGTACAAATGTCGGACCCCGGTTTTTACCAGCAGGAGCACACCGTCGTGCAGGCGGTGCTGGACGAAGCGGCGCGGATCGAGGCCGAGCTGGAGCAGGCGCTGGAGCGCTGGGCGGAACTGGAGGGCTAAGCGCAGCTATAACCGTTCGGGCCTGACATTCAATGCCCGAATGACGGTGTCCGCATTCGCCTCGACGGAGTCATTATGCAGACCTTATTCAGGCTGTATTCGAGGTCCGGTTTGGGGCTGCCAGAAGCTGCCTGTCATTAACGCCTGTGGCAGCGGACGCGCGGCAGCCTCCAGCCCCGCCAGGGGCGAATTGGCGCAACTTGTTAGTTTGCGCCCAGCGTGGATAGGCGAAACGTTTCCGCAGAAACGTGGACGGACAGGGTCTGCTGCCTGAGTGGCCAGTTCAGTGGTTGCTGTGCCCGGAATAGATGCTGGCATGAACCGAATTCCCTCTCGATGCTGCAGGTACATAGCTTCGCCTGGCAGGTTATTTTGCGTACATTAACACCTCAAGCACCGGCGGCGAAACCGCGCAGAGGTTTTGGCGCCCGAGCGCCTTGACTTGTTATGTGTATATTGACGATACTCTATACACATGTTGTTATCGCGTATGGAGTGCCCAAAGATGCGAACCAATATAGAGATTGATGACCAGCTAATGAGCGAGGTTTTGAAAGCGACAGGCCTCAAAACCAAGAAAGATGCCGTTGAACTTGGACTTAAGACTCTGATTAGATTGAATAAACAGGAAAATATAAAGAAATTCCGGGGTAAGTTGCAATGGACAGGTGACCTGGATGATATGCGAACCAACTCATGATCATAGTCGACTCTAGCGTATGGATTGATTATTTCTCTGGGGCAGACACGCCCCAAACTGAGAGGCTTGAAGATACGCTTGGCACTAAACCTGTGGCTATTGGCGATTTGATTCTGACAGAAGTTTTGCAGGGCTTTAGGCATGATAAGGACTATAAAGTTGCCCGAAAGCTTTTCGAAGACGTGACCATCTTCGAAATGCTCGGCACCCACATGGCGATAAAGAGCGCCAATAATTTTAGAGCGCTCAGAAAGAAAGGCATTACAGTACGCAAAACTGCGGACGTGATTATTGCGACATTTTGCATTGAACAGAAACTCCCTCTTCTCTTCTCAGACAAAGATTTCAGTCCCTTTGTAAAACACCTCGGCCTAGCTGAAGCCTGAGATACACATAACAGCTATTTTGACTAAGCCAGTGAGCATCGAAATTCCTTTTCAATATGAGCGGAAGCGTTGTGGACGTTATCTGCCCTCAATCTGACACAATCCCAAGGGGCAGCAATGGGGCCAATAGCGGACCTCGAAAACAGCCTGAATAACGACTGCATACTGTCTCTATCGAGGTGGAAGCGGACATAAATGCCCGATACGCTCTGACACTGTTTGTCAGATCGGCTCTGAGTTATCACAGTTAGCCTTCGTCATCCCAACTTCACCGGCTAACCCAATTGCATCGCCCCCCTGGCGTCAGTTACAACACTTTGGCCACCGCACTGGCGAGATAATCAATATTGCGCGCATTCACCCCCGCCACGTTGATGCGCGAGGAATCCAGCATATACACCGAGTGCTCCTGCCGCAGGCGGATCGCCTGCTCGGTGCTCAGGCCGAGGAACGAGAACATGCCCTTTTCCCGCTCGATAAAGGCGAAGTCGCGACCACTGGCCGCTTCCAGTTTTTCCCGCAGGCTGCTGCGCAGGCGGTTGATCCGGCCGCACATGGCCAGCAGTTCACTGCGCCAGGCCTCGCCCAGGGCGGCATCGTTGAGAATACGGGCGGCTATCAGGGCGCCGTGGGCCGGCGGCATTGAGTACACCCTGCGGGCGGCGACCAGGGCCTGGCTTACCAGGGCCTCGGCGCTGTCCCGGGTCCTGCCCAGGAACAGGGTGGCGCCGGTGCGCTCGCGGTACAGTCCCATGTTCTTCGAGCAGGAGGCGGCAATAACCATTTCCGGCAGCTGCGCGGCGAGCAGGCGCAGGCCGGCTGCGTCCTCTTCCAGGCCGTCGCCCAGACCCTGGTAGGCGATGTCGATAAACGGCATGAAACCCTGGGCCAGGGCCATGTCGGCAATCACCTGCCACTGCGCCAGCGACAGGTCGGCGCCGCAGGGATTGTGACAGCAGCCGTGCAGCAGCACCACATCGCCGGGGCGCGCCCGCTTGAGGTCCTCCACCATGCCGTCGAAGTCGACCCCGTGGCTGGCCGGGTCGTAGTAGCGATAGGTCTCGAAACTCAGGCCGACACTGCCTAGCAGGGGCAGGTGTACCGGCCAGGTGGGATCACTGACCCAGACCCTGGCGTCCGGCGCCGCGGCGTGAATAATCTCGGCGCCAATGCGCAGCGCGCCACAGCCGCCGGGCGCCTGCACACTGCAGACCCGTCCCTCCACCAGGGCGGAATGCCCGGCACCCAGCACCAGGGCCTGCATGCCCGGGTTGAACCCGGCTACCCCCTCGGGGGGCAGGTAGGCCTTGCTGACTTCCGCAGCCGCCAGCGCCGCCTGGGCTTCGGTCACCGCCCTGAACACCGGGCAAACACCCTCCTCGTTCATATAGATCCCGAGGGTCAGGTCCACCTTGTCGGGATTGTCATCGGCACGGGCGACAGCGGCGAGCCCGAGGATGGGGTCGGCGGACAGGCGTTGCAGTTGATCCAGCATGAGTTGGTCCTCGGCTTAGAGTTCGGCCAGCAATTGCTTGAGGAATTGCCAGAAAGGTTCGACGGTGTCTATGCGCAGGCGTTCGCTCGGCGAATGGGCGCCGCGGATCGTGGGACCGAAGGAGAGTATGTCCACGTCAGGCTTCTTGCTCTTGAGAATACCGCACTCGAGGCCGGCATGAATGGCCTTGATCGCCGGCCGCTCGCCGAACATGCGCTGGTGCAACTCGCAGCCCTGCTCCAGCAGGGGGCTGCTGAAGTCCGGCTGCCAGCCGGGGTAGCCGGCATTGCTGCTGACTTCCAGGTCGTAGGCGCGGGCGAGCGCCAGCACCGAATGCTGCAACGGTAGCGACTGGTCCGGGTTGAAGAAACGGTAGCTTGACTCAATGAACAGCTCGCCCCCGTCCAGGCGCACCACCGCCAGGTTAATGCTCAGGTCGACCAGGTCCGCCGGCTGTTCCAGACTGTAGGCCTGGGCGCCGTGGGGAAACAGGGAGACCAGGTCAAGCACACGCAGCGAATCCACCGGGTCCAGGGCCGTGTCGAGGCGGGCCGCCGCAAGCTCCAGTTCCACGCCATGGTCCGCCGGCGGCAGGTAGGCCAGCCACTGCTGGCGCAGCCTGTCGATGCGCTGGCGGATACCGGCCTCCGAGCCCGGCTCACAGCAGAAGCTGACCGTGCCCTCCCGGGGGATCACGTTGTGGGCGATACCGACGTCGATGCCGGCCAGGCGCAGGCCGGGCACGCCGCGCAGGGCCTCGGCCAGCAGCTTGCCCGCATTGGCCAGCTGCTCGTGTATCTGCACGCCGGAATGACCGCCCGCCAGCCCGCGCAGGGTCAGTTGCCAGCAGTCGGCACTGGCCGCCACCGGCTCCCGGGAAAAACTGCGGGAGAACTGCCAGCCGGCGCCGCCGGCGCAGCCGATGTAAAGTTCGTTCCAGTCCTCGGTATCCAGGTTGAGCATCACGGTCCCGCTGAGCAGCGCTGGATCGAGGTTCAGGGCCCCGCCCAGCCCGGTTTCCTCTTCCACGGTGAACAGCAGTTCCAGCGCCGGATGGCTCACCTCGGGGTCGGTCATCACCGCGATGGCGGCAGCGCAACCAATGCCGTTATCGGCCCCCAGGGTGGTGCGGTCGGCGCCCAGCCAGCCATCCTCCACCTGCAGCCGTAGCGGATCGGTGTCGAAGTCGTGCTCGCGGTCGGCGGTTTTCACCGTAACCATGTCGAGGTGATTCTGGATAATGACGGTGGGACTGTCCTCCCTGCCGGGGCTGGCCGACACATAAATCACCAGGTTGCCCGCGGTATCCAGCTGGTGCCGGTGACCGGCCTGCTCCGCCAGGTCGATCACATACTGGCGCACCGCCGCCTCCCGGGCGGAAGGGCGGGGGATCTGGGTGAACTGGTAAAAGTGCTCCCAGATATGGGCGGGTTGCCGGGGGTACTGTTCGGGCTTCATGGCGAGGCAAATCCTGGTCTGCGAAGGCCCGGCATTATAGCCTTGCAGGTCATTTTTCACACAAATTTGCGGCATTTTTTACGCCCAAAGGCGTTTCAGGGGTCCTACAATGGAACTGTGTAAATCCAATTACCGGCAAGAGAACATGAAAAGGATAGATGAAGGCAAAGTGAGCCTGGTGGAGTTTCTCTCCAGCATCAAGTTTGCCCGCCACAACTCCCAGGCCAATGACGCACCCAGCGGCGGCCATTTCGCCCGCTTTGACCAGCGCGTGCCTGTGGGTCGCCAGTTCGGCGCCGAGGACTCCTATCTGGTTCGCAGCGCCAACTAGGGCGCGCTAACCACTTCCCTGCGGCTGGCCCGCCCGGGTACTCCCCTGCCCGCAACAAGGGGCTCAGTCGGCTACCCTGGCCAGCACACCAATGCGCCGGCTCTGGCAAATCCGCCAGCGCCGCTCCGGCGCCACCAGGTGGTTGGCAATTACCGCGAATACCACCGGATTGAAGGGAAAGCCCACGTGGCTGGCCACCACCGCCATATTGGTTACGTAGCGGGGGTCGCCCTCACAGCGCGCAATGCCCTTGCCGACAATACCGTCCGACTCGCTGTACAGGGTCAGTACCGGCACGCGCAATTCACCGCCGCTGTAGGTGTAATCGACCCAGCGTCGCAGCGCCTCTTCCGACTCGCCACCCGGCGGCTGCTGGTTGACGCGTGACATCACACTGTAAAGTGCCGTCCCGCGGGGGTCGCCGAAGGGCGTGCCCAGGGTAATGACCTGGCGAATCCACTGTGGATAGCGGTGCGCCAGGGCGACTGCGTACAGGCCGCCGAGGCTCCAGCCAATCAGGGTCAGCTTTTGCCCGCTGGTCATGAACTCGTGGGCGATACGGTCGGCGATCCTTTCTTCGATCTGTGCCCGGTGCTGCATGAACTCATCGATACTGCTGGCGCTGGCCTCACTGGCGTTGCGGCCAAAGCCCCAGGGTATCGCCCGGTAGCCGCGCTCATTGAGAAAGCTGCGCAGCATGGCGGTTGAGCCGTCGGCGCCCATAAAGCCGGGAATCGTCATCACCGTGTGGCCATCGCCACTGGGCAGGGTTCTGAACACCCGCTTGCAGAGGGCCGAGGCTCCCGCTTCCAGGGCTACCCGGCCCAGCTCAGTGATGCTGTGGCGCAGCCTGGGAGGACGGAGGTCGGGGACGAACCGGGTGGCGACAGTGCTCATAGTATTTACCTGCGGGCGCTAGCGTTATTGGCCTATTGTGGAGGCTTTCCCGGCAGAGAAACAGGGCCGATGGCGCCGATTGGTTTAACATTTCATGCTAGAATCCCGCCCCTATGAGCGATAACAAAGACACAATTTACGCTGACCCCCTGCGGGAGGCGGGGCTGTTCGCCTTCGATGACAACGTGGCCCGGGTTTTCCCGGACATGATCAAGCGCTCGGTACCAGGCTACACCACCATCGTTGCCATGACCGGCCTCATTGCCCAGCGCTACGCCAGTCCCGGCAGCCGGCTGTACGATCTCGGCTGCTCGCTGGGTGCATCCACCCTCGCCATGCGCCAGAATCTGCGCAGTGACAACTGCCGTATCGTCGGCGTGGACAACTCCCGGGCCATGCTGGAGCGATGTCGCAGCATTATCGACACCGATACCCACGACACCCCGGTGGAGCTGATCTGCGCGAACCTGGAAGACGTGGCCATCGAGGATGCCTCGGTGGTGGTGCTCAATTTCACCCTGCAGTTTATCCCCGTGGCGCTTCGCGACGAGGTCATCCAGCGTATTTATTCCGGCCTGCGCCCCGGGGGCATCATGCTGCTGTCGGAAAAACTGAGCTTCGAGGACCCGCACCTGGATGCACTCAATATCGACCTGCACCACGAGTTCAAACGCGCCAACGGCTACAGCGAACTGGAAATTGCCCGCAAGCGGGCGGCAATCGAAAACGTGCTGTTGCCGGAGACCCTGACCACCCACAAGCAGCGCATCGCCACTGCCGGATTCAGTTCCTGCGATGTCTGGTTCCAGTGCTTCAACTTCGCTTCCCTGGTGGCCCTGAAGTGATGGATTACCAGCCGCTGATCGATCGCTGGCGCGACACCGAGCTGGACCGCTGGGCGCAACGGCTGCCGCAACAGCTGGCGCAGGGGCTGTCGCACCAGCGTTACGGTGACCTGGCCCGCTGGCTGGCGGTGCTGGACTCGCTACCGGACATTGCCCCGGACTACTGCACCCTCGACCGCCCCCGGGTCGGCGCCGGCGGCCACCAGCCGCTGCCGCCCCACACCCGGGCCGCGCTCGAACAAAGCCTGATGGGGCTGCACCCCTGGCGCAAGGGGCCATTCGAATTATTTGGCGTTCATATCGATACCGAATGGCGTTCCGACTGGAAATGGCAGCGGCTGCAGGCCGGCATCGCGCCGCTCTCGGGCCGGCGGGTACTGGACGTCGGCTGTGGCAGCGGCTATCACTGCTGGCGCATGCTCGGCGCCGGCGCGGCGGAAGTCATCGGCATCGACCCCACGCCCCTGTTCGTGGTCCAGTTCTGGGCCCTGCAGAAGTACCTGCAACGGCCCGAGGCCTGGGTTATCCCCGCCGGCATTGAACAGGTGCCGGCAAAACTGCAGGCCTTCGACACCGTTTTTTCCATGGGCGTGCTCTATCACCGGCGCTCGCCCATGGACCACCTGCTGGAACTGCGCGACTGCCTGCGCCCCGGGGGCCAGCTGGTACTGGAAACCCTGGTGATCGAGGGGGGAGTGGGCGCCACCCTGGTACCCGAGGGGCGCTATGCGCGCATGGGCAATGTCTGGTTCCTGCCCAGCTGTGACACCCTGCTGGGCTGGCTGCGCAAAACCGGCTTCGAGCGGCCGCGAGTGCTGGATGTGGCGACCACCACCCCCGACGAGCAGCGGGCCACCCCGTGGATGACCTTCCACTCGCTGGCCAATTTCCTCGATCCCGCTAACCCGAGCCGCACGGTCGAGGGCTACCCGGCTCCCCGGCGCGCGGTCATCGCCGCCGAAGCGGCGGGTAGCTGGCAGCCGCGGGTGCCCTGAGCACGGGCGGAGATACCTGTACTCACAGGTACTGTGCGGCTAAACTTGGGCCGGCTCCCGGAAAGCCCGGGAGATCGCACCTCCTCTTCTACTTCGCCACCGACAAGGAGCGCTACTTGGCTTCCCACCTGTTACAACAACTGGAGTCCCTGCGCGGCCCCCACCAGCAGCAGCTGTTGCGCGACATCGGCCGTGGTATCGAAAAAGAAAGCCTGCGCATCACCCCTGAAGGCTTGCTGGCGCAAACGCCGCATCCCCCGGGCCTGGGATCGGCGCTGACCCACGATTCCATCACCACCGACTACTCGGAAGCACTGCTGGAGTTCATCACCCCGGTCAGCACCAGTATCGAGGCCAGTCTGGCGACGCTGGAGGATATTCATACCTATGTCTACAGCCAGCTCGCCGATGAATTGCTGTGGTGCACCTCCATGCCCTGCCAGCTGGGCAACGATGAGGATATCCCGGTGGCCCGCTATGGCAGCTCGAACGTGGCAAAAATGAAGACCGTCTATCGCTACGGACTGGGCTACCGCTACGGTCGGGTCATGCAGACCATTGCCGGCATTCACTACAATTTCTCCATGCCCCGGGCCTACTGGGATCAGGCCTGGGCCGGGGCGGGCAAACCGGGGGAGCTGCAGGACTACATCAGCGAGCGCTACCTCGGCCTGATCCGCAACTTCCGCCGCTACTCGTGGCTGCTGATCTACCTGTTTGGCGCCTCGCCCGCCGTGTGCGGCAGCTTCCTGCGCAATCGCGACAACCACGGGCTGCAGCCCTTTGGCGATGGCCACAGCCTGTACCTGCCCCACGGCACCGCCCTGCGCATGGGCGACCTGGGGTACAACAGCGAGGCTCAGAAGGGGCTCCGCATCTGCTACAACTCGCTGCCCAACTATGTCGAGACCCTGCGCAGCGCCATCATGCAGCCCCACCCCGCTTATGCCAGCTACAGCAGCGGTGAGGACGGCAACTACCAGCAGCTCAATGACTCGCTGCTGCAGATCGAAAACGAGTTCTACAGCCCCATCCGCCCCAAGCGCGTGACCCGCTCCGGAGAGACCCCGCTGCACGCCCTCACCGAACGGGGCATCGAGTACATCGAGGTGCGCTGCGTGGATGTCAGCCCGTTCTCGCCGCTGGGCCTGGATGCGGTGGAAATCCGCTTCCTCGACACCTTCCTGCTGTACTGTCTTCTGGAGCAAAGCCCGCCCTGCGACGAGCAGGAACAGGATTGCATGGCGGCCAACATGGCGGCGGTAGTCAACCGCGGGCGCGAACCGGGCCTGCAACTGCGCTGCCACGGCGGCGGGCGCACGCTGAGCGACTGGGCCGGCGACCTGCTGGCGGACCTGGGGCCGATTGCCGAGGCCCTGGACGCGGCCCACGGCGGCGGTGCCTACAGCGAATCCCTGCGCGAACAGGCGGCCAAGGTGGCCGACGCCGAGTTGACGCCCTCGGCGCGGGTACTGCGCGAGATGCGCGAGCAGGGCCAGCCCTTCTTTCGCTTCGCCATGGCCTACAGCGAGCGCTGGGCCGGGCATTTTCGGCAACAGACCCTGGCCCCGGACACCGCGGCACGGTTTGCTCGCCAGGCAAAGGAATCACTGCAGGCCCAGCGCGAGCTGGAGGCGGCCGAGGAGATCAGCTTCGAGCAGTACCTGGCCAACTTCTACCACCAGTACCAGACCCTGCCGCGCCCTTGAATTATCTGGCCCACTTCCAGCTCGCCTGGCCGCAGGAGGGCCTGGTCGTGGGCGCGCTGGAAGGTGACTACCGCAAGGGCCCGCTGGATGGCGCCCTGCCCGACGCCATTGAGCAGGGTGTCAGGCTGCACCGGGCCATCGACGCATTCACTGACCAGCACCCGCTGATGGCCCAGCTGCGCCGTGAGTTTGCAGCCCCGCTGCGCCGCTACGCCGGCATTCTTATCGATCTCAGCTTTGATCACTACCTGAGCCGCCACTGGACCGACTACAGCGACCAGCAGCAGGCGGACTTCCATCGCAGCGTGTATGCCAGCCTGCAGCGCAACCGGCACCACCTGAGCCCGCCGGCGCAGCGCATGTACGCGCGCATGCGCCAGCATGACCTGCTCGGCCGTTACGGCGAGTGGGAAACCATACCCGCGACCGCCGCCCGCATCGGCGAGCGGTTCCGCCGCGGCAACCCTTTCCTCCAGGCCGGGGACCAGCTGGAACCGGTGCGCCAGCGGCTGGAACTGGGGTTTCGCGAGTTTTACCCGGAAGTGGTCGAGTTCTGCTTCAGGTTCAAGCAGGAGTTGAACTAAAATCGCTAGCGACTATCGAAATTGAGCCGCCCTGAACGCTCCGGGGCACGCCCGTCACTGCAAGGAACCCGCTGCATGCTGCAAACCCTTTCTCCCCGCCTGGTTTTCGCCGGACTGGCCGGGCTGGCCGTTGTCTCCATGGCCTTTGCCATGATCTACCTGGAAAGCTTCCTCAACCTCGCGGCCTGCCCGCTGTGCATGACCCAGCGGGTTTTCGTGGTGGCCTGGGGCGCGATCGCGCTGCTGGCGGTCATCCACAACCCCCGCAGCCTGGGCAACCGGGTCTACGGCGCCCTCTGCGGCCTGGCGGCCATTACCGGCGGCGCCGTTGCCGCGCGCCATGTGTGGTTGCAGTACCTGCCGCCGGAGGACGTGCCGGCCTGCGGCCCCAGTCTGCAGTACATGCTGGAAACCCTGCCCCTGGGCGAGACGTTTTCCATCATGATGATGGGCGACGGCAACTGCGCCGAGACCCAGTGGACCTTCCTGGGTCTGTCCATCCCGGAACAGACCCTGCTGCTGTTTGTGGTTACAACCCTGATCTGCCTGTGGCAGACTTTCCGTTCTTACCCCCAGGACAGCTGATATGCCCCACAGGAATCCCCAGCAACAGTTTGACGCGGTCGAAGACCTGCTGACCCGCTGGCTCAAGGAGCGCCGCCAGGTGCTGGGCAAGTACACCGAAATCGTTGTCGGCATGGATGGCCTGCTGGACCGGGAAGCCCTGGGCAAGCGCCAGCGCCTGCTCTGCGAGCTGCTGGTGGACTATGTATCAGCGGGTCATTTTGAGGTGTATCACGAGCTGCTGGAAGAAGCCGAGAGTTTCGGCGACGGCAGCGGCAGCCTGGCGGAAAAACTGATGCCCGCTATCGGCGACACCACGGAAGTCATCCTCGCCTACGAGGAGAAGTACACCTCGGCGAACTGCGACAGCGGAAAATTGAAAAGAGACCTGTCGGCCCTGGGGGAAGTGCTGGAATCGCGCTTTCTGCTGGAGGACCAGCTGATCGCCGGCCTCCACAACAGTCACCGGCGCCAGCAGGGCTGACGCCGGACACAGCGTTTACTCCGCCGCGTCTTCTTCTGCCTGGCTGGGAATGGAAACCAGCTCGACCTCAAAGATCAGCGCGGAATTGGGACCGATCATCTGGCCCGCGCCACCGGCACCGTAACCCAGCTCCGGCGGAATGTAGAGATTCCACTTGGAGCCGACCGGCATCAGCTGCAGCGCCTCGGTCCAGCCGGGAATAACCTGGCCCACACCAAAGGTGACAGTCTCGCCGCGCTTGTAGGAGGAGTCGAATTCGGTGCCGTCTATCAGGGTACCGCGATAGTGCACTTCCACGGTATCTTCCGGGCCGGGCCTGGGGCCTTCTGCCGCTTCGACAATCTCGTACTGCAGGCCGCTTTCAGTGACGACAACGCCTTCGCGAGCCTTGTTTTCTTCCAGGTAGGTGGTGGCGGCGGCAAGGTTCGCCTCACCCAGCGCAGCCTGGGCAGCCTGTTGCTCGGCCATCATCTTTTCCTGGTAGGCCTGCATCTCGGCCTGGATCTCTTCCTGGGTCATCCGGCTTTCTTTACCCTCGGCACCGTCACGGAAACCGGCGGCGAAAGCGTCAATGTCCATGGGCATACCATCCGCGGCCATGCGCTGGCCAAGGCCAAAGGCGATGCCGTAGCTCAGGCGCTGGTCGGTGTTTTCCAGGGTGACTTCGGCCGCGGAGGCCGTGTCGGTGCTGGCAGTCTCGGTGCTGGCAGTCTGTTCATTACAGGCTTGCAGGCTGACCAGGCCAGCCAGGGCAAGCGGCAGTGCGTACTTCTTCATATATTCATCCATTATCTGAAACTATCGGGGGCATCTGGAACGCCCTTGTGACTGCAGCCGCCCTGTCCCGCTAAAACGGCCAGTTCCGACCGGGCATCCGCCAGCAGTCGTCAGCGTGGGATTGGAGGGAGTTGCAGTGGCCCGACAGTTTACTATTCGTCTTGAGGGGTTACTACCCCCGGCAGGCAACACCGGAAGCGCTGGTTATGACCCCGCCGCCAGCGTAAAATTCGCCGCCTCATGATTATTTTACGCGACATCGAACTCCGGCGGGGCAGCAAGCTGCTGTTCCAGGATGCCCAGCTGACCATCCAGCCCGGCCAGAACCTGGCCCTGATCGGCGCCAACGGCAGCGGCAAGTCGAGCCTGTTCGCCATGCTGCTGGGCGACCTCGGGGCCGACACTGGCGAGATCCAGGGGATGAACAATCTGCGCCTGTCGCACATGGCCCAGGAAGTTCACGCCAGCGACCAGCCGGCGGCCGACTATGTCTGGCGCGGTGACGACCACCTGGCCGGGTTGATGGACCAGCTGGCCGCGCTGGAGGCCCGGGAGGCCTACGAGGAAGCCGCCCCCATCCACGGCGAGCTGGAAGCGATAGACGGTTACAGTGCGCCGCGGCGCGCCGAGCTGCTGCTGCAGGGCCTGGGCTTCGCCGAGAATGCGGCGACACGGCCAGTGAGTGATTTTTCCGGCGGCTGGCGTATTCGCCTCAATCTCGCCCGGGCACTGATGACGCCCTCGGACGTGTTGCTGCTGGACGAGCCGACCAACCACCTGGACCTGGACGCCACCCTCTGGCTGCAGCAATGGCTGCAGCAATACCCGGGCACCCTGCTGATGATCTCCCACGACCGGGACTTTATCGATGCCACCTGCGAGCGAATCCTGCACATCGAGCACCAGCAGATTATTTCCTACAAGGGCAACTACTCCCAGTTTGAGGCCCAGCGGGCAGAGCGCCTGGCCAACCAGCAGGCCAGCTTCGAGAAGCAGCAGCGCCGCATTGCCGAGATCGATGACTTCGTGCGCCGTTTCCGCTACAAGGCAACCAAGGCCAGGCAGGCCCAAAGCCGACTGAAGGAACTGGAGCGCATGCAAACCCTGGCGCCGGCGCACATCGATTCGCCCTTCGACTTCAGCTTTCTGCCTCCGGAGAAATCCAGTGACCCCCTGCTGCGCCTCGACGAGGCGGCACTGGGCTACGGCCAGTCGCCGGTGCTGCAGGGTGTCGACCTGGTGCTGCGCCCCGGCAGTCGTTACGGGCTGCTGGGCCGCAATGGCGCCGGCAAGTCCACCCTGCTGAAATCCCTGGTGGGACAGCTACCGCTGCTGGCCGGTGACATCAGCGCCGGGGAACACTGCCGCATCGGCTACTTCGACCAGCAGCAGCTGGAAGCGCTGGATATGGCGGCCAGCCCCGACCTGCACATCCAGCGTCTGAGCCCGCAGGCCCGGGAGCAGGACATTCTCAACTTCCTCGGCGGTTTCAATTTTCGCGGCGACGCGGCCACCAGCCCCGTCGGCCCCTTCTCCGGGGGCGAGAAAGCCCGCCTGGCGCTGGCCATGGTGGTCTGGCAGAAACCCAACCTGCTGGTGCTGGACGAACCCACCAACCACCTGGACCTGGAAATGCGCCACGCGATGGAGCTGGCACTGCAGGCTTATGAGGGCGCGTTGATCCTGGTCAGCCACGACCGCCATATGCTGCGCAACACGGTGGAAGAGCTGTTGCTGGTGCACGACGGCAGGGTCGACGAATACCAGCAGGACCTCGAGGGCTACGAAAAGTGGATACTGTCCAGCTTCCGGGCGGACAGGCCCGGCGAGCAGGCCACTGAGGCCAGCGACAGTTCGCGCAGGGAAAAACGCCAGCAGGCGGCGGCCCGGCGCGAGCGCCTGCGGCCACTGAAAAAGCAGCTGGAGAAAACCGAGCGGGAGATGGCCAGACTGGAGCGCGAGCTGCCGGTCGTCCAGGCGCAGCTGGCGGACACCGAGCTGTACAGCGATGCGCGCAAAAGCGAGCTTGCCGACCTGCTCCGGCAGGAGGCCGAACTGAAAACCAGTGCCGAGCAACTCGACCAGGAGTGGCTTGAGCTGCAGGAAGAGCTCGAGGAACTGGAGGCCAGCCAGGACTGTTCACACTAAGGGGTCAGTTTACGCCACAGCCTCCTGGCACGCAGCGCCGCCCAGCGCAGCGGTGCCAGCATCCGGTAACGAAAGCGCCCGTGATCGGCCAGTTGCAGGGCCAGTGCTTCAATACTGGTCTCGCTGAAACTGTTATGCGCTTCCACCGGCGCCCGGTAGTCCGCCTTTAATGCCAGCTGGTAGCGGCCCTGCAGCCACTGTGCCAGGCGCTGCATATCCTGACGGGAAAAATGCCCCACACCCTCCGCAGACAACAGCAACCGGCTGGCATTGCTGGCGGCGAAGCTTTTATCGAGACAGGCCCGGGTCTGCCGGTTGTAGCTTGCGATGGCATCGTCGCTGACCAGGCCGCGAGCGGCGAGACGCCGGCGCACATCGTCCTGGCTGGCGAACATGATGCGCAGCGGCAGGGAGTGATTGCCGCGGAATTGCCGCTCGTGGGGAAAGTCCGTGGGGTAAAGAAGGTCGCAGCTTGATTCCAGCCAACGGGCATGCCTGAGTACATCGCCCTGTATGGAGGTCGTGCCGGTCTTGCCCAGGCCAATGTGCAGGAACAGGGTGTTAAATCGCTTCACCGGGGCTCGCTCCCGCCAGGGCAAGTTTTTGCGCCCGGGTGAGTTTCTTGATGGCCGCCTCCCGGGCCTGGGCCAGGCTGCGGTCAACGGCGGATTCCGACCACAGCAGGCGAACCGGGCGCCTGCCGCTGGTATACCTGGGGCCGCCGCTCAGCTCGCCGTTGTGCTGGCGCAGTCGCCGCGGCAAATCCCTGGCGACCCCGGTGTAGAGTGTGCCGTCCGCACACTCCAGCAGATAGATCGTCCAGCAGGTCACGGGCGGTCAGGCCAGGGCCAGCACTTCCCTGACGCAATCGCCGATCCCGGCATAGGCCTCGGACACGCTGCCGGCCAGCATATACGCCGGGGTGGTGACCATTTTTTTGTCGGCGTCGACCCTGGCCTCGGTAACCGGACACTCCAGGTGTTCGCCGCCCATGGCATTGATGGCAGCGGCGACGTCCGGGTCATTGCCCACGGTGCAGCGGGTACCCTCACCGCAGATGGCGGCAGCCATCACCGGTGCGATGCAGATCAGGCCGATGGGCTTGCCCGCCTGGTGGAAATCCCTGGCCAGCTGCAGGAAATCCTCCTGCACGGTCATGCCATCGCCGGCCACGGCGAAGTCGCACAGGTTCTTGGCGGCGCCAAAACCGCCGGGCACCAGCAGGGCGTCGAAATCAGCCGCCCGCGCCTCGGCCAGGGGCTTGATCTCGCCCCGGGCAATACGCGCCGCTTCCACCAGCACATTGCGGCTCTCGCCCTCGACCGGCTCGCCGGTGAGGTGATTGATCACATGCAGCTGCTCCCGGTCCGGGGCAAAGCACTGGTAACTGGCACCCTGCTGCTCCAGGCACAGCAGCGACAGCACTGCTTCGTTAACCTCTGCGCCATCGTATACGCCACAGCCGGCGAGAATCACTGCCACTTCCGTCATTGTGCATCTCCTGTTTTGCCAATCCCGGCGGGTACCGGGTGAATTACCCTGATCGGGGAGGAATACTAATGGATTAGGGCGGCGGCGAACACCGCCACCGCGGCCATTCAGCCGCGGACCATGCGATGATAGCGCTCTACCAGCGCCAGCAGTTTTTCTGGTTTGCGCGCCTTGCGCCACTCGCCGGCCAGGAACTTGTTGCTCTCGCCCAGGGTGGGATAGATGTGGATAGTGGCAAGAATTTTATTCAGGCCGAGGCCATGTTTCATGGCCATGACGAATTCGTTGATCAATTCCCCGGCGTGATAACCGACAATGGTCGCCCCCAGGATGCGGTCGCTGCCGGGGGCGGTGAGCACCTTCACAAAACCGCCGGCCTCGCCGTCGGCAATGGCACGGTCGAGGTCGCTGATATCGTAACGGCTTACCTCACAGGCAATACCCCGCTCCGCCGCTTCCTTCTCGTTAAGGCCCACCCGGCCCACCTCGGGATCGGTGAATGTAGCCCAGGGCACGACCGAGTAATCCACCCGGAATCGGCGGAAACGACCGAACAGCGCGTTTACCGTGGCGTACCAGGCCTGGTGGCTGGCCATATGGGTGAACTGGTAGGGGCCGGCGACATCCCCGGCGGCGAAAATGGTCGGCATGGCTGTGCGCAGGTAGTCGTCTACCACTACCTGGCCCTGCGGGTTACAGGCAACGCCCACGGATTCCAGGCCCATATTGTCGACGTTGGCGGTCCGTCCCACCGCCAGCAGCACCCTGTCGAAGCCCAGGCTGCGCTGCTCGCCGCCAACCGAGACGACACAGCTGTTTTCAGGCGTCGCGTGGAAAGCCAGCGGCTCGGCAGCGCAGATGACCTGCATGCCCTCGGCGACAAAAGCCGCCTGTACATGGGCGGAAACCTCGGGGTCCTCCCGGGGCATGATACGTTCGGCATGGGTGACCAGCGTAACCTCACTGCCCAGGGCGCAAAAGGCCTGGGCCAGTTCACAGCCAATCGGCCCGGCGCCCAGCACCAGCAGCCTCGACGGCAACTGCTGCAGTTGCCACACCGAGTCCGAGGTGAGGTAGTCGACTCCGTCCAGCCCGGGAATGTCCGGCATGCGCGGCCGGGCACCGCTGGCCAGCACAATGCGCGGGGCGCTGATACGCCGGCCGTCCACTTCCACTTCCCAGGGCGAGACAATCCTGGCCTCCCCCTGCAGGCAGTCCACGCCCAGCGAGGTAAACCGCTCCACCGAATCGTGGGGTTCTATGGTCTTGATCACCCGCTGTACCCGCTGCATCACCGCGCCGAAACGGACATTAACCGTCATTGGCGCCAGGCCGAACTCCTCTGCCCTGCCGGCGTAGCGGGCCATGCGCGCGGAGCGGATCAGGGCCTTGGAGGGTACACAGCCGGTATTGAGGCAGTCGCCACCCATTGTATCGCGCTCCACCAGGGTAACTTTTGCTTTTACCGTGGCCGCGATCAGGGCGGAAACCAGTCCGGCGGAGCCAGCGCCAATAACGATCAGGTTGCTGTCGAAGCTGTCCGGCCGGTCCCAGCCAGCGAGCTTGCGGCGCGCCGCCAGCCAGCCTACCAGGAAGCGGGCCAGCAGCGGAAACAGGCCCAGCAACACAAAGGAACCGAGCAACCCGGGGGAGACAATCCCCGCCAGGGACTCCAGCTGCCCCAGCTGGGTGCCCGCGTTCACGTACACCGCGGTGGCGGGCAACATGCCCAGCTGGGAGACCCAGTAGTAGCGCCAGACCCCGATCGGCAACAAACCCATCAACAGGTTGATGACAAAAAACGGAAACAGCGGCACCAGGCGCAGGGTGAACAGGTAGAACGATCCATCCCGGGCAAAGCCGCTGTTGATGGCCTTCAGCTGGCGCCCGAACCGGCCCTGCACCCAGTCACGCAGGAGGGTCCGCGACACCAGGAAGGCCAGCGTCGCGCCCACCGTGCTGCCAAAGGACACCAGTAACAGGGCATACCAGAAGCCGAACAGGGCGCCCCCGGCCAGGGTCATCACCGCGGCACCGGGCACCGACAGCCCGGTCACCGCCACGTAAACCGCGAAATAGGCTGCCCCGGCCAGCAGCGGGTTGCGCTGGTACCAGCTGCGCAGTTCGTCCATGCGTTCCTGCACCACGGCCAGTTGCAGGTACTGCCCCAGGTCGAGGGCAAACCAGGCCAGCAGGGCCAGCCCGATAACCGAGACAATCAACAGTTGTTTTTTGTTCATGCGTCCCCATCTCTGTCGCTAACAGCCGGCGCCGGCAGCCACTGGCGCCGGGACTACAGGCCGGTCTGAGTTATAGCACAGAGCACTAAGGTCATTGCGAAAAACTCTGGCGCTTTGCTTGTACCCCCAATAGCCGGTGGTATTATGGCCGACTTGCAACCTACGCGGTGATGGCTGCCGCAGATCAACCGGAGAACAACATGTCAGATCAGATCGTACACGTCAGCGACGCCACCTTTGACGCCGAAGTCCTCAACTCGGACATCCCCGTACTGGTGGACTTCTGGGCAGAGTGGTGCGGCCCCTGCAAGATGATCGCTCCCGTGCTGGACGAAATCGCCGCCGAATACGAGGGCAAACTGAAGATTGCCAAGGTGGATGTAGACGCCAACCCCGAAATTCCGCCCAAGTTCGGCATTCGCGGCATTCCCACCCTGATCGTGTTCAAGAACGGCAATGCAGAGGCGACCAAGGTCGGCGCGCTGTCCAAGTCGCAGCTCACCGAGTTCATCCAGGAAGTCGTGTAAGTTTAACGAAACAGCTTCCAGCCCCTGTCCCGGCCGCCACAGGGTGGCCGCGACAGTCAGCCGCCGGCGGGGGCATGCCACTCGCCGGGCCATGACCCCGCCACTTCCGGCACCTCGCACTGACACCAAAGCCGCTCAAAAAACCTATAGACGGCCCCATCACAGCGTGCTACATTTTCCCTGCTCGCACATCCCGTGCCGCAATAATAACTCTGCTACTCATTAGTTTAAGCTTCACTCTGCTGGCCAACGCCCGCGCGCTTTTTTATTTAAACCATTTCCCTCCGAGTCAAAAGCACACCTGTAATCTATGAATCTTACTGACCTGAAAACCAAACCCACCCAGGAACTCATCGACATCGCCAAGGATATGGGCCTGGACAACATGGCCCGCTCCCGCAAGCAGGACATCATCTTCGCCATCCTCAAGCGACACGCCAAAAGCGGCGAGGACATTTACGGTGACGGGGTGCTGGAAATTCTTCAGGACGGTTTCGGATTCCTGCGCAGCGCAGACAGTTCCTACCTGGCGGGCCCGGACGACATTTACGTCTCACCCAGCCAGATTCGCCGCTTCAACCTGCGCACCGGCGATACCATCTCCGGCAAGATTCGCCCGCCCAAGGACAGCGAGCGCTACTTCGCCCTGCTCAAGGTCGGCGAGATCAACTTCAGCAAGCCGGAAAACGCCAAGCACAAGATCCTGTTTGAAAACCTCACCCCGCTATTCCCCGACGAGCGCCTGACCCTGGAGAAAGGCAACGGCAGTTCCGAGGACCTCACCGGCCGTATCATCGACCTGGTGGCTCCCATCGGCAAAGGCCAGCGCGGCCTGCTGGTAGCGCCGCCCAAGGCCGGCAAGACCATCATGATGCAGAACATCGCCCAGGCCATCATCAGCAACAGCCCCGAGTGCTACATTATCGTGCTGTTGATCGACGAGCGCCCGGAAGAGGTCACCGAGATGCAGCGCTCGGTGGGCGCCCGCGGCGCCGAAGTCGTGGCCTCGACTTTCGACGAACCGCCCTCGCGTCATGTGCAGGTGGCGGACATGGTGATTGAAAAGGCCAAGCGGCTAGTGGAACACAAGAAAGACGTGGTCATCCTGCTGGACTCCATCACCCGCCTCGCCCGCGCCTACAACACGGTTATCCCCTCCTCCGGCAAGGTACTCACCGGCGGTGTCGATGCCCACGCCCTGGAACGCCCCAAGCGTTTCTTCGGCGCGGCCCGTAACATCGAGGAAGGCGGCAGCCTGTCAATCATTGCCACCGCGTTGATCAATACCGGTTCCAAGATGGACGAGGTGATCTACGAGGAATTCAAGGGCACCGGCAACATGGAGCTGCACCTGGATCGCAAGGTCGCGGAAAAACGCGTTTACCCGGCCATCAACATCCGCTCTTCCGGGACCCGCCGCGAGGAACTGCTCACCGGGGAAGAGGAACTGCAGCGCATGTGGATCCTGCGCAAGCTGCTCCACGGCATGGAGGACCTCCCCGCCATCGAGTTCCTCATCGACAAGCTCAAGGACACCAAGACCAACGACGAGTTCTTCATGTCGATGAAGCGCAAGTAACTGCGCTTCTCCCCCTCTCTGTCATCCCGACGAACCAGGTGAATTGCGCTGAAAGCGCAAGAGAGGGTGCCCTGGGGTAATAGGTGAATTGCGCTGAAAGCGCAAGAGAGGGTGTCCTGGGGCAAGCGGGGATCCAGAGTCTTTTCAATCGAACCCTGGTTGTTCTTTGCTTTGATCGTCGCACCCGCGCGGCTGTATATGGGTGTCGGTGACCGTCAAAAAGCGTACGTCCATGTACAGACTCGGCTGCAGCCATCCATGGCTGCAGACGTCCCCGCCACCCATATACAGCCCCACGGGTGCTACCATCGAAGTTGCGGCAGGGTGAGTTCAGTTGCTTCCGTATTTGTTCGCCGCCATCGCCTCATGGTGGTTACGAACTCTTACCGGGCTCCTGAAACGACAGAGCGCCCTATTTCGTTCACGACGATAAACCAAGTCTCTCCTGGCCCTGACCCTCGCTCGATAGAGCCACAGGGTAGCTGGTGTTTCCTTCCGGGGGCGTCTGCGCACAGGACGTGCGCAGCCGAGTCTGTACATGGACGTACGCTTTTTGACGGTCCTCGGAAGGAAAGATCAGCTGGCCTGTGGCGGGCCGTAAAGCCCCTCAGCGCGAGGCCAGCATTGCGAAGACGAAAACCAGCGTGTAGTGTCACCCCACACCAAGGCCTGGAACAAAGAGCGCGTGAAATACAAAGACCTCCGCGAATTCATCGCCGAACTGGAATGCCGCGGCGAACTGGTGCGGATACAAACCGAAGTGGACCCCAATCTCGAGATGACCGAGATCGCCGACCGCACCCTGCGCGCCGGCGGCCCCGCACTGCTGTTTGAGAACCCCAAAGGTTACGACACCCCAGTGCTGGCCAACCTGTTCGGCACCGAGCAGCGGGTGGCGCTGGGCATGGGCCAGGACAACATCTCCGCCCTGCGCGAGATTGGGGAACTGCTCGCGTACCTGCGCCAGCCCGATCCCCCGAAGGGCATGCGCGACCTGGTGGACAAGGCACCCTTACTGAAACAGGTACTGAATATGGGCCCGTCCACGGTGCGCAACCCGCCCTGCCAGTACCACGCGAAAACCGGGGCCGAGGTTGATCTCTACCGGTTGCCGATCCAGACCTGCTGGCCCGGCGACGCCGGGCCGCTGGTGACCTGGCCGCTGGTCATTACCCGCGGCCCGGAAAAAGAACGGCAGAACCTGGGCATTTACCGCATGCAGTTGATTGGCAGGAACAAGCTGATCATGCGCTGGCTGTCGCACCGGGGTGGTGCCCTGGACTACCGCGACTGGCAGCTGCAGCACCCGGGCAAGCGCTACCCGGTGGCGGTGGCCCTGGGGGCGGACCCGGCCACTACCCTGGGCGCGGTCACGCCAGTGCCGGACGGTATCTCCGAGTACGCTTTTGCCGGCCTGTTGCGGGGCAGCAAAACCGAGGTGGCGGAGTGTTACACCAGCCTGTGCCGGGAGCACGGCCTGCAGGTACCTGCCAGTGCCGAGTACATCCTGGAGGGCTACCTGGAGCCAGGCGAAGAGGCCGATGAGGGGCCGTTCGGCGACCACACCGGTTACTACAACGAGGTGGAGCGCTTCCCGGTATTCACGGTGGCGGCGATAACCCACCGCGAGTCACCGATTTACCACAGCACCTATACCGGCAGGCCACCGGACGAACCCGCGGTGCTGGGCGTCGCGCTCAACGAGGTATTCGTGCCCCTGCTGCAGAAGCAGTTTCCGGAAATCAGCGACTTTTACCTGCCGCCGGAGGGCTGTTCCTACCGCATGGCGGTGGTGACCATGCGCAAGGAGTATCCCGGCCATGCCAAGCGGGTCATGCTGGGCGTATGGTCCTTCCTGCGCCAGTTCATGTACACCAAGTTTGTCATTGTCACTGACGAGGACGTCAACGCCAGGGATTGGAACGATGTCATCTGGGCCATGACCACGCGCATGGATCCGCAACGGGACTGCGTGTTTATCGACAACACCCCCATCGACTACCTGGATTTCGCCTCGCCAGTGGCTGGCCTGGGTTCCAAGGTCGGCTTTGACGCCACCAACAAGTGGCCGGGGGAAACCGATCGCGAGTGGGGGGTCCCCATTGCCATGGACGCATCGGTCAAGCAGCGAGTGGACGATATCTGGCCCGAGCTGGGGATTGATCCGGACTGAACAATCCCCCGGGGCGACTCAACTCCCGGCCAGGCGGCGGGCGGCAGGGATGGTCGATTCCGGCATCGGCAGCTCGGGCAGCCCGGTCTCTTTCAGCTGCAGGCCCTCGCGATAGTAGGCCGCCGCTACCTTGGGTTCGCCCAGCGCCACCAGCAGGCGCCCCAGTTCGGCACAAACCTCGGCGCTGCGCTCCAGGCGATAACTGGACTCGAAATAATCCCGGGCCTTGCCCCACAGTTTTTCCCGCGCCGCCAGCCGGCCCAGGCACAGCTGCAGCTGGGGGTCGTCGCGGTGGGCCGACAGCCAGCTTTCCGCCTGGGCCAGCTGCCGGGCGCTGTCCTCGCCGCGGACATAACCGAACTCGCGTACCAGCCTGGAGTCCCAGCTCTGCTTGAGGGCTCGCGGTATGACCTTCTCCGCAGCCGCGTGATTGCCTCCCTGCACCAGCAGGGCAACGTAACTGTGCAGTATTGCAGCGTCCTGCCTGAGCGCAGGCGGCATCTTTTGCCAGGCCTGGCGCAGTGCCTCGCCGCCGTCGTCGGCGGAGGCGCTGGCAGCCAGCATTTCGCTGTAAATCTCCCGCTCCAGGGCGTCCAGGGCGTCCGCGGACAGCACCTTGTACTTCCTCAGTTCCGGCAGCAGGGCGGCCAGCTCGGACCAGTCCCTGAGGCCGTAATAGGCGCGGTGCAGCAGGTCCAGCACATAGGGATGGCGACCGGCGTTGCGGCGGGCACGCACCAGGGTGGCCAGCGCCTGTTCGAACTTGCCCGAGTGCAGGCGCAGCTCCGCCTGGGTCAACTCCACGGCGATACCCGCCTCGGACTCGGCGTCCTCCGCGGCCCCCAGGTACTCCCGCATCTTGTCCGGCTCGTTGAGGCGGTAACTGGCACGGGCCGACATCAGGTAGTTCACCAGCGGCGCCTCGCTGTTTTTGGCCCCGCGCAGCAGCTGGCGCCGCGCCCGGCTCCAGTTGCCCTCTATGTAGCTGATCATGCCACGGGTGGTCAGCCGGGAGGCGGCCCGGGCCCGGCGGCCACCGATCCAGCTGGCTAGTGATTGCTGGCCGCCCAGCAGCCGCCGGATCAGTCTCAGCAGCAGGTAAACCGCCAGGGTAAACAGTGCCAGCAGCACGATACCCACCCAGAGGCTGGTCTCCAGGGTGTAGTTACCGTAGGCGATGAGCACATAGCCGGGATCGGTTTCGATCACGGCCACAATACCTACGCCCAGCAGCAGGGCGATCAGGACCAGGGCAAATAGTCGGCGCATGGCTTACTCGGCGCCTCCCTGTTGCCGACGCTGTTTCGCCGCTACGTCCAGAGCCCGCAGGGAGCGGCTCAGGTCAGGCATAACCACCTGCACCGTGCGCGATTCCAGCTGGTCGATTTCCCGTGACATGGCGCGGGCGGCAACCTCGTCGGTGTCAAAGAACTGGGCCACCCAGTGCTGGGAGCGCTGCAGGCTTTCCACGTACAGGGTCTGGTTGCCGGACAGCAGCGCCACCTGGGCCTGCTCCAGCAGCATGCGCAGGTTCTGCCGCACCAGCCCTTCCCACTGCGGGTCCATCAGCGCGTGCATAGGCACATCCCGGCGACGGATAACAATATAGTCAGACAGCTTGCGCGCCGCCTCCTCGTAGCCTCGCTCCAGCCGCACCTGCCAGTCATCCTCCTCCTGGCCGGCATCTGCGACCTGGTCTTCCTGTTCCGGCATCTGGAATATCACCAGGCTGTCAGCCTGCTCTATCAACGCCGACAGCCGCAGGTATATGCCTTCCACATCCACTTTTGGCACCGCGCGCAGGGCCGCCTGCTCGGCGGCAATGGCAGCGCGCACCTCGTGCATGGTCACGTCGTCCAGCTGCTGCAGGATACTGTCGGCACTGGCCAGCAGGACCAGGGCGGACTGCGTATCCCGGGCCATGATCACTCGCTGGTTTGCCAGTCGCAGCAGGTACTGGACCTCCGCCCGCAGCCAGCTCTGGTGGTCATTGGCGCTGAACGAGGCCAGGCGCTCGCCCTGGGTCTGCAGCTGCCGGGTCAGTTGCTCCAGCTGCTCGGACTGGCTGTCACTTTCACGCCGAAGCTGTTGCAACGCGGTCTGCAGACGTTCATCCAGGGTGCGCTCCAGCGAGCGCATGGCACCCTCAACGTCGACCTCCACCGGCGCCGCCGGAGCAGCCCGGGTTTCCAGTTCGGCAATGCGGCGCTTCAGGGTTTGCTCCCGCTCCATCCCCTGCATCACCGACCAGCCGGCGCCACCGCCAACCGCGAGCACCAGCACCAGGGCCAGCCAGCCGACCGCCGCAGAACCGCCGCCGGAGCCGGAGCCGGAATCGGAATCGGCAGCGGGCGCAGAGGCAGGTTCGGGAGCCGCTGCGGCTGCCGCCGTCGGCGCCGGCTCCGCCGCTTCAGTTACCGCCGCTGGTTGCCCCCCGCTGTTGTCATCGGAATCAGCCCGGGATTCATCGGCCTGCTGCTTGTTGTTGTTCTCACTCACTCGCTAGTCTCCGGCTTGCCACTGCTGCAGGGCCTGCAGCATGGCTGCGTCCGAGGCGTTTGCCGCGGTTACCACGTTATCGAAACCTGCCTGTTGCGCCATTGCCGCCACCCGGGGCGAGGGCACAACCAGGCCTATATTCCTAAACTTAGTGGTTTCTTCGGCGCTAAGCAACGCCAGCATGTTGGCCAGCCCCTCACCACTGCTGATCAGCACCACCTCAATGGCCTCGTCACGCAACAGCTGTGGCAGCCGCTCCGCTGCCAGTTGCGGACAGCGGCGCCGATAACAGGCCAGCTCATCCACCCGCGCCCCGCGCTTTGCCAGCGTCTCGCGCAGGGTGGCGCGACCGCCCTCGCCCTTGACGATCAGCACCCGCTGGTCCGCCACCGCCTGCAGCTGAGGCAGCAACAGCAGGGTTTCACTGTCCATTTTCTGGCCCGGGGTCAGCGGCGACAGGCCGCGTTCCCGCAGCATCCGCGCGGTGGCGTCGCCAATGGCGTACCAGTGGATACCGTCGGGCAGCTGCGGCCAGTAGTCGTCAATGCGCTCCATGCCAATGCGCACGGCATTGGTGCTGATAAAGATGACGTGCTGGTAGCGGTCCAGGTCCAGCAGTTGCTGGCGCTGCGCCGGGGCAAGCTGTTGCAGCGGCACCAGCTCCAGCAGCGGGCAGTGATGCAGTGGCCCGAAGCCCGCGGCCGCCAGCGCATCCAGCAGCGCTGCGCCCTGTCCGGCGGGGCGGGTAACCAGGACGCTAGTGGCCATAGACTTCGGCCAGAATCGCCTCTGCTCCCTGCGCCAGCAGGTCGTCGGCCACCGCCACGCCGAGCTGTTCGGCGTCCACCGGGTCGGCCTCACCTTCGGCGCGCAGGATCTCGCTGCCATCAGGCCTGCCCACCAGCCCCCGCAGGCGCAGCCGCCCCCCGGGCAGGTATTCGGCGTAACAGCCGATGGGCACCTGGCAGCCGCCATTGAGGCGCTGGTTCAGGGCCCGCTCGGCGAGCACCCGCCGCGCGCTGTCCTCATGGTGCAGGGGTTGCAGCAGCTGCAGAACCTCGGCATCGTCACTGCGCAACTCGATACCGACCGCGCCCTGCCCGCCCGCGGGCAGGGAATCATCGGGGTGAATACTGGCGGCAATGCGGTCGGCGAAGCCCAGCCGCAGCAGGCCCGCGCTGGCCAGGATGATGGCGTCGTACTCACCGTCATCCAGCCTTCGCAAGCGGGTATTGACGTTACCGCGTAAAAAATTAACCTGCAGGTCGGGCCGGCGCGATCGCAGCTGGCACTCCCGACGCAGACTGGAAGTACCGACCACGGCACCGACGGGCAATTCGTCGATGCTTGCATAGCGATTGCTGACAAAGGCGTCGGTGGGATCCTCGCGCTCGCAGATTACCCCCAGGCCGAGGCCCTGCGGGAATTCCATGGGCACGTCCTTCATCGAGTGCACGGCGATATCGGCGCTGCCGTCCAGCAGCGCGGTCTCCAGTTCCTTGACGAACAGGCCCTTGCCGCCGACTTTCGCCAGCGGCACATCCAGCAGCTGGTCCCCGCGGGAGGTCATGCCCAGCAGCCTCACCCCCAGATCAGGGTGGGCGCGCTCGAGGGCGTCGCGAACAAATTCCGCCTGCCACATGGCAAGCGAGCTTTCCCTGGTGGCGATGGTCAGCGTGCGGGTGGACATGGGTGGGGGGTTCCTTGCGGTTGCGGGGCGGACAGGTTGACCGCGCATGATACCACCGCAGGGGCCGGGGTTCAGCGTCTGGCGAGTCGCTGCTTGACCTCCGCCAGGTGGCGCCGGCTGATGGCGGGCCGGACGTCAACTCCCTCTAGGACCACCTGCCAGGTGCCGTCGGGATTTTTCGCCAGCCGCTGGATATGCGCCAAGGCCACCAGCGCATTGCGATGAATGCGCAGGAAGCAGGCGGCAAACTCCTGCTCCAGGTCCTTCAGCGTATCGGGAATCAGCAACTCCCGCTCCGGAGTCATGGCAGTGACGTACTTCTGTTCGGCGAGAAAACAGCGCACCTGCGCCACCGGCAGCGACTCCAGGCCACGGTGGGTCTGGCTGCTGACCGAACTGCGCGGCCCGTCATCGTTGCGCAGGGCCGCCAGCTGCACGCGATTGACCCGGCCGGCACTGGCCAGCGCCTGCGCCAGTTCCGCCTCGCGTACCGGCTTGAGCAGGTAGGCCACAGCCTGGTGCTGCAGCGCCTGCAGCGCGTATTCGTCGTAGGCAGTGCAGAACACAATCGCCGGCGGCGATTCCAGCTGGTCCAGTTCCGCCGCCACCTCGATACCGTCCTTGCCCGGCATGCGGATATCCAGCAGCACCAGGTCCGGGTCTGCGCTCGCCGCCCGGGCCAGGGCCTCGTTACCGTCGGCCGCCTGCAGGCAGGTCGCCTGTGGCCGTATCCGGGCCACCAGGCGCAGCAGGCGCTCCCGGGCCAGCGGTTCGTCGTCAACCACCAGTATCTTCACAGCGGACTCCCCGGCGGATAACTGAGCTGCACCCGGAACAGTTGCTCTGAGGGGAAGGTTTGCAGGCTGGCGGCGGCACCGTAGGTCGCCTGCAGGCGCTGCTCCACATTGGCCAGTGCCAGCTGACTACCGCCGGGCCTCCTGCCGCCATCGGGTACCGGGTTTTCCAGCTCCGCGAACACCCGCTCACCATCATAGTCCAGGCCAATGCGGATACAGCCGCCCTCTGGCAGCCGGGCAATACCGTGATACACCGCGTTTTCCACCAGCGGCTGCAGGATCAGGCTGGGCATGGCTTGTTCGCCCGCCCGCTCCGCCACCTGCCACTGCACTGCCAGCCGCTCACCCAGCCGCAGCTGCTCGATACCGAGGTATAACTCGCACAGGCGAACCTCATCCGCCACCGTGGTCTGGCCCCGGCTTTCCTTCAGGCTGGCGCGGAACAGCTCAGACAGGTCCTCCACCGCCTGCTCGGCGGCCTGGGGCCGCGACGCAATCAGGCTGGCGATGCTATTCAGCGTATTGAACAGAAAATGCGGACGAATGCGCGAGCGCAGGGAATCCAGCCGCGCCTGCAGTTCCAGTTTTTCCTGCTGGCGCAACAGCTGCTGCAGGTAAAAATAACGCAGCACAATCCCGCCCATGACCAGCGCCACCAGCTGGTTGCGCAGTATCCACCAGCCTCGCTCGGTGGTGCCGGCGAGGCGTGGGAACAGCTCCAGGGCGACGACGCTGGTTGCCGCGGTAACCGCCAGGATCAGCCCCAGGCTGAACAGGGTCGCCAGCGGCAGGCTAAGGCGACTGAAGGGTTTCCGGCTCCAGCACAAAAACAGGGCCGAGACCAGTACCACCCACTGCACGAACAGCGAACAGCGGGCGAACAGGTCCCAGTTGAAACGCGGCAGGTCGCTGCTGCCGAGGCTGTAAACCAGCACCAGCAGCTCCGCCAGCAGCACCATGACAAACACGGCCCGCGGCGCGCACAGGTCGGGAATGAAAAATTCCCCGGTCTCCGGTGGCCCCGGATTCCGTTCCCGCTCAGCCGGCACAGGCTGCATGGACGCGCGCTGGTGAATACATAGCTGGTATACTTGCATCCCTTTTTCACCCGGACAAGATAAAAAGTCACGCCGGAACGGCTTTTGCACAACAGGACAGAGAATGAGCGAGCAACAGGACACCAGTAAACTCTGGGGCGGGCGCTTCAGTGAAGCCACTGACAGCTTTGTACAACGGTTCACCGCCTCGGTGAACTTTGACCAGCGCATGGCCGCCGAGGACATCACCGGCTCCCTGGCCCACGCTGAAATGCTGACCAGGGTCGGCGTGCTGAGTGCCGATGAACTGCAGCAGATCCAGGACGGCCTCGCCCGGGTTCGCCAGGAAATCGAGGATGGCAGCTTCCAGTGGTCCATTGAGCTGGAAGACGTGCACATGAACATCGAGGCCCGGCTCACCGAGCTGATCGGCATCACCGGCAAGAAGCTGCACACCGGGCGCTCCCGCAACGACCAGGTGGCCACTGACATCCGTCTCTACCTGCGCGGCGCCATCGACCTGATCGCCGCCGAGCTGACCCGGCTGCAGGCCGGCACCATCGAACTCGCCGCGGCCAATAGCGACACCATCATGCCCGGCTTCACCCACCTGCAGACCGCCCAGCCAGTCACCTTCGGCCACCATTTGCTGGCCTGGAACGAAATGCTGCAGCGGGACTACGGCCGGCTGATGGACTGCCGGGCGCGGATGAACCAGTCACCGCTGGGCGCCGCCGCCCTGGCCGGCACCACCTATCCCATCGACCGTGCGCAAACGGCTGCCGCCCTGGGCTTCGACAAGCCCACCGAGAATTCCCTGGATTCGGTTTCCGACCGGGATTTCGCCATCGAATTCAGCGCTTTCGCCGCGCTGCTGATGACCCACCTGTCGCGCATGTCGGAGGAACTGGTGGTGTGGACCTCGGCCCAGTTCTACTTTATCGAGCTGCCCGACCGTTTCTGTACCGGTTCTTCCATCATGCCGCAGAAAAAGAACCCGGATGTGCCGGAACTGGTGCGCGGCAAGGTCGGCCGGGTCAACGGTCACCTGGTATCACTGCTGACCCTGATGAAAAGCCAGCCCCTGGCCTACAACAAGGACAACCAGGAGGACAAGGAACCGCTGTTCGACACCGTCGACACGGTGCTGGACTCCCTGCGCGCCTTCGCCGACATGGTGCCGGCTATCCAGCCCCGCAAGGAACAGATGCGGGAAGCGGCGCGCTCGGGGTTTTCCACCGCCACCGACCTGGCGGATTACCTGGTGGGCCTGGGCCTGCCTTTCCGCGATGCCCACGAGGTGGTGGGCAAGGCCGTTGCCCACGGGGTTGAACAGGGCCTCGACCTGGCCGAGATGTCACTGGCTACCCTGCAGGGATTCTGCGCCGATATCGGCGAGGATGTATTCGAGGTGCTTACCCTGGAGGGTTCGGTGAGTGCGCGCAACCACACCGGTGGCACCGCGCCGGCACAGGTTGCCGCTGCCGCCGAGCGGGCCCGGGCGCTGGTGCTGGCCCGCTAGCCAGCCCCGGGGCGCCAGCGCAGGCTGGCCTGGAAGGTCACGTCCGGCGCCGTTTCCACCTGGATATCCTCCACCAGACTGAGCTCCAGCGCCCAGCGCTCGGCGAAACGCCAGCGGGCGCCGACACTGAGCATGATCGCCGCCTCGCCGATGCCCTTGATCGCGCTGTCGGCGGGGGCGGCATGGGCATCTACCTGGCCCAGCAGGGACCAGGCCTGGCCGATGCGCCAGTCCACGGCCAGGCCAGCAAACCACAGGTGCTGTTCCTGGACCGTCGCTATCCGCTCGCTCTCGCCGGCGTACAGGTAGCCCAGCTGGCCGTGCCAGCGCAAGGGCAGTGAAGCGCCGTGATAGCCACTGAAGCGCAGCGCCAGGTAGGCATCCTCGGCGCCGGAGCCGAGGAACTCATCCTCGTCGCCGGTGGCAAACTTGTAGCCGGCCACCAGCGCCGCGGACGAATTCCGCTCGGCAAAGAACCGGTAACTGAGCGCCAGGCTGGCGTCGCCCGGTCCTGAACCGTCATCCGCCAGGGCAAAACTGTCCGGACCGGCATAGCGGTAATCCAGCAGGTCCCGTTCGACATCGGAGCGACCGCCGTCGGACATGCCCCAGAAGTCATGCCAGTTGTCGATTACCGAGTCCAGACTACCGCCGCTGTGCTCCAGCCAGGGCAGTTCCAGCTGCAGGTCCCAGTTATCCGCAACAGCGTAACGGGCCTCCAGCGCCAGGCGGGCGGTCTCACCGTCGAGGTGGAGATACTCCCCCGCCGCTGCCTCCGCCACATAGTGGCTGGCGATGCTGCCGTGCAGGGCCAGGTCGAACTGCCCGGCGGGAGCTATATCCGCGCTGCGCTGGGAAGGCAGGCCCAGCAGGCCCGCCACCGGGCTCAGGTTCTTCACATACAGCGGTTCCGCCGCCAGCGCGCCCTGGGACCCTGCCAGCACAACAGCGGACCACCACTTCATAGCCATTGGAAATCGATTTCCCCCTGGGATTTCATCTGCTCCACCACAAAAGGGCGGAACAGGCTGCCATCGCGCGTGTTGCGCCAGTCAGCGGCGGCATGGTCGTACTCGTAATGGAAACCACCGGCACGGGCGGCGAACCAGAGCTGGCGCACCGGCGGCTGGCGGCTGAACACCATGGTGCTGCCGTTCTCGAACTTGACCGTCAGCACGCCGCCGCCGGTCTCGTAGTCGAGGTCACTGTCGACCTCATCCAGGGCCAGCTCCATGGCCTCAAAGGTCTGGTCCACCAACTCGCCGTACTCTGCTTCAGAAATCACGTCAACTCATCCAGCCTGTAACCAGCGCACATAATACGGGCTGCTCGCACGGCTTACTACCGGCAGGTATAATCCCCGCTTTTGCACCCTGGAATGCCCATGCGCTATATCGCCACTTTGACGCTGCTGGTACTGCTGGGCGGCTGCGGCCAGACTGGCCCCCTGTACCTGCCCGGCGAGGAGCCCGAGCCCCGCAGCCGCGGCAGCGCCAGCGACAACCGCGAGGAGCCCCTGCCCGAGGGCATGTAACCCTATGAGACAGAGCATGGAATATTTCCCCTATCGGGATGGCGAACTGCACGCCGAGAACACCCCTGTCAGCGCGATTGCCGAGCGCTTTGACACGCCCTGCTACGTGTATTCCCGAGCCGCCCTGGAAAATGCCTTCCGCGAATACCAGCAGGCCCTGGCGGGCTGCGATCACCTGATCTGTTACGCAGTGAAAGCCAACTCCAACCTGGCGGTACTCGATACCCTCGCCCGCCTGGGTGCCGGCTTCGACATTGTCTCCCTCGGTGAACTGGAACGGGTGGTTGCCGCCGGTGGCGACCCCGGCAAAATCGTGTTTTCCGGGGTCGGCAAGAAGCCCCTGGAAATGGCGCGGGCGCTGGAACTGGATATCGCCTGTTTCAACCTGGAGTCGGCGGCGGAACTGGAGGTGCTGGCGGGCGTGGCGGCCCAGCTGGCAAAGACAGCCCGCGTGTCGGTGCGGGTGAACCCCGACGTGGACGCCAATACCCACCCCTACATCTCCACCGGGCTCAAGGAGAACAAGTTCGGCGTCACCATGGATGAGGCCCTGGCGGTGTACCGGCGGGCCGCGGAACTGCCGTTCATCGAGGTGGTGGGCGTCGACTGCCACATTGGCTCCCAGCTGACCCAGATCAGCCCCTTCATCGACGCCCTCCAACGCCTGCTGGCGCTGGTGGACACCCTGGCGGATGAGGGCATTGCGCTGCGTCACCTGGACCTCGGCGGTGGCCTCGGCGTCTGCTACCAGGACGAGCAGCCGCCAACGATCGCCGACTACATCGCCGCGCTGCGCGCGGAACTGGGGGAGCGGCCGCTCACCCTGGTATTTGAACCCGGACGCTCGATTGCCGCCAATGCCGGCCTGCTGCTCACCCGGGTGGAGTACCTGAAAAGAACCCCGGAACACAATTTCGCCCTGGTGGACGCCGCCATGAACGACATGCTGCGCCCGGCCCTCTACCAGGCCTGGATGGATATTCGCACGACCCAGGAGCAGGTCGACGCGGCGGTCGAATGCTGGGACGTGGTGGGCCCGGTCTGCGAAACCGGCGACTTTCTCGGCAAGCAGCGCCAGCTGGCCCTCCGCCAGGGCGACCTGCTGGCGCTGTCGGGTGCCGGGGCCTACGGCTTTACCATGAGTTCCAATTACAACAGCCGGCCGCGGGCCGCCGAAGTCATGGTCGACGGCGACGCCGTTCACCTGGTGCGGGAGCGGGAGTCCCTGGCTGATATCATACGCGGTGAGCACCGCCTGCCGAACTGACCATGCTACTGAAATTCACCAAAATGCACGGCGCGGGCAATGACTTTGTGGTCATCGACCTGATCAGCCAGCGCTGCAAGCTGCGTTCCCGCGACATCCGCAAACTGGCGGACCGTCACTTTGGCGTGGGTTGCGATCAGGTGCTGGTGGTGGAGCCCCCGGGCAGCCCGGATGTCGACTTCCGCTACCGGATTTACAACGCCGATGGCGGCGAAGTGGAGCAGTGCGGTAATGGCGCCCGCTGTTTCGCCCGCTTTGTGCGCGATAAAAAGCTGACCAACAAGCGGCTTATTACGGTGGAAACCGCCGCCGGCGTGATCGAGCTGCGGATGCGCGACAATCACCGGGTCGAGGTCAACATGGGCGCCCCGGCGCTGACCCCCGCGGATATTCCCTTCGACGCGGCGCAGCAGGCAGAGAGCTATTCCCTGGAGGTGGGCGACCACAACCTGGAAATCGGCGCCGTCTCCATGGGCAACCCCCACGCGATTACCCGGGTGGACGAGGTGGCCGCGGTGGATATCGGGCACCTGGGGCCATTGATCGAGAATCACCCCCGCTTCCCCGAGCGGGTCAACGCCGGTTTTATGGAGCTGGTGTCCGACAGCGAAATTAACCTGCGGGTCTTCGAGCGCGGCGTCGGCGAGACCCTGGCCTGCGGCACCGGCGCCTGCGCCGCGGTTGTGTACGGATTATCCCGCGGCTGGCTGCGCGATACCGTGACAGTTAATCTTCCTGGCGGTAAGCTGTCCATATCGTGGGCCGGCCCGGGCCAGCCCGTGATCATGACCGGCCCCACCGCATCGGTATTCGAGGGCACGATAAGAATTTGAGGCGGCCAGCGCCTCTTTCCGGGCACGGCTGACGCCGCCGGCAGACCAGGGGAGAAAAACCATGTCTAATGATCAGGCCGAGGCGCTTGCCGCCGTGCCGCAACTCAGCGATGAGCAGGTGCGCGACTACCTCAAGCACAACGGTGACTTCCTGCAGCGCAATCCGGACATGCTGGATCACCTGCACATATCCCATGCCTCCGGCAGCGCCGTATCCCTGGTGGAAAAGCAGGTCAGCGTGCTGCGCGAGCGCAACATCGACATGCGCCACCGGCTCGCCACCCTGACCAGAAACGCCCGCGACAATGACCTGCTCTACGAGCAGACCCGCCGCCTGGTGCTGGCGCTGCTGGACGCCGACAGCGTCGAGGCGCTGTACGCGGCGTTCATGGACGCCATGAACAGCGATTTCAAGGTCGGCTACGCCAGTATGATCCTGTTCGGCGCAGCTGAAGCCGGCCAGGCCTGCCGCATCGAGCCCGAGGAAAAGGCCAGGGGCGAGATCGGCGCGCTGCTGCAGGGGCGCAAGCCGGTGTGCGGCGTGCTGCGCAAGGAAGAACTCGCCTACCTGTTCCCGGATGCCGGCGAGGTCGGCTCGGCGGCGCTGATGCCACTGGCCAACGGCGCGGCGCTGGGGCTGATTGCGGTGGGCAGCGCCGACGCCAACCGCTACAGCAGTACCATGGGCACCCTGTTCCTCACCCATATCGCCGATGTCATTGTCCGCCTCCTGCCGCGACTCCGGTAAACGGGTGTGAGCACCCCCCTGGCGGACGACTGCGCAGCGTTTATCGATTACCTGCGGGACGTGCGCCAGCTGTCGCCGCACACGCTGGACAACTACCGGCGCGATCTCGCCTCCCTGCAGCAGTACTGCGAAAGCAACAAGCGGTCCAGCGCCCGCGACCTCGACGAGGCGGATATTCGCGCCTGGGTCAGCCTGCTGCATCGCCGCGGCCTGGCGGGCAGCAGCATCCAGCGCAGCCTGTCGGCGACGCGTTCCTTTTTCAACTACCTGGGCCGGGTAAATGGCCATCCGCGCAATCCCGCCGCCAGCGTACAGGCCCCGCGCAAACCCCGGAAACTGCCGCGCACCCTGGACGCCGACCAGGTGGACCGCTACCTGCAGTTTGCCGACCAGGGGCCGACCGCGTTGCGGGACCGGGCCATGGCAGAACTGTTTTACTCCTCGGGCCTGCGGCTGGCCGAACTGAGCTCGGTCAATATCGACGATATCGACCGCAGCGCCCGCCTGCTGACCGTAACCGGCAAGGGCAACAAGACCCGCACCGTACCCGTGGGCAAGGCCGCGCTGGACGCCATCGACCAGTGGCTCAGTGTGCGCCCGCAAGCAGCGAGCGACGGTGATGATGCCGCCAGGGCCCTGTTCACCAGCAACCGTGGCCAGCGCATCAGTGTGCGCAACATCCAGGCCCGGCTGAAGCTGCAGGGGCGTAAATCCGGCATGCACCAGGACGTGCACCCGCACATGTTGCGGCACTCCTTCGCCAGCCACATGCTGGAATCCTCCGGCGACCTGCGGGCGGTGCAGGAACTGCTGGGGCACGCCAATATCTCCACCACCCAGATATACACCCACCTTGACTTCCAGCACCTGGCCAAGGTGTACGACGCCGCCCACCCCCGGGCGCGGCGGCGCAAGCGCGACTAGTCTCCTGACCGGGTAATTCGCTGACATGGCCATCAAGGTAATCACTTTCGACCTGGACAACACCCTCTGGGATGTGGACCCGGCCCTCATCCGCGCCGAGGAAGCCCAGCGCCGCTGGCTGCTGGAACACCGCCCCGGGGCCATTGAGAACTACGATCACCAGGGACTGTGGGAATTCAAGAAGTCACTGTGGCAGCGCCACCCGGAGCTGCTGCACAATGTCAGCGCCATGCGCCGGCAAATGCTGCTGGAACTGCAGCTGGCTGCCGGCTACCCGCAGCACCAGGCACTGGACGGGGCCAGGCAGGCCTTCGATGTGTTTCTCAATGAACGCCACCGGGTACAACTCTACGAGCAGGCGCTGGACGTACTGGGGCGACTGGCCAGCCAGTTCAGCCTTGGGGCCCTGACCAACGGCAATGCCGATATCTACAAGACCGACGCCGGGGAGTATTTCGACTTCGCCTTTCTGGCGGAGGAATGTGGCGCCAGCAAACCGGCGCCGGACATGTTTCACGCCGCCATTGCAAGGTCCGGGGCCGCCGCCCACGAGATCGTCCACGTCGGCGACAACCCCGAGCACGATATCAGGGGGGCACTGGAGGTCGGCATGTACACCGTGTGGATAAACCTGAAGCGGGAACCCTGGCCCGGCGGCCCGCAGGCCCACCAGGAAGTCAACGAGCTGGCGCAGCTGCCGGACGCTATCACCGCCATCCAGGCACTGCCCTGAGCCTCACCGCGCTGTTTGCCAGCGCTCCGGCGGGCCGGGTGACCAGGCCCTAGATGGCGTCCTCGCCGGTTTCCCCGGTGCGGATACGAATCACCTGCTCGAGATCGGAAATAAATATTTTGCCATCGCCGATCTTGCCGCTGTTGGCGGTATTGGTGATGGCCTCGATGGCGCTCTCCACATCGCCGTCGGCCACGGCGATTTCCAGCTTCACCTTGGGCAGGAAATCAACCACGTACTCCGCGCCCCGGTACAGCTCGGTGTGGCCCTTCTGGCGGCCGAACCCCTTGACCTCGGTAACGGTGATTCCCTGAACGCCAATCTGCGACAGGGCGGCGCGAACATCGTCCAGCTTGAACGGTTTGATGACGGCGGTTACCAGTTTCATGTGCGGGCTCTCCTTGAGTGGGCGACTAATCATAACCAAGAGTATATGGCGGCACAAACACGGCGCTCACTGCGGTGGCATTATCCTGTCGCCGGGAGCGACCCCGGAAATCACTTCTACCCTGCCCTCCCCGTCGGGCTGGCCGAGGCGGACGAACCGCCTGACCACCCCCGCCTCGGCGGCGACCCAGACCACATTCAGCTGGCCCACTTCCGCCACCCGGTCCTCGGGCACCAGCATGCGGCTGCGCTCGCCCGCGGGCACCTGGACCCGGGCGTACATGCCGGGCAGCAGGTCGCGCCCCGCCGGCAGCGAGGCCTTGATCAGGAAGTTCCTGGCGCCGGGATCGGCGGCGGGCACGATTTCCTCGATGGTGGCGGCGTAGGACTTCTGCGCCGAGGGCACGTCCACCTGCAGCACCTGCCCCGTTTGCAGCGCCAGCGCCAGCTGTTCCCGCACCCGGGCCTCCACCCACAGGGAGAAAGGATTGTACAGGGACAGCAATTTGCTTCCCGGAGAGGCGGTATCACCGGGCTCGGCAAAACGGTCAACCACCCTGCCGGCGATCGGCGAGCGGATTTCGCTGAAACCAACAGCAGCCTGGGCCTCTTCCAGCGCCTGGCGCGCCGACGACAGGTCAGCCTGCAGTGACGCGGCGTCAGCACGGGCCGCATCGCGGTCGGCAACCGCGATCAGCCCGCGCTGGTGCAGTTCCTCGGCCCGTTTCAGGTTCTGCTTCGCCTCCCGCAACCGCGCTTCCACCGAGCGTACCCGGTCAGCGGCCTGCCGGGCCCGGGCCTCGAGGTCGGTTTTTTCCAGCTCCAGCAGCAGCTGGCCCTGTTCCACGTAATCACCGGCGCGAACATGAATCCGGGTAATCCGTGCCAGCAGGCGGGAGGAGATAATCGTCGCCTCCCGGGCTTCCACCGAGGCGGGCAGGCTCTCGCTGACTCCGCCCCGGACCAGTTCGACAGCGACCGCGGCGGAGTCATCCACCGCCGCGGGTGTGGCGATACCGGGCTCTATCTTGTCATCGAAGTACCCCGCCATCAGTGCCACCAGCAACAGCAGGCCGATGATTGCCACCACGGGCAGCAGCAGTTTTTTCATGATCACACGTCCTCTGGCGGCGCGCTTGCGGCCGCCGCCTGCAGCTCAGGTTTATCGAACACCAGCAGATAGACAATCGGCACCACGACCAGGGTAAAGGCGGTGGAGGCGACGATGCCGAAGATAATCGCCAGCGCCAGTCCGGCAAACACCGGGTCCAGGGTAATGATCAGGTTGCCGAGCAGGGTGGTACCGGCGGTCAGCAGCACCGGCCGCATCCGCACCGAGCCCGCCTGCAGCAGGGCATCGCGGATTGAGGCGCCGGCCTCCCTGGCCTGGGAGATGAACTCCACCAGGATCAGCGAGTTGCGCACCACAATACCGGCCAGCGCTATCATGCCGATCATTGCCGTGGCCGTGAACAGCACCGGTTCCGGCGCCCCGGCGATCCAGCGCTCGCCAAACTGGTTCATCAACCAGAAGCCGGGCATGATGCCAATCACCGTCAACGGAATCGACAGCATGATAATCAGCGACAGGGAGCTCGACGCTGTCTGCACCCGCAGCACGAAAAAGATGGCCAGCAACGCAAAAGCGTAACCCAGGCCCATGTCGCGGAACACGTCCTTGGTAATGCGCCACTCACCCTCCCCGGTCCACTGGACGTCGGTACCCTCGGGCAGCGACCAGCCGTCGCCGGCACCACTGCTGAGGAAGGTGCGGTCCTGCCAGTCATCGCCAGCGCCGGGCGCCGCGCCCATGTCGGCGTGGACATCGGCAATAATCTCGGCGGGTGTGCGCCCGTTCAGCTCCGCCATCACGTAGACCACCGGACGCAAGTCCTTGCGATGGATCATGGTGTCGGCGGGGCCATGCTCGAAATCGCCCAGTTCCCCGATTGCCGCCAGCGGCTGGGGCGCCACCTCCAGGCCCTGGGCGGTGGTCGACTTGGCCACTCCCTGCCGGCCCCTGACCAGCAGGCGTTTGAAATCATGCTCGGACAAGCGGTGCCGGGGATCCAGGCGCAACTCCATGGGCAGCGGACGGGCTTCGCGCTCCAGCTGCAGGTAGCCCGCCACATAGCCCTCATTGGCCATGGCCAGGGTTTGCGCCACATCATCGGCGGCAATTCCGGACAGCGCCGCCTTCTGCCGGTCGGTAACGAAGCGCCGCCGCTCGCGGTCGGCTTCCATGGTGGAGTCGATTTCCACCACGTGGGCCTCGCGGCCCAGGCGCTCCATCAGCGCGCGGGCGGCCTCTTTCTGGGTCTCGTAGGGGGTGAGGGCATCCGCGTAGATTTCTGCCACCAGGGTACTGAGTACCGGCGGGCCGGGGGGAACTTCCACCACTTTCACGCTGATCCCGCCGCGGTTAAACGGCTCCAGTAACTGCCGCAGCCGCAGCACCAGGCCGTGGGACTGGTGCTCGCGCCGGGTTTTGTCGGCCAGGGTGATCCGCAGGTCGCCCAGGTGTGGCCCGATGCGCTGGTAGTAGCGGCGCACCATGCCGTTGAAGTCAATCGCCGAGGGTACGCCGACAAACGCGGCCACCGCCTGCACTTCCGGCACCCGGGTCACTGTCTCGGCCACCTCGCGCGCCAGGGCCGCGGTCTGCTCCAGGCTGGCGCTCTCGGGCATATCGATCAACACCTGCACTTCGTTCTTGTTGTCGAAGGGCAGCAGCTTCAGCGGCACCAGCCGGAATACCGGTAGCGCGGCGGTGACCAGGAACAGCCCCAGCACCGCCCACAGGACCAGTTTGGCCAGCTTGCGGTTATCCAATAGCGGCGCCATGAACCGGGCATAGGGGCCTTCGCTGACACTGGTCACCTGCGCCACGGGCTGCGCCTGCAGCAGGCGGCTGGCCAGCCAGGGAGTCACCAGGAAGGCCACCAGGGTAGAAGTAATCACGCTGGCGGGCACGTTGAAGGCCATAGGCGCCATGTAGGGGCCCATCATGCCGGTAATGCCCGCCAGCGGCAGGAAGGCGAAGATAATGGTGACGGTGGACAGGATCAGCGGGATGCGGATTTCCGCCATGGCGGCCACCACCCGGTCGCCGACGGAGAGATCGCCACGGCCCATAAAGCGGGAAATGTTATCGACGCCGGTAATGGGGTCGTCCACCAGCAGGCCCAGGGAGAGAATCAGGGCAAACAGGGTGACCCGGTTGATGGTGTAGCCCAGGGCCATGTCCAGGGCCAGGGTAATGCCATAACAAATGGGCACCGCCAGGCCCACCACCAGCGCCGGCCGCCAGCCGAGGAAGACGCCGATAAACACCACCACGGTAAAAATGGCGAAGCCCAGGCTGGTACTGAGGTTGTTGACCTTCTCATCGGCGGTCTGGCCGTAGTCGCGCAGCACTTCCACCTGTACTTCCGGTGGCAGCAGTTCACGCTGCATTCTGCCCATGGCCTGGTGCACGGCCTCGGCCACCGACACCGCGTTGGAGCCGCGCTGCTTGGCCACCGAGATGGCCACCATCGGCCGGTCGCTGGCGGCGCCCCGCGGGTGCTGGGGTGCGAAGCCGATCCAGGTATAGCTCTCCGCCTCGGCGGGACCGTCCACCACCCGGGCCACATCGCGCAGGTATACCGGGGCGCCGTCGACGACGTTCACCACCAGGCCCTGCAGTTCACCCACGCTGCGGATCACATCGCCGGCCTCCAGCAGCACCGAGCCATTGCTCACGGTCAAACCACCGGCGTCACGCAGCACATTGGAAACCGACAGGGCCATGACCACGTCCTGGGCGGTGGTATTGCGGGCACCCATGCTTTCCGGATCGATCAGGATGCGCACCGTGCGCGGCCGGCCGCCGATCACGTTGACTTCGCTGGTGGCGGGGATGGCCTGCAGGAAGGTGGACACTTCATCCGCCAGCCGGCGCAGCTCGAAGTCGTCGTAACGCTGCGGGTCCTCGCTCCACAGCGCCAGCATCACAATGGGCACGTCGTCCACTTCCACCGGCCGCAACATCCAGTTGCTGACCACCGGCGGCATTCGATGCTGGTTGGAATAGAGCTTGTTATAGGTGTTGAGCAGCGAGTCCTCGCGGTCCTCCCCGACATGGAAACGCAGGGTGGCGGTGGCGCTGCCCGCCGCCGCGGTGGAGTACACATGCTCCACCCCCGGAATCTGCGCCAGCAGCTTCTCCAGCGGGATAACTACCTGACGCTCAACCTGGCGCGCGCTGAGACCGGGCGCCTGGACAATTACATCCACCATCGGCACCACAATCTGGGGCTCTTCCTCGCGGGGGGTGAAAGTCAGCGCGAGCACGCCGGCCAGCAGGCCGACGACGAAGATCAGCTTCGGCAGTCCGCCGCCCAGGGAATAGCCGACCAGCCGATCAACGGGATGGATCATAGGGGCTTGCTCCCTGACGGATTACTGGAAAGCGCAACCCGGTTGCTTGCCAAATTTGCGCAGGATCAGGGCCAGCGGGCAAAAGCCGGTAAACGCCGCCTGCAGCAGGTTGGCACCGACAAAGGCGGTAAACCACAGCCAGTACAGCGAATGTAGCTGGCTCAAGGCCAGGCTCGCCAGAATAAACAAGCCGGCAATGGCAAATACGAGTCTGTCTATATTCATCGCTACTCTCCCTGTTCAGAATCGGCAGTGACGGCGCCATCGGCGCAGTAAATCCGGTGCAACGCCTCCAGCATGATCTGCGCCTTGCCATCACTGATAGCGTAGAAGATGCGCTGTGCCTCCCGCCGCGTGGTCACCAGCCCGCCATCGCGCAGCCGGGCCAGGTGCTGTGACAGCGCCGATTGCCCGAGCCCGGTCAGGGCCTCGAGTTCACCCACGGTGTGTTCCCGGGTGACCAGCGCGCACAGCACCAGCAGGCGCCCGGGATGGGACAGGTCCTTGAGCAATTCAGCGGCGGACCCCGCATTTTGCTGCATCAGTGAAACATCAAGCACTGCGCACTCCTACATAAGAATTTACTTATATAAGATATCTCTTATATAAGTCAAGAATCATCTGCCCGGGCGAGGGGCAATTATGGTGCTCGCGGCAGATTAAAAAAAGGGGGGCCGAAAGGCCCCCCAAAACACGCATCACTACAATGCGCCCGCAAGACGGTGGTGCTTACTGGTTGGCGAACTCGGGGTAGGCCTCCATGCCGCACTCTGCCAGGTCGACGCCTTCGTACTCTTCCTCTTCGCTGACCCGGATACCGATCAGCATCTTCAGCACGAACCAGACGATGAAGCTGGTGACAAACACCCAGGTAAAGATAGTGGCGGCACCGATCAGCTGGCCGCTGAAGGACGAACCGTCGTTGGTGACCGGCACCAGCAGCAGGCCCAGCAGACCCACGACACCGTGTACCGAGATGGCGCCCACCGGATCGTCGATTTTCAGCTTGTCCAGGAACACGATGGAGAACACCACCAGCACGCCGCCCAGGCCGCCGAACAGGGTTGCCTGCAGCGCGGTCGGGGTGGAGGGCTCGGCGGTAATCGCCACCAGGCCAGCCAGGGCGCCGTTGAGGGCCATGGTCAGGTCGGCCTTGCCGAACATGACCTTGGCGACCACCAGCGCGGCGATCAGGCCACCGGCAGCGGCGGCGTTGGTGTTCATGAACACGATGGCCACCGAGTTGGCGCTCTCGACGCTGGCGGTCGCCAGCACCGAGCCGCCGTTGAAGCCAAACCAGCCCATCCACAGGATGAAGGTACCCAGGGTTGCCAGCGGCAGGTTGGCACCGGGAATGGCGTTGACCTGTCCGTTGGGGCCGTACTTGCCTTTACGTGCGCCGAGCAGGATGACGCCGGCCAGGGCAGCGGCGGCGCCCGCCATGTGGACGATGCCGGAGCCGGCGAAGTCGGAGAAGCCCAGGTCGCCGAGGGTGTACATGCCGAATACAGCATTGCCGCCCCAGGTCCAGCTACCCTCCATGGGGTAGATGAAGCCGGTCATCACCACGGCGAAGGCCAGGAAGGCCCACAGTTTCATGCGCTCGGCAACCGAGCCGGAAACGATGGACATCGCCGTGGCCACAAATACCACCTGGAAGTAGAAGTCGGCTGAGGGCGCGTACGTCGCGGGCTCCTCGGCACCGGTCACGCCGTCGCCGGTGATCGACGACAGGAACCAGTCGCCGCCGTACATGATCATGTAACCGCAAATCATGTACATGGTGCAGGACACGGCGAACAAGGCCACGTTCTTGAGCAGGATTTCAGTGGTGTTCTTGGAGCGAACCAGGCCCGCCTCGAGCATGGCGAAGCCGGCGGCCATCCACATGACCAGGGCACCGCACACCAGGAAATAGAAGGTGTCCAGTGCGTACTGCAATTGAAAAATATTGTCTTCCATTGGAATACTCTCTTGTTTCAGTTCAGGATTAGATAGCTTCTTCGCCGGTTTCCCCGGTACGGATCCGGATAACCTGCTCCAACGGAGACACGAATACCTTGCCGTCGCCGATCTTGCCTGTGTTTGCGGCCTTGGTAACGGCCTCGATTGTCTGGTCGACCAGGCTGTCTGCCACCGCCACCTCGATTTTCACCTTGGGCAGGAAGTCGACCACATACTCGGCACCGCGATACAACTCGGTGTGGCCTTTCTGGCGACCAAAACCCTTGACTTCAGTCACGGTGATGCCCTGCACACCAATTTCCGACAGCGCCTCGCGCACGTCGTCCAGTTTGAAGGGCTTCACGATTGCCGTGATTAGTTTCATGTTTCTCTCCTGGTGTTTTTTTGCGGGCGCCACGGGGGCGCCCCGGGTCAGACTGGGATGCGCTTACATACTCTTGGCGATGGAAACAACCACGGTATCTTCACCCCAGTCGGTGCCGAACACGTCTTTCTTGTCCAGGTTGGTACCGACATAGGTAGCGCCGAGATCAACGCCCATCACGCTCCAGGTCAGGCCCACGGAGTAGTCGGTGTAGGAATCTTCCGCAACGCCATCGTCCCCGCAGTCAAGGAAACATCCATCATCAGTGAGGTCGTTGTAGCCCACGTGGAAGTCCAGGCTCAGGTTCTCGGCCAGGCCGAAGCTGTAGTCCGCGTAGTAATAGAAGAATGTGTCGGTTTCGCCGTAGTAGTCATCGGAGTAGGCCATGCCCAGGGTCAGATCGTGGAACGAGAAGCTGCCATACAACTCCTGGTAATCACCCTCGGCGCCGTCATCCCCGGGGTAGTCGTAGTACAGGTAGCCGACGTCAATCGCGGAGTTCTCGCCAATATCCATGCCCCAGCCGATGTAGTAATCCAGCTCCAGCGAGCCGTCGAAACCGTCATTACTGTCGAAGTCGACCGTGGAGCCCCAGGTGCCGATGTAAATGCCATTTTCAAACGCCAGGTCGAAACCACCCTGGAGGGCGATATCCTCGTCGGACTGGGAAATACCGCGGAAGCGGTAGTCACTGACCAGCGCGACGTTGGCGCTGATCTCGGCGGCCTGCACTGAGGTGGCAGTTGCACCGGCGAGCAGGGAAGCGGCGATCGCGGCGGGAAGTACTTTTTTCAACATGTCTCAAATCTCCGTGATTTGTTGGTCTGGTGTGTCAGATGCGTATGCGTCATCTCGTGACGGGCACATTGGGTGCGCAATACAAATCTGCCGGAGATACTGCAGCGGCTGTGCCAAGGTAATATTTCTCCAATAAATACAAAGAGGTAGGGTGAAAAAGCCGCTGTCGCGGAGAGCGCTGCGCACCAATTACGCACCCTGCGGCGCACCCCAACAGCGCGCAGCACCATTTTGGTGCGCAGTGGCCGCCTGCCCCGCTCACTGACCGGGCCGGGCGCTTCTGATCTGGGTAAGCCGGGCAAAACCAAGTAGAATCCTGAGCCTGTTATCGCATGCAAAGGTTCAGCACCATGGCCATCAAACCGCCACCGCCCCCCTGGGAGGTCCTACAGCAGGTCAACGATCTGGTTGGCAGCTCCGGCCTCAAGAGCGAGGTCGACAAAGGGGTCAGAACCCTGGCCCAGTCCGCCCTCGCCCGGCTCGACGTGGTCAGCCGCGAGGAGTTCGACGCCCAGGCGGAAATCCTCAAGCGCACCCGCGAGCGGGTCGTCGCCCTGGAAGCCGAACTGGAAGCCATGACCCGGGAACTGGAAGCCCTCGACCAACAGGATTGACGCCGGCCGCGGAGACGGCCCCGCATTGCGCTCAGGGAAGAGCCATGGAACTATCGATCGTCCACAGCCGGGCGCTGTCCGGCCTGTCGGCACCGCCGGTGCGGGTGGAAACCCACCTGTCCAACGGACTGCCGGCCTTCAATATCGTCGGCCTGCCGGAAACCGCGGTGCGCGAGAGCCGGGAGCGGGTGCGCAGCGCCCTGCTCAACTCCCACTTCCAGTTTCCCGACCGGCGCATCACCATCAACCTGGCGCCGGCGGACCTGCCCAAGGAAGGCGGCCGTTTCGATCTGCCCATCGCCCTGGGGATTCTGCTGGCCTCGGGCCAGCTCGAGAACCGGCTCGCCGGCAGCCACGAGTTTCTCGGCGAACTGGCCCTCGACGGCAGCCTGCAGGCGGTTCCGGGAGCGGTTTGCGCGGCCCTGGCCGCCAGCGCCTGCGGCAATACCCTGGTGGTGCCAAAACCCAACGAGAGCAACGCCAGCCAGGTGCCCGACGCCCGGGTACTGGCGGCCCCCGACCTGCTCACCCTGTGCGCCCATATCAACGGCGCCGCCCGGCTGGAACGCGCTGCCGCCGTTGCCGAGCCCGGCGAGCCGCGCTACGAGGACCTGGCGGATGTTGTCGGCCAGGCAGCGGCGCGCCGGGCGCTGGAAATTGCCGCCAGCGGGGGCCACAACCTGCTGTTCATCGGCCCGCCCGGCACCGGCAAGACCATGCTCGCCAGCCGCCTTCCCGGCATCCTGCCACCGCCGTCCCGGGAGGAATCCCTGGTCGCCCTTGCCTTGCGCGACTTCCAGGGCCAGAACGCGGTCGGCGAGGCCCTGCGCCGGCCCTTTCGCAACCCCCATCACAGCGCCAGCGCTGCCGCCCTGATCGGCGGCGGCAGGAATCCCCGCCCCGGCGAGGCCTCCCTGGCCCACGGCGGCGTGCTGTTTCTGGACGAGCTGCCGGAGTTCAACCGGCACTGCCTGGAGGTACTGCGGGAACCGCTGGAATCCGGCCAGGTCACCCTGTCGCGGGCCAGCTACAAGCAGACCTACCCCGCCGCCTTCCAGCTGATCGCCGCCATGAACCCCTGCCCCTGCGGCTACCTCGGCGACCCGCAGCGCCACTGCCGCTGCACCCCGGAGCAGATCCAGCGCTACCGCAACCGGGTGTCGGGGCCGCTGCTGGACCGCATCGACCTGCATATCCAGGTACCGCGCCAGGCCCCCGGGCTGTTGCTGGAGGCCGCCACCGGTGGCGAGGCCTCGGCGGAGGTCCGGCGCCGGGTGGGTCACTGCCGGCAGCGGCAACTGGCCCGGCAGCACTGCTGCAATGCGCGGCTGGCAACGGATGTACTGCTGGACATCTGCGCCCTTGACCGACGCCAGCGCACCGACCTCGGCGAGCTGGCCGCCCGGCTGCAACTGTCCGGGCGCGGCCTGCACCGCACCCTGCGGGTCGCCCGCACCATCGCCGACATGGAGGCCCGGGAGCGAATCTCCGGGGCCGACATCGCCGAGGCCCTGGCCTTTCGCGAAAACTGACGGATCGGTCCGGGCAGATCCCCGCCGGCGGTCCAACTGGGAATACCGCGTAACTTTTACCGCCCGCCCGCCTGTGCCAGACTTTACTAAACACTAATAGCCATTAGTCCACCCCAACGCCAGGCCCGGTCTGCGAGACCCGGTCTGCGCCACACCCGGAGATTCCCATGAGCCAATGCCCTTTCGCCAACCTGCTGGACCCGGATACCTACAAGGACGGCATGCCCTACCAGTCTTTAAAGGCGATCCGCGATGCCGGCCCCATTGTCAAACTCGAGGACCCGCTCACCGGCATCCCCTACTGGGCCGTCACCCGGATCGCCGAGCTGGACTATGTGTCCAAGCACCCGCAGCTGTTCTCTTCCGCCGCCCGCTCCGCCTTTCCCATGGAAATGGATGAGTTCACCGTGGAAATGCAGCAGAACACCATCATCAACATGGACCCGCCCCGCCACCAGAAGGTGCGGCGCATCGTCCGCAATGCCTTTACCCCCCGGCGGGTGGATTCCTACGAGGCCAATTTCCGCGAGCACGCCAAACGCATCGTCGATGCCGTGGCCGGCCGCGGCAAATGCGAGTTCGTGGAGGAGGTCGCCGCGGAACTGCCGCTGATCGCCATCCTCGACCTGCTCGGGGTACCGCTGGCCGACCGCAAGCAGTTCTTCGATTGGACCAACACCATGATCTTCGCCGACGACCCGGACATGGCCACCTCCGAGGAGGAGGCCCAGCTCGCGGCCATGGAAGTCATTGGCTACGCCATGCAGCTGGCCCACAAGCACCGCGCCGAGCCGATGAATAACATCACCAGCGCCCTGCTCGACGCCGAGCTGGACGGCGAACCGGTATCGGAAGACATGTTCGGCTGGATGTTCATCCTGATTCTGGTGGGCGGCAATGAGTCCACCCGCACGGTCATCGCCCAGGGCATGCGCCTGTTGATGGAGCACCCCGAACAGCTGCAGTACCTGGTGGACAACCCGGACAAGATCGGCAATGCGGTGGAGGAGATCCTCAGGTATAACACCGCGTTCATCGCCATGCGCCGCACGGCGACCGAGGACGTGGAAGTGGGCGGCCAGCTGATCAAGAAAGGCGACAAGGTGGTGCTGCACTACCACACCGCCAACCACGACGAGCAGGTATTCGGCGACACCGCCATGGACTTCGACGTCACCCGTGCGGAGCGCATGCCCGACCTGTACAACCAGTTGCGCTCCTTCGGCATCGGCCAGCATTTCTGTATCGGCACCCACCTGGCCCGGCTGGAGCTCAATGTCATGTTCGAGGAAATCCTGCCCCGGCTGCGTAACCCCCGCTTCAAGGGCCAGCCCGAGTATGTGCGCTCCTTTTTCGTCAACGCCATGAAGAAGATGCACATTTCCTTCGACCCGGAAACCACCAGCGCCCCCTGAACGGCACCACAAAGGCGCGCAAAGCGGCTATTATTCACTCTTCCTATACCCGGGAGTGAACAATGACCGCATACCAATCCCTGGAGGCCCTGCGCAAGCGCGTCTCCGTACTCGGCAACGCCATCGGCATACTCCACTGGGACCAGGAGACCATGATGCCCGAGGGCGTTGCCCCTGGCAGGGCCAGGGACCTGGCAGAGCTGAGCCTGATGGTCCACGAGATCGAGACCGACGAGCGCCTGCCCGACCTGCTGGCCGAGGCCGAGGCGCAGCAGGAGCAGCTCGATTCCTGGCAGCGCGCCAACCTGCGGGAGATGAGGCATCTCTACCTGCACGCCAACGCCACGCCCGCCGAGCTGGTGGAAAAAATTGTCATCGCCCGCTCCGACTCGGTCACCACCTGGAAGGACGCCCGGGCGGCCAATGACTTCAAGCGCCTGGCACCCAAACTGGACACCCTGTTCCAGCTGCAGCGCGAGGTGGCCACGATCAAGTCCGAGGCCCTGGGCGTAACGCCCTATGAAGCCCTGCTCGACGAGTATGACCCCGGTCGCCGTGAAGTGCAGGTCGATGCGCTGTTCGATGAGCTGGTGGCATTCCTGCCGGACTTTACCCGGGAAGTCATGGCCAGGCAGGTCGCCGGACCGGGGGTGATACAGCCCAGAGGCCCGTTCCCCGTCGCCGACCAGGAAAAGCTGAGCCGCGCGGTCATGGAAATCCTCGACTTCCCCTTCGACCGCGGCCGCCTGGACACCGCGGCCCACCCCTTCTCCGGCGGTGCCGAGGGCGACAATCGCATCACCACCCGCTATTCCGAGGACGATTTCACCAAGAGCCTGATGGCGGTGATTCACGAGACCGGCCACGCCCTGTACGAGGACGGCCGTCCGCACCAGTGGCGGGGCCAGCCGGTGGGCGAGAGCCGCGGCATGACCCTGCACGAGAGCCAGTCCCTGTTGCTGGAAATGCAGGCCGCCCGCTCGGAGGAATTTATTCGCTACCTGGCGCCGATCACCCGGGAAATACTCGGCGGCGACGGTCCGGCCTGGGAGGCGGACAATATCCTGCGCCTGTACCGCAAGGTGGAACCGGGGCTGATCCGGGTCTATGCCGATGAGGTGACCTACCCCCTGCACGTTATTCTGCGCTACCAGCTGGAGAAGGCGATCGTCGCCGACGAGATCAGGGTTGGCGACCTGCCTGGTGCCTGGAACGACATGATGCAGCAATACCTGGGCATTATCCCGCCCACCGACAGCGACGGCGTAATGCAGGACGTGCACTGGCCCGAGGGCCTGCTGGGCTACTTCCCCACCTACTCCCTGGGCGCGCTGGCCGCGGCACAGATTTTTGCCGCTGCCACCGAGGCAAGGCCAGAGATCCTGCCCGGATTGGGCAAGGGAGACTTAAAGCCACTCTATGGTTGGCTGGATGAGAACATCCGCAGCAAGGGCTGCCTGTATACAGCGGACGAGCTGATTGAACAGGCCACCGGTGCCCCCTTGGGCGTGGAGGCCTACAAAGCTGCTGTGCGAGCACGCTACCTGGGCTAGGCATGTCCCGCGATCGGGTCGCCCCCCCAGGGGCTGCTGCAACTGCGGGTCAGGCGAACTCTCTCCCTTCCGCCGCCATATCCAGCAGCAAGCGGGGCGGCTCGAAGCTTTCCCCGTAGCTGGCCGCCAGTTCCCTGGCGCGCTCGGCAAAGGCGGCCACCCCGTAGGCGTTCACGCATTGGTATACACCGCCGGTATGAGGCGGGAAGCCTATACCCATGATGGAGCCGATGTTGCCATCAGCCACCGAGGTCAGAGTGCCCTCCTCCATGATACGAATGGCCTCCAGCACCTGGGAGAACAACAGGCGGTCCTTGACGTCCTGGTAGGGAATGTCCACATAACCGTCGGCGGCAAACAAGTCCTTCAGTCCGGCCCAGGTTTTCACCTTCTTGCCCTTCTCATCGTAGTCGTAGAACCCTGCGCCCCTGGCCTGCCCTGGTCGCTTCGCCTCTTCCACCATGATCCGAATCACTTCCGACTCTGGGCGGGGCTCAGGGGTCTCGCCGCGCGCTTCAGCGTCTTCGCGCTGCTGGTTGGCCGCGTGGTAGGCGGTTTCCAGGGAAATGGTATCCAGTGTTTCCAGCGGCCCCATAGGCGAGCCGTTAAAGGACGCGCCGTTCTCGATCAGGGCAGGGTTTACACCCTCTGCGAGCATACGCTGGCCCTGGGTAATGGTCTGGCCAATCACCCGGGTGGTGAAGAAGCCGGGGGCGTCCTTGACCACGATGGGCTTCTTGCCCAGCTTCTGCGCCAGGTCGAAAGCCCAGGCCAGGCACTCGTCAGAGGTCTGCTCACCGGTGATGATTTCCACCAGGGGCATCTTTTCCGCCGGGGAGAAAAAGTGCATGCCGATAAAGTTTTGTGGCCGCACCGAGGCCTCGGCAAGTTCGGTGATTGGCAGGGCTGAAGTATTCGACGCCACAATCGCGTTCTCACCCAGTACTGCCTCGGTCTCCCGGGTAACAGTCGCCTTGACTTCGCGGTTCTCAAATACCGCCTCAATCACCAGCTCACAGTCCGCCAGGTCGGCAGCCTCAGCGGTGGGATGAATCCGGCCCAGTATTTCACTGGCCTGCGCCTCGTCGATGCGACGATTTTTCTCACAGGCGGAGGCAGCGTAGGCCTTGCCCTTGTCAGCGTTCTCCTGGTTGAGGTCCTTGAGTACAACCTCGATACCGACCCTGGCCGCGGCAAAGGCAATACCCGCACCCATGACGCCGGCGCCAAGAATGCCCAGCTTTTTCACGTCGGTCTTGTCGATCCCGCTGGGTCGGGAGGCACCCGCATCCAGGGCGTTCATCTGCACGAAGAACGTGGTCATCATGTTGCGCGAGACCTGGTCCAGCAGCAGGCGCTGGAAGTAGCGCGACTCGATCCTGTGGGCGGTGTCGTAATCCACTCGGGCCGTGTCGATCACCGCGGCGATAATGACCTGCGGGGCAGTCATATTGCCCTTGGTCTGGTTCATCACATTGACCGGGCCGAAGTAGGTCAGGCCCCGGGTGGACTCGTCGTCAGGACCGCCACCGGGAATACGGTAGCCCGGTGCTTCCCAGGGCTGCCTGGCTTCCGGATTGGCCTTGATCCAGGCCCTGGCCCTGGCGGCCATCTCGTCCTCATCGGCCGCCAGCTCGTGAATCAAGCCTTTCTCCAGGGCTTGTTCCGCAAGCAATTGCTTGCCCTGGGAAATCAGGGTCAGCGCTTCCTGCATGCCCAGCATGCGCACCATGCGCACAATACCCCCGGCACCGGGCAACAGGCCCAGCATGGCCTCGGGGAGACCCACCTTCACCCTGGGACTGTCCAGCGCGATACGGTGGTGGCAGGCCAGGGCGATCTCGTAACCGCCACCCAGGGCGGGGCCGTTAATGCCCACAGCCACCGGCACACCCAGGCGCTCAATGCGCGCCAGAGGTTCCTTGGCATCCAGCAGCCCCTGGTACATCTCCTCCCGCTCCTCCTGGGAGGGATCAAGATCCATTTCCAGCATCATGGTGATATCGCCGCCGGCGAAAAACTGTCCCGGCTTGCCGCTGCGAATGTACAGGCCCTTGAGCTCATCGCCCATGGCCTCCAGTTCGTCCAGGGCCTTCGGCATGGCTTCGGCGTACTCCTCGCCCATCACGTTAACGGTTTTGCCGTCCTGGTCGAAGATCAGGTCGACAATGCCATCGGCATCTTTTTCCAGTCGAATGTAACTCATAGGTTTTACTCCAATCCTGTCTCTGGTCTCACACGCGTTCGATGATGGTGGCAATTCCGATGCCCCCGCCGGCACACAGGGTGACCAGGCCGGTGTTGAGATCGCGTCGTTCCAGTTCATCCAGCAGAGTGCCAAGCACCATGGCCCCGGTGGCACCGATGGGGTGCCCCATGGCAATGGCGCCGCCATTGACGTTGATCCTGTCGTCCGCCACGCCCATCAGGCGCTGGTAGCGCAGCACCACGGAAGCAAAGGCCTCGTTGAGTTCAAACAGGTCTATATCGTCCACACCCATACCCGCGATCTTCAGCGCTTTCTGTGAAGCGGGGACGGGCCCCGCGAGCATGATGGTGGGCTCGGAGCCGGTAACCGCCATGGCGCGAATGCGGGCACGGGGCCTGAGTCCCTGGTCGTCGCCGGCCTGCCTGTTACCCAGTAGTACCAGGGAGGCGCCGTCAACCACCCCCGAGGAGTTGCCGGGCGTGTGAATGCACTCCACCTTCTCCACCTGGGGATACTTGAACTTGAGGAAATCGCCGTGTCCAAAGTCGTTGAACATGACGAAGGAGGGGTTCAGCTTGGCCAGCTTCTCCATATCCGTAGGGCGAATCAGTTCATCGTGAGCCAGCACGGTAACGCCGTTGAGGTCTTTCACCGGCACCAGGGACTTGTCGAAGTAACCATTGTCGCGGGCATGGGCCGCCCGACGCTGGGATTCACAGGCATAGCGATCCACATCCTCGCGGCTGAAGCCATCCAGGCCCGCCATCAGGTCAGCGCCCAGGCCCTGGGAGATTCCGTAGCTCTTCATCGCCACCCAGGCGTCACCGGCCGCTGCACCGCCGGCCCCGATACCCAGACGTGACATGCTCTCCACGCCACCGGCCACGCCCAGGGACTCCATGCCCGACATGATCTTCATGGCGATGTTGTTGACCGCGTCGAGTCCACCTGCGCAGTAGCGGTGCAGCTGGGCACCGGTGGTAATGTCATCCCAGCTGGAATAAACCAGGGCGGTCTTGGCGATATTCTGGCCCTGTTCGTTCACTGGTTCACCAGTGGCGCAAATAAAATCTTCCACCTGGGTGGTGTCCAGCGCATGGCGGGATTTCATCTCCTCCAACAGGTTGGTGATGAGATCGATGGGCTTGACTTCGTAAAGCCCGCCACCCGGCTTGCCCTTGCCACGCGGTGTGCGAATGGCGTCGTAAATAAAGGCCTCTTGCGTCATGAATTTCCCCATGTGCTGCGTTTTTTGCGAGCGGCTAACATACCCGATGAAAGGCCCGTCACAAGCGCTGCCGGGGTAATTAAGAGGCGCCGTATGCGGAATTAAACTGCGGCGCCCCAACGACCGGCTTGCTCGGCCAGACAGAAATGACACTGCCCACCGGGGCTTCGGGACAGGGATGAGGAGGAATTTGTCCCGCGCAGATACCGGGATGCGGCTCCACTCTGCTAGACTGTAGGGCCTGTTACACCTCCCGGTTGTTAAATTTCTGTGGCTCAGTTAAACCCCCGACAGCGCGAGGCCGTGCGCTATATAGACGGCCCCCTGCTGGTGCTCGCCGGCGCCGGCTCGGGCAAGACCAGCGTGATCACCCGCAAGATCGCCTACCTGGTCCAGACCTGCGGTATCCGCGCCAGCCGGATTGCCGCGGTGACCTTTACCAACAAGGCCGCGCGGGAAATGAAGGAGCGGGTCGGCAAGCTGCTCGGCGGCAACGCCGCCGAGGGACTGACGGTGAGCACCTTCCACCAGTTGGGGCTGAAGATCATCCGCCACGAGCGCCAGCTGCTGGGCCTGAAGAGTGGCTTTTCCATATTCGACGGCCAGGACAGCCAGAGCCTGATCAAGGACCTGCTGATCCAGGAGCATGGCTCCGACGGTGACCGGGCAGCCACCATCGGGCACCAGATATCCAGCTGGAAAAATGACCGCATCCTGCCGGAGCAGGCCCTGGCCACTGCCAAAGGGCCGGCCCAGATGCTCTGCGCCCAGGCCTATCGTCGCTACCAGCGGGCCCTGAAAGCCTACAACGCCCTCGACTTCGACGACCTGATCCTGCTGCCCACCATCCTCTTCGAGCACAACCCGGACATCCTCGAAAAGTGGCAGAACAGCATCCACTACCTGCTGGTCGACGAGTACCAGGACACCAACTCCAGCCAGTACCTGCTGGTGAAACAGCTGGTGGGGGTACGCGGCGCGCTGACCGTGGTCGGCGATGACGACCAGTCAATCTACGCCTGGCGCGGCGCCCGGCCGGAGAACCTGGCCCAGCTGCAGGACGACTTTCCCGGCCTGAAACTGGTCAAGCTGGAGCAGAACTACCGCTCCACCTCGCGCATCCTCAAGGCAGCCAATACCCTCATCGCCAATAACGATCACGTGTTTGAAAAGCAGCTGTGGAGCGAACTGGGCTATGGCGAACCGCTGCGGGTGATCCGCTGCAGCGACGAGAACCACGAGGCGGAGCAGGTAGTGGCGGAAATCCTCGACCACAAGCTGCGCAAGCGCACCCGCTTTGGCGACTATGCGATTCTCTACCGCGGCAACCACCAGTCCCGCCTGCTGGAACTGGCGCTGCAACAGCAGCAGGTGCCCTACCACCTGTCCGGCGGTACCTCCTTCTTTGCCCGCAACGAGGTCAAGGACATCATGGCCTACCTGCGGCTCATCGTTAACGAGAATGACGACAACGCCTTCCTGCGCATCGCCAACGTGCCGCGGCGCAAGCTGGGCGCCTCCACCCTGGAAGCGCTGGGCAATTTCGCCAACGAGCAGCACTGCAGTCTGAGCCAGGCCATCGGCCGGGTCGGCAGCGGTGTACTGCCGGAGGCCGGTCGCCACCGGCTGCAGGAATTCCGCCTGTGGATGGACCGCATCCGCCGCCAGTGCGAGGGCGGCGCGGGCATTTCCGCGGTGCGGCAGATGATCCGCGACATGGATTACGAGCAGTGGCTCAACCAGCTGAGCTCCAGCGAAGACGTGGCCGAACGGCGCATGGGCAACGTGCACTTCCTCATCGACAGCCTCAACAGGGTAATGACCGACGAGGGCGTGGCGCTGGACGAGGCCATTTCCCGGCTGATTCTGCGCGACCTGATGGAGCAGCAGGAGGAAGAAGACGCCAGCCCGGACAACGTGCAGCTGATGACCATGCACGCCTCCAAGGGGCTGGAATTTCCCCACGTGTTCATTATCGGCATGGAAGAAAACCTGCTCCCCCACCGGGCCAGCGTGGAAGACGGCAATATCGAGGAAGAGCGGCGCCTGGCCTATGTGGGCATTACCCGCGCCCAGCAAACCCTGGCCATGACCATGGCGGCGAAGCGCCGCCAGTTCGGGGAAACCATCAACTGCGAACCCAGCCGTTTTCTCGACGAACTGCCCCAGGACGACCTCAGCTGGCAGGGTGCCGGCGTGGACGACGGCGAGGCCAACGAGGCCCGCGGCCAGGCCACCCTGGCGGGCCTCAAGGAACTGTTCGCCTGAGCCTCGCTACCGTTCAGCCGGCGCTGTCGGGCTGCTCCGGCCGCTGATGTTTGACCCCGCCCTTGAGTTTCTCCCGCAGGCCCTGGACGATGGCATAGAAGCCGGGCACGAAGTAAACCCCCACCAGCATCGCCGCCAGCATGCCACCCAGTACGGTCAGGCCCAGTGAGCGCTGGCCGAAAGCACCGGCACCGGTGGCCAGGGCCAGGGGCAGAATACCGAGGATAAACGACACCCCGGTCATACAGACCGCACGGAAACGCAGCCGCGCCGCCTCCCGGGCCGCCACCAGGATGTCCTCCCCGCCCTGTTCCCGCCGCTGGCGGGCAAACTCCACCACCAGGATGGCGGTTTTGGCGGCCATGCCGATCAGCAGCACAATACCCACCTGGGCATACAGGTTGAGGGCGACATCACTGAGTATCAGGGCGAGCAGCGCGCCGCCAATTGCCATCGGCACCACCAGGATGATCGCCGCCGGAATGGACCAGCTCTCATACTGTGCCACCAGGAACAGGTAGACGAAGATCAGCGCCAGCAGGTAGGCGTAAATTGCGGTCTGCCCGGCTTCCCGTTCCTGGTAGGACATGCCCGTCCACTCGTAGGTGTAGCCGGCCGGCAGGCTGCGCTCCGCCAGCTCCTCGAAAATGGCCATGGCCTGCCCCGAGCTGTAGCCGGGCATGGCGGTGGCCCTGACGGTTGCCGAGCGGAACATGTTGTAGCGGCTGGACACGTCGGGGCCGAGCACCGGCTCGGTGGTCACCAGGGTGCTCAGCGGCACCATGTTGCCGCTGGCCGATTTCAGGTAGAAGTGGTCCAGGTCGCCGAGGTCGGCGCGAAACTCGGACTCGGCCTGCATGATCACCCGGTAGGTCTGGCCAAACTTGTTGAAGTCATTGATGTACAGCGAGCCCATCTGGGCCTGCAGGGTGGCAAAAATCTCGTCCAGGCTGACGCCGAGGTTCTTGGCCTTGATCCGGTCCACATCGACATAGTACTGGGGCACGTTGGCGCGGTAGGAGCTGAACACATCGGTCAGGCCCGGGGCCTGGTTGCCGTCAACCACCAGGTGATTCAGGGTCGCCGCCAGTTCCTGGGGCGAGCGCGACAGGGTGTCCTGCAGCACCAGCTCAAGGCCGCCGGCCACGCCCATGCCAGGGACCGCCGGCGGCGTCAGCGCGAATACCTGGGCCTCGGGCACCTGCACAAAGCCCCGGGCGTTGATCCGCTCGGCCACCTTGAACACGATATTCTGTGCCTCCTTGCGCTCATCCCAGTGCCGGAGCACCACGAACAGGGTACCGCCATTGCTGGCCATGGCCCCCGTCAGCACGGAGAATCCGGTGATCGCGGTGACCGTTTCCACCGCCGGATCCTCGGCGATAATCGCCGCCATCTTGTCCATGGCGGCCTTGGTGCGGCTCAGGGAGGAAGCGTCCGGCAGCTGCACGCTGACCAGCAGGGCGCCCTTGTCCTCGCTGGGCACAAAGCCGGTGGGGGTAGAGATAAAGCCGAACAACAGCGCCCCGCTCCACACCAGGAACAGCACCGCCACCAGCCGCAGCCGGGCCAGCAGAAAGCCCACCCCCCGGTCGTAGGTGCGGGTCAAACGGCCAAAACCGGTCAGGAATGCCGCATACCAGCGGGCGTGCTTCTGTGCCCCGCGCTTGAGCAACAGGCTGCACAGCGCCGGGCTGAGAGTAAGGGCGTTGACCGAGGAAAACACCACCGCCACGCAAATGGTGACGGCGAACTGGCGATACATCACGCCGGTAATACCGGGCAGCATTGCCACCGGTACAAACACCGCCAGCAACACCAGGGTGGTGGCGATAATGGCGCCGCCCACTTCCCGCATGGTGATGGTCGCCGCCTCTTTCGGCGACATCTGCGGATCCTCGCGCAAATGCCGGTCGCAGTTTTCGATCACCAGGATGGCATCGTCCACCACAATACCAATGGCCAGGATCAGGGCGAACAGGGTCACCGTGTTGATGGTCATACCCAGAGCCATCAGCACCGCGAACGCCGCCAGCAGGGACACCGGTATGGCAATCGCCGGCACCAGCGTCGCCCGCCAGCTGCCCAGGAACAGGAAGGTCACCGCGATTACCAGCACCACCGCCTGCAGCAGGGAGATCACCACCTGGCGCACGGCGGTGCTCACATAGCGGGTGGTGTCGTAACTGATGACGTAGTCCATACCCTCGGGGAATTGCTCCGCCAGCTGCGCCACCAGTGTATCCACCGCCTCACCCACCGCGAGGGCGTTGGCGTCGGCCATCTGGTATACGGCCAGGTTGACCGCCGGTACGCCATTGGTCTCACCGTGGAAGTTGTAGCTGGACTGGCCCAGTTCCACCCGGGCGACATCGCGCAGGTAAATCGCGGAGCCATCGGCCTGGGCGCGCAGCACGATGTTCTCAAACTCGGCCACATCCTCCAGCCGGCCCTTGGTGCGCAGGGAGTACTCGGTCTGCAGCGACCCATCGAAGGGCGGCGCGCCGATCTTGCCCGCGGCCACCTGCACGTTCTGCTCGCGCAGGGCGCTGTACACGTCGTTGACCGACAGGCGGTAAGCGGCCATCTTGTCCGGGTTCAGCCACAGGCGCATGGAATAGTCGGCCTCGCCGAGAATCGATGCCTCGGAGACGCCCTCCAGCCGGGCGATGGCGTTCTGCAGGTTGATCTTGACGTAGTTGGAGATGAATTTGTAATCCAGCGACTCGTCCGGCGAGGTAAAGCTGACCAGCTTGAGGATATCCGGAGAGCGCTCGTCGATGTTCAGGCCGCGCTGGGTCACTTCCGCGGGCAGCGCCGGTTCCGCCAGCTTGACCCGGTTCTGTACCCGCACCAGGGCCATGTCCGGGTCCGCGCCCACCTCGAAGGTCACCGTCAGGCTGTAACTGCCGTCGTTGGCGCTCTTGGAGGACATGTAAATCATGTCCTCCACGCCATTCACCGCATCCTCGATGGGCGTACCCACGGTGGCCTCCACCACCTCGGCCGAGGCACCGGGATAGTACGCCGACACCACGATATTGGGGGGCGAAATGGCCGGGTATTCATTCACCGGCAGCATATAAATAGACAACATGCCCGCCAGGCTGAGCACGATGGCGATCACCATCGCGAACTTGGGCCGTTCGATAAAAAAGGCACTGAACATCGACCCGCCCCCTATTCAGCGTCCGTGAGGATGCGGGTGCTGACCGGCATGCCGGGCCTCACCTGCTGCAACCCGCGGGTTATCACCATGTCGCCCGCGCTGACGCCATCCAGCACCAGCACCTTGTCGTCGAAGCGCTCGCCGAGGCTGACGTTGCGGCGCACCACGGTGGAGCCGGCATCCACCACCAGGACAAAGCTGCCCTGCTGGTCTGCCTGCACCGCCGCCTGGGGCAGGAACAGCCCCTCCAGCAGGTTGGTGTCATGCAGCAGCACGCGCACGTACTGCCCTGGCACCAGCAGGGAATGGGGGTTGGGTATGGAAGCCCTGGCTTCCAGGGTGCCGGTGGTCTGGTCCACCCGGTTGGAAAAATAGTCGATGCGCCCCACTTCCGGGTAAATTGCGCCGTTGGTCAGCTCGAGGGTGACTTCCAGCGAGCGCAGGTCGCTCACGTCCAGGCGGTCGGTCATGCGGGTTTTGATGGCCGCCACGTAGGTCGCCTCACTGACCGAGAACAGGGCCTCGATGGGGTCGATGGACACCAGGGTGGTGAGATTGCCGGTGTTGGGCCCCACCAGGTCGCCGACGCTGGCCAGGCTGCGGCCAATGCGCCCTGAAATCGGCGCGGTAATGGTGGTGAAGCTCAGGTTGACCTGGGCGCTGGTCACCTGGGCCTGGGCGGACTCCAGCCGGGCGTTGGCCTCCAGGGTCTTGGCGGTCAGTGAGTCCATTTCCGACTGGGAAATGGCCCCCTTTGGCAGCAGCTCCAGGCCCCGTTTGTAGTTGCGCTCGGCGTTCACCTGGGTGGCCACGGCCGAGGCCAGGTCCGCCTCGGCCCGGGCCAGCGCGGCCTGGAACTCGGAGGCATCCAGGGTGTAGAGAATATCTCCGGCCTCGACCCGGTCGCCCTCGCGGAAATCCCGGGTCAGCAGGTAACCGGTTACCTTGGCCTGGATGGCCACATCGTCCCGGGCCTCCAGGCGGCCGACATATTCCCGCTCGGGCTGGTAGGGCTCGAGCGCCACGGGCTCGATAACCACTTCCACCAACGGTCGCTCGGGGGCTTCCTCGACACAGGCGACAACCAGGGTAACAACGAGCACAGTGGCCAGAACAATGCGCATCATGGGGCATACTCCGAAAGCGATAGAATCACTCTAGCAAGTTTCTTTGACGGCCAGTGATCGGGCCGGGCAAAAAAAGGCCGCGCCATAACCATGGCGCGGCCTTTGAAGGATGCGCGGCGCTTACTGGCTGCCGGCGACAATATAGTCCACGGCGGCATGGATTTCCTCGTCGGAACAGCTCATGCAGCCGCCCTTGGCAATCATGCCGGTACCGGGTACGCCGTTAACGCCACTGGCGTACAGGGCCTCGGTGCCCTTGGCGATGCGGTCCGCCCAGGCAGCGGCGTCACCGTAAATGGGCGCGCCGCCGGCACCGGTGGTGTGGCAGGCCATGCAGGCGCTGTTGTAAACATCCTCGCCGGAACGGGGGCCGGCGCTGGCGGTGGCAGCCGCGCCACCGCAGCTGCTGTCGCCCTGCAGGCAGACTTCACCCACCGGCTTCAGGCGCTCTTCAATTTCGGCCCGCTGGGCATCGCTGAGGTTGTCGGCGATGGCACCAAAGGCCAGGATCACGGCCGCAAGGCCGAGGGCATATCGAATAATCACATTGGGATCCTCTGTCAGTCCGGCGCGCATTATAGCCACTTATCGGGTGGGGGAAAACTCATGGCGGGCGGGAAATCGGGACCCAAACCTGGCAGCGACAGCTCGCTCCACCTAGTATTGTCACCTGAACCCGCAATTATCGAGGACCCGCCCACCATGAAACTGTACACCTACGACCCCGCTCCCAGCCCCCAGCGCCTGGCCCTGTACATGCGCTGCAAGGGCATTGAAATCGACACCGAGCAGGTGGACATGGCGGCGGGGGAGCACCTGGGCGAGGCCTACCGGGCAATGGTTCCCGACCAGACAGTACCGGCCCTGATCCTGGATGATGGCACCGTTTTGACCGAAGTTATCGGCATTGTGCACTACCTGGAGGCCCTCTACCCGGACCGGCCACTGCTCGGCAGCAGCCCGCTGGAAAAGGGGCTGGTCACCAGCTGGGACTCGAAAATCTACAGCATGATCTTCATGTCCATCGCCGAGGCCCTGCGCAACAGCAGCCCCGGCTTCAAGGGTCGCGCCCTGCCCGGCCCCCTGGACCTGGAGCAAATCCCGGCACTGGCGGAGCGCGGCAAAAAGCGCCTGGCCTGGGCCTGGGAGCAACTCGACCAGCGGCTGGCCGACAGCCCCTGGATTGCCGGCGACAGCTTCTCTTTTGCCGACATCGACCTGGTGGTCAGCGCCGGCTTCTCCGGCTGGGTCAAGTGCACCCCCCCGGAAAACCTGGCCAACCTACACGCCTACCTGGCCCGGGCCCGGGGAGAAATCGGCTGATGCCATGCGGCTGCTGAGCACGATCACGGCCATGCTGGCGCTGGCCCTGTCCGCGGCGGCGCCGGCGGCAGAGATCACCCCGGAGGACATCATCCGCCAGGCCATGGATCACTGGCGCGGCCTTACCTCCCACGGCCAGATGACCATGGTCATCCACCGCCCGGACTGGGAGCGCTCCATGTCCATGGAGGCCTGGACCGAGGGCGACAAGCGCTCCCTGGTGCGGGTCACCGCACCGGTCCGTGACGCCGGCAACGGCACCCTGGTGCTGGACAACGACATGTGGACCTACTCGCCGAAGATCAACCGGGTGATCAAGGTGCCCTCGTCGATGATGAACCAGAGCTGGATGGGCTCCGACCTGTCCAACAAGGACATCAGCAAATCCACCGACATCATCGACCAGTACGACCATACCCTGCTCGACAGCCGCAAGGTGGACGGCCACCAGGCCTGGGTGATCCAGTCCATTCCCCACGAGGAGGCCGCGGTGGTCTGGGGCCGGGAAGTCTGGACCATTCGCGATGACTTCGTGCTGCTGGAGCAACAGTTCTGGGACCAGGACGGGGTACTGGTGAAAACCTTCACCACCCTGGAGATCGCGGTCATGGGCGGGCGCACGGTGGCGACGAAAATGCGCATGCAGGAAGTGGACAAGCCGGATGAATGGACCGAGCTGCGCGTCGACAGCACCCGCTTCAACGTCGACCTGCCCGCCAACCTGTTCACCCTGTCCAACCTGAGAAACCCCCGCCAGTGAGCGTGACCCAGCGCCTGGCCTGGCGCAATTTGTGGCGCCACGGCCGGCGCACCTGGCTGACCGTGGCGGGCATGGTGTTCTGCAACGCCCTGCTGGTGTTCATGATTTCCATGCAGCTGGGCAGCTATGCGCTGATGATTGACGGCACCCTGAGCGTACTCACCGGCCACCTGCAGGTGCAGGACCAGCGCTTTCTGGACGAGCCGCGTATGCGCTACACCGTGCCCGATGGCGAGGCCCTGGCCCGGCAACTGCGGCACGCCACCGGGGTGTCAGCCATCGCCGCCCGGGGCAGCGCCTTCGCCCTGGCCTCCAGCGAGGAGCGTTCCTTCGGCATCCAGGTGCTCGGGGTGCAACCCGCTTACGAGCACCGGGTGTCCACCCTGCCGGGGCTGCTCAGCCGGGGCCGTTACCTCGATGACAGCGATGCCGCCGAGATCGTGGTGGGCGCGGTGCTGGCGCGCAACCTGAAAATTGATGTCGGCGATGAAATCACCCTGCTCGGCTCCGGCCGGGACGATTCCTTCGCCGCCGGCATTGCCACCGTGGTCGGCATTATCGATTCCGGCATGACCGAACTGGATCGCTCGGTGGCGGAAATCCCGCTGGGCTATTTCCAGGCCACCTTCGCCATGGACACGGATGTCCATGCGCTCGTGATCAAGGTCAATGACCTCGACCACGTGGCGCCACTGAAAACCGCCATCGCCGGACTGCTGCCGGCGGCCAGCACCACCGTGCGGGACTGGGACCAGCTGCAACCCGGCCTGCGCCAGGCCATACAGGCGGACCTGTTCAGCGCCTTCGTGATGTACGCGGTACTGATCGTGCTGGTGGCCTTCAGCGTGCTCAACACCCAGCTTATGTCGGTGCTGGAGCGGACCCGGGAATTCGGGGTGATGACCGCCCTGGGCGTGCGCCCCGGCCAGCTCGCCCGGCTGGTACTGCTGGAAACCGCCATCATGTCGCTGCTGGGCCTGCTGCTGGGCTGCCTGGCGGGGGGCCTCCTGGTGGCCTGGCTGGGCCAGGTGGGCTTTACCCTGGAGGGCATGGAGGAAGCGATGGAGCGCTACAACCTGGAGGGGCGCATTTATCCCCAGCTGTCACTGGCCAGCCTGTTCGGCGGGCCGCTAGTGGTTTTTCTCGGCGGCATGCTGGCCGCCATTTACCCGGCCCTGCGCCTGCACACCCTGCAGCCGGTGGACGCCATGAGGGCAGTGTAAATGGCCGCCTCCCGGCGCGCTGTGGGCGTCCTGTTCACCCTCGCCTGGCGCAACCTGTGGCGCAACTACCGCCGCACCACCATCATGCTGGTCGCCATCGTGGTCGGGGTGTGGGCGATGATCCTGTTCAGCGCGCTGATCTCCGGCATGGTCGATGAAATGGTCCGCGGCGGCCTGCGCACGCTGCCCGGGGAAGTCCAGGTGCATCACCTGAACTACCGCGACGATCCCAGCGTCAACAACAGCATCGAGGCGCCGGCGGGTGCCCTGCTGGGCCGGCTGGAGCAGCCGCCGGTGACCGGCTGGGCCTCGCGGGTCAGGGTACCGGCGATGATTTCCAGTGAACGCGACAGTCGCGCCATCCAGCTGCTGGGGGTGGACCCGGCCGCGGAAATCAGCCTCGGCTTCGACCCGGCGGACATCGTCCAGGGACGCTTCCTCCGGGGTCCCGACGACACCGGCCTGGTGATCGGCCGCAAGCTGGCGGAACAGCTGAAAACAGGGCTGGGCAAGCGGGTGGTCATCATGTCCCAGGACCCGGACAACAACGTCGCCGACCGCGGCATCCGCGTGGTGGGCATTTACCGGGCGCGGCTGCAGGCCACCGAGGAACTGAACGTCTACGTCGGCCGGGAGACGGTCCAGGCGCTGCTGCAGCTGGGCACCCGGGTCTCGGAAATCGCCATCACCGGCGACAACTTCCGCGCTGTCGACCGCTGGTGGCGCGACATCGCCGAGGCCGCCGGGCCGCAGCTGGAAACCCTGCCCTGGATGGAGCTGGACGGCTACCTGGAGTCAATGATGGACCTGCAAACCAGCTACAACCTGATCATCATGGTGGTGATCTTCCTCGCCCTGTCCTTCGGCCTGGTCAACACCCTGGTGATGGCGGTGTTCGAGCGGGTGCGGGAAATCGGCCTGATGATGGCCCTGGGCATGCGCCCCGCCTGGATCATGTACCAGGTGCTGCTGGAGAGCCTGATACTGCTGGCCCTGGGGCTGGTGCTGGGCAACCTGCTGGCGCTGGCGACCATATTACCGCTGGAAGAGGGCATCGATATCTCCGGCGTTGCCGCCGGGCTGGAGATGGCGGGCATGGGGACGACCCTGTATCCGGTGCTGGAACTGGAGCATATGCTGATGTCGACCGCCGTGGTCATGGTGCTGGGCCTGCTGGCAAGCCTGATACCCGCCTGGCGCGCCTCCCGTTACAATCCCATCCAGGCGCTGGCCAGGAACTGACACGGAGCCGGTTTATGACTGCCATACGCTGCACCCATCTCAACAAGACCTTCACCCAGGGCGACCAGGTGATTCGCGGCCTGGACGATGTCTGTATCGAAATCCCGGAAGGTTCCTTTGTCTGCCTCTCGGGCCCCTCCGGCTCCGGCAAGACCACCCTGCTCAACGCCATGGGCGGGCTGGACCAGCCCGACAGCGGCGAGATCCTGGTCGGCGAGCACCGGGTCGACCAGCTGGGCAAGGGCGCGCTGGCGGACATGCGCCTGCATAACATCGGCTTCGTGTTCCAGGCCTACAACCTGATCCCGGTGCTGACCGCCCGCGAGAATATCGAATTCGTGATGCAGGTCCAGGGCCTGCCCGCCGCCGAGCGCCGGGCAAGGGCCATGGCCATACTCGAGGAGGTCGGGCTGGCCGACCACCAGGACCGCCTGCCGTCCCAGCTCTCCGGGGGCCAGCAGCAGCGGGTGGCGGTGGCCCGGGCCATCGTCAGCAAGCCCACCCTGGTGCTCGCCGACGAGCCCACCGCCAACCTGGATTCCGCCAGTGCCACCCAGCTGATCGAACTGTTTCGCCGGCTCAACGCCGAGCGCGGCATCACCTTTGTTATCGCCACCCACGACACCCGGGTCATGGCCTACTGCCCGCGGCTGATTCGCATGGAGGACGGCCGGATCATCCGCGATGAACAGCAATCGGGCATTCCCGGGGAGCCCCTGGCGGCGACGCCATGAAGCGGCTGTGCGGCGCCCTGTTGCTGGCCGCCTGCAGCGCCGCCAGCGCGGAGCTGCTGCAGTTCCGCAGCGGCCACGCCAAGGCCCAGTACCAGGCAGGCAGCTACCCCGACGACAGCCTGCTGCGCGAGCTGATCGGCACCCCCGGCCACGATGTCAACGGCGACCTGCGGCTGCTGGTCGACGGCGCCAGGGAGCGCTTCAGCTGGCAGGCGGACTACCAGCTGATTGCCCGCAGTGGCGACAGCCTGGAACTCAACCGGGCCCTGCAGGGAACCCTGTTCGCCCCCGCCGGCGAGCTCTCTGACGACCGTCGCCTGCTGGACCTCACCGACACCATCTCTGACGGTGACGACTACAGCCTGGTGCAGCGCCTGGACCGGCTGCACGCCGGCTACACCGGCGACCAGGCGGTCCTGCGCATTGGCCGCCAGGCGATCAGCTGGGGCAACGGCCTGATGTACAATCCGGTGGACTTCTTCAACCCTTTCGACCCCGCCGCCGTCGACAAGGAATACAAGAGCGGCGACGACATGCTCTACGGCCAGTACCTGCAGGACAACGGCAACGATATCGAGCTGGTGGCGGTGTGGCGCCGCGATGCAGACGGCAATACCGGCAGTGACGTCAACACCCAGACCCTCAAGTACCACGCTTTTGTCGGCGCCGGCGAACTGGACCTGGTGGCCGCCCGCCACTACCGGGACAACATCGTCAGCGTCGGCGGGCTGACCGACCTGGGCGGCGCCATCATGCGCGGCGCCATCCTCCGCGGCGATGTCCTGCTCACCGACACCGAGCTGGATACCTACGCTGCCGCAGTCATCAACCTGAGCTACTCCTGGATCGGTTTCGGCAGGAACATGAGCGGCGTGGTGGAGTACTTCTTCAACGGCATGGGCCTGCGCCAGGATGACTACCGGCAGCTGCCGCAGCAGCAGGACCTGGTGGCGCGCCTGGCGCGGGGCGAGCTGTTCACTATCGGCCGGCACTACCTCGCCGGCGGCGTCAGCATCGAGCTCAGCCCCCTGTTCATGGCCACCCCCAACCTGTTCTACAATCTCGGCGACAGTTCCGGCCTGGTGCAGCTGGTGGCGCAATACGACCTGGCCCAGGACTGGCAGCTGTTAGTGGCGGGCAACATCCCCTTTGGCGCCAGCGGCACCGAATTCGGCGGCCTCGACACCGGGGTGGATGACCTGCAGCTGGCCAGCGGCCCGTCGCTGTTTGCCCAGCTTGCGTTCTACTTCTGACCAGCAGCGCCGCAGGCAGATGATGAACCCTTTGCCCCGTGACTTGTGTATAAGCAGAGGATGACTGCGCGATTTCCCATCCTGCTGATGCTGCTGCCGCTGCTGGCCGGCTGCACCAGCGACAGCGTTGACGCCCCCTTTGAGCAGTACCTGCAGCGACTGGGCCGGACCCTGGACGTGACCACCGCCGCGCCCGCCGCCAGCCCCGCCCTGCCGCGCCTTGAGCGCCCGGGACAGCTGCGCATCGCCATTACCAGCGACAGCCTGGGCACGCTGGACTTTCTCGACCTGCGCGGCTGCGCCCTGCAGACCACCATTGGCAAGATCAACAGCAGCCTGGGCCGGCTGGCCCGGGACTCCCAGAGACTGCTGCTGGCGCTGGAGTACCTGCGCCTGGCGCCGGACTGCATCGCCATGCTGGAAGCCGGGGGCGAGCAGGCGCTGGCGGCCACCCTGGCCAGCGCGCTGGCCCTCAAGCAGCAACAGCTGCCAGCGATCGTGTTCAACGCCACCCTGGGCTCGGCGGAATACGCGACGCTGTGGCGCCCTGGCAGCCTGCAGCCGCAGTACCCGCAAAACACCTCCAGCGCGGTGATTACCGCGCTGGAAGCCATCAACGCAGCTGCCCGGCGCTGGCTGGCCGGCGACTACAGGGCCGACAACCTGGAACTGGAATTACAGCTCAGCACCGTGGCCCGGGGCGACGGCGGCCAGCTGTGGCAGGCCCTGGCCCACCAGGGCCAGTGGCTTGCGCAGGCCGACGCCGCGGTGGCGCAGCGACTGCAGCGGGGCCCGCTGTGCCCTCCCAAGCGGCGGCCGCAGGCGGCCGACATCCTGCCCAATGTGATCAGCCGCTTTTTTATTGACGGCATCCAGACCCGGGCCGCCGCCCTGGGCCGCCGCTATCACCAGCTGCTGCCGCCGGTGACGGACCTGGAGGCACTGCTGGGCACTACCCTGCCCCCGGCCTACCGCCAGTGGCGGCAAACCCGCGATGAGGCCATGGCAAGCCTCGCCCAGCGGCCCCGGCAGCACGTGACCGCCTTGCAGCAGTTGCTGGCCAGCTGCGAGGGGAACCCCTGATGCTGCCGCCGGTCGAAAAACTGGCGTACACTACGCCCCTGACTCAACACTGGAGATTCCGATGAACCCTATCCTGAAGCGCCTGACCACGACCCTGGGTCTGCTCGCCACCGTCCTCTTGCTGGGCGCCTGCGCCAGCGCTCCCACCCCCACCGTGGACTTCAAGCACGATTACGACTTCAGCGGCGTCAATAAAATAGGCTTCTACAAGCACTCCGGTGAGGTTACCGGCGACGACCCCATGACCCTGAGCGATTTCCAGAAAGACCGCATTGATAATGCCCTGGCGCAGGAACTGCAAAAGCGCGGCCTGACCGTGGTCGATGACCCGGAGCACGCCGACCTGCTGCTCAGCTGGCACCTGGGCACCCAGCACAAGACTGACGTTCGCACCTACCAGACGCCCAGCTACGGGGTCGGCTACGGCCACTACGGCGGCTACAACCGCTACAGCATGTACAGCTGCTGGAGCTGCACCAATACCGACGTCCGGGTCAGCAATTACACCGAGGGCACCTTCATTATCGACATGATCGACCCCGCGCTGAAAAAGAGCGTGTGGCGCAGCGTGACCCAGTCCAAGCTCAAGGGTAAGCGCGATGAAGACGAGGTGGGAGAAATCAACGAGGCCGCGGCCCGGGTGCTGGGCAGTTTCCCGCCTCCCTGAGCCCGATCCCGAAAACGGCAATAGCGCAGCAAGCAACCCGGCCCCGGCCGGGTTTTTTTATGCCCGCACTCAGGGCCCCGCCGCGGCTGGCAGCCTGACCGGCAAGGTGCCGCGAGCCGCTGCAAGACCGCACAGCAGCGCTGCCAGCGCCTGGTAGGCCGGCCCCGGCCGGCCGCCGACGCCCTCGGGGGCGCCATCGTAGCTGGCCAGGATCGCCTCCGCGACGCCCTCGAAGCGGGACACGGCATAGGGGGAGTTGAGCATAATCGCCACCCGGGGAACACCGGCAGCGGCGGCCAGCATCGCCCGTTGCACGGTGGCGGGTTTCCGGTCCGGCAGCCGGGCCAGGTCCTCGGCGCCGCCGGCGACCACCGCGCTGTTGGCCGGCTCGCTGACGCCCACCAGGTACAGGTCCGCCTGCTGCAGGCACTGCCGCTCGCGACTGACATCGAAATTGTCCAGCCCCTGGCAACTGACCCGCAGCGACGACTGCTGCGCCAGCAGGGCCCTGCGCAGGGCGTCGGCGCTGGCGCCATCCGGCATCAGCAGGTGCACCGCGGCATCGGCGGCCAGCGCCGGCAACTTGCCCGCCACCAGGGTCAGGCTGGACGCAGCGATGCGCCGCTCCAGGGCCAGGTGCTGCTCGCAACCAATCTGCGCCGCCGCACCGTCGTCGGCGGCGCCGGGGAATTGCGCCTGCAGCGCCTGCACCCGGGCGGCGGAGGCACGCAGTTCATCCTCGTCAAGCTCGCCGCTGGCCACCGCGGCGGTGACTGCCGCGATAATCGCTTCATAAGCCTCGAAGCTGGCGGTCGAGCGCAGCAACAGGGGCATGAGGGCGATATCCACCCCCGCCCGGAAGCAGGCGACAACCGCCGCGGCCGGGGTCAACCTGGCGCTGATGGCGCGCATGTCCAGGGCGTCGGTGATGATGACGCCGCGGTAGCCCAGCTGTTCCCGCAACAGCCCGGTGAGTATCGCCCGCGACAGGGTGGCCGGCAGCACCACATCGGTACCGGGGATGGTGCTGGCATCCAGGGCCGGGTACTGGATATGGGCCGTCATCACCATGGCCGGGGCCGACTGGCCAATGACCCGGGCGAAGGGTGCCAGGTCAATCGCCAACGCCTGCTCCGCCCCGCGGCTGACCGAGGGCAGGTCGGTGTGGCTGTCCTGGCTGGTATCGCCGTGGCCGGGAAAGTGTTTCAGCGAGCCGGCCACGCCGCCGCCCTGCAGCCCTTCGAGCAGCGCCGCGCCCAGGACAGCCACCCGCTCCGGGTCATCACCGAAGGAGCGGGCGCCGATCACCGGGTTATGGGGATTGCTGTTGACGTCCAGGGCGGGCACAAAATTGAGGTTGATCCCCAGCGCCCGCAGCTCCGCCGCCTGGGCGGCGCCCACCTGGCGCGCCAGCTGTTCGGCGTCGGGGCAGGCGGCCAGCGCCATGTTGCCGCTGAAGCTGGTGCACTGCGCTCGCGGCAGACGGGTCACCCGACCGCCCTCCTGGTCGACGCCGATCAGCGCCCGGGGCCCCAGGCAGTCGCGCAGCTGGGCCGTCAGGCGGCGGATTTGCGCCACCGAAGCCAGATTTTCCCGGAACAGGATAAGCCCGCCGGGACTGAGCGTCCGCAAAGCGCTGGCCAGTGCCGGCGGCAGTTCCAGCACCGGGGCCGGGCCGGCGCCGCTGTCGTAAAAGCGGATATCGGGCATCAGCTTGAGGGCAATGCACTGTCTCAGGCTGGGGGGCTGGCTGCTGTTCATCGGGACTTCCATCAGGGGCTGTACTCGCTGCTGCGGCAACCATACCCGCTGCAGCATGGCAGTGGAACCTTCGCACGAGGTCTGCGGGTAGTTTATCCCGCCCGGATGACCTGCTACCCTAGCGCCCTTTTCATCCCCTCTCGCCACAACCACCGGCCCCGCGCCGGCGCCAACACCGGAGCTACACTTGGATTCCATCATCGTTCGCGGCGGCCACCGACTCAACGGCACCGTCAGCACCAGCGGTTCCAAAAACGCCGCCCTGCCCATCCTGTTCGCCTCGCTGCTGGCGGACGGGGAACACCGTTTCGACAACGTGCCCTACCTGCGTGACATCGAGTCCACCCAGACCCTGCTGGCCTCCCTGGGCGCCCAAAGCCACCGGGAGGGCGATACCCTGGTGGTAAACGTCAGTTCACCCGGGGCCCATGTGGCCGACTACGAGATGGTGCGCAAGATGCGCGCCGGCATTCTCTGCCTGGGCCCGCTGCTGGCCCGCTACCTCGAGGCCAGGGTGAGCCTGCCCGGCGGCTGCGCGATCGGCTCCCGGCCCATCGACCTGCACATAGAAACCATGCGCCGCCTGGGCGCGGATATCTCCAGCGAGGGCGGTTACGTGATCGCCCGCGCCCAGCGCCTGGTGGGCGACCGCATCCTGTTCGAGAAAGTGACCGTGGGCGGCACCGAGAACGCGCTGATGGCGGCCAGCCTCGCCCGCGGCACCACCGTGATCGAAAACGCGGCCAAGGAACCCGAGGTGGTGGACCTGGCCAATTACCTGATCGCCATGGGCGCGCGCATCACCGGCGCCGGCACCAGCGTGATTACCGTGGAGGGGGTGGACGAGCTGACCCCGGCCAGTCACCGGGTGGTACCCGACCGCATCGAGGCGGGCACCCTGCTGCTTGCCGGCGCGATTACCGGCGGCACCGTGACCGTGACCGACTGCGTGCCGGAACACCTGCAGTCACTGGTGGAAAAAATGCGCGATGCCGGCTTCCGCATCGACCTCGGCGAAACCTCGTTGACCGTGCAGGCCACCGACAACTGGCGCAGCGTGGATATCGCCACCGCGCCCTACCCCGGTTTTCCCACCGACCTGCAGGCCCAGTTCATGGCCCTGATGACCCAGGCCGGGGGCACCGCGGTGGTCACCGAACACATTTTCGAGAACCGCTTCATGCACGTGCAGGAACTGGTGCGCCTGGGGGCCGATATCACGCCCATGACCCAGGTGGCGGTGGTGCGCGGCAAACGCAACACGCTGGGCGCCGCCCCGGTGATGGCCACCGACCTGCGGGCCAGCGCCTGCCTGGTGCTGGCCGGCCTGGTGGCCGCCGGTGAAACCGAGATCAGCCGCATTTACCACCTGGACCGCGGCTACGAGCACCTGGAAGAAAAGCTGGCCGGCCTGGGCGCCGACATCGAGCGGGTGGCGCGCTAGAAAAAATTGTAGCGGAACTCCAGGCCGTACATGCGCGGCGGTGCCGAGGTGGTCTGGAAGGCGCCAGTGGAATCCGCCACCGCCGCCGCGCCCAGGTAGTAAAACTCGTCGGTGGCGTTAGTGACATACAGCGCGCCCTCGAAGCGGCTCTGCGGGCTCCGCCAGCCCAGGCGCAGGTTCAACAGCCCGAAATCATCGAAGGTGGACTGGTCCCGGTTCTGCCCGGCGCCGGCGTCCAGGCCCATGAATATCTCGTCCACATAGCTGTAATCGGCCCGCGGTATGAAGGTGCCCCAGGCGCTGTCCACGGTGTACTGGATACCCAGGGTGTAGGTTAGCTCCGGCACCTCGGCGAAGGGCTCGTCACTGCGGTCCACCACCGGCAGCGGCTGCTGGGCAAACAGGGCCCGCGAGCTGAACTGGGTTTCCTCGAAGTCCAGGTACTTGTAGTCGTTGTAACTGGCGGTGGCGAGCAACAGCAGCCTATCGGTCGCCGCCCAGGACCACTCCAGCTCGCCGCCGATAATCCGGGTTTTCGAGGCGTTGTTCAGCACCACCCGCGGGGTGCCACCGCTGTCCAGCAATACCTGGCGCAGCTGCATGTCGTCGAAGTTGGTGCGGAACACGGCGCCGTTGATGCGCATCCGCGCCGCCAGCAGGTCGAGTTTGAAGCCCAGCTCATAGTTGGCCACCACCTCCGGCTCCACCGTGGCCTGGCCGTCCACGCCGATAGGCTCGAAGGTGCCGGACTTGAAGCCCTCGCCATAGCTGAAATAGATCATGGCCGAATCGAGACCGGAATCCGCCAGCAGACTGTCCGGCAGCTGGTAGGCCAGGCTGGCCATGGGCGTGGCCCTGGTCCAGGTTTCCTCGGCGTCGTCCTCGATATCCGGCACCAGCTGCTGTGCCGACACCAGGTCGTAGACGAACTGGCCGTTGGCGTCCCGGGGCAGCTGGTCGGCGATCAGCGAAAACACATCCGCCGCCATCAGCGCATCGAGGTCGGTGATAATGCCGATACCCAGGTCCTGCAGGGGGAGGATGCCGGGCACGCCGGCAATGGCGCCGAAGGCGATGTCGCGGTAGGCGTCGACATCGAGGAATTCCAGGTCCACGGTCTGCTCGCGCTTTTCACTGGTCCAGCGGATACCCGCGGTCAGTTCCAGGTTGTCGGTGAGGTCGTAACTGCCCTGGAAGAAGGCCGCGAAGGTGGTGTTTTCCAGCTCGTAGGTCTGGCGCTCGGCGGAGGGGTCGTTGAACAGCATGATCGGGTTGGGCACGAACAGGATGGAGCCGGAGGGCGAACTGGAGGAGGTGTCGGTGCCATCGTCGATATCCTCCTGCATCGCGAACAGGCCGGCGGTGTAGGTAAAGCGATCATCAAAGGCGGTGCCGTTGAGCTGCAATTCCTGGCTGACATGCTTGCGCTCACTAGCGGTATTGCCGGCGCGGTAGCGGGAGGAAATCACTTCCCCGGTCACGTCGTTGTCGGGGTTACCGGAGTTGGCGGACTTCTCCTGGTCGCCGTAGCCAGTAATGCTCTTCAGGCTGAGGGCGTCGCTGATCTCCCATTCCAGGGTCAGGCCCAGCAGCAGGTTGTCCAGCTTGAAGTTGATCCGGTGCTCCGAGCTGGTGCGGTAATCGTCGTTCAGCGACCGGGAGCGGTTGCAGGCGTCCCCGAACACCTTGCTCTGGGCGATAAAGCCCTCGCGCACCGGGGTGGCATCGTTGTTGTAGGCGTCCACCGGGATGACATCGCCGGGGAAAATCCGGTTGCCGAACAGCGAATCCTCGCCCTGGTAACTGCTGGCCACCATGAAGCGGCAGTTGGTGGCCGGCTGCACCTCGTCGGTGTCGCCGTAGTAGGCCAGCGCGTCCAGGCTGAAGTTGTCGGCCGGCAGCCAGCGCAGCTGCAGGGCGGCGGACTTGCGGTCCTCCGAGGCCGAGCGCTGGCCGGTGGTGACATTTTTCTGGTAACCGTCGCGGGTGATCGAACCCAGGGTCAGCTTGGACAGCAGGGTGTCGCCCACCAGCGGCACGTTCACCGTGGCCTTGAGGTCCTGGCGGTCGTAGTTGCCCAGCCGGGAGTCGACAAAGCCGCCGAACTCCGTCTCCGGGCCGTTGGTGGTCAGCACAATCGCCCCCGCCGTGGTGTTCTTGCCGAACAGGGTGCCCTGGGGACCGCGCAAGACCTGCACGCTCTGTACGTCCAGCAGGTCCAGTAGCTGGCCGTCCTTGCGCGGAATATACAGGCCGTCGATATACACCCCCACCGGTGCGTCCACCCGCGAGCCGTCATCGCGCTGGCCGATGCCCCGAATCCAGATCTGGGCGGCGCTGGTCTGGTCGATCTGCAGGCCCGGCGTTTGCAGGCCCAGTTCCTTGAGGTTGGTGACCCCGGCGTTGCGCAACTGGTTGCCGCTGAAGGCCGTGACCGAGACCGGCACATCCTGCATCGCCTCGGTGCGTTTGCGCGCGGTGACAATGACTTCTTCCAGCACCTGGGCAGCCAGGCCGGGGCTGGCCAGCGAGGCCGCCGTGGCCGTTGCCGCCAGGCAGGCACCGGAGAGCAGAACAGAGTGCAGCTGTTGCATAGGCTTACGCATATTGAGTCCACCTTGTTACTTGTAATTATTGTCAGTTACTGGCACCACGCTGGCGAATGCGCGAGACCACAGCGCAGCGCTAGTCTCCCTAAGACTACGCCAGCAGAGTCAGTTTGCCTGCACGGGTGGTTCAGATAGGCAAACCACCATGAATTAGGAGAGCTCCGGCCACCTGCCGACGCAGCCACCCTGCGACAGCATACACCAGCGCGCCCGGGGCCCGTTAGCGACTGCTATTGCGCTCTCGCCAGCCGTGGCTAAACTTGAAGTTAAAACAACCAGCAAACTGCCCCGACCGGGGTGTTGAGGAGTCGTTGATGCCCAGGGTAATACTGGCCTTGTGCCTGGTAATGGGTTTGTTCGCCTGCAAACACCCCCTCGAGATCAAGGGCCAGGGCAGCATTGTCGAGCGGATCTACGGCGAGCGCGGCTGCAGCTGGGAGGAATTCCAGGCCGGCGACATCCGCTGCACCGAGAACAATGTGAAGGGCGAGCGCTACCTGGTCTCCTACGAGGCCATTCCCGAGCCCGGCTGGAAATTCTCCCACTGGGAAGGCCTGCCCTGTGCCGAGGACTCAGTGGGGGACTACTGCGAATTCGACGTGCCGAAGAGCGGCATCGACAAGGCCCACGCGGAAAATCCCGATGGCCTGGAAGTCGCGGCCACCATTGCCGTGTTTGTCCGCGACAACACCCCAGAGCCCGAGGGCCTGGACCTGCAGGTTTTCCGCGCCGTGTCCGCCGATGAACTGGACGGCGACCCGCGCCGCGGCGATGAGTTTTCCATTCGCCATCCGCTGGCGCAACTGGGCAAGAAGCTGTTTTTCTCCAAAAGCCTGAGCGCCGACTTCGATGTCGCCTGTGCCAGCTGCCACCACCCGACCCTGGCGGGCGGCGACAAGCTCTCCCTGCCGGTGGGCGTGGAAGCCCGCAAGCCAAACCTGCTGGGACCGGGCCGCGAGCGCCGGGGCGGCAGGCCCACGGTGCCGCGCAACTCCCCCTCCACCTTCAACGCCTGGGTATACCAGGAAGCGCTGTTCTGGGATGGCCGCGTGTCGCAACTCAGCTCCGGCATCTCCACCCCGGACTCGGAGGCACCCTGGAAATCCGACCCGCTGGCGGGCGATGACCTGATTGCCGCCCAGTCGCGGTTCCCGGTGGTGGCCGAGGAGGAAATGCGCGGACACGACTTCCTGCTGGGCGCTGAGACTGAAGCCATACGCACCCGCATCGCCCAGCGCATCGGTGATTACGGGCCCGGCGCGGGTGAAATCGAGAATAACCGCTGGCTGGCCGAATTCCGCACCGCCTTCAACAGCAAGCAATCCGCCGAGAAGCTGGTCACCTACGACAATATTGCTCTCGCCCTGGCGGCCTACCAGCGTTCCCAGGTCTTCGTCGACACCCCCTGGAAGGCCTTCCTGGAGGGCGACTACGAGGCGATCAGCAACCAGGCCAAGCGGGGCGCACTGGTATTCTTCCAGCAGAAGCCGATTATCGGCATCAATGCCACCGCTGCCTGTAGCGACTGCCACAGTGGCGACCGCTTCACCAACGAGGATTTCCAGGCCAGCGGCTTTCCCCAGATCGGGCCCGGCCGCGGGGACAAGGGCGGCGCCAGCGGCGATGACCGCGGCCGCGGCAACCTCTACAGCAGCGACACCCAGGACTACCGGTTCCGGGTACCCAGCCTGCTGAATGTGGCCAATACCGGCCCCTGGGGCCATGCCGGCGCCTACGGCAGCCTGAGGCGGGTGGTGGCCCACTACGATCTGCTGGATGAACGGGTGGATGAGTACTTTGCCAGCGGCGGCTGGTGCAACCTGGACCAGTTCAAGGACATGAACAACTGTGCCGGCCTGTACACCCAGGCCGAGAGCAACACCGCAAAAGCGGTCGCCAAAACCCTGAAAGACAATGAAGTGGCCAACGGCATCCCCCTGATCGACTTCACCGAGGTCGAAATCGACCAGATGGTGGCGTTCCTCAGGACCCTCACCGACCCCTGCATCGAAAAGCGCAGTTGCCTGTCGCTGTGGATCCCGTCACCCCGGGAGGCCCCGGACGGCCACCAGCTCAACGCGGTGAACAAGCAGGGCCGCAAACTCTAACGCGCCCCGGTGCCGGGCCCATAGTGAAGCGCTTTCCCCGGCACTATTTAACAGGCTGACCCGTGGGAATTCACCCGGGGGGGCTTCATACTTTCCCTGTCCGGTTCCGCAAGACCGGGCTCAACAAATGGAATTCAAGGGAAAGAATCATGAAAAAACTCGCGCTCGCACTGGGCCTGGCCTCACTGTCACTGGCTGCACAGGCCTCCGACCTGTCCTACTCCAACGTCGGCGTAAGCTATCTCGACGGCGATCTGGCCAACCTGGATGCCGACGGCTATGCACTCGATGCCAGCATTGCCATCAGTGACTCCTTCTTCATCGACGGCAGCTACTCCCGGCTGGAAGCAGACGACATCAACGCCGAGGCAGACCAGTACTCACTGGGATTGGGTTTTCACGCCCCCATTACCCCCACCGCCGATCTGGTGATTGGTGCATCCTGGCTGCGCGCCGATGTTGAGGCCTGCGTGGGCCCCTTCTGCGCCTCCGAGGACGGCAATGGCTGGGGCGCCGACGCCGGCGTACGCTGGCTGATCACTCCCCAGTTTGAGGCCAACATATTCCTCGGCTACGCCGACGTCGAAGACGAGGACGACACCGCCATCAGCGTGGGCGCCCGCTACTTCATCACCCCCATGTTCTCGGTTGACGGCGGTTATTCCAGCGCCAATGACGCCGATACCGACATCTGGAACGTTGGCCTGCGCTACCACTTCTGACAGCCGGATCCCGCCGGGGGCGGTGCTAGACACCGGCCCCGGCGACGATGCCAACACGCGTACGAAACACTTTCCTGACCACGCGGTGGTCACCGCCCGGCTGTAGTTAACGCTAGCAGCGCTCCCGGGCCCAACTCCCCTGTGCCATTGCGGCGACCGCCGCCACCTCGTCTGCGGGCGCCTGACGGGTGTCGCCCACTTCGGCCGAGTCGTAGTGAAACAGGTACACGCGCGAGACGAAGTGCGCAAAGGGCAGTGAGGACTCGCCATAGAACTCGCCGTGGCCCTCGGTGGAGACAACCACATCGTTGCCCCAGTCCTGGCCCTTGTCGTTGTTGGGGTTGTAAAAATACACGCGCATCTCTCCCAGCTGGTCCAGCGCCACCCGCATCACCGTGATGGCGTGCCAGCCGATGAAACGGGCGAGAGAGTCGGTCGCGGCGATACCGACGAGCTGCGGATGCAGCACCGGGACACCGCCGTTGCAGCCGGGATGGAAACAGGCGTAGAACAGGCGCACGAACTCCTCGTGGGACTGCAACAGACCGGTCGCCACATCGACCGCGAGGGCAAAGCCCTTGCCGACCCGCCAACCGTGGAACTCCGGATTGACGTATTCGTGGGGGTCCTCCCCCTGCCCCTGCGCCAGCCGCGACATTTCCGCGTAGACCCGGTCCAGGTGCGGTGCCAGCACCAGTGACACCGGATCGAGGTCCAGCCCGACGCTGCCGGCACCGCCCGCGGGCAGGCCGCCGGAGTCAATTTCGCGGCCGTGGAATTTCATCTGGATGTTGTCGTCGCGAGCCGCCCAGGCCAGCAATTGCAGCAGATAGTCGGGGTCCGAGCAGGACCACAGGGACAGCGCGCGCGCGGCCTGGCAGGTGGGGTTATCGCCCTGGCCGATGCCCAGCGGCAGGCCGAGCACCGAGAGCACGCCCGCGGTGAGGTAGGCCTCCGCGGCGACGGCCTCGCCGTAGGCCAGCTGGATGCGCTGGCGCGCAGGCGCCGACAGGGGCAACTGTAACTGTCGCCACAGCGAGGGGGCCACGCCCGGCTGGTGCAATACCGCCCGCTCCAGGGTCGAGGCGAGGCCGAACACGCTCTGGCTGGTTGCCGGAAACACTGCCGCCTCGATCAGGGCATAGACCAGGTCGCGATACGACAGCAGGCTGTCCAGGCCAGTCGCTGACAGCCCCAGGGCCTGCGAGACAAGGTCCGGTTGCTGGCGGGCGAGGTAGCGGACCAGCGCCGCGTGATACACCGAGACCAGGCCGGTATCCCACATCGAGCGGGCAGCGGCACTGGCCTCCTCGCCGAGATGCTGGGCGTGCATGGTCGCGAGACGTTCCTCGTAAACGGCGAGACCCGGATCCTCGCGACACGCGGGGGTCGGGCCGAACAGGGCGCTGATCAGGCTCTCCGCGCCAGCCGGGACTGCTACCGCCCGCTCGCCGGACGGGAAGCAGTACGTTGCCAGGCGGGTGATCATTTCCCGGGCTCCGTCTACCTGCACCGGGCGCTGGCGCAACAGGCGCCAGATCTCGTCGACGAGCTGGGCCATGAGGTCCTCGTAGCCCAGCTCGTCGGCAATGAAGCGGAGCACGTTGCTCGCCAGTTGGTAACGTTCCCGGGCGGCGCGCGCCTCCTCGGTCTGCTGGCCCATGAGGTACTCGAGGCACAGTGCCAGCACGTCCTTGAGAAAGTGCTCGGCCAGTTCGGCGCTCATTCCAGGGATGAAGCACTGCTGTCGCGCGCAGGCCAGCAGGCGCAGCTGGCTCAGGAATTCGAGAACAACCGTCAGCTCGGCGGCGGACTTGATTGTCACCGGCACCAGTTTGGACTGCAGGCGATCGGGAGCGGCCCAGTCGGTGCCGACAAAGACACCGGCGGCATCAAAGCGGTGGGCACGGGCGGCTACCTGCGCCACGCCCCCCGGTTGTTGCAACAGCCGTTTCGCGGCGTAGAGCGCGCGATTGACGTGGCTGGCCTTGGCGAAACCCGGCGCCCGCTCCAGGCGCAGCAGCGCCGACTCGAATGCCTCAACTTCCGCGCAGGGAGCCGCGCTGGCGATATCCGCGCTGTTCATACTGATTCCACGGTCCTGTTGCCTGCCTGCGGTCGATTACACGTAAAAGTCGAGGGCCTCCTGCGCTTTGAGCAGGTCCCGCATTTCCTCCGGCTTTTCGCCGCAGAAGAACACCAGGCCCCAGTGCGTGCCGAAGGCGGTACGCTTGGTGACCTTGGTTTCCAGCGGCGAGGGCAGCTCATGGTACTCGAAGTACGGGTGCTGCTGGGTCTCCGGTGGCACCTGCAATTCGCTTACCACGCGCTGGCGCGGATACACCCCGAAGCAGCCTGCGCACCCCGTTGCGCCGGTTACCGGCTCCGGGAAAAACTCGCTGACTTCTTCCGCGGTCGCCTTCGGATCGAATACTAACATGGACGCCTGGTAGGCGTTAAAGCCATAGGCGCGCTCAATAAGCTCGAAGCACTTGAAGCCCGGCGGCCGGTAGGCCACCTCGCCGAAATACAGCGTGCCATCGTTGGTGACGAAGTACTCGGGGTGGATTTGACCGAACTGGATGTCGAAGGTTTCGATCAGCTTCTCCACCTCCTCGGTGATCCGCGGACGCCATTTTTCCAGCTCCTGGGTCGCCGGAACGAATACCGAGTAGCCGAGGGTGACGTACTCGGAAATGTTCAGGAAGGCGATCTTGCCATCGTGCACCCAGGCCTCGACGGCGAATTCCCAGCCGTCCAGGTGGCTCTCCATGAGGATGGGAAACTCCTCGTCGGCGATCGAGTCGACATCCTCGGCATTGCGCACCACCCGGTGACCGAGGCAGCCCGCCTTGTCGAAGGCTTTCAGGTGTATCGGGTCGTTGGTGTCGCCCTCAAGCTTGAGCAGGGTCTGGTTGACGCGCTTGAGAAAGCGCACGATGTCCGCCCGGTCGTGGGCTTCCTCGAAAATGCCGACCCGGATCCCCCCCAGCTGGGCGCGTCGCTTCATCAGCGACTTGTCACGGAACAGCACGGCCTGGCCGTGCAGGCGCGGGTTTTTCTGCAGGACGGAGTTGATCGCCCCGGCCCACTCCACCGTTTCCTCAAACAGTGGCACCGAGATGTCCACCCCGCGTTCCTGCAGGGTCTCGGCAATTTCCATCGAGCGCTCGTTCAGGCGCTCGAAATTCCAGGGGATGAAGGGAATGCCGTTTTCGCGGGCGTAGTCTTCCGCCCAGGCCGGGGCAACGACGACATAGCGGCGGTCGAAATTCTCGGCGGCTTCGATCGCGCCAAGGCTCCAGCCGAGTATCGCGATGTAGCCCTTGTCACTATTCTTTTCCATAGGGGTCTCCGGTTAGCGTGTGATTGAGACTGTGCGTTGATCGAGTGAGAGGCTGGGAACCAGACTCAGGGGCGCCGACCGCCGGCGGAAACCGGGTCAGGGAGATGCATAATGCTCGGCGCGCGCACAGCTCTGCGGTAGATAGTCATGCCCGGAACTATATAGTGTACTAAGCATTATGGCCAGAGGCAGACAGGGCATTTGCCGCCAGTCAGCCAAAAAAGCGCCTATATTCCCTTAAAATTGCAGAAAACGGCCACTTACGTATTTATAGTTCTATTAATAATTTTAATGGAAATGCTGGCTATGGGGCCCATCAGCCATTCCCGCGCAAGCGGTAGCCGGCGCGGGACGACGAAATGCAAGTCTCGTCAGCCTTTGAGCTGATCACCAATGGGCAGGTGCCGAATACGCTTGCCGCAGGCGGCAAAAATGGCATTGCACAGTGCCGGGGCATACACCGGTGTTGCGGGCTCCCCGACACCGGCGGGAGGTGCATCGCTGGCAATAATGGCCGCCTCGATATCCAGCGGCACCTCACTCATTCGCGCCACCCTGTAGTCGTGGTAATTGCTCTGCTGGACCCGGCCCTGGTCAAAGGTAATGCCCCCGCTGATGGCATTGCTGATACCGAAAATGGAGCCGCCCTCGGTCTGGTTCCTGACGGTGTCGGGATTGACGACCGTGCCGGCGTCAATCGCCACCCAGGACTTGATGATGTCCAGTTCGCCCTCCCCGGACACCGCGACCTCGACCACGGTAGCGACATAGGTGAGAAAACTGCGATGGGCGGCAATCCCCAGGCCCCGCCCCTTGCCCACACTGCGGCCCCAGCCACTGATTTCCGCGACTTTCTCGATCACCGTGCGCAGGCGGCCCACATCCAGCGGGTAGACCGCCTCATCGCCACCGTAGTTGCCATAAACGGCCTCCTGCTCGCCCAGGTCGATGATGCGAGCCGGGCCGATGGCCTGCAGCAGGAAGTCTTTCTGGTCCCTGCCGGCAGCATCCGCCAGTTCTGCGATAAATGACTGCACCGCGAAGGCGTGGAAGTTATTGGACACCGAGCGCATCCAGCCGATACGCGCCATGGCCTCAGCCTCACCCCGCTCGAGCGTGAGGTTCGGCGTATAGACAGGCGTGTCGGTGAAGCCCAGGTCCAGCTCGAAACTGTCCGGCGTATCCGCGTTCTGCTCAAACAATGAGGCGATCGGTGTGAATGCGGTGCGATGGAGAAAGGCATCAATCTGGCCCTTATCATCCAGGGCCGCCGCCAGATGCTGGGCGGAGGCGGCGTGGTAGAAGCCGTGCTGGATGTCGTCCTCACGCGTCCATTGCACCCGGATCGGGTGCCCGCTCTGCTTCGACAGGTAGGCCGCCTCGGCGGAAAAATCGGGCTTTGACTTGCGGCCAAAGGCGCCCCCCAGCAGGGTGACATGGACCTTTATTCGGGATTTATCCATGCCGACCATGGCCCCGACCGTCTGCATGTCCGCCTGGGGATTCTGGGTTGCGGCCCACACTTCAACATGATCCTGGTGGTACATCGCCGTGGCACAGGGGGGCTCAATCGGTGACTGGCTCAGGTGGGGCATGTAGTAGTCGGCGCTGTGGGTGTTATCCGCCTTTGCCAATACCGCATTGGCATCGCCGATCTTGCGAACATGTGCCTGCGGCTGCCGGACCGTGTCCAACAGGGATTGCTTGAAGGCTGCCGAATTGTAGCTGCCGTTGGGACCGTCGTCCCACTCGATCTCGAGCTTCTTGCCCGCCTGCATCGCCGCCCAGGTAGTCTCGGCGATAACCGCCACCCCGCCCTTGGGCTTGAATTCGGTCGCCCCCTCTGGGGGCGGTATCTGGATCACATCAATGACCCCCGCAACCGCTCTTGCCGCCTTGTCATCCAGCTTTTTCACCGTGCCGCCCACCACCGGAGGACGCCTGATCACCGCCACTTTTGCCTTCGGCACGCGCACGTCGGCGGCGTAATGGGCCTTTCCGGTGACGATATCGCGCAGGTCGATATGGGCCATATCCCGGTTGATATAGCGCCAATCCTCGCGGCTTTTGAGCGGCAACTGACTCTTTTCCGGCGGTGTCACCGCCAGCGCGCCGTCGATCAGCTCGGCAAAATCCAGGGTCTTGCCGGAGCTGTGGATGACCTTGTGCTGTTCCGCCCGGCAGGTGGAGGCCGCCACATTCCAGCGCCGCGCGGCGGCGTGCTCGAACATGTAGCGCACGCTGGCCCCCATCTCCCGCAGCCGCTGCATGTTGTAGCGGATACTGCGCGAGCCATCGGTATTCTGGTCACCGTAGCGCGGGTCACCGGGGGCCTGGATCACGTGCACCCGATCCCAGGAGGCCTCCATCTCATCGGCGACGATCTGGGCCACCGCGGTGCGTATCTGCTGGCCCATCTCGGAGCGATGACAGGTAACCTCCACGTCGCCATTGGCACGCAGGGCCACGAACAGGTTAGCCTCCCGGGCGCCGCCGGACGGCTGGTCGAGGACCCCGGCGGAGGCTCTTGCAGGCGCGCCCACAAAGCAGGTGCCGATAACCAGCGACGCCGTTGCTGTAGCGCTCTTTTGCAGGAAACGGCGACGGCCCATATCGAAATAGCGACTCATGCCTCACCTCCGTTGCCGGCGCCAACAGGCGTGAACCGCTGGACCGCAGCCACTTTTTGGGCCACTGACTTGATCGCCTGGTGGATGCGGGGGTAGGTACCGCAGCGGCAAAGATTGCCCGCCATGGCGTCGATAATCTCCTGGTCCCCCGGCGAGGGGTTCTCATCCAGCAGACTGGCGGCCTGCATGATCTGCCCGGCCTGGCAGTAGCCACACTGCGGCACCCGGTTCTCCATCCAGGCCTGCTGCAGGGGATGCTCGCCCTCGGGGTGCAAGCCCTCAATGGTGGTAATGGTGGCGCCATCCATTTCCGAGAGCGGCAGCACACAGGAGCGCTGGGCCCTGCCGTCGACATGAATCGTGCAGGCCCCGCACTGGGCCATGCCGCAGCCGTACTTGGTGCCGGTCAACTGCAACACATCGCGCAAATACCAGAGGAGGGGCATTGAGGCATCCCCATCAAATTGCTGCGAGACACCGTTCACGGTCAGTTTGATCATTCAAATTACCTCCAGATTGCCTTCTGCTGTGCCACCGGGACCGCTCAACCGCCTGGCCGGGACAGGCACATGTCGACAGTCGCGCTTTGGGGGGCACTCATTGCTGTGCTATGGACTGTAGCAGTTCTCAGGGCAGCGCGTCGCGCCCCGCCACGCCCGCTCCCCGGCCCTCGCTGACGGGTAGACGGCATCGGTGCATAGGGGTATGATGCCGGTCCTCAAAAAAGGTCATCCCCCGCCCGTAGCTCAGCTGGATAGAGCGCTGCCCTCCGGAGGCAGAGGTCAGAGGTTCGAATCCTCTCGGGCGGGCCATCTTGCACAAAACCCGGCTCTCCCCCATTAAGGGGGGATGGGCCGATATTCACTAAACCCGGTCACTGCTGTCCCATAAATCAGACATAAAAAAGGCTTGAATCTCAACAAGTTGGTACAATGGAAGTGCGAACAAACACTGTAAAACTCGGGAGATTCAAGCCTTGGCACATCATAATAC
>NZ_QRAN01000018.1 GCF_003457605.1 Seongchinamella sediminis
GTATTATGATGTGCCAAGGCTTGAATCTCCCGAGTTTTACAGTGTTTGTTCGCACTTCCATTGTACCAACTTGTTGAGATTCAAGCCTTTTTTATGTCTGATTTATGGGACAGCAGTGACCTCAACCTTCGAAGTAAAAGGTAAGTTTCTGGATCAATTGGAGAAGGTCTTTTGGAAGGAAGAAATTTTCGATGGTATCGATCAACTTGAAGTGCTGATCAACTTTAGTGAAAAGATTGGATACAAGAGGTTCACTCGTTCAGGAAAAGTAACATGGATTGTAGAAAAAAACCGACCTGATCTTCTGGACCGTCTGAAGAAGGAGCTGGTGACTCGTGAGAAAGAATCAGAATACACGACTGTCTCAACGGTCGAGAAACTAGACGAATATTTTCCCTCGGAAATGGAGGTGACATATCCGTTTCGGGAGTATCAATTCTACAAGTGGGACAATTATCAACAGTCGACAATGATTCATCTTGTAGATGACGTCGTGAGATTTTCGGTTACATGATCTCACAGACAATACATTTATCTTAGATGATGCTTTCCGGGAAATTGACCGAGAGAAACTGAACGGGAGACTTGTTGACCCTTCTTGATGTACCGACGAACAGACCGAATTTGTGAGTCGGTATATTCCATTTTACCTTTCTTATTCAACTCAGGTGGAACAGAAAGTTGATAAGGGACCCACTTACTCTTGGGTCTTGAAGAAAGTCGTTCAACAACTTCCTTACAGAACTCAGAATTTACTGGTGGCCTACCTTTGTTAACCCAGATCTGATAAATCAGGAAGATTTCATATTCTGTCTTCCCCCGAATCTCTACACCGGGTGTGAAGTCGTATTTGTTCTGAAGGGACTTAGACGGTGATTTCACTTTTCGTGGATCGACTCCCAGTTCCACCAACCGTTGTTTTTGACGACCTTCTATTAACTCCTTAATGGTCTTAATCGACTGTGTGATCGGTTGGTTGATAGGTATTGAAACATTCACGACGTTTGGGTTCTTAGATACACGAGAAATTTCCTCAACTCTCGTGTCACCGAACAAGTACGAATGTGTTTTCCACCAGTCATCGAACTTGGTTTGACGGACAACTCCCCAGGGACGATAGAAGTCCTCAGATCTCCTCAGATTGTCCTGTAACTCTGGATCGTCCAAACAAAGCTTGTAGTACTCAAACCACAATCGAATGTGTTGACGTCGAGATTTGACCTTTATCTGAGGAGATTTGGACATGGTTTTTCTCGGTGAAAAGTAAAGATCTTATAAATATCAAATATATAAGGAGTGAGTAACGTGAATTATGTCGTATCGGGAGAGTTACGGAAAGAAACTAGAAAGTTTCTACATCTAAGTGATTTAGAAAACTGGTGGGGAGTGACTCTTACTCTGAAGCAAAGAGTGGAGGGACAAAAGCTAGATGAGATTACGTGTCATCAGAATCTACGACATTTTTTGAATGTGATGAACGGTGAAATATTCGGTAATCGTTACAGGAGATTCAACACTGGATTGGAAGTCATCTCTTCATTAGAAAACTCGTGTATAGACAGACTTCATTATCACTTGGCAATCAAAAACCCTCTCCCCAAAAACCCTGACAGATTTGAAAGACTTATTCGAAGTGGTTGGACAAACACTCGGTGGGGATACAACCAAATCGACATCGTTCATCAGATTGATAATGGATGGATCGATTACATCACAAAAGAAAAATACAGAGATACAATAGATTGGTTAAACACTCATAGGAATTGTTGAATATAAATTCCGTTCCTCAACCTTCTATTCAAAAAGGGAGTCAATTGACTTCTTTAATCCGAAGTATTGCCTAATGAAAAGTAAAAGTTCTTTAAAGTCTATTTGGAGTAAAACTATGAACAATATTAGAGAAAAGAGACTAGAAGTTCTTTCGAGTTACTTGGCTGTTATTTGCAGCCAGAAGAACATAGATATTAGAAATCACCTGAAAGATTTAAGAATTAAGCTCTTAAAGAATCAACGTATCTCTAGAGGAGAGTTAGAAATCGTTCTTAAGTTTCTAGTAAATGATTCAAAGGATTCTTTGGATACATTACGTGATAAGTACCTGTGTCTAACACGACCTCAAGTTAACCCTAGAATGACAACCAACACGTTAGAACAGTTCATGTATGGAGGAGATTAGTGGACAATTCAAGAAGACTAATGAATTTTAGAGTCCCCTATATCGTGGGTTCGAATTTCTCGAAAGTGTGTCAGTTGAATAACACGAGTATGACGAATCAGATCATTAGATTCATGGAAATCTATACATCAGAGATGACAGCAAAAATTTCTGATCAGATTCGTAGAAATGAGGACATCGGTAAAACCCTTTCTAACCACCTAGAATCGAAATTTGATGTCAGTAGTATGGAGACACTGGTATCTGATCTAGAATCCTCAAATACGTCAATACAAAAGGATAAACACCAGGCTTCGGATGAACCGGAGAATCAAAATGATTGGAGAAATCATCGATGATCTCCTCCGTAGTTTCTCCCAAAACGAAAACTGAATTGATTTCACGACTCTCCAAATCTCGAGTTACGAATTTGTTGGTTAAAGAGGTCTCGAAGTCAGAGGTGACCTCGATTCAAAAAGAGGTGAAGTCGTTTTTGGGTAACGACGAATCGGTAACCATAATAATGGTCAAGACCAAATAGAGTCCGACGGTGTAAGTGACCGTCGGACCTGATAGATCACTCCTTACCGAATTTCTTTCGGATCTCCCGACTACCCTTTGTTAGCACCTGATCAAACTCACCCTTCATTACGAAAGATTTTACGGATTCAAGACTGTTTTCAACGTCATTGAGAGAACTGCATTGGATCGAGAATTTGCCCTTCCCAAGTTCCAGAACGTGCTTGCCGTACTTGATAGGAAGAAAGTAATTACCCTCTTCATCGATCCAGAACCATACACGGGTAGTCTTCTCACCCATGCGATACTTCTGAACCAGATCCAATTGTCTATTGATCGACTTCAAGAGACGTTCACGACGTAGCACGATTGGATTCTGCTGGTCGGGCTTTTTGACAGGTACAAGGTTTAACGATTGATCAAGCTTCATGATGACCCTCCTCAGGTTGTCCCGGGGACCATCAGACGTTATCCAATTGAAGACAACGAGATAGATCGGAATCTAATAGATCATGGTTGATGCAGATAACATATTGATTTCTAGCAAGAAATTGTGGGTCCAGAGTTGTCTTGTTCTGCAAATTTATCGAATATAGATGTCATGAAACCCTGTCTTCACATCTATACCCGAGTGTCTTCCTCAATTCAGGAGGAAGAGGGGACTTCGTTAGAAAACCAGAAGAACTTGGGTATCAAAAAGTCAGAGGAACTGGGTATCCCTTATAAGGTTTGGAATGAAGGGGGACAGTCTAGTTTTCATGATGACCTCGAAAACCGACCCGTATTGGTAGAACTGTTAAGTCGTATTGAGAACGACGAAATACAAGATCTATTTGTATACAACACGGATAGACTGTCTAGGAATCAGAAAACCTGGGGAATGATCCGATTCAAGTTGTTGGATCACGGAGTCACTCTCCATACCGTGTCTGGACGGATGGAACTCAAGAATCCGATGGATGATTTGATCCTAGGAATAATGAGTGAAATCAGTCAGTACGATAATAAGGTCAGAACGGAGAGATCCCGACAAGGCAGATTCTTGAAAATTCAGTCCGGTAATTGGAGAGGGGGGCCCCCACCTTTCGGTTATCGGATCAATGACAAGAAGCTAGAGGTCGACGAATTCGAAAGTAAGTGGATCAAAAAGATTTTCGAGCTGTACTCGGAGAATGTATCCACAACGAAAATCAGGGAAAAACTGAATACCAATGGAGTACTGACGAGACGGGGTAACTCCAATTGGTCTATGGGGTCGATTCAAAAAATTCTGAGTAACACCGTTTATATTGGATACTACCTTTATACGGATAAGTCCTTAGGTGAAACGGTCAGAATATCGACCCCCCCAATAGTTGATCAGATCACCTTTGATAAGGTCCAGAGAGTAAGAGAACTCTCTTTAAAGAGAAAACAACGACAGAACCCAACTAAAAGATTCTATCTACTCAGAGACCTTCTCGTTTGTGGTCACTGTGGTAGTCAAATGTCTGGTCGTATCAAAGAATCCAAGAATGAATACCATTACTACTGTCCTAAAAAAGAGAGGGATTGGGTAAAGGGTAAGAAGAACCCTAAGAAGTGTAGTAGAGGTCATGGATGTTCCATGATCCGATCCATGAATATCCCAAAAACCGATGACCTTATATGGGGTACCGTGATGGAGACCGTGAGGGATTCGTATCACCTGAAAGAGGAGTTTCGGGACAAGGTCCTACCCGAAATTATTGAGAATCGGAAAGAGGGATCGAAGACTACCAAGAAGTTGAAGGACCGAATCAAAAGGTATCAGAAAGAACTTTCCGAGATTGAGTCGACAATTTCCAAGTTTGAAACCGATGTTCTCCTAAAACGACACTCTGGAAATCCGAATCTAATCAGAAAGAATCTCAAAGAAGAACAGACAAAGATCGAAGAAAAACTGGACCAGTCAAAACAGGAGTTCCAGTTCTTCCAGGTTGAAAACTCTTGGGTGGATTGGTTATCCCTCTTCAAAACCGATGTCGAGAGTAAGTCCAATCTCAGTGACCAAGAGAAACGGGACTACTTACTCAAAATCTTGGATCATATTGAGGTGTTCTGGGATCAGGATGAAAAGTATCATCAACTGAAACTTTCATTCCGAGTCCCCATAGTGAATGACAAGATCGACTACCTGAATCCTGAGAGGAGATCAGAGGGTTGGTCCATCCAGGATGGTGTGGATTTTCTGATGGTCGACGGACATTTGAACAAGGGTCCTGGTCGACCAAAAAAAAACATTGGTGAATCGGTATGATGGAATCTCAGAAAACCCCCAAACCATATTATTCGGTTACGGTGGAATAACAAACTACCCAAAGGGTCCGGCAGGCGTCATAATCATTGGACTGGTGGGTCCGGAACCAGTGGCGTTTCTGGATCTGGTTGGAATAAGCCCGGTGGGACTAAATTATGAACCTTCGCTTTCCCCTGTTTTCACTACTCCTGATCTCCATCTCGAGCGTTGCAGCCGAAGATTCCGCTACTTTCCATGTCAGGGACATGATCGGCGTGGGCGCGGCCTACCAGACCGTGGACGCTGACCTGCGCGCGTCGGTGGGCAAGCTGCCGGAGGTGAAGGTCGACCTGGATGACCTGGGCATCAAGGACGATGATGCGAGCTGGGCACTGGAGGGACGCTGGCGGTTCAAACCCAGGTGGATGTTGGTCGGCCTGGCCTACCAGTTTGACCAGAGCGGGCGTCGCGCTGTTGAAAAAGATTTCAACTTCGATGGCAAGGAGTTCCAGGCAGGTGCTTCCGTTGATACCAAACTCAGCATCGACACCTATATCCTGGACATCATGTATTCGGCCTACAGCACCAGCAACGCCGAGTTTCTGCTGGGGGGAGGCATTCATGCCATCGACCTGGAAACCTCCATCACCGGGCGCGCGTTTGTGGGCAATATCGAACGCGAGGCCAGCACAGGCTCCAGTGAACTGCTGGCACCCCTGCCCAATCTTCGGGCCCAGGCCTATTACAAGCTGAATGACCACTGGGGGCTGGCACTCTACGCGGGTTGGCTCAGCGCCAACTATGGCGACTATGATGGCGGCTTCACCTATATCCATCCTCGCCTGGCCTTCGGCATTGGCGACACCTGGGCGCTGACGCTGGGTTACCAGTACGTCAAACTCGACCTCACCCAGGAGAAGTCGTCCAACCGCGAGAATGAATACGATATCGATTTCAGAGGGCCCACACTGTTCCTGAATTACCGCTTCTAACTGAGGCTGATCCGAGCGGCATTAACGTCTCTGCAATCCTGCAACCATTCCTTCTGGACCTGATTTTATGTCTGTACTTGCCCGGCGGCCTGCCCTGAGGTTGTCGCTATTAGCCTGCGGTGTTGGTCTGGCCCACTATCATTATGTGGCGCAGGCAGCACCGCTGGTGCTGGAAGAGGTGCTGGTCACTGCCCAGAAGCGGACAGAAAACGTGCAGGACATTCCTCTCACGATCAATGTGGTAGACGCCTCCACCATCGACGATTTCAGCATCCGCACCACCACGGACCTGGCCGATTCGGTGCCGGGCCTGGTGATTCAGCACACCCCGCAGAACCTGGCCCAGGTAACCATACGCGGCCTCGGCACCGGCTCGGCCAGTGAGAGTCTCGATCAGTCAGTCGGGCTGTTTATCGACGGCATCTGGACCGGCAGAATCCGCGAGTTCCAGGCCTCGTTGTTCGACCTCGAGCGGGTGGAGGTGATCAAGGGCACCCAGAATACGCTGCTGGGCAAGAACACCAGCCTGGGCGCGCTGAGTATCGTCAGTGTGCGCCCGGGAGAGGAGCTGGCCGGTTACCTGCAGGCGGATTATGAAACCGTTTTTGGCAGTGTATACACCACCGGCGCTGTGGATTTACCCAGCGCCCTGGGCAACTACCGGCTGGCGTTCAACCAAGTCGACGAGGCGGGTTATGTCGACAACCTGACGACCGGTAACGAGGTGCCGGCGCGCGAGCAGTCGACCCTGCGCCTGGGTGCCAACTTCACGCTCGGTGGCAGCGGCGAGCTTTACGCCAGCTACCAGTACGACGACCTGCGCATTCGCGGTGACGCCTTCCAGCCCGATCAGGACCAGCTCGGTTTCATGCAGGGCATGGATCCCGGCGCCGATATCGGCCTGGATCAGCACAAACACGCATACACCTCCTATGGCAGCAGCGGCGATGCCGACGATGAGCAGACCACCCATCGGGCCACGCTGCACTACCAGCAGGGCCTGGGTGATATGACCTTTACGTCGTTCAGCGGCTGGTCGGAGTACGACAACGACCGGCTCACGGACACCGATTTCCTGTCGGTGGATTACCTGACCTCGGTCTTCGCCAGCGACTACGAACAGTTCACCCAGGAATTCCGCATAGCCTCGCCCGTCGGTGAGCGCTTCGATTACCTGCTGGGGGTTTACTACCACGACAGTAGCCTCGAATACGCCAATATCACCGACGCCGCGTTTCCGCCGCCGTATACGCTGGGTCCACTGCCGGTAGACTCCGCCAGCCTCAAGACCTATGACCAGGATACGACAGTGCTGGCAGGCTTTGGCCAGTTGCGTCTGTACCTCGACAGTGCCTGGCAGCTGGACCTGGGCCTGCGCTACACCGATGAGGACAAGGACGCCGTCTGGGGCCGGCAGCGGCTGCGCAGTGGCGGACCGCTGGCCGATATTCTGGCCGATGTGGTGGCGCCGGTAGTGGCACCCACCGAACTGGCCCGCTCGGAACACAACCTCGATGGCTCGGCCAGCCTGCAGTACGATGTCAGCAGTGAATTGACCGGCTATATTTCCTGGGCCAGGGGCAGCAAGAGCGGCGGCTTTACCAATGACGTGGCGGTGCCCGAAGAGGCGGAGTTTGCCACCGAGGAAGCTGAAACCACCGAACTCGGCCTGAAGTGGCAGCTGGCGGATGGTGCAGGCCTGCTCAACGCGGCCCTGTTCAATACCGACATCGATGACTTCCAGGTCGTATCGTTTATCGGCACCGGCTTTCTTACCTCCACCGTACCGGCGCGCAGCCGGGGTCTGGAACTGGAGACCCGCTGGCTGCTCGGCCCGGCGCTGGTGCTGGGCGCAAGCGCCACCTACGCCGATGCCGAGGAAACTGACACCGGCCTGCGCCTGCCCTACGCCCCCGAATGGTCCGCCTCAGTGGACGCGGCCTGGACCCTGCCGATCCCGGGAAGCGCCCTGCAATGGCGCCTGGAGGGCGCCATCAATTATCGCGATGAGCAGTTCCAGCAGCGGGGAGAGACCAGCCCTGACGGTGCCCTGACCCTGGTGGACCTGCGCCTGGCGGTGGCGGCCGCGGCAGGGGACTGGGAGCTGGCCCTGGTGGGGCGCAACCTGCTGGACGAGAGCAGTTCATTTGGCTTCGACTTTCCCTATTTTGGCGGCCAGCTGGTGCCCGCGGGTACGACCACCATTGGCAGTGTCAGCCGGCCGCGGACGTTTGCCCTGCAGGGGCGTTACCGGTTCTGAGACCTTAGTGGCGGTGGCTGCGCTGTCGGCCGCTGCGCTGGTGCATCTGCCGGTGGCTGCGTAACTTCGCCGCCTGCTGTCTCGCCAGTGCCGGCGGCGGGATAAACCTGCCGGGGGTTCGCGGGGTGACACTGGGCAGCTGATCGAGGTTCTCACACAGGCTGAGGCCCCGTTCCAGCGTGCCCGGCGCCGGCATGGCATCGAGGTAGCGGGACACATCTGCCTCGCCGAGAATGCCCGACAACACCAGCCGGGCCCGCTCCCTGATTGCAGGCCGGGCAGCGCGGTTGATGTTGCTCCACTGCACGGTGTAATCACGACAGTCCTCGGTTTCCGTTTCCGGGGCATCGACGAAGGACACTATCCGCTGCACAGCGAAGTAGTGGCTGGTCAGCACCTCTTCCACCAGCATGGCGGTGTCCTCATAGGGGGTGGCATAGGCATACAGCGCGTTGGCCGCGTCCTGGGCGAACTCCAGCCCGAGTTCGCGGGCGCTCAGTTGCAATACGGTTTGGGATACCGGCGCGCCAAAATACAGGATGTCCGCCAGCTGGTAGAGAAAGGTGGATGCCAGCGGATTGGTGCTGAGCAGTTGCAACGAGGGGCTCTGGCGCTCTGCCCGCAGCGTGGCATCGAACACGGTTTCGTTCGTTGGGGTGGTGCCGAGCAGCGCCGGCGGCATGGCGTCGTTGGCATGCGCCAGTTCGTGAATCAGCAGGTTGGCCACCGGCAGGACAATGTCCTGCAGTTGCCGCGACTCGGACGCCTCATACAGGTAGGAGGGTGTCCAGGCGGCCCCGTTGCCGCTGATGTAGAGATCGTAGGAGATAAACTTCAGGCCCTCGCCGAACTCGGTGCGATAGTCGGGCTCCCAGCCGATGGTCTGGCGCTCTTCCGGGGTAAGCCACAGGTCCTGCGGGTCGAGGTACACCGCCCCGGTGGCGGAGGTGTAGAAGGCGGGGCGTATGTCGGCGCCGATGACCACCGCGGTGGCGCCGCGGAACAGCTGCAGCATGGCGGGCGGCAGTTCGCGCAGCACCTGCTTGAAGCGACGCCCCATCCACGGGTGGGAGACCGCCGTGCGCGCCAGTACATCGTAGACCGTGACGCTGGCCTGGAGGTCGCCAATAAATGGCAGGGTCGTCAGGTCGCAGAGCTGGAAGGGTGTGTTCGCCGCTACACAGGCCGGGAGCACGGCGGCCCAGGGCGAGGAGGCGTCGTAAGCGCTAAAGTCCCGGGCGATAACCTGGCTGACCAGGCCGAAGCTGATGGAGGCGCTGGCGATGGTCCCCTCGCTGTCGGTGGCTGAGGCGAACAGCCAGTAATCGCCGGGCGGATAGTCGTCGCCGGGTAGTGAAAACAGCAAGTCAGGACCCACGCGGCGTGCCGGAATAATGACCTCAAGGTCCGGTGAGGCCATGAAATAGCGCGGGCTGTCAGCTCTGTGTACGCCGCGCAGGTCGATGCTGGCAAGGGGCACAGAGAGCGCCCGGTTTGCAGCGTCCCAGTAGGTCTCGTAGTACCAGATTTCCAGCGGACCGCGGTAATCGGGGCGAAAACGGGCCCCCAGAGGAATACTGTCATCGCGGCGCCATAACTGCTTGTCCAGGGACAGCTCGCAGGCACCGTAGGTCGTGTTGCAAATGTCCGTCCAGCGGCCAAAGCTGTAGCCGGGGGCCGGCACCGGCCAGAAGGTCTCCTGGAAATCTTCCTTGATATCGAAGGTGTAGCCGGCGCGATACAGCTGCCGCGTTTCCTCGCCGAACACATAGCCCTGGCCGCTGACCTTCACCGGCATGCGGCAGGCGGCCAGTAACAGGGACAGGGTAATCGCGGCCAGGTGGATGGCGCGCTGGGTGTGGCGTCGGTTCATTTCGCTATTCCAGCAGTTGCGGCGGCAAACCCCGTCCGCTGTCCGCTATTCGACCATGGATTAAAGCATTGCTGGTACACTGGGAGAATGACGCTCTTTACAATCCTCAAGCTGGTCCACGTGAGCTGTGCGCTGGTATCCATTGCCGGTTTCACCCTGCGTGGTTACTGGGCGCTCACGGACAACCCCTGGCGCCAGGCGCGTCTCAGTCGCGTACTGCCGCACCTGGTGGATACGCTGTTGCTCGGGTCGGCGATAGGCATGCTGGTTCTCTGGGGGGCCTCGCCGCTGGCCTTGCCCTGGGTGTTGGCCAAAATACTGGCGCTATTGCTGTATATTGGCCTGGGCATGGTGGTCATGCGCTTTGCCGCCCGCAGGCGCGACCAGCTGCTGGCCTATATCGCCGCACTGGCAACTGCGGGCTACATTGTCGCTGTGGCCCGGACCCACTCGGCGTGGGGCCCGCTGGTGATATTCTGGTGAAAGCCGGGCCGCCCCGGGCGGGCGGCCGCTAAAGTTCAGCCCGGGTTGGCGGCCTTGTATTCCCGAATCTCGGTATTGAACTCGCCGGCGACGGCTTCCTCGGCGGAAACGGCGGCGTTATAGGTGTCCTGTACGGTCTGGTAGGCCTCCATGGCGCCTTCTTCCCCGGCCTTGACCGCGGCTTCCGCTGCGGTCAGCGCGGGTTCCAGGCACTTCATGTAATCCAGGTTCGCGGTCTGAAATGCCTTGACGGCCTTTTGTCCGGCGAGCATCTGTTCCATGGTGGCGGTGGCGCCGTCGGGCATTTCCGGCTGCGCCGGGGGCTCGCAGTCGGCGGCGAGGGCGGAGGTGCTGCCCAGGGCAAGCGCCAGGGCGGTGTACTTGATTGCTTTCATGGTCTTATCTCAGCAGTGTTTCGAGGAATTAGACATTAACAGTAGACGCTGGTTCTGCCAAGTCAGCCGGATTGTCCCACCCACAGTCTGGCCAGGCCGTAATCTGCTTCCAGGCGGCGGGCAATGGCCTCTGCCGCGGCCTTGTCCGGCAGGTCGACAACCCGCACCCGGTAGATGGTGCGGCCATTGCTGTCGCCGCTGGCCACAATGACCCGGCCCTTGCCGGGGTGCAGTTTACTGGCCCAGCTTTCGGCGGTGCTGCGCTGGCTGTAGGAGCTGAAATTGACAAACCAGCTGCCCGCCGCGGCAGGGGCGCTGCTGCTTGCCGGTGCCGGCCTCGCCACCGGTTCCGGTGCCGGCTTTGCTGCCGGGGTCGCCTCGTTGATGGCTTCCTGCTGGGCGGTCAACTGTTTCTCCAGCCCGGTGACAATGGCCTGCAGGCTGCGGTTCTCCCGGCGCAGTTCTGCCACCTGCTGCTCCAGCAGGGTGTTGCGCTCCGCGGCCTGCTCCGCAGCCTGGCGGCTGGCGGTGACCTCGGATGGCGCCGCCGCTGTGCCCAGCTTTGCCTGCAGTTCACGGATCTCTTCCTGCATCCCGGCCCGCTGATCGATGACCCCGTAACCGCCGGCCACCAGCAGCCCCAGGGCGATCAGGGCTACCACTATCATGCCCGGGGAGATCGACAGCTCGCGGCGTTCTTCCTCTTCATATTCCTCGTCTTCAAACGCCTCCCAGTCGTCGCTGTCGCCGGCGGTACTGGCAGTGGCGGCCAGCGGCAGAGCGTCCTCGGCTTCCGGCGGCTCGTCATCGAATGCGCCGGGCGGATTGGGGCTGGCTTCCCACAGGTCGGGTTCTTCCCGCCCGGTGTCCGCGGACTCGCCCCACGGATCCCGGTTAGCAGCCCCCGTTTTGCCGTCCGGGTCTTCCTCCTCCAGCTCCCAGGCCAGGTCCTCATCGCCGAATTCAGGTTCCTCGTCGTCCACCTCGGTGTATATGGCGGCAAAGTCGCTGTCACGATCCGAGTCCTCAAACTCGTTCGTGTCCTCGAAATCGCTGAACAGGCTGTCGCGACGGGACTGGTCCTGGTCTGCTGCCTGCGTTGGCGTGTTGTCGTCGTCCCGATCGCTCATGGCGGACTGTGCCCCGTTGTCCCTGTGTCGGGGGATAGTAGCAGAGCGAACCACCATTTTCTGTAGCGAATTTTTGTCCGCGGGGTGGCTGTCTCGGTTAGAATGCGGCGATGGATGTATCGGATATTCTCTCCCCCCTCAACGAAGCCCAGCGCGACGCCGTTGCCGCCGAAAGCCAGAACATGCTGGTGCTGGCCGGTGCCGGCAGTGGCAAAACCCGGGTGCTGGTTCACCGCATCGCCTGGCTGATCCGCGCCGAGGGTTACTCGCCCTGGTCGATACTGGCGGTAACTTTTACCAACAAGGCAGCCCGCGAAATGCGCTCCCGCATCGAGGAGATGTTGAGCATTCCCGGCCACGGCATGTGGGTGGGCACCTTCCACGGCCTGGCCCACCGCCTGCTCAAGGCTCACTGGAAGGAGGCGGGCCTGCCGCAAAACTTCCAGATCCTGGACAGCGATGACCAGCTGCGGCTGGTCAAGCGGGTCTGCCGTGAACTGGAGCTGGATGAAAGCCGCTGGCCGCCGAAACAGGCCATGTGGTACATCAACTCGCAGAAGGACGAGGGCCTGCGTTCGCACCATATCGAGGCGCCCCACGGCGACCTCTACGCCCAGACCATGCTGCAGGTTTACCGCGCCTATGAGGCCGCCTGCGAACGCGCCGGTATGGTGGACTTTGCCGAATTGTTGCTGCGCGCCCACGAGCTGTGGCTGCAGAGCCCCGAGGTGCTGGCTCACTACCAGGGCCGGTTCCGGGAAATCCTGGTGGACGAATTCCAGGACACCAATACCATCCAGTATGCCTGGCTGCGGGTGCTGGCGGGCAAGCAGATTCCGGTGATGGCGGTGGGTGATGACGATCAGTCGATCTACGGCTGGCGCGGCGCCAAAATTGAAAACATCCAGCGTTTCGGCGATGACTTCAAGGGCACCCACACGGTCCGCCTGGAGCAGAACTACCGTTCCACCCAGACCATTCTGCAGGCCGCTAACGGGGTCATCGCCTTCAACTTCGGCCGGCTCGGCAAGGAGCTCTGGACCGCCGGCGAGCAGGGTGAGCCCATTACCCTCTACGCCGGCTTCAACGAGCACGACGAGGCCCGGTTTATCGTCGAGCAGATCGAGCAGTGGGTGAATAACGGCAACAACCGGGCCTCCACCGCCATACTCTATCGCTCCAACGCCCAGTCCCGGGTGCTGGAGGAGGCGCTGATTCGCGCCGGCATACCCTACCGGATCTACGGCGGCCAGCGTTTTTATGAACGGCTGGAAATTCGCAATGCCCTGGCCTACCTGCGGCTGCTGCAAAGCCGCGGCGACGACGCCGCGGTGGAGCGGGTCATTAACACCCCGCCGCGGGGCATTGGCAGCAAGACCCTGGATGTGGTGCGCAGCTGCGCCCGCAGCCGGGAGCTGTCCCTGTGGCAGGCGATTGCCACGGTGATCGCGGAAAAACTGCTGCCCGCGCGGGCCCTGTCGGCGCTGCAAGGTTTCCAGGTACTGATCAACGAACTGGACTCCGGCACCGATGAACTCAGCCTGGAAGAGCTGGTGGAGCACGTGATCGGGCATGCCGGCCTGATCGAGTATCACCAGAAGGAAAAAGGCGAGAAGGGCCAGGCCCGGGTAGAAAACCTGGAAGAACTGGTCAGTGCCGCCAAGCAGTTTGTCAGCAACGAGGCGGAGGACGGCTCGCCCCTGCAGCAGTTCCTCGACAACGCAGCGCTGGACGCAGGCGATGCCCAGGCCGACGAGCACGAGGACAGTGTCCAGCTGATGACGCTGCACTCGGCCAAGGGCCTGGAATTTCCACTGGTATTCCTCGCGGGTATGGAGGAGAACCTGTTTCCCCATCGCATGTCTATCGAGGAGCCCGGGAGGCTGGAGGAAGAGCGCCGCCTGTGTTACGTCGGCATTACCCGGGCCATGGAGCAGCTGGTAATCACCTATGCCGAGTCCCGGCGCCTGCACGGCAGCGAGAGCTTTAATGCGCCGTCGCGATTCATTCGCGAAATCCCCGCCGAGCTGCTGCAGGAGGTGCGCCTCAACAACACGGTGGCGCGCCCGGTCAGCAGCCTCAGCCAGGCGACCGTGCCGGATACCGGACTGAGCCTGGGCCAGCGGGTCTATCACCAGATTTTCGGTGAGGGCACCGTGCTAAACTTCGAGGGCAGAGGCAGCAGCGCCCGGGTAGAAGTCAACTTCGATGACGAAGGCAGCAAATGGCTGGTCTTGCAGTACGCCAATTTGCAGCTGGTATGACAGGAAAATAACAATGGCAACGGCTCCTGCGGAAAAGCGCTTCGCCCCGGTCATCATCCTCCTGCTGGTGGCGGCGCTGGTTGCCGTGATCGGCCTCTGGGCCACCGACAAAGCCGGTCGCCAGGGCAGCGCCCACCAGGGAGAGGCGCTGGCCACCTCGGACGAGGTATTCGAGTGGAAGCTGGTTACCACCTGGCCCAAGAACTTTCCCGGCCTGGGCTCGGCGGCGGAAAACCTGGCCCGCATGGTCGACGAGATGAGCAATGGCCGCCTCAGGATCCGGGTCTACGGCGGCGGTGAAATTGTCCCTGCCCTGGGGGTGTTCGATGCCGTCTCCCAGGGAGTGGCCGATGCCGGCCATGGCGCTGCCTACTACTGGAAGGGCAAGGTGCCCTCGTCGGTGTTCTTCACCGCGGTGCCCTTTGGCCTCAACGCCCAGGAAACCTTTGGCTGGCTGCACTACGGCGGTGGGCTGGAGCTCTGGGAGGAGGCCTACGCGCCCCACAACCTGGTGCCCATGGGCGGCGGCAGTACCGGGGTGCAAATGGGCGGCTGGTTTAACAAGGAAATCAACTCCATCGCCGATTTACAGGGCCTGAAAATGCGTATTCCGGGCCTCGCCGGGGAGGTGTTTACCGCTGCCGGGGGCACCTCGGTTACCCTGCCGGGCAGCGAACTCTATACGTCCCTGCAAACCGGGGTAATCGATGCCCTGGAGTGGGTTGGGCCCTACAACGACCGGATTTTCGGCTTTCACCAGGTGGCCAGGTACTACTACTACCCGGGCTGGCACGAGCCTGGTTCGGTACTGGAATTTATCGTCAACAGGGATTCCCTGGCCGCGCTGCCCGCAGACCTGCAGGCCATTGTGCGCTATGCGGCCCGCGCTTCCAGCCAGGATATGCTGGACGAGTACACGGGGCGCAATAACGAATCCCTGCGGGAGCTGATTGAAGAGCATGGCGTGGAGCTGCGGCGCTTCCCCGATGATGTGCTCAGGGCGCTGTGGCAGGGTACCCGCGAGGCGCTGGACAAACTGGTGGCCAACGACCCCATGGCGGCGCGTGTCTACGCGTCCTACGCAGAATTTTACAAGGGAGTGCGCAACTACCACCACATCTCCGAGCAGTCCTACATCAACCTGCGTGACGTGGTGCTCGAAGATGAGGACTTTTAGGGCCTGCTCACCCTAAGCGGACGGGCCCTGGCGCTTGATGGCGCGGGTGCGGCCGTTGTCGTCGATAGCGACGAAGACGAACTCGCCTTCGGTCACCTTCAGCGGCTCGCCATCGTGCTTGGAATTGATCCACACCTCGACAATGATGCGAATGGAGCTGCGGCCGATTTCCAGTACGTCACAGTAGCAGGACACCACCGCGCCCACGTGGACCGGTGTCAGGAAGGCCATGGCATCAATAGCCACGGTGGCCACCCGGCCACCGGCGACCTCGGCGGCGGTGACCATGCCGGCAATATCCATTTGCGACATCAACCAGCCACCGAAAATGTCCCCGTTGGGATTGGTGTCCTTGGGCATGGCCACGGTCTGCAGGGCCAGGTCGCCGTGAGGCACGGGGGTGCTGTCGATGTCGTTCATGCGCTTGCGCCTGGTCAGGTTGTCGGGTTGATCGTCACTTTTGCAGCAGGGCGGGTAGCCAGGTGGCCATTTGTGGCCAGAACCACAACGCCGTCATCAGTAGTAGCTGGATGATTATAAAGGGTACCACCCCGCGGTAGATAGCCCCGGTGGGCACGGAGTCCGGCGCTACCCCGCGCAGGTAGAACAGGGCAAAGCCAAAGGGCGGGGTGAGGAAAGAGGTTTGCAGGTTGAGGGCGATCATGATGCCCAGCCAGATCGGGTCCAGGCCCATGGCCAGCAGGATCGGGCCGACGATAGGCACCACCACGAAGGTAATTTCGATAAAATCGAGGATAAAGCCGAGCAGGAAGATCACCACCATGACTACCAGGGTCGCGCCCATCACCCCGCCCGGCATGTCGAGGAAGAAGCCGTGAATAAGCTCCTCCCCGCCAAAGCCGCGGAATACCAGTGAGAACACCGCGGCGCCGATAAGAATCATGAACACCATGCAGGTGACGCCCATGGTGTCGATCACCGCTTCCCTGAGCAGGGCAAAGTTGATCTGCCGGCGGGCCAGCGCCAGGCACAGGGCGCCCACCGCGCCAAAGCCGGCGGCCTCGGTGGGCGTTGCGGCACCGACCAGGATGGACCCCAGCACCAGTGCTATCAGTACCAGCGGCGGCAACAGGCCGCGCAGGACTTCCCCCGGGGAGACCGGTTCTGCATCCGCCGGTGGCGCAGCCTCGGGGTTAAGGCGAGCGATAACGGTCAGGTAGATGATATACAGGGCCACCAGCACCAGGCCGGGAATGAGGGCGCCCACGAACAGGTCGCCCACGGATACCGTCTGGGTGCTGAACACCTTCATTTTCAGCTGCGCCTGCTGGTAGGCGTTGGCGAGGATGTCTCCCAGCAGCACCAGGGCGATGGAGGGGGGAATGATTTGCCCCAGGGTGCCGGTTGCGCAGATGGTGCCGGTGGCCAGCGCCGGGCTGTAGCCGGCGCGCAACATACTGGGCAGCGACAGCAGCCCCATGGTGACTACCGTGGCGCCGACAATGCCGGTACTGGCTGCCAGGAACATACCGACCACCACCACCGAGATGCCCAACCCACCCTGCAGGCGGCCGAATACCCGCGACATGCTGCCCAGCAGTTCCTCGGCAATGCGCGACTTTTCCAGGATGGTGCCCATGAGGATAAACAGCGGCACCGCGATCAGGGTGGTGTTGTTGATAGTGCCGAACACCCGACCGGGGAAAGCGGCGAGAAAGCCGGCGTCGAATACCCCGGCAAGAATGCCGCCGGCGGCAAAGGCCAGGGCGGTACCGGCCAGGGTGAAGGCGACCGGGTAGCCGAGCATCAACAGCAGGCAGACCGCCAGGAACATGTACAGCGAGAGATACTCCATGCTCAGCCCTTGCCGTCTGCCAACACCAGCGCATTGCGCAGGGTTTCCGCCACGCCCTGCAGCAGCAGATTGATGCCGAGGGCCGGGATCAATGCCTTGAGTGCGTAAACCGCGGCAATGCCCCCCAGTTCCGATGAGGTTTCGCGCATGGCCCAGGATTCGCTGACAAAGTCCCAGCTCACGCCGATAATAAACAGGCAAAGCGGGAGCAGGAATACCACACCGCCGAGGGCGTTCACCCAGGCCCGGCCGCGAGCGGTAAACCCGCGGTAAAAAATATCCACCCTTACGTGCACATTGTGCTTCAGGGCGTAGCCGGCGCCGAGCAGGAACAGGGTGGCGTGCATGTAGGTGACCAGCTCCTGGGCAAAAATCGAGCCGCTGTTAAAACCGTAGCGCATGACCACGATAACAGTGGTGAGCAGCGCCATGGCGAGCACCAGCCAGGCCAGCGCACGGCCAAAATGGTCGGTAAAGGCGTCTATGGTCTGCACAAACTTGCGCACGAGGGCCATGCGGATCAGGTCTTTTTTATTGCACGGTGGGCAGAGTATCATAGCCCACTCGCCGAAGGGGACTCCCCGGCGCTGCACTAACCGACAGGCCCTGAGTAATGCTGACTGTGATTTCGCCGGCGAAAACGCTGGATTTTGATACCCCGCCCACCACCCGCAAGGCCACCCAGCCGCTGTTTATCGAGCGCGCTGGCGAACTGGTCGAGGACGCCCGCAACATGAGTCCCGACGATATCCGTGCGCTGATGGGAGTCAGCGACAATATTGCCGAGCTCAACCACGCCAGGTTCATGAACTGGTCCGCGCCCTTCAGCCTGGACAACGCCAAGCAGTCGGTACTGGCGTTCAAGGGCGACGTTTACACCGGGCTGGAAGCGGAGACCCTGAGCGCCGACCAGCTGGGTTTTGCCCAGAAGCACCTGTGCATCCTGTCCGGCCTGTACGGGGTGCTGCGCCCGCTGGACTTGATGCAGCCCTACCGGCTGGAGATGGGTCTCAAGTTCGCCAACCGGGGCGGCAAGAATCTCTACCAGTTCTGGGGCGATGACATCAACAAGGCGGTGGCCAGGCTGCTGCAAAAATCCGGCTCCCGGGTGCTGGTCAACCTCGCCTCGAACGAGTACTTCAAGTCGGTGCAGGCGCGCCAGCTGGATGCGGAAATCATCACTCCGGTGTTCAAGGACCTCAAGAACGGCAAGTACAAGGTCATCAGCTTTTACGCCAAGAAAGCCCGCGGCCAGATGGCGCGCTATATCATCGAGAAGGGCCTCAACGAGCCGACGGGCATGAAGCGCTTCCGCAAGGACGGCTACCGCTACAACAAGGCCGAGTCCAGCGCCCATGAGTGGGTGTTTACCCGCGACGAAGCGCCGGCGGCAAAATAGGCCGGCGCCGTGGACAGCCTGCCCTTTTCCCAGGCCTGCGAGAACAACAAGGGTCCCATCCTGGCGGTGCTGGCGGAAGCCTTCGCCGACCGCACCCGGGTACTGGAAATTGCGGCCGGAACCGGCCAGCACGCCTGCTGGTTTGCCGGTCATCTGCCGCAGCTGCAGTGGCAGCCCACCGAGCTGGCGCAAAACCTGCCCGTGCTGGCGCCGCGCTGTGGCGCCTACGATGGCGCTAACCTGCTGCCGCCCTGCGCGCTCGATGTCAGCTCCCGGCCCTGGCCCTGCGGCGATTTTCCGGACGCGGTTTTCACCGCCAACAGCCTGCATATCATGCCCTGGGACTCGGTACAGGACCTATTTGCCGAGCTCGGCGCCCGCGCCGCTGGCGATACCCTGCTGGCGATTTACGGCCCGTTCAACTACCGCGGCCAGTACACCTCGGACAGCAACGCCAGGTTTGACCAGTGGCTGGCACAGCAAAGCCGCCACAGCGCCATCCGCGATTTTGAACAGGTGGACGCGCTGGCAGTGGCGACGGGCTTTGCCCTGGAGGCCGATGCCGGGATGCCCGCCAACAATCGCCTGCTGCTCTGGCGCAAAGCCTGAGCGGACATGAAACGCCCAGCGGATAATCAGCGGCTTTGCTTGAAGGGCAGCAGGGTTTCCGCTTCCTTGCGGTAGGCTTCGGTGTGGGGTCGCTCCCGGCGGGTGAAGTCGGCCACCGCCGCTGACAGGCCGGGATCGGCTATCCAGTGGTTGGAGAAGGTTGTCACCGGGCGGAAGCCGCGCTGGATCTTGTGTTCACCCTGGGCGCCGGGATCGAAGCGGCCGATGCCCTGCTCGATGCAGTACTCGATGCCGCGGTAGTAGCAGGCCTCGAAATGCAGGCAGTCAAACTCCTGTTCACAGCCCCAGTAGCGGCCGTAAAGCGTATCCGCGGAGCGGAAGTACAGGGCGGCGGCAACGGCACTGCCAGCATGGCTGGCCATGACCATGATGACCTGGTCGCCCATGCCCGCCGCCACCCGGGTAAAAAACGCCCGGGTCAGGTAGCCGCCGTGGCCGCTGCGTTTGGCATAGGTGTACTGGTAGAAGTGATAGAACTTTTGCCAGTGTTCGTCGCTGATCTCGTCGCCCACCAGGGTCTGCAGCTCCAGGTTTTGTTCCTGCACCCGGCGGCGCTCGCGTTTGAGTGACTTGCGCTTGCGACTGCTGAAGCCGGCGAGGAAGTCGTCGAAGTCCCGGTAGCCTTCATTGAACCAGTGAAACTGGGTGGCCCGGCGCTGGTGAATACCCCGCGTGAGCAGCTCGGCGGATACCGATTCCTCGGGGAACAGCAGGTGCCAGCTGGAGAGCTCCCGGGCGCGGGCAAACTGTTCCAGCGCCTGAATGGCCAGCTGCCAGGCCTCCCCGGCACTGAGCTCGGCGCGGTGACAAAGCCGCGGTCCGGTGGCGGGGGTGAAGGGGATGGCACTGACCAGCCTGGGGTAATACTGCAGGCCGCTCTGCTCCCAGGCCTGGGACCAGGACCAGTCAAACACGTACTCACCGTAAGAATGGGGCTTGAGGTACAGGGGCAGGGCCACCACTGCCGTTTCGCCGTCCCGCAGCAGCAGGTGGCAGGGCTGCCAGCCGGTCTCGGCGGTGGTGCAGCCGGTCTGCTCCAGCCCCAGCAGGAACCGGTGCCGCAGGAAGGGGTAGTCAGTGCCGCAGAGGGCTTCCCACTCGGCGGCATCCACCTGCTCCAGGCTGGTGACGAACTCGGCGTTCACGGGCACCGCAACTCCCGGATCAAAGGGCGTAGTCCAGCAGCAGGCCGATGAAGATCACCGCGCCTACCCAGTTGTTGTGAAGAAAAGCCTTGAAGCATGCGGCCGGGTCCCGTTCGCGTATCAGGTACTGGTGGTATACGCACAGGCCCGCCGCGCCGACCAGCCCCAGGTAATAGAACAGGCCGAGGTCGAAGCTGACACCGGCTGCCGCCATCAGCGCCAGGAATGCCAGCTGCAGCAGGCCGATCATGTGCCGGTCGCGATCGCCGAACAGGATGGCGGAAGACTTGATGCCGACGACCAGGTCGTCCTCGCGGTCGACCATGGCGTACTTGGTGTCGTAGGCCATGGTCCACAGCAGGTTGGCGCCATACAACAGCCACAGCTCCGTGGGTAGTTCCCCGGTCTGGGCGGCAAAGGCCATGGGGATGCTCCAGGAAAATGCGGCGCCCAGCACGACCTGCGGCAAGTGGGTAAAGCGCTTCATGAAGGGGTAGGTGGAGGCCAGGGCCACGGCGCCGAAGGACAGCTTTATGGTCAGCGGGTTGGTGAACAAGACCAGCACGAATGCGCTTAGCAGTAAGCCCAGGAACAGCAGCCGGGCGTCTGCCACCGATACGGCGCCGGTGACCAGTGGCCGCCCGCGGGTGCGGTTTACATCCCCGTCCCAGTGGCGGTCGGCGAGATCGTTGACCACGCAACCGGCGGAACGCATGAGGAAGGTGCCGAGGCAAAAAATCAGCAGCAGGTCCCAGTCCGGTCGCCCCTGCGCGGCAATCCACAGGGCCCAGAGGGTGGGCCACAGCAGCAGCAGGGTGCCGATCGGCTTGTCAAAGCGGATCAGCTGGAGCAGGGCCTGGAATTTGGACTCGGTGGACATGGTGCGCTTGTTTGGGGCCAGACCCCAAGCTTACTGTTTCGGGCTGACAATTGCAGCGCTGACTTTGCCGCGCTGGGTCCTGTGTACGGGAAGCACGCCGGGCCAGGGCTCGAAGGCCTGCAGGAATACCTCACTGACCATCAGCGTGCGACCTGCAATAGTAAAGCGCGAGCGCCTTGCCCAGGCCGGCCCCTGCTGGCGCAGGCCAGCCGGGACATAGTCGCAGGCGCCGTTGAGCCGGGCGACCTCGAAGGGGCTGCGGCGCATCCCCGGGTGGCTGAAAAGAATGGCGCCGAGAGGGCGATTCTGCAGTCGCCGCAGGTGCGCCAGCTTGCCGGTCAGGCTGGAGATGGGCAGCACCGAGCGGGCGAAAACCACCCTGTTGCTTCCCTGGTTCAGGGCGACTTCCCGCACCAGCGCCAACTGCCGGTTCGGTAAGCCCAGCAGCTGGCGTTCCGACGGCAGCGGCACTTCCCAGCCCTGGTAGAGCCGGCGGACACTGAATGTGCCCCGCTGCTGGTCGATCAGCCTGCCGGTGAGGGAGCCATCGTCCAGCAGCCAGCGCCGTACCGCCGGCGCCAGCTCACCGGTGGTGAGCTGTTCCACCGGTCGCCACAGGGGTTCGCGCCGCACCCGGTGAATGGCGCGGGGCGGATGAACATTGGCTGTGCGGGTGTGTTTATTCATGCAGTGGCGAGAATGCGCGATCAGCACGCCCCTTGCAAGGCGTTGCTGGCCTGAAATGCCACTGGCCGCGACCCACATAGCCCTTGCACAATTTTCACACAACCCTATAGTGTTGCCCCCTGAATTTGTTTCCCCGGCGCTGTCGTCAGCATTGGGGAGTAACCTCCGGAAACAGAGACAGCACGAGCGAGCACAACGATGAGTAGATGGGAATGTATAGTCTGCGGCCTGATATACGACGAGAAGGAAGGCTGGCCCGATGACGGTATCGCCCCCGGAACCCGCTGGGAGGACGTCCCCGAGGACTGGCTCTGCCCCGACTGCGGCGTGGGCAAGGAGGACTTCGAACTGCTCGAGGAGTCGCCGGTGGACGATACTCCCCATCATGAGGAACCGGTGGTCGATACGGTTCACTCGCCGGTGGTGATCCTCGGCACTGGCCTCGCCGGCTACGGCCTGGCCAAGGAGTTCCGCAAACACGATACGGACACGCCGCTGATCCTGATTACCTCCGATGACGGCCGCTCCTACTCCAAGCCGATGCTGTCTACCGGCTACACCAAGGACACGTCCACCGACGACCTGGCGCAACTGGATGCCGGCAGCATGGGCCGTATGCTCAAGGCCAGCGTGTGGACCATGACCAGGGTCAGCGCTATCGACACCGAGAACCAGCTGATCAAGGTGGGTGACGCTGAGACCGCGGTCCACTACGGCAAGCTGGTACTGGCGCTGGGCGCCGATGTGATCCGGCCGCCCATCGAAGGCGATGGCCTGGACAAGGTTTACTCGGTTAACGACCTGCTGGATTACGACGACTTCCGCACGGCGATGAAGAAGAACGACGTCAAAAAAGTCTGCCTGATCGGCGGCGGCCTGATCGGCTGCGAGTACACCAATGACCTGATCAACGGCGGCTTCCAGACCGAAACCGTGGACCCGCTGGGCTACTGCCTGCCGACCCTGTTGCCCGAGCCCGCCGGCAAGGCGGTGCAGGCGGCGCTTGAGGAGCAGGGCGCGAAGTTCCACTTCGGCCCGCTGGTGACCGAGGTCAACAAGGCTGATATCGGTGTGGAGGTAAAGCTCAACAACGGTGAAACCATTGTCGCCGACCTCGTGGTCTCGGCGGTGGGTGTGCGCCCCCGCGTCGAGCTGGCCCAGGCATCCGGCATCGAAACCAACCGCGGCGTGGTGACCAACCGCCTGCTGGAGACCAGCGCGCCCAACGTGTACGCGATGGGTGATTGCGCCGAGGTGGCCGGACACGTGCTGGTTTATGTCGCGCCGCTGATGGCCCAGGCCCGGGCCCTGGGCAAGACCCTGGCCGGCGAACCCACTGAGGTCAGCTACCCGGCCATGCCGGTTACCATCAAGGTCCCCGCCTGCCCGGTCACCGTGGCCCCTCCCCCTGCCGGGGTCGAAGGCGAGTGGAGCTTTGAAATTGATGGCCACAACGTCAAGGCCGAGTTCCGCGACGCCAGCGGCGCCCTGCTGGGCTTCGCCCTTACCGGTGAGGCAACGCGGCACAAGATGGCCCTGCAGAAGGAACTGCCGGCGATCATGGCCTGAGCATGCCCAATCCCGGGCGTGCCGCAGAGCAACAGACCCGCCGCTGGCTCGAGGAATTTGTGGTGGGGCTGAACCTCTGCCCCTTTGCCCGCCCGCTGCTGGATTCCCCCCGGCTGCGCATTGCCAGCTGTGCCGCGGACGAACTTGCGGCGCTGCAACAATTCTTTCTCGCCGAGCTGGACCTGCTGCAGTCCTCCCCGGAGATGGAAGTGGCCACCAGCCTGCTGGTTTTTACCGGCGCCCTGGGCGACTTCGACGACTACCTGGGCTTTCTCGATCTGGCCCAGGAGCTGCTGGATGCCGCCGGCCTGCGCGGTGTGCTCCAGTTGGCCAGCTTCCATCCCGACTACCAGTTCGAGGGCGAACCCGCCGCTGCCGCCAGCCACTTCAGCAATCGCTCCCCCTGGCCGACTATCCACCTGATCCGGGAAGATATGCTGGAGCGGGTGCTGCTGGACTTTCCCGACCCGGAGGGAATTCCCGGCCGCAATGTCCAGCACCTGCAGGCCCTGGGGCCGGAAGAACTGCAGTCGCGCTGGCTGGCGCTGAAACGTTCCGGGCCGACAGACCCATAAAACCAGCGAAATCGGTTACCAGCGGCAGCAACGCGTTTCCGCGGAAGCGCGCTGTGCAGTCGTCCTGGAGTGAAGCCGGAAGGCATATGCTGATCTGACACAACACCGCCATGTATTTGCGGGGCTTGTTATGTCTGCGACCCGCAGTAAGGAATGGCCGTATGCCTGCGCACACTGAATTGTTACAACTGATAAGCTGTTAATGTGCGCAAGTCTCTTTGTTGGGTTAAGCTAGAACCACGAGACTTCGAGAAGGAATTCGAGTCATGTCAGTATCTGCGCCGGGCAGTACATCATTGCATCAGTCCACTCGGGCAGTAGGTTCCATCCTTTCGCGTTTCCGCGGAAACATTTTTCCCTTCCACGCTTGGCGCAAATTAATAAGTTGCGCCAATTCGCCCCTGGCGGGGCCGGACGCCCAAACCGCTACGCGGTTTCTTCGCCTTTGCGCAAGGCGTTATGGGCTCCTCCCGTACCCATCCCACCTCTTGTCAGGACGCTAATATTGGTATATTTTCTATACCACTATGAAGTTCCAGTACGACCAAAGAAAGAGCGCATCTAATCTCAGGAAGCATGGGATAGATTTTGAGCAGGCGCAATTCCTGTGGGATGACCCTAACTTAGTTGAGTTAGCCGCGAGGTCTGATGATGAACCAAGATCAATCGTAATCGCTCGTTTCAATAGGCAGTACTGGTCTGCCGTTTTTACCCTTAGAGACGAGGAGATTCGATTAATATCGGTCAGGCGATCTCGAAAAGCTGAGGTAGAGCTCTATGAAAGCTAAAGATTTTGACAAAAAATTCGACCAGGGTAAGGAAGACATAGTTGAAGACCTGGATCTTTCCAGTCTCAAACGGCCGAATCAAACACCGCGACGAGTTAACGTAGATTTTCCCGAATGGATGATTGTCTCTCTGGACAGAGAGGCGGCACGGCTGGGAGTCACGCGACAATCGATCATCAAAGTCTGGCTGGCTGAACGCCTTGAACACGCCTCTAACAAGTAAAGCAGGCGGATGGCTTCGCCGCGGACTCTTCAGGCGTTATTCTGCGGAGAGCGGCAACATAAGTTAACTTCAGGCACACTGCGGTAAAAGCCGCTGCACGATTCGCGCCTCACACCTTGGCAAATTCGCGCTTGCTGCCGGTCCAGCGCTTGATCAGGGGTTCGATCAATTCCGGGTGACTGGCCTGGATTTGGGTCGCCAGTGACTGCACCTGGTCCAGCAGGTGATTGTGCGCCGGCAGCTGGGCGATGCGAAATTCCATCAGGCCGGTTTGCCGGGTGCCGAGTACTTCCCCGGGGCCGCGCAGCTCCATGTCCTTTTCGGCGATAAAAAAGCCGTCGTTGCTGGCGCGCATGGCCTGCAGGCGCTGTTTGCCATTGAACGACAGGGGGCTCTGGTACAGCAGCACACAGTGGCTGGCGGCGGTGCCGCGGCCCACGCGGCCGCGCAGCTGGTGTAACTGGGCGAGGCCCAGTCGCTCCGGGTTCTCGATGATCATCAGGCTGGCGTTGGGAACATCCACGCCCACCTCGATGACGGTGGTGGCGACCAGCAGGTCTATATCGGCAGCCTTGAATGCCGCCATCACGCTGTCTTTCTCGGCGGGCTTCAGGCGCCCGTGCACCAGCCCCACCCGCAGCCCGGGCAGTGCCGCTGCCAGTTCCGCGGCGGTGGCCTCGGCGGCCTGCGCCTGCAGTACATCGCTTTCCTCTACCAGGGTGCAGACCCAGTAGGCCTGGCGGCCGCCGGCGCAGGCCTTGCTGACCCGCTCGACAATCTGCTCGCGGCGGCTGTTGTCGATGAGTACCGTCTCCACCGGTTGCCGCCCCGGCGGCAGTTCATCGATCACCGAGCAGTCCAGGTCGGCGTAGGCCACCATCGACAGGGTGCGGGGAATCGGTGTCGCGGTCATCACCAGCTGGTGCGGGCGGCCGATGTTCTGCCCCGATTTTTCGGTCAGCGACAGTCGCTGGTGAACCCCGAAGCGGTGTTGCTCGTCCACCACCACCAGGCCGAGCCGGTCGAACAGGACATCGCTCTGGAACAGGGCGTGGGTGCCGACCACCAGTCCAGCGTCACCGGCGGCGATGGCCTGCAGTGCCGCCTGACGTTTTTTGCCTTTACTGCGTCCGCTGAGCCAGGCAATGTCAATGTCCAGGCCGGCGAACCAGGTGGCGAAGTTGTTGCGATGTTGCTCCGCCAGGATTTCAGTGGGCGCCATGATCGCCACCTGGTAGCCGCTGGCAATGGCCTGCAGGGCAGCGGCAGCCGCCACCAGGGTCTTGCCGGAACCGACATCGCCCTGCACCAGTCGCAGCATCGGGTGGGGGCGGGCAATGTCGGCGTTGATCTCCGCCATCACCCGCTGCTGGGCGCCGGTGGGCTGGAAAGGCAGCGACGCCAGGAAGCGCGCCAGCAGCGCCGGGTCGCCGCCCAGCACTGGCGCGCCCTCTGCCTGTTGCTGCGCCCGCAGTCCCTGCAGGGTGAGGTTGTGGGCCACCAGCTCCTCGACCGCCAGCCGCAGCTGGGCCGGGTGCTCGCCATCGCGCAGGGCGTCCTGGGGGGCGTCCGGTGGCGGCGAATGCAGGTAAATCAGCGCATCGCCCAGACCGTAGGCGAGATGGTGGTCGGCTGGCAGCAGCTCCCGGGGGGCACTGTGCCTGAGCCGGCTGACCGCCTGCATGCACAGGTTGCGCCACTGGTTCTGGCCAATATTGCCAGTGGCGGGATACACCGGCGTCAGCGCTTCCTCGACGGGTACATCGGCGGCGTTTACCTGGCGGTACTCCGGGTGATACATCTCCAGCCCGCTGCTGCCGCGACGCACCTGGCCGAAGCAGCGCAGCCGGGTGCCGGGGCTGAGACTGTTTTTTTGCGCGGCGGAGAAATGAAAAAAGCGCAGGCTGATGGTGCCGCTGCCATCCTGCAGGCGAACCACCAGGCTGCGGCGCCGGCCGAAGGCAATGTCGGCCACCCGCACCTCTCCCTCTATCACCACGTCCACCCCTTCCCGGGTAGCGCCTATGGGAGTGACCCGGGTGCGGTCCTGATAGCGCAGCGGCAGGTGAAACAGCAGGTCCTCTACCCGGTGGATACCGGCGTCAGCGAGTTTGGCTGCCAGCTTGGGGCCAACGCCGCGGAGCTGGCTGACCGGGTCAGCGGCAATGCCCGACACTAATCTTTCAGCGCCTCGGCGAGTACATCAATGGCCTGGTGGCGGGGGTAGCTCACCCGCCAGGCCAGGGCAATCGTGCGGTGGGGGTTGGGGTCGGAGAACGGCCGCAGGACCAGCTCCTGTTCGCCGTAGGAAGCCACATTGGCCGCCGACTCGGGCAACACGGTGATGCCCATGCCGCTGGCGACCATATGTTTGAGGGTCTCCAGTGAACTCCCTTCCACCACCGCCTGGTCGCGGGCATTGTGCGCGGCGATGGATTCCTGCAAGCCCGGGCAGGCCTCGAGCACCTGGTCCCGGAAGCAGTGACCCTCACCCATCAGCAACACCCGGTGTTCCGCCAGGGCTGCCGGGTCAATTCTGTCGCTGGCGGCCAGGGGGTGGTCCTTCTGCAGCAGCACCATGAACGGTTCATCGAACAGGGGGCGGGTTACGACCTCCGGTTCGGTAAAGGGCAGGGCGATGAAAATGGCGTCCAGGGCGCCGCTGCTCAGCTTTACCCGCAAATCGGCGGTGTAGCTTTCCTCAATGTACATGGGCATGCCCGGCGCCAGTTTGCGGATGCGCGGCACCAGCCGGGGAAACAGGTAGGGTCCCACGGTGTAGATGGCGCCCACCGAGAGCACACTGCCCAGCGGGTCCTTGCCCTGCTCGGCGAGGTGTACCAGGTTGTGAATTTCCTGGAGTACGGTGCGGGCCTGTTTGACAATGCGCTCGCCGATGGGTGTTGGGCTCACCTTGTGCCGGGCGCGTTCGAACAGGCTGATACCCAGCTCTTCTTCCAGTTTTTTTATGGCGATGCTGAGCGTGGGCTGGCTGACGTTGCAGGCGTCGGCCGCCTTGCGGAAGTGCCCCGCTTCCGACAGGGCGACCAGGTAGCGCAGTTCAGTGAGCGTCATCAGACAGCCAGAATGGCTTCAACTTCGATGTCCACCGCTTTCGGCAGGGCGGCGACCTGGACGCAGGCGCGGGCCGGGTAGGGCTCGCGGAAGTACTCGGCCATGACCTCATTGACCGCGGCAAAGTCGCCCAGGTCGGTGAGGGAAATATTGATCTTGACGGCCTTGTCCAGGGAACCGCCCGCCGCCTCGGCGATAGCGGCAAGGTTGTCGAATACCTGCTTTGTCTGGGCCGTGATGTCGCCGCTGACCAGCTCCATGGAGCCGGGAACCAGCGGGATCTGGCCGGAGACCCATACCGTATTGCCCACTTTCACGGCCTGCGAGTAGGGGCCAATCGCTTCCGGTGCATTGGGGGTGGAGATAATGGCGCGGTTGCTCACGTGCTTGCTCCTGCTTGCCTAGTTCTTGAGACGGACTACCTTGCGCACGGAACTGGTGCTGCGCAGGCGTTTCATGATTCGCGCCAGGTGGACGCGGTTCTTAACCAGCATCTCGAGGTCGACGAAGGTAAACTGGTAATCCTTGTCCTCGGTGGAGATTTTCTCGATGTTAACGCCCATGGCGTTGATGCGGGTCGCCAGCACGGCGATCATGCCGCGGCGATTCTCTACCTCGATGCGCAATTCCACTGCGTATTCGCCTTCGACCTGGTCGTCCCAGCGCAGGGCCACCAGGCGTTCGCTGTTCTCGCGCATGTCGTTGAGGTTGTTGCAGCGCTCGCGATGCACAACCACGCCTTTTTCCGAGCTCAGGTAGCCCTCAATGGGGTCACCGGGTATCGGGTGGCAGCACTTGGCGTAGGTGAGCATAAAGCCCTCGGTGCCGCGGATCGCCACCGGGTGGGCGTGGTCCGGTTCGGAGTGGTCCGCATCCTCCTCGCCGAGGATTTGCTGGGCGGTGATCGCCGGCAGTCGGTTGCCGCGGGCGATGTCCTCCAGCAGCTGCTCCAGGCCGGGGTACTGGTGCTCGCCGAGAAACTCCTCCAGCTCGTCTTCCGGGATGGTCTCCAGGCTGCTGTCCATGGCAGCCAGGGCCCGGTCCAGCAGTCGCCGGCCCAGGGCGACCGAGTCTTCCCGGGTCTGGTGCTTGAGGAAGTGGCGGATGTTGGTCCGGGCCTTGGCGGTCACCGCGTAGTTGAACCAGGACGGGTTGGGGCTGGCGCCTTTGGCGGTGAGAATTTCCACCGTCTGACCGCTCTGCAGGGGCTCCGACAGGGGCGCCAGGCGGCGGTTGATGCGGCAGGCCACACAGCTGTTGCCGACATCGGTATGGACCGCGTAGGCGAAATCGACGGCGGTGGCACCCCGGGGGAGTTCCATGATGCGGCCCTTGGGGGTGAACACGTAGATCTCGTCCGGGAACAGGTCGATCTTGACGCTTTCAATGAATTCCAGCGAGTTACCCGCCCGTTGCTGCATTTCCAGCAGTCCCTGGACCCACTCCCTGGCCCGGGCATGGCTGCCATTGGTGGACTGGGTGTCGCTCTTGTACAACCAGTGGGCGGCGATGCCGTTGTTGGCCATGTCCTCCATCTCCCGGGTGCGGATCTGGATTTCAATGGGGACTCCGTGCATGCCCATCAATATGGTGTGCAGCGACTGGTAACCGTTGGCCTTGGGAATGGCGATGTAATCCTTGAACTCCCCGGGCACCGGCTTGTACAGGCTGTGCACGCAGCCCAGTACGCGATAACAGGTGTCCACGGAGTCGACGATGATGCGAAAAGCGTAGATGTCCATGATCTCGGAGAAGGACTTCCGCTTGGACTTCATCTTCTTGTAAATGCTGTAGAGGTGCTTTTCCCGGCCCATCACCTCGGCTTCGTGGCCCTCCTGGGCCAGGGTGGCCTCTATCTGCTGGCGGATTTTGTCGACCAGCTCCTTGCGGTGGCCGCGGGCGTTGCGCAGGGCCGCCTTGATGCGGCGGGCGCGCATGGGGTGCAGGGCGGAAAAACCCAGATCCTCGAATTCCATACGCACGTTGTTCATGCCCAGGCGCATGGCGATGGGGGCGTAGATCTCCAGGGTCTCCCGGGCGATCCGCCGGGCCTTGCTGGTCTGCAGCACGCCCAGGGTGCGCATGTTGTGGAGCCGGTCCGCCAGCTTGACCAGGATAACCCGTATGTCCCGGGCCATGGCCAGGGCCATCTTCTGGAAGTTCTCCGCCTGCTTCTCTTCCAGCGACTCGAACTCCATCTGGGTCAGCTTGCTGACCCCGTCAACCAGCTCCGCCACCGGGGCGCCGAACTGCTCGCCGATGGCGGACTTGGGAATGCCGGTGTCCTCGATGACGTCATGGAGCATGGCGGCCACCAGGCTCTGGTGGTCCATGTGCATGTCGGCGAGGATGATGGCCACCGCCAGCGGGTGGGTAACGTAGGGCTCGCCGCTGCGCCGCAGCTGGCCATGGTGGGCCTGCTCGGCGAAGTAGTAGGCGCGTTTTACGCTATTGCTTTGCTCCGGGGTGAGGTAGCTCTGGAGCGTGTGGGTGAGGGCATCGATCGGCTGAACGGCGTTCATGGATATGCTGTTCTGCGATGCCCCTTCAGCTTAGAGGGGCTCGCTGCTGGCCTCCATCATGACTTCAGCCAGTTCCTCCTCGGCTTCCAGCTCGTCCTCGCGAGTGAGGATGTCGGGGGTGATCAGGCCTTCGGCGATTTCGCGCAGGGCGATCACGGTGGGCTTGTCGGATTCCTCCTGGACCAGGGGATCCTTGCCGCCGGTGGCCATTTGCCGGGCGCGCTTGCTGGCTACCATGACCAGCTCGAAGCGGTTAGCGACGTTTTCCAGGCAATCTTGAACGGTTACACGTGCCATGAATAAAATTTCCATTAGTGAGTAATTAAACAGGACCGGAAATTATACCCGTGTGCGGGTCATTGCTCCAGCGTGAATAATGCCCGCCGGGGGCTCAGCTGAACAATTTGTTGAGCAGCGGTTCCAGGGTCTGGCGCTGCTTGCCCGTGGCCAGGCGGTGGCAGCTGACAATGGCCTGCAACTCCGCCACCGCCCGGTCGAAATCTTCGTTGACCACCAGGAAATCGCTCTCCACATAGTGCGACATCTCCTCGACCGCTTCGGCCATGCGGCCCTCGATGGTGTGGGAGTCATCCTGGCCGCGGGCGGTCAGGCGCTGTAGCAGGGTCAGCCGGGAGGGGGGCAGGATAAAGATCGCCCGGGTAGCCGGCAGCAGGCGTTTCACCTGGGCCGCTCCCTGCCAGTCGATCTCGAGAATGACATCGGTACCGGCGGCCAGTTGCTCTTCCACCCAGGCCTGGGAGGTGCCGTAGAGGTTGCCAAAGACCCTGGCGTGCTCGAGGAAGGCCGCTTCTTCCAGCATGGCGAGGAACTCAGCCTCGCTCACAAAGTGATAGTTAACGCCGTGTTCCTCTCCCGGGCGCATCTCCCGGGTGGTGTGGGAGACCGAGACCCGCAGGTCCGCGGTGCGCTCGATCAGGGCGGCCACCAGGCTGGTCTTGCCGGCCCCCGAGGGTGCGGAAACGGTATACAGGGTTCCGGTGCGACTCATCGGCAGGTGCCCTTATTCAATATTCTGGATTTGTTCACGCATCTGCTCGATCAGTACCTTCAGCTCCACCGCACTCTGGGTGGTGCCGCTGGAGGTTGACTTCGACGACAGAGTGTTGGCCTCGCGATTGAGCTCCTGCATCAAAAAATCCAGGCGCCGGCCACAGGGACCCCCCTTGTCCAGGGTCCGGCGAACCTCGGCCACGTGTGCGTCGAGCCGGTCCAGTTCCTCATCGACATCGGCCTTTTGCGCCATGTGCACCAGCTCCTGCTCCAGCCGGCCCTGGTCGACCTCCACATCCAGTTCGGCGATCCGGGCGACGACCCTGTCGCGCTGCTGCTGCAGCAGTTGCGGCACGCGCTGACGGGTCTCCGCCACCGCGGCTTCCACCTGGCTGATCCGTTCGTCGATCAAGGCCGAGAGTTTTTCTCCTTCCCGGGCACGGTTGTCGGCCACGGTGTCCAGCGCCTGTTCAAACAGCGATCGGGCCGACCGGTGCAGTTCCTCCTCGGAGTGCTCGGGGGCGCTGCAGACGCCGGGAAACTGAAGTACTTCCAGTGCTGTGGGTTGGCGGGTGTCGATAACTGCAGTCACGCGTTTGGCGGCCGCTGCCAGCTGTTGCAGCTGCTCCTGGTTGATCTCCAGGGATGCGCTGCGTTCGGGATGAGGCTGGATCCGCATCATGCAGTCCATCTTGCCCCTGGCCAGCTTGCGCGCCGCCAGTTCGCGCAGGCGGGTTTCCAGCGCGCGCAGGCTGTCTGGCAGCTTGAAGCTGCAATCCAGGTAGCGATGATTGACGGATCGCAGCTCGACGGTCAGCACGCCCTGCTCGGTATTGCTGCTCTCCCGGGCAAAAGCGGTCATGCTGTGGATCCTGGCCAATACTGCGCTTCCTTGTAATTTAACGTGGGCTGGAAAGTGTAGCAGCTTGCCGGGACTGCTCACAGTGGGCTGCGACGCGTATACTTGCGCATTCTTTACAGTGGAGAGCTTGCATGCAACGCCCCAGCGGTCGCAACCCGAATGAGCTTCGGGACATTACCATCACCCGTAATTTTACCTGTCACGCAGAGGGTTCCGTCCTCATCTGCTTCGGCAATACCAAGGTTATTTGCACCGCCAGCGTGGAGGAGGGGGTGCCCCGTTTCCTGCGCGGCAAGGGCAGCGGCTGGGTCACCGCCGAATACGGGATGCTGCCGCGCTCGACCGACAGCCGCATGGGGCGCGAGGCCGCTCGCGGCAAACAGGGTGGCCGCACAGTGGAAATCCAGCGCCTGATAGGACGCTCCCTGCGCGCCGCCCTCGACCTGAAAAAGCTCGGCGAGAATACCATCACCATCGACTGCGACGTGATCCAGGCCGATGGCGGTACCCGCACTGCCTCCATCACCGGCGCCCTGGTGGCGCTGGTGGACGCCATCAACTACCTGCAGCGGCAGAAAATCATCAACACCGACCCGCTGCTGGAGATGGTGGCCTCGGTATCCGTGGGGGTCTACCAGGGGGTGCCCGTGCTGGATCTGGACTATCCCGAGGATTCGGCCGCCGATACTGACATGAATGTGATCATGGGTGAATCAGGCGGCTTTATCGAGGTGCAGGGCACCGCCGAGCAGGCACCGTTCAAGCGCGATGAGCTCAATGCCATGCTGGACCTGGCCAGTGAGGGGATTTTCCAGCTGATCGGGAGGCAGAAGGCGGCGCTGGCGGAGGGTTGAGGTTTTCGGCACTTGCTTTGTGGGCGCGCCGGTTGGACCTAGCAGATGTAAGTTCCTGGCTTTACCGGGATGACGTGCCCCCAGGATGACTAACGGGCTGTGGAGGACTACAGCTCGATGTCGTAATCCATGATCACCGGGGCGTGGCTGGAGAACTCGCGGCTCTTGTAGATAGCGCCGTAGTCCACCGCGTATTGCAGCCCCTTGGAGATCACGTGGAAGTCGGTGCGCCAGCCATTCTTGCTGCGGTCGCCCCCGGGCCACCAGGTGAATTCGTCCTGGTCGGAATTGATCTCACGGAAGGCGTCCACGTAGCCTTCGGTGAACAGCTCGTTCATCCACTGGCGCTCCTCCGCCAGAAAGCCCGATACGGTGCTGTTGCTCTCGGTGTCCTGGACATCGCCGGGGGTGTGGGCAATATTCCAGCCGCCACAGATAATGAATTCACGGCGCTTGTTGCGGACCTTTTGCAGATGGTTGCCCAGCAGCTCGAAAAATTCGTTCTTGCGGGCCTGTTGCCCAGCGTTTCCCGGTTCGGCGTGAGGCGCCAACAGACAGCCCACGCTGATGTTTTCGTAGTCCGCCTGGATGTAACGGCCTTCCATATCGAAGTCGGCGAAACCGAGGCCAGTCATGATGGCCTTGGGCAGTTGGCGGCAGTAAATGGCCACGCCATTGGCCTTGCCGTCGATGTCGTCGAAGAAATAAGGATTATAGTCTTCCGGGAAGAACAGGTTGTCCTGCAGGTCGTACTCAGAGCACTGTAAATCCTGGATGCAGACAACGTCGGCGTCCTGTTCTTTCAGCCAGTCGTAAAATCCATTTTCAGCGGCCTTCCTGATGCCGTCGGCGCTGAAGCTGATGATGCGCATTAATAGCCCCTTGATATGAGAGCGTGTATTATGTCCAACCCAGGCGGGCCACCTGTTTCAGGCGGCCTCACGGACAGTCCAAACTCGTATTCCGATTACTACTGATTTCAGTCCCGCTACTGTTACTGTTTATTTGTCTACTCCGCCAACTCATGGGCTCGGAGCAGTAGTAGAGACCGGGTAGCCGCTCATTCTATCCGGGAATGGGCGGATAACAAAGTCCGGAATCGGGTGGCAGTTGTGAATTCAGGCCACACCTTGAGGAGAATAATCCCCATGCAGGCGTACCAGACGGAATTTATTGAGCTGGCGAAAGAGTACGAAGTGCTCAAGTTCGGCGAGTTTACCCTGAAATCGGGCCGCATCAGCCCCTATTTTTTCAATGCCGGGGCATTTGACAGTGGCCGGGCGCTAGCCGCCCTGGGTCGTTGCTACGCCAACCGCATAGCCGCCTCCGGCATCGAATTTGATGTGCTGCTGGGGCCGGCCTACAAGGGTATTCCCCTGGCGACCGCGACCGCGGTGGCCCTGGCCAACGACCACGGCCTGGATGTGCCCTTTGCCTATAACCGCAAGGAAGCCAAGGCCCACGGCGAGGGTGGGGTGATGGTAGGGGCGCCGCTGAGAGGCCGGGTGCTGGTGATTGACGACGTCATCACCGCCGGCACTGCGGTGCGTGAAGTGATCGCCATGATCGAGGGGGCGGGCGCGAGGCTGGCAGGTGTCGCCATCGGCCTCAATCGCCAGGAGCGGGGCGAGGGCGAACTGTCGGCCATCCAGGAACTGGAAAAAAACTATGGCGTGCCGGTGCTCAGTATCATCGACATGAGCCACATCATCGCCTACCTGGAGCAAACCGGCGAATCCGCAGAGGTGCTTGCGAAGATGAAGGAATACCGCGATCGCTACGGGGTGTGACTTGTTCCTGCCAGCACCAGCGCCTATATTGGGCGGCATGAATCGCAAGCACTCACTAATTTGCGGCGTTACTGTCGCGGCATTGTCCATGTTGCCGTTTACCGCTTCCGCGGTAGAGCTGTACCGCTACACCAATGACCAGGGCAACATGGTGGTCGACTACCAGGTACCGCCGGAGTACGTCAAACATGGCTACGAGGTCCTCAACGACGAGGGCGTGGTGGTGCGGGTGGTCCCGCGGGAACTGTCCGAGGAAGAGCAGAAAGAGGCCGACGCCCGCAAGCGCCTGGAAGAGGAGGCCCTGGCCGAGCAGCAGCGGCTGCGGGAGTGGGACGAAGCCCTGCTGCTCCGCTACAGCTCCATCGAAGATATCGAGGCCGCCCAGGAGCGCGCCCTGCGTGATCTGAGAATCCGGGTCAGCATCCTCAAGTCCAACAAGCGCTCCCTGAAACAGCAGGTGGAAAATTACCAGGCCCAGGCCGCGGAAATGGAGCGCATGGGCAATCAGGTAGACGAGGCGCGGCTACAGGCCATCGCCGACCTGCAGGCGGAAATTGCAGTCAGCGACCGGGCCATCGCCGATCGCAATGAGGAAATTGAGGAAGTCCAGGCCGCCTACCAGGCGGATATCGAGCGTTTTACCGTGTTGCTGGACATGGTGGAGTTCCGGCGCAACATGATGGCCCAGCAGCGGGCGGAACAACAGAAGAATACGCGGCAAGACCCGCGCCGCTGATCAGGCCTGGCCTCAGCCCTGGCCCAGGGGCTGGGCAAAGCCACCCTGTCCTGGCAGCGGCTGGCTGACGGCCTCCTTGAAGAAACCACTTATCAGCAGTTCCCACTGCAGCTTCCAGTCCTCGGTCGGCGAGCGCTTGAAGCCGGAACGCACGTACTGGGATATGCGCCCTTCGGCGGTGGACATCAGCAGGTTGGCAGCAGCGGCAACGGGAATGACGGGGCGCAGGCCCTCGCGCATTTCCGCTTCCCGGATAACCTGCTTGAGCTGGGTTTCGAAGCGGTCAAACAGCTGGGCAACCCGCAGATGCAGGCGCTCGGTCTCGCCGGCCAGGGCGTCGCCGGTAAGGATACGGGTAATGCCGGGGTTGCGCTCGGTGAAGGCCAGCAGCAGCATCAGCATTTTTTCACAACGGCCTGCGGCGCCGGGTTCCTCGGCGAGGATGAGCTTGATGCGACTGAACAGGGTGTCCTCGATGAACTCGATCAGTCCCTCGAACATCTTGGATTTACTGGGGAAATGCCGGTAGAGCGCGGCTTCCGATACACCCACGTGTTTTGCCAGTCCCGCAGTGGTGATCCGGTTGCCGGGATTGGCCTCCAGCATCTGGGCAAGAGCTTCCAGAATCTGCTGGCGCCGTTGGGACTTTCTGGGAGGCATGAAAATTACACGTCGCTCGGATTGTGTCCATGCTAGCGATTACCCGTGGGCCCTGCAATAAGCAGGGGCGAAAATTGCCTGAGAATATAGTGCCAACGGGCACTGGGTCACACAATCAGTGGCGCCTGTTGGTAATCAGGGTGCCAATACCCTCGTCGGTGAAGATTTCCAGCAGTACTGCGTGCGGCACCCGACCATCGATGATGTGCGAGCTGGCGACTCCGGATTTTACCGCGTCCAAAGCGCAGCTGATCTTGGGCAGCATGCCGCCATGGATAGTGCCGTCGGCGATCAGCGCATCCACCTCGTCGGTGCTGAGGCCGGTGAGAACATCGCCGCTTTTGTCCAGCAGCCCGGAGACGTTGGTCAGCAGCATCAGTTTTTCCGCCTGCAGCACCTCCGACAGCTTGCCCGCTACCAGGTCGGCATTGATGTTGTAGCTGTTGCCCTCGCGGTCGACCCCGATCGGGGCGATAACCGGTATGAAGTTACTGCCGAGAATGACCGACAACACCTCGGTGTCAATCTGCTCCACCTCGCCCACATGGCCGATATCAATAATCTCCGATGCGTCCAGTTCCGGGCTGTGGCGGCTGACCTTGAGCTTGCGGGCGCGGATGAGCTGGCCGTCCTTGCCGGTAACGCCGATGGCCTTGCCGCCGTTGCGGTTGATGGAAGAGACGATCTCCTTGTTCACACTGCCCCCGAGCACCATCTCAACCACATCCATGGTCTGGGCGTCGGTAACGCGCATGCCGTTGACGAACTCGGTGTGTATGTTGAGCTTTTCCAGCAGCTGGCCTATCTGCGGGCCGCCTCCGTGGACGACCACGGGGTTCATGCCCACCAGTTTCATCAGTACCACATCGCGGGCAAAGCTCTCGTGCAGCTCGGGGTCTACCATGGCGTTGCCGCCAAACTTGACCACCACGGTCTTGCCGGTGAAGCGCTGGATATAGGGCAGGGCTTCGGTGAGAACCCGGGCGATGTTAAGAGCTGCGGCGCGGTCGAGAGACATGTGATACCTGTTGGAGCCGGAGTGGCTCAGAAGTTCAGTTCCAAAGTGGAGTCCACCAGCGCTATCTGCTCGCGGAACTCGCTCATGATCATTTCCAGCGCTGCCTCGCTGGTGGCCTCAAAGCGGGCAGTGAGCACCGGGTTGGTGTTGGACGCCCTGAGCAGGCCCCAGCCCTCGGAAAAATCGACCCGGATGCCATCCATGGTATTGACCTTGCCGGAGGAGAAGTCGGTGTTGCGAACGATGCGGTCCATCAGCGCGTACTTGGCTTGCTCGGCGACCGGTATGAGAATCTCCGGGGTGTTGACGGTTTTCGGGAAGCTGTCGATGATGTCGTCGAGGCTGTCGCCCTGGGTACTCATGATCTCCGCCAGGCGGCCAGCGGCGTACATCCCGTCATCGAAACCAAACCAGCGTTCGCCGAAGAACATGTGGCCGGAGAACTCGCCGCCGAGCAGGGCCCCGGTCTCGGCCATTTTTTCCTTCATGAAGGCGTGGCCGGTCTTCCACAGTACCGGCCGGCCGCCATTGCCGGTGATCAGCTGGGTCAGGTTGCGGCTGCACTTGACATCGAATACCACGTCGGCCCCCGGATTCCGCGACACCACGTCCTGGGCGAAGATCATCAGCAGGACGTCCGAACGAACGATGTGGCCGCTGCCGGTGACGATAGCCAGGCGGTCACCGTCGCCGTCGAAGGCAACGCCGAAGTCGGCTTCCTCGCGCACCACCGCATCGCTCAGGGCGCGCAGGTTGTCCTCGTTGGAGGTGTCCGGGGAATGGTTGGGGAAGTTGCCGTCGACGCTGCAGTACATGGGAACAACCTCACAGCCGAGCTCCTCGAACAGCAGCGGGGCGACATCGCTGGCGGCACCATTGCCAGCGTCCACCACGATCTTTAGCGGCACGGCGATGGCGATGTCATGGGCCACCTGGTCGATATAGGCAGGCACCACATCTTCCCTGATCATGCGGCCGTTGCCCTTGCTGAATTCCGCCCGGATAACCCGGTCGCGGATATCCTCGATGCCGCCGGCGTGGATGGTATGCTGGTTGAGCACGATCTTCAGGCCGTTATCCGTCTTTGGATTGTGGCTGCCGGTAATCATCAGCCCGGAGCGGCACTTGAGGTGGTGGGTGGCGAAATAGAGTACCGGGGTGGGCACCAGGCCGATATCGATAACGTCCCTGCCGGATTCCATCAGCGCTCGCACCAGCGCCGACTTCAGCGCCGGGCTGGAGTTGCGGCCGTCGCAGCCCACCAGCAGCGACTGCTCCTGCATTTCCCCCGCCAGGGTGCCGATAGCGAGACCGATTTTCTCCATAAGCTCCACGGTGAGCTCGCTGTCAGCGTCACCGCGAATATCATAGGCGCGAAAGATGTGAGCGGGAAAATTACTGGGAATCCTGGCGGGCGATGCCGGTTCTTCCTCGACCTCGAGGTCCAGTTCCAGTACCTCGTCCAGGTCGCCGGCGGACGAGCCCTCTGCGAACTCGGTGACCGCGTCGGTTTCGCTGCTGCCGGCGGCAGGCGCAATGCTGCCTCCTTCTGCCTGGCGCAGGGCGCGCAGGGTGGCCCGGCGCAGCTGGCGGGCAACGGCAACCAGTTCCGGTATGCTCAGGTTCAGCTCTGACTTGCGGTCGGCGGCGGCGATCATCCGGCTGACATCATCCTCAATGATCCGCGGCATGCGCAGGGCAACAATGGCGAAGCCGCCCAGCGCCGCCACCAGGGAGAGTCCGAGGACCAGGTAAATCGGTCCGCTGGATGCCCCCAGGGAGGCAATCAGTTCTGTCGAGGGGGTGAAGGCGACCCGCCAGTTGCTGTCGGGTATGGTCGTGTAGCGCTGGTACCTGGTGGCGTTGCCGCTGCCGGCCTGGGCGATGATATTGGTGCTTGTTTTACCGTCGATGGCGGTGTAGATCTGCTCCAGGGCGTACTTGCCGGTGCCGGCGTTTACTGCCTGCAGCTCCCTGGAGAAGGCTGCATTGTCGATGGTTGCGACCAGTACCGCACGCCGGTCCAGGTGCTCGACCAGCTCGGCAATCGTCGTCAGCCAGCGGTCTTCAAACTGAAAAGCTTCGGGCAGGGTTTGCTCACCGCGGGCGGTGCGCCTGACCAGGTCGACTTCGATGTGATTGCGCAGGCCCCGGGTCCCGCGCTCGAATTCCGCCGTACCCATATCACCCACGGGCACCAGCTTCAGGGTCAGCAGGTCGGGGAAGTAGGGCAGAATCGCCTGTTCCAGCGCCTTTATCTCCTCCTGCCCGCGGCCGGCAATGGCGGCCCGGGCCAGTGGCGACCGGGCGGTGCTCTGCAGGCGCTCGCGCATCAGGGCGATACGGGCGTTGATATTGGTTGCCTGCTGCGTGGCGTAGGCGCCGGCGACCCGCTCCGCCTGCCGGGTTTTGACCCCGGGCTCGCGGACCAGCAGCAGGTAGGTGAAGCTGACCACGATGACCAGCAGGGTGACCAGCAGGCCTGTACCCGCGGTCTTGTAGGTGGCGTTACCGGAGGCCGCAATACCCTGGGGATTGGCCGCTTGCTGGCGTTTTGGCTCGCTGTTGGAGCCCTGTTTCTTGTTTTTCAGTTTATTCAGCATTATCCCTGGCCGACATTACCGATGTAGCACATGTTATTACGCCGGGCGCCCCGGGTGAACGCGCATTGCGACTTTTTATCAGGGTCCGCGGGTTCAGCAGCGGCTGGCGACCAGTTCCACGATCTGGCGGGCAATGGTGGCCTTGCTGGCGCGGGCCAGGCTCTGTTCGCCATCAGGCCACAGCACCGTCACCGCGTTCTCGGCGCTGTTGAAGCCAATGTCGCTCGCCGAGACATCGTTGGCAATGATCATATCCAGGCCCTTGCGCTGCAATTTCGAGCGGGCGTAATGCAGGACATCCTGGGTCTCGGCGGCGAACCCAACCGTGAAAGGCCGATACTCGCCGGCGGCCACGGTGGCGACAATATCCGGGTTCTTCACCAACTCCAGGCTAATGCTGTCGGCGGCGCCTTTTTTGATCTTTTGCGTCTGCACCTGTGCCGGGCGATAGTCGACCACCGCTGCACAGGCGATAAAAATGTCACAGTCGCTTACCAGCTGCTGGCACTTCTCCAGCATTTCCCGGGCACTTTCCACCCGGTGGCACTGCACGTGTTCCGGGGCCTGCAGATTGACCGGACCGCTGACCATGGTGGTGCGGGCGCCGGCGTCCACGGCCGCCGCAGCCAGGGCATAGCCCATCCTGCCCGAACTGTGATTGGAGATATAGCGCACCGGGTCCAGCGCCTCCCGGGTCGGGCCGGCAGTAAGCAGTACCCGTTTTCCCGCCAGCAGGCCGCTGCTGAACATGGCCGCTGCCGCCTCGGCGATAACCGGCGGCTGTTCCATGCGGCCCGGGCCGACGTCGCCGCAGGCCTGTTCCCCGGTGGCTGGTCCGACAATCCGGAAGTTGCGCTGCGCCAGGGTTGCGACATTGGCGGCGGTGGCGGGAGCTCGCCACATTTGCTGGTTCATCGCCGGGGCGAGGAGTCTGGGCGCTGCTGTGGCCAGGGCAACGGTGGTCAGCAGGTCGTCGCCGCGGCCGGCGGCCAGGCGGGCGATGAGGTCCGCGGTGGCCGGTGCTATCAACAGCAGGTCTGCCCAGCGGGCGAGTTCGATATGCCCCATGCCCTGCTCCGCTTCCTCGTCCAGCAGCTCGGTGTGTACCGGGTGGCCCGACAGCGCCTGCAGGGTCAGCGGGGTGATGAACTCACGAGCGCCCCGGGTCATGATGACCCGCACCGTGGCACCGAGTTCCTGTAGCTGGCGCACCAGCTCCGCCGACTTGTAGGCGGCGATACCGCCGCTCACGCCGAGGAGGACATTGCGATTAAATAGATGTGCCATTAGCGGACCTGAATTGCCACAATAGTTGCCTGAAGGCATGGAACGATACCACCTGCTCCCGGTATTTGACACCGGGGCGGGCGGGCACAGGGAGGAGCGCCGTGGCAGAGTCGGGATGGGAACCGGGAGAGGGACCCCGGGACAGGTTGTTGTTGCGCGGGCCCCAGAGCCTGGCCGATGCGGAGTTGCTGGCGGTGCTGCTGCAGACCGGTTACCGGGACTGCAATGCGGTGGTCCTGGCCCGCCAGCTGCTGCAGCAGTTTTCCGGACTTGCCGGCCTGCTGCGGGCGGATGCCGCCAGTATCCTGGCCTGCCAGGGCGTGGGCCACGCCAAGTACGCGCTGTTACGGGCCTCGGTGGAGCTGGCCCGGCGGCTGGCGCTGCAACAGCTGGAGGACGTCGATGTCCTGTCCAGCCCCCAGCGCACCCGGCAGTTCCTGCAGCACCATCTCGGCGGCCAGGTAAGGGAAATCTTCAGCGTCATCTTTCTCGACAACCAGCACCGGGTCATTTGCTGTGACGACCTGTTTCTCGGTACCCTCGACGGCGCGGCGGTCTATCCCCGGGAGGTGGCGGTGCGGGCGCTGCAGTACCGGGCCGCCGCTGTTATCTTCGCCCACAATCATCCCTCCGGTGTCGCCGAACCCAGCAGCGCCGACCGGCGCATCACCGAGCGGCTGGTCGCGGCCCTGGGGCTGCTGGACATCCGGGTGCTGGACCACATTATTGTCGGCGCCGGCCAGGAGTTTTCCTTTGCCGAGGGCGGCCTGCTGTGAGTAGCGCGGTGCGCAAACTCCGTGGCGGGTAGTCCTTGCCTTGGGCTGGACGTTCTGGTATAAAGTCGCGCTCCGCGCGGCTGGGGTCCTTTTTTTGGGGCCCGTAGAGGCCTCTTAACTATTTAATTCCCCCGATTTGGGAGAGACAGGATCATGGCAAGAGTATGTCAGGTTACCGGCAAGCGCCCGGTTACCGGAAACAACGTATCACACGCAAAAAACCGCACCCGTCGCCGGTTTTTGCCCAACCTCCACAAGCACCGTTTCTGGGTGGAATCCGAGAAGCGCTTCGTCAGCCTGCGGGTGTCCTCCAAGGGGATGCGTATTATCGACAAGCGAGGCATTGAAAGCGTTCTTGACGATATCCGTGCCCGCGGCGAAAAGGTATAAGGAGTAGCACGATGAGAGACAAGATTCGCATGAATTCGTCAGCTGGCACTGGTCACTTCTACACCACTGACAAAAACAAGCGCACCACCCCCGACAAGCTGGAAATGAAAAAGTACGATCCCGTTGCCCGCAAGCACGTGATCTATAAAGAAGGCAAGATCAAGTAATCAGCCTTACCGGCGCACGTCGAAAAACCCCGGCCAGACCGGGGTTTTTTGTGTCTGCAGCCGGGAGACTATTGCCAGTGTGAACAGGCTCTGATGTCAGTCAGCGATAGCAGCGAATGCCCGAACTTCCAGAGGTAGAAACCACCCGCCGGGGCGTGGCTCCCCATGTGAGCGGCCGCAAGGTCCAGTCCCTGCTGGTGCGGGAGCGCCGGCTGCGCTGGCCCATTCCCGATGACCTGCCGGCAATAATTGCCGGGCAACAGCTTGCCGCGGTAGAGCGCCGGGCCAAGTACCTGCTGTTTCACACTGCTCCGGGATCGGTGCTGGTGCACCTGGGCATGTCCGGGTCACTGCGCCTGGTCAGCCCGGCGGAGCCCGCCGCTTTCCACGATCATTTCGACATGGTGTTCAGCGGCGGTAACATCCTGCGCTACAACGATCCCCGCCGCTTTGGCTGTTGCCTGTGGCAGCCCGCGGGTGAAACCCACCCGCTGCTGGCCGGGCTGGGTCCCGAGCCCCTGTCCGCCGATTTCGACGGCGAGCTGCTCTACCGCCGTGCCCGCGGACGCCGGGGGCCGGTCAAATCCTTCCTCATGGACCAGAAGGTCGTGGTCGGGGTTGGTAATATTTACGCCAACGAGGCCCTGTTTCTCGCCGGTATTCGCCCCAACAGAGCGGCGGGCCGTATTTCCCGGGTCCGCTACCAGGCGCTGGCTGATCGCATTAAGCAAGTGCTTACTTCGGCGATAGAGCAGGGTGGCACTACCCTGCGCGACTTTGTTGGCGGTGATGGCAAGCCCGGATATTTTGCCCAGCAGCTCTACGTGTACGGTCGCCAGGGATTGCCCTGCAAGCAGTGCGGGGAAAAATTGCAGGAAAGTCGAATTAGTCAGCGAACTAGCGTGTACTGCGTGGCTTGCCAGCGATGAACAGGCTACACTAAAAACTCCATAGGGGACGGGGAAGGGACCTCGGGGAGAAATACAATGAAAACAAACAAAAGCGCGCGGCGCCTGGTAACAGCCCTCATGATTTCCTGCCTGATGGTGCCGCAGGCACTGCTGGCGGAATCGGCAATCGATGAAAGCCCGAACGAGTGGGCCATGGTGGGAGACCTGCTGGTAGCCCGGCCGGTGGGCCTGGTAATGACAGCGGGTGGCGCGGCGGTATGGCTGGTGAGCCTGCCCTTCACCCTGCTGGCGGGACACGCCGGAGAGGCGGCCGAGACCCTGATCCTGGGGCCCGGTGAAACCACCTTCATGCGCTGCCTGGGTTGCCGCAACACCGGCTATACCCACAAGGACGTCGAGGCCATTCGCGCCGCCCGCGAAGACGGTTAAGCCGCGGAGCGTTCGCTCCGCCCCTGCCCTACATCAGGAGAAACGCGCCTCCAGTGCCGTCGCCACAGGTGCCGGCACGAAGGGCGTGATGTCGCCATTCAGGGCGGCTATTTCCCGCACCAGGGACGAGGAGATATACGACAGGTGTTCCGAGGGCGTCAGGAAGATGCTCTCGAACTCCGGGTAAATGGCCCGGTTCATATTGGCCAGCTGAAATTCGTATTCGAAATCCGCCACCGCACGCAGGCCGCGCAACACGCAGCGGGCGCCCTGGCTCTTGGCGAAGTCGGTGAGCAGGTTGCTGAACCCGGTCACCTCCACATTATCCAGGTGCGCCAGGGCAGTGCTGCACAGGTCCACCCGCTGCTCCAGGTCGAACAGGGGGGTTTTCTTCTCGCTGTGGGCGATGGCGACCACCACCTTGTCGAACAGCCGGGCAGCCCGCTCCGCGAGATCGACGTGGCCGTTGGTAATAGGGTCGAAAGTACCCGGGTAGATGACCGTGTTGGTGCGCATTGCTGTCTGCCTGGCAGTGGTTGGAGCCGCGGATGGTAACCCGATTCAGGCTGGAGCGACAACGAACAGGCGGTAGCACACCTCGCCGGCGCGCTTTTCCCGGTGCAGTGCCCAGGTGGCCGGCAGGTCCGGGAGTTGTTCGCGAGCGCCGGTTTCGATGTACACCAGTCCATTGGCGCTGAGCTGCTGCCGGCCGGCGAGCAGCTCACAGCTGGGGCCGACCAGGTCGAGGCCGAACGGCGGATCGATAAAGACGATGTCCCAGCTGCTGGCCGCCCGCTCGAGGAAACTGGCCGCCTCGATCCGGTGACAGTGTCCCCGCTCCCGGGCTCCCAGGGTGTTCAGGTGATGCTCGATCTGGCCCAGGGCGGCAGAGTCCCGGTCGACGAAATCGCAGCTGGCAGCGCCGCGCGACAGGGCCTCGAGACCCAGGGCTCCGCTGCCGGCGAACAAATCCAGGCAGCGGGCGCCGTGGATGTCCGGTGCCAGCCAGTTGAACAGGGTCTCCCGGACCCGGTCGGGGGTGGGGCGCAGGCCGGCGACCGGCTGAAATGTCAGTTTGCGGCCCCGCCACTGGCCGCCGATAATCCGCAACTGGCTGCCCTTGCCTCGCGCTTTTGTGCCTTGCGACATTTAATCACTCTGTACAGCAGTGGTAGGATAGGCGCTTTCGCGGCGACCCTTCTGGTGACCGCAGACTGTAACACGACCAATATGAAATTTTTCAAGCGCAAGAAAAAGCCGGAGGCGCCCGCGCCTGCCGAGGAAGCGGTAGTACCGGCGGCGGAAGATTCGGCGACCGGCTCTGGCAATGCCCCGGGAACGGATCCGGTAAGGCCAGAACCGGCTGTTCCCGAGGACGCTGCTGCCGCGCCCGGGGTGCAGGCTCCGCTGCAATCGCAAGCGGCACCGGAACCAGAACTGCAACCGGCTGCTGAACAACAGCCGGCGCCCGAGCCTGGATCAACGTCGCCGCCCGGACCCGAGACGCAGCCGGCGCCCGGGCCTGGACCAACATCGCCGCCCGGACCCGAGACGCAGCCAGCGGTCGCTGGCCAGCAGCCAGGGCCCGGGGCAGCCACCCCGCTGGCGGTCCCTGAAACTCCGGCGCCAGCCCCCGAAAAGGTAGAGGAACCGGCCAGCGAGCCCTCACCTCAGGCGGCGCCAGCAGCCACTCCCGCCGACAGTGACAAACCCGGCTTCTTCTCCCGCCTGCGCCGCGGCCTGGGCAAAACCAGCGACAACCTGGTCCAGGGGCTGGGCAACCTGTTCCTGGGGCGCAAGGAAATCGATGCCGACCTGCTGGAGGAGCTGGAGTCCCGTCTGCTCATGGCCGATGTGGGGGTGGAGGCGACCATGGAGATCATCGACCGCCTCACCCAGCGGGTGTCGCGCAGGGAACTGACCAATCCCCAGGCCCTGCAGGGAGCGCTCAAGGAGGAATTGCTGGCCCTGCTCAAGCCCTGTGAGCAGCCGCTGTCAGTAAGTGGTCACAAACCTTATGTGATACTGATGGTAGGGGTTAACGGTGTCGGCAAGACGACCACGATAGGCAAGCTGGCGAAGCGCTTCCAGACCGAGGGGCGCTCCGTCATGCTGGCGGCGGGGGATACTTTCCGCGCCGCCGCCGTCGAGCAGTTGCAGGTCTGGGGTGAGCGCAACCAGGTTCCGGTTATTGCCCAGCACACCGGCGCCGACAGCGCCTCGGTGGTGTTCGATGCCCTGCAGGCCGCCCAGGCTCGGCAGATTGATGTCCTTATCGCCGACACTGCCGGCAGATTGCACAACAAGGACAACCTGATGGAAGAGCTGAAAAAGGTGGTGCGGGTCATGGGCAAGCTGGATGATTCGGCACCCCATGAAGTGATGCTGGTGCTGGATGCGGGCACCGGCCAGAACGCCCTGGCCCAGGCCGACCATTTCCGCCAGTGGGTCGGCGTTTCCGGGGTCAGCCTGACCAAGCTGGACGGCACCGCCAAGGGCGGGGTGATATTTGCCATTGCCCGCAAACTCGGGCTGCCCATTCGTTTTATCGGTATTGGCGAGTCGGCGGAGGATTTGCGTCCCTTTGAAGCCGATCCGTTTATCGAAGCCCTGTTTGCCGGGGATGACGCCGTTGCATGATCAGCTTTGAACGGGTGAGCAAGCGCTATGCGGAGGGTCACGATGCCCTGCGCGAGGTCAGCTTTGCCATAGCCCGGGACGAGCTGGTGTTTCTCACCGGTCATTCCGGTGCCGGCAAGAGCACCCTGATGCGCCTGATCATGCTGATGGACCGGGCCACCCGCGGGGTGGTGTCGGTAGACGGCACCGACCTGGCCCGGGTGCCCAATCGCAGCATTCCCGCCCATCGCCGGGATATCGGCGTGGTATTCCAGAACCATCAACTGCTGTTCGACCGACCGGTATTCGATAACGTGGCCCTGCCGCTGATAATTGCCGGCTACGATTACCGGGAAATTGGTCGCCGGGTGCGCGCCGCGCTGGACAAGGTCGGTTTGCTCAAGCGCGAGCGGGCCATGCCGGTCACCCTGTCCGGCGGCGAGCAGCAGCGGGTTGGTATTGCCCGGGCGGTGGTGGGCAAGCCGAAAATCCTGCTCGCCGACGAGCCCACCGGCAACCTGGACCCGGCGCTCTCCGCGGAAATCATGGCGCTGTTTGAGGAATTTAACCAGGTGGGCGTGACCGTGTTGATTGCCAGCCACGACCTGGCGCTGATTTCCAGGTTGAGGCACCGCATTATCACCCTGCGCGAGGGTCGCCTGGTAACCGGGGGTGGGTTGTGAGCCGGGCGCGGACTGAGGGCGCGGTGCACAGTCGAGCCCGTTTTGCTGACCGCTATAACGCCTGGCTGCGGCATCATCGACTGTCGGCCGCCGACAGCCTGCACCGGGTGCTGGAAAACCGGGTCTCCAGCCTGATGACCTGGCTGGTTATAGGCATCGCCCTGGCACTGCCGGTAGGCCTGGACGTGGCGCTGGACAACGCCACTGAGCTCAGTGCCGGCTGGGACAGCCCGGCGCAGATATCCCTGTTCCTGGAGGACGGGGTGAGTAGCGAGCAGGCCCTGGCGCTGGCCCGGGAGATTGAAGGCAGTGCTGATGTGGCCGCGGTCCTGTACGTGTCCCGCGAAGACGCCCTGGCCGAGTTCAGTGCGCTTTCGGGCTTTGCCGATGTTCTGGCCAGCCTCGAGGACAATCCCCTGCCCAACCTGCTGCTGGTTACCCCTGCAGCGGCCCTGGACGGGGCCGCGACTGGCGACCTGCGTGCCCGGCTGGCCGCAGAGAACAATGTCGCCGAGGCCGTGCTGGACATGGCCTGGCTGCAACGCCTCAACAGCCTGATGGACTTGAGCCGCCGGCTGGTGCTGGCGATTGGCGCATTGCTGGTGCTGGGGGTGCTCCTGATACTCGGCAACACGATACGCCTGGCTATTGAAAACCGGCGGGAGGAGATCGTGATCGTCAAGCTGGTTGGCGGCAGTAACCCCTTTGTCCGCAGGCCGTTTCTTTACACCGGGCTGTGGTACGGGGTCGGCGGCGGATTGTGCGCCGCCCTGCTGGTCAGCCTGTCACTGTGGTTTCTGGGCGCGCCGGTGGCTGATCTGGCGGCGCTCTACCAGAGTGACTTCAGCCTCCGCGGGCTGGGCCTGATGGGGGCTCTCAACCTGCTGATCCTGGGCGGCTTGCTCGGCCTGGCGGGGGCCTGGCTGGCGGTTACCCGGCACCTGGCCGATATCCAGCCGCGATGATGGCAGCTTTCTGGACAGGTGACGTAACATATTGATTATATTGATATTTATTTAATAATTATTTTTTGCCGGCGGGAACTTTCCCGTGATTAGCACTCTAATACAAAGAGTGCTAATATTGCCCGCCACTTAATGGAGATTCGACTATGAGTAACAGCCTGCTACCTGTAGACCAGATGGTACCGGGAGCCAATCTCGCCGCCTATGTCCAGGCCGTGGGCAGTATCCCTGTACTCAGTCCCGAGCGCGAGCGTGAGCTGGCCGAGGATCTCTATTACAACGAAAGCCTCGATGCGGCCCGGGAGCTGGTCATGTCCCACCTGCGCTTCGTGGTGCACATCGCCCGCAGCTACTCCGGCTATGGCCTGGCGGAAGCCGACCTGATCCAGGAGGGCAATGTTGGTCTGATGAAGGCGGTCAAGCGCTTCAACCCGGAAAAAGGGGTGCGCCTGGTGTCCTTCGCAGTGCACTGGATCAAGGCCGAGATGCACGAATTCATCCTGCGCAACTGGCGTATCGTCAAAGTGGCCACCACCAAGGCCCAGCGCAAGCTGTTCTTCAACCTGCGCAGCCAGAAAAAGAGCCTGGCCTGGCTTAGCGCCGATGAGGCGAAAGCCGTTGCCGACGACCTCGGTGTGGACGTCAAGGAGGTGCATCGCATGGAGGGCCGCCTGGCCAGCCGCGACCTGGCCTATGACCTGCCCAGTGACAGCGACGAGGAGGATAACTGGCAGGCACCCCAGTACTTCCTGGAGGACCAGACCTCCGATCCGGCGATGGCGGTGGAAGAAGGTGACTGGCAGCAGAATTCGGAAGCCCGCCTGCACAGTGCACTGGCGGACCTCGATGAGCGCAGCCGCGATATCCTGGCCCAGCGCTGGCTGGCGGAAGAGAAGGCCACCCTGCACGAACTGGCCGACCAGTACGGCGTATCCGCCGAGCGCATTCGCCAGCTGGAAGCCAATGCAATGAAAAAGCTGAAGGTCGCGATCGCCGCCTGAGCGAATAAACTTGCTTGAAGGAGCCCTCGCGGGAGGCGATGATGACATTAATCATCGCAATCCGGAGGGCTCCGGCAATTCAGGGCTGACAAAAATCATGGCAAAACTCTTCATTACCCTGGCATCGCTCAGTGGCATGCTGGCCGTTGTCTTTGGCGCCTTCGGCGCCCACGGGCTGCGCAACCGGCTGGATGACTACCTGATGGGCGTGTTTGAAACCGCGGTGCAGTACCACTTCTACCATGCCCTGGCCCTGCTGGCCGTTGGCGTGATCGCACTCGGCCAGCCGCAGACAGTGATGCTCAAGAGCGCCGGTTGGCTGTTTGTCATCGGCACCCTGGTGTTCTCGGGCAGCCTCTACCTGCTGGCGCTGACCGGGCTGAAGTGGCTGGGCGCCGTCACGCCCCTGGGCGGGCTGGCGTTTATTGCCGGCTGGGCCTGCCTGGCCGCTGCCGGCTGGAAACTGCTGGGCTGATATGAGCGACGGGAAAGTCCAGCGCAGAATCCGCAGTTACGTGCTGCGCACCGGGCGCATGACCCCCGGGCAGGAGCGGGCCTTCGAGGAGAACTGGGCGCGCTGGGGGCTGGAGCACGGTGATGGGGCCCTGGATTTCGACGTCTGCTTTGGCCGCCCCGGACCCCGGGTGCTGGAAATCGGCTTCGGCATGGGCCAGTCCCTGGTGGCCATGGCGGCAGCGGCGCCGGAGAAAAATTTTGTCGGCATAGAAGTGCACAAACCGGGCGTGGGACGCCTGCTGCACGCCATGGCCGCGGACCATGTAGACAACATCAGGGTCTACTGCCACGACGCGGTAGAGGTGCTGGAGGACTGTATCGCCGATGCCTCGCTCGACACCGTACAGGTATTTTTCCCCGATCCCTGGCACAAGAAGCGCCATCACAAGCGGCGGCTGATCCAGCCGGACTTTGTCGCCCAGCTCACGCGCAAGCTGAAACCCGGCGGAATTCTCCACCTGGCCACCGACTGGGAAAACTATGCCGAGCAGATGATGGCGGTGTTGTCCGCCGCCGAAGGCCTGAGCAACCAGGCCGGGCCGGGGCAGTTCGCTCCGAGGCCCGAATCCCGCCCGCTGACCAAGTTCGAGGCCCGCGGCGAGCGTCTTGGCCACGGTGTTTGGGACCTGCTGTTCCAGCGCGACTGACGAACCTGGTTAGCCCGGCAGGAACTCGGCGATTACCGTATCCAGGAACCTGCGTCCCAGCGCTGTCGCGCTGATGTTGTCCGCCCGCTGCGCCAGCAACTCCCGCGCCAGCAAGTTCCCCAGCGCCGGCTGCAGGCTGTCCGCGGCCAGGCCGGTCACCTGCTCGAACCAGGGCAGGCTGAAGCCCTCGTTGAGGCGCAGGGCGAACAGCATGAATTCACTGACGGTCTCCGCAGCGTCCAGTTCGCGGCTGCTGGCGGTAAAACGATCACCGGCCAGGTAATCCCGCGGCGCCCGGGTCTTGGCGTAGCGCAGGATACCGCCCTCCGGGCGGGTGATCTTGCCGTGGGCACCGGCGCCCAGCGCCAGGTAGTCGCCGAACGACCAGTAATTGAGGTTGTGGCGGCACTGTGCGCCGGGCCGGCTGTAGGCGGAAACCTCGTACTGCCGGTAACCTCCTGTGGCCAGCAACTGCTCGCCCGCGTCCTGGATATCCGCCAGGGTGTCCTCCACCGGCAGGACGGGCGGCCGCTTGTTGAATACCGTGTTGGGCTCAATGGTCAGCTGGTACCAGGACAGGTGCGGCGGGGCGAAGCCGATGGCGGTGCGCAGGTCCTCCAGTGCGTCGGCTTCGCTCTGCCCCGGCAGGCCGTGCATGAGGTCGAGGTTGAAGCTGTCGAAACCCGCGGCCCGGGTGTGGTCGACCGCGGCCCGGGCCTGCTCGGTGTCGTGGACCCGGCCCAGCGCCTGCAGCTTGTCATCCTGGAAACTCTGGATACCCAGTGACAACCGGTTAATGCCGGCCTGGCGAAAGCCGAGGAACTTGTCGGCTTCGGCGCTGCCGGGATTGGCCTCCATGGTTGCCTCCAGGTTCGGTGCCAGCGCCAGCAGCTGCCCCACACCCTGCAGCAGTTGCGCAATGGATTCGGCACTGAACAGGCTGGGGGTACCGCCACCGATGAACAGGGTCTGTACTTGCCGCCCTGCCGCCAGTTGCCGGTCATGGCGCAGGTCCGCCAGCAGGGCCTGGATATAGTCCTGCTCGGGTATCTGCGCTGCCTCGTGGGAATTGAAGTCGCAATAGGGGCACTTGCGCTCACACCAGGGCAGGTGGATGTAGAGGCTCAGCGGTGGCAGCGGCATGGGCCTAGCGATTGCTGGCCAGGGCCTGCAGCAACAGGGCGCTGGCCCGGGCCCGGTGGCTGATCCGGTTTTTCTCCTCGGGCGCCAGCTGTGCGCTGCTGCAGTCGTGCTCGGGGACATAGAACAGCGGGTCGTAGCCGAATCCCTGCTCGCCCTGGGCGGCAAACAGTATGCGCCCCTCCCAGCTGCCCTGGCAGACCAGCGGCATTGGGTCCAGGGCGTGACGCATATACACCAGCACACACTGGAACCGGGCGCTGCGCTGCTCTTCCGGCACGCCCTCCAGGGCGGCCAGCAGTTTGGTGTTGTTGGCGGCGTCGCCGCCGCCAGCGTAGCGGGCGGAATGAATGCCCGGGGCGCCCTGCAGGTAATCCACCGCCAGCCCGGAGTCATCGGCAATAGCCGGCAGGCCGGTGTGCTGGCAGGCGGCCCGCGCCTTGATGATGGCGTTTTCCACAAAACTGAGGCCGTCCTCCGCCACCGCCGGCACCGCGAATGCGGCCTGTGACCTGATATCCATCGCCAGGGGCGCCAGTATGCGCCTGAATTCCTTCAGCTTGCCGGCGTTGCCGCTGGCGAGCACGACGATCTGCTGGTCCATGGCGCCCTCAGTCCTCGTACATCTTGTGTTTCAGCTCGAAGGTATAGGTCTCGGTGGCGCCCTCGGGGCGGAAGAATATCTCGAAGAAACGGTGCTCCTCGTTGAGGAAGCGGATCTCGGCAATATAGTAAATTGCCGGGCCTTCCCGCACTTCCTGGAACTCCAGTTCTTCCTGCTTCTGCAGCAGGTCCCGGGTGCTGCCCTTGAGCTGCATGGGCCGGCCCACGTCGCCGCCCTCGGGCAACTTCTCCCGCACCGACAGGTTGAGAATCGCCCGGTCCTTACCCCGGACAATGCCGTAGGCGGCGGCCACCTCGGGTTCGATAAAGGTGGTGTTGACCACGCTGTAGTGCAATTCGTAGGGGCCGTAGCTTTGCGACTGCTGGGCCTGGGCGGGCGCCACCTGCAGGGCAATGACGGTGAACAGGATGGTAATGAAACGGTACATGATGACCTCAGCGGGTGATGTGGTAAATCGCCGTAGTGGCGAACAGGTTGGGCCAGGCGTTGGCCAGCAGCGGCTCGCGCTCTGTATTACCTACTACGTCGCGAGCCAGTATGCGGATGCCTCGCTCCCGGCACAGGGCCTCGAAGTCACGCACGGTGCAAAAATGGATGTTGGGGGTGTTGTACCAGGTGTAGGGCATGAACTTCGATACCGGCATGCGGCCCCGGGCGCCCAGGTAAAGGCGGCACTTCCAGTGGCCGAAGTTGGGGAAGGTCACAATGCACTGGCGGCCGATACGCAACATTTCCTCCAGCACCCGGTCCGGGTAGTGCACCGCCTGCAGGGCGTGGGCCAGCACCACGGTGTCGAAGCTCTGGTCCGGGAAGTTGCCCAGGCCCTTGTCCATGTCCTGTTCGATAATGTCGAGGCCGCGGCCGATGGCCGCGTTGATATTGTCCTGGTCAATCTCGATGCCGGTGCCGCGCACCTGGCGCTGGTCGCGCAGGGTCTGCAGGAACTCGCCACTGGCGCAGCCCAGGTCCAGCACCCTGGAACCGGGTTCTATCCAGCGCAGGATGTGGGACAGGTCCTGGCGCATCAGCCCTTACCTCCAACCCGCCGCATGTAGGCGTTGAAGGCGGCCAGGTAGCGGGGTATGGGCATGAGGAAAGCGTCGTGGCCCTCGTCGGCGTCTATTTCGGTATAGGTCACCGGCCGCTCGGCGGCGATCAGGGCATCGACGATCTCCCGGGAGCGCGCCGGGGAGAAGCGCCAGTCGGTGCTGAAGGAGGCGACAAAAAAACTGCAGCGGGCGTTGCGGAAGGCCCTGACCGGATCGTGGTCGTATTCCCGGGCCAGGTCGAAGTAGTCCAGCGCCCGGGTCATCAGGATGTAGGTGTTGGCATCGAAGCTGCCGGAAAACTGGCTGCCCTGGTAGCGCAGGTAGCTCTGCACCTGGAATTCGATGTTGTCCTCGTCGCCCATCTCGAAGCTGCCGGAGCGCAGCTCGCGGCCGAACTTGTTGGCCATTGCCTCGTCGGACAGGTAGGTAATGTGGCCGACCATGCGGGCCAGCGCCAGTCCCTGGGCCGGGGTGGTTTGCTGGTAAATGTAGTTACCGCCGGCGAATGCCGGATCGGAAATAATCGCCTGGCGGGCGAGCTCGTTGAAGGCCAGGTTCTGGGCACTGAGTTTCATCGCCGCGGCGATGACCACGCAGTGCCTGAGGCGGTCGGGGTACTCCAGTGACCAGCGCATGGCCTGCATGCCGCCGAGGCTGCCGCCGATAACGGCGGCCCAGCAGTCTATGCCCAGCCTGTCCGCCAGCCGGGCCTGGCTGTGAACCCAGTCACGGGCGCGCAGGGGCGGGAAGTCCGGTCCCCAGGGCCTGCCGCTGTCGGGGTTGATACTGGTGGGGCCGGTGGAGCCATGACAGCCGCCGAGGTTATTGAGGCTGACCACGAAGAAGCGCTCGGTGTCGATGGGCTTGCCCGGACCAATACATTCGTTCCACCAGCCGGGTTTGCGGTCATCCTCGCTGTGGTAGCCGGCGGCGTGGTGGTGGCCGGAGAGGGCGTGACAGATCAGTACCGCGTTGCTCCTGTCGGCATTGAGTTCGCCGTAGGTCTCGTAAACCAGGTCATAGCGGTCGAGCGTTCTGCCGCAGGCGAGGGTCAGCGGCTGGTCGAAATGCGCCAGCTGGGGCGTGACAATGCCCAGGGACCGGCTGTCGCGGGGTGCGGCCATCAGCGCTTACTCAGAGACCGATGACCAGTGCCGGGTGCAGGCCCACCCCGGTAGCCATGTGGCGCAGGGCAATCTGGATAACATTGATGAGGATGAACAGCAGGATCGGGGAAAAATCCATGCCGCCCATGGGCGGCAGCAACTTGCGGAAGGGCGCCATTACCGGTTCGGTGATCTGGTACAGCAGGAAAACCGCGGGATTGCCGCTGCCGGGCGCCAGCCAGCTGAGGATAATCATCGCCAGCAGGGCGAAAAAATAAATATTCACCAGCAGCCCGACCAGGCCCAGCGCCGACCACAGGAGCAGCAACACCGGATTGGGCAGGCCGAGCCCGTACAGCCCCATCAGCACCATGATGGACAGCATCTGCAGCAGCAGGGCCAGCAACAGCGAGGCCAGGTCCATCCCCGCGAGGCCGGGTATCACCCGGCGCAGCGGCAGTACCAGGGGATTGGTGACCTTGACCAGGAACTGGCTGATCGGGTTGTAAAAGTCGGCGCGCACCAGTTGCAGCAGGAAACGCAGCACCATGGCGAGCAGGTACAGGGTCAGCGCGGTCTGTACCAGGTAGATCATAATCTCGTTGAAAGCGCCCATGTTGCTATCCCATCTCCCTCGCCATTTCATCGGCCCGGTCTGCCGCGGCCTGCATGGCCGTACTGACCACCTGGCGCAGCCCGGCGGCCTCGAAACTCTCCACCGCGGCCTGGGTGGTGCCTCCGGGGCTGGTCACCCGGCGGCGCAGTTCCACCAGGTCGACATCGCTTTCCAGGGCCATCCGGGCCGCCCCCAGCGCGGTTTGCTGGGCCAATTGGGTCGCAGTGTCCCGCTCCAGCCCCTGGGCCTCGGCGGCGGCTATCATCGCTTCCATAAACAGGAAGAAATAGGCAGGGCCGCTGCCGGAGAGGGCGGTGACCGCGTCCAGGTCTTTTTCCCGCGGTACCCAGCTGACTAAACCCACCGCCGCAAGCACCTGTCCGGCATGCGCCCGCTGCGCCTCGCTGACCTGCTCATTGGCGAACAGGCCGCTGGCGCCGCAACCGAGCAGGGCCGGGGTGTTGGGCATGCAGCGCACGATGGCGGTGGTCTCCCCCAGCCAGGACTGCAGGCTGTTGATGGTGATGCCGGCGGCGATGGAAATGACCAGGGCGTTTGCCTCCAGGCTGGCGGCAATGCCCGTGCATACCTCGGCCATGACCTGCGGCTTGACCGCCAGGATAATGACGTCCGCTCCGGCCACTGCCGCGTTATTGCTGTCACAGGCGGTCACCGGCGCCACCTGCTGCAATCGCGCAAGGCTTTCCGGGTAAGGATCCGCGGCGCGGATGTGATCGGCCGGGTGGCCGGCTTCGACGAGGCCGCCGACAATGCTGTTGGCCATGTTGCCGGCGCCGATAAAGGCGATGGTGGGAGTACTCAATGCTTTGGATCTCAGTCAGTCGCGGAAGTAACGGTTGGTTACGCTAAACAGCCAGTATACCGCCCGCAGCCGGTCAATATCACCTCTGCCGCGGCCCAAAAATCGCAGTACCAATGCGAATCATCGTCGACCCCTCGGCGATGGCCGCTTGCCAGTCGCCGGACATGCCCATTGACAGGGTGTCCAGCTGCGGGTGGTGCTGTTGCAGCGCCTCGAATAGCTGGCGCAGGCGGGCAAAGGCGCGCCGCTGTTCGGTCTCGTCGTCGCTGGCCGCGGGAATCGCCATCAGCCCCCGCAGCTGCAGGCGGGGCAGTTCGTCCACCAGCGCCGCCAGCCCCGGCAGTGCTTCCTCGCTGGCGCCGGACTTGCTTGCCTCGCCGGAAATATTCACCTGCAGGCAAACCTGCAGGGGGGGCAGCTCCGCTGGCCGCTGTTCACTCAGCCTGCGGGCGATCTTTTCCCGGTCAACGCTGTGCACCCACTGGAAGTGTTCGGCGATGGGACGTGTCTTGTTGGACTGTATCGGGCCAATAAAATGCCAGGTCAGCGGCAGGTCGGCCAGTTCGTCGATCTTGGCCAGCGCTTCCTGCAGGTAGCTTTCCCCGAACTGGTCCAGACCGCAGGCGTGGGCGGCCCGGATGTCGGCCGCGGGCCGGGTTTTGCTGACTGCCAGCAGGACGACGTCACGTTCCGCTTTTTGGCTTTTTTCGGCACTCAGACGTACCCTCTGGAGCAGCTTTGCTATATTGTCTTTGGGGATGGGCTGGTTCATGTCGCGAATGGTAGCTGATTCGCGGCATCCGGGGCCATATAAAGCCTGCATAAAGAAAACAGAACGGCCACTGTGTCGCGGTCTGGCGGTACCTGGGCAGCCTGAAAGGCGAGCCGCCACACCAGAGGGGATAAATATGGACATCACAGAGCTTCTCGCATTCAGCGCCAAGCAGGGGGCGTCTGACCTGCACCTTTCCGCGGGACTGCCGCCGATGATCCGGGTTGATGGCGATATCCGCCGAATCAACCTGCCGCCGATGGAGCACAAACAGGTTCATGAGTTGATCTACGACATCATGAACGACAAGCAGCGCAAGGATTACGAGGAATTTCTCGAGACCGACTTTTCCTTTGAAGTGCCCGGTGTGGCCCGTTTCCGGGTTAACGCCTTCAACCAGAACCGCGGTGCCGGGGCGGTGTTCCGGACCATTCCCTCGAAAGTACTGACCATGGAAGACCTCGGCATGGGCCAGGTGTTCCGGGACATCAGCATGATGCCCCGCGGCCTGGTGCTGGTGACCGGGCCTACCGGTTCCGGCAAGTCCACCACCCTGGCGGCCATGGTCGACTTTATCAATGACAACAAATACGAGCACGTGCTCACCATCGAGGACCCTATTGAATTCGTCCACGAATCCAAGAAGTGCCTGGTCAACCAGCGGGAAGTGCACAAGGACACCCTGGGCTTTGCCGAGGCCCTGCGTTCGGCGCTGCGGGAAGACCCCGACATTATCCTGGTGGGTGAGATGCGCGACCTGGAAACCATTCGCCTGGCCCTGACCGCGGCGGAGACCGGTCACCTGGTGTTCGGTACCCTGCACACCACCTCGGCGGCAAAGACCATCGACCGGGTGATCGACGTGTTCCCGGCAGCGGAAAAAGACATGGTCCGCTCAATGCTGTCGGAATCCCTGCAGGCGGTCATTTCCCAGACCCTGCTCAAGCGCACCACGGGCGGCCGGGTGGCGGCCCACGAGATCATGCGCGGCACTTCCGCGATCCGCAACCTGATTCGCGAGGACAAGGTGGCGCAGATGTATTCAGCCATCCAGACCGGCCACGCTATTGGCATGCAGACCATGGACCAGTGCCTGCAGGAACTGGTGGACAAACGAGTTGTTTCCCGCGATGTGGCGCGGGAGAAAGCACGCATGCCGGAGAACTTCTAGCACTGCGCAATAACCAGTAACAGGGGGCAGTATCATGCAAATAGAAGATTTGCTGCAGCGGGTAGTGGACGACGGGGCCTCGGATGGTTTCATCTCCGCCGGCGCACCGCCGAGTGTCAAGATAGATGGCAGCTTGTACCCGATTACCGAAACCCCGTTGACTTCGGAAGAGGCGGCGGAGCTGGTGCTCTCCACCATGGATGAGGAACAGCGGGTTCATTTCCACGAACACCACGAGTACAACTTTGCGATTGGCCGCGAGGGCCTGGGTCGTTTCCGGGTGAGCTGTTTCCAGCAAAAGGGCGATTACGGCATGGTACTGCGCCGTATTGTGACCGAGATCCCCACCATCGACGAACTGGGGCTGCCGGAGATCATCAAGGATCTCTCCATGACCAAGCGTGGCCTGGTCATCTTCGTCGGTGCCACCGGCACTGGTAAGTCGACTTCATTGGCCTCCATGGTGGGTTATCGCAACGAGCACAGCCGCGGTCACATCATCACCATTGAAGATCCAATCGAATATATGCACCACCACGGCAATTGCATAGTGACCCAGCGGGAAGTGGGCGTGGACACCGAATCATTCGATGTGGCGCTGAAAAACACCCTGCGCCAGGCCCCGGACGTGATCATGATCGGTGAGGTGCGTACCGCCGAGACCATGATGCAGGCGCTGACCTTCGCGGAAACAGGCCACCTCTGCCTGTGCACCCTGCACGCCAACAACGCCAACCAGGCGCTGGACCGTATCCAGAGCTTCTTCCCGCCGGAACAGCACAACCAGGTATGGATGGACCTGTCCCTTAACCTGCGCTCCATGGTGGCCCAGCAGTTGCTGCCGCGCAAGGACGGTGAGGGCCGGGTGCCGGTGGTCGAGGTACTGCTGAATTCACCGCTGGTGGCAGACCTGATCCGCAAGGGCGAGGTGCACCTGATCAAGGACCTGATGGCCAAGTCCACCGAGCTGGGCATGCAGACCCTGGACCAGTCCCTGACCAAGGCTTACAAGCAGGGTCTTATCACCAAGGAGGACGCCATCCGCTACGCCGACTCCGCCAACGATGTGCGGCTGGCTATCAAGATGTTCGAGAAAGGCCAGTTCGGGGTTGGCAGCGATGAATTCTCCCTGTCCTACGACGAAAAGGACGACAAGGGCCGCTTCATGGGCCGCACCTGAGTCAGTGGTTGCCGGCGGTCTGTTCGGCGAGCCAGGTCTGCAGGATTAATTCCGCCGCCAGGCTGTCGATGGGATCGGCGTTGTAGTTCCCCCGGTGGCCGCGTTCGCGGCTCTGCTGCTTGGCCTCGAAGCTGCTGAGGCGCTCATCCACCATGACTACTGCCAGCCCCAGCCTGCCCTGCAGGCGGCGGGCAAATTTGTTGGCCCTGGCAGAGAGCTCGCTGGGACTGTCGTCCATGTTCAGGGGCTCGCCCACCAGCAGCAGGTCCGGCTGCCACTCGGCGACCAGTTTGGCGAGCTCGCCCCAGTCGGGGATGCCGTCCCGCGCCCTGAGGATGGGCAGGGGGCGGCTGGTGCCGAGCAGGGTATTACCGGTGGCGACGCCGATCTGGTGCAGGCCGTAGTCAAAGGCGAGTACTGTGCGGGGCGGTTTGTTCAGGCGTGGCCCGCCTCACCGGAGATCAGGTTCATGTCGATACCCAGCTGCGCCGCTGCCTTGCTCAGGCGCAGTTCGGCGGGGGTGGAGAAGATGATGTCGCTGTCGGCGGGCAGGGTCAGCCAGCTGTTTTCCGCCAGTTCCTGTTCCAACTGCCCCGCTGACCAGCCGGCGTAGCCGAGGGCGATAAGGTGCTCCCCCGGCCCGTTGCCGTGGGCGATGGCGCGGAGGATATCCCGGGAGGTGGTGAGGGTGATCTCCTCGGTCACCTTGAGGCTGGCTTCCCAGGCACTGTCGCTGCCCCGGTGGAGCACGAAACCGTGGTCGATCTGTACCGGCCCGCCGGCCATTACCGGCATCGCGGAAAAATCACGCAGGCTGTCGATTTGCAGGTGCTCGAATATCTCGCCCACCGAGAGATCCAGGGGCTGGTTGATGACGATGCCCATCGCTCCGCTCTCGCCGTGCTCACAAATGTAGGTAATGCTGTGGGAAAAGATGCCTTCACTGAGGCTGGGCATGGCGAGCAGGAAGTGATCCCGCAGGCTGTCGCTGCTCCTGGCGGTAGTGGCGTGCACTCTTCCTGACATGATGACGTGACTGACCTCGGCGGTGGCGTTGAATGCAGGAAATTGCTGTCTTCCCGGGTTAATTTGAGCCTAGCTCATTTTCCTGAAATTGCCACGTGCGAATGATCTCCAGCTTGTCGGTGGTAGCCGCGAGCTCGGCGGGAAAGGGCGCGTAGGGCGCCGCCATGCGCACGATCTTGAGCGCCGCCTCGTCCAGCACGGCGTAACCGGACGACTTCAATACCCTGATGTCTTCCAGGCTGCCATCCTTGCGGATAACCACCAGTAGCCGCAGGTCACCGTACAGCCCGTAGCGCACCGAGGCTTCCGGATAATACTTGTTGCCCACTGCCTCCAGGCGCTGGCGCCAGTCTGCCAGGTAAGCCGCATCGACCGCCTGCCTGGCGGATACCGAGGTGAGCCGTCGCACCCGCGGCCGCTTGGCGTAGGCCTGGGTCTGCTCGTCCAGTTCCGCTTCCAGTGAGGCCAGCTGCTGGTTGAGCTGCTCCACCTGCGGGTTGTTGCCGGGAGTCAGGTTGCGGCGGTTTTCATCCTGCGCCTGCCGCTCGTTGACCGCACGGGGAGCGGCGGCGACCGTGGACAGTAACTCGCCCCGGGCGCTGCTGTCAGAATCTACCTGCCGCGGCGCGGACTGCTGCGGGACTGGCGACTGCAGGGGAAATTGATTGTGCCGCGAGCTGACCGCCTCGCGCTCTGCCTCCAGGCCGGCGCCCTGCTGGTTCTGCTGCGCGATATGGCTGGCCTCGTCCGGCGCCTGCTGGCTGGGCCGGGTAGCCAGGGTGACTTCTATCTGCGGGTTATGCCGCGGGCTGGACTGGCTGTTGAAGGATATCGTGAGGGCCAGCGCAAGGTGCAGCCCTGCGGCCAGCAGCAGTGCGTTGCGCATCCGTTTGTGTTCACCTTCCGAGTGCTCCAGGTAGTACATCGTCGCTGGCAGTTCAGCCCCGTTGGTCGAGTTCCCCGGCAATACAATCCATCAGATCACCGGCGATGTCCAGATCGTATCCGGCGTCAATTTCACGAATGCAGGTGGGACTGGTGACGTTGATCTCGGTGAGGTAGTCGCCGATCACGTCGAGTCCCGCGAACAGGATGCCGCGCTGGCGCAGGAAGGGAGCCACCTGCTCGGCAATCCAGCAATCCCGGTCGCTGATCGGCTGCGGCCGGCCACTGCCGCCAGCGGCGAGATTGCCGCGCAATTCTCCCGCCAGCGGTACCCGCGCCAGGCAGTAGGGCACCACCTCGCCGTTAATCATCAGGATGCGCTTGTCGCCGTCGACAATCTCCGGAATGTAGCGCTGGGCCATGATGCTCTGCCGGCCGTGATTGGTGAGGGTCTCGAGGATGACGCTGACATTGGGGTCCCCTTCCCGGGCACGGAAGATCGAGCTGCCACCCATGCCGTCCAGGGGCTTGTAGATGACGTCCTGGTGCTCCCGGTGGAAATCCCTGAGCCGGTTCATTTCCCGGCTCACCAGCACCGGCGGAGAGCACTGGGGAAACTGGGTGGCGAACACCTTTTCATTGCTGTCCCTCAGGCCCTGGCAGCGATTGACGACAAGCGTGCCCTTGCGCTCGGCGTCCTCAAGGATGTAGGTGCTGTAAATATATTCATTGTCGAAAGGCGGATCCTTGCGCATCAGGATGACGTCCAGTTCCGCCAGGGGCCGGTCCTCGACCTCCTTCAGGTCGTACCAGGACTCGGGGTCGCGGAACACCGTCAGCGGCGTCATTGCCGCCCTGGCTTCCCCGTCCCGCAGGTACAGGTCCTGCTGTTCCATGTAGTACAGCTGCCAGTCACGGGCCTGGGCAGCCCACAGCATGGCCAGGGTGGTGTCTTTCTTGTAGTTGATATCGGCAATGGGATCCATTACCACGCCCAGCTTGATTGTCATGGAGTAATCCTGTCGATAAATGGCGCTAAAGTACGCAATGGCTACAGGCAGCGCAAGCCTGTCAGCTAGTGAATTACGGTTCGCTGCCCTAGAATAACGGGTTTGCGGGACGAGCGGAGACTTTGTAGTGAGCGGATTGTATTTTTTCCTGGCGGTGCTGTCCGCCATTGGTACCTATAGCGCGATTATCCAGGCCAGGCGCGTTTACTGGATGGCGCCTTTTTATTTCCTGATCGCCTGGCTTACCGGTGAGCTGGCCATGGTGCACCTGCTGTGGCAGGTGGCGCTCACCGCACTGCTGGCGTTCAGCGGGCTGCTGGACAGTGGCCTGGCCCAGGCCGGGCTGGGCGTGTTTGCGCTGTCCTGGCTGGGCCTCGCCTACCTCCACATCCAGTCCATGGATACGCCCCAGGTCCTGCGCCGGGCGCTGAAGCGGGGGCTGGGGGAAGATTACCGCAGCAGCCTGCCGGTGGAACGCCAGCGGGTGCTGGAGGACGGTATCCGGGCCGCTTCCTGGCTGCGTCCGTTCAGGATGCCCCGCGAGGGCGTGCGCGTGCACTCGCACATCGCCTACGCCGAAGCCGGCAAGCGCAACCTGCTGGATATTTACCAACCAAAAGAGCCCCGGGAAGGCGGCTTCCCGGTACTGCTGCAGGTGCACGGCGGCGGCTGGATGATTGGCGAGAAGGAACAGCAGGCCAAGCCGCTGATGTATCACCTCGCCGAACGTGGCTGGCTGTGCGTGGCGATCAATTATCGACTGAGCCCGAACGCGGCCTTTCCCGCCCACATTATCGATGTGAAAAAATCCATCGCCTGGATCCGTGACAATATTGCCGAATACGGCGGCAACCCCGATTTTATCGCCATTACCGGCGGCTCTGCCGGCGGCCACCTGAGCTCCCTGGCGGCACTCACCCCGAACTATGCGCCCTACCAGCCGGATTTCGAGGATGCCGACACCTCCATCCAGGCGGCTGTGCCCTTCTACGGGGTATACGACTTTCTCGACCGATTCGATATCCGCCCGGAGATGTCGATGGAAAAAATGCTCACCGAGAAGGTGATGCAGTGCAGCCGGGAACAGGATCCGGAGCTGTGGGACAAGGGCTCGCCCCTGAGTCACGTCAACGCAGAGGCGCCGCCAATGTTCGTGGTCCAGGGCAGCCACGATTCCCTGGTCTGGGTGGAGGAGGCGCGCACCTTTGTCGCCGCCTTGGAAAAAAAATCGGGGCAGGCCGTGGTTTATGGCGAGCTGCCCGGCGCCCAGCACGCCTTTGAGGTATTTCATTCGGTACGCACGGACCACACCGTGAATGCGGTAACCGACTTCCTGGAGTGGTGCCACGCCCGCTGGCGGGAGCAACAGGCCTGAGGGCAGGACTGGCGATGCAAGCCTTGCAGCACCACCAGCACGGAGCGGCCATGCGCGAGCAGGTGCGGGCCAACCTGTGCGCCTTCCAGCCCAGGTCCCAGTCCGACCCGGCACTGAAGCACGCGGCCGTGGTGCTGGCGGTGACCCCGTTTGAGCAGGAGGCGGCGATCATCGTGACCCGCCGGGCCTCGACCCTGCGCGCCCATACCGGCCAGTGGGCCCTGCCCGGCGGCAGAATCGACCCCGGCGAGACCCCCCGGGAAGCGGCCCTGCGGGAGATGCACGAGGAGATCAACCTGGCCCTGGGCGCGGACCGGATCCTGGGCGTGCTGGATGACTATGTCACCCGTTCCGGTTACATCATGACCCCGGTGGTGGTGTGGAACGATACACCCTGGGACCAGTTGCAGCCCAACCCGGACGAGGTGGCGAGTATCTCCCCGTTCAGGTTCTCGGAGCTGGCCCGCGACGACTCACCCCGTCTGACCGGGACGGCGCAGGGCGACGGCCAGGTGCTGTCCATGCACTTCCACGATGAGGTGATTTTCGCTCCCACCGGGGCCCTGCTGTACCAGTTCCGGGAGGTCGCCATGGGCGGCCGCAGCACCCGGGTGCTGCACTACGACCAGCCCCGTTTCGCCTGGCGGTAAGGATCCCGCAACAGGCGACCAAGGTCTTATTGCGTCGTGGGCCGGCGGCGAGTCAAATGATGCTCCGGATGAGTTTCGCGATACCAGAGATCCACGCAGAGGAGAAATATAAATGAAAAATTACCCGCCACTAGCTGTCTGCTCGCTGTTTGCCGCTGTCCTGCTGGCCGGTTGCTCCGGTTCCACCGGCAGCTATGAAACCCAGCCCTACGTCACCAACGGTGGCGATACCGTGGTCCGGGTGAACGATCGCCAGGGCCGCTGCATCCGCACCCCCGACTGGACGGAAGAGACCGCCACCCGCGAGTGTGACCCAGAGCTGTTCCCCGAGCCGGAGCCTGTCGCGGCGGCAGCAGCGCCCAGCTATGAGGCCATGACCCTGTCCGCCAGTGCCCTGTTCGATTTCGACAGCGCGCGGCTGAAAGACGCGGGCGTAGCCGAACTCAAGGCGCTGGGTGACCAGATTCGCTCCAGGGGGGCCTCGGTGGTGGATATCGACATCATTGGTCACACCGACAGCATGGGGCCGGAAGACTACAATCAGGGGCTCTCCGAGCGGCGCGCCACGGCCATCAGGGACTACCTGGTCAACCAGCGTGACGTAGACCCGGCGATTATCGACGTTGCCGGCATGGGCGAAGGCTCTCCGGTCGCCGACAACGCCACTGCCGCCGGGCGGGCGCAAAACCGCCGGGTCGAAGTGCGGGTCGGTATCAAGGCGCCCAGATAGCGCCCGTTTCAGGGGTGCTGGTGCCGCCGGGCTCAGGCGGGCATGTCGCCCCATTTCGACTGCAGCAGGGCAATGGCCGCCAGGGGCGCGGTCTCGGTGCGCAATACCCGCGGACCGAGCTGCAGGGACTGGTAGCCGGCCGCTTCCGCCAGCCTGATTTCGCGGGGGCTGAGCCCGCCCTCGGGGCCGATCAGCAGGGCCACGCTGTGAGGATCAGCAGCGCCCGCACTGGCACTGGTGGCGCGATGGTGGAGTACCAGTTTGCGGTCGGCCCGGGTCTGTTCCAGCCAGGGTTCCAGCAGCAACGGTTCTGCCAGTGACGGAATGCGATTGCGGCCGCACTGCTCGCAAGCGCTGACGGCCACCTGTTGCCAGTGTTGCTGCTTTTTGGCCGCCCGCTCGCCGCGCAGTTTGACCTCGGTGCGCTCGGTCAACAGGGGAGTGATGCGGCTGACGCCGAGTTCGGTGGCCTTTTGCACCACCCAGTCCATCCGGTCGCCGCGGGAGATGGCGATACCCAGGTGAATGGCAAGCGGAGACTCCGCCTCCCTGGCATCCAGTTGCCCGGTGGTAATCGAGACCTGTTTCTTGCCGATGGCCGTTATGGTTGCCGGGTATTCGCCACCGCGGCCGTCAAACACTACCAGGGCGTCGCCAACCTGCATCCGCAGGGCGCGGCCCAGGTGCTGGCTGGGGCCGGGCTCCAGGTCGACGCTACTCTCGGCCTGCAGCACCTGCCCCGTGTGGATACGGGGTATGCGCATGGGCGAGTCCTACGACAGCCCGAGACTGTTGTAGATTTCCCGGGTCGGCTCCACCTGGTTCATGGTGTAGAAATGAATGCCGGGAGCGCCGGAATCGATCAGGGTCTGGCACAGCTGGGTCACGACCTCGAGGCCGAACTTGCGCACGCTGTCCAGGTCATCGCCATAGCTCTCCATACGCTGGCATATCCAGCGCGGGATTTCCGCACCGCAATTGCGGGAGAAGCGCGCCAGGTTCTGGTAGTTGGTGATGGGCATGATTCCGGCGTACACCGGCTTGTCTATGCCCACCGCCGCGCACTGGTCCAGGTAATAGAAGTAGGCCTCGACATTAAAGAAGTACTGGGTGATGGCGCTGTTGGCGCCCGCATCCAGTTTCCGTTTCAGGAACTGCACATCACTGTCGTAGCTCTTCGACTCGGGATGGATTTCCGGATAGGCGGCCACCTCGATTTCAAAGTGATCGCCGCTACGCTCGCGGATAAATGCCACCAGTTCGTTGGCATGCACCAGCTGCATGGCCGCGCCCATGCCCGAGGGCATGTCGCCGCGCAGGGCCACCAGGCGCTTGATACCCCGCTCCCGGTAGGTCTCCAGCAGGGCGGCAACGGTATCCTCGTCATCGCCGCCAAAACTCAGGTGCGGGGCCACGTCGATGCCGGTCTCGCCTATGGCGGACACAATCCCCAGGGTGGTATCCCGGGTGGTACCGCCGGCGCCATAGGTGACCGAGAAGAACGCGGGGTTGAGCTCATTCAGGGCCGGTGTGGTTTCATTGAGCAGCTTGTCCCTGCCCGCCCCGGTCTTGGGCGGGAAATACTCAAAGCTGATTCTGGGTTTGGCCACCGTTAATCCTCAGTACTTGTAGCTGTCGGGCTTGAAGGGGCCATCGACCTTGACGTTGATGTACTCGGCCTGCTCGCTGGTCAGGCGGGTGAGAACCGCGCCGAAACCGCCGATCATGTGTGCCGCCACTTCCTCGTCCAGTTTCTTGGGCAGGACTTCAACCGACAGGGCGGCGGGCTTCATTTCCGGTTCCAGGTTGGCGAACTTGCGCTCGTACAGGTAGATCTGCGCCAGCACCTGGTTGGCGAAGGAGCCGTCCATGATGCGCGAGGGATGGCCGGTAGCGTTACCGAGGTTGACCAGCCGGCCCTCGGACAGCAGGATCAGGTGGTCGTTGCTGGCCTGGTCGCGGTAGACTTTGTGGACCTGGGGCTTCACTTCCTCCCACTCCCAGTTGCGACGCATGAAGGCGGTGTCGATCTCATTGTCGAAGTGGCCGATGTTGCACACCACGGCGCCGGATTTCAGCGCCCTGAGCATGTACTCGTCACAGACGTTGTAGTTGCCGGTGGTGGTCACCAGCAGGTCGGTGTTCCGCAGCAGGTCACGGTTGATGCACTCGTCGTTGCCCTTGTTCTCGCCATTGATGTAGGGCGAGACCACTTCGAAGCCGTCCATGCAGGCCTGCATGGCGCAGATCGGGTCGACCTCGGAGATTTTCACGATCATGCCTTCCTGGCGCAGTGACTGGGCAGAGCCCTTGCCGACATCGCCGTAACCGATGACCAGGGCTTTCTTGCCCGCCATCAGGTGGTCGGTGCCGCGCTTGACCGCGTCATTGAGGCTGTGACGACAGCCGTATTTGTTGTCGTTCTTGGACTTGGTGACCGAATCGTTGACGTTGACCGCGGGCACCTTCAGGGTGCCGGCCTTGAGCATCTCCTCCAGGCGGTGCACGCCGGTGGTGGTTTCTTCGGTAATGCCGTGGATGCTGTCCAGCATTTGCGGGTACTTGTCGTGCAGCATCGCGGTCAGGTCGCCGCCGTCGTCCAGCACCATGTTGGCATCCCAGGGCTTGCCGTCCTTGAGGATGGTCTGCTCCAGGCACCAGTCGTACTCTTCCTCGGTTTCGCCCTTCCAGGCAAATACCGGTATACCGGCAGCGGCGATGGCTGCAGCCGCGTGGTCCTGGGTGGAGAAAATGTTGCAGGAGGACCAGCGCACTTCCGCGCCCAGGGCGGTCAGGGTCTCGATCAGCACGCCGGTCTGGATGGTCATGTGAATACAGCCGAGAATCTTCGCCCCGGCCAGGGGCTTGCTATCGGCGTAGCGGGCGCGCAGGGCCATCAGCGCGGGCATCTCCCCCTCGGCGATATCCAGCTCGCGGCGGCCCCAGTCGGCCAGGGAGATGTCGGCGACCTTGTAGTCGTTGATGGTGTCCAGTTTTTCTGCTGTGCTCATTGTCTGTACCTATTCGTCATCCCCGCGCAGGCGGGGGATCCAGGGATTGTTCCGTCTAAAACCATGGTCCTGATAGATCCGGATTGGCGCGCCAATGGGATCTTGTCGATCAGATGATTTCCAGTGGCTGGGCCGCTGGATCCCCGCCTGCGCGGGGATGACGGATGTGTGTTGGTCGACCCGCGTGTTGCGGTCTGACCGTGTTCAAGTCAAAGCGCCGCCTTCAAGGCCTCTGCCTTGTCGGTCGCTTCCCAGGTGAAGTCCGCGTCCTCGCGGCCGAAGTGGCCGTATGCTGCTGTTTTACGGTAAATCGGCCGCTTCAGATCGAGCATTTCGATCAGGCCGCGGGGGCGCAGGTCAAAGTGTTCGCGTACCAGCTCGGCAATTTTGTCGTCGGACAGCTTGCCGGTGCCGAAGGTGTTGATGGCGATCGAGGTCGGCTCGGCCACGCCGATGGCGTAGGAGACCTGGATCTCACAGCGGTCGGCGAGGCCGGCTGCGACCACGTTCTTGGCCACGTAGCGGCCGGCGTAGGCCGCCGAGCGGTCAACCTTGGAGGGGTCCTTGCCGGAGAAGGCGCCGCCACCGTGGCGGGCCATGCCGCCGTAGGTGTCGACGATGATCTTGCGTCCGGTGAGGCCGCAATCACCGACCGGGCCGCCGATGATGAACTGGCCGGTGGGGTTGATGTGGTAGCGGGTGCCTGAGTGCAGCCACTCGGCAGGCAGGGTTTCCTTGATGATCAGGTCCATTACCGCCTCGTGGATGTCGGCCTGGGCAATATCGGCGTCGTGCTGGGTGGACAGGACCACCGCATCGATAGCCACCGGCTTGCCGTGCTCGTAGCGCAGGGTGACCTGGCTCTTGGCGTCCGGGCGCAGCCAGGGCAGGGTGCCGTGCTTGCGCAGCTCGGCCTGTTTTTCCACCAGCCGGTGGGAGTAGTAGATGGGCGCCGGCATCAGCACGTCGGTCTCGTTGGTGGCGTAGCCGAACATCAGGCCCTGGTCGCCGGCGCCCTGTTCCAGGTGCGCGCCCTCGCCCTCGTTCACGCCCATGGCAATGTCGTGCGACTGTTTGCCAATGGCGTTGAGTACCGCGCAGGAGGCGCCGTCGAAGCCGACGTCGGAGCTGGTATAGCCGATGTCCAGGATCACCTCGCGCACCACGTCCTCCAGGTCGACATAGGTGGAGGTGGTGACCTCGCCGGCGATCACTGCCATCCCGGTCTTCACCATGGTCTCTACCGCGACCCGGGCGTCCTTGTCATCGGCGATGATCGCGTCGAGGATGGCGTCGGATATCTGGTCTGCCATTTTATCCGGGTGGCCTTCGGAGACAGACTCCGAGGTAAAAATCGCATATTCACTCATGCATTGTTTCCTTCAGTTATTGCTGGTGGCCAAACAGGCGCACCTGTACTTGAAATCCGTTGCGTTGCGCCAGGTAGACACTGGCGATGTCGTCCAGTCCGGCGTCCATGGCCCAGTGGGTCAGGTCCGCCGGGTCAAAACCCAGCCACAGGTCACCGCAGTTCTCCCGCGCCCAGCCCTGGTCGTGGCGGCACAGGTCGGTAAGCAGTAACACCCCGCCCGGGGCCAGGCAGGCTGCCGCGTCGCGGATGATCCGCGCCGGGTCCGGGGTGTGGTGCAGGACCATATTGATCACCACGCAGTCCGCCCGGACCTGCGCCAGCTCCGGGTGGCCGGTGTCGCCGTGGATAAACGCGATATTGTCCAGCCCGGCCTCGCCGGCCCTGGCCCGGGCCTGTTCCAGCATGGCGGCCTCGATATCCAGGGCGATTACCCGGTCGAAGGCCGGCGCCAGCTCCAGCAGGAAGCTGCCGTCACCCGGGCCCACCTCGAGAGCAGTCTCGTGCCGGGCCAGGCGCGCGTTGCGCAGCACGTCGGCCACCGAGCCGGCGTACTGCTCGTAGCTGGCGATCAGGTCCTGCTGCTGGCGGAACTTGTCGGCGTTGTCGCGAAAGAAGTTGCGGGAGTTCTCCTCGCGCTGGCGGTGCAGGGCGTCCAGGGCCTGCTCCATCTCCGCCGGCAGCTCGATCCGGTCCACCGCGTCGAACAGGGCGCTTTGCAGCACCGCCAGTTCCGGCCGCTGGCCCAGTTCCGCCCGGCGATAGAAGATCGAGTTTCCCTCGCGCCGGGTGGCGACCAGTGAGGCCCCGGCCAGCACCTTGAGGTGGTGGCTGAGGGCGGGCTGGCGAATATTGAACAGGGTACACAGTTCCGACACACCAAAGGAATCCGCGCGCAATACCCGCAGCACCTGCAGCCTGAGCGGATCTGCACTGGCTTTGCAGAATCCCGCCAGGTCGCTGGCCAGGTCGGGCAGCGCCGCTGCGCTGGCGTCCCCGGGTATAGTGGTAGCAGATAACATGGCGCCGGAGTTTAGCAGGACGGGGCATCTATATCAAAATATTTTGATATAGATGCCTGCATGCCCGGGCCGGCCCCGCCCGCTTTGCCGTCCGGGCGATTGTCAGTGCGCGTGCCGGGGGCCGGGGAGGGTACAATTTACCCCCGATTTGATTGCTGTTGACGCCCTGTTACGCGAAAATAGCGGCCCTTTTTTCACCAGTTTCCCCCTGACTCGGAGAACCACATGTCGTCCAACCGCACTGAACTCGCCAATGCCATCCGCGCCCTGAGCATGGATGCAGTCCAGAAGGCCAATTCCGGCCACCCTGGTGCACCCATGGGGATGGCAGATATCGCCGAAGTTCTGTGGAACGACTACCTGCGGCACAATCCGGCCAACCCGCAGTGGCCCAACCGCGACCGTTTCGTGCTCTCCAACGGTCATGGCTCCATGCTGATCTACTCCCTGTTGCACCTCACCGGCTACGATTTGCCGATGGCCGAGATCGAGAACTTCCGCCAGCTGCACAGCAAAACCCCGGGCCACCCCGAATACGGTTACACCCCCGGTGTGGAAACCACTACCGGGCCGCTGGGCCAGGGCATCAGCAACGCGGTGGGCATGGCCATTGCCGAAAAAGTGCTGGCGGATCAGTTCAACCGTGAGGGCCACGACATTATCGATCACTATACCTACACCTTTCTCGGCGATGGCTGCCTGATGGAGGGGATATCCCACGAGGTCTGCTCCCTGGCGGGCACCCTTGGCCTGGGCAAGCTGGTGGCTTTTTATGACGACAACGGCATTTCCATCGACGGTGAGGTTGAGGGCTGGTTTACCGACGACACCCCGGCGCGTTTCAACAGCTATGGCTGGCAGGTGATCAACGACGTCAACGGCCACAGCCCCTCGGAGATCAAGGCCGCCATCGAGGCCGCCCGTCACGAGAGCGGCAAGCCCACCCTGATCTGCTGCAAGACTGTTATCGGCAAGGGTGCTCCCGGCAAGGAGGGCAGCGAGTCCTGCCACGGCGCGCCCCTGGGCGGCGACGAGGTGGCTGCCACCCGCATCGCCCTGGGCTGGCCCCACGAGCCCTTTGTGGTGCCGGATGAGATCTATGCCGGCTGGAACGCCCGCGGCAAAGGCGCAGCGGCCGAGCAGGCCTGGGAAGAGCAGTTTGCCGCCTATGCCAGCGCCCACCCCGAGCTGGCCACCGAACTCAGGCGCCGCCTGGCCGGCGAGCTGCCGGCTGACTTTTCCGCCCGCGCCGATGCCTACATCGCCGAATGCCAGGTCGAGGGCGCCAGCGTGGCCTCACGCAAGGCCTCCCAGAACTGCCTCAACGCCTACGGCCCCATGTTGCCGGAATTGCTGGGCGGCTCGGCGGACCTGGCCGGCTCCAACCTGACCATCTGGTCGGGTTCCAGGGGTGTCACCCGCGACGACGCCAGCGGTAACTACCTGTACTACGGGGTGCGCGAATTCGGTATGGCGGCGATCATGAACGGCATCGCCCTGCACGGCGGCTTCGTCAACTACGGCGCCACCTTCCTGGTGTTCATGGAGTACATGCGCAACGCGGTGCGGATGGCCGCGCTGATGAAGCAGCAGTCGATCTTTGTGTTCACCCACGACTCCATCGGCCTCGGCGAGGACGGCCCCACCCACCAGCCGGTGGAACAGGTCGCCTCCCTGCGCACCACCCCCAATATGAACACCTGGCGCCCCTGTGACACCGTTGAGTCGGCCGTGGCCTGGAAAGCGGCCATTGAACGCAAGGACGGCCCCAGCGCCCTGGTCTTCTCCCGCCAGGGGCTGCCCCACCAGGATCGCAGTGCCGGCCAGGTGGGCGATATCGCCCGCGGCGGCTACGTGCTCAAGGCCTGCAGCGGCACCCCGGATGCGATCATCATTGCCACCGGTTCCGAGGTGGCCCTGGCGATGGCGGCCGCGGAGCGCCTGGAAGCGGCGGGCAAGCAGATACGCGTGGTGTCCATGCCCTGCACGGAAGTTTTCGAGGCCCAGGACGCTGCCTACCGCGAGTCGGTATTGCCCTCTGACGTGCTGGCGCGGGTCGCCGTCGAGGCACTGCATGCGGATTACTGGTACAAGTACGTGGGCCTGGATGGACGCATCGTCGGTATGACCACTTTTGGCGAGTCCGCCCCCGCCGGCGAGCTGTTCCAGGAATTCGGCTTTACGGTCGACAATGTGGAGGCGGCGGTGCGAGAGGTACTGCTCGACTAGCCGGGAGGCCTTGTGATTCGACTGGCGATCAACGGCTACGGCAGGATTGGCCGCAGCGTGTTGCGGGCCCTGCAGGAGAGTCCGCTGCAGGCGCACATGCAGGTGGTGGCCATCAACGAACTGGCCGACGCCGGCACAGTCCTGCACCTGACGCGCTACGATTCGACCCACGGGCGTTTCCCGCGCGAACTGCACGGCGACGACAGGCAGCTGGTGGTGGCCGGGCAGGCCATCAAGCTGCTGCGCAGTGCCGATATCGGCGCCCTGCCCTGGGCGGATCTGGGCATCGACCTGGTGCTGGAGTGCACCGGGGCATTTACCGACCGCAGCACCGCCGAACAGCACCTGGACCGGGGCGCGGGCAGGGTGCTGTTCTCCCAGCCGGCCCAGCCCGACGTGGATGCCACCGTGGTGTTCGGTATCAATGAGGATGAGCTGCGGGCTGAACACCGCGTGGTGTCCGCCGGCTCCTGCACCACCAACGGCATCGTACCGGTCATCCGCGCGCTGGCCGACACGGTGGGCATAGAGAGTGGAACCATCACCACCATACACTCGGCCATGAACGACCAGCCGGTGCTGGACGCCTATCACCACACGGACCTGCGCAAGACGCGGGCGGCTTCCCAGTCCATCATTCCGGTCGATACCGGCCTGGCCCGGGGAGTGGAACGGGTACTGCCGGAAATGAAGGGCCGCTTCAGCGCCCAGGCCCTGCGGGTGCCGACGCTGAACGTATCCGCCATGGACCTGACCGTGCAGACCTGCCGGGACACCAGCGTGAGGGCGGTCAACCAGGCCCTGCACGAGGCGGCCCAATCCCGGTTTGCCGGGGTTCTGGGCTATACTGAGGAGCCCCTGGCATCCTGCGATTTCAACCACGACCTGCGCTCCAGCATTATCGATGCCAGCCAGACCCGGGTCAGCGGCACGCGCCTGGTGAAGGTGCTGACCTGGTTTGACAACGAGTGGGCCTACGCCAACCGCATGCTGGACGTGGCTCATCACTGGACAAGTTTAGAGGAGAAAACCTGAATGGCCCTGAATGTAAAGCTGATGCAGGACCTGGACCTCAAAGGCAAGCGGGTGCTGATCCGCGAGGATCTCAACGTGCCCATCAAGGACGGCCGGGTGACTTCCGATGCCCGGATTCGCGCGGCACTGCCGACCATCAGGGCGGCGCGGGACGCGGGGGCGAAAGTCATCCTCATGTCCCACCTGGGGCGGCCCACCGAGGGCGAGTTTGCGCCGGAATTTTCCATGGCACCGGTAGCTGAACACCTGGCGGACCTGCTGGGGCAGAAGGTCAGCCTGGTGGCGGACTGGCAGCTGGGGGTGGAGCTCAATGAGGGCGAGGTCGCCCTGCTGGAAAACGTGCGCTTCAATCCCGGCGAAAAAAAGGACGACGAGACCCTGGCCAGGGCCTACGCCGGGCTGTGTGAGATATTCGTGATGGATGCCTTTGGCACCGCGCACCGGGCCCAGGCGTCCACCCACGGGGTGGCGAAGTTTGCTCCGGTGGCCTGCGCCGGTCCCTTGCTGGCCGGCGAGCTCAGTGCCCTGGAACAGGCGCTGTCCAATCCCGCCCGCCCCATGGTGGCCATTGTCGGCGGCTCCAAGGTATCGACCAAGCTCACCGTGCTGGAAACCCTGTCGGAGAAGGTTGACCAGCTGATCGTCGGTGGCGGCATCGCCAACACCTTCCTCGCCGCCGCCGGCAAGCCGGTGGGCAAATCGCTGTGCGAGCACGACCTGATACCCGCCGCCAGCGCCCTGATGGCCAGGACCAGCATTCCCCTGCCCACCGACGTGGTCACCGGCAAGGAATTTTCCGAGAGCGCCGCCGCCGAGCTCAAGTCGGCGGACGAGGTGGCCGAGGACGACATGATTTTTGATGTTGGTCCCGCCACGGCCAAGGCCATGGCCGATATCCTCAAGAATGCAGGTACCATTCTCTGGAACGGCCCGGTGGGCGTGTTTGAATTCGACCAGTTCGGGGACGGCACCAGAGCCCTGTCCCTGGCCATTGCCGAATCCGCCGGCTTTTCCCTGGCCGGCGGCGGCGACACCCTGGCGGCTATCGACAAATACGATATCGCCGACAAGGTATCCTATATTTCTACCGGCGGCGGGGCGTTCCTGGAATATGTGGAAGGCAAGGTCCTCCCCGCCGTGGCCGTCCTGGAAGCACGGGCCAACGACTAACGCACACAACGACATCGCAGAGGATAGACAATGGCATTAATCAGCTTGCGCCAGCTGCTGGACCACGCCGCCGAGCACGATTACGGCGTTCCGGCCTTCAACGTCAACAACCTGGAACAGACCCGCGCCATCATGGAGGCGGCCGACCAGACCAATTCACCGGTAATCATGCAGGCCAGCGCCGGGGCGCGCAAATACGCCGGGGCGCCCTTCCTGCGGGCGATGATGGAAGCGGCAATGAACGAGTTCCCGCACATTCCGGTGGTGGTGCACCAGGACCACGGCACCTCGCCGGCAGTGTGCCAGCGGTCAATCCAGCTGGGTTTTTCATCGGTGATGATGGACGGCTCCCTGGGTGAAGACGGCAAGACCCCCATGGATTACGACTACAACGTGGCGGTGACGCGACGGGCGGTGGAGATGGCCCATGCCTGCGGGGTATCGGTGGAGGGCGAGCTGGGCTGCCTGGGTTCACTGGAAACCGGCGAGGCCGGGGAAGAAGACGGCATTGGCGCCGCCGGCAAGCTGACCCACGACCAGCTGCTGACCGATCCCGAGGAGGCGGCGGAATTCGTCAAGGCCACCGAGGTGGATGCGCTGGCCATTGCCTGTGGCACCAGTCACGGGGCCTACAAATTCACCCGCCCGCCCACCGGCGATATTCTGGCCATTGACCGGATCAAGGAAATCAACGCCCGCATCCCCGGCACCCACCTGGTGATGCATGGCTCCTCGTCCGTGCCCCAGGACTGGCTGGCGGTGATCAACGAGTTCGGCGGCGAAATTCCCGAAACCTACGGCGTCCCCGTGGAGCAGATCCAGGAAGGTATCCGCCACGGGGTGCGCAAGGTCAATATCGATACCGACCTGCGTCTGGCCTCCACCGGCGCTGTGCGCCGTTTCCTGGCTGAAAACCCCGCCGAGTTCGACCCGCGTAAATTCCTTGGCAAGACTATCGAGGCGATGCGCGACATCTGTATCGCCCGCTACGAGGCCTTCGGCACAGCGGGCAATGCCGACAAGATCCGGGTCAAGAACCTGGAGAGCATGCACCTCCTGTACGATGCGGGCGAGCTCAAGCCGCGGGTCAACTGAGTTTTGCCGGCGGCACTGACAGCTATCCCGGCTTCTGCGAAACCCTACCCGGCATTCCGGCGTCTGTGGGGCCCGGTCAGCGCCGGGCCGGCCAGCGGCGGGTGACGCCGGAGCAACTGCGGCAGCTGCGCGCGTCGCTGCCGTCATTCGCGGAACCGGCCCCGAACACGGCACTGCTGACCGACTACCTGCAGTTCTATCACCTGGACTTCAGTGCCAACTACCCGGACGCCCGCCACGACTGCGGTACCGTGCCTTCGGCTGGCGAGCGGCTGTTTGTCCACCGCTGGCTGCAGCCGGGTGCCCGCGCCAACCTGCTGCTGGTGCACGGGTATTTCGATCACAGCGGCATCTACGACAAGCTGGTGGAGTACGGCCTGTCCCGCGGCTGTAACGTGCTGATTTTCGATCTGCCGGGACACGGCCTGTCCAGTGGCGAGCGCGCCAGCGTCGACGACTTTGCCGACTACGGCCGCGCCGTGCACGATGTGATGAGGTCTGTGCCGATGCCGGCGTTGCCGTTTTTCGCCCTGGGGCAGAGCACCGGCTGCGCCGCGTTGATGGAGCTGGCCAGGCATCATCCCTGGCCTTTTGCCAGAGTGGCCCTGCTGGCGCCGCTGGTCAGGCCCGCCGGCTGGCGCGGGGTGCAACTGGGGCACAGCCTGTTGCGCCGTTTTACCGACAGCCTGGAGCGCAAGTTCAAGCGCAATACCTCGGATTCCGGCTTCCTGGACTTTCTGCGCAATGACCCACTGCAAAGTCAGCGCATGTCCCTGCCGTGGATAGGCGCCCTGCGGCGCTGGCTGAAGTCCCTGCCCATAGCGGACCTGGGCGTCGGCCCGGCGCTGGTAGTGCAGGGGCGCCGGGACGCGACAGTTGGCTGGCGCTACAACATGAAAGCGATACTGCGCCTGTTCCCCGGCTCCGAGATTCACTTCCTGCCAGAGGCGGGCCATCAACTGGCCAACGAGTCGGCGGCGATTCGTGCCGATTACGCCGCTGCCCTGGATCGCTACTACTTTTCCTGAAGGCTGTGCCGCAGCTGCTGGTAGTTGCTGTTCCGGGGCGCCAGCGCGAGGAGCTTGTCGGCGTAGGCGCGAGCCCGGGCGGTATCGCCCAGTTCCGCACTGTAGTTGGCCAGCGCCAGCAGCACCTGCTGGTCGGCGGGGAACAGGCGGTGCAGTGCATCCAGCTCTGCCAGCGCCTGGCGCGGCTGGCCGAGATCGTGCAGGGCGATGGCGTAAACGAAACGATGGCGGGTGCCGAGAGTTTCCCGGGCGGCGGCCTTGCCCAGATAGTCCAGCGCCGCGTCGGGATTTTCGGAGCGCGCTTCCAGCAAGCCCAGGGCATGCAGGGTGTTGCCGTTTTCCGGGGCTACTGCCAGCGCCTCGAGCAATAGCTTCCTTGCCTCCTCGTCCCTGCCCTGGCCACGCAACAGGTCCGCCAGGTTCAGGTAGGCCGGCAGCAGCTGCGAATTGAGCACCAGTGCCTCCCGGTAGGCCCGCTCCGCGGACGGGGCGTCACCGCGGGTGGAATGGAACAGGGCCAGCTGGATCAGCACGCCGGGCATGTCGGTGTGCTGTTCCTGTACCGCGAGGTATTCCTTGAACAGGGCCCGCAGCGCGTCGGCCTCGGCGGGCTTGACCTGGTCCAGGGGCACCCCCGCCAGTGATTCCGCCACTTCCATGCGTACCGCCAGTATCGGGTCGTCGAGCAGCGGGGTGAGCAGCTGGTAGCGCTGCGGCAGGGACACGAATTGCTCCAGCGAGCGCACGGTGCTGCTGCGAATAATGGAGTCGTCGTGGTAGAGCAGGCTGGCCATGGTCTGGGTCGCCTCACGGCCACCGGCCTGGCCCAGGGCCTCCATCGCCGCGGCGCGCCAGATTGGCGCGGCCTGCGAGTCGTTGGCCAGCTGCGCCAGGCCGGGCACGGCCCTGCTGTCGCCCAGCTCGGCGGCGGCGAAACTGCGGGCCGGGTGGCTGCCGGTGTCGCGGAAGCTGATACCGTGCTCGCGCAGCGCGTCCAGCGCCCACTGCGGACTCTGGTCGCTGTGGCACTGGTTGCAGGCGTTGGGTGTGCCTATGACCACCGACAGGTCCGGGCGGGGTACCCGCATGCTGTGATCGCGACGCGGGTCCACGCCCATGTAGGTGGTTTCCGGCATATGGCAGTTGGCGCAGGAGGCGCCACTGCTGTCCGCGGGGTGAAAATGATGGTCCGGGGTGTCGTAGCTGGCGGGCTGGTGGCACTGGGCGCAAACGCCGTTGCCGGGTGCCCGCAGGGCATTGCTGTGGGGCTCGTGGCAGTTGCTGCAGACCACCCCGGCCTGATGCATCCTGCTTTGCACGAAGGAGCCGTACACGTAGACCTCGTCGAGGATCTGGCCGTCGTAGTGGTACAGTGGCGATCGCGGCAGCGACAGCCGGTGGGTGTCGAGGAGATCGGCGCCGTAGTGATAATCGCCGAGGGTGCCGCGGCGGCTGTGGCAGCGTCCGCAGCTATCGATCTGGGCCCGGGACTGCAGGGGCTCGCCGCGCCTGGCGATGGCTTCCCCCGGGGGGAATGACCACAGGCCGCGCTGGGCCAGCCCGGTGGCGAAGCCGCCGTGGTGGGCGTCGTCCAGTTTTCCCTCCCTGGCCAGCTGCACATGGTCTGCCCCCGGGCCGTGGCAGGCCTCACAGCTGACGTCGATTTCAGCATAGCGGGTAGCGAAACTGCGGCTGTCGCGGTCGTAGTGCTTCTGCAGGTCGGTGCTGTGGCATTCCGCGCAGCGGGTATTCCAGTTCTGGTAGGCCCCGGTCCAGTGCAGGGGGTCGCGGTAGTCGATGGTTTCGTCGGGGTAGAGGTGATACCAGCGCTGGCCGCCCTCTGACTGCGGCCGTGCGTCCCAGGCGATGCTCAGTGCCTGCAGGCGCCCACGCGACAGGGGCAGCAGGTACTGTTGCAGTGGATAAACGCCAAACACGTAGGCCACCTCATAGTCGCTGAGCTTGCCGTCCTCGCCGTCGGTGCGGACCATGTACTTGTCGCCAGCGCGATAGAAGCGGGTAGTGATCCCGTTGTAGCTGAAACTGGCGTCGTTAAAGTCCCCCAGCACCGTGTCCGGTGCCGGTAGTTGCATGGCCAGGTCGTGGTGGGAACCGGTCCAGGCCTCGTACTCGCCGCGGTGACAGTCGCGGCAGCTTTCCGCCCCCAGGAACTTGTCTTCACTGGCGTAAAGTGAAGTGCTGGCGCACAGCAGTACCAGCAGTACGAATCGGTTCAGCAATGGTCCGGGTCCCCGGGGCGATAAAGGAACCACACATTAACCCATCGCAGCCCCCAGCCCAAGGCTCAGGGGACAGCAGGGAGCCTTCGGCCCGCGCCGCCCGGTTGCGGCGCCGGCATCCTGGCCGGCCCCCGCGTCTGCCACAGGCGGGCGGACAGGCTCGCCGGTGTTGCTTCGCAGCCAGTGGCTAGCCACTCGGCCAGGACTGGCGCCACATCCGGGAAGCGGATATCTGCGCTCACGTAGGGGTCGGCAAGCCACTGCTCCAGCGCCTGGTGATCGAATACCGCGGTGGTGCTTGCGTAACCCAGCTGGCGCAGGGCGATGGCGTTGGAGTGCTGTTCCATCTGTCCATCCAGGGGCTTAGCCTGAAAAATTCACGAAGGGGATAGTAAAACGACGGAAAGATCTTGAAAATAAGGGTGTCGAAGCCATACCAACAAGAAATTCCGCCGTGACAAAATGCTACCAGAATTCGTTCGAAT
>NZ_QRAN01000019.1 GCF_003457605.1 Seongchinamella sediminis
GTGTGCCCGCAAGGCGTGAAATCAGATCAAATCAGCCTGTTAACTGCCTGCGATTCCGTAATCGGAAAATCTCCGCGGAGATTTGGCCGAATCTGATGACTCATGAAATATTCAGGCTAGAAGATCACGAAATTTTCCAACTGATGATCGGCAGCCAAAGAGCCTTCCGCGTCTGGGAAGAGGCTTTTTACATGCATCGAGATGGTTATCTGGATAGCAAAAACTGGGATGGCATGAACCGTCAATTCCAACAGTTTTACGCACTCCCCTCATTTCAATACACATGGAAGGCTCGTGGGCAGTTCTACGGAGATGAGTTTCGTCATATGGTAGAGAACGCCCCGAAGACGACATATAGTCTTGGAGATAGGTAACCGTTAGCGTCTGATCATGGCTCCCCAAAGCGGACGCTCATATCCCAGCCGAAATAGCACCTTTTGAGGTGAAAGCGGTCGTCAGAGCGTCAGGTGACTCATGTCGGCTCCAATCCAGAAAGCTGGACCACGGTATACCGGAACACGGCTTGCGCCGGAATGACAGCGTCTTCCACATCCATTCCGTTCAAACATTTCCGCGGAGTTGGCAAAATACGAAAATCAACTACCACCAACAGTAAAATCGCAGGATTCCGGCTTGCATGGAGATAACAATAATGATGGCATGTCTATTCGCGTGGAGATTTTTAAAAGCTCTGGGAATGAAAAACCTGACTCCAGAGCGATTACACATGCAAAGAAGCGCGTTTATTCAGACCGGATGGCTAACGTTTTTGAGGAAAAGCACACCTATGAGGTACGGGACTAATAGTGTGTAGCTCATCTAGCAAGTCGCTGTTGTCGCACCTGCCGGGATGGTACGACCTTTCTGCAGCTTCGCTACCACAAGCCCGCCCCAAACCCGGGCGTTGGGTGACGTGATGAACGGGAACAACAAAGGCCCGTTAGCCGGTGCCTCGATGGCAATGTTCTTTTCAGTAGCGGCTTACTGGACCATGCCGGTATTCGCTGGTGGGGCCATTTGCGCTAGTATGCTTGCTGCAATCCTGGCCACATACTGTGCCTACGCCGGTGCGCTCAAAACGTCGTTAGTAGCAATGTATTTCTGTATTGCGGCCTCCGTGCCATTTTGGGTGTCACAGGACAGTACTTTTAATTTTGGGCAGGGCTATCTGTGGCTGGGTCCGGCAGGACTTGTTTTAGCCGTCGTGTTGCTGCTATTTGGCAGACGCATTACGGGCGCCACCTAGCAAGTCAGGGCCACGGGCTGGTTTACCACGGCGCCCCGCACCACTCATAACCGCAGGCGTTTTGAACGCTGGCTCCTGATTCCTTAGCTGCCTCGGACTCCGTATTACATTGAGGATGGGAGTCGCCCAAAAAGCGGCCATTGTTGGATTGCTTCGCTAATGCGCGCTTTCGCCGAGATTACGACATCTCGGCTATTCTTGCTGAACTGTTAACAAGCTGGGTGTCTAGTTATGACTTAATACGAACTACGTGATCTTGCGCAGGCAATAACCTCTAACTTGATTGATCTTAGTGACCAACAGGCCAGTTTCATCGCCATATATGTATCTATTGTCTTCGCCTTTATTGCTGCCTCCTACGTAGTAGGTAGTAAACTCAATAAAGTACAAACCACTGTGGCGACATTATTGTTCAGTGTTACATGCATTTGGTTAGTGCATCGCATAACGATGATTGGCTTTGGACTCAACTTTATGCAGTCACTTCTACAGGACTCGGCGCTGTCTCGTTTGAACGAAGGTTTAACGCCCGAACATACTGTTAGCGTATTGCAGGTTGCCCTCACCGGGAGCATTTGGTCACTCGGGATGTGCGGCGCTTTGATATTTCTCTGGGATATTAGGCACCGGGATATTGATTGACCGCGCTGCGGTGAAAGCGGTCGTCAGAGCGTCAGGTGACTCATGTCGGCTCCAATCCAGAAAGCTGGACCACGGTATACCGGACCACGGCTTGCGCCGGAATGACAGAGTCATCCACATCCATTCCGTTCAAACATTTCCGCGGAGTTGGCAAAATACGAAAATCAACGACCACCGACAGTAAAATCGCAGGATTCCGACTTGCACGGAGATAAAGCGGGATAAAACCCGGCCGGGCGAGAGCACGCCGTCAGTCGGATTGAGTCAGCAGTTCGTCAATTGACTGCAGCGACTCCACCAGCGCATCGATGCCCATGCCGCTATCCCGAAAGAACTCCTTGGCCATGGGTGCGATTCCACAGCGCTGGGGTAAGGGGTCTCCCGCTTCGAGCATGCTGTAAATCGTCGGAATGAAAACAAACTGCAACCACTGCGGCAGGGTCAGGGTATCGACACAGAATGGCTCGGCAGAGGCCAGGGCCCGGCTGGAAGGCGGGATCTTGTCCCACAGCCCCAGCTGGCGCAGCTGGGCCTCGATGTCGATCAGTACTTCGGCAATCTCGGTGTGCATGGATGCTCTCGTGCGAATCTCCAGCGCATTCTACCGGTATCGACACAAAAGCAGGAGACGGTTTTGACCCTGCACCCTACTGCAGGTAATCTTCACCACAGCGCGCGGGTGTAGTTCAATGGCAGAACAGCAGCTTCCCAAGCTGCATACGTGGGTTCGATTCCCATCACCCGCTCCAATCCACAAGGGCCCCAACGGGGCTCTTGTGGATTGGATGGGGTGCGTGTGGATGAGAAGCCACGTCGGGTTCGACAAATCGGCAGGACAGCCGATTTGAACGCCGCAGGCGCCCGCAGGGTGAGCGCCAGGATGGCGCGAATTATTCCCATCACCCGCTCCAATCCACAAGGGCCCCAACGGGGCTCTTTCATCTCACCTGTTACGCCACCAGCACCTGCCAGGCAATCGCGCCGATACCGTACAGGCCGATAAAGTAAAACAGCGGCCGGATCAGCGGCCAGCCGAAGGCGTAGATCACCGCGTGGGCCACCCGGGCGTAAAAGAACAGGCTGGCTGCCATGGCGGTGGTGCCATTGGACACACCCGCAGCCTGGGCGACCAGCACCACGATGGCGAACATCACCAGGTTTTCCTGCATGTTGGCGCTGAGGCGCTGCAGGCGCTGGCGAAGCAGCGTGGGGGCCGGCAGGCTGTCGCGGCTGCCCGCCTGCGCCAGCAGGCCATTCTGGGCGATACCGAGGCCGGCCTGGACCAGGATGATGACCAGGAAAAGCAGGGTGCTGTAAACCAGCATCGAGAGTTCAACTGACATTTTATTTTTCTCCACTTGGGTTGAGTCGCTTACCGAGTATGACCTCCCCGGCGCCGGTGTAAAGCTGTAACTTGCCGCCCCACATAGCGTAAGCTGTCGCTTCAACACCAGCGATGGGTAACTATCATGCAAGTCATGTCTGTCAACGTCGCCCGGGTTCGCGAGATCACTTTTCGTGGCGAACGTCACAAAACCGGCATATTCAAGGAACCGGTACCAGGACCGGTGGCGGTAAACCCGCTCGGCCTGCAGGGGGACCGCCAGTGCGACCTGCTCAATCATGGCGGCGAGCACAAGGCAGTGTACGGTTTTGCCCTCGACCACTACGGGCACTGGCGCGAGGTCCTCGACAATCCGGGACTGGGCCCCGGCGCCTTCGGCGAGAACCTGACCGTCAGCGGCCTGGACGAGGAAACCATCTGCCTTGGTGACCAGGTGGCCATTGGCTCCGTGCTATTGGAGGTCAGCCAGCCGCGGGTACCCTGTTTCAAGCTGGGAGTGGCACTGGATGACGAGCGGGCGCCGGCCCTGTTTACCCGTCACTTCCATACCGGCGTGTACTTCCGGGTGCTCGAGGAAGGCGAACTGAAACGCGGGGATGGCGCTGAAGTCATTTACCGGCATCCCGCCGCGCTCAGCGTCCACCGCCTGTTCCGGGCGTTTTACGACCGGGACTATCCAGACCGCAACAGCCTGCTGACGGCAGCCATGAAGCTCGAAGTGCTGGCCCCGGAATGGCAACACAAGTTGCGCACCCGGCGTTGACCGGGATCAGGCCAGTTCGCGTTTGAAGGGCGGCAGGGAATCGAGGATAGCCCGGCCGTAGCGTTTGCTGATAATACGCCGGTCCAGCAGGGTCACCCGGCCGGTATCGGTCTCAGTGCGTAGCAGGCGGCCCGCCGCCTGCACCAGGCGCAGGGCGGCGTCCGGTACGCTGATTTCCATGAAGGGGTTGCGGCCCTGGGACTCCACCCACTCGGCCAGCGCCGCCTCCAGCGGACTGTCTGGCACGGCGAAGGGAATTTTCGCAATCACCACGTGGCGGCAGTAATCCCCCGGTAAATCCACCCCCTCGGCGAAGCTGGCCAGGCCAAAAATGACGCTGCCCTGGCCCCCGTCGATGCGCTCCCGGTGGCGCCTGAGGATTTCCTGCTTGCTGTAATCGCCCTGCATGAGGATTCGGTCAGCCATGCCGCCGGCAATGCCCTCGTACACGTCCAGCATCTGGCGCCGGGAGGAAAACAGCACCAGCGCGCCCTCGGCCGGGTCCAGCAATTGCGGCAGGCGCTCGATGATGGCCGCCGTGTGGGCCTGGGCGTCCCCCGGCTCGCTGTCCAGTTGCGGCACCGCAAACACCGCGTTGGCATAGTCGAAGGGGCTGGCCACCTGCTTGTAATTGCCCTCCCGCGGCGCGCCGGAATGCAGTATGAAGCGCTCGAAGGAGTTGAGTGCGGTAATGGTGGCCGAGGTGATGATCACCCCCGCGGCCCGCTGCCACAGGTTTTCAGTGAGAATTTCTTCCGCCAGCACCGGGCTGCTGCGCAAGTCAAAACCGTACTGGCCCTCGCGGGTGAGCATGGTAATCCAGCGCGCCACCGGCGGCGTGGCGGCCTCGCCGCCTTCGGCATAGGCCTGCCAGAGCGCCAGCGCGCCCTCCGCCCGGCCCAGCATGCCGCCGAGGTTGATGTGCCAGGTTTCGATCTCGGACTTGTCCAGGCCGCTGAAGTCATCATCCAGCGCATCCTCCAGCACTGTTTCCATGCGGGCCAGGGCACTGGCCAGGTTCTGGAACTGGCTGGCCAGGCTCTGGGCCAGGCGCTGCAGGTTTTCCGGCACCACCCCGTGTTCAAAGCGCAGCTGCGGGTCGTCGCGCTGCCCTTCCGGGTCCACGCCCTCGAACAGCTGGGCCACCACTTGCTCGGCGTTCTGCAGGCTGGCGACGGTCTCGTCCATTTCCGCCGGCAGCTTCTGCAGCAGGCGCTCCAGGGAATCCAGCTGACCCAGGACCGGGGCGCCCTGGGCCAGGGCTTTCTTGCTGTCCTGCAACCAGGCGGCGGTGGTGTGCAGGCGGCAGAAGCTGGAAAAATGCGACAGCGCCTTGTCCGGCAGGTGATGGCCCTCGTCGAAAATGTAAATGCTGTCCTCGGGGGCAGAGAGAATGGCACCGCCGCCCAGGGCCAGGTCCGCCAGAGTCAGGTCGTGATTGGTGACGATGATGTCGGCGTTCTGCAATTCATCCCGGGCCTTGAAGAAGCTGCACTGGGAAATATTCGGGCAGCGGCGACCAGTGCACTGGGCATGGTCCGTGGTCACCGGGTACCAGACCTCCTCGGCGATGGTGTCCGGCCAGTTGTCCCGATCGCCGTCCCACTGGCCCCTGCCCAGGGCGTCGATCATGCCCTGGTATACCGGCATGGCCTCTGCGGGTGAGGCCGAGGCCACCTCATCCGGGTACAGGGCCAGCATGCCGGTCTCCCCCTGTCCCTCGGCCAGCAGCCTGTCCAGTTTCGACAGGCACACGTAACGGCGTCGCCCCTTGGCCAGGGCGTAGCTGAAATCCAGCCCGCTGTGGTGCTTGATGTCCGGCAGGTCCTTGTGAATAAACTGTTCCTGCAGGGCGATGGTGGCCGTGGCTACCACCAGGCGCTTGTCCAGGGCCTGGGCCATGGGAATGGCGGTCACCGCGTAGGCGATAGTCTTGCCGGTACCGGTGCCCGCCTCGATGACACAGACTGCCGGCTCCTTCGCCGGTCCCTCACCGGGGCCGGGTATCCGTCCCAGGGTGTTGGCGATTTCGGCAATCATCTGCCGCTGGCCCCAGCGCGGGGTCAGTTGCTTGCTCTCCATCAGCGCGTTGTAGGCGTCGCGGATGGTGTCCTTGAGTTCCTCGGTCAGCAAGGCCGGGTCAATCGCCCGCCTGGTCCATTTTGCTCACCACCGCGTTGGCGTAGGTGGCCAGGGCGTAGGGGCGGTGCGCTTCCGGCAGGGCAGCGATACGCTGTTCGAATTCCTCGCGGCTGCAGTCGCCCTCCTCCAGGTAAAGGTTCTCGGGCCTGGGGGCATGATCGGCGTAGAGCATGTCGTAGGCATAGAGGTTGGTGGGATGCAGGCAGTAAAGCGCTATGACCTGGCGATCGATTTCCGCGGCAACCGCGTCGGCATCGGCAAATTCACTGCCCAGCGGGGTACCGAAGGACACGTGCACCCGGCCCTTGCCGCCGGCGATGCCCTGGCCGATGGAGGCCACGTCTTCCTGCTCGCCCTTTTCGTAGGTACCGGTGCTGGCCAACTGGTGTAACTCGTTGGCCTTGAGCGCATCACAGGGGTCCAGTTCGTAGGAAATCGCCACCGGCACAATGCCGAGGCTGGCGATATGCTCGCCGAAGGTCTGGCTCGATTTGTCCCGGCTCATCCCCAGCATCTTGATTACCGCCGGCTCGGTGCGATCCAGCCCGTCCTTGGCCCGCCCCTCGCGCTGGGCAATCCACACCGGCGCGTTTTCCTCCAGCAGGGAATGCTGGATGTAGCTGGACAGCAGTTTCGAGGCCGCCAGCAGTTCCCGGGGGCCACTGACCGAGCGCTTGACGATAAAACTCTTGTTGAGCCGCATCAGGTCGGAGACCCAGGGCTTGGTGAGCAGGTTGTCGCCGATGGCGATGCGCACCGTCTGGTGCCCGCCGCGATGCAGGGCGTAGTTGGTGAACGCCGGATCCATGGCGATATCCCGGTGATTGCTCATAAACAGGTAGGCGCGGGACTGGTCCAGCGCTTCCAGCCCGGACACGCTGAGACCACCACTGGTACTCTCGATCATGCCCTCCAGATAGCCCTTGATGACCATCTGCATGCCGTGCACATCGACCACGCCACGCAGCTTGTGGCCTAGGCTGATGCGCACCAGCCACCTGGCGAAGCCCGGCAGGACCCGGGACAGCCCCGGCAGACGCAGCAGCGCCAGGGAGTGCAGTAGCTCGGGGTCCCGCAGGAGCCTGGCGAGCACCTCGGGCACTTCTTCGTCGCGGTAGGGACGAATGTCAACAAAGGGATCGCTCAAGGCAGCAACCTCGCGTCGGAAAGCGCCACACCTTACCCAAAATACCGTCGCTAGTCATCACCGCTGCACGCCGGCGCTGACTTGCCCCCGCCTTTCTGCTAATCTTCGCCGGCATTTTCAAACCTGATATCTCTGGAGGATTTATGGACGCCGGTTCCGCCACCTTTTTGACCTTTGGCGCAGCTACCCTGCTGGTCAGCTGGATACTGTTGTTGATCGCTTCCTGGAAGGAAGATTACAGCTGGGGCCTGTGTACCCTGTTCCTGCCGCCGCTGTCCTACCTTTATGGCCTGGCGCGCCTGGACAAGGCCGGCGAAGCCCTTCTGGTGGCCGTGGTGGGCTGGGTATTTATTTTTCTTGCCCTGTAGCGCTGTTCCCCTGGAGATGCGGTGTTAACCCCGGTTAATGCCGCTGCCCCGCCCTGCCGACGCTCTGAATATCGCTTCATTTCAGTAGCTTAGCCCGCCCTATCAGGAGCGCAGCCGCACTGCGTTACCTAAATACCCAATTAATTACAAATTGGTAACATCTGTTTGTTACCCAGGCCCCGTATAATCACTGATCCTGACGGGCAGCCCTCTGCCTTCAGGTCCATAGTGAAACTTGAGGAATTTGTGATGACTATCATCAAGCTTGCGGCATTTGCCGCCCTTGCCACCGTTTCGGCCACCACTTTCGCCGCCAAGCCCACCAGCATCGTATTTGATGCCAGGGGAGCAACCAGTGACGGAACCCCCTACTCCACCTACATGGTCAAGTGCTCCAACGGCCAGCAAAAAGAACTCACCGCGTGGAACAACCGCAAAAAGTGGTGCGTGGGCGACGCCAGCAGCGAGTCCTGCGAGAAGAAGCAGATCAAGGCCGCCATCGCCGCCTGTAAGTAAGGCACCTCGCTGCCGGCGCCTTACTCCAGATAGCGGCGTCGCAGCTCCTCACGCTCGGCGGCACCCACCCCCAGGGCGCCCTCTAGATAGGCGTCCACCGAACCGTAGTTGTCATCGATACTGGCCAGGGCCCGGGCCAGGTAATCCTCATGTACCTCCAGCATGGGCCGGATGGCATCGGCGTCGACATGTTCCATCGCATACTTCACGCGCAGGCGCTGCATTTCCTTCTCCGGGCTGAAGAACCTGCTGGTTAGCATGTAATCGCGCATCACTATCTCCCGGGGCACACCCAGCGCCATCAGCACCAGCGCCACCGCAAAGCCGGTGCGATCCTTGCCGGCGGCGCAGTGCACCAGGAACCGGGCATCCGCCAGATCGAGGATTTCACGGAACATGCGACCATAGGTATCGCGCTGGCCCTCGGCAAAGTCGCGGTTGATCTCGACCATGAAATCGAACATCGCCTGGCGGCCAAAATCGAGCCTGCCTCCGCCCTGCTGCTCTGCCTCCTCGAAAAAGCGTGAGTTACTGCCGGGGATAATCGGCAGGCTGGCGATTTTCGGCGGGCTCCGGGGGGGCAGGCGACTGGGATCACTGGCCTGCTCTTCCTCCCGGCGGAAGTCGCATATCAGGTCCAGCTCCAGGCTGGCCAGCAAGTCGATATCCCGGTCACTGAGGCTGGACAGCTGGCCGGAACGGTACAGGTAGCCCCACTTTACCCTGCTGCCGTCGGCCGCCTGGTAGCCGCCAAAATCGCGGAAGTTGGGGGTCCCCTCCATACCCAGTTTACGCTCGCTGGCCACCAGCTCGTTGCCGTGCTGGTCCCGCAGGCGGAAGAAATGGCGATTGCCCGGGGGCAGCCCGCTTACCCTGGCGGCCCGTTCCAGGTGAACCACCATACCCTCACCCAGCGGCTCAACCGTGACCTGCGTGTCCGGATCACTGGCCTCCCACTCGATATGGTAATCGCCACCGGCATCGCGCCAGATATGAACTGCATCGGAAATCAACATGGTACGCAAACTCTCAATCGGGAAAGGGCCAGCCAGCATGGCGGCCAAGGGTGAAAACTAATCAATCCTGGCGGTAGGCAAACACGGCCTTGAGCAGGGTATTGACCAGCGCCAGCTGCTTGTCCAGTGCCGCCTCGCTGAAGGGGTCCTCGCCCAGCAGATCCCGGTACATGGGCGCCATGGTGACGTAGGACATCACCAGGTTGTTAAAGGCCATGACCGCCCAGGGCTGCAGCCCCAGGCGAGATAACTGGCCGAAGTACTGGTCATCCAACTCGGTCAGCGGCGGCGACTTGAACATGGGGCTGAACAGGCGCTCGATAATCTCGTTGGTATGGGGGCCGCCGGACAGCGCGGCGTGCTGCAGCAGGCGCGCCAGGTTGGGGTTGGCGTGGTGCTGGCGGACAATGGTTTCCAGCCACTGCAGGACCCGTTCCTGGCTCAACTCACTGGACTCCTGCATCTCCATAAGCGGCCTGCCAAACTCCACCAGCAGGCGCTCCAGTACCGCCTCGTAGAGGGCCTCCTTGTTGCGAAAATGGTTATACAGGCTGGGAGAGCGGATGCCCACCCGGTCGGCGACATCGCCCAGCGAGGTCGCGCTGTAGCCTTTCTGGGCGAACAGGTCCTCAGCGGCGTCGAGAATGCGCTCGGCAGTACTCTGGGCGCCATCAGTAACAGGTAATTCACTTGCCATAATACAAGGGTATACTCGGCTCGCCAGTGGCGGCATGAACAACTAATAGCCATTAGTATAACCGCAGGGAGGTTTTCATGACACCGGACAAAATTGACGACGTGGAATAAAGCTGACTGGGGGCCGCCCCGGCCCCGGCATTCGTCGCCCTGGGCCTGTTCCTCCGGGTCCGGGCGGCAAGCTTGTGGCATTATTTCCGCGGCCCCTCAATCCGGTTGACAACAGGCAGGTGAATGTGAATAATCGCGCCTCTTGAATTTTTGACCTTCCAGAGGACGACTACAGTGGCAAACTCACCACAAGCCCGGAAACGCGCTCGCCAGGCCGAGAAGCGTCGCAACCACAACGCCAGCCTGCGCTCGCTGGTTCGCACCAACATCAAGAAAGTCGTTGCCGCTATTGGCACCGGCGATGCCGAACAGGCCAAGGCCGCCTACGCTGCCGCGGTACCTGTGATCGACCGTATGGCCGACAAGGGCATCATCCACAAGAACAAGGCCGCTCGCCACAAGAGCCGCCTGAACGCCCAGGTCAAAGCCCTGTCCGCGTAAGTTCTGCCCGAATTACAAAAGGCCGGCGGTCAAGCCGGCCTTGAATGATGACAAACCCCGGTTATTCGACCGGGGTTTGTTGTTTCTGGAAGGCCGTTTCGGTTTTCCCGCGTTTCCGGGGAAACTCGTTCAGATTTTCCAGGGCTGGCCCACCCCTCCACTGTCGGCCTTATTTGGCCACGCCCGGCGCCACACGGTCGTTGCCTATCCACAGCAGACTGTGCTTAACACTCACCCTATAATAGAACCCCCACCCGGGGAGACCATGATCGACTGCGGCCGGATTGCTACTGGTAAGCCGGCGGACGGGTGCCGAACACCGTGAGGTGGAAGCCCGTCTTGTCCATCGGTATAACATCCTTGTACAGGACCTCCTCGGCATCATTGCTACGGTAGAGCTCGACCCGCTGGTTCTGTATGCCGGGCTCGATGACTTCCTGACTCCATAATTCTCCACTCAGGCCTGAGGGTAGCGCTGCCGAATGCGACTGCGGCTGCACCACATGGCTGGGTTGAACAGGCTGCTTTGGTCCGGTGATTTGCGGGGGGACCCTGCCTGGTACCGACACTACATGTGGCGATGTGGAGGTGACCGACGCGGGTTTGTGCGCCGTAAGCACGGGCCTCGGCCTTGATCCTGTGCCGACCTGGGTGACGGGCCTGTCAGTGACCGGAGGCCTCTTCCCGGCCTGCCCGGGACCGGTGACCTGAGTTGTTGGCCTAGTGCTGCTGATCGCCGGCTTGTGCACCAGGGAGGGGTGAGGTGCCACCAGCAGGCTTACCAGATTTGAAGGTGCTGCAGTCTGGGGCTGTGGCACCTTCTGGACAATCTTCGGCGGTACCTGCACCGGCACTGGCTGGGGTGTCTGCTGCGCTGGCGGCTGCGGCGGCACCTGCATTGGCTGTGGCACCTTCTGGACAATCTTCGGCGGTACCTGCACCGGCACTGGCCGGGGTGTCTGCTGCGCCGGCGGCTGCGGCGGCACCTGCATTGGCTGAGGCACCTTCTGGACAATCTTCGGCGGCACCTGCACCGGCACCGGCTGGGGTGCCTGCTGCGCCGGCGGCTGTGGCGGCACCTGCATTGGCTGTGGCACCTTCTGGACAATCTTCGGCGGCACCTGCACCGGCACCGGCTGGGGTGTCTGCTGCGCCGGCGGCTGTGGCGGCACCTGCATTGGCTGTGGCACCTTCTGGACAATCTTCGGCGGCACCTGCACCGGCACCGGCTGAGGTGTCTGCTGCGCCGGCGGCTGTGGCGGCACCTGCATCGCCGGCACCAGGGTCAGCGCTGGTTGCGACCCACCAGTGCTGCCAGTACCCAGGTGATTATTGGTAATACCCGGGTCTGGTGTATGGCCGCCGGTAGCGATGCCACTGCCGGTCTGTGACATTTGGCTGGAAAACGATTGACTGCCAGCGCACTGCCAACTGTTCGAATGCTGGCAGTTGGCCCCTGTCCATGCTGGGTTGATATGCAGGAAGCCCAGTGCGGCAATGGCAACTACGATACGCATGCTCGATCCTCAGAAATAGTAAATGACCTGCATCCAGGCACGATAATCACTGTCAGATCCATCGGCATCTTCAGCTGTCACCGGGTTTCTACTGTCGTTTGAGCCCACCTGCCGCCCGGCGGAAGCGCGGAGTATAAGCCCGCTGCCCCAGGTCTGGGTGAGACCCACGCCCCAGGACTGTAGCGAAATATTATTTTTGATGAACGGATTGTCGCCCTCCCAGCCATCCCACGGGTCCTCGAACAATTGCGTCCAACCGTAGGCATAGAACAGTGAGGCCTGCAATGAGCCACCCCAGGGCAGAGCCACAAAGTCATAACGAAGGTCGCCATGAAGATTGGCACCATGATCGCCGCCGGCCTGGCCAGTCGGGTATCCGGGCACACTGAAAGGACCGCCAATGTAAAATTTCTGGGACGTATCCAAATTACTGCTGGCCCATTGCCCGGCAAGCGCCCCGTAAGCAGACCAGAAGCCGCTGATGTGTTGCAAGCGGGAGAGTTCAACATTGACGCGGGCGAAACCACCGTCAGTGTCGACATTTTCATAATCGAACTGCTCGAAAAACTCGCCCCCCCTGATGTCGACAGAACCGGCTGTCACGCTGGCTTTGTAGTAGGTAATACCACTGGCCCAACGGTCATCGTCATGGTCACCCGCGATCCCCGCCGTAACGGTTTGCAGGCGCCGGTCGGCCAGCAACCGGCCTTCTGCCCCATCATCTTCCAGGTCAAGAAAAGCATACTCCACACGACCGCTCAGATTGCTGTGTCGGGTGCGAACAACAGGGTAGCTGGCAAAGAGCCTGATCGATGCTGCTTTGCCTTCGCTGCCTGACTGACTCAAACCTTCGCCAAATGCGTAGTCGAGGTAGTCGACATTCGCTCCCATACGCCAGCCGCGAGCTCCCACAGGCCGGCTGTAATCCAGAAACACATAGTTCGAGTCCGAGCCACTGGTTACACCTCGAAAGGTCAACTGGTCACCGGCACCCGAGGGGCTGTTTACATACACGGTTGCCCCGAGACGTTCTTCACCTGTGTAGTAGTTGCCGAAGTTGTCGACGTCGATATTGCCGCTGATTGAGGGCGTGTTCTCAGTGCGCATCAAGAACCGCGCAGCGCCAACATCCTCGCCGGGATAAATCACCGAATGCGACGTTATTCCAGGCAGGTCGTCTACCAGCAGAATGCTGCGCTCGACGTCGTCACGATGCAGTGGCGAGCCGGTGGCCAGGCTTTCAGCAAGCACAGATTCGACCACCTGTGTCGAGACGTGGTCGCCCCTGCTATCGTCCAGTTCCACGCCGTTTTCTTCCAGTACACCCTCGTACACATGCAGGGTGACAATCCCGTGCTCAATGGCCTGCGGAGGTATATATACCTGGGTTAGAAAAAAGCCCTTTTGTCTATACGCCAGGCGTAGCGCTGCAGCGGCCTCGATCAACTGCCTGGGCGAGAGTGTGCGATGGGAGAAGGGTGCCAGTACCTCCGACAGCTCGCTATCCTCCAGAGACTGATTGCCATACACTGCAAAGTGAGCAACTTCTACCGGGTATTGTGGCACGTCCGGCTGAGAAACCTCGGAGTCCGGGAGCACCTCGGCATCCGGGAGCGTTGCAACATCCCGTCTCGGTTGTTGGCGCAGTCTGTCATCCCTGACATCCTGGTAAAGCAAGCCTGAATTCGGATACGGAGAAGCTGCCACGCCGGGAGTGGTAATCGCGATCAGGGGCGCGATGGCAACGGGTAGCAGGCGAAACATGCGCTTACCTTTGATGGACTCGAAAGGGTCTAATTTAGGCGGTTGCCGATTGCATGACAAGAAAAGCATGCATGGCCAACACTTCAGCCCCAGGTATTGCCCAAGTTAACGCCCTGACGGGAGTAGGCACTTCCGGTGTGCGTATTGACTGGACTCGCTGGTCCCTTACCACGCCTTCCCATTGAACTGAATCTGTCGATATTATGCTCGATGGCCAGATGCAGGTAACCTCGGGTAACAGCTACCGCAGCATTACCAAGTCCAGGGGAAGAAACCCGGGCCGGATATCAAGCCGACTCATTTTGCCTGCCCGGTGATAGCGCCGGCTGCCGCCAGCGCCACCCCAAAACCAGATCAGGCCGCGCTGCTGGAGGTGTTTTCCGCTTCCTGCTTCTCATGCTCCTTGGCAAACTCCGCCAGCATGCTCTGTTCATAGGACTGGGCTTCCTCGGTGTCCAGCGGGCGCTCCAGCGCCGCCCAGTTGATATCGCCATCGGTGGCCAGGTTTTCATACTCGAGAATGCCAAGTTCCTCGAACTTGGGGCGGATCTTGTCGGTCATCAGGCCGATGCGTTTGAGGTTGGGCACTACCCGCTGGAACAACAGGTTGCGGAACGTGGACATGACAAAACCGTCCAGTACGCGCTGGCGGGCATCCTCCACATCCCAGCCGAAGTAGGCGAACACATCGGTGGCCACCAGCCGCTCCCGGCTGACCACGCAGGCCTCGTAGGCAAACTGGGCGCGGGCCTCTTTTTCTTCCTGGGACAGGCTGCTGACAAATTCTTCCAGGTAGTTCACCCCGAAGGTCACGTGACGGGCCTCGTCCCGGGTAACCAGGTACACCACGTCCTTGAGCACCGGGTCCGGCGTGGTCTCGCGGGTGGTGTTGAACGCGGACAGGGCCAGCCCCTCGATGACGATCTGCATGCCGATGAACTTCATGTCCCAGCGTCTGTCGGTGAGGATCTTGTCGAGAATGCTTTTCAGGTGGGTATTGACCGGGTACATCATGCCCAGCCGCTGCTGCAGGTACTTGTTGAATACCTCTACATGGCGCGCCTCGTCGAAAGTCTGCGAGCCGGCATAGAGCTTGGCGTTCAGGGTCGGGGCACAGGAACACAGCTGGGAGGCCACCAGCAGTGCGCCCTGCTCGCCGTGCAGGAACTGCGACAGGCTCCAGGCATTCATGTGCAGCCAGAATTCCTTCCTGCGCTCATCTGACAGGGCCATATAGGGCGGGTAGTCCCGCAGGTTCATCATGTCAGCCTGGGCGTCTTCATCGATGTCCGGCCACGGACGATCCCAGTCGATGTCCATCTCCGGATCCCAGTTGAGCTGCTTGCCCAGGTCGTAGAGCTTCTTGATCCGGTCATCCTGGACGGTGTAGTTCCAGTTGTAGGAGCCGGTCAGGGGCGTCTCGAAAATCTCGGCGATGTGATCCACGTCGCCAGTGGTGAGGAGATCCTCCAGGTCCGGATTCTCCCGGGGCCGGTCGGCGCCGGCAAAGGTCTGGATTTTACGGGGTGCACTGTCTGTCCATTCAACTTTCATGCTTATCACCTGCTGTTATCGTCAGTTTGACCTCACTATGGGCAATCAATATCCACCCGACAAGGTAAAGTATTGTCATTTTGCGGTCAAATGTGGCCAAATACGCCCATGCCAAGACCCACGACACCTGCCCAATACGTCCTCATCCTCATCGACCTGGCCGAACAGGCCGGCTGTAACCGGTCCCAGCTGCTGGCGGGCACGTCCCTGGCCAGCACCGGCATCGACAATATCGGCGCCCGGGTGGAAGACAGCGACTTCAACCGCCTCGCCCAGAACGCCCTGACGCTCACTGGCAACCCGGCCCTGGGCATGGAGATGGGCATGCGTATGAACCTCGGCGCCCACGCCGTTCTCGGCCAGGCCTTCATGACCTGTCGCAATCTCGCTGAGGCGATAGACCTGTTCCTCAAGTACCATCACCTGCTCTCCGCCAACCTCGAGGTCGGTTTCGAGGATGATGGCCGCTACTGCTACCTGAAAGTCATGGAAGGTGGAGGCCACGAACTGCCCCGGCACTTCGGCCAGGAGTCGTTCTTCGCCGCGGTGCTGAACACCATCAGGGGGCTGCTGAACATGCCCGACTTGCAGGTAAGCCTGGAGCTGCCCTACCCCGAGCCCGCTCATGCCCATCTCTACCGGGACGTCTTCGGGGAGGACCTGCAGTTCGATGCCCCGCTGGGGCGGGTGATTTTTCCATCCGAGCTGATGCAGGCCCGGCTGCCCTCCTCCAATCCCGCCCTGCGCGCCCTGTACGAACAGGAATGCGCGCGGCTGCTGGCCGACCTCGAGGAAGACGACTCGGTGGCGCAACAAACCCTGCGCCTGCTGCGCAAACTGGAGGGACAGTACCCGCAGATGCCGACCGTCGCCCGCATGCTCAACTTAAGCGCCCGCACCTACCGCCGCCGCCTGCAACAGGAGCAGGAATCCTTCCAGGAACTGCTGGACCAGGTGCGCGCCGAGCACGCCACCCGCTACCTGCAAAACACCCGGCTGCCCTTGTCGACGATTGCCTACATGATTGGCTTCAACGACGCCTCCAATTTTCGCCGGGCCTACCAGAAGTGGACCGGCAGGTCCCCGCGGGAAACGCGCAATGACCATTAAGGCGCTCGCGGTACATGCAGGGGCAGAGGCCGCGCAACAAATCGCAGAGCAGGGCTGGACCCCGGACCTGTTCAGCCTGCTGCTGGGCGCCTCCGGCGGCCCCAAGTGGTTCGTGCTCGGGCAGCTGGACCGGGTCCTGTTTGGCGATTTCCTGCAAGGAGGCACGCAGCCGCTGTCCACCCTGGGTTCGTCAATCGGTGCCTGGCGCAATGCCTGCCTGGTGCAGCCCGACCCGGTTGCCGCCATCGAGCGCATGGAGCAGGGCTACCTGCTGCAGGAATATGCCAGCGCCAGGCCCGGACCGGAGGAAGTCAGCGCCGTCAGCCGCCGGATTCTGCAGACGACACTGGGCGACGACGGCGCTGACGCCCTGGTCAGCCACCCGCGCATCAAGAGCCACATCGTCACTGCCCGGGGGCGGGGCGCGGCCGCCTCGCGAACCTCGGCCCTGCTTGCCACCGGCATGGGGGCGGCAGCCCTGGGCAATACCCTGAGCCGCCGGCTGCTGCGGCACCACTTCCAGCGGGTGGTATTTCACGCCGGCGGGGCGGGCAACCCGGGACTGGATTTTGACGACTTCAACACCTGCTACTGCCCCCTGAGCACCCCCGCGGTGCTGCCCTCGCTGCATGCCAGCGGTGCCATTCCCTTTGTGCTCAACGGTGAGCGCGACATACCCGGTGCGCCCCGGGGACAGTACTGGGACGGCGGTATCATCGACTATCACTTCGACCTGTCCCAGTACCGGGGCGACGGGCTGATGCTGTACCCACACTTTCGCGCCGGCCTGGTACCGGGATGGTTCGACAAGTTCCTGCCCTGGCGACAATTGCCCGTGGCTGCCGCCCGCAAACTGGTGCTACTGTGTCCCAGCGAGGAATTTGTCGCCACCCTGCCCCACGGCAAGATTCCCGACCGCAATGACTTTGCCCGCTTTGACCCGGAGCGGCGTGTGCGCTACTGGCGGCAGTGCATTAGCGCCAGCGCTGCACTGGCCGACGAATTTACCGATTTGCTGGCCCGGGACGACCCTCTGGCAGGAGTCGTGGTGCACGCCTGACTCAGGTGACGTGCTCGTCCAGGAAGCTCTGCACTTCATTGCGGATAGCCGCCTCGAACATCGATGTCAGCAGTCCCAGCTTCACCGATATATCGATCAGCCCGTCGTGGAAGGACATGACGCCGTCCACGCCCGCGCCCTTGATCTTCACCTTGTCGCCCTCCCAGCGGCTGCGGACACCGTGTTCGCGGGCCAGGCTCTGCGCCAGCTCTTCCGCTGCCGAGCGCACCTCTTCCTTGGGCATTGTGTAGGGTTTGGTAATACGAAATCCGGCCACCGGCACACCTCTCTTTTACTCTCAGTATAGTGCACGACCGGGCCCGGCACACCTGAAACCGGCGGCCTCAGCCGCGCGGCCTGAACTCGCCCGCGGCCAGGGAAAACACCTCGCCACAACACTCGCGGCTGAGCATGGCCGCAATCACCGCCGGTTGCTCACTGTAGGCCGCCGTTCGCCGACCGTCAGCAAGGTCAAATATCGCCACCGCGCGCCAGGGCTCACCACCCTGGTACATGACGGTGTAACCGGCTACCGCGGCCTCACCCTCGACATCGGCCACCACTTCCCGTATGTCACTGGCCTCCCGGACCTGCGCGGTGACGTCGTCAAACACCCAGCCATCGACGCCGGGCTGGGCAGACCACAGCGCCACCCCCTGCTTGGTGAGCATGCCGCTGACCGTGGTGACCAGGCCCACCTCGGCGGGTTGTGCACGCAACAGCCGGGCCATCCGCACCGTGGCCTGGAACACAAAATTGTTGAGCGGCCCGCCGCCAAAGGTCATGCCGCCGGTTACGCTGAGGTCGCCGTCACCGCTCATGCCGAATTCGTGCAGCTGTGAGCGCACCGCCAGCGGGAAGCAGGAGTACAGCTCCCGCAGCCTGATATCCTCGAAGCTGATGCCGGCGCGCTCCATGGCGGTTGCGCCGGCTATGCGGAAACCGGGACAGCCGCCCAGGTCGCCGCGACTGGACACCACCGACATGAAATTGGATTCGGCAAAGGCGCGCGGATGGATCCATTTGTCCGGATCCAGGCCCAGCTCCCGGGCCAGCGCCACGCTGCAGAAAATCAGCCCGGCGCCCTGGTCGACGTTCCACTGGCTGTTGTGCAGCTTGGTATAGGGAAAGGCCAGCATCCGGTTCGCGGGTGACGGCTCGCTGATGGTGGCCGCATCGACCGGCGCCCGGGACCAGGCCTCGGGATTGGCGGCGGCGATCTCGCTGAAGCGCTGGTACATCTCGCCCATCTGTTGGCGGTGGGACTCTGGCGTCAAACCCTGCTTGTAGCGCAGGGCGCTGTCCATAATCGCGTAGTAGCCCACCGGCATGCCGAGACCGGCAGCGGACTCCACTGCCGACCACAGTTCATCCTCGGGCAGCAGTTTTTCATCGGGCTCCACGTCCTGCTGCACAGTCTCCGTCGCCTCCGTGCCAGCCTTGGCGGAGCACAGGGCACGGTACTTGGCCTCAGCTCCCGTCACCAGCACCACCTCCGCCTCGCCGGCGGTAATCGTCTGGCAGGCGCGGGTCAGCAGAGTCTGCTGGGACACGCCTATCTCTGCCAGCACGCTGCGCGCCTGGCCGGCGCCAAAGGCATCGGCCAACAGGCGACCCGGATCGCTGTACCCCCAGATTCCCTTGGGCACCAGCACCTCGCCGGCGCGGGATAACAGGCTGCTGTTGCCGGCATCGTCAGCCGCATCGCGCAGGGCCTGCTCCATGATAGCAATGGGCTCCAGAGCCGCGCTGTAATCGGGATTATGCTGCTGGAAAGCCGCTACGCCTACCAGTACTGGGGTGTTGTCATCCATATCAACTCCTGATGGGTTCGCCGGTCTACATGCTGCCACCCCCGGTTGAACAGCGCGAGTCAAAGCACCAACCGGCGTGGCTGCCAGACAATGGGCTCGGGGGAAACAGGACACAAACTGTTGGCGTGCATTGTAAGCACCTCGCCGGCAAAACCAAAGAGATCAACGCTTCCGGGCCGGCGGCCAGGGCAATCTGCGCCCTGCAGCGGCCGGAGGCTTGAAATTTGCCGCTGCCAGCCGTACATAGTAAGCCCCGACCACGCCGCCAGGGCGGCAGCCACCCATACCCATGGAACCAGCACTATGCCCACAGACACGCAGCCAGGCAGAAACCGAACCCAGCGCTTCCTCTTTGAGGATGCCGATATCCGCGGCGAGATAGTGCACCTGGACGACTGCCTGGGGGAAATCACCGCGATCCACCAGTATGCTCCCGGGGTCAATCGCTTGCTGGGTGAATTCCTCGCCGCTGCGGTGTTGCTGGCCACCACGCTCAAATTCGAGGGCCGACTCGTGCTGCAGGCCCGATCGCAGGGCCAAATTCCCCTGCTGATGGCGGAGTGCGACAACGACCTCAACCTGCGGGCCATTGCCCGGGGCGCCCAGCAGGCGACGTCCGACCGTTTTGACCAGTTACTCGCCGGCGGCCAGCTGGCGATTACTGTCGACCCCAGCAGCGGCAGGCGCTACCAGGGTATCGTACCACTGGTGGGGGACTCCCTCGCTCATAGCCTGGATGCCTACTTTCGCCAGTCGGAACAACTGGGTACCCGGCTGTGGCTGGCCTGCGATGGTGAACGGGCCGCGGGCATGCTGCTGCAGCAGTTGCCGGCGCAGCGGGTCGAGGACAGTGCCCAGCGCGACGCCCAGTGGGAACACGTCAATGCCCTGGCCGCCACTCTGGAAACCGGGGAATTGCTGCAGCTGGCGGCGCCGGAACTGGTGCACCGCCTGTACCACGAGGACCCACTGCGGCTGTTCGAACCGGTGCCGGCCCGTTTTCGCTGTAACTGCTCCCGGGAACGCACCCTCAATGCCTTGAGCGCACTACCGCAAGAAGACATCCGCGAGTTACTGGAAGAATTGGGCAGTATCACCATGGATTGCGAATTCTGTAACCAGCAGTACCAGTTTGTGGAGGACGACCTGGGGGCTATTTTGAATATTGATGATCCCGGTACATTACATTAGTAACAATTATAGTGAGAATAAAGTATTTCATACCCGCGGCGATTCGCATTCGGTGGCGATTCTGACATAATTGGCGGCCCCTATTTACCGCCATACCAGCCGGGAAGACCACCCCGGCGAAAGAACAGGACACACCATGACCGCCACCGCACCCATCGCCCAGGAATACCTGGACCTGGCCCCCTCACAACTGATTGAAGAAGCCCTGAAACGGGGTGAGGGCACCCTCACCGACACAGGCGCCCTGCTGGTAACCACCGGCGAGCGCACCGGGCGTTCACCCGCTGACCGGTTCACCGTGAAGGAACCCAGCACCGAGGAAGCCATCGACTGGGGCAGCGTCAACCGGCCTTTCGACCCGGACAGGTTTGATGCCCTGTGGGACCGGGTGGAAGCCTACATCGACGAGCGGGACCGGTTCGTCTCCCACCTCCACGTGGGCGCCCACGCAGACCACTACCTGCCGGTGAAGGTCACTACCGAAACGGCCTGGCAGAACCTGTTCGGCCGCAACATGTTCATCCGCCCGGACAACTACAACGCCGCGCGTAAAGAAGAATGGAATATTCTCAATGTCGCCTCCTTCGAATGCGACCCGGAACGTGATGGCACCAACTCCGAAGGGGTGGTAATCGTCAATTTTGCCCAGCGCAAGGTATTGCTGGCGGGTATGCGCTACGCCGGCGAAATGAAGAAGTCCATGTTTGCGGTACAGAACTTCCTGCTCCCGGAGAAGGACGTCATGCCCATGCATTGCTCGGCCAACGTCAGCGAGAGTGGCGACACCACCCTGTTCTTCGGCCTGTCCGGCACCGGCAAGACCACCCTGTCAGCCGACCCCGACATGTACCTGATTGGCGACGACGAACACGGCTGGGCCAAAGGCTCCGTGTTCAATCTCGAAGGCGGCTGCTACGCCAAGACCATCAACCTGTCACAGAAAAACGAGCCCATTATCTGGGACGCAATCCGCTTCGGTGCCATCGTCGAGAACGTGGTGGTGGACGAGCAGCGCCACGCCGACTACAACGATACCTCGCTCACCGAAAACGGCCGCTGCTGCTACCCCCTGGAGCACGTTGCCAAGCGCACCGAGAGCAATGACGGTGGCGAACCCAAATGTGTGATTTTCCTGACCTGTGATGTCTCCGGCGTATTGCCCCCGGTGTCCATCCTGTCCAAGGAGGCGGCGGCCTTTCACTTTTTGTCCGGCTACACCGCCCGGGTCGGCTCGACCGAAGTGGGCGCCGAGGCCGGCATCCACCCCACTTTCTCCACCTGTTTCGGGGCGCCTTTCATGCCCCGCCCTGCAGGCGACTACGCAGAGCTGCTGATGAAGCGGGTTGAGGACTTCGGCTCCCAGGTCTACCTGGTCAATACTGGCTGGACCGGCGGTTCAGGTGCGCCCGGCGGCACCGGCTCACGCTTCCCCATCCCGGTGACCCGGGCCATCGTCCACGCCTGCCAGAGCGGAGCGCTGCTCGGTGCCGCTACCGGCCACCTGGATATACTCAACCTGGATTTCCCCACCGACATTCCCGGTGTCGACGCCAAATACGTCAACCCCCGCGCCTCCTGGGGCGACGAGGCCGCCTATGACGAGCAGGCCACCAAACTGGCAGCCCTGTTCACCGAGAACATTGCCCGGTTCGATGTAGCCGACGCCATCATCGCGGCGGGACCAAAGGCCGACTGACCGCCACCAGCGCAGCTACTGGCAGCTACTGAAGGGGCCTCTCGGGGCCCCTTTTGCATGTGTATTAATGCCAAAAAACCGCTCACTCTTGCAGCGGTTTAGTATGTTTATTCTAAATTTCTGCCGTAGTCTTTACTCAATGGCGGGGTTACCGCCGCACATTGAACCGAAAGGAGTGACACCATGGCTGAACAAGCTACCGAGACTACTGCCCCCAAAACTGAAAGCAAGGCTGCCCCCAAACGCAAGGCTCCCGCCAAGCGTAAAGCTGCTGCCAAGAAGGCTCCCGCCAAGCGCAAGCCGGCTGCCAAGCGCAAGCCCGCTGCCAAGAAAGCCAAGCCTGAATTCGCCGCCAAGGCGAAGGAAAACGGCCGCAATGCATTCCTGGCCGGCCTGGGTTTCTACGGCAAGGCTTACGACCAGGTGCAGGAGCAGTTCAACAGCCTGCAGAGCCAGCTGGAAGAGCGCCGCAAGAAGGCTGAAAAAGCCTACAAGGAACTGGTCAAGCGCGGTGAGAAAGTCGAGAAAGAAGCCAAGAAGGCTGTCGACGACATGGAACTGCCCAAGTTTGAACTGGAAAGCCTGACCGACCGCAAAAAGCTGGACGAGCAACTGGAAAAGGCCAAGGCTCGCTTTGAAGAGCTGAAAGAAACCGTCGGTTTCAAAACCGCTGCCTGATGCGCAGCGGTCCATTCAGGACCACTTATCCCTGTTAGTCAGGGTTTGGGGGGCTACTTCGTAGTCCCCCTTTTTTGTGCCTGCTCGTTTCCCATTGCCGGCGCTCAGTTCCACATCACCCCGCACCTGTCATTTCTGGCCCTATTCTGCTGTAATGTTGGCCCTTCCAACGCGCGCGCAGAGGACCCGGCAATGAGCGACGATAAAAGCAAGGTCACCGACAAGGCGAGCGAAATCGCCAAAAACATCTGGCTGGCGGGCGTCGGCGCCTACGGCCGGGCCGTCGACGAGGCCCAGAGCAACCTGAAAAAAGCCACACCGCAACCGCCCAAGCTGTTTCGCGACCTGGTAAAGGCCGGATCCCAGCTTGAAGAAGAAGCCTCCGAAGCCAGGGCAGCGGCCCTCAGTTCGGTGGAGGAGCGCATTGCCCAGGTCCGGGAAAACTTCCAGATGCAGCGGCCCGCCCGCACCGGTGATATTGACAGCCTGCACAAGAAAGTGGACAAACTGACCCGCAAGGTCGATGCCCTGACCCGCCTGATCAAGGAACAGCAGGCGGCAAGCAAACCCGCGGCCGGCAAGAAGGCCCCTGCCACCCCCCGGAAGAAAGCCAGCACCCGCTCTACAGCTAAAACCCCAAAAAAGAAGGCCTGACAGCCCTAAATGAAAACCCGGGATCGTATACTTCATACCAGCCTGCTGCTATTCAATGAGGAAGGTGAGGAGCAGACCACGACCATCGATATCGCCAATGAGATGGACATCAGCCCGGGCAACCTGTACTACCACTTCAAGGGCAAGGACCAGATTATCGCCGAGCTGTTTCACCAGTATGAGACCGCACTCTCCGGCACCCTGACCGCGCCCATTGAACAGCCGCTGGCCGGGCCGGGAGACGTCGAGCAGAACTGGTACTACCTGTACGTCGTGCTTGAGGAAATGTACCAGTACCGCTTCCTCTACCATAACCTCGACAATATCCTGCAGCGCTACCCCGACATCCGGCGCAATTTCAAACGCCTGCTGCAGCTCAAGCGCGCCACGCTCTACGCCATTTGCCAGACCTTGCTGCAGCAGTCGGTGATCAACACCGGGGAACAGCAGTTGCTGGGCCTGGTGGACAACATGACCCTGCACCTGACCTTCTGGTTCAGCTACGACCAGCTACTGCACCAGGAACGCAACCCCGCCGTGACAATCCACCAGGGCGTGCTGCAGCTACTGACCATGGTCGCCCCCTACCTTGGGGATGAGCAGTTGAGTTTTTACCGCGACTGCGAGGCCATTTATGCCAACATGCTGGAGCAGGACAGCTAGCGCCAGCTCACCCTGACTGGCCCCGATACGGCTACTGCGCCTTGCGCAGCAGGATCACGTCTGCCCCGATCCGCTCCAGCACGGCAGCATGCTGCCCCGCCCACCACTGCCAGCTCAGTTCACTGAAAAAACACACATGGGTGGGGTCGTTCTTGTAGTGCCAGCGGGCAAAGGCCCCGGCGTTCTGCACCAGTTTGGTCATGATGCCCAGGTAGCCCCCCGGTTCCAGCAGCACCCACAGCTGTTCGACCACGGCCCCGGGCCGGTGCAGGTGCTCCACCACCTCGGTTGCGGTAATAAACTGGTAACTGCGCTGCAGCACCGCGGTATCGGGCCGGTAAAAGACGTCGTAGAGGGCAACCTGGTGGCCCGCTTCCTCCAGCATGGCCGCCAGCGCCGGACCGGGGCCACAGCCGAAATCCAGGCCGCGGGCGGCGGCGGGAATTCTTGCCAGCAGGGGAGCGGCGAGACGGGACAAAAAGCCGCGGTAGCCGGGGTCATCGACGGCATTGCGATGCAGGTCGTACTCGGCTTTCTCCTCGCTGCTGCTGAGGTAATAGAGCGGCGGCACGAATACCAGGCCACAGTCCCCACAGCGCAGGTACTCACGGCGCCGGTCGCGGCAAAAGGCCCCGGTCCGGGAGCGGCCGCAGAGCGGGCAGTGCAAGTCGCCGCTCATCTGCTATATTCCATGTTCACTTTCACACTCCCCAACGAGGACAACAGCATGGCCATTCAGGTCGGTGACACCATTCCCCAATCCACTCTAAAAACCATGGGTGCGGAAGGCCCCACGGATGTTTCTACCAGTGACATTTTCGGCGGCAAGAAAGTCCTGCTGTTCGCCGTACCCGGAGCCTTCACTCCGGGCTGCTCAATCACCCACATGCCCGGCTACGTGGTAAACGCGGACAAGATCAAGGCTGCGGGGGTCGATACCATCGCCTGCATGGCGGTCAATGACGTTTTCGTCATGGATGCCTGGGGCAAGGCGCAAAATGCCGAGGAAATCCTTATGCTGGCGGACGGTATGGCTGAGTTCACCGCCGCCCTCGGCCTGGAACTGGATGCCAGCGCCTTCGGCCTCGGCACCCGCTCCCAGCGCTTCGCGCTAATCGCCGAAGACGGGGTGGTAACCCACATCAACGTTGAACCCGATACCGGAGTGGACGTCAGTGCCGCCGAGACCATGATGAGCCTGCTGTAATTCAGCCGCTGGCGGGGTGCGTTTCCACGCTGCCCGCCAGCCGCTGGCGGTCTTCGTCGGCCGCCGCGGTGCCGGTTTCATAAAAGTGCTTCATGCCCGCGGCCACCGCCACCAGCTGTTTTTTCATCTCCGGGAGTACCAGGTTGCGCCCCAGGAACCCGCCCAGTCTCCCCAGCGGCAGCACAAAGCGCAGGGCAAGCGTTACCCGCGTGCGCTGCGCATCCTCCGGCTGCAGCTGGTAGTCAAATTCCGCATTTTTGAACGGCGCCATGGGCTTGCCCTTGCGGTGCAGGCGCAGGGTAAAGCCCTGCCCTTCACGCCAGTCAATGATGGTTTCCTCCAGATACCTGTCGCCAGTGTAAACCCGGCGATGAGCGCCGGGGCCCGAGCTTGCCGCCGATACAATTTCCGTGCGGGTCAGCCCCGGCACGTAGTTATGCGGCAGGGAGTAGTCCGCCAGCAGCGCCCAGGCCTCAGCCAGCGGCTTGTCCACAACCACGGCAACGGAGTACCCCAGGCTATTGCTCATGGCGCGGCTCCCTCATCAGCGCCCCTGCCAGTATCGAGAACAGGCAATAGGCAAGAAAATAATAGAAACCCGCTTCCAGCTGCGCGCCCATGGTCAGCAGGTCACCCATCTGTCCCGAGGCGCTGCCGGACATGTAGGCCACCAGCATGGCCATGACGAATACATCGGCCATGGACCACTTGCTGAGGCTGGCGTTCAGCCACCACAGGGGCGCCCGCCAGCGTGCCTGTGGCAACACCAGGGCAGTGAACTGCAGGCAGAGTTTGAACACCGGGATGACCACGCTGAAAAAAACGATAAGCAGGGCCACCGCCAGGTTGCCGGTAGCGGCCAGCTCCTCCACGGTTCCGAGAATGGAGCGGGTGTTGTTGTAGGCCGTAATCTGGCCCTCGATCTGGTCCAGGCCCATCAGGCTGGAGAGCATGACAAGCATTTGCCGGGTCTGGGAATCGGCGTCCTCGCCGGCGAGCATGTCCACGCCAAGTTCGGCGATCATGGATTTTTCCAGGGTGCCGGTCAGGGTCAGTACCGGCTGGGAAATACCCGGATATAACAGGCCCAGCGATACCAGAATCAACAGCAGCGCCAGCAGGCGGCGAGACATAGGCATACCTTGCTCCTCAGTCAAAGGCCCGCATCATACCCCATTGCGCCCTCAGGTGAGCTGCAGGTAACAAATGGTGCTGATAACCGCGGCGCCGAGGAAATTGAGCGCCACCCCCTCCCGGGCCATCCGCGCCACGGTGAACATGCCGCTGCTGTAAACCACCGAATTGGGCGCGGTGGCCACCGGCAGCATGAAGGCGCAGCTGGCGCTCATTGCCGCGGGCACCATCAATGTCTCCGGGGCCAGTCCCGCCGACAGCGCGACGGCGGCCAGCACCGGCATCAGCAGTGTGGTGCTGGCGGTATTGGACGTGGTCTCGGTCATAAAGGTCACAGTCAGTGCGATCAGCAGCATCAGCAGGTAGATGGGCAAGGTCGCCAGGTCGGTAAATACCCCCCCCAGCAGGTCGCTGAGCCCCGAGCTGACAAAGCCCTTGGCCAGGCAGATGCCGCCACTGAACAGCAGCAGCACGCCCCAGGGAATCCTCACCGCCCGCTCCCAGGTCAGCAAGCGCTCACCCTTGCCGTCGGGCAGCATGAACATCAACACCACCGCCAGCAGCGCCACCGACGCATCGTTGGCCTGGGGCAGGTCAAACCAGGCCATCCAGCCGCCAAAAGGTTCACCGCGGGTCACCCAGGCCAGCGCCGTGAGCCCGAAAACCAGCATGACCCGCTTCTCCTCGGTACGCCAGGCGCCGACCCTGGGCAAGCTGACGGACAGGGTGCCGCGAATGTTGCGAGTCAGGATCAGGGCCATGACGGGCACCATGAGCACCACCACCGGCAGCGCCCAGCTCATCCAAGTGGTGAAGCTGATGCTTTCTCCCGTGGTCTCCTCGAAAACCTGCATGAAGATCAGGTTGGGCGGGGTGCCGATCGGGGTACCCAGGCCACCGACACTGGCGGCATAGGCCACGCCCAGCAACAGCGGCGCCGCCAGCCGGTCCTTGTCCGGTGATGCTTCCAGCACCGCCAGTACCACCGGCAGCAACATCAGGGTGGTGGCGGTATTGGATATCCACATGCTCAACAATGCCGCGGCCGCCATGAAGCCCAGCACCAGGCGCAAGCCGCTGTGAGCACCAAACAGGTTGACCATGCCGATGGCAATGCGCCGGTGGGCACCGGAATGCTCCATGGCCTGGGAGAGCAGGAAACCGCCCAACAGCAGCAGGATAAGCGGCGAGCCGTAGGCCTGGCCGACTTCAGCCGGGGTGAGGACGCCGAACAGCGGCAACACCGCCAGCGGCAGCAGTGAGGTCACGGGAATGGGGACGGGTTCCAATACCCACCAGATGACACAGAGCACGGCGACGAATCCCACAATGGCGATATCCCCGCTGTAGCCGCCCTGGATGAAGCCCAGCGCCGCCAGGGCGGCCGCCAGCGGCCCCAGCCAGATCGCCCAGTTACGCACCCGGGCCGCCCCCGCGGCAGGCCGGCAGTGAGGCTACGAGTGCCCAGGGTAGCGACCCCATCATATATGTCCCCGTTTGAAAACCTTTGTTATTCACCGCCGCCTGCGCGCGGCGCTTTGCGCATCCTGTCGCAAGGCGCCGCGGCTGTAAAGACCAAAGCCGCCGGGCTGTGGCGGTCGTTACTGGCGCCTGGGGCCGCCAGGCAATACACTGGCAGCATGGACAAGCCCCTGCCCCTGACCCTGGTTGACCAGTTCCAGCGCCGCGTCAACTATCTTCGCCTGTCGGTCACTGATCGCTGCGACTTCCGCTGTGTGTATTGCATGGCCGAGGACATGACCTTCGCGCCCAAGAGCGAAATCCTGTCGCTGGAGGAACTGTACCAGGTCGCCCGGGCATTCTGTGAACTGGGGGTGAGCAAGATTCGCCTCACCGGCGGCGAACCGCTGGTGCGCAACAACATCATGTCGCTGGTGCAGCGCCTGGGGCAACTGCCCGGGCTGGAGGAACTGGCGATTACCACCAACGGCTCCCAGTTGCAGCGCCTGGCGCCGGCGCTGAAAGAGGCCGGTGTGCGGCGCATCAATATCAGCCTGGACAGCCTGAACCCGCGCAAATTCCGCCACCTCACCCGGCACGGCAACCTCGACCAGGTTATTGCCGGTATCGACGCGGCCATTAACGCCGGTTTTGCGGGCATCAAGCTCAATGCGGTGATTCTCAAGGGCCGCAATGAAGACGAGGTGCTGGATCTGGTCGGGTTCGCGCTGGACCGGGGTATTGACATCGCCTTCATCGAGGAAATGCCGCTGGGCCTGATCGACCACCACGACCGCAAGCTGACCTTCTGCAGCAGCGAGGAACTGCGCGCCATGCTGGCGTCGCAGCACCGCTTGACGGCACAGGGTGAGCCCGGGGGCAGTAGTGGTCCCGCCCGCTATTACCGCGTGGATGACAGTGGCAGCCGGGTGGGCTTCATCTCGCCCCACAGCAACAATTTCTGTCACCTGTGCAACCGGGTCAGGCTGACGGTAGAAGGCCGCCTGCTGCTGTGCCTGGGCAATGAGCACTCGGTGGACCTGCGGGAGATTTTGCGTAGCCCCGGGTACAAGCTGGATAAACTCAAGTGGGCCATCGTCGGGGCAATGGACCTGAAACCGGAGCGACACTTTTTCGACCACGGCGAAGAGCCCCAGATTCTGCGCTTCATGAACACTACCGGCGGCTAGCTCGCCAGTACCAGGCCGCGCCTGCCTGACGTACAATGTCGCGCCACTCCCAAGGAAACGACATCGCGTGCATACCCAGGATTTCCCCCAACTGGACTCGGTAGCAGTTATTAAACAGGGCTTCGAGTCTTTCGGTTACATCTGCTCGGACAAAATCGCGACCGCCGTATTCCTGGCGTTCCAGCTACGCAAGCCCGTGCTGGTGGAGGGCCCCCCCGGGGTTGGCAAGACCGAGCTGGCCAAGACCACGGCCCACCTGCTGGACACCCCGCTGATCCGCCTGCAGTGCTATGAAGGGCTGGATGAAGCCAAGGCCCTGTACGAATGGAAGTACGGCAAGCAGTTGCTATACACCCAGGTGTTGAAAGAAAAACTGGGCGACCTGCTGCAGGGCACGCATAACCTGGCGGAGTCAGTGGAGCGTTTGCACCAGTTCGGCGATATCTTCTACTCGGAGGAGTTCCTCGAGCCCAGGCCCCTGCTCAAGGCCATGCAGCAGGAAAGGGGGGCAATCCTGCTGATCGACGAGGTAGACAAGTCAGACTACGAGTTTGAATCGCTGTTGCTGGAAATTCTCTCGGATTACCAGGTATCGATTCCGGAGATCGGCACGGTCAAGGCCAGGACCACCCCGATGGTATTCCTCACCAGCAACAACAGCCGGGAAATTTCCGACGCCCTGAAGCGCCGCTGCCTGCATCTGTATATTCCTTTTCCCACGGTGGAACTGGAAGAGCGCATCGTGCGCAGCCGGGTACCGGAGATCGACGAAAAGCTGCGTCACCAGCTGGTGGAATTCGTTCACTCCCTGCGGCAACTGGACCTGAAGAAAGCCCCGGCCATTTCCGAAACAATCGACTGGGCGCGCAGCCTGTTACTGCTGCACGCCGGCGACCTGGACGAGGAGCTGGTACGCAACACCCTCAATGTCCTGCTCAAGTTTGAAGACGACATTGAATCCACCGACAGCGAACTGCGCCAGCTGGTGCGCGGGGCCGCAGCAAGCTAGCCATGCCTGAAAACCTGGTCAGTTTTATCCAGGTCCTGCGCAGCCACGATGTGCGCATCTCCCCGGCGGAAACCCTGGACGCCATGCACGTGGCGACCACCCTGGGCTACGGTGATCGCAGGCTGTTGCGGGACGGCCTGGGGATGACCCTGGCCAAGACACCGGAAGAAGAAGCGATCTTCCTGCAGTGTTTTGAGCGCTTTTTCGATCGCCAGCTGGCGGACGTTTCCGGGCCGGAGCAGCCGGACAACAGCGAAGCCGCCGCTGCAGAAAATCCCGATGCCCTCTCACCCGACCAGCAGCAGGCCGGGGCCGCCGCCAGTGAGGCATCGCCGCTGGAAGTCGCCGCAGAAGACAGCCCCGAGCTGCAGGCACTCATGCAGTCCGAACTGATGCAGGCACTGGTCGAGAACGACCGCGGCGCACTGAGCGTGGCCATGGCCCGGGCGGGTGAAGCCGCCGACCTGCAGAATATCCAGATGTTCACCCAGAAAGGCCAGTTCACCCGCCGCATTCTCGACGCCATGGGCGAGGAACAGCTGCGCTCCGCGGTGATTGCGCTGGAACGCGACCAGAACCCCGCCCTGCCCCAGCTGCAGCGTTACCGGGATCTGCTCCGGGAGCAGGTGCGCGACTATGTCGATGGCCAGTACCTGCTGCACGCCGAGGGCAAGACCCGGCAGTTCATGGAAGACGTATTGAGCAAGACCCGGCTGAGCAATATCGAGCACACCTACCTGCACCGCGTACACGAACTGGTGCGCAAGATGGCCCGGAAACTGGCCGCGCGCCACTCCCGCAAGCGCCGCGATTACCGCCGCGGGCAACTGCACATGGCCCGCACCATGCGTGCCAGCGTCGCCAACGACGGTTTGATGTTTGACCTGCACTGGCGGCGTACCCGCAAGGAAAAACCGCAGATACTCGCGGTGTGCGATGTCAGCGGTTCGGTCGCGGCCTATGCCAAGTTCCTGCTGCTGTTCCTGTACAGCCTGCAGGACGTGCTGCCGCGAGTCAGGAGCTTCGCCTTTTCCAGCACCCTGGGAGAAGTGAGCGAGCTGTTCGAGGAACACCCGGTCGAGAAAGCCATCGAACTGGTTAACTGGAAGTATGGCGGCGCCACCGATTACGGCACCGCACTTACCGACTTTGCCCGCATCGCACTGGACGACATCGACAGCAATACTACCGTGATTATTCTCGGTGACGCCCGCAACAACAAGGGTGATCCCAAGCTGGAGATCATGCAGAGTATCTACCAGCGCTCACGCCAGGTAATCTGGCTGAATCCAGAATCACGCCGAGCATGGGGCAGCGGCGACTCGGAAATGCTCCGCTACCAAAGCGCCTGTCATTTTGCCGCCGAATGCAATAACCTTAGGCAACTGGAACGCATAATAGACCAACTCCTTAAAAGCACCCGATAACGTTATGGCATTCTACTGCAATGATTGCAGCTACCGCGGTAAAACCAGTGGTCAGGGGGGGCAGTGCCCGGCCTGTGGGTCTTTTAATGTGTCGGTCCCCGGCTTCAGGCAGGAGCAACAGGAAGGGCCACCACGCTGGCACAAGATTGCCCTGGTCAGTTCGTGGTCGCTGCTGTTGGTCGTGATTCTGTGGAAGCTGGTCCGCTGAGCCTTAGCAATTCACAGTTCCCTCTCCCGCTTTCACTGCAATCGCTGGTGCGGCAACAGTTTGCCGATCCGGCTCTGTCTGCCAGAGGGGGGCAGGCAATGCCGCGGCAAGAACTCATTGCCTATATTCGCACCAGTCACCGGCCCGACCTGCCGCCACTGCAAGCGGTACTGGCGCAAACCGAGCAGATTGGCGATCCCGCCCTGCCGGCAGCGGAGGACAGCGCCATCCTGGCCTGGGTCGGGGCCAGCTTCGCCCACTGGGAAAAGCACTACCCGCTGGAGCAGCAAATCGCCAGGCAGTTACGCCGGCTGCAGCCGGTAATCGCTATCATGGCACTTGCCGACCCCCAGTTTTTTACGCCGGGCAACCATCCCCTGCACCAGGCGCTCGACGCCCTGCAACTGGCAGCGGTGGGCTGGCAGGACGGCCTCGGCCGTGCCGGCGAGCCACTGCTGAAGCTCGTTGCAGAAGCCGTCGATGATGCCCTGGCTAACATGGAAGCCACTGATGACGAACTGATGTCGCTGCTGCGGGCAAGCGTCCAGTCGGCACAGCGCTTGCAAACCCGTCAGCAGCGCATGGCCAAGCGCACCGCCGATGTGGAGCGCGGCCAGCTGCGGACAGCACGGGCCCGCAATACCGCAGCGCTTGCCATCAACCAGCAGCTGCAGCGCTTTCCCTTGCCACCCGCAATCGGCCAGTTCCTCGCTGGTCCCTGGTATGAAAGCGCGCAGCTGGTATTGCTCAAATTCGGTGAGCAGTCCAAGCAGTGGCAGGCCATGGTCAATACCACCGGGGTCCTGGTAGATTCGCTGCAGCCGGCAGGGAACGACTCGCGACTCAAATCCGTCGCCGACATCAGCAGGGACCTGCAGCAGTGGCTGCTGAGCCTGCAACACGATGCCCAGGCGGCGGAACAGGCTATCAGTAACATCGAGTACATCCATCTCCGCGTTGGCCGCGGCGAGGACATCCAGCGCAGTGATTGCCCGCTGCTGGCTATTGACGAAAAGCCCAAGGGCAGCGGCGAGGCTATCGCCGAGATCAACGCCATTGAAACCGGTCAGTGGTTCCTGGTGCAGGCCCGCAGAGGCGGCACCCTGCGCATACAGCTCGCCATGAAACAGGACGATGAACAGCGCCTGCTGTTCTGCAATCATGCCGGCGCCCGGGTCCAGGCCATGGACTACGCCAGCTTCGCCCAGCTGCTCGTCGAGGGCAAAGCCATTCCTCTGAGCGCTGGCTGCAGCTTCAGCCGCTCACTGGCGGCAACCGCAGGCATAGACAGCCGGGAGGCGCTGGCAAAGCTCACCGGCAAGCCGCTGCCCGCTGACAACGCGGCGGCTGAAAAGACCCTCGCAGCCGACACTGGCTCCACGGATGAGCTCCCGCCCGTAAAAGTCGACAGTGAGACGCCGAAAAAACCCGATCTGCCGGATGCCGGTGTGCCGGAGCTGCCCATGGGAACCTGGCTGGGCTTTCACGACGTGGACCCACCCCTGCTGGCCAAGCTGGCCCTGCACGACAAGGTGCGCCAGCTGTTCATCTTCGTCAATCGCAAGGGCGTGGAACAGCGCCGCCTGGCGGCAGATGAGTACCTGGCCCTGATCCAGGAGGGACAGGTGGACATTCTGGAAACCAAAGTCAATTTCCGCGAGCAGGTAGAACGCGCTCGCGACCGCATGAAGAGGCACCAAGGCTAATGGACCTGGAGCGAAAACACTTGCGGCTACCGGTGGAAACCCGGGTCTTTATCGAGCTTGAAGCGCCGGCATCCGGCAGCGATGCGCCGGGTCATATCGCGACCTGTAAAACCCTGGATGTTTCCGCCAACGGCCTGCAGGTGGCCCTCGAGCACGAATTGATCGAGCAGACTTACCTGCAGATCGGCATTGAGCCGCCACAGGTCGGCGATGCCGCCAGCGAACCCTTCTTCCTCGCCGCCCAGGTCAGGTGGTGCCGGGCTGGCGAGACCGCGGACCAGCCGTGGCTGGCGGGACTCGCCCTGTTACCAGCCGGCCACTCCGATATCGGCCGGTGGATAGACCTGATATCCGGCCTCGAATAAGCGGCCGGTTCAGAACAGCCGCTCTTCTTCCTCTTCCTCGATAATTTCCAGGCTGAGCTCATCCATGCTGGTGCCAAACGCCGGCGGCGGTGAGGTTGTTGGCGCCTCGCTTGCGGCTTGCTCATCCCCGGCTGTCGATTCCGCGGCCCCGGCACCTTCGTCCCGCTCCAGCTCCGGCGCCGCATCCGGCGACGTGGATGACGGCGCGAATCCGCCGTCTTCCTGGGCGAACTTGATCTTGAGGCGCACGTTATTGGGCGAGTCGGCATTGCGCAGGGCCTCCTCCTCGCTGATCAGTCCCTCCATGTACAGTTCGAACAGGGCGGTATCAAAGGTCTTCATGCCGATGTTCTCGGACTTCTGCATAACTTCCTTGATACCCTCGATCTGTCCGCGCAGGATCAGGTCGGCCACCCGCGGCGTACCCAGCAGCACCTCGATGGCCGCACAGCGCTTGCCGTCCACCGTGGGCACCAGGCGCTGTGACACGAAGGCCTGCAGGTTCAGCGACAGGTCCATCAGCAGCTGGGCCTTGCGCTCCTCGGGAAAGAAGTTGATGATTCTGTCCAGCGCCTGGTTGGCATTGTTGGCGTGCAGCGTGGAAATGCACAGGTGGCCGGTTTCGGCAAAGGCGATGGCGTGCTCCATGGTTTCGCGATCGCGGATCTCACCAATCAGAATCACGTCCGGGGCCTGGCGCAGGGTGTTCTTCAGGGCGTTGTGCCAGTTGCGGGTATCCACCCCCACCTCGCGCTGGTTGACGATGGATTTCTTGTGGCTGTGCACATACTCCACCGGGTCCTCGATGGTGACGATATGGCCGCTGCTGTTGGCGTTGCGGTAGTCGATCAGCGCCGCCAGCGAGGTGGATTTGCCGGAGCCGGTGGCGCCGACAAAAAGCACCAGCCCGCGCTTGCGCATCATGACCTCGGGGAGTATTTCCGGCAGGCGCAGGTCCTGCCAGCGGGGAATGTCGGCCACGATATTGCGGCAGACCATGGCCACCTCGTTGCGCTGCAGGAAGATATTGACCCGGAACCTGCCGTAGCCCGGGATCGAGGTGGCCAGGTTCATTTCCAGTTCCTGCTCGAACTCCGCCTGCTGGGTAGCGTCCATGACTTCGTAGGCGATATCCCGGATCTCGCCGGGCTTGAGAATTTCGCTGTCGATGGGGCGCAGGTGCCCGTCGAACTTGGCGCAGGGCGGCGCCCCGGTGCTCAGGTAAAGGTCCGAGCCGTTTTCCGCCGCCAGGTGCTTAAGCCACTCTGTAATTCTCACCCCATATCCCCCAATACCTTGTTATTTCCGGGTTTTGCGCCGACTGCCAGCGGGCCACGCGCAAACCCGGCTACTCTAGCAGCTTGTGTAGGGCTCTCCTATAGCCGGGGTTAGACAATCTCGACTTTGGCAAATACAATACGGGCGTATAGCGAAAATAATGCTGGAGTACACGGGTGAAAGAAGAAAGACCCACGCCACTGGTAGAAGACCTGGACGGCACCCGCCGGAAACTGGAGAGCTGGTTCTCCGAGCGCCGCGGTACCGACATCAGCATCAGCGGTCTGGACATACCGGAAGCCACAGGCATGTCCAATGTCACCCTGTTGTTCGACATTAACTGGCAGGAGCAGGGCGAGACGAAGTCGCTGTCCTGCGTTGGCCGCCTGCAGCCGGAAATCGAGCGCCCGGTGTTTCCCAGCTACGACCTGCGGCAACAGTACCAGGTCATGGAAGCGGTAGCTGAAACCAGCGACATCCCGGTTCCCGTGCTGCTCGGGCTGGAAGCGGACCCCGCGCTGCTGGGTGTGCAATTCTACATCATGGAGTTTACCCCCGGCCGCATTCCCACCGACATGCCCCCCTACAGCATGGACGGCTGGATGGTGCATGAAACCACCGAGCCCCAGCGGGAGGCAATGTGGCGTGCGGCGGTAGACACCATGGCCCGCTACCACCGGCTGGATTACCGCGAGCTGGGCTTTGGACACCTGGCCAGCGGCAGCGCCACGCCCCTGCAGCAACAGCTCGCCTACTGGCGGCGCTATCACGACTGGGCGATGGAAGGCACCCGCCACGAGATTGGTAGCGCCGCGCTCGACTGGCTGGAGGCCAACCAGCCCGGGAATGAACCCACGGTACTGTGCTGGGGCGATTCACGCCTCGGCAATATCATCTTCCGGGAATCCCTGGACGGCGTGGCCGCGCTGCTGGACTGGGAAATGGCGGTACTGGGCAACCCGGTACAGGACGTTGCCTGGTTCAACTTCATCGATGCCACCTTCGCCGAGGGCCTGGGCCTGCCCCGGCTGCCCGGGCTACCCTCCTACGAGGACACCGTGGCCCAGTGGGAACAGGCCTCCGGCTACTCCGCCAGTGACTACGACTACTATCTCATTTTTGCCGGCATGCGTTACGGCCTGATCCTGTCCCGAATCATGGTGGCCACCGGGCAGGACGACCTGGTACAGGAAAATTTTGCCTGCCAGTTGCTGCACAAGCACCTGGAGAGGGTCGGGGGGATGTCGGGATAGTCGTCACAACACTGTGAATCATTTATCAAAGAACCCGGCTGCGGAGGTAAGGGCTGGGAGGCGGATTCACTGTCGCCCTGTTCAGGCCACCGCCCAATCCTCCCGCCTGCGTCCTCTGGGGTTCCGGCGCTCACCCTTGTCTCTCAGCAGATAGCTTTCGATCGCCGCACCGGGTGACTGTCGGCGGTCACTTCCCGGATCGCGCCGGTCCTGATAGTGCACATACTTGCAGTCACAGCGCTGCCGGGTGCAATTGGGCAGGGGTAACAGCGGTGCCTCATCAACCAGGTAGCGACGATTTGGCAGGTTTCTGACGGCCTCGCAACCGCCCTCCATCGGGGACACCGTAACCGCGTGATACCGGTTTCTGGTACTGGCTGCCAAATCCTTGCGGCGCCCTTTGTGCCGTTTATCAGCAAATCCACCCGCTGTTCCCGGCGATCCGATACCACGCCAGAGAAAAAATACCAGCAGGACAAAAATTGCGAATACCGCTAATGAGGTGACTATGATCCCCATCACTCATCTCCTTCACCGCCTCATCTGTTCCCTTATGCCACTTGTGTCGGTGATTAGCGCACGAACGGTGACACTCCGCGTTCCAAAGTGAGGGTACGCAGTACAGACGTTAGTCCACGAAGACTAGCAGACAAGCGGAAATTTGCCAGTTGGCCACCGCGCTCCGTCGCACCTGTTACTGGTCTGCCACCATCGTTGGTAACAGGCGACCACTAATAGTCACCAGATGCTGGAGCCCAGTTCAGTGCAAGGACTTCTCCAGCCGGTGCTCGTGGAACACGTACTCGAACACCTCGCGGTAGTTGCGGGCAAAGTGCACGTTAATTCCGTCCCTGAGATAGTCCGGTAATTCGTCGAAATCTCGCCGGTTGCCGTGGGGGAGAATGAGCTCCATGATTTTGCTGCGGCGGGCGGCAATCACCTTTTCCCGAATCCCCCCCACGGGCAGCACCTGGCCGGTCAGGGTCAGCTCGCCGGTCATGGCCAGCGGGCGTTTGATGCGCTCCTTGCGCGCCAGGGAGACCAGCGCTGTGGCCATGGTAATGCCGGCGCTGGGGCCATCCTTGGGTGTGGCCCCCTCCGGCACATGCAGGTGGACCATGCTCATGTCGAAGAAATCGGGATCGCAGCCATAGTCCTTGAGATGACTGATCACGTAGCTGTAGGCGATCTCCGCCGACTCGCGCATGGTGTCACCCAGGCGACCGGTAAGCTTGAAGCCCCGGTTGAGGGTGTGAATCTGGGAGGACTCGACCGCGAGGGTGGCGCCGCCCATGGCAGTCCAGGCCAGTCCGGTGGCGACCCCGAGACCGCGCATGGGTTTGTCGGCGATGAAGGGCGGCTTGCCCAGTAACTCGTCGATATCCTTTTTCCCCACCCGCAATTTTTCTTCATCCTCATCGAGCATGCGCACGATGGATTTGCGCATGATGCGGGCAATTTGCTTTTCCAGCGAACGCACCCCCGCCTCGCGGCAGTAGGAGTCGATGACATACTTGAGGCCGGCATCGTTAATCTTGAGTTGTTCCTCAGCCAGGCCGTGGCGTTTGAGCTGCTTCGGCCACAGGTGCTTGCGGGCGATGGACAGCTTTTCCTCGGCAACATAGCCGGACAGCCGGGTGATTTCCATGCGGTCCAGCAGCGGGCCGGGAATGGTGTCCAGCTGGTTGGCGGTACAGACAAACAGGACCTTGGACAGGTCCACCCGCAGGTCGAGGTAATGGTCGAGAAATTCACTGTTCTGCTCGGGATCCAGCACTTCCAGCAAGGCCGATGCCGGGTCACCCTGGAAGGAGGCGCCGATCTTGTCGATCTCGTCGAGCATGATCACCGGGTTGGCTACCTGCACTTCTTTCAGGGCCTGGACGAACTTGCCCGGCATGGCGCCGATGTAGGTACGCCGGTGTCCCTTGATTTCCGCCTCGTCGCGCATGCCGCCCAGGCTGAAGCGATAGAACTCGCGCCCCAGGGCGTCGGCCACGGAACGGCCGATACTGGTTTTACCCACCCCCGGCGGCCCTACCAGCAGCAGGATGGAACCGGATATCTCGCCCTTGAAGGAACCCACCGCCAGAAACTCCAGAATGCGCGCTTTTACATCCGCCAGCCCCTCGTGGTGCGCGTTGAGTACCCCGCGCGCATGCTGCAGGTCCAGGTTGTCGTCCGAGTGCACACCCCAGGGAACCGAGGTGGCCCAGTCGAGGTAGTTGCGGGTGACACCGTATTCGGGTGATCCGGTTTCCAGTACCGACAGCTTTTGCAGTTCATCGCCAATACGCGTGGCCACCGCATCCGGCAGCTCCTTGTCGGCAATACGCTGCTCGAACATTTCCACATCGGAGCTGCGGTCATCCTTGGAGATTCCCAGCTCTTTCTGGATGATTTTCATCTGCTCGCGAAGGAAAAACTCGCGCTGCTGCTCGGAAACTTTCTCATTAACCTGGCTGGTGATCTGGCCCTGGAGCTCCGCCACTTCCCGCTCTTTGCGCAGCAGTGACAGCACTTTTTCGATGCGCGATATCAGCGGCAGGGTTTCAAGAATCTCCTGCAACTGCTCGCCAGAGGCGGTGGTCAAGGCCGCGGAAAAATCCGCCAGCAGGCTGGGCTGGGTGGGGCTGAAATTGGCCAGGTATTGCTTGAGCTCTTCGCTGTACAGCGGGTTCAGCGGCAGCAGTTCCTTGATCTCCTTGATCAGGGCCATGGCGTAGGCCTTGACCTCATCGGAGTCCCGGTCGCCCTGGCTGGGGGGATACTCCACCTGGGCCAGGTAGGGTGGTTTATCATTCAACCAGCGCACAATCCTGAACCGGCGGATACCCTGGGCCAGGAACTGCCCCTGATTGTCACCGGGCATTGGCGGCCGGTGCAGCCGGACCACGCAACCCATGTCCGGGAACTGGCGCGTATCGATATCGCCACTGTCGCTGCGGGGAACGTAGGACAGGCCAATCAGGCCCTGGTTGCTCTCGCTGACACCCTTGAGCGTTGTCGACCATTCCCGGGCATTAATCGCCACCGGCTGCACTTGGCCGGGGAAGAATGGCCGGTTGGGCAATGGCATCAGGTAAAGCGTATCCGGCAGGACGTCGTCAGCCACCGCCGGGGCATTGTTGCCCTCGCCAGGTTCCACGATATCCGCGTCTACAGTATCCTCATGCTGATCCATGCCCTGTCCTTCTTTACGCTGGTTAATGCAGGCTATATGTGGCCAACGGACGCGGTTTTCAAGCACGACCGGCGGGCACCGTGCCGGCGCTGGCAGGCGCCGGTATAATGGCACACCACAGATACATCCAGTTTAGACCACCAGAGGACTCAGCCGTGCATATAGAGCAGCTGTCGCAGGCAGACATTTCAAGCCAACTGGAAGCCGTTGAGGCCGAGTACCGGGCGCTCGCCGGGCGCAAGCTGGCGCTGGACCTGACCCGGGGCAAACCCGGTAGCGAGCAGCTGGGCCTCAGCAACCCGCTCGATGGCATCCTGGCTGGCGACTACCGCAGCGAGGACGGCATCGACGTGCGTAACTACGGCGGCCTGGAGGGACTGCCCGAGGCCCGGCGCCTGTTCGCCACTGTGCTGGGGGTTCCCATGGAGAATGTGCTGGTCGGCGGCAATGCCAGCCTTACCCTGATGTACACGGTGATAGACCTGGCGCTCAGCGCCGGCCTGCGCGGCCCCGGCTCCGCCTGGGGCAATTCCGACGAGGTCAAGTTCCTCTGCCCGGTACCCGGCTACGACCGCCACTTCGCTATCTGCGAGTACCTGGGCATTGAAATGATCCCCGTGCCCCTGCTGGCGAGCGGACCCGATATGGACCTGGTGGAAGCACTGATCAGCAACGATGCCAGCATCAGCGGCATCTGGTGCGTACCCCGCTTCTCCAACCCCACCGGCTGCGTTTACAGCGACGAGACCGTGGCCCGCCTGGCCAAGCTGGGCACCCTCGCTAGCGAGCACTTCCTGGTGATGTACGACAATGCCTACGCCGTGCATGCGCTATACGAGGACGCGCCCCGACTCGCCAGCATCAGCGACTACTGCCAGCAGTACGGCACCGCAAACAATGTGTTCCAGTTCGGCTCCACCTCGAAAATCACCTTCGCCGGCGCCGGCGTGGCCTTCCTCGCCAGCAGTGAGGATAACCTGGCCGCCTTCAAGAACCACCTGTCCATCCAGAGCATAGGCCCCGACAAGGTCAACCAGCTGCGCCATGTAAGGCTGCTCAAGGACGCCGACGGCATCGCCGGACACATGCGCAAGCACGCCGCCATCCTGCGGCCGCGCTTCGAAGCGGTCCTGGACATACTCGACCGGGAACTGGCCGGCACCGGCATGGGTGAATGGCTGGCGCCGCGCGGCGGCTACTTTATCTCCTTCAACACCCGCCCCGGGCTGGCAAAAGACGTGGTACGCCTCGCCGCCGGGATCGGCGTCGCCCTCACCCCCGCCGGCGCCACTTTTCCCTACGGCGAGGACCCGGATGATTCCAATATCAGGCTGGCGCCCAGCTTTCCCTCACTGGAAGACGTGAAAGCGACTGCGGAGGCCTTCGTGGTTTGTGTGAAGCTGGCGACATTGAGGCAACAGCTATCCAACTCTTGAGATTGCGCCTTCGCGAGCCGGTTCGGCACCGGGGTATAGCTGCTGAAACGACCACAAACTCCACTGCGTTTGCGGGCCGCTGCGGAACTCGGTCAGCGGTTGCTGCGCGCAACCGCTAAGCGACCTCAGACAGTCCTCGCGGAAATCCCCCGTAAACTCCGTTCCGCAAAAAGCGGTGGCCTGATTGTTTCAGCAGCTATACCCCGCCACCGAACCTCTTTCAGCTTTCAATTCGAACAAAGTAACGGCGCTTGAAACTGTGAAGACAGCTGGGATAAATTCAATCCATGCTCGTTTGAGCCAGCCCCGGAACCGGATCAACACAAAAAGCTCGGAGTCCTCACTCTTCTGTAGTCTGCTGCGGCGGCATCCCCGCCAGCGGGAAACTCGCCACATTTCCGCCCTCGGCCGGCTTGACGTCGGAAATCTTCACCGAGCCTTCCTTCGCTACCTCATCAATACGAATAATCGCCTGCAGGGGAATATAGCTGCGGGTCACCCCGCTGAACTCGTTCTTGAGCTTTTCCTCACTGGGATCAACCACGATCTTCGAACGCTCGCCAAACACGAACTCCTCAATCTCGATGAAACCCCACATATCGCTCTGGTAGATCTGCCGGGCAAAGACCTCAAAGACCTGGTTGCCATTCTGGAAAATCACTTTGTAAACGGGTTGCGCTGGCATGGTTTCCTCGTGCGGTGGCGGATAACAGAGCCCCTGGCCGGCCACCGTGATATCGAACCGCGGTAGCAAGCCGGAGCGCCGGCCGCCGGAGCGCCGGCCGCCGGACCGCGATTTCAGGGGGCGGCAATATTACCACCATCGGCAGGAATTACCAGCGCTGAAGCCTTGCCGGGCCTAGGTTTCAGCGGGGTAAATCTGTATAATCCGCTGCCCTTTTGCAGACACATTCGCCGGCAGAACTGCTGCCAGCGTACCTGAGGATTAGTGAGCAAGAAACTCTACATCAAGACCCACGGCTGCCAGATGAACGAATACGACTCCGCCCGTATGCGTGACCTGCTGCAAGAAAGCCATGACCTGGTGACCACCGAGAACCCGGAAGAAGCCGATGTAATCCTGCTAAACACCTGTTCTATAAGGGAAAAGGCTCAGGAGAAGGTATTTCACCAGCTGGGACGCTGGAAGCACCTGAAGCAGAAAAAACCCGATCTGATTATCGGTGTGGGCGGCTGCGTGGCCAGCCAGGAAGGGGAAGAAATCGGCAAACGGGCGCCCTACGTTGACCTGGTATTCGGCCCCCAGACCCTGCACCGGCTGCCGGAGATGATGGAGCAGCGCGCAGGCCCCGGCGGCACCCTGGTGGTGGACATCAGCTTTCCGGAAATCGAGAAGTTCGACCGCCTCCCGGAACCCAGGGTGGACGGCCCCACAGCCTTTGTCTCCATCATGGAGGGCTGCTCCAAGTACTGCACCTTCTGCGTGGTGCCCTACACCCGTGGCGAGGAGGTGTCCCGGCCGCTGGACGATGTGATTGCCGAAATTGCCCACCTCGCTGCCGAGGGGGTCAGGGAAGTGAACCTGCTGGGCCAGAATGTCAACGCCTACCGCGGCGAGAGCCACGAGGGCGACATCGTCGACTTTGCCGAGCTGCTGCACTACGTGGCCAGGATTCCCGGCATCGCCAGAATCCGCTACACCACCTCCCATCCGGTGGAATTCTCCGACGCCCTGATCGCCGCCTACGCGGACATTCCCCAGCTGGTCGATCACCTGCACCTGCCGGTGCAAAGCGGTTCCGACAAGATTCTGGCGGCAATGAAACGCGGCCACACCGCCCTCGAATACAAGTCCAAGATTCGCCGGCTGCGCAACATCCGGCCCGACATCAGCATCTCCTCCGATTTTATTATCGGTTTTCCCGGTGAGAGCGAAAAAGACTTCGCCGACACCATGAAACTGATTGAGGACATCGGCTTCGATGTGTCCTTCAGCTTTGTCTACAGCCCCAGGCCGGGCACCCCCGCCTCGGACCTGCCCGACGAAACACCCGAGGAAACCAAGAAGCAGCGCCTGCAGATATTACAGGCCCGTATCAACCAGCAGGCCCAGGCGATCAGCCGGCGCATGGTGGGCAGCACCCAGACCATTCTGGTCACCGGCGTATCGAAAAAAGACCCGGGCCAGCTGCAGGGCCGTACCGAGAACAACCGGGCGGTGAATTTCTCCTGCATCGATCACCAGCTGATTGGTGAATTCGCCCAGGTTGAGATTGTCGAGGCCCTGCCCAACTCGCTGCGCGGCGTGCTGCAGGCCGGTTGACGGCTGGTATTTCCCGTATATCCTTTGAACTAACTACTCTGCCCATAATGGGCCATCAGGCATTTTGAATAGCGAATCCGAACCGTCGACGCCGGCAACACAGCCGGCGACGCAACAAAACCTCACTCTCGAGCCCAATGACAGCCGTCATCTGGCCATGCTGTGCGGCCAGCTCGACAGCCACCTGCGGCAGATCGAGGAGCGCCTGGGCATCACCATCAGCAACCGGGGCAACCAGTTCCTGCTGAGCGGGCCCTCGGTCAATGTAGCCTCGGCCAAACAGCTGCTGATCCACCTCTACGCTGAAATATGCCAGGGGGTGGGCCTGAGCCCGGAGTCCCTGCACCTGCAACTACAGCAGGCGGGACTGGAGCACCTGGCGGAAGCGGCCGGCGACGGCCAGCCGGTTGAGGCGATCCAGGTCATTCGCACCAAACGCGCTTCTATCAAGCCCCGGGGCAAAAACCAGCAGAGCTATGTCCGCACCATCAAGCAGTCGGACATCAACTTCGGCATTGGCCCAGCCGGCACCGGCAAGACCTATCTGGCCGTGGCCTGCGCGGTAGAGGCCCTGCTCGAAGAGCGGGTGCGCCGCATCCTGCTGGTGCGCCCGGCGGTGGAGGCCGGCGAAAAGCTGGGGTTCCTTCCCGGCGACCTGAGCCAGAAGATCGATCCCTACCTGCGGCCGCTGTACGACGCTCTGTACGAGATGCTGGGCTTTGAGACGGTCAACAAGTATATCGAGCGCAATATCATCGAGGTGGCACCGCTGGCTTTCATGCGTGGCCGCACCCTCAACAATGCCTTCATTATCCTTGACGAGGCCCAGAACACGACCCGGGAACAGATGAAGATGTTCCTCACCCGGATCGGTTTCGGCTCCACGGCGGTGATCACCGGCGACGCCACGCAGATCGACCTGCCGCGGGGCGCCCAGTCGGGCCTGACCCACGCCGGCAACATCCTCGACGGCGTCGATGGCATCGGCTTCACCTACTTCGCCAACAAGGACGTGGTGCGCCACCCACTGGTGCAGCGCATCGTGCAGGCCTACGACAACCACGAGGACAAGGCCACTCCCCTGGACCAGGGCAAGCTGTGAACCTGCAACTGGACATCCAGTGCGCCAGCACCGAACCGGTCCCCGACGAGGACGACATACGACGCTGGATTATCGTCGCCCTGGCAGGCCGTCGCAGCAGCGACACCGAGATCAGCCTGCGGCTGGTGGATATTCCCGAAATGACCGCGCTCAATGGGAGCTACCGCGGCAAGGCGGGCCCCACCAATGTGCTCTCCTTTCCCGCGGACCTGCCGCCGGAGCTTGAACTGCCGCTGCTGGGCGATATTGTCATCTGCGCGCCAGTGGTGCGCGCGGAGGCCCGCGAGCAGGCCAAGCCGCTGGCGGCCCACTGGGCCCACATGACCGTCCACGGCACCCTGCACCTGCTGGGCTACGACCACATCGAGGAAACCGAAGCCCAGGCCATGGAGGCGCTGGAGACCGAGATCCTCGGGCAACTGAATTTTCCCTGTCCCTACCGGGACAATATACCCAAGGAGCATGCTGACGCATGAGCGATGAATACTCTGGCAGCGATTCGGGCGACAAATCCTGGCTGGAAAAAATAGGCCAGCTGTTCTCCGGCGAACCGCGCAACCGCAACGACCTGCTGGACGTGGTGGCGGTGGCCTCGGAGAACGAGGTGATCGACGAGGATGCCCGCAGCATCATGGAAGGTGCGATACAGGTATCGGATATGCAGGCCCGGGATATCATGATCCCGCGGGCGCAGATGGTGGTGCTCAAGGAAGAACAGTCGCTGGAGCAAATCCTGCCGCTGATCACCCGCTCTGCCCACTCGCGTTACCCGGTAGTGGGCGAAAGTACCGACGACGTACTGGGTATACTGCTGGCCAAGGACCTGCTGCCGCAAATCCTCAACAAGGATCACAGCGACTTCAAACTCACTTCCCTGTTACGGCCCACGGTGGTGGTACCCGAGAGCAAGCGGTTGAACGTCCTGCTGCGCGAATTTCGTGAAAACCGCAACCATATGGCGATTGTGATCGACGAGTACGGCGGTGTCGCCGGCCTGGTGACCATAGAAGACGTGCTGGAGGAAATCGTCGGCGAGATTGAAGATGAAACCGATGCCCAGGCGGACCGCTATATTCGCAAGATTTCCGATGAGGACTACTTCATCAAGGCACTGACTCCGATCGACGATTTTAACGAGTACTTCAAGACCGACTTCTCCGATGATGAGTTCGATACTATCGGCGGCCTGGTGATGCAGGCCCTGGGACACATGCCATCACGCAATGAGCTGGCGATAATTGATAAGTTCGAATTCAAGGTGATCAACGCAGACCTGCGCAAGATCCACAGCCTGCGCATGCGCCCCCTCCAGGCCTGAAGCACCCCCAGTGCCGGACACTAACAGCGAATCAGGATTGTCGCCGCTGCAGGTGATGCTGATTGCGCCACTGGCGGGCGCCCTGGTTACCCTGTCACTGGCGCCCTTTGATATCTGGCCAGCTGGCATTGTCAGTTGCGCCCTGCTGGCCTGGCTGCTCAGCACCTGCACTCCCCGCCAGGGCCTGTGGCGGGGCTGGCTCTACGGCCTGGGCATGTTCGGCAGCGGTGTTTCCTGGGTCTACGTGAGCATTCACGAGCACGGTTACGCCCCGGTGCCCCTGGCGGCCACTCTCACTGCGCTGTTCTGCGCCGGCCTGGCGATTTTCCACGGCCTGTTCGGCTGGCTGTATGTGCGCCTGGTGCGCCCCCTGCCGGGCGGCATGCTGATGGGCCTGCCACTGCTGTGGGTGCTGCTGGAGTGGCTGCGCAGCTGGATTCTCACCGGCTTTCCCTGGCTGCTGCTGGGCTACGCCCACGTCGACACCTGGATTGCCGGCTGGGCCCCCATCGTCGGGGTTTTCGGCCTGTCTTTTATCTGCGCCCTCAGCGGCAGCTGTTTATTCCTCGCCTGGCGCAGCAGGCAACCGGTTGCCATTGCCACTTATGGCGTCATGGTGCTCACCCTGTGGGCGGGCGGCGGCGTGCTCAAGCCCATCCAGTGGGTAGCGCTGGCCAGCGAGCAGCCGCTGCGCATCGCCATTTACCAGCCCAATGTGCCCCAGGAACACAAATGGGACCGCGACTATTACCTGCCCATACTCAGGCAACTGGAGCGAGAGACCTCGGCGCTGCTGGGCCACGACATCCTGGTGTGGCCGGAAGCGGCGGTGCCCAACTATTACCAGAACGCGCGCGGCTTCCTGGATCCCATCGACGCCCGGGCGCGCATGAGCGACACCACCCTGGTGACCGGCATTCCCTACCGTGCCGGGAACAACCAGGGCGCCCACAACAGCATTCTGGCCCTGGGCGCCGGCAGCGGGGTGTACCACAAGCAGCGCCTGGTGCCCTTTGGTGAATACGTGCCGCTGGAAAACTGGCTGCGCGGCCTGATTGCCTTTTTCGACCTGCCCATGTCCTCTTTCAGCCCGGGCCCTGCCGGCCAGCCACCGCTGCAGGCCGGCGCGTTCCGGGTAGCGCCCTACATCTGCTATGAAATCGTGTACCCGGACCTGGTGGCCAGCACCGCCCGCCACGCCGACCTGCTGATTACCATCAGCAACGACAGCTGGTTCGGCGACTCGTTCGGCCCGCTGCAGCACCTGCAGATGGCGCGCATGCGCGCCCTGGAAAATGGCCGCTACCTGATTCGCGGCACCAATAACGGGATATCGGCTATCATCGACCACCGCGGCCACATCGTCGAGGCCACCGGGCAGTTCGTCGAAACCAGCCTGGTGGGCGAGGCCCAGACCATGCTCGGCAGAACCCCCTTCGGCAGCTTTGGTTCCGCTCCGGTAATCATCGGCTGCGGCCTGGGCCTGGGGCTGATGTACCTCATGTACCTGGCGTTCTGGCGCGAGGAGAACTGAAGCGGGCACCGCGCTCCATGCGCCCCTCACCTTGCCCGCCACTACAGACGCCCCCGGCAATTACTGGTAGAATTCGCGCTTCTTTTTTTACCCCTGAACCAGGAAACACCAGTCCCGTGATGGAGCAACAATACGACCCCCTTACCCTGGAGCGGCAAGCCCGGGAGCACTGGCTGGCGAACAACAGTTTCGCCGTGCAACAGGACGACAGCCGGGAAAAATTCTACTGCCTGGCCATGTTCCCCTACCCCAGTGGCAAGCTGCACATGGGGCACGTGCGCAACTACACCATTGCCGACGTGATCGCGCGTTACCAGCGCATGCAGGGTAAAAACGTGCTCCAGCCCATGGGCTGGGACGCCTTCGGCCTGCCGGCGGAAAATGCCGCCATCAAGAACAACGTACCACCCGCCCACTGGACCGCGCAAAACATCGACTACATGCGCGAACAGCTGCGCCAGCTGGGTTTTGCCTACGACTGGGACCGGGAGCTCGCCACCTGCGATCCGGACTACTACCGCTGGGAACAATGGTTCTTTACCCGCCTGTTCGAGAAGGGCCTGGCCTACAAGAAAAAGGCCGAGGTCAACTGGTGCGAGAACGACCAGACCGTGCTCGCCAATGAGCAGGTTGTCGACGGCTGCTGCTGGCGCTGTGACAACCCGGTGGAACGCCGGGAGATCGATCAGTGGTTCATCAAGATCACCGACTACGCCGACCAGCTGCTGAATGACCTGGACAAACTGGACCAGTGGCCCGAGCAGGTAAAAACCATGCAGCGCAACTGGATCGGGCGCTCCGAGGGCGTGGACCTGGAGTTCGACTTCAATGGCGAGCCGCTGGCGGTATACACCACCCGCCCCGACACCCTGATGGGTGCCACCTATCTGGCGGTCGCCCCCCAGCACCCGGTGGCCAGGGCTGCTGCCGAGCACAACGCGCAACTGGCTGCCTTTATTGAAGAACAGTCCCATATCAAGGTGGCCGAGGCGGAAATGGCGACCATGGAAAAGCTGGGCATGGCCACCGGCTTTACCGCCACTCATCCGCTGAGCGGCGAGCAGGTGCCGATCTGGGTCGCCAACTTCGTGCTCATGAGTTACGGCTCCGGCGCAGTCATGTCGGTACCCGCCCACGATGAGCGCGACCACGCCTTCGCCAGCAAGTACGGCCTGCCGATTGTGCAGGTGGTCGACAAGGCCGGCGATGACTACATCTATTCCAGCAATACCTGGCAGGACTGGTACGCCGATAAATCCGGCACCACCAGCATCAATTCCGGTGAATTCGATGGCCTGGATTTCCAGGGCGCCTTCGATGCCATTGCCGACAAGCTGGAAAGCCTCGGCAGGGGCAAGCGCACGGTGAACTACCGCCTGCGCGACTGGGGCGTGTCCCGCCAGCGCTACTGGGGCGCGCCGATTCCGATCATAAACTGCGCCAGCTGCGGCGCGGTGCCGGTGCCGGCTGCAGACCTGCCGGTGGTGCTGCCCACCGAGGTGGAATTCGAGGGCGTGGGTTCGCCGATCAAGAAGATGCCCGAATTCTATGAAACCAGCTGCCCCGCTTGCGGCGGCCTGGCCACCCGCGAGACCGACACCTTCGACACCTTCATGGAGTCCTCCTGGTACTACGCCCGCTACGGCTGTGCCAACAACAAGGAAGCGATGCTCGATGACGAGGCTGACTACTGGACCCCGGTGGACCAGTACGTGGGCGGTATCGAGCACGCCATCCTGCACCTGCTGTACTCGCGCTTTTACCACAAGCTGTTGCGCGACGAGGGCCTGGTAAGTTCCGACGAACCGTTCACCCGCCTGCTGACTCAGGGCATGGTGCTCAAGGACGGCGCCAAGATGTCCAAGTCGAAAGGCAACACCGTCGACCCCCAGGCCCTGATAGACCAGTACGGCGCCGATACCGTGCGCCTTTTTTCCATGTTCGCGGCGCCGCCGGAACAGTCGCTGGAGTGGGCCGACTCCGGGGTGGAGGGGGCCAACCGCTTCCTCAGGCGCCTGTGGAAGCTGGTGGCCAGTCACCTGGCGGCAGATCCGGCGCCTGCGCTGGCTGTAGCCGCACTGGACGAACAACAGAAGAACGTGCGCCGCAAGACCCACGAGACCATCGCCAAGGTCAGTGACGATTACGGCCGGCGCCAGACCTTCAACACCGCCATCGCCGCGGTGATGGAACTGTGCAACGAACTGGGCAAGCTGGACGGCAGCGACCAGAGCCGGGCAGTGCTCGATGAGGCCCTGCGCGCAGTGGTGCTGATGTTGAGCCCGATCACGCCCCACGTCTGCCACACCCTGTGGCCGCTGCTCGGCGGCGAGGGCGACATTCTCCACGCTCCCTGGCCCGGCGTCGACGAGGATGCCCTGACCCGCGACAGCATTGAAATGGTGGTGCAGGTGAACGGCAAGGTCAGGGCAAAAATGGAAGTGCCCGCCGATGCCGCCAGGGACAGCGTCGAGGCCACAGCCCTGGCCCAGGACAACGTCCAGCGCTTCCTTGAAGGCGTGACCGTGCGCAAGGTAATTGTAGTGCCGGGCAAATTGGTTAATATTGTTGCCAACTAGCCCGCAACGGAAGCTCCCCATGCCACAGCGCCCGCTCCACCACTGCTTCATCCTCGCTATGGCCCTGGCGCTCAGCGCCTGTGGCTTCCACCTGCGCGGCGCCGGCGGCGTCAGTATTTCCGATGAATGGCGCTCAATGTACCTGCAGACCAACAATCCCAACAGCGAGTTCAGCCGCGAGGTGAAAACCCGTTTCGCCGCCAATGGCGTGCAGTGGCAGGACGACAACAAAGCCGCCAACTACAGCGTGGTGCTGGGTCCCGAGCGTTTCAACCAGCGCAACCTGTCGCTCAACTCCGAAGCCCGCGCAGCGGAATTCGAGCTGACCATGCGCGCCACCTTCGCGGTGCGTAAAAATACCGGCGAGATGGTCATCGAAAGCACCACCAGTTCGGTGGTCAAGCAAATGGAAAACGACCCGCAGAACGTGGTGGGCAAGGCCGAGGAAATCCGCATCCTCAAGTCGGAGATGCGCAGTGAGCTGGCCCAGCAGATCATGCGCCGCATCGCCTTTTACGCCGCCGCCCAGGACGCCTGATGCGCGTTTACCCGGAGAAACTGGCCGGCCAGCTGCAACAGCAACTCCTGCCCGTTTACCTGGTCAGTGGCGACGAGCCGCTGCTGGTCCAGGAGTGCTGTGACCAGGTGCGCCAGGCGGCGCGCCGGGCCGGTTGCAGCGACCGCGAAATTCTCGATGTCAGCGCGCCGGGCTTCAAGTGGGACGAGATCATCGCCAGCGCCGCCGCCATGTCACTGTTCGCCGAGCGCAAGCTGGTGGAACTGCGCATTCCCAGCGGCAAGCCGGGCACCGAGGGCAGCAAGGCCCTGGTGGAGTACCTGCAGGTAAGTGAGGGCAGCGAGGACGTGCTGCTGATTATCGCCGGCAAGATCGACAAACAGTCCACCAACAGCAAGTGGTACAAGGCCCTGGACGCCGCCGGCGCCACGGTGCAGGTCTGGCCGGTGGATGCCAGGGACCTGCCCCGCTGGCTGCAACAGCGGGTCAGCGCCGCCGGCATGGCCATCGATAACGAGGCCCTGCAACTGCTGTGCGAGCGGGTGGAAGGCAACCTGCTGGCGGCAGTGCAGGAAGTGGAAAAACTCAAGCTGCTGGCGGACGACGGCCGGATCGGCGCCGCGACGGTAACCGCCTCGGTCGCCAACAACGCCCGCTACAACCTGTTCGACATGACCGACAACGCGCTCAGGGGCAATGCCGCCGGCAGCCTGAAAATGCTCCACGGCCTGCGCGGCGAGGGCACCGAGCCCGCCGTGGCCCTGTGGGCCCTGCTGCGGGAAATCCGCACCCTGCACCAGGCCCGGCAGGCGATGGATGCGGGCCAGAACCCGCAACAGGCCCTGGGCGCCCTGCGGGTGTGGAAAAACCGCATGAGCCTGATGCAGGGGGCGCTGGGCCGCCACAGCCGCAACTCCCTCAACCACCTGCTGGAACAGGCCAGCGCCGTCGACGGCAGCATCAAGGGCTTCGCCGGCGGCAAGCCCTGGGATAACCTGGAAACCCTGATCCTGGATCTGGCCGGCGCCCGCCGCTAAACCCTGCTCTGCGCTTCAACCACCTGTCGCCTGATCGCACAGGTCACACCCGCGTGTAAATTTTACCGCTTGCAAAGCCCGGTCGCGCCAACTACTGTATATACAAACAGTGTATAAACATACAGCAAAGAGGCGCGGCCATGAATACAGCACTGCAACAGCTTATCAAGCGTAACGACACCTGGCTTGCCGGCCAGGTATTCTCCGCCAGCGGCAACAGCCATCGGGATGAGGGCCGCCTCAACACCGGTTACAGCACCCTGGATGCCCAGCTGCGCCACAAGGGCTGGCCCCTGGGCAACACCGTGGAAATGCTCAGCGATGGCTGCGGCCTGGGCTCCATGGGCCTGTTCCTGCCGGCCATGGAAAAGCTCAGCGCCGAGGGCCTCTGGCAGGTCTTTATTGCCCCGCCCTTCACACCCTATGCCCCCCTGCTGAAAGCCCGGGGCATCGACACCGGGCAGATCCTGCTGGTACACCCCAAAAACCGGGAAGACCTGCTGTGGGCCACCGAGCAGGCCCTGCGCAGCAGCACCAGCAGCGCCGTGTTCAGCTGGCTGGGGGCCGAGGAATACAGCTACGGCGAACTGCGCAAGCTGCAACTGGCCGCCGCCAGCGGCGACAGCCTGGCAGTACTGTTCCGCCCCCAGGCCGCCGCGCGCAACCACGCCCCCGCCAGTCTGCGCCTGCAAATGCGCGAGTACCGCAAGGTGCATATTCTCAAGCAGCGCGGTGGCAACCAGTACCTGGACGTGGCCCTGCCGCCCTCGGAAGATGTGCCGGAGCAGCCCCAGCTGTGGGAGATTCCCGCCTGGCAGGCGAGCCCCGGGCAGGTCAGCCCCCAGGTGCAGCCGACGCTGTCGTTTGCCTGAACACAACCAGCATGACGGACATCAAAAACGGGATAATTACGCTCTGCTAGAATCCGCGTTGTACTTTAACGCCACTGACAGCGGAGCCAAACATGCAAGACTTCCCCCACCACTACCGGGTATCTGCCAACGCGGAAGCCGAGGGTAATATCGCCCTGAAAGCCGACGACATGCCGCAGCTGGTTTCCGCCCCGCCCGCCGAGTTTGGCGGCCCGGGAGACCAGTGGTCACCGGAACACCTGCTGGTCGCTGCGGTTGGCGACTGTTTCATTCTTACTTTTCGCGCCATTGCGCGAGCTTCCGGGCTGGAATGGAACAGCCTGGAAGTGAACGCCGAAGGGGTGCTGGACCGAATGGACCGGGTCACTCAGTTCACCGGATTCACCGTGCGCACCAGCCTGACCGTGCCCGCAGGCACCGACCAGGCCGACGCCCGGCGCCTGCTGGAAAAGGCCGAAAGTGCCTGCCTGGTCACTGCCTCGCTCAAGGCCCCCTGCCACCTGGAAGCTGATATAATCGCCGCCCCCTGAACAGGCGCCGCCTGCGGCCCGGGAGAGCGATATGGACGAGTGGTTAACAGAGTACGGCGTTACCCTGGGGGTCGGCGCCCTGATCCTGTTTATGATTTTTATCGTCTGGGACCTGGCCAGGCGCAGTAACGCGGGCAGGTTCGGCACCATCATCCTCTACATCGGCCTGGCCATGGGCATTTTCGGTTTCCTGATCAAATTCGTGATTACCTACCTGCTGGAAAACGCCGGCGGCATGTAAGCCAGAGCACCCATCTTACTGAGCCAGAGCGCGTCGCAATTCATCAAATTGCGGCGTTTGCTGGCTCGCCAGCCCGGAAGCACCTACTCTGACTATCGCGATGGCAAGGACGCTATCGCAACGGTTCACTACAGGGAGGTAGTGTCGATGAAACCTGGAATTCCGGGCGGCCTGTTGCTGCTCGTTCCCGCCCTGGCACTGGGGCAATCATCCTCTGACAACCCGGCGCCTGCCACCACGCTCCAGCAGCAGGACTTCAGTCCACCGCTGCAGGCCCCGGAATCGCTCAGCCCGGCGCCCCGAGGGTCGGCCCCCGCAAACACGCGGCAGGTCAATACAACCCTCCAGACGCCGGCACCGGCATACACCAGCGGCGAGCGCAATTTTTCCCGCCGCATCTCATTTTCGGAACTGCCAGTGGATGCCCTGGTGAGTGACCAGTACCGGGACCGGGGCATCGTCTTCGGCGGCTCGGGGCCGGTGATTACCACGGATGCCGCGGTGGCTTCTTCTCCTGTGCTGACGGGAACCCCCGTGTTCGAGGGTGATATCACCGGCCAGTTCGTCAAACCCGGCACCCAGGAAGCCGCAACCGTCTACCAGTTTGTCTGGGAGAGCGGCCACTTTGACGCGGTGGCCTCGGTACAGATGGACCTCTATGGCCCACAGGGCCAGTTGCTGCTATCCACCACCAACGAGGGCACCGGTATCTACCGCTTTTTCACCCGGGGCGGCAATATCGGCATTGCCAGCTGGCGCGTACACATTGTCAGTGACGAACCGGGCGGCTTCGGCATCGACAACCTCTACTTTTCGATTCCCGGCAAAGACGACCTCGGGCGGGAAATGGGCCTGACCGAATGCGCCCTGGGCAACCCGGTGAACCCCGCCGCCGGCAACAAGGTCCAGATAGAAACCGATTACCAGGGCAAGCGGCCATTTCCGCTGGCGGTAAGCCGGGCCTACAACTCCATCAGCGGCCAGTGGACATTCTTTCCCCGGGTGTCCCACCAGGCGGGCACCATCGAGGCCCAGGTCACCCGTGCCGACGGCAAGATACTTACCTTCACCGGCGGCCAGGGTGGCACTGACTGGCGCAACAGCAGCACCGACATCACCGAACAACTGTTCAGTGAGCTCGACGGCGCGGGCAATATCAGCGGCTGGCGCCTGGAGACCCTGGACGACCAGGTCGAAACCTACGACAGCAGCGGAAGACTTGTGCGGGTCAGCCAACGATCCGGGCTCAGTCACAGCTATCGCTACCAGCTGGATGCCATCGAGGTTGAGCACAGCCTGGGCGGCGTGATCCGCTACGCGCTGGATACAGCGGGCCGAATTACCGGCTTCAGCGATCCGCTGGGGCAGGATTACAGTTACAGTTACAACAGCAATGGCATGCTCGGTTCGGTGTTCTACCCGGACAATGGCAGTAACCGCACTTATCACTACGAGAACACCACCTATCCCGACCTGCTCACCGGTATCAGTGATGCCAACGGCAAGCGCTACGCCAGCTGGACCTATGACAGCGCCCGCCGGGCGGTCAGTTCCGAACACCACAACGGCGCCGACAGGACCAGCTTTGACTACAGTCTGCTCAACGGTCCGGGTACCAGCAGAACCACCGTCACCAACCCACTGGGCAAGGAAACCACCTATTACTACACCCGGGTCAATGGCGTACAGCGCGTATTCCAGGTGCAGGGACATGCCAGCGCCAACTGCGTGGCGGCCAACCAGCGCTATGGTTTTGACCAGCGGGCGTTCATCCGCAGCAAGACCGACTGGAAAGGCAACGTTACCGAGTACCTGCGGGACGCCAACGGGCGTGAACTGATTCGCCGGGAAGGCGTGGGTACGCCCCAGGAGCGGGAAACCCGCACTACCTGGCACGCCAATTTCAACCTGCCCACAGTCATAGCCGAACCTGGCCGCACAAGCCATTACGAATACGACCTCAAGGGTAACCTGATCCGTAAACGTGTCGAAACTCCCTGACACCGGGATTCCAACAATAGCAACGGCTCACGAAGCAAGGAACGCATCATGAACCACTCCGGCAGACTCCTGTTCACGCTAACCGGCAGCATTGCACTCGCAGTCGGTTGCACCGTCTCCCTCGCCGAAGAGAGGCAGTGGACCTACCAGTACAACAGCAACGGCCAGATTACCCTCGCTGATGGCCCCCGTGTCGATGCGGACGACAGCATCCACTATGGCTATGACGCCAGCGGCAATCGCATCTCGGCCGCCAACTCACTGGGATACACCAGCCACCTGCTCGATCACAATGAGCGCGGCCAGCCGCGACGGATTATCGACGTAAACGGCGTGGAAACCCGGTTGACCTATCACCCCCGGGGCTGGATCACCTCACGCACCGTGATCGACCCCACCGGTGACAGTTCGCTGGATGCGATTACTGACTACAGCTACGACAGCGAGGGAATGCTGCTCAGCACCACGCTGCCTGACGGCAGCACCCTGAGCAACGAATACGACGGTGCCCGCCGGCTGGTGGCGGTCAGCAACAACCTTGGCGAGCGGGTGGAATACACCCTGGACGAGGCCGGCAACCGCATCGCGGAGCGAAGCTTTGACACTAACGGCACGCTGCTAAGGGACATCAACCGCAGCTATGATGAACTCAAGCGCTTGATCACCATTACCGGCGCATCCGGACAAACCACCCACTATACCTATGACCGCAACGGTAACCGGACTTCGCGCACCGATGGCAATGGCAACACCACCGTGCAGTGGATAGATTCCCTGGACAGGATCTATAGCACCGAGGCCGCCTATGCCCACACCGTGCACTACAATCACGACCAGCGGGATAACCTTACCGCGGTGACCGATCCTCGCGGTCTGGCCACCAACTACACCATCAACGGCTTTGATGAGGTAGTGACCCTGGACAGCCCGGATACGGGGGTCAGCAGCTATCATTATGACAGCGCCGGCAACCGAATACTCAGCACCGACGCGCGGGGGATCAGTGTTGCATCCAGCTACGATGCGCTCAACCGGCAGCTCGAGTCCAGCTACCCCGACACCAGCCTGAACATCAGCTACGGCTACGACGGGGGAAGTTTTGGCATCGGCCGGCTTACCACCGTAAGCGATGCCTCGGGCACGACAACAATGGACTACGATCATCGCGGCAACCTGGTCTTCGAAGCGCGCAACAGCGCTGGCCACGACTTCAACCTGGCATACGAATACAACCTGGCCGACCGGGTAACGCGGATTACCTACCCCAGCGGACGCACAGTGGATTACAGCTACGACGGGGCCGGACGACAAATGGCGATTCACAGCAACGGCCCCGAGGGAGCCCGGACTATCGCCAGCGATGCCGGATACCTCCCTTTTGGCCCGGTCACATCCCTTGTCCTGGGCAACGGCATGCAGATGCAGGCAGCCTATGATCTGGACTATCGCCTGACCACGCTGAGCTTTGGCAGCGCGCTCAACCGCAGCTACAGCTACGACTCCGCCGACAACATCACCGCCATAAACGACCAGAAGAACGCCACATTCAGCCAGGCCCTGGGCTACGACGCCCTCAACCGGCTGGGTAACGCCAGTGGCGGCTACGGCAATCTGTCATACAGCTACGACGCCAACAGCAACCGCCTTAGCCATAGCAGCAGTAACGGCACGGATGTCTACAGCTACGCCAGCAACAGCAACCGCCTGCAAAGCACCAGTGACTGGCAGTACCAGTACGATACCAACGGGAACCTGGTGGCGAAATCTGACAACAACGGCGACAACACTACCATCTACCAGTACGACGCACGCAACCGGCTGGCCCGGGTAATCGAGCGACGACTCACCAACGGCGAGCCCGCAGACAGCCTTATCGCCGAGTACAGCTACAACTTCCGCAACCAACGCACCAGGAAACAAACCGCAGACGAGGACATTCACTACGTTTACGGCCAGCGCGGTGAGTTACTGGCAGAGATCAACGGCGACGGCATCCCCCTGCGCGAATACATTTACTTCAACGAACGCCCCATCGCCGTGGCCAGCACCAGCTTCACCTACGGACCCGCCGAGCCCGGCCCCGAGACACTGCTGGATGACACCAGCGCGGGAACCAGCAGCAGCGGCACCTGGGAACAGGTGAGAAAGAAAGGCGCCTGGGGGGACTACTATCACCTCTCCGAAGATGCAGGCAACAGCTATCGCTGGCACCCCGGCACGTTGCAAGAGCGCGATTACGAGATCTACGCCTGGTGGCCAAAAGTACGAAAGAACAACCCTTCCGCCACCTACCGGATCCATCACGGCGGCCAGGTGTCGACGGTTACCGCCAACCAGGGCAGACAGGGCAAACAATGGGTGTACCTGGGCACCTACAGCTTCAGCGGCAATGGTGACGAGTACATAGACCTATCCGATGCCGGCGGCAAAACCGCCGCCGACGGCATCCGCCTGGTAGAAATACTCCCTCCCCCACCGCCACTGATCAGCACCGAAATCTACTACATCCACACCGACCATCTCGGCACCCCGCAAACCCTGACCAACCAGGCCCAGAATGTGGTCTGGAACGCAAACTACCGCCCCTTCGGCCAGGCCGACATCGATGTCGCAGCAATTACCAATAACCTGAGATTTCCGGGGCAGTATTTCGATGCTGAGACCGGGCTGCATCAGAATTATTTTCGGGATTATGATTCTAGTTGGGGAAGGTACATTGAAACTGATCCTCTAGGTATTGAAGGCGGGATAAATACATATAGTTATTCAAATAATAATCCTTTCACATACTTGGATCCGTTTGGGTTAGCTCCTAGCTGGGTTGGCCCCACAGCCATAGTCATATCAACCACAGGTGGAGCACTCGCACTTCACCCCAACCCAATAACTCCTCCCTTGGTTCGCGCAACAGGGCTTGTAATGGTTGGGGTCGGCGGTGCCCTTGAAGTTTGGGACTGGGCAACTGCCTTAGATGAGGTAAAAGCGTCCACTAGCCAAGATATTCAAGATATCCAGAAAAACATTGAAAAGATAAACGACCTGATTAAAAGTCAAGATATGCTATGCGAGTAACCCACCGTTGAGCTTAGAGATTATGCTTAAGTACTATATCTATTTTTTATCAATTTGTGTGTCTATCTTCTTGGCACAAACATACATCTTATTGACACGCACAATGAACTCTTACCTTCATATTTTTGAAAAAAGCGAGAGTGTTCACACATTGGTTAGAGATGCTTTGTGGCATATTTGGTCAGGAATGTTGATATGGCCGGCACTGCTCTTCTCGGTTCTGATTATGTCAATAATTCAGATCCGTAGAGAAACGTCAGGCTAAGCACCGAACACTCTGACAGGCAGTTTTCCCGGTTTAACCATAAGCCCTGCGTCTCCGTGTCACTCAGATAACTGATTACGTCGTGCACCAGCATAACCAGATTGAAATAATTTTTTGAACTCAAAAGATCACACCCTTGGCAAAAAAGGGCGAGGTATTCTCATCCTTTTACTGTACCCACCCATCTTTATATACGCCGGAATAAAGTTACTCTGCGGTATTTCCAAGTTTGAGGGACAAACCGGAGGCTCTGTTGCTTTAATCTATGCAGCTCTCGCGGCGGCTTGCCTGCTGTATGCTTGCTATATTGCTTACTGTTTATTCACGCTGGCAAAAACGGCTCGCTCGATCGACTGCTCAGGCACGAATATAAAAATCATCGACTATATTGGCAGGGATTTTGTTTACACGAGGGATAGGCTAGCAAGCATCGAAGACGCCAGGCTCAATTTTCTCCTGAGAAATTTCTTCGTTTTCCAGCCCCGAAGCAAAAGCGACCCCCGCACACCCAATCGCCTCATTAAATTCAGCGATGGACGAAAGTTCTTGATTTCAGCGCGTTTCGATACCGCCTATACAGTGCTAAATGAAATAAATCCAACTCCATAACGGAAACATAAATTTATCGAAATTGATAATTCTCGTTCTGAAGTACGCCGCCAGACAGAACCGTAAGAGAATTATATTGAGCTGAACTTCCTCGGCAAAGCTTCCCCAACAACTGCTATTCTTGACTGAGAGCGACCCACTGGATTCCATTAACCGACTCACAGCAGGACGACATTTTATGCAAAAGTTCTTGCTCCTTACATCAGCTTTATTACTCCATGCTTTGACGCCTGCCAGTGCCAACGAAATCAACAAATGCGAAATCAATGGCAGGATTGTATACACCGATAAGGCCTGCCCCAATGGGTCCGGGCGGGAGCTGGAACTCAAGGCCATTAACGCCATGCCTTCGGCAACGCCACGCCCCTCCGTAAAATCAAGTGGTGCACAGACCGCGAAGGCTGCGTACCAGAGTGATCGCTGGTATGTGGATCATGCCGGTTACAGCCAGGCACTTGGTATCAGCAGGAGACGCAGTGCGCCGATATTCATTTACGCCTACGCGGACTGGTGCAAGTTCTGCCGCAAGTTCGAGGATGCGCTGCTGCCAAGCAGGGAAGCCCGGGAAACCCTGTCTTCCTATGTCAAGGTCAGGCTGAATCCCGAGCACAGCGACAGGGATCTTGCCCTGTTCGAGGAGTGGGGCGGCACCGGCTACCCTGCCCTGTTTGTCCAACACGCGAGCGATTCGGTGCCGCGCAAGCATGGCAGTCCGTTTGTCAGGGGCAGGCTGCTTTCCCCGGAAGAGTTTTCCCAGCGCTTCCAGTACGGCATTACTGCCGAAGCTATTCCGATCGACTGACCGGCGGCTCTGTGCTTCCATAGAACCATGAAGCTGCTGGGCACCTATTCCTCCATTATCGAAGCCAACCGCGTGGCGGGTTTTCTCCGCGGGCAGGGCATTCTCTGCAAGGTCTCCGACATCAATACCTACAACTACTGGGCCATTACCGGTGTCACGGAGGTGCGGGTGTGGGTGGTACTGGATCATCAGTGGGAGGATGCCCAGGCGCTGCTGGCTGATGATGCCCATGTGCCGCGTAATCCCTTGCCGGCTGAGGATATCGCCCTGCTGGAATCCAGCCAGCCGCGGCACTACCAGCAGATCATGCACGCCTGCATCGGCCTGCTGGCGGTTGTGGTGCTGGCGCTGTTTATTCTCTTTAGCTCCTGACCCACCGCTGCACTGCATACCTGCCTGCACAGGCGACAGGTTGTCGGTGGCTCGCTGGACAAGTATTCGCTATTGACCAATACTGTACATGTGTAAGGGGTATCCATTTAGCTCCAGTCCGGTCAAAACACCTGGATGGATATACAGACTTTAGCCCCAGTTGGCGGAAAAGACTACCCGCAAACCTGGAACGAATTTCTCGACTGGTTTTCCACTGAAGAAGCTTGCCTCTCCTTCCTTGAACGGCTTCGCTGGCCAGACGGTTATGTCTGCCCGCTCTGCGATTGGCAGGGTGAGGCCTACCGGGCAAGCCGTACCCGCCTGATGTGCCCGGCCTGCCAGCACCAGAACTCGGTGACCGCGGGCACCATCTTTGACAAGACTCGTACGCCATTGCGTACATGGCTTGCGGCGGCCTGGTATCTGACTAAGCAGAAACAAGGCGTGAGCGCCTTGGGTTTGCAGCGAGTGCTGGGGTTGGGTAGTTATCAAACTGCCTGGACAATGCTGCACCGATTCCGCCGTGCCATGGTTCGTCCTGGCCGCGACAAACTCAAGGGGTTTGTAGAAGTCGATGAAACCTACCTGGCTATCACAGACAGGCAAAACCCTATCTCTCCTAAAGGCAGAAAAAACAGTACTGACAAGGTCTTGGTGGCCGTTGCGGTAGAGATCCTGGAGCCCAAGGGATTTGGCCGGGTTCGCCTTCGCCGTATTCCCAAAGACTCCGCTCCCCACGTCATTCCATTTGTGCAGGAGGTCGTTGAAACCGGAGCACGGGTACACACGGACGGCTCGGCAGCTTACCGATCATTGACTGAACTGGGTTATGAGCATCAACGAATCGTGATGCTAGGGTCCGATGTACCCGCCCATGTGTCGATCGCCGGCGTGCACCGGGTAGCGGCGCTCTTACAGCGGTGGGTTCTCGGTACACACCATGGCTCGATACAACCTGAGCACCTGGATGCCTATCTGGACGAATTTGTGTTCCGCTTCAACCGCCGCACATCAAGATCTCGCGGCATGTTGTTCTATCGATTGATGCAGCAAGCCGTGGTAACGGCACCAGTGACCTACAACGATTTGACGGGAAAAACTTGAATCTCTCGGCCGCTGTTCTAGAATAAAGAAATACTGGATATCCATACAGTATTTCGATGTTGCTGGAGCTAAATGGATACCCCTTACATATGCACAGTATTGGTCAATCTAAACTGGGGTACCTGCCCCCTGCGTATTTGCAGTCGGGGAGCCCAGAGTATCCGGGAGCAGCGTCGTGAGCCTGTGGCTATGCCTGCGCTTTCACCAGTTGCCACTGCAGTGCCTCAATCGCTCCGAAACCCAGGCGGTGGTGGTACTGGCAAAGCAGCGGGTACTGCGGGCCAACGATTACGCCGCCGGGCTGGGCATTCGCGAGGGTATGGGCGCCAGCACGGTACGCGCCCTGCTGGGGGATGAACCGGCGCAATTGCTGGAGCGGGATACCGCCGCCGAGGAGCGCTTCCTGCAACAATTATGCTGCTGGACCTACAGCATCACCCCCAGCCTGCATCCCCAGGGAGAGGACTGCCTGCAACTGGAAATCGGTAGCTGCCTGGCCCTGTTTCGGGGGCTGGATACCCTGCTGGCTGAAGTAAGTAACGGTATTGCCAGCCGTGGTTTCCAGGTGGAGTATGGTCTTGCCGCCACCCCCGCCGCCGCCTGGCTGCTGTCGTTCAGTGACGCCGACCAGGCCCGCGACTGCGAGCGCCCCCTGCAGGAACGGCTGGCGCCATTGCCGCTGACCCTGCTCACGGCGTTCTCCGCTACGGTGGATTCACTGCGCCGGGCGGGGCTGCACACCCTGGGGGACATTTTTGCGCTGCCACCGGCGGCACTGGCCCGGCGTTGCGGCGCCCGGTTCAGCCATTACCTGCAACAGGTTTTGGGCCAGCGTGAAGATATCCACCCGGATTACCAGCTGCCGGCCACCTTCAGCGATGAATACTGGTTCGGCTACGAGGTACGCGGCAACGAAGAACTGTTCCCGGCCATGCAGATGCTGTTGCAGTCCCTGTGCCGCTTCCTGCGCAATACCCAACTGCAAACCGCGGAAATCACCTGGCAGTTAATCGGCATAGACCACTCCCTCCAGGATATCCGCGTGCGCAGCACCGCCAGCCACAGCGACTGGGAGAACTGGTACCAGCTGACCCGCATCCGCCTGGAGCGGCTGGAAGTGAAAGTAGGCGTAGAAGGCCTTAGACTGCAGTGCCGCCGGTTCAGCAGCGGCCAGCTGGAGAACATCGACCTGTTCAGTCCGCGCAAGCAGCGTGAACCTCTGGCCAGCCTGCTGGACAGGCTGCGCAACCGGCTGGGCCTGCAGGCAGTCAGAAAAGTTGGTTGCCGCGACGAGCACCTGCCGGAATTCGCCGTGCATACCTGCCCCGATCGTCCCGCCGATGAAGGCGAGGAATACTGCGCCCAGCGCCCTTTCTGGCTGATGCCCCACCCGCAGGGGCTGACGGAGCGCCGGCAGCAACTATTCTGGCAGGGACCGCTTGAACTGGTCTACGGCCCCGAACGCATAGAGGACAACTGGTGGCAACAACCGGTGAGCCGGGACTACTACATTGCCCGGGGCGAGGCCGGGCAACATTACTGGGTATTTCGTGACCGACTGGCCTGCGGCTGGTACATCCACGGCATTTTTGCCTGAACGCTGTAAAGCGCTCCATATAGCCTCGATAATTAGAGTGCCAATTCTAACTGCATGAGCGAAAATGCAACCATGGCTAAAACAAGGAGCACGAGGCAATCATGGAACTGAGCAAATTCCTGGTAGTGCACGACCCCACCCGGGAGGAGCAACCCGCCCTGGAGAGGGCGGCCCTGGTGGCGGAAAAACTCGGCGCCAGCCTGCACCTGTTTGGCTGCATTCACGGTGATGTATCCGGGGCCGACAAGCAGTCCGATGCGGTCAAGGCAAAACTCAGTGAGCACAAGCAACTCCTGGAGGCCTGCGCTGCCCCCCATATCGCCAGCGGCATCCCCGTCGTCACCGAGGTGGAATGGGACCAGGATTGGTACCACGCGGCCATTCGTGCCACTACCCGCAACCATGCGGACATCGTCTATAAATCATCCTATCGTCACCGGGTCAGCCAGCGGATACTCAAATCCACCTCAGACTGGACCCTGATCAGGGAGTGCCCCATGCCGGTCATGCTGGTAAAAGAGGTCGCGCGCCCGGAAGTGCCGGTCATACTGGCGGCAATCGACATCAGTGTGCGTACCGAGCCCTATGAAAAGCTCAATGAACACATACTCGAGGTAAGCCGCGCCCTGGTGGAAACCCGCATCGCCGATGTGCACGTGGTCAACGCCTTTCCGGATTTCCGGGTAACCCCGGACCCGCAGAAACTGATCGATGTCTCGGGGCTGGACAAGAGCAAGATCCACATCAGGCTCGGCCCACCTGACCGGGTCATTGTCGAGGAGGCCAGGCGCCTGGGCGCCAACCTGGTGGTGGTGGGGAATTCTCACCGTTCGGGGCTGGCGGCGCTGATGCACGGCAATACCGCCGAGAAAATACTCGACAAGCTGGACTGCAATGTCCTGGCGCTGCCCTAGGTCGACCAGGGCTATTTAAACAGGGAGTTGGCCATCCCCGGCAGCCCGCCGAGGCCACCGGCGCTTTCCAGCAAACTACCGCAGGAGCTGGCCACCCCAGCAATCCCTATACCGCCCTGCCCGCCTAAGGGCAGAGACGTGAGCATGCACTCTATGCACGCCCTTTATGGTTGCATTGTCAAGCTGCAAACAATCAGGCCTTTTTAACAAACTGGGACTTCAGTTTCATGGCGCCGATACCGTCGATCTTGCAGTCGATGTCATGATCGCCGTCCACCAGGCGGATATTTTTGACCTTGGTACCCACCTTCACCACCGACGATGAGCCTTTCACCTTGAGATCCTTGATCACTGTCACCGTATCACCATCGGCCAGCGGGTTGCCATTGGCATCAGTCACGGTACTCTCCTCCGCCGGTTCAGCGACGCCGTCGCGGGCCCACTCGTGGCCGCACTCCGGGCACACATAATTATCGCGGTCCTCGTAGGCGTAGGGTGAGGAACATTGGGGGCAGGAAGGCATTTCGCTCATGCTAAGGGGTGTCCTGGTTAGTGATCGGGGATAAGGCGCTCGCTCATGCTGGCAATAATAGCGCAACACTCACCAACCGGGGTAATCGCTGCATGCGCCCCGCGCTGCTGCCAACGGCACCCGCGTTTACTCTAATCGGCCCCGGTAATACTTGCAGCCCAGTTTGCGGAACTGCTTGTCGAGCTTGCGCCTGCTGCGCTTCCAGCTGTCCATCTGGCTGCCGCTGCCGCCATTGCGGCGCAACTCATCGTACCTGGCGATGCCGTCTCTCAGTTTCTGGCATTGCTCAACCGATGCCTGTTGTGCAAATGCATTAGCGCCCACGCCCGAAAAACAAACGCTTAACACCAGCAATGAATCCCTGATTCGCATAAGCCATACCTCCCTGTGTCAAGGCCATGCTAGCGAACCGGGACCGCTTGTGCGCCCTCAAAAGCGATCAAGTCAGCTCTTTTTCAGCCTGGCGACTGTAACGCCCAGCCATCCAGTTCCAGAATCCTGCCGGTCCACCGCGCATTGCCATGTCAGCTCCCGGGCCCTGCCGATACCCGCTGCATTCCCACAACGCTCAGGTTTCTCCCCGTCCTATCCACTTGTCTACAACAGGGGGCTTATAGTCCGCCATTCGCGCCAGCAATTGCTCGCTGTCCGCTGCCACCAGCAGCATGCGGCGATGCACCGGCTTTACAAACTGTTGCTCTACCGCGTGATCAAGAAATCCGGTCAGCATATCGAAGTACCCTGCCACATTGAGCACGCCACAGGGTTTCTGCTGAAAGCCAAGCTGTGACCAGGTGAGCACTTCCAGTAGTTCCTCCAGGGTGCCGAACCCACCTGGCATGGCGATAAAACCATCGGCAAGCTCCGCCATCAATGCCTTCCGCTCATGCATGGATTCCACCACCCGAAGATCGGTGACTCCCCGGTGGGCTACCTCCCGTTCGGCGAGTGCGCGGGGGATAACCCCGATAACCTCACCGCCGGCCTCCAGCACCGCATCGGCGATGGCGCCCATCATGCCGACACTGCCGCCACCATAGACAAGGTCGATCCCCCGGTCGACCATGGCCCCGGCGAGATTCCGCGTGGCGTCCAGGTACTCCGGTTTGAGGCCTGGACTGGCCCCGCAATAAACACAAATTCGATTCATCTTCAGCCAGTTACCTATATGCAACTCCCGGATTGAGCAGTCCTGTTCCAACAGCACAGTTACGCTGGATTACCGCCCTCAATATTGCCTTTGGCACAAATAGCACCAGCTTGCCGGAATTGCAGGCGTAAAAAAAGGCAAGCCATCACAGCTTGCCTTCCGGAAGTCACTGGCGCCGATTACTAGACGGCTACAATGTTCTCCGCCTGGGGGCCTTTCTGGCCCTGAGTTACGGTGAACTCAACCGCCTGGCCTTCAGCCAGGGTTTTAAAGCCGGAGCCGGAGATAGCGCTGAAGTGCGCAAACACATCGGGGCCGGACTCCTGCTCAATAAAACCAAAGCCTTTGGACTCGTTGAACCACTTGACGGTGCCAGTAGTAACATTCGACATAACAGATATCCTGTAAAAAAATATTGAAACGCCCTCTGAGGGCATGAACAGCGGGAAAACAGTACAGATATTTAACGACTACAGGACGAAGAACAACACAATACGACGAACGGGAGCAGGCAAAAAGCGACCAGATTTCTAGCTGAGAGCACAGTATAGACTAACCCTGGACAAGTCAACGCATTTCTCCGGCACTGCGCCGGATCAGTCGTCGCCTCGCTCGCGAGCGCGAAGCTGGGCACGGACAGTCATCCCCCGGTAAAGACCTACCCCCAGCACCAGCACCCCGGCCGCAGCAAGCAACCAGGCGCTGGTTTCAAACACCCGGTCAGCGGGAAAAAAGTGAAACAGGGCCGCCGCTGCCGCGAGCAGGGATAAAGCGGTGCGGACATAGGCGAGAAAGGTCCGTTCGTTGGCAAGCCTGGTGCGTTCCAGGGCTAACTCATCCCTCATCGATTGCTACTCCCGTCACCACTACCTGGCATGGCTGCCATACATTCCAAAATCAGGGTGGGCGACAAGCAAGGCGTGATCTCCAAATGGTGTTCAGCCCAAGCCGGCCTTTTGCGCCAGTGCCAGCAGCTCATCAAATTCGGGTTGCTCCTGGAACACCGCGACATCATCACCGACTCGCAGCCAGGGTTGCGCACTGCGGAACCAGACATGGGCGATTGGCTGCAGCGATGACGTATCATCCAGCGTACCGGGCTTCAGCGCCACTATATCCGCATGCCCCGGGGAACTGAACCAGAGCGCAACTCCGCAGTTACAACAGCTATGACGATGCATTCGATTTCTGCTGGCGGTGAAATCATTGATCATCAGCTCACCCCGGGTAAGCTCAATGTCCGAGCGGTTAAGAACCATGGACATACCAAAGGCGGAACCGGAAAGACTCTGGCAGTCGGTGCAATGGCATGCGTGTACGCTCAGCGCTTTGCCGGTTACCACATAGCGGACGGCGCCGCAGGCGCAACCCCCATATTGATCGCTCATTTATACACCATTCGCTGTGGGCTTTCTGTTAAGCCAGATTAAATTCCAGAACCCAGGTACTGGCGCACAAAGCCTCGCAAATTTGCTGAGAGTTGACTTTCGGCGACAGTTCCCGATGCAACTGCAAAGCAACGCTAGCGGGAGTTACCTTGCCCCACGACCCTGTACGCCAGCAAAGGCAAAAAAGTAATCCATACCAGCAACAAGGGCCAGAGTCTGCCGGAGAGCAGGTCATAATCCGCCAGCAGGCGGGCCCAGCTATGCCCGGCGACATAATGGCCGAATACAAATTCGAAGCTCAGCGTTAGCGCCAACCATACCACACCAATCTGTAGCGCTTGTTCCGGCGACGCCGGTGGCCGTTTTTTCGCCAGCAGCCACACGGCGGCGGCAAATATCACTGCGGCAAGAAAGGTGGATAGCTGGTGCGCATACAACTCCGGAAGACCGGGGCCGTAAACGACTTGACGCATGACGCCATTGGCCACCGCGAGGACCATCAGCAGCAGCCAGAACAGCAGATATATTGTCATCGTGCTCACAGTTCAGCCGACTCCGTGACTATTGGCAAATGGCGGCAAAGCGACCACCAACCAGCCTGACAAGATCCTGCGCACACAATTCGATTTCCAGTCCCCGGCGGCCGGCACTGATATAAATAGTCGGATGCAACTCGGCTGAAGCATCGACAATCGTCTGCAGCCGCTTTTTCTGGCCCAATGGACTAACGCCGCCGAGCACGTAGCCGGTTGCACGCTCAACATCGGCATGATCGGCCATTATAGCCTTCTTTGCGCCAAGAGATTTCGCTATGAGTTTCATGCTCAGCATGGAAGACACCGGCAGCACAGCGACGGCCAGTTCGTTGTTGCCGAGACTGACAACCAGCGTCTTGAACACCCTGTCCGCGGCAACGCCCAGCTTCTCCGCGGCCTCCATCCCATAGGAATCGCTGGCAGAGTCATGATCATACTCATGCACCGTATGGGGAATCCCGGCCTTCCTGGCGACATTTATACCCGGTGTCATGTAAAACGTGTCCTTTCAATTTAACCAGCAATGGATAAGGCTTCGGGGCGCGGCCAGCATCGGTTTGATACGGTAAACACCAGTCGCTCACAGAGATCCGTATTTTTTTGAATACAGCCGGTACCACAGGGCCAGCACGAAACAGATTGTTCCGGGCAACAACAGCGCTTTGAATCCAAGCAGAGCAAACAGGTAGGCCCCACACAAGCCGCCGATGACAAACCCGGCAATGATCAGCGAGAAAAGCAGTAACTTCCTCTTGTCAAAGCTATCTCCGCGCAGTACCGAGCCCACCAGGATGCCCAGGTCAGTAAAGATACCAGTGAGGTGGGTTGTGCGCACGACTGCCCCGCTGTAGGCAGTAGCAAGTGCATTTTGCATACCGCATGCCACAGAAGCAGCAAAGTGGCCGTAAAAGGACCCGTTTGACAGCAACCAATAGGACGCCAATATCAGACAACCCTCCAGCACCAGCGCAGTGTCGTAATGGCGCCCCAGTTTGAGGGTAGCGCCATGTACCAGGTACCCGGAAATAGCTGCTCCCAGAAAAAAGGAAATGAGCACGCCACCCAGGTGAACAGTGTTCTGGTAGGAACCGTTGAGAAAGCTCGTGCCCAGTAAAGTGGCTGTGCCCGAAACGTGTGAAACCGCCTGGTGCTCGAAGCCCAGCAAGCCGATCGCATTGATGCTGCCGGCGACAAAGGCCAGCACAAATGCACCATACTCGATCCACCTGGGTAATCTGGATATCAATTCCCGTACCTCAACATCGATTGTCGCTGGCCAGAGACCACATCAGTGCACATTCTCCGCGCGCCGCTTAGACGCAAACATATTCCACTCCAGGGCAGTTCTGCGCTATTGTCGGAATCCGTCGCAGTCTCCACCCTACCCCCGGCGGACTCGAATATGACTGGCGCTTGCATCAATTGCATTGCACACGACTCAGGCTGCGGTGACTTTCGCTTCCACCACGCCATAAAACAACACCAGAAATCCGCCAATCTCGGCGGCAATGAGTGACCACATAAACCAGCTGATTGCCGGCGTAATGTGCAGCAGTTGATTGTCGGTTTTCTGCAGCAGACCCTGAACCATGTAACTCAGGATGGCGAGGGCAAAATAGGTAATCAGGAGACCTGTTGCAACAAGCTCGACTATATCGGACAGCCGGCTGATCTGGACAAAATTAGCGATCAATATGGCGGCAAAACTATAGAGCAGAGATGCACGGTGCGCTATATCCACATAGGGGTGCGCCTTGCCGTCTTCGCTATTTGCTATCTGTATATATTTCCAGACACCGGTTAGCAGTCCATTCAGGAAAAATACGCCGGCCGCTATAACGGCGAGCTGGTAAGCCGTGATCATATTTACCCTCCATTCTGTCGGACCAGCAAAAGCCGGCAGGCAACACAGTCGCATTCATGCAGCCCGCCAAGCTGCCACATGTCATACAATACTCACACGCTATCGTGGCGGGTCAATATTGTTATTGATTGACGAGTTAACACGGAACCAGCCAGCGACGGAATACCTGTCCCTGGACGCCGGCAGTACCTCGTGAGGAAATTCTTCGCTGAGAAACACCACCACCGTACCGTAAAGAGGTACGATCTTTAATCCGACACGATCCTGATTGTCGCTATACAATACAAGCTCACCACCATCAGTGCTTGCCCATCCAGGGTTGAGATAGGTTACTACTGACAGAATACGATTTGCTTCGCCCCGGAAAGCGTCATAGTGTCGCTTGTAGTAGGCTCCGGGGGAGTAGTGGGCAAAATGGCTCTCAAAAGAAAACAGCCCCAGGAAAAGCCGTTGGTTGAGAAAACGCTGCAGCCTTGATGTCCAATCGATCCACCTGATTCCAGCGTCCGAGTCGCCCGTGATCCAGCAAATTTCGTCGGTTCTTACAAACTCGGTCCTCAGGAAATCCTCGCCGCGTCCAATGCCTGCATCTGTGTATTTGCTTGCATTCAGATCCTGCTGACAGGTGTACAGTGAACTGGAGATTTCTCCAGGAAGGGCGCCGGGCCGAACGCTGTATCCTTGCGCTTCCAGATCATCAGCGATGAGCGCGAATAGCGTTTCATCGGTGGTGTTGCCGTCATTGGCCCCGGGGATGCTGCTGAGTGCTACCAAGACTTACCTTCCAAATTTCCACAATCAAATTAAACCGCTGAGCCTGAGGCAGCGCTTCGCTTAAACTCGCCATGCTTGAAAAATATACACCTCACCTCACCGCTTGTATTTTAAATTACCAGGCGATGATTCCATACATCGTGGCAACTGGCCGGAAAACGGGCACAGCTCCAGGAGACTAACGCAAACGGGGTTAATCACCTTTTCAGGCACCAGCAATCCACAGCTCGGTCAACAGTGTGATACCAACTCCGAGGACCGCCCCAAGCGGTGGCGCCCAGTGGCGCTTCAGTTTGGATTGCGGTGCGATATCCTGGAACATCAGGTATACGATGCCGCCCGCGGCGATCAGCATTATGACCCCCAATGTGCGCGGTTGATCACCCAGGCCGTAGTGGGCGGACAGTCCTGCGATCGGCCCGAGGGGAACCAGCAGGAGCATGAACCACAGCACCTTTGCCGATTGTTGTGATTGGGACTTGATTAACTCCCGATAGGCATTAAAGCCCTCGGGAGCGTTCTGCAGACCGATCACTATTGCCAGCACCATTGCCAGTGAAGGCTCGGTCGCCACGAGGCCGCCCAGGGCTATCGACTCTGGAACGAAGTCGACAAGCATGCCGGTCAGTTGGGGAGCCTCGCGATGTTTCAGCCCCAGGCTCCTATCCAGAAGAAAGAATAAAAAACCCCCAAACATGAACACCAGTACGGCCACCGGCGATTCGCCCACCATGGATACACCTTGTGGCAGGAGTACTTGAAACACAGCCCCAAGGAGCAGGCCTCCCCCGAACGCGATAATAAAATGACGCAACTCGTTTTCAAGCCACTTTGGCCGGATATGCTCCAGGCTGGCGAGCAGGCCTCCAAGAGGCATACAAAGCCCGGCAGCGGAGGTCAGGATGACAATTTGCACAATCTCGGACATGTAGAATCTACCTGGGCCTGCAGCAGCCAGCAGGCTGCGATGTTCTATTATGCTTATGCGCTACGAATAGGCTCACATGTAGTCTCTGTCTTATCAGTTAGACTCACGCATCATTTCACGCCGGATTCTGCCGATAGCCCCCATGGGATTGAGTCCCTTGGGGCACACCCAGGAGCAGTTCCCGATACTTCGACAACGAAAGAGGCTGAATGGGTCGTCAAGATCAGTCAATCGCTGTTCTCGAGCCTGGTCACGACTATCGAGGATAAACCGTAGGGACTGCAGCAATGCCGCTGGCCCCAGGTATTTTTCCGGGTTCCACCACCAGGAGGGGCACTGTGAGGTACAACATCCGCAGAGTATGCATTCATACAGTCCATCAAGCTGTTCCCTCTCCTCCGGGGATTGCCGCCGTTCGATTGCAGGCGCGGCCTCGTGATTGATGAGCCAGGGCTTTACCCGCCTATACTGTTCGAAGAACAGGCTTTGGTCTACAACGAGGTCGCGAATGACCGGCATACCCGGCAGAGGCCTGATAATTAGCTGATTGGAGGCACCAATTGCTTCATCGACTGGTTTTATGCATGCCAGCGCGTTCTTGCCGTTTATATTCATGCCATCCGAGCCACATACACCCTCTCGACACGAGCGCCGGTACGCGAGCGTTGCATCTATTTGCCGCAAGTACTCCAAGGCATCCAGTACCATTCGATTACGATAGTCTTCAGGAAGTGTCAGCGACTGCATATAAGGCGCAACATCCTGTTCCGGGTTGTAGCGATATACCTGGACATTGATCATGGACTATCCTCCATTAGCCGCGGAGCAAACGCTTTGAGCCCTTTGTTCATGCCTGGCACCTGGCCTCGCGCTTTGCGGCAGAGTTCGAATCCAGCAAAGTAAGCGACTTCTGCTGAAAACAATACCCTCAGGCGGCTACAAAAGTATAACTGGAACCCGGTGAAAGCCGCCGAGAGGCGCTATTTCCCGCTCTGGCTCCTGGCCTGCGGCAATGTCGATTTGCCGCACCGCGGACAATAACGCCTGCAGCATTATACGCAACTCCCAGGTTGCCAGCAGACGCCCGGGACACGCATGTTTGCCGACCCCATATACCAGGTTGTCAGGCCCATTCTCGTTTGGTGAAAATGCATTCTGCTTGAAGACCGCTTCATCACGGTTAGCAGAGGTCCAGTGTAATTTCACTCTGGCGCCTTCGGGAATTTCCTGCCCGCCGATTCGAAGAGCACAGGTAGTCACCCGTCGATTGGACACAAAGGGATCATCGATCCGTAAAGCCTCGTCGATAAACGCTTCTACTTCGCTATTTGAAGCTTTCCGTAGCATATCGATAAGCTCTGGCTCTTTGGCAATTTGATGCACAATCACACCAACACACAGCGCGATAGAACCGAGATCACCACCGGTCCAGTTACGCAGAATGGAAGTAATCTCTGCTTCTGTCAGCTTTCGACCGTGTATCAAGTCATGACAAAGCCGGGTGGTTATATCGCTATTCTGCTGTACTTGCCTTTCCCGTCTGGGTCGGACAATTGATTGAATTATTTGATCGAATTGCTCTGCAACAAGCGCCATCTTGTCGTGGTTTTTCGACCGGGTGGCGGCGTGATTGTCAGACATCCATTTTAACAACTGCGGCTCCAACTCATCGGGCCACCCTAACCATGCGCATTGAGCGCGCACGGCAAATACGGCACCAATATCACTTACCGCATCCAGCACCTCCCCCCTGGGTAGTTCATCCATTAGTTCGGCTGCCACCTTTTTAAATACGGGAATGTAGGGCTCTAAGGCGTCTTCGCTCAAATACTGGTCGATGATTTTTCGATAATGAGTGTGTTCCTCGCCATCCAGCCCATTGGGGATTTGGAGGTAACTGGATACGTTGTTAGAAAAGCTTTCATGATCCAGTGCGGCGGCAACAACGTCGCCATGTTTCAGCAATACCCATTCACCAAGGGTATTCTTTACGATGGCATGGTGCTGTCGTAGCTCGTCGGTATATTCCCGCAGATCCCGCCCCTCGGGAGATATATCATCCGGGATGTGATCAGTCATGTGTTCTCCTGTACCAGCGAAAGCAATCTTAGCACCTTACCAGAAATACCTGCCTGTTAATCGATCAGCGCCTCAACAAGGCCGTAAGCGAAGCAAGCCAAAGAGGGGCAGTAAAATCTGCCACGGGGCCACGCGATAATCTTTCAGTCGCAGTTGCATGTTACCTGCTTCGGGCGTTGGGACGCACCAGAAACCAACTCAGCAGAACCAGACCGCCAAAGCCTGTATATAACGCGATGAACATCCATTCTGGAGCACTATAGTAGAGCATTTTGTGCAACCAATACTGAATGAACGAACCCGCATAGCCCTCTGCCCCGGCCTTATTTCTTAGCGCCACTTCCCAGACTGTTAAGGGACAGGCAACTCCAAGCCAGGACTGGGCAACGACAATGCCAATGGCTGTTAAATGGAGTATTCTGAATGTTCGATTTCTCACCCATAGCCACTGCCGAAAATACCCTGAATAGATAGCTACCAGCCCCAGCACCACGAATACAACAAAACACAGGTGCGCTATCAGTACCGTATCTGCAAGGAGTAACAGTAGCGATTCTCTCGACACAACTTCTACCCCGGGCGATCAATATGGACCGCATTGTAGCCGCAAAGCACCGAGACGGAGATCCTGCATCCGCTTGCTGTTGCCTGTGTGATCGACGGTGTTATGCGCGCCTCTCTACCCTCGATGGAGGATTCTCAACGTAGATTACACCACCGTTTGAGAAATTTTCGTCTTCCAGTGATAGCGAAAATATTGATGATCCCTCAGGACATTCAAACCGTGCATAATGATCGAAATTGCTATCGAAAACTTCAGCTTTCATAGCGCTCTGCCTCAGATTTTTGAGATAGCCTGACCAGAATTAATCGAATCTCCTCGCGGTTTTGTGTGCGTTCTTGCAGAAAAATATTAACTGGTTGGTTTCTCAAGCTCTTGAACAAGGTACCCAATCTCTTCAGCTTTCTCTGAAAATAGAGTATGTGCATCTGAGAGACCTCTGTTGTAGAAGTATGGCCCCATCTCTTTCGCAATAAAATCTATCAAAAACTCAGCTTCGAAAGCACCGATTTCCTGGTCCAACTCGTCGTTAAAGTAGCGCTTAATTTTACTCGCCATTACATCTGTTTCTTCCTTGGAGAAATTTATATCAGTCATCTACTTTACCTGAGTACATATTATGCTGACGTCAGCGGGCGCGCTGTAAGCGTGTCCGGCGACCGAAGGGGGCGTATTGCCCGCTTGTTATTGCAGCGCCGGAAAAGTATGGCCGATGGCCACGTTGCCGGAGCGAAAGCGAAGGCTTTAGGTTAACGATAGCTGTGATCCTGCCTGATGCGCTTTATACGCCTGTGGTTGCGGCGGCTGTAAGCCGTCCGTGACTCGCTTGTTAATTGCCCCGTTCATCGCGATCCTCAAGTAGGAAATTTCGGAGTCCTCGCTCACTGCGCATAACGTACAGTATAAAAACCTTACCCTTGGGGTGACGATAGAATATACGACAGGGATTCACCACGACTTCTCGATAGCGGCCAGTTCCAAGCTCTTCGGGTATTTTTCCTGATCCAGGATGCCGCTCAAGACGCTCAACGGCGGAGAATATTTCCTGGACTAACTTCTGCGCTGCCACAGGGTTTTCGAGCGCAATATACTCCGCAATTTCATTTAGATCGGATAAAGCTGGTTCGGTCCAAACTAGCTCAGCCATTTCTTCATTTTTGTTTTGGCTTCATTGTGGCTTAGAACCTTATTCTCTAATGCAGCGGATTCGCCACGCGCAATGCCTTCCAAAACCTGCATTCTTCGCTGGAGAGACTCATAATCTTCAAAATCAACCAGATAAGCCGATGGCTTTCCGTGCTCAGTTATAAGAACGGGTTCTTTAGACTCATGAAGTTCTGACAGGATTTTGGTGGCCTGGCGCTTTAGAGTGGTAACAAGTTCGGTCTTCATAAAGTGATACTATTCTATCACTCGATGTATAACAAGGGGCAACTAAACGCCAAAAGCAAGCGCGCGGTTACGCGTCGCTTTGCCTTTTCTTGTTAGCTGCGATATCTCGCAAAGATCCAGACACGTACTTGTGGATAATACTGGAGACTAACGTCTGATAAGGAATGCCTTCTTCAGATGCCCTGGCCTGCACCGCGATAAGGTCCCGATTCGATATGCGAATATTTATCCGTTTATCCTTCTTGAATGTATTGTTGGCAGCTGCCTCCAGTTCTTTCCTGCGCTCTTCCGTCAACGTTGATTCGAACTCGCCGGATTCTACCGACTCAAGGAGTTCCTTTTCCTCTTTTGAAAGTTTGACCTTACTCATGAATCACCTCTGAGATACAACTTGGTGAATTTTCCACTTGGCATCATGGTCTTGAGAAAAATTTCGTCATCAGATTCGACATACGGCACCAAGTAAGCATATTGATCTATCGCCACGACAAAGATTTTCTGGCGGGGATAGTCTTTTGCATTGGGGTGACAAATATCATCGAGAAGTCTCCCATTTTCTATATGAAAGATGGCCTCTTCAAAGGATCTGCCTCGCTCCTCGATGAGCTGTCGATTCTTTTCGGAGTTCCAGTTGAAGACTTTCATGGGACAGAGGCTAACACAAGCGTGTGCCTTTTGTCATCAATCAAAAGTATCCTCGGTGCAAGTAGCTAACGCCTCGAGCGGGGGCCAGCGTCAGCTGGTCCCGCGCCGAAGGCGCCATGCAGCCCTGACTTGTTACATGCTTTACAATGCGCATTTCCATGCGCATAATCTAAGCGATGCTTTTCAGAGATCATTTCTATGGACACTTTGTTTGATTCAGATGCGCCCAAGAAAGCCACAAACCTCAGCGTAAACAGTGATTTATTGAGTAAATCACGGGCTTTGGATATAAACCTCTCGGCCACACTGGAACAGGCTCTACAGGCAAAACTCGCCCAGGTTAGTGCTGAAAACTGGCGCACTGAAAATAGTAAGGCCATCAAAGCGTACAACGAGTTTGTAGAAGCAAACGGTTGTTTTGGGGCTGAGTACCAGGAGTTTTGATGCGACAGTTCGATGTTTATACGAACCCTAGCAAAAGCACTCGCAAGGCCTACCCCTTCATCGTAGATATTCAAAGCGAAATAATCTCCGAACTAGCCACACGAATCGTAGTTCCTCTGGGAAGGAAGGTCGACTTCAGGAGCGAACAACTCAAAAAGCTCACCCCAACCGTCGAATACGAAGGAGAAGAACTCCTGCTCTTAGTGCCCCAGGTTGCATCCATCCCTACCAAAGCCCTGAAGAATCCCATCGGGTCTCTGAGCCATCTGAGAGACGATATAGTTGCTGCCTTGGATTTCGCGATCACGGGCATTTAACGCTTCAGGCTGCGGGCTGCGAAACCGCACAGCGGTTGCGGCGTCCGCAGCCCTGACTTGTTATGTGTTTTCAACGACTGGCCCTTTCCTGGCGAGTTCGAGATCTATGGATTCACGGAATCGTCTTGGGTACATGAGTCTATATTGCGACCACCACTCTGAGCCGCCTGGGGTCGCGAGATATTCAAGCGCAAAAAGCAGGTGGTTTGGGGCGATCACTTGCATTTCTTGGCTCAAGTGTAGCTGCCTTTCCCATTGCGTAGCGACACCACCTATGAGTGGTCCAAGTACGCTGGCGAACCGGAGTTTTTCCTGCCCGTTTAGTTGGTTAAAATCTGCGAGCCCTGAGTAGAAAATAGCGCTCAACTCCGCATTTTGCGCTAATGCGAGCATAGCCGCTTCTTGTGAATTCGATTGGCCGATGGCCTCAGCAATAGCAAGATTTCGATTTTGCTCCAGTTGAGTGGTATTGGTGCGCAGCAACTTGGAATTTTGACGAATCTGAAACGCCAAAAATACTAGTGTCGCTATAACACCAGCGGCGCCAACTAGCTCTCCAATAGCACCTACAGCTTCCCAGTTCATGGCGCTACTCTGCAGAACACATAACGCCTCGGTTTGGGGCGGGCCACGCAGTGGGCCGTCCCAGCCGAAGGCGCCAACACCGACTTGTTATGTTTACGACTCACGGGACACCCAATAATCCGGGCGACGATGAAGATGAGCAATTGCAACGATCAGAATCTCATCTTGCTCCGGAGCATAATGGTAGATTATCCCGTACGGAAACTTGGCAATCAGACAACGTCGTGTCCCCGGGCTGAACTGTTGGTAGGAGACAGGAAACTGGCGTATACGAGATATTGAACGAAGCACTTCACTACAAAACCTGTCTCCAAGACCTGCTTGTTCTGATTCGTAGTGGGATACCGCTTCTTCAAACTCGAGCTGAGCGAGCTTGAGGAGCTTTACTTCCATGTCAGGAGGTCTTGAAGGCGTCAGCTAAGGAAATGGACGGTTCTTGGCCTTTTTTATAGGCGGACAGCCTGGATTCGGCTTCCGATGCCCAAATAGCGTCTAGTTCGGCATCCGGTTTGTCCAAGCTCAAAAGGATCTGCTCCGCAACCACCGCCCGCTCTTGGGCAGAAAGCTCAAGTGCTTGATCTATAACAACTTTTGCGGCATCTGACATAAGTCAACCTCATCCAATGAGACTCACAGGGTATGGTAGCGCTGCGAGCTATCCGAGTAAACATAACGCTTCAAGCAGGGGCGCCCAGCCGGCGCGGAGCGCCCTTGCTGCCTTGACTTGTTACGTGCACGGCACCAATATTGGGTATTTATTGGTACTAAAGGAGACGCGCCATGGCAAAGAACACCAGCATCACCTTGGGCGAGCACTTCGAAGGGTTTATAGCCCAGCAAATAGCCGAGGGAAGATACGCCTCGGCGAGCGAAGTCGTTAGAGCGGCACTTCGGCAGTTCGAGGACTCGGAAAGGAAGCTTGCCACGCTCAGGAAACTGCTCGAAGAGGGAGAAAAAAGCGGAAAAGCTGAATACAGCTACGAAGAGTTTATGAACGAGCTCGACGAAGAACTCGGCTAGTGGGGTCATTTACCCTTACCGAAGCTGCCAAGGCAGATCTGAAATCGATAGCAGCCTATACCCAACGCCGATGGGGTAAAGATCAGCGCAGGATCTATGCCAAGCAGTTTGACGATGCATTTCATATCCTGGCCGAAAACCCGGAAGTAGGAGCAGCATGCGATTTCATCAAGGCAGGATATCGAAAGTTTCCAAACGGAAGGCACGTAATCTTCTATCGCGAGCTCTCGGATACTGAAGTAGAGATTGTCAGGATTATTCATAAGCGCATGGACCTGGCCCGACAGCTAGAGGGCACGTAACGCCCACAACTGGGGCGGCCGGAACGGCCGTCCGGCTTGCCTGTGCTTGTTAAGGCTGCCATTGGATGTCTACTTTGCGATTGTGATTTGCGCAATCTCGAAGATATAGATTTATAAGGCTCTGATAGGGAACACCAGATTCCTCCGCCATATCTTTGAAGTATTCAATCACGTCTTCGCTTAATCGAATTGTTACGGACTTCTTTAGTTTTGAAGCGTATGGATTTTTGCGAGATTTCATCTTTGAAAAATCGTATTCCTTCTTCATGATCCTTCACCCTGATAGTATCGGCGCTCTGATTTCGTCGCTTTCCGTGCGGAGATAACACGAAGTTCTTCCATTCCCTGGCCCCGCTCACAATGAACCACCACCAGAACACGTGACTGGTTGCTAAGACCCAACATCAAGAAGCGATCTTCGTCTGCTGATTCGTCATCGTAAAATTGGAGTGCAAATTCATCGTAGAACACGGGGTAAGCGGCGTTAAATCTGCCTACTTGCCCCTGGGATAAGCCGGCACATTTTTTTCAAATCGCGGCAGGTCAACGTTCCACGGGAGCAGGGCCTCGAGCTTCTCCACCGTATCTGCGGCG
>NZ_QRAN01000002.1 GCF_003457605.1 Seongchinamella sediminis
CCTCCAACTCCGGAAGGCCTAATATTAATCCTGCGTGGGACATCGGTGTACTCTCCATTAAACGAACTTCGCAAATTCAGTTTAATGAACATCGGTGTCCCCCGTTAATGATGAAGAGCCCAAAACCCGGCCTCGCGCCGGGTTTTTTGTAAGATCGCCTGACTGAGGGCCAGATTCGGTTCTCCCAGGTTCGACAAATCGCGCCAGCGATTTGAACCGAGCCGCAGGCGAGCCCGCGGGGCCACAACACCCCAAAGGGTGGTGTGGGTTAATCCTCTCGGGCGGGCCATCTTGCACAAAACCCGGCCTCGCGCCGGGTTTTTTGTAAGATCGCCTGACTGAGGGCCAGATTCGGTTCTCCCAGGTTCGACAAATCGCGCCAGCGANTAAATAAAAATGCCGGCCTCGTGCCGGCATTTTTATTTAACTGCCTGCTCAAGGGCCAGATTCGGTTCTCCCAGGTTCGACAAATCGCGCCAGCGATTTGAACCGAGCCGCAGGCGAGCCCGCGGGGCCACAACACCCCAAAGGGTGGTGTGGGTTAATCCTCTCGGGCGGGCCATCTTGCACAAAACCCGGCCTCGCGCCGGGTTTTTTGTAAGATCGCCTGACTGAGGGCCAGATTCGGTTCTCCCAGGTTCGACAAATCGCGCCAGCGATTTGAACCGAGCCGCAGGCGAGCCCGCGGGGCCACAACACCCCAAAGGGTGGTGTGGGTTAATCCTCTCGGGCGGGCCATCTTGCACAAAACCCGGCCTCGCGCCGGGTTTTTTGTAAGATCGCCTGACTGAGGGCCAGATTCGGTTCTCCCAGGTTCGACAAATCGCGCCAGCGATTTGAACCGAGCCGCAGGCGAGCCCGCAGGGCCGCAACACCCCTTAGGGTGTTGTAGGTTAATCCTCTCGGGCGGGCCATCTTACACTGGTACCTCGTTATCAAGAACCACAAATTTTCAACGAGTTATAGACCCTTACATCACCCGACCATGCCCCAGGGACAGGTAACAGCGGACAGCCATAAGTCGGAGGCTCACCGCAGCAAGCACCAAGACAGGACACACTGAATGCTGAGCATCAACAAACTTGAAAAAGTGATCGAACTGGAAGAGACCCTGCGCGCCGAGTACGAGGGCAAGCTCGAAGCTGCCCAGGCCGAGCTGGAGCAGGTCAAGCAGGCACAGGCGGAGCAGCAGGAACAACTGCAGGCGACTATCGACCAGCAACTGGAAACCATCCAGGAACTCACTACCAAGGCCACCGACAACCAGAAGGTGGAGCACCAAAACCGTGAGCTGACCAATCGCAGCGAGAATCAGCAGGAGCAGATCGCTACCCTGAAGCAGCGGGTAAAGGCCCTGCAGAAGGATCTGGCGAATGAACGCGAGCAACTCAAGGAACTGAGCCAGTACGACCCCAGGCGCATGAAGAAGAACCTGGATGCGAACAAGAAGAAACTGGCGGAGAAGACCCGGGCCAATGAGCTGCTGCAGACTTCACTGAAGCAGATTAAGGGGGAGAAGCTGAAAGCCGAGCGGAAGGTGCAGGAACTGGAGCAGGAGCTTGAGGGGCTGAAGGCGGATTTGCAGCCGGAGGAGAAGGCGGCGTAGGTTTTCTCAGGCCGACACGCTGGCAACTTGAGGGCTGGGAGGCGCATTGCTATTGCGCAATTTGTCAACTCCGCGGAAATTCTCGGTTTGCGCAGCACGGCTCGCTCTTCCGAGACAGGCATTTATAGCCGCTTGATCATGCGATCCTGTATGACCGCCAGGCCAGGTATGCCTATAATCATTCCTGCTTGGGACATGGGGGTTCTCTCCATTAAGCGATCTTCGCAAAATCAGTTTAGTGAATGCCGGTGTACCCCGTGTATGACCTAGAGCCCACTCTACAATAATGGTATTCAATTCCGATCAAAGCACAGGGTGGGTTATCCGATGAAAATAGTCAGCTGGAACATCAATCGGCAGACTCAGGCTTGGAGAGTTCTCCGAGACAGTGAATATGATATCGCACTTGTCCAAGAAGCTGGTCCACCGCCAGCGGGCTTGCTTGACGACTCAGATATCAGCCCAGGGGAATGGTCGACCGCAGGTGCGATTCGTAGACCTTGGAGAACTGCAATCGTGCGACTATCCAAGGAAGTTGACGTTGAATGGGTGCAGTGTCGGCCTCTAGAGTTGGCCAATAGCGACGACTTCCCAGTCTCCCGTAGAGGGACTATCGCAGCGGCCAGAGTATCGAAACCGGGACTGGATCCAATTCTACTGTGTTCCTGCTATTCCGTTTGGGAGCGTATGCAGGGAACATCCGAAATATTCTCGGACGGATCAGCACATAGACTACTCAGCGATCTATCATGGGCTACCTGGAGCGAAAAGAGGGTAATTGTCGCCGGTGATTTCAATATCCTGAATCGATACGGCGAGAACAGAAGCCAATATTGGGGAAGGCGTTACACCTCAGTTTTTGATCGGGCTAAAACTATCGGGTTGGAATTTGCTGGGCCGCAGTATCCGCAGGGTCGCCAAGCATCACCCTGGCCTGACGAGTTGCCTGAGGGAAGCAAAGATGTACCAACCTATTATCCACGTCAGAGAGATCTGGGGGGCGCAACGCGACAGATTGATTTCGTTTTCTGCTCGCCCAGCTTGAAGTCCAAATTGTCGACTGAAGCCAAAAACCAGATTGATGACTGGGGACCGAGTGATCATTGTCGAATTGAGATAAAAGTGAACGACTAAGGCAAAATCTCTCTAGAAATCGCGCTCTACCATTGAAAGCCACTTACCTGTTCAATCTCAGGGCGAGGTATTGACCTGGTGCAACTCATGGCGGGTGAGTTCAAGAATAGCAGCGTCGGTGGAGTGATTCAGGAACTTCATTGTTGGAGCCAGGTATTAGTGTGCAAGATGCGTAATTGAGTATATAGATTTTTGCTTCTGCCTACAGACTGATAAGAATAAAGCAGGCTAACTTAACTACAGTATTTTCTTGTAACCACAACCGCAGGCACCGCAACGGCATAAAATCCATCCACAACTACAACACTCCAAATCTATCGTTGAATCTAAATCTCTAGTACATGACCAGCAATGTGTGACGCGAATCGGATGCTGTTTAGATCGTGGCCTCGTTCCCGTAGAAGCTAAGCCAAGTTTTTTTAGATGCGCACTGTGGTTAGCCTCAATGGCTTGGTGTTTCTTGCGCCAGTATTCTTTAGTAAACGTATCGAGGTTTTCAGGAATTTCACTCCGCGCCACGCTAACAATTCTATCCCTGAGAAAATCTCTTTTGCATTTTTGAAACTCTAAATCATCTAAGTAAAAAGCATCTATATTATAGTCGGCCTTTCGTTCAACCTCGCTTTTCTCGATAACTACAAAGACATCTAATACCTTGTGCCTTCCTAACCAGAGTTTTCCTTTGTCAAACCACACGACAAACTACCTTTAGCGAAAATGCGCAGAAATAAGTAACACTCAGTAGCTCACGTCCCCTGGCGAGCAGCCACTCCTCAACTACCACACTTCTTCCCCCGGCACGGCTTGTCACCACCACCGCCGCCATCCCCATCGTCGCCGCCGCTGGTGGCCACGTCGATGGTTGCACTGAGGGCCTCGTTACCGAAGGGATCCACCGCGCGCACCTGGTAGGCGTAGGAGGCATCCGGCGACTTTGGCAGGCTGTCGGTATAGCTGCCCTGGCCGGTGGTCGCTATCTGTGCCCCGTTGCGTAATACCGCGTAGGACACGCTGCCTGAATCATCACTGCCGCTCCAGCTGAGCTGGATGCGATGGTTCTTGCCCTTGCGCTCGTAGCTGCCGATCAGGCCACTGATGGTCGGCGCGGTGGCGTCAACGGTGAGCATTACCGCCACCGGCGGCGTTGATTCGCCGGCCACCGACACCGAGGCCACGGTGTCACCGGAGCTTGCGCCGCCCACCAGGGTCAGCAGGCTGCCGCCCTGGGCACCCGGAGCGAGGTTCACACTGGTGGCTGACAGCCCACCCTGGTCGGTGGCCAGGGTGAAAGTCCTGGGGTCGCAGAAACCGCTGTCGTTGTTGACCAGGGTGACCGGGAAGTCATAGCTGTCGCCGGGGCCGACGGTACCGAACGTCGGGTTCGCCGAGAGGCCGGGCGCCGACGGCACACATTCGCCCTCGCCCATGTCCACTGTTACGGTCACGGTGCCATCCGCCGCCCGCGCCAGCTGAGTAATGGTCAGGTTGTTGACGCTGTCGGTATAGGACTGGCCGTTATCGAGCTGCGCCACGCGGTCGGTCAGGTCATAGCCGGAGCCGGCATAGCGATGGATATTGACGCCATTCAGTGCCGCGCTGTTGAGGGTGGCCAGCCCTGTGTCGTAGCCCTCCGGCACCCGGGCCGACAGGAAGTAGGGGTCGCCGCTGGCTACATCAATCCGGTAAATCGACGGGGCGTTGCCCGCGGGGCTTATCTCCCGCAGGGGCGCAATGTCGTAACTCCCCGAGCCCTGGATGCGCTGGGTAGTGGCGGCATCGATATCTGCGAACCAGCCCAGCTGCCAGTGGTGGGCGCTGTCCAGCGCGCGCACGCCACTGGTGGTGGAGTAGCCCATAAAACTGGACATGTCGGCGTACTGGTTGCTGCCCACACCGGCATGGGCCAGGCCCAGGTTGTGGCCGAACTCATGGCTGGTAGTGTTGATGTCGTGGCTCCAGCGGTTGAACGCCGAGCAGGCCGTGCCGCAACCCACGTTGGCGTAGCCCGTCCAGCCACAGCTACCGCCAGAGAGGCCCCGGGGCACGGCAAAGATGCGGTGGCGGTAGTTATTGCGGTCAATGCCGAATGCGCCCTCGGCCTGGTCCAGCCAGGAGCTGGCATAGGCGAAGGGGTCGGCACAAACCTCCTGCGCCGTCTCGCTGACGGTAATCGGGCCCACCACAATGCCGTTAATCGCCAGCTGGCCGAAGCTAATCCTGTCGTACATGTCTGCCATGCTGTTGGCGCTGCCAAAGTAGTAGCTGTCCATGTTGCCGAGGTCTTCGCTGGTATGGCTTTCGTCCGACGCGTTGACAATCACCACCAGGGCGCTGCGAGCATCCAGGGTGAAGGCCTGGGTGGATTCGGCCATCACCCCGCTGGCGTCGCCGCCTTCCTCGATGTTGGCCGCCGTGACCTCGACATTGCCCTCGCGCACCATGCCGCGGACCGCAATGCCAACGCCGGAGCGCAAGGTGGCTGGATGGCTGCCATTGAAGATCAGCCTCACCGGCGCCTTGCCCTGGCCCCGTTCGAGGTAGTACTCGTAGGCGGCGGTTTGCGCCGGCAGGTCCTCGCGGATAAACACCTGCAGGGTGCCGCTCAGCTCAACCCTGGCGTTTTCCGGCAGCCCATTGGGCGGCGCGGCCTGCGCCGATACGGTGAACTGAATGGCAGCAAGGCCCAGTAACGTGGAGAGTATTGTTGCTTTCATGTCTGCACCACTCGCTTGTGTTTTGCGGTTGCCCCTGGCCTGCGGAAATAGCGGCCCCTGTCATGACCCTGGCGGCCCGCGCCGGGGAATAAACCGCGGGGTACAAATCTGTGACGGCGTGCAAATTTTGACCCGGCGCTGGCGCCGGCCTGCCCGTCAGCAGGATTCAATAGTTATCGCTGCTAAGCAGGGTTGACCAGCCTTTTCTGGTGATTTCTCGAGGTTTTCGGGCCAAGGCGTCTAAAAAGCCACCGGGGGGCATGTCTGATCAATTACCTGTTTGGCGTTCGCAGTGCCGGCCCGGCGGGACCCAGACAAGTCAATGAGTTGTGGATTCTGGCGTGCGCCAGAATGACATTAACTGCCAAATGATATTAACCGCCGAATGACATTAATCGCCGAATGACATTAATCGCCGAATGACATTGACCAGAGTTGTCCTAATCAAACTCGGGCTCATCCACCGGCGCCTCCTGCGGTGCCTGCAGGTCCTCCTCGACGTCGTCGTCGGCGGGGGACTCCGTGGCCGGCTCAGCCTCGGTTTGCTCCGGCGGAGTGTCGACCGGCGCGTCCGGCTCCTCGATGGGCAGCTCTTCCAGCGGCGCGTTGATGCCGATGTGGTAGGCGGCGTAGCCGGGCATTACCACCTGGTCGTAGGCCATGCCCAGCACCCGCCCCGGGAAGGGCGAGAGTATGTCGGTGCTGACATTGGTAATGGGGTTGATTACCGTGCCCAGCCGTTCGTCCTGGTCAACCCGTTCGCCCAGTTTCACCGCGCTCTGCAGAATGCCGCCGGAATCGGCGCGCACCCAGCGGGATTCGTAGTACACCGGCTCCCGGGCGCCCCAGTTGCGCCGGGTGTCGACCATGCCCAGATGGTTCATCAGGGTTTTGACGCTCTTCACGCTGTGGCGAATGGCGTCTTCCTGCAGGCGCACCGGCCCACCGGCCTCCACGGTGACGGCGGGAATGCCGCGCTCCGTTGCCGAGCGGCGCAGGGTACCCTCGGCGCCGGCGCTGTGGAGAATGGTGGTGGCGCCAAAGCCCTGGGTGAGGTCCAGTACCGCCTGGTTGGACAGGTCGGCGCGCAGCTGGGGCAGGTTGGTGCGGTCGAAGGAGCCGGTGTGCAGGTCGATCAGCGCGCTGCAGTACTGGATGACCTCGTTGAAGAAGGAATGGGCGATACGCGCCGCGGCGCTGCCCTTTTCATAGCCGGGGAAATAGCGGTTGAGGTCGCGGCGGTCCGGCAGGTAACGGGAGCCGCGCTGGAAGCCCTGCATGTTGACGATGGGCACGCCGATCACCGAACCGCTGAGGTCCTGTGGCTCTATCGCGTACAACACCCGGCGGACAATCTCGATGCCGTTGATCTCGTCGCCGTGCAGCGCCGCGGTCAGGCACAGCACCGGCCCGGGTTTGGCGCCGTGCACCACCAGCACCGGGGTCGGGCTGGCCAGCCCCTCGAAAGACTGGGCCGGCGACCAGGACAGGCGGGTGGCGGTGCCGGGGCGCACCTCCCGGCCGAGTAATACCAGCGGCGGTGCGGCCGCGGTTTCCGCTGCCGGTGGTGCCGGTTCCACTGCGGGAGGCGCTGCTTCCACCGCCGGCTCCGGCTCTGCCACGGGCACCGGGTCCTCCAGGTCGACGCTTTCCGCCTGGGGCAGCTGTTCCACGCTGGCCGCGGGAGCCGGTGCAGACTCCTCCTCCGTCGCCGGTATTGCCGGCGCCCGGGCGAGCAGCACAGTGAGCAAAAGTATCGAGGCGTCGGTTCTGGCGATTATCGACATCGTATCCCTTGCGCGCCCGGGGACGGCGCGGCTATTCCGTGAGCACTGGTGGCAGGCGCTGTGGCGACGCTGCCAGTGCCCATCCTACAGGCATTGCCGGGGGACACAATCACCGGCGTTACTGCCTCAGCCGCGGGTAGCCTTTACGAAGTGGGCATACTCGTCGGGCAGATTCCAGGGCAACTGGCCGTCACGGCCGATGCAGTAATTCTGCGATCGTGCATAAATCAGGGCGATTCTCATCTTGCGGGCTCCTGGCAGTGGCCAGGCAGTGTAAGGCAGCGCCTGACCAGTCACCAGCGGAGGGCAGGAGCCATTCGTGATTTATCAACTTTGCTTCGGGAAAGGCCAAGTTCCGCCCCCCGGCGCTTTACTACAGTTACAGCTGATCCTGTCACCGTAAGCCGATAACAACACGAGGATACTGTCATGGCACTGCCCGAACCGATCAATCACCAGGACTTCCTGCTGACCCTGGACACCAGCAAACTGCCGCTGGTCGAGAACGCCCTGCCTGGCGTGCACATCTGGCCCCTGTTCCTGGACGCCGAGAACGGGGTCTGGGTGATCCGCGCCAGGTTCGACCCGGGTGTCGTCCTGCCCAGGCACTTTCACACCGGCACGGTGCACTTCTACACCACCGCCGGCAGCTGGCACTACCTGGAGTATCCCGACCAGCCGCAAACCGCGGGCTGCTACCTGTACGAGCCGGGCGGCTCGATACACACCTTCGCCACCGATGCCGACGGCGAGGGCGCAGACGGCTTTATGGTCATCCACGGCTGCAACGTGAATTTCGATGAGGACGGCAACTTCATCAATATCATGGATGCCGGCTGGATCGAGATGATGGTGCTGGAAGCGGCCAAAGCCCAGGGCCTGGGCGTGCCGAAATACATCAAGCCCGGCGCGAATGCCGGCTACTCAAGCCAGGCCCTGCCCCGCGTCACTCCAGGTGGCGCTGCTGCCACTGCCGGGGCGAGAGCCCGGTCCACTGCTTGAAGCTGCGGCTGAATATCGAGGTCTCGGCATAGCCCAGCTTCAGCGCCAGGTCCGTCACCGACAGGCTCTTGTGGCGCAGGTGCTGCTCGGCCAGCGCCAGCCGCGTCTCCCGCAGCAGTTCGCCGTAGCTGCTGCCCTCCTCCTGCAGACGCAGCTGCAGCACCCGCGGGTGCATATCCAGGGTGGCGGCAATCACCTCCAGGCTGCACTCGCCGCTTGCAAGCAACTGGCCAATGATTGCCCGGGCCTGGTTCCTCAGATTATCCGGGTAGCGCTCCTGCAGCGTCGCCAGGTAGGCCTGCAGGTGCTCCCGCACGCTGCCCTCATCGAAGTTGGGCTGGCGCTGCAACCAGCTGCCGGGAAAGCGCACCCCGTCAAAAGGACTGCTGAAGCGCACCCGCGACAACAGCGCGCTGTCCACCCGGGAGTCATCCATATCCGGCGCCGGCTGCCGCAACACAATGGGAAAGCCCGGCTGGTCCAGCTGCAACAGGTCGGCGAGGAAACTGGCCAGCTGGCCGACGCTCAACTGCAGGGTCTGGTCCAGCCCCAGGGAGCTGAACACGGTGAAGGCCAGCGCCAGCTCGCAGTTCTCGCCCCGGGTTTTTATGTCCAGGCTCACGCCCCGGGCGTGCAGGTAAAGGTTGCGGTTGGCCTCCTCGATCGCCTCGCGCACGGAGGGCTGGCGGAACACGGCCATGTTCAGGTCTCCCAGCACCGAGGAGCTCTGGTGCTGGGACATCAACAGGCCGAAACAGGGCTCGTCCAGCCGGTGCGCGCTGAGCTCCAGCAGCTCAGCCATTTTGCTGTAGGCAATATAGTGGTTGGGGTTGCGCAGCTGGGCCGGGCTCAGGCCCGCTTCGGCCAGCAGGGCATTGGGGTTCGCCCCCAGTCGCTTGACCAGCTTCTCATAGCCATCAATTGCACCGCTGCGTACCAGGAACATAACAGCCCACCCGGGAGCTCGCCCGCTTTCGTGAAAAATCAACACCGCTTCGCGATTGATCAAGAGTATAACAACCTGCGCGGCTGACTTGGCACGACTGGATAGAGAGCTGGCTCCTGCCCCAGGCGGCGGACATGCCTCTCATTTACAGCGTCAGCAAGGCGGCGGTGGATATTGACCCGGTGCGCGGCACCACGAAATTGATTTATCCAGGCGCGTGATAGTCGGTTTCTTGCCATGAACCAGTATTCAAGAACCATGCTATGATCACAAGCGAACTTCTGTGAACCATATTGAACCATAAAGGCAGGTGAGCGATGGGTACCGAGGCATTCACAATCCGGTCTGAAACCAAAAAAGTACGGCAACTGGACAGGTTGGCAAGCCAACTGGACAGGTCTCGCAATTACCTGGTCAACCAGGCGATTGATCAACTACTGGAATTACATGCCTGGCAAATCGAGCGCACGAAAGAAGGCATAAAAGCGGCGGATGAGGATCACTTTGCCAGTGACACCGAAATGGAGCGAATTTTTGACAAATACGCAGACCGCTGATTGTGCGAATCGTATGGACTGAGCCGGCGGCGTGGGCACTGGAGAGCATTCAGGACCACATCGCCAGAGACAACCGCCGTGCGGCCTGGGAAGTCGCACAGAGGGTGCGCAAGGCAGTCAATCAGCTTCAGGAACACCCCAGAATGGGCAGATCGGGACGTGTGCGGGGAACAATGGAGCTCGTCATTCCAGGTCTGCCCTATGTCGTGCCGTACCGGTTAAAAGACGGCGATATCCAGATTCTCAGTGTTTTCCATGAGGCCCGGAAGTGGCCAGAGCAGTTTGAATAGGAAAGCAGACTGCTCCCCACAAGCGGTCGCTAACTGACCGGGTGCAGCACCACCGGCAGGCCCGAGTAGCCCATCACAAAATTGGAGTGCACCCGCTCCGGCTCGCCCACCACCTCGATCCGCGCGAAGCGCCGGAGGATCTCCTCCCACAATATCCGCAGCTGCAGTTCCGCCAGGCGGTTGCCCATGCAGCGGTGAATACCAAAGCCGAAGGACAGGTGCTTGCGCGGGTTGGCGCGATCGATAATAAACTCGTCGGGGCGCTCTATGGCGGTCTCATCCCGGTTACCGGACACGTACCACATCACCACCCGCTGGCCCTTGCTGATCAGCTTGCCGCCCAGTTCGACGTCTTCGGTGGCGACCCGGCGCATATGCGCCAGCGGCGTCTGCCAGCGGATAACTTCCGAGACCATGGAGGGGATGAGGTCATGGTTGGCCTTGAGCTTGGCGAACTCGTCCGGGTACCGGTCCAGGGCCAGCACCGAGCCGCTCATGGTATTGCGGGTGGTGTCGTTGCCGCCAACGATTAACAGCATCAGGTTGCCCAGGTACTCCATGGGCTCCATGTTTCTGGTCGCCGGGTCGTGGGCCAGCAGGGAGATAAAATCGGTGCCGCCGGGCTGGTCAGCGCGCTGCTGCCACAGCTCATTGAAGTAGGCCAGGCACTCCATCATGATGGCGGTGCGCTCCTCCTCGGACCGGTCGCCACCGACGTTGGGGCCGGAGGTGGCCACGTCCGACCAGTAGGTCAGCTTGCGGCGCTCCTCGAAGGGAAAATCGAACAGGGTCGCCAGCATCCGGGTGGTCAGTTCGATGGACACCCGGTCGACCCAGTTGAAGCGCTCTCCCAGCGGCAGCTCATCGAGCACTTCCACCACCCGGCGGCGAATCAGGGCCTCCATCTCCTGCAGGCGCTGGGGCGCCACCGCCGGCTGCACTACCTTTCGCTGCTGGTCATGCTTCGGCGGATCCATGGCGATGAACATCGGCGGCTCAAAGTCGGTTTCCGGCTCGCCAATACCAATGGAGGGGTAGGAAGAAAACAGCTCGTGGTGTGAATCCACGAACACAATGTCCTGGTAGCGGGTGACCGACCAGTAGGGGCCGAAGTCACCGCCCTCGACAAAGTGCACCGGGTCCTCATCGCGCAGGCGCTTGAAATAATCCAGGTGATACTGCTTCTGGAACAGCAGGGGTATCGCCGGGTCCAGCTCGGACAGCGCCAGCTGGTAGGGATCGGATGGCAGGTCAAGGGCTGTATTCATGGCGACGGCTCTGGCAAACGCGTAGTCACTTGATACTAGCCGCTGAACGCTGAAATGCCAGCGCGGCAGCCCGGGCCTGACCTGGCCACTGGCGTGGCGCTGGGCTATCAGTCGATATAGGCATCCACCGTGCGGTTAAACACCTCCAGCGCGCCCTCGAAGCGGCCGAAATTGAGCGGCTGCCGGGCGCCGCTGGCCAGGCCGCGCTGGATACCCTCGGCGAGGTCGAAGTCCTCGATCAGGGTCGCTACCGTCAGTTCGTGGTTCTTTTGCCAGTAGTCCTGGCGCTCGGGAGTGTTGTCCGCCACCGGAACCATGGTGTTCAGCACCAGCTGGGTATTGCCGGCGTCCTGCGGCCTGCTCTGGATCCAGATGAAGTGATCCTCCTGCACCAGGAACTGGGCGGTGCCGAACAGGGTATAGAGCACGTTGGCGTGCTCGCCCAGGGACCACTCACTGGTCTCCAGGTCACTGAGTTCCGGGAGCGTACTGCGCGGCAGGATGGAGCGTATATGGGGGCCGAAGCTGCGGTAGGAGGACAGGTTGTCCAGGAACAGCGGCGCGATGGTATCCCGGTGGGCAACGCGGAAGTGATAGGCCTCCAGCCCCCCCTCCACCAGCAGCTTCCAGTTGGCCGGAATATCCAGGGTGGCGCTGGCGAACACGCTATGCGCCTGGGCCTGCAGGGCCTCCATGTCGGCCGCCATCGCCCCCAGGTGTTGCGCCACATCGATGTCCCGGGCGCCCTCTGCCAGGTTGACCCAGATCCAGCCGGCATGTACCTCGCAGGGTAGGGCATGCAGGCCGTGCTCGGCGCGGTCCAGGCCGGGGAAGCCGGACTTTTCGTGGGGCACGGCGATCAGCTCGCCCGTGTTGTTCCAGGTCCAGGCATGATAGGGGCAGCTGAAGCGCTGCTTGCAGCCCGCTGCCTCGGGCACCAGCTGCGCGCCGCGGTGCCGGCACACGTTGTAGAAGGCGCGCACCGCACCCTGCTCGTCGCGGGTCAGCAGCAGGGGGGAGCCCACCACCTCGACAGTGACGAAGGCACCCGGCTCCGGCAGCGCGGAGACGTGGGCGGCGATCTGCGGCAGGCCGCGGTGGATGCGCTCGCGCTCGCGGGCGAATACCGGGGCCGAGGTGTAGCGCTCGGTGTCTACCTTGACCCAGTGCTCGTCCAGGAAGGGGGATTTGCTCGCGTGGAGCGCGACCAGTTCGTCCAGCAATTCGACCTGCGTTTGTTTGTCCACTGTGCTGCCTCCAGCATTTCCTACCAGTTGGTAGGTAACAACCTTACCTACCAACTGGTAGGAGGTCAAGCCCTGGGGTACACTCGCGGTTTTCAAGCAAGCAGTGCCCCAACCATGTCTACCCGTGACCAGTTCATCGCCACCGCCGAGCACCTCTTTGCCGCCCGGGGCTTTTATGGCGTGAGCATTGCCGCCATCGCCGAGCAGATGGGCCTGACCAAGCAGGCCCTGCTGCATTACTTCAGCAGCAAGGAGAAGCTCTACGGCGAGGTGCTGCAGGCCATATCCGGCGAACTACTGGCCGTCACCCGGGAAATAATAGAACGGGAAGCGGACCCCGCAAGCCGGTTGACCGAGCTGGTGGTGGCGCACTTGCACAAGCTGCTGCAGAACCCGGATGCCGCGCGCCTGATCATGCGCGAGCTGCTGGACAACGAGCAGCGGGCCGGCAGCGCCGCCAGCTGGTACCTGCAGCCCTACCTGGAGACCCTGGTGGACACCGCGCTGATGCTCGACCCGGCCCGGGTCGAGGATCGCGGCCAGGCGCTGGCGATGATTTACCAGTTACTCGGCGCCGCCCATTATTTCGCCATCTCGGGTCCGACCCTGTCGCGCATGTTCGGCCCCGACACCTACGCCGAGGCGGCCGCCCGCTGTGAACAGGAATTGCGCCAGCTGATCCGGGCCCGGCTGGCTGGCGAGCGTTAGCCGCAGGGCAACATCACCCGGCGGTGCATTGGCGGCGGTGGCCGGGTAAAGTAGGACCCTATCCACAGCAACGGCAGGCAGCGATGAACTGGAAATACTTCGGCAAGGTACACAAGACCCTCTACCGCCTCACCGGCGGCCGGCTGGGCGCGCGCATGGGCTGGATTGACGTCGCCCTGGTCAGCGTTGTCGGGCGCAAAACCGGCAAGCAGCGCACCGTGCCCATTGCCTGCTACCCCTACCGGGACTCCATCGCGGTGTCGGCCTCCAACAGCGGGCTGGAGAGCGATCCGGCCTGGTACCTGAACATGCAGGCCAACCCCGAGGTGTCGGTGCAGCTGGGCCGGGAGCAGTTCCGGGCGATGGCGGAAGAGGTGCCGGAGGAAGAGCGGGAGGCGCTCTGGGAAAAAATCGTCGAGATCAATCACCACCAGGGTGAGTACCTGCAACAGACCACGCGACGGATTCCGCTGGTCTGGTTCCGCCGCCTCGACGAGGCGGATTAACTGTCGCCGGTCTCTTCCCGGCGGTACATCAGCGAGGCCCCGGCGCCCCACTGGGTCACCGCGTTGAGGAACTCCTGCACCGGCGTGTCCAGCAGGGTGACCTCACTGATGGGCAGCACGTGCAGCTGCCCCAGGGTCGCTGCCGGCACGGTGGGCACGAACACCACCACCCGGCCGTCGGGCAATTCCTCGACAATCAGCGCGTACTGGCGGCCGCTGCTGCCATACAGCGACACCTCCGCGGGCTTGAGCTTGAGCACCTCGTCGCGGCTGCCGACTATCTGCATCACCAGGTTGCGCAGCATGCCCAGCACCGGCAGGTACTTTTCCAGCAGGCTGTCGTAACGGGATTCCAGGGCGGCGCCGATACCGGTGCGCAGGGCCAGGCCGATGAAGAAGCAGGCCAGCACCAGGCCCAGCAGCGCGCCGAGGCCGATAATAATGCCATCGACGAATTCGCTGAAGGGAAGATCCAGCCCGGTGACCCGGGCCAGTTCCACCGCCAGGTCGTAGGCGAAGTAGAACGCCACCCCCAGCAGCGCCAGCGGCACCAGCAGCAACAGGCCCGCCAGCGCCGTGGAAACAAAGAAGGTCAGGGCCTTCCTCGCGATTGTGGCCAAGGGGCTACTTCCAGACCAGCTGTTCCGAGTTGCTGCAGTTACCGGCTACCACTTTCGCCCCCGGTTTGGGCGGATTGCCCTGCGGCTGCAGGCATTTCCTGGCATTGCTGATCAGGCGCTGTTTGTCATCGTGGGTCCATTTCTGGGCCTTGGCGTTGTTGCAGTCCTGCAGGTTCGAGCCGCCCACGCAGCGCCCGTTATGGGCGACCAGGCGCTGCTTGTCGTCCATGGTCCACTGCTGGGAATTTTTCTTGGCGTTGCACTTGGCCAGCACCAGGCCATTGCCCTCGAAATCCAGGCACTCGCCGTTACTTGCCTTGTAGCTGCGCGCACCCTGGGCTTCGGCCACGATCTTGTGCCCCTCTTCCTGCATCGACTTGAGGGCGTCGGTATTGAACTCCACCGCCTGGGCGGGGCCGATCAAGCCCAGTGCCAGTGCCGAAACAAAAAATATCCGTTTCATCATATTCTCCCTTTCACTAGTATTGTCGATTCTACCAAAACATTAGACGCTGCAGGTGGCCGAGGCAACCACCACTGCCCGCCCCCTGCACAATCCAGCGAGAGCCATGCTGCCCAAAGCCCTGAAACTGGCGCTGGCCACCCTTGCCCTGCTCCTGCTGCTGGTATTGGCAGGCGCACTGGCGGTGTTCGGCCTGCTGGCCACCGAACCCGGCACCGCCCTGCTCGCCAGGCAGGCCGGGCACTACCTGGGCGAGACCGTCAGCTGGCAGCGCGTGGATGGAACCCTTACCGGCCCGCTGCGCATCAGCGGCCTGCACTTCCGCCAGCCCGGCACCGAGCTGCGCGCGGCCCAGCTGCAACTGGACTGGCGCCCCGGCGCCTTGCTGCGCGGCCGCCTTGACATCGCCAGCCTGCGGGCTGAGGGCGTCGACCTCGTGCTCAGCGCTAGCGCCAGCGAGGAACCCGGCGCCGCCTTTGACCCGTCCACCATCGCCGCCCCGGTGGACATATTCCTGCGCGAACTGAAGGTCAATCGCCTCAGCGTCACCCGGGACGGAACATCCCAGGCCATCGACAGCCTGCAGCTGGCGGCCAGCCTGATCGGCCCGGCGCTGGTTGTGGAGCGTTTCCAGCTGCGGGCGCCGCAGGGCCAGCTCGACCTGCGCGCCAGCACCCGCCTGCACACCCGCATGCCGCTGGACCTGCACAGCACTTGGACCTTCACCGCCGGGGAAAGTGCCCCGCTGTCAGGAGAAGCCGGCCTCGAGGGCACCATCAGCTGGGCTGACCGCATTGGTTTCGCACTCAACTATTCCCTGCTCGCCGATGGCCTGCAGGCGCTGCAGCCGGAGCTGCCCGCCAGCGCGCAGGTGGCGGGCGGCATCGCTGGCCGTTACGCCGGTGACCGGCTGGAGCTGGATAGCCTGACGCTGGATCAGCGCGAGAGCGGCCTGGCCCTGGCCATCAGCGCCACCGTGGACAAGCTGGCCAGCGCCGCCCCCGGTATCGACGCCACCCTGCAATGGACCGGGCTGCGCTGGCCCCTGCAGGGCGACAGCGCGGCACTGGCAAGCCCGGCGGGACGCCTGCAGCTGGCTGGCGCGCTCGATGACTACCGCCTGCAACTGGCGCTGGACCTCGCCGGCGCCGCCATCCCCGCCGGCAGCTGGGAGGCCAGCGCCAGCGGCGACCTGTCGCAGCTGCAGCTGGCATCACTGCAGGGCCAGCTGCTGGCGGGGGAGGTGCTGCTCTCCGGGCAGCTGGGCTGGGCCGACGCCATTCGCTGGCAGTTGCAGCTGGCGGCCGCTGACATCAACCCCGCGGGCATGGCGCCGGAGCTGCCGGGCAGGCTGGCGGCGCTGCTGAGCACCCAGGGGGTAATGAGTGAGGGCAGCCCGCTGCAGGCGGAATTCGCGATCGAGCATGTTCGCGGTGAGCTGGCCGGCTATCCGCTGGCGCTCAGCGGCACCGGCAGTGTGCTCGGCGAGGCCCTGCAGCTGCACACGCTGCAACTGGACAGCGGCAGGAACGGGCTCACTGCCCGGGGCCGGCTGTCAGCGGAAAGCCTCGATCTCGACTGGCAACTGCGGGCCCTGGCGCCGGGAGAACTGCTGGCGGGCGCCGGCGGACAGCTCAGCGGCGAGGGCACGCTGAGCGGCAGCGCCGAGGCGCCGCTGGTCAGCGGCCGGTTCAGCGGCAGCCAGCTGCAACTGGATACCCTGGCCGCCGAAACCCTGGACCTGGATATCAAGGCAGGCCTGCAGCCCGGGGACCGGCTGCGGCTGCGGCTGGCGGTGGGCCCGGTGCGGGATGCCGGCAGCGCGCTGCTGCAGTCGCTGTCGCTTGAGGCCGATGGCAGCAACCGCGAGCACCGGCTGGCGCTGGCCCTCGCGACCCCCTCGGGACAGCTGCGGGCGACCCTGCAGGGCGGCCTCGGCGAGGCCATGGACAGCTGGCAGGGTGCGCTCCAGTCCCTGCGCGCGGACAGCGCGGACTATGGCAGCTGGCAGCTGGCGGAGCGCAGCGAGCTGGCGCTGTCGGCCACCGCGGCCCGCCTGGCAACAAGCTGCCTGGCCCGGATCGACGGCCCGGGCCGGGCCTGCGTGGGCGGCAACTGGTCCCCCGCCGCGGGCAGCGACCTTGCAGTCAGCCTCAGCGCCCTGCCGCTGGGGCTTATCCAGCCGGCGGTCACGGCTGATATCAATGCCAAGCTCCAGGGCCGCCTTGCCACCGATGGCGGCCTCAGGGCCGAGGGCAAGCTAACGCTGAGCCCCGGGCTCATTACCCTCGCCGAGAGCAAGCGGGCGCTGGCCCACGGCGGTGGCGAGATGGAGCTGCGGATTGACGGAGAGGGCCTGGCCGCCACGCTGGCGTTTGCCGCCCCGGAAAACGGCCGCCTGGACGCCGACCTGCGCCTGCCGGCCCTCAGCGCCATCCCCCTGGCAGAGGAGCAGCCGCTGGCGGGACATATTCGCGCCAGCCTGCCGGACCTCAGCGGCGCGGCCGCCTGGGTGCCGGAACTGGCGGCCAGCGGCGGCGCGATAGCGGCGGACCTGCAGCTGGCGGGCAGCCTGGCGGACCCGCGCCTGCAGGGCTATGTGAAGCTCGACAATGGCCGGGCCGATATTCCGCTGGCCGGCTTGCAGCTCAGGGACATCGCCCTCGAGCTGGCCAGCGCGGCGACCGCCCCGGATACGCTGGCATTGAACGGCTCGCTGCGGTCGGGCAAGGGCCTGGTCACACTCGGCGGTCGCGTGGACCTGAGCCAGGGCAGCCTGCAGCTGGCGCTGGAGGGCGACAACGTCCTGGCCTACAACACCGGCGACGCCCGGCTCTGGCTGTCCCCGGACATGCAGGTCAGCTGGCTGCAGGACACCCTCACCCTGCGCGGTGAGGTCTTCGTGCCCCGCGCCGAGATCACCCCGCAACTGGAACTGAGCCCGGCCATGGTCATGGCGGACGGCGAGCAGGCCGACACCAGCGGCCAGGCTATCGCGCCGTCACAGGATGTGGTGATCGTCAGCGGACAGCTGGCGGGCATGGAAGACAGCGCCGCCACCGCGCCCTTCCGCATCGACAACCAGCTCCGGCTGCGCCTGGGCGATGCGGTAAACGTCAATGCGCTGGGTTTCATCGGCCGCCTCAGCGGCGACGTGCTGTTTACCAACACCCCGGAGCAAACCGAACTGGTGCCCATCGCCAACGGCAAGCTGTCGGTGGAGGACGGCACTTTCCGCTCCTTTGGCCAGGACCTCGACATCCGGACCGGGGAGCTGCTGTTCAACAACCGGCCCGCCACCGAACCGGAGATCAACCTGCGGGCCGTCCGCTGGATCGACAACGACCCCCAGGTCACCTCCGCCGGGATTCTGCTCACCGGGCCGATTACCACGCCGACCATGGAGCTGTTCTCGCGGCCCCAGCTGGAAACCAGCGAGGTCCAGTCCTACCTCATTACCGGCCGTTCCACCCGGGACCGCAGCAGCGTACTGAGCATCGGCACCTACGTCAGCCCGCGCATCTATGTCGGCTACGGCTACAACACCCTGGAAAAAACCAGCGAGTTCAACTCCCTGTTCACCATTACCCCGCGCTACGGCGTTGGCCTGAACGCGGGCGAAGCGGACAGCAACCTGAACATGACCTTCAGCTATGAACACTAGGCGAGCGGGCAGGCTGTCAACGGCGCTGGCGTTGTGCTGGCTGTTATGCGGCCAGGGGCCGGCCCTGGCCGGCGAGACCCTGGCGGTGGTGATCCGCGGTATCGAGGGCGAGCCGCTGGACAATGTGCGCGCCTCGCTGGACGCGGTCACCCGGGGCGCGGGCGAGGCACTCACGGCCGAGGATATCAAGGCCATGCACCAGCGCGCCGAGCGACAGATTCGCCGGGCCCTGCAGCCCTTTGCTTACTACCGGCCCGTCATTAGCGGCAGCCTGGAAGCCCCGGCCGCCGCGGGAGCGCCCTGGCAAGCCCGCTACCAGGTGGATGCCGGCGAGGTGCTGCGAATCAGCGCCGTGGAGCTGAGTTTCGAGGGGCCGGGGGCGGAACCGGGGGATCTGCAGTCGCTGCGTGAGGCCCTGGCCCTCAACAGCGGCGATCCCCTGGACCATCGCGTCTACGAGCAGGCCAAGCGGGACCTGCTCAGCAGGGCCCGCGAACAGGGCTATCGCCAGGCCAGGCTCAGCGAGCACCGGGTCGAGGTCGACCTGGAGGCCTACCAGGCCAGGGTTGTACTCACCCTGGCAACCGGCCCCCGCTATGTGATCGGCCCTATCGCCTTCCAGCAGGCGCAGTTCGCCCGCGAGTACCTGGAAGGCTACCTGGTGCTGCAGCCCGGCGACACCTTCAGGCCCTCGGAGCTGTCCCGCCAGCGCCGCCTGTTCAGCGCCAGCGGCCACTTCAGCGAGGTGCTGGTCACCCCCGGGGAAGCGCTGCCCGGCGCCAGTCCGCAGGTACCGCTGACCATCGCCCTGGAGCCCTTCCCGGCCAACCGCTACCGCGGACGCGTCGGCTGGGGTACCGATACCGGCTTTGGCCTGGGCATGGACTGGACCCGGCGCTACCTGGGGCGGCATGGCCACCAGTTCAACGCCGGCTTTGCGGTCGCCCAGGAACGGGAGCGGCTGGCGCTGGATCTCAGCTATACCATCCCCCTGGACCCGCTCAGCGGCAGCGCGCTGGAAATCAACGGCCGTCACGAGAGCAAGGACCTGAACTTCGAGGACGTGGAACTGGACCAGGGCGGCGACACCCGCATCGCCACCAACCTGGCCTCCCTGTTCTGGCACCTGCCGGTGCGGGCGGTGGGGGACTTCAGCCTGCGCACAACCGCCGGGCTCAGCCTGGTGGGCGAGACCTACGATATTTTCGAAGTCCTGTTCGGCAACCTGCCGGGGTCGGCCCAGGAGGTGATCATCGACACCATCGGGCCGCTGGCCTACGAGACCCTGGCCCCCGAGTTCGAGGCGGTGGTGCCCGGCCTGAGCTTCAAGCTGCGGCGCAGTGACGACCCGCTGTACATTCGCCGCGGCGACTACCTGAGTCTGGAATTGCTGGGCACGGACCAGAGCCTTGGCGCCAATATCGATTTCTGGCAGCTGCGCTTCTCCTCCTGGAACATCTGGCCGGTGGGGGAGCACGGCCGCCTGCTGCTGCGCTCCAGCCTGGGCTATACCGATGCCGAGAGCCGCCAGGTGCTGGGGGTCAACTTCAACCAGATGCCCGAGTACTACGAATTTCGTGCCGGCGGCGCCCGCAGCATCCGCGGTTACGGCTTCGAGACCCTGTTCCCGGAGGACGCCCTGACCGGCGGCAAGCATATCGCTGTCGCCAGTGTCGAGTACGAGCACGAAGTCATTCCCGACTGGAGCGTGGCAACCTTTGTAGACGCCGGCAATGCCTTCAACGACGCCGACGACTTCGAGGAAAAACTGGGGGTCGGCATCGGCCTGCGCTGGCGCTCGCCAGTGGGACTGGCGCGCATCGACCTGGGCTTTCCCCTGGATGAGGCCGACGACGCCTTCCAGATTTACATTACCGTGGGGCCGGAATTCTAGCGGCCGCCGCTTGCCGCCCCACAGGGCCGGCACTATGCTATCTGGCAGGCACCCATAACCACAAAGGAAACACGCATGCTGCTTCGCCCACTGAAATACACCCTGGCGCTGGCCCTGCTGGCCGTCTCCGCCAGCAGCCTGGCGGCAACGATCACCGCCCAGGATTACCAACGGGTAGTAAAGGAGGCCTATGCCAAGTTCAAGGACGTCAGGGAGGGGGCCAATGCGGATTACATTCCCATTCTCGCCACCGTGCCCAGCGAGATGTTCGGGGTCGCCATCATCACCCGCGACGGTGAGGTCTACTCCGCCGGTGAACTCGACTATGAGTTCTCCATCCAGTCGGTGTCCAAGCCCTTTACCGCCTCGCTGATCATGCAGCAGCAGGGCCCGAAAACCCTGCGGGAAAAAATTGGCGTCGAGCCCACCGGCCTGCCCTTCAACTCCAAGATCGCGCTGGAAATCTACGAGGAGCGCTCGGTCAACCCGCTGGTGAACGCAGGGGCGATCGCCGCAGTGAGCCTGGTGGAGGCCGATTCCGAGAAGGCGCGCTGGCAGCAGGTGCTGGGCAATATCGAGGCCTACGCCGGCCGCGACCTCGAGGTCCTGGAAGAGGTGTACGACTCCGAGTACGAGACCGCCTGGGGTAACCGCGCCATCGCCAACCTGCTGTTCAACTACGGCCGGCTCTACAGCGAACCGGAGCAGGCCCTGCGGGTATATACCCGCCAGTGCTCCATCGGCATCAACACCCTGGACCTGGCGATGATGGGCGCCACCCTGGCCAACGAGGGGGTCAACCCGAAAACCGGCAAGCGGGTGCTGGACAAGGCACACGTGCCGGAACTGCTGGCGATTATGGCCACGGCCGGTTTCTACGATGAGTCCGGGGAATGGATGTACCGGGCCGGCCTGCCAGCCAAGACCGGCGTCGGTGGCGGCATCGTCGCCGTGGTGCCGGGCAAGTTCGCCATCGCCACCTTCTCGCCGCCGCTCAACCCCGCCGGTAACAGTGTCCGCGGCCTCAAGGCCATCAGCTATATTGCCGCCGAACTGGGCGTGGGCCTGTACGGCCCCAACGCCGGCGAATAGTCAACTGGCGCCTCAGTAGCCGCGCGCCAGGTCGATGACATAACGCAGCGGCTGACCCCGCTGGCGGCGCTGCAGGTTATCGAGAAATATTGCCACCACGTCGGCGGGCACGCTGAGGGCCGCCACGTGGGGCGTGATCCGCACCTGCGGATGCCGCCACAACCAGTGGTCGGCCGGCAGGGGCTCGCGGGCAAACACATCCAGCACCGCCATTGACTGTGGCCGCGCCTCCAGCCAGCCCCGCAGGCTGGCTTCATCCACGGCCTCACCGCGGCCGACATTGAACAGCGTGGCGGCAGGGTCCAGGGCGTGCAGCAGCGCCGCGTTGAGGGCACCCCGGGTGTGCGCCGTGGCCGGCAGGGTGTTGACCAGCACCCGGGCGCCGCGGGCAGCGTCCGGGGCCTCGTCCAGCGCACAGACGCGATCGAAATTTGCCGCCGGGCGGGCGCTGCGGGAAATACCGCAGCTGCGCATGCCGAAGGCGCGCGCCACCCCGGCAATGTGGTTGCCAATGGTACCGGTGCCGAGGATGACCATGGATTGCCCGGCAAGTGAGCGTGGCACTTGCGGGGTCCAGCGCAGTGCGTCCTGTTCCGCCCGGTAAAACGCCAGCGACCGCGATTGCCCTAACAGGAACGCGAACACGTACTCCGCCATTTGCGGGCCGAAAATCCCTTTCACCGCGGTCACCACCAGGTCCCGACCCAGGGCCGCGGGCAGCAGCCGGTCGATGCCGGCCCAGGTGGACTGGATCCAGGCTACCTCGCCGCCCTGTTCCAGATAGCGCGCCGCCAGGTCCGGTTGCGCCAGCAGCACGTCGTAATCGCCGGCGTGGGCGCCGGGGTCGGCACCGGCATCGGCGGCCACTCCGGCCGCGGCCAGCAGTTGCCGATACTGGTCAAAGTCCTTGTCCAGGACCAGCACTCTCATCGGGTAATCCTCATGCCGCGGACGCGTCCTCCGGCTTTTTGATGTCGAAGAAAATAGCGTACAGGGTCGGCACGATAAAGAGGGTGAGCAGAGAGGCAAAACCGAGGCCGGCCATGATGGTCACCGACATATTGACGAAGAACACGTCGGACAGCAGCGGGATCAGGCCGAGGATGGTGGTGGCCGCCGCCAGCAGCACCGGGCGCATGCGACTGACTGAAGAATCAAGGATAGCCGTGTAGGACTCCTTGCCCTCCCCTATCTGCTGGTCGATCTCCTCGATCAGGACGATCGCGTTCTTGATCAGCAGCCCCACCAGGGACAGCGCCCCCAGCAGCGACATGAAATCAAAGGCACCGCCCGTAGTCAGCAGGCCGGCGGTAATGCCGACAATGGCCAGCGGTACCGTCAGCCAGATGATTGCCGGTTGCCGCAGCTTGCCGAACAGCAGGATGCTGGTCAGGATCATCAGCAGGAAGCCAACCGGCAGGGAGGCAGCCAGCCCGGCCTGGGCGTTCGCCGAGTCCTCGTACTCGCCGCCCCACTCCAGGGTATAGCCCACCGGTAGTTCGATGGCCTCGATCTGCGGCCGCAGGCGCTCAAACAGCTCGGTCGCCAGCCCGTCGGCCGGGTTGCAGGAAGCGATGATGGTCTGCATGCGGTTGCGCCCGCGGATCACCGCGTTTTCCATCCGCGTCTGGTAATCCGACACCACCTGCGACACCGGCACCGAGCGTCCCAGTACCGGGCTCCATACCTGGATATCGCGCACATTGTTGATATCGCCGCGCTCCTCTTCCGGCGCCCGCAGTTCTATGGGCAGCAGGCGGATACCATCCCGGTATACGCCAACCGGGGTGCCCTCAAACGCGTATTGCAGGGCGGCCCCCAGGCGCTCGCGGTCAACGCCCAGCTGGCGCCCCACCTGCTCGTTGAATACCGGCACCGAGACCTTGACCGGGGCCCGCCAGTCATCGCGCACATCAACGGCGTAGCCGTCCTCGCGCATGATGCGCTGGGCCTGCTGCGACAGTTCCCTGAGCACCGTGGCATCGGGCCCGGAAAACCGCGCTTCTATCTTTGCGTCCCGGCCGGGGCCGATGCGCATGGCCTTGATGATGGGGTCGGTGGAGGGCAGCTGGTCACGCATGAATTCGGCGGTGGCTTCCCAGATGGCCGGGATCTGCTCACGGCTCTCGGTACGGACGATGATCTGCGCGTACACCGGTGCCGGCTCCCTGGAGTCATACACCAGGGTGAAGCGCTGGTGGGGCCCGCCGATGGCCGAGGTGGTGCTAACCACGCCGGGCTGCTGGCGGATAAATTCGCTGACCTGGAGGGTATGGTCGCGGGTAGTGCGGATATCCACGCCCTCCGGTTCCCACACATCGACAAAAAACAGCGGCGTGTTGGAGTCGGGGAAAAAGCCGCTGTTGACCCTGCCGAAGCCGATCACCGCAATAACGAACAGGCCGACGACACCCGCCACCGTGAGCCAGCGGTGGTCCACGGCGCGCGCCACCAGGCCCCGGTACACCTGGAACAGCCTGCCGCCGTAGGGGTCACTGTCCGCCGCCTGGGGGTCCGGCCGCAGCAGCAGTGCGCACAACAGCGGGGTGGTGCTGATGGCGGTGATCCAGCTGAGGGCCAGGGAAATCAGGATCACGTAAAACAGCGAGCTGGCGAACTCGCCGGTGTTATCCGGCGACAGGCCAATCGCGGAGAAGGCCAGGATGCCGATTGCCGTCCCCCCAAGCAGGGCCCAGATGGTCTTGCCCACCGCCTCGCGAGCGGCCTGGAAGGCGTCCATGCCCTGGTTCATGCGCACCAGCATGCCCTCGGCCACCACAATGGCATTGTCCACCAGCATACCGAGGGCAATCACCAGCGCGCCGAGGGAAATCCGCTGCAGCTCGATGCCGTACAGCTTCATGATAAGCAGGGTGCCGGCCACGGTGATCAGCAGCACCGCGCCAATCACCAGGCCGGTGCGCAGGCCCATGAAAACCAGCAGTACGATGATGACGATGGCCACCGCCTGGGCGACACTGACCAGGAAGCCGCCCACCGATGCCTGCACTTCACTGGGCTGGTCGTAGACCGGGGACAGCTCCATGCCGATGGGAATGCTGCTGAGCAGGCCGTTGAGGCGCCGGTCAACCCGCTGGCCGACCGCCACCACATTCTGCCCGGCGGCCATGGAGACACCAATGCTGAGCCCGGGCTTGCCGTTGACGTAGTAGATCTTCTGCGGCACGGTTTCGTAGGCGCGGGTTATGGTGGCGATATCCGACAGGCGAATCAGCCGGCGCTGGCTGGAACTGATCAGCAGGTCGCCCATGGCCTGAACCGACTGGAAGTCGCCCGTGGGACTGAAGCGCAGGTAGTCGTCGCCCACCCGCACGCTGCCGGCATCGACCACCACATTCTGCGAGCCCAGCACATCGGCGATCTGCTGCAGGGAAATACCCAGCTCGGCCAGCTGGCTGCGGGAGATATCCAGGTAAACCACCTCCCGCTGCTCACCATCGATGACCACCTTGCGCACCCCGTCCACCAGCACCAGCTGCTTCTTGATGGCGTCGGCGGTGTCATAGAGGTCGCGCCAGGTATAGCCGTCGCCGTACAACACCAGGTAAATACCGTACACATCGCCGAAGTCATCCAGCACGATGGGGTCCTTCGCGCCGGGCGGCAGGCTGGATTTGACGTCGGCAATCTTGCGCCGCAGCTCGTCGAAAATATCCGGCAGGTCCTCGGCCTGGTACTCGTCCTTGAATTCGATGAGGATGTCGGACAGCCCCGGGCGGGACACCGACATCTTGATGCGCTTGATTTGCGGCATCAGCTGGATCGCGTCCTCCAGGTGGTAGGTCAACTCGTCCTGCACTTCCTGGGCGGTGGCGCCCGGATAGGGGGTGATGATTTTCGCCATCTTGATGGTGAAGGGCGGGTCCTCGAGCTTGCCGATGGAGTCGTAGGCCAGCAGACCGCCGCCGACCATGATCACCACCAGCAGCCAGGAAACGACCGGGTTGCGAACTGAGTATTCACCGATATTCATTGGCGCTGTCCCTGTGTCAGTCGATGCTTACAGCGGCTCGCCATCGCGGGGGACGGCCTGCTCAGTCAGCGGCATGCGGGTAACCCGCATGCCCTCGGCCAGGTAGGGCGCGCCCACCGACACGATCTCTTCACCGCCGTCGAGCCCGCTGAGGACCTGGATCGAGCGCCCGGACATGCGGCCGATCCCCACCGGCTGCGAGGAGACCGTCATGCTTTCGGGGTCGAGCACCCAGACCCTGGGCTGCAGCCCGCTGTCGGCCTGCACCGCCCGCACCGGAACCCACTTCACCGATTCCTTGTCGACCACCCGGGTCAGGTCGATGGTGACATTGGCGGTCATGCCCGGCAGCACGTTGAAATCGGTGGGCGCCTCCATGGTAAAGGTGGTGCGGAAAGTCTGGGTCTGCTCGTCGGCCTTGGTGGCCAGTTCCTTGGGCTTGAGCGCAAACCGGCGCTCACTGCGGCCCTCGAAGCTGGCGTAGGCGACCACCGTGCCGGCGGTTTCGCCACTGCGCAGGTTGCCTTCCTGGCGGGCCTGTCCGCGCACGCTGCGCACCACCGATTCAGGCAGGTCGATAATGACGTCCAGCTCGGTAATATTCTGCAACCAGATCACCGTCTGCCGCGCCATCACCTCCTCGAAGTTTTCCACCGCGCGGCGGGCAATCCGGCCGCGAAAGGGCGCGGTCAGTACGGTGTACTCCAGGTCCTGCTGGGCCGCGGTCAGCGCCGCCGAGGCGGTGCGGTAGTTGGCCTCCATACGATCGTAGTCGAGCCGGGAAATATTGCCGTCGACAATCAGTTCCTTGCCGCGTTCAAAGTTGCGTTTGGCGTTGTCGTAATTGGCCTGGCGGTCCTCCAGCACGATTTCATAGTCGGTCGGGTCCAGCCTGGCCAGCACCTGGCGCTTTTCCACCAGGTCGCCTTCCTTCACCAGCAGTTCCTGCAGCTGGCCAGAGACCCGGAAGGCAAGCTCGGCGCGCTGGGTGGCGTCTACCCGCCCGGGGAAGGTGCGGATAGCGGCGTTACTGCCACCGCCGACCGTGTAAAGCTTCACCGGCCGGGAGACGGGTGGTGGCGGTTCCGGCTCTTCGCGACTGCAGCCCGCGGCCAGCGCGGTAGTGGTGACGATCAAAACCAGGCCCATTGGAAGCAAAGCGCGCGACATAGGAAATCCAACCTGTTGTTACCAGAGGGCCGTGCAACAACGGGCCCGAACTGTTCAAATCTTGCCACAATCAGGGCGCTGAACGCAGGCTTAATTTGGCTGCGAACGCGACCCGCTGAGGGGTAGACTGTACACCCGCGGCAAATATTGGCACATTGCCACCCTGACTCCGGCACCCGTCCCAGCCCGCCGGCGCCAGTGCCACTGCCGCCTACAGCAACAGGAACCCCGATTGTGAGTAATATAGCGCACAACAGCGTACGCCCCATCCAGACCCTGGCACTCGTCGCGCTGCTGGCGCTGCTCGGGGCCTGCAGTTCCCTGCCCACGGATTTCGACAAGCCCGTCAGCCACGTCCTGGAAGACACCAGCCAGAGCGAGCTGAGCCAGACAGTGCAGCCACTGCTGGAGCGCAACCCGGGCAAATCGGGATTTCGCACACTGGGGACCGGCGAAGCGGCTTTTATCGCCCGCCTGCGGCTGATCCAGAGCGCCGAGCAATCACTGGATATCCAGTATTACATATGGCACGACGACCTCACCGGCCGCACCCTGTTCAACCAGTTGCTGGCGGCGGCGGACCGCGGGGTCAGGGTGCGCATCCTGCTGGATGACCTGGACACCGCCGGCAAGGACGAGATCCTGCGCACCATCGACGCTCACCCAAAGGTCGAGATCCGCGTGTACAACCCCTTCGCTAATCGCGACAACCGGGTCAGGGACTTCGCCGGGGATACCCGCCGCATCAATCGCCGCATGCACAACAAGACCCTGACCGCTGACAATATCGTGACTATCTTTGGCGGCAGGAATATCGGCGACGAGTATTTCGCCGCCGCCACCGATGTGGGTTTTGGCGACATGGACGCCCTGGCAATCGGCCCCATTGCCGACGAGGTCTCGGCCCAGTTTGATCTTTACTGGAATTCGGCGTGGGCATACCCGATCACCGCCTTCGACTGGGAAGAACCGGTCACCGCGGCCGACTTTGCCGCCTTCCGCGCCAATTCAGACCAGTTTCTCGAGGAGGTCAGGGTATCGGATTACGCCGAGGTGATACGCCAGTTCGATGAGGCCACCCTGGCCACAATCGACGAGATCGACTGGGTCTGGTCCGAGTGGCTGCTGGCCTACGACCAGCCGAGCAAGGTAACCGCCAGAAAAGTAGCGGCAGATACCCACCTGGCGCCCAAGATCAAGATGGGCATGGACAGGACCCAGCGCGATCTGATTATCGTATCGCCGTATTTTGTCCCCGGTGAGGAATTCACCGATTACCTGGTGAGCCTGGTGGATCGCGGGGTGCGGGTGCGCATCCTGACCAATTCACTGCAGGCCAACGATGTGTCGCTGGTACACGCGGGCTATATGCGTTACCGCAAGCCGCTGGTCAGGGGCGGGGTGGAACTCTACGAATACAAGGCCGATGCCAACAAGACGGTGCGCAAACAGCGGGAGGACCAGCGTGACAAAAACCGCATTGGCGCCTCCAGGGCCAGCCTCCATGCCAAGTTTTTCGGCTTTGACGAAACCTACCTGTTTATCGGCTCCTTCAACCTCGACGGCCGCTCGGTGGCCCTGAACTCGGAACTGGGCGCCTATTACGCCAGCCCCGAGGAGGCTCTCGCCCTGTCGGAATTTTTTGACCAGGCCGCCTACGACATCGCCTACCGGGTGCACCTCGACGGGGACGACAAGCTGGAATGGGTAACCATGAGGGACGGCCGGGAGATTCACCTGGACAGGGAGCCGGACACCAGCTGGTGGAAGCGCTTCAGCACCGGCCTGTTGCGCTATATCGTGCCGGAGTCGCAGCTTTAGGAACGCACCGGGGGCTCACCCCGGCGCGGTCAATCGCGGTTTAGCCGCACTTGGAGTCGCCGCAGTTGAGGCAGGTCATGCAGCCGTCCATGAGAATGGAGGCCTTGACCGAACACTTCCTGCACAGCTCGGCACTGGCGGGGAATTCACCGCCGGCGCCGTCGTCGCCGGTCTTGGCGGCATACTCTGCTTTTTTCTCATCGAGAATTTTCTTCTGGTGCTCGGTCAGGCCCGGCGCTTCCAGCAGGCCGATATTCTGCAGGTGGTCCTCGATGGCCCAGCCGATTTCCGCAACCAGTGAGGGCATAAAGCGCCCACCGGACTTGAAGTAGCCGCCCTGGGGATCGAATACCGCCTTGAGCTCCTCAACCAGGAAGGTGCAGTCACCGCCCTTGCGGAACACCGCGGAGATAACCCGGGTCAGGGCCACGATCCACTGGAAGTGGTCCATGTTCTTGGAGTTGATGAAAATCTCGAAGGGCCGGCGCAGCTCGTGGTCGGTACCCGGGTTGAGAATGATGTCGTTGATGGTCAGGTACAGGGCATGATCTGAGAGCGGCGTCTTGATCTTGTAAGTCGCCCCCTCCAGCTGCTCCGGACGCGAGACCTTCTCGTGCATCTGCACGATATTGCTCTCGATTTCCTGCTGCTTTTCTTCCTCGGTTTTTACCTGGAAGCCAACGATTTTCTGGTCGATTTTCTTAGTCATGGTTTTACCTTTGTGCGGGCTAGCTACGGAGCTTTGTCATTCTGGCGCAGCGGTCATTGTCATTTCGGCGCACCGGTCATTGTCATTCCGGCGCACGCCGGAATCCACATCTCCGACGCCGTTAACCAAACCACATGGATCCCGGCTTTCGCCGGGATGACAGTTGGTCGCAGGCCGGGATGACAGTTGGTCGCAGGCCGCGATGACAGTTGGTCGCAGGCCGCGATGACGGTTGATCGCAGGCCGGAGACAGTGACCGGGACCGGATGCCAGAATCAGAACTTCCCGTAATACCCCTCCTTCAATGCGTCAAACAAATTGGCGGCGGTGTGGGTCTCGCCGTCGTATTCAATTTCCTCGTTGCCCTTGAACTCCACGGTGGAGCCATCCTCCAGGGTGAAGCGGTAGCTGGTGTTTTCCAGGTCCTGCTCTTTCACCAGTACGCCCTGGAAGGCCTCCGGATTGAAGCGGAAGGTGGTACAGCCCTTCAGGCCCTGGCCAGCGGCGTAGAGGTAGGTGTCCTTGAAGTCCCGGTAATCAAAGTCCGTGGGCACGTTGATGGTCTTGGAAATGGACGAGTCCACCCATTTCTGGGCGGCGGCCTGCACGTCCACGTGCTGTTTCGGGGTCACATTGTCGGCGGCGATGAAATAGTCGGGCAGCTTCCTGCTGTCATCGTCGGTAAACGGCATGGCCTGCGGGTTGACCAGTTCGCGGTAGGACAGCAGCTCGTAGGAGAACACATCCACCTTCTCCTTGCTCTTCTTGCCCTCGCGGATCACGTTGCGGCTGTAGTGATGGGCGAAGCTGGGCTCGATGCCGTTGCTGGCGTTGTTGGCCAGCGACAGGGAGATGGTGCCGGTGGGGGCGATGGACGAGTGGTGGGTAAAACGCGCGCCCTCCTTGATGATGGAGTTGACCAGTTCCGGCTCTTCCTGGGCCAGCGCCTGCATGTAGCGGCTGTACTTGCCGTGCAACACCCTGCCCGGCAGCCTGTCACCCAACTTGATGCCGTCGGCGGCCATTTCCGGGCGGCGGCGCAGCATGTCGCCGGTGACCTCGAATTCCTGCGCCATGATCGGCGCCGCGCCTTTTTCCCGCGCCAGGTCCAGGCCGACTTTCCAGCCGGAGACGGCCATCTGCTTGCTCACTTCCTCGGTGAACTCCAGGGAGTCTTCCTCGCCGTACTTCATGCGCAACATGGCCAGGGTGGAACCCAGGCCGAGGAAGCCCATGCCGTGGCGGCGCTTGCTGGTAATTTCCCGGCGCTGCTCGGCCAGCGGCAGGCCGTTGATCTCAACCACGTTATCCAGCATGCGGGTGAACACCGCCACCACTTCCCGGTACTCCTCCCAGTCGAAGTGGGCGTTGGCGGTGAATGGCTCGCGCACAAACCGGGTCAGGTTGACGCTGCCCAGCAGGCAGGAGCCGTAGGGCGGCAGGGGCTGCTCGCCGCAGGGGTTGGTGGCGCGCACGTTCTCGCAGAACCAGTTGTTGTTCTTCTCGTTGACCTCATCGATGAGGATAAAGCCGGGCTCGGCGTAATCGTAGGTGGAACTCATGATGGCGTTCCACAGCTTCAGCGCGCGGATGCGCTGGTAAACCCGGCAGGCGACCTGCCCCTGATCGTCGCTGACGTAGCCCTCGGTCACCGGGAACGGCCGCCAGATGATTTCTTCCGCCGGATCCTGTTCCAGGTGGGCAAATTCTTTCGGGGTGACCGGGAAGGACAGCGGCCACTCGGCGTCTTCCTTCACCGCCTTGATGAAGCCCTCGGTGATCAGCAGCGACAGGTTGAACTGACGCAGGCGGCCATCCTCGCGCTTGGCCTTCACAAAGTCGAACACGTCCGGGTGGTTGACATCGAAGGTCGCCATCTGGGCGCCGCGACGGCCACCGGCAGACGACACGGTGAAGCACATCTTGTCGAAGATATCCATGAACGACATCGGCCCCGAGGTATAGGCACCGGCCCCGGAGACAAAGGCTCCCCGGGGGCGCAGGGTGGAAAACTCGTAACCGATACCGCAACCGGCCTTCAGGGTCAGGCCCGCCTCCAGGTTTTTCTGCAGGATGCCTTCCATGGAATCGCCAATGATGCCGGACACGGTGCAGTTGATGGTGGAGGTGGAGGGCTTGTACTCCTGGGCGCCGGCATTGGAGACGATGCGGCCGGCGGGGATCGCACCCCGCTTCAGGGCCCAGACAAAACGCTGCTCCCACTCCTGGCGCACGGATTCGTCCTCCACCTCGGCCAGCGCCTTCGCCACCCGGGCATAGGTGCCGTCGATATCCCGGTCGACGGGATTCCCCTGGCTGTCCTTGAGTCGGTATTTTTTGTCCCAGATATCCAGCGATGCGCCCTGGAACTCGATCGTGCTGCTATTGCCGCGGACCGCGGCGCCCTGCCTGGCTGCTGATTCCAATGTCTGCCCCTTGTCAGTCAGAAAATGCGGCCGAGACACGGTCGCGAAGCTTGTTATAGGAGCCTGTATTTATACCCATATATCGGCGCCCAGGCAACGAAAAGACACAATATATTGTAAATTTCTTGCCGCGAGCCCTGGACCGCCTGCTACCCTGGGGCCATGGGCAAGCATTCACTTACCTGCCAGGGCACAGGGTTGCGGCAAACCACATCAGCCCGGCTCAGAGCAGCAGTAAACCCAGGGCAATAAACCCGAGGATACTGATGCCGCCGGCCAGCAGGGCGTAGGGCAGCTGGGTGCGCACGTGCTCTATGTGCTCGGTGCCGGATGCCAGTGAGGACACGATGGTGGTGTCGGAAATGGGCGAACTGTGATCGCCGAATATGCCCCCGGACAATACCGCCGCCACCAGCAGCACCGGGTCCACCCCCAGCGCCGCCGCCACCGGCACCGCGATGGGCAGCATGATCGAAAACGTGCCCCAGCTGGAACCCACGGCGAAGGCGATAAACCCGGACGCCAGGAACAGGCAGGCCGGCAGCAGCCAGGCGGGCAGGGTGTCGCCGACCAGGCCGGCGACGTACTCACCGGTGCCCAGGGCCCGGGAGACGCCCCCCAGGGCCAGGGCCAGCAGCAACACGGTGGCGATGGGCAGCATACCGCCGGCCCCTTCCATCCAGGTACTGGTAAGCCGCTCCAGGTTCATGCTGCGCTGGCACAGCACCAGCAGCGAGACCACCGCCAGGGCCAGCAGGCTGGCCCACAGCACGCTGGTGGAACCGGAGCCGGCAAACAGGTCGCCGTTGCCGGTGATCAGCAGGAAAACCGGCATCGCTATCACCAGGCTGGCAACCGGTAACAGCATGTTCCAGGCATTGGGCGGCGCCGACTCCCGCAGGATCTGCGCATCCTGCTGCACCGCCGGGGATTCGCCGGCGGCGGCGCGCTGCTCCGCCGCCGCCATGGGCCCCGGGTTGAAGTCGCGGGCCACGGTATAGGCCGCCAGCAGCACGGCGGTGATGGCATAGAGGTTCAGGGGGATGGACGCCAGCAGTACCCGCAGGGGCTCCTCCACCCCGAGGCCATCCAGCAGCCCCAGGTTGAAAGCGCCCCAGGCATTGAGGGGAATCAGCATGCAGATGGGCGCCGAGGTGGAGTCGATGAGGTAGGCGAGCTTCTCCCGCGATACCCGGAAGCGGTCGAACAGGGGGCGCGCCACGGTGCCGGCCACCAGCACGGTGATGTTCGACTCGATAAAAATGACAATGCCGACCAGCCAGGCCAGCCACTGGGCGCGGCGGCCGCCGTCCACCCACTTGCGCTGTTCGAGAAAGCGGATAAAACCGGTGACGCCGCCGGAGCGCTCCAGGGTAAGAATAAAAGCGCCGATCACCAGGGTAAACACGATCACCCGCGCGTCTCCGGCGCTGGCGAGCACCGCGATGGCGGCGTCGATGGCGCCGGCCAGCGCCGCCAGCAGGCCCTCGCCCTGCAGCAGGAAGCAGCCCAGCCAGATGCCGGTGAACAGCGCCAGGTATACCTGGCGGGTGACCAGCGCCAGGCCGATGGCGAGCAACGGCGGCAGCAGCACCGTCCAGTTGGGGTCAGTCATGCAACGGCCGGTTCCAGCAGGGTCAGGGTGGCGGTGGCGGTATCGAGGCGGGCGCGGGCGCCTACCGGGATCACCGCCTGGTCCTCCACGTGGCCTATCATCAGCCCGCGGAGTACCGGCACACCGAGGCCGGCAGTGCGCTCCCGCAGCACCTGCTCCATGGAGAAGCTGTTGTTGCTGGTATCGGCCTCGGTGAACTTGCCAAAGGCAATGCCCGCCACCCGCTCCAGGGCCCCGGCCAGGCGCAGCTGGGTCAGCATGCGGTCAACCCGGTAGGGTGCCTCGTGCACATCCTCGAGGAACAGCAGCCGGCCGCTGAAATCCGGCTCCCAGGGGGTGCCCATCAGGTGGCTGACCAGGGTCAGGTTGCCGCCCAGCAGCGGCCCCTCGGCGGTGCCCGGATGCAGCACGGTCAGCCGGTTCTCCCGCTCCACCCGTCCCGGGCCCGGGTCCTCGAAGGGCGGTGGCGCCGCCAGCGGCTGCCGCCCCCTGCCCTCGATGAGGGTCTCGCGGAACTGGGTGTAGCTGTATTCGGTAAAATTGGCGCCGGCGATGGGGCCGTGAAAGGTCACCAGCCCGGTGCGCCCGAAGATGGCGCAGTGCAGGGCGGTAATATCGCTGTAGCCCATCAACACCTTGGGATTGGCGGCGATCAGCCCGTAGTCCAGCAGGGGCAACAGGCGGGAGGAGCCATAGCCGCCCCGCAGGCAGAAAATGGCATCGACCTCGCGGTCGGCAAACATGGCGTTGAGGTCAGCGGCGCGCTGCTGGTCGGTACCGGCCAGGTACTGGGTGCGCTGGTAGAGATGCTGTGCCGGCTTGACCTTGAAGCCCAGCGAGCGCACCACGTCCATGGCGAAGGCGATGTCCTCGTCCTCGGGTGCGTTGCTGGCCGGGCTCACCAGCCCCACGGTCATGCCCTGGCGCAGGCGCCGGGGCCGGATTGTGGGCCGGGCCGGGTCACTGCCGGCGGCCGCTGCTGCGGCCACGCCCGCCAGCGGCAATGCCGCCAGGCTCCTGATCAGGCTACGCCGATCCATGTTCTACTCTCCTGGAAAACGCCCACTGTAACAGCCACCGACGGCTCACAGGTAATCCAGCCCGTCGATGGCGGCAATGCCCAGGCCCGGCGTCCGGTTGAGGCTTATTGCGGCAGCGCTGAAGCGGGTACCGCCGCGCACCGGGTCGCCGCGGGCCAGCAATGGCGCATCGAGATCCACCCGGGTGATGACCTCCGGCCGGGCCGCCGCCACATGGGCCGCCGCCGCCACCCCGATGGCGCTCTCCAGCATGCAGCCCATCATGCAGCTGAGCCCCGCCGCTGCCGCCTGGTCGGCAATCGCCAGGGCGCCGCTGACACCGCCGCTCTTGACCAGCTTGATATTGAGGATATCGGCCGCCCCGGCGGCGATCACCCGCGCGGCGTCCTCCGGGTCGAAAACACTTTCATCCGCCATCACCGGGGTTTTCACCCGCTGGCGCAGCCGGGCCATGCCGTCCAGGTCGCCGGCGGGCAGGGGCTGCTCCAGCAGTTCCACCGCAATGCCCTCGCCGGCGAGCTGCGCCAGCAACCAGCAGGCCTGTTCCAGATTGCAGGCCTGGTTGGCATCCAGGTACAGGCTGGCAGCACCCGCCACCGCGACGGCCACATGCCGCACCCGCTGCAAATCCTCGGCGGGCTCGCCGCCGAGCTTGAGTTTCAGGCAGGTAAACCCGCGCTCCAGGGCGGCCCTGGCGCTCGCCGCCATGGCGGCGGGGGCATTCACGCTGATGGTCAGGCTGGTGTGCAGGGTCCCGGGCGCCCCGCCCAGCAGCTGGCACAGGGGCAGCCCCCGGTCCTGGGCGGCCAGGTCGAACAGGGCCACCTCCAGCGCGGCCCGGGCGTTACTGTTGCCGCCGGGCAATGAGGCCAGCAGCGCTGGCAGGGCGTCGACCCCGGCACCCACTACCGGCGGCAGCAGGTCATGTTCCAGCGCGGCGATAATGGAGGCATGGTCCTCGCCGGTAATGGCCCGGGTTGCCGGGGCGCTGCCATAGCCGGTCCTGCCACAGTCGGTTTCCAGCACCAGCACCAGGTCTTCCACCTGGTCGACCCGCCGCAGGGCAGTGGTGAATACCTCGCGCAGGGGCACCCGCAGCATGGCCAGGCGATAGCCGGTCACCCTCACCAGTCGGCCTCCAGGGCGATCCGCTTGATCGCGTAAATACTGGCGACAAAGCCCTGCCCCGCCTCCGTCAGCAGCGGGCTCAGCGGCGTGACCGACACCCCCGCCAGAATGCCCTGGTAGGTCTCGCCGGCTGCGGTGAGGTAGGCCAGGGCGGTGCGGTCGTGGATCACGTAGGGCTCACCGGCAACGGTGCCGAGATACATCACCACATGACCCGGCAGGTAGATAAGGTCACCGGCCTGCAGCGTGTGCAGGGCGCTGCGCACCCCTGCCACGTCCGGGGCATCAAAGCGCAGGGTGGGAGCGTACTCACCGGCCGCCTGCTGGCCGGTGTTACGCGGCATCAGCAGGCCGAAGGACTTGTAGACCTCACCGATAAAGCCGGTGCAGTCGCGGGCATTGTAGTCGTGGCCCCAGCCGTAACGCTCGCCGAGGAACTTGAAGGCCTGCTGCACAACCAGGTCGGCACGGTAGGGAAGATGGCCAACGCTGACATCGCGCGACCGGGCCACCAGCGCATGACCGAACTCCAGTTCACCGGCGGCCGTGCGCAGCGGCAGGCTGACAATGTAACTGGCATAGGGGTTCTGGCCATTGACCGCAAAGCCGGTGGCCTCCGGGTCGACCAGCGGCAGGGACACGCCCATTTCCAGCGGCAGCTCGGAACTGCGCGCATCCAGCGGGTTGAAATTGGTGTGCACCCGGTCGCCGGTGACCACCAGCCGCGGCCCGGCGGCCTGCCATGCCGCGATGTCGGTCCGCGACCCCAGGGCCACGGCGTCGCGCGGTAGCCAGGCAGCGTAGTGATAGTTGAGGGCGAAGAACCATTGGCCGTCGGCACTGCTGTGGAGGACGGCCAGCCGCTCGCCGGGAAACACCGCGGTCTCCTGGAAGCGGTCCAGGTGTACATCGTCCGGCGTCTTCAATACCCGCTCGGCGGTGGGAAAACTGCGCATCGAGGCCCGCTTTACCGCCAGCCCCCAGCGCACCGGGTTCTGCTCTCCCAGGGTATCCAGGCTGGCCAATGCCAACCAGCGGCGGTAATCGGCGGCACTGACCGGCTGCCCGCTTGCGGCGTGGTAGCGCGGTGACGAGGCGGGTCGACTGACCCGGGCAATAAAGGACTCAAGCTGCTTGCGGGACAGCGCGGCGGGGAGCTGGTCCAGGTCATGCATATTGGCGTCGACGGCGAAGGCCCGCTGGTTGAACTGGCGCACCTGCGCCGGGCTCATCCGGGTGTCGCTGTCCGCAAGCCGCGCGACCCAGTAGTCGGGCGACAGCATGGCCTCCTGCACGCCGGGCACATCGGTGACAAAGGGATAGTGATCCTTGGCCTGTGCCACGCCCAGGCCAACACTGAACACCACTGCCAGTAACATTCTCACGGGTTCGCGCCTCCCAGCCACATCAACACCCGGCCCACCAGCAGCCCCCCTGCGGTCCCCACCACGTAGCCGAGCAGGGCCATCAACACCCCCACCGGCACCAGCTGCCGGGAGTAGGCGGCGGCGAGAATCGGCGCCGATGCCACCCCGCCAATATTGGCCAGCGACGCCACCCCGCAGGTAAACAGGTCCAGCCGCAACAGCCGCGCCGCCAGCAACATGATCGCGGCGTGCACCAGCAGGATGACCAGGCCCGCCAGCAGGTACAGTGGCGCGCTGGCCAGGTCGGCGAAGCTGGTGCGCGAGGCGATGGCGGCAACCATCAGGTATAGCAGGGCGCTGGCCAGCGCATCGCTGCCGCTGAGCCGGGCCAGCGGCGTGTAGGCCAGGGCCAGGCCGATAAGGGTCACCGCCAGAATCCGCACCACGCTGACGGTGAAAAAGCCGTCACCGCCCAGCCACTGGCCGACCTGGTCCGCCGCCACCGCCCCGAGCAGGCCGACACCGGTCAACAGCAACAGCTGGTACTCACCGGGGGCATCGTGCCGGGCGGTATCCTCCGCCGCGGCCACCGGCAGCACCCCGCGCGCCCCGGACCAGCGGTTGAAGCGCGCGGCGAACGGCACCAGCGCCAGCAACAGCATCAGCCACAGGGAATAATCGATGGAATCCACCAGCAGGGCATAGCCCAGGTCTGCCTCCGGCACCTCCAGCGCCGCCTGCACCGCCACCATGTTGGCGGTACCGCCCAGCCAGCTGCCGGCGAGGGCGGCAAAGACGCCCCAGGCGCCCTCACCGAGGACGGAGCGGAACAGCACAAACGCCACCACGCAGCCCAGCATGATGCCCGCGGCGGCGAGGGTGAACGCGGCCAGCAGCCGCGGCCCGAGACGCAGCAGCGCGTCCAGGCGACAGCGTAACAACAACAGCAGGATCATTGCCGGCACCAGCAGGCGCTTGATCTCGGCGTAGGCCCGGGTCTGGGCATCGTTAATGGCCCAGGCCCCGGCGCCCGCCAGCAGCATGGCGCCGAGGTAGGTCAGCACAATCGGCGGCAACCAGCGAAACAGCCGCCAGCGCGGGTACTGCCGCGCCAGCCACACCAGCACCCCGGCGAGCAGGGCCAGTGACGCCAGGTATCCGGCCACGCTACTGATCAAATTGCCCTCTCCCCCTGCTCGTTCGGCCCTGAGCATGCATCATCACTTGCCAATTCTCAATTCAGATCAGGAACAGGGCCAGTACCGCAACCGCGGCGAAGCCGACCACCAGGATCACGGCATAGCTGACATAGACCAGCAGTGACTTGAACAGGGCTCCCGGCCACCCTGAATCATAGGTCCGGCGCAGGGCCAGGGGCAGGTAGATCAGCAGGCCCAGCAGCAGCCAGCCATCCAGCGGCAGCGTTAGCAGGTCGACCAGCGATGCCAGCAGGTACAGCAGGTAAACGAAGGAGTGATAGTGCAGGGCAAACACCAGGTGCTGCAGGTAGTGGAACGCTGAGCCCAGGTAAAGCAGCTGGACCAGCAGCGCGAATACCGGCAGCAGCAGGAACATCATCTGCGGCAGGTAGTCGAGCATGACCTCCATAAAGCGGTTCGGGTCATCGCGCAACTTGCCGGCATTGCCCTCAATGCGCTGCTCTGCGTCCTGCAGCCAGCGGGGGCTGCCCTCGTCGGCGATGCCGAGATCCAGGGTGAAGTCACTGGGATCGTCGACCTCGTCCGGAATGCGGGCTACATCGTCATCCACGCCGATCACAATCATGCCATCGCCCGCCTGGCTCTCGCCGCCCTGCAACTGCGCGGAGTTGAGGGACACCACCAGGAAGACAATAAAGCTGATCACCAGGTACAGCCTGAGGGGCGGCAGGTAGCGTGCCCGGCGACCGGCCATGAACTCGGCGCTGAGAAAGCCGGGGCGGAACACGAGGTAACCCAGGGTGCGCCAGAAGCGCGAATCCATATCCAGCACATCGCCCAGCAAGTCCCCCGCCAGGTCCAGAAAGCGCTTGTCCGCCCGGCCCTCGCGCTGGCCGCACTCGGAACAGTACTCGCCGATGATTCGCGCCCGGCAATTGCGGCAGTATTGCCCTTCTTTTCCCATGCTGAGCCCGCTCTGGTTTTATTGTTCCGGTGTACGCCCGTAGCTGCAGAGGCTACCATAGAGCTAACCCTCGCTGCGACGGCAACCGCGGAGCCATGCACTTGAAACTTTCAGCCTTCGGGGAAAAATTTTCCGGCCAGTCGGGCATCGTCGAACTGATGGACGACCTCGGGACCGCCCTCAACGAAAATCCGGACATGATCTTCATGGGCGGCGGCAACCCCGGCCGCCTGCCGGAAATGGAACGGATTTTCCAGCAGCGGCTGGAAACCATCATGTCGGACCCGGCCCAGCGCCACAGCCTGTTCGGCATTTACCAGTCGCCCCAGGGCGACCGGGAATTCCGCCAGCGCCTGGCGGCCTTCCTCAGCAAGCACTACGGCTGGCCGGTGGGAGAAGAAAACATCGCCGTCAGCAATGGCAGCCAGTCCGCTTTCTTCGTGCTGTTCAACATGCTCGCCGGGGAGATGCCCGACGGCCACCGGCGGCGTATTCACCTGCCCCTGGCGCCGGAATATATTGGCTATGCCGACGCCGGCCTCAGCGACAACTTTTTCTCCGCCACCCGGCCCAGCATTGAGCGCATCGACACGCACCTGTTCAAGTACCACGTGGATTTCTCCCAGCTGGAGATCGATGAGTCGGTGGCGGCGCTGTGCGTGTCCCGGCCCACCAACCCCACCGGCAACGTGCTGACCGACGATGAGGTCGCGCACCTGGACAGCATTGCCCGGGCCAGCGACATTCCCCTGATCATCGACGGCGCCTACGGCCTGCCCTTCCCCAATATCCTGTTCGAGCAGGCCACACCCCACTGGAACGACAACACCGTGCTCGCCCTGAGCCTGTCCAAGCTGGGGCTGCCGGGCGTGCGCACCGGCATCCTGGTGGCCAGCGAGGAGCTGATCAAGGCCTATACCAACGCCAACACCATCGTCAGCCTGGCCTGCGGCACCCTGGGTCCGGCCCTGGCGCGGGCACTGTTCGACAGTGGCGAGATCCTCAGCCTCAGCCGCGACTATGTCACCCCCTTTTACCGCGAGCGCTCGCGGCAGGCGGTCGCCTGGTGCGAGGAGTTCCTGGGCGACCTGCCCTGGCACGTGCACAAGCCCGAGGGCGCGATCTTCCTCTGGCTGTGGTTTGAAGGCCTGCCGATCAGCAGCCAGGCTCTTTACCAGCGCCTGAAACAGCGCGGCGTGCTGGTGGTGCCCGGGCACAACTTCTTTGTCGGTATGGATGATGACTGGCAGCACAAGCACGAGTGCATCCGGGTGTCCTACGCCCAGGACGCCGCCAGGGTGCGCGAGGGTATCGGCATTATTGCCGAGGAAGTTCACCGGGCTTACCGGGAAGACTGAGTTGCGCGCCGAATCGAACCGGATCCGCAATTGATGGTCAGAGCAAGAACTGCAGGCCCTGAGACAAGGAATTTTCATGCCCCGTTTTCTCGTTTACCTTTTCGCCATCCCGCTGGTACTGGTACTGGTCGGCTTTATCCTGGTATCGCTGTTGCTGGACAAGGAAAAAATCCTCGACCTGGCGGCCGAGGAACTCAAGGCCAAGACCGGGGCGACGCTGGCAGTCGGCGGCGCCGCTGAACTGAGCTTCTTTCCCCGCCTCGGCCTCAGCCTGGAGCAGGTGGCGCTCGACATGCCCGGTGAACAGCAAACCAGCCTGCAGGCCCGCTCCCTCGAGATCGGCGTGCAGCTGATGCCGCTGCTGTCGAAACAGGTCGCCATCGACAGCATCCTGCTGGACGGCGTGCTGGTCTCGATGACCACTGAACCCGCTCCGGCCCCGGTTGACACCAGCGCCCTCAACGACGAACAGCTGGCCCGCTTCTACCAGCAGCGGGAAGCCGCGCGAGAGGCCGCGGGGAAGGCCACCGGCGCGGAAAACGTGCTGGCGATCCCACTGGCGCTGGAGGTAGCGCGGCTGCAGATTACCGACTCGCGCCTGGAAGTGCGGGAAGCCGGCAGCGATACCCAGGTGATAGACATCGCCAGTCTCACGGTCAGGGAGCTCAACCTGGAGGGTCGCTCCATTCCGGTCGAGGCCAGCATCACCGTGGCTGGCGAGCAAGCAATGGAGCTGAGCCTCCGGGGCAAGGTCATGATTAACCAGGACACCCAGGTGATCGGCCTGGAGACCCTGGACATCGAGCTTGGCGGGGCACTGCAGGCGCCAGTGACCATGACCACCTCCGGGGAGGTGGATATCAATCGCCAGGTGGCGGACCTGAACCTGGTGGCGAACATCAGCGACACCCGGGCCGAGGGCCAGCTGCGCTATGCCAGCTTCGAGAGCCCGCAGGTTGACGCCCAGCTGCGCCTCAACCGCTTCACCCCCGCCCTGCTGGCCCTGGCGGGCCCGGAGGCCGCAGCGGCGGAGTCTGCTCCCGCCGGGGGCGAGGCCGCCAGTGACGAGACAGATGTACCGTTGCCGCTGGATGCCCTGCGCCTGATGGATACCCGGGCGGACCTGGTGATCGAGGAGGTCATCTGGGGCAGCCACCGGGTGCAGCAGCTCAAGGCCAAACTGCGGGTGCTAAACGGCGAGGCCATTTTTCCCAGCATTACCGGGACCATCCACGGCGGTTCCCTGGACATGAAAGCCAGCCTCAACGCCAAACAGAGCACCGCCAGGATCAACACCCAGGGAACTCTGCTGCAGCTGGATATCGCCAGCGTCCTGGCGGCCGCGGAGGTAGAGCCGGTGCTCAGCGGCAGGGCCAACCTGGACTGGAAGCTGCACGGTAAGGGCAATACCAGCGGCGCCATCAGCCAGACCCTGCGCGGGCCGCTGAATTTGCGCACGGAACAGGCGGTGCTGCAGGGGCTGGGGGTGGAGCAAATGCTGTGTGAATCGGTGGCGCTGGTCAACCGGGAAGCGCTGTCCGCCGACTTCCCCGCGGACAGTGCGTTTGAGGAGCTGGCGGTCACCCTGCAGCTGGGCAAGGGCAAGGCCCGCCTGCAGCCACTGACCGCCCGCCTCCCCGACATCAGCCTCAGCGGTGAGGGCGAGATAGACATTGCCAGCCTCGACTTTGACACCACCTTCAGTGCCCGGCTGTCACCCGGCCTCGAGCAGCTGGACCCGGCCTGCCGGGTCAATGAACGCATCACCGCCATCGCCTGGCCAGTCAACTGCCGCGGCAACGCCACCGGCGACCCCGCTGACTGGTGTGCGGTAGACAGCAAGGAAATCCTCGAGGACCTGGCCGGCAACGAGCTCAAGCGCAAGGCCCAAAAAGAGGTCGAGGAAAAATACGGCGAGGAAGCCGGGGCGCTACTCAAGGGCCTGCTGGGAGACTAGGGCCAGACCAGTTAGTGTGAACAAGCCCTAACCTTTAGCTGGATCAATTTTTAGCGGCGTCAGGACTGCTAGGCTGGTGGTGAATCAAGCGCAAGGATTCCAGTGCCTGCTACTCTGAAAAAACTGCTCACCGCCATGGTGGGCAGCCTCCGCGACCTGTTGCCGATTATCCTGGTGATCCTGTTCTTCCAGTTCGCGGTGCTGCAACAGCCCCTGCCCAATATCGGCCAGATCCTGGTAGGAGTGCTGTTTGTGATGCTGGGGCTGACCTTTTTCATTCACGGTCTGGAGCAGGGCCTGTTTCCCATTGGTGAATCCATGGCCGGCGCCTTTGCCCGCAAGGGCAGCCTGTTCTGGTTGGTTGCCTTTGCCTTCGCCCTCGGCTTCGGCACCACGGTCGCCGAGCCGGCGCTGATCGCGGTGGCCGCGGAGGCCGCTACAGTGGCGGCGGAGGGCGGCATGATCGCCCCCTCCGACGATGCCCGCAACGAGTACGCCAACGGCCTGCGCTACACGGTGGCGTTCTCGGTGGGCCTGGCGATTGTCATCGGGGTGGTGCGAATCCTCAAGGGCTGGCCGGTGCAGTGGCTGATCATCGCTGGCTATGTACTGGTGGTGGTCATGACCATGTTCGCGCCGCGGGAAATCATCGGCATCGCCTACGACTCGGGCGGCGTGACCACGTCGACGATTACCGTACCGCTGGTGACCGCCCTGGGGGTCGGTCTGGCCTCCTCCATTCGCGGCCGCAATCCGATGATCGACGGTTTTGGCCTGATCGCCTTCGCTTCCCTGACCCCGATGATTTTCGTCATGGCCTACGGGATGCTGATCTGATGGAGATGCTGGCGGCGATCTGGACCACCACCCTGACCACGGTGAAGGACGTCATGCCCATCGCGGTGATTATCTTCGGCTTCCAGTTCGCGGTCCTGCGGCGCCGGCCCGCCAACCTGGGCCAGATCCTGTTTGGCTTTTGCTGGGTGCTGGTGGGCCTGTCGCTGTTCCTGCTCGGGCTGGAGTGGTGCCTGTTCCCCCTGGGCCGGCTGATGGCGGCGCAGTTAACCGACCCCGGCTTCATCCGCGGCGCCCTGCAGGCGGGTGAAAGCGCGGCCGCCGTGTCCTGGACCGACTATTACTGGGTTTACATCTTCGCCTTCATGATCGGTTTCAGCACCACCATCGCCGAACCCTCGCTGATTGCGGTGGCGATCAAGGCCAGCGAGGTGTCCGGTGGCGCCATCGGTATCCGCGGACTGCGGGTGGCGGTCGCCCTGGGCGTTGCGGTGGGCATATCCCTGGGCTGTTACCGGATCGTGGTCGGCGACCCGATTCACTGGTACATCATCGCCGGCTACGTGCTGGTTGTGCTGCAGACCGCGGTGGCGCCAAAAATGATTATTCCCCTGGCCTACGATTCCGGCGGGGTCACGACCTCTACCGTCACCGTACCGCTGGTGGCCGCGCTGGGTCTGGGCCTGTCCGAGACCGTGCCCGGGCGCAACCCGCTCATCGACGGCTTTGGCCTGATCGCCTTTGCCAGCCTGTTTCCCATACTGTCGGTAATGGCCTACGCTCAGCTCTCGGAACTGCGCAGCGCCCTCGCCAGAAGACGCAAGAGAGACGCGCAACAGCGCGCATAAGGAGAAGTCATGCACTTCAAGATGATTATCGTATTCGCCGAGGACGACAAGACCGAGGCCATCATGGATGCCGCCAGGGAGGCCGGGGCCACCGGCGCCACCGTCATCGCCAACGCCCGCGGCGAGGGGCTCAAGGTCAGCAAGACCTTTTTCGGGCTGAGCCTGGAAACCCAGCGCGATGTCATCCTGATGCTGGTGGAGCAACACCTGGCGCGACACATCCTGGAAGAGATCAACCGGGCCGGGGAACTGGACGACCAGCCCGGCAGCGGCATCGCCTTCCAGCTGGATGTGGAAGACGCGGTGGGCATCACCCGCCAGGCCATGCAGCTTTCCCAGAACCTGGAGGATTTGATCTGATGAATCGCACTGTCATTAAAGCCCGGGATGTCATGCATGCCAGGCACCTCGAACTGGACGGCATGGCGACCGTGGCCGAGGCGCTCAGCGCCATGCGGGAGGCAAAGTCGGAGGTGCTGATCGTGAAAAAGCGCAACGAGAACGACGCCTTCGGCATCGTCCTGCTGGCCGACATCGCCAGGGAGGTGCTGGCCAGGGACCGGTCGGCGGAGCGGGTCAACGTGTACGAGATCATGTCCAAGCCGGTGATTTCGGTAGAACCGGACATGGACGTGCGCTACGTGGCGCGCATGTTCCAGAGCTTCGGCCTGGCCAATGCCCCGGTCATCGAGAACGGCAGGGTCATCGGGATCGTCAGCTACAGCGAGCTGGTATTCGAGGGCCTGTGCAAGCTGATCGACTGACGCCGCTACTCCGGCATGTGGGGAGCGTCATCCTCCTCCAGCGGATGGGCGGGGTCCGCCGGCAGTTTGCCCAGCAGCTTGACCAGGTGGGCCGCATGGGAAGCCTCTTCCGCGGCGAACTGGCTGGCCAGCCGGCGGGTCTCCTCATCCTCACTGGATTCGGCAAAGGAACGGTAAAAGCGCTCGGCGGCGCGCTCGTTATCCAGCGCCAGCAACATGGCCTGGCGCAGGGTCATGCGGTAGTGTGCGGCCTCGTAGCTGAGCGCTTCCGGTGATTCCTCTTCCGGCCACACATACTCCCAGGCCTTGAGGTCGGGCAGTTCGTATTGCGCGGCGATTTCCGCCACCTCGTCAAGGTGCAATCGCGATTCGTCCGCCATGCGGGCGAAGAACGCCGCCACCGGTTCGTTCTTGTGCTCGGCCATGGCCTCGGACAGCTCGATGTAGCGCTCCCTCGCCTCTGACTCCAGTTCCACCGAGTGGGCCAGAAACTCTCCCAGATGCTGTTTGCTCATAACCTGAATCCCTCGCTGATATCCACTGCCTGGACCTCGCCCCGCGGCGCCGGCCAGCTGTCACGCGGCGCGGCATACAACAGCCCGGTCTGGAAGCCGTCTTCATGATGAAACAGGCTGGCGGCGACGTCGGCGTCACTCAAGGCCGGCTCTTCCCGCTCGCTGACAATAGCCTTCCAGTCCGTCTGCTCCGGACAAAAGGTAATGCACTGGGACAATACATGCAAAAAACTGAAGCCCGGGTGTTCGATGGCCCCGGCAATCAGCCCGGCCATCTGGTTGGGGTTGCCGGAATAGCCGCGGGCGATCCAGGGGGCACCCGCGGCCAGCGCCAGTGCCGCCGGCTTGAAGGGGCGCACACCGGGCCCGTGGGGCGTGAGCTTGCTGTTATCCCAGTCCGCCGGGGTGGTGGGGGATGCCTGGCCCTTGGTCATGCCGTAGACCTCATTGTCCATGGCGATATAGGTGATATTGACGTTGCGCCGGCAGGCGTGTAGGAAGTGATTACCGCCGATGGAAAAGCCGTCACCATCGCCGCCCAGGGCAATCACCGTCAGGTCCGGTCGGGCGACCTTGAGGCCCTGGGCGATGGCCAGGCCCCGGCCGTGAACACCGTGGAAGCCGTAGCTGTCGACATAGGCGGGCAAACGCGAGGAACAGCCAATGCCGGAAACCAGCACGGTGTCGTCCCTGGCAATGCCGAGACCGGCGAAGGCCTTGGTGATGGCGTTGAGTACCGAATAGTGGCCGCAGCCCGGGCACCAGATCGGCTTGACCTCCGATTTGTAGTCCCTGGCCCTGGCGGTAGCAGACTGCTTCATCAGTTCCCCTCCCCGTTGATGTAGGCGGCGATCGCCCGCCCGCTCAGGGGCACCGGCCCCGCCCGGCTGTAACTGGCCACCGGCATCGCCAAGTCCAGCTGGCCACGCAGGTAGTGGAACAGCTGGGCGCCGTGATTCTGCTCCACCACCACGACTTTGCGGCAGCCGGCCAGCGCCGCCGCCAGTTGCTCCCGCTGCAGGGGCGCCAACAGGCGCAGGGCCACCGTGCGGGTGGCCAGGCCCTGGCCGGCCAGCAGGCAGGCGGCCTCGCTGACCGCCGCCCAGGCGGAGCCGAAACACAGCAGGGCCAGCTCCCCGTTGCCCTCGATACGGGCCCAGGCGTCACCGAAGGAGTAGCGTGCCAGCTTGTCGGCCCGCTTCGCCAGCTGCCGCTGGTGGTCCGCGTCCCGGGCCGAGGGCGTACCGCGCTCGTCGTGCTCCAGGCCGTCGGCGGTAAAGCGCTGGCCGGCGTCACCGGGAACGGCGAGGGTCGACACGCCGGACTCGGTCAGCCGGTAACGCAGGTAGTCGTTGTCTGCCCCGGCAGCCGCAAATGCCGGCGGCGGACAGCGCCCGGGCTCGCTGATCACCGCGGTGGACTGGCCGATAAACTGGTCGGAAAGCACGATTGCCGCCGTCTGCAGCCCCTGCGCCAGATGCACCGCCCAGGCGCTGGTATACACACAATCGGCAATGTCCAGGGGCGCCAGCACCAGGTGCGGGGCATCGCCATGGAGCCCGTTGAGGGCAATATTGAGGTCGCTCTGCTCCGACTTGGTGGGAATACCGGTGGAGGGTCCAGCGCGCTGGACGTCGAGTATGGTCACCGCGGTTTCACTGGCCACTGCCAGCCCGATGCTCTCGGTCATCAAGGCCAGCCCGGGGCCGGAGGTGGCGGTGAAGGCCGGCACGCCGCCAAAGGCCGCGCCCAGGGTCATGTTGATCGCCGCCAGCTCGTCTTCCGCCTGCACCAGCTGGCCACCGACCTGCTCCAGCCCACCGGCCATCCACTCCAGCACATCGGAGGCGGGCGTGATCGGGTAGGCGGCGACGAAGCGGACACCGGCCTCCAGCGCACCCAGTCCCGCCGCCTGGTTGCCGCTGATGTACCAGCCTCCGGGCTCGCCCGGCGGCGGTGTCACCAGTTGCATGGGCGGCGACAGCTGGCTGCCGGCCTCGATACAGGCCGCGGCGGCATCCCGGTAAGCCCGGGGTTTTGCCGCCAGCTTGTTGCCGGCCAGCGCCTGCAGTTCGGTGCTGGCCAGCCCCAGCATGCGCCCCAGCAGACCCAGGGCAATCATGTTTACCCTGCCGTCTGCGTGGGTCGTGGCGGCCAGGGCGGCCATTGGCAGGCGGTGCACGACGGGGTCTGCCGCCTGCACCGGCTCCGGCAGCTCGCCGTTTTCCTCGCAGATCACCAGCGCCCCCGGCGCCAGGCTTATCTCATCGCCGAAGCGGGTGAAGTTCTTCCAGTCGAAGGCCAGCAGCAGGTCGTAGCTATCGGCGGGAGTGTAGTGTTCGGATTCAGTGAGTTTCAGCAGGGCGGCGGATTCGCCGCCGCGTATCTGTGGCCCGAAGGCCTTGCGCAGCAGGCCCCGGCCACCGCCCGCGGCCCAGGCCTGCAGCAACAGTTCGCCAACGGATATGACACCGGCGCCTCCGGCGCCGGTTATTGCAATGGAAAGCTGTTGCCGAGCCATGCCCTGTTACTCGCGATTGGGAGCCACCCAGCATAGCGCCGGGCGCGGCAATGGCTACCGCAAACCCCCGCAAATTTGTCCTGGCTCAATAAATTACCCCGGCCGCCCGACAGCGCGATTCAGGCCGCTCGCAGGGCGCGCCCCAGGGTTTTGCTGCCCAGGGCCGGGCCAAACTCACCGTCACGCCACACCGGCTCCCCGTTGATGAAGGTGTGAGTGACCACCCCGTCCGAGCGGCTGACCATCTGCTTGTGCTCGAACAGCTCGCGGTACACAAGTTGCCGGCCGCTCTTGTCGTCCCAGGCCTTCAGCGCCTCGGGATCGATCATGGTGATATCAGCCTGATCGCCCAGCTCCAGTGTGCCCACGTCCAGGCCAAAGAAGGCGGCCGGCTCGCTGGTGAGGCGCTTGACCATGGTCGCCACGGTCCGCAGTGACTTGCGCTGGGCGAGCTTGAGCGAGTGCAGGTTGGCGTCAAAAAACGCCATGTTGGTAATGTGCGCCCCGGAATCATTGAAGCCAGGCAGAGTGTGCTTGTGCAGCAACAGCTCCAGGGTCGCCTCTTCATTGGTGTTGGCCACATCCACCCAGTAGCGGAATTGCTTGTCGTACTCGCGCATCATGTGGAGCATGAATTCGGCGTCGTCGCCAATGGGCCGGGGAAACTTGCCGAAGGCCTCGCCCTCGGCCGCGGAGCGGGCGGCATCGGCCTGGCCCCGCTGGAAGCGCTCCAGCCGCTGGTAGACCTGCTGCAGGGTTTCGCCCTCCCAGTCTGCCACCGGGGCGCCGTCGAAGTGCATCATATCGAGCTGGCGCGGCACCAGAATGTCCGGCAAGCCGAGTTTGGCCTTGATGCTGGCGAAATCCCGGTCGCCGCGGCCGTGGCGCCAGTCCTCGCGAAATTGCTCAATGAACGCAGGATCGTTGAGCAGGGCCCGGCGGCCTTCCACGTCGTCGTATTCCTTCGCGATCAGCTGTGCGGTTGAATCGAGCTCCTCGTACAGGGGGCTGACGATGCCGTCCGACCAGATACGGAAATTGGTGCCCAGGGCCTGGAAATGCATATTGCCCTGGAACAATCGGCTGTTCATCAGCGCGGCAAAGCCGAGAAAGCCCCGGGCGGCTTTTGGCGCCAGCACGAACTCCACCGCCGACAGGGCCGAGGTTTTCAGGGTCTTGCCGAACAGGCGACCGCTGGTGAGCATGAAATAGAGGAAGGCCTTGAGCCGGTTCTCGATGATCGGGGTGGTCTGCCAGACCCGGGCGCGGTTGCGCACCACCCGCAGCAGGCGCTTGAGCTCGCCAAAACTGGCGAACTGGGTGGGGATGCGCTTGTCGGTGTGGGGGTCATTGGACAGGTAGTGGAATGGCAGGCCGTCGGTGCTCATGCCGATGTAGCCCTGGTCCATGGCGGTATCGAGCAGTGACTCCATGCGCTGCAGCTCCGCCTCGGTGGGCTCGCGGGAGATACTGGACTCCAGCCCCATCGCCTCGATGCGCAACATCGAGTGGGGCACAAATACCCCCACGTTGGGGCCCAGCGGCATGTTGTCGAAATGATCCATGTACTCGCCGGTGTTCTGCCAATCCACCGCCTCCACGCACTTGCGCAGCACCGACTTGGGGATGTTCTCGACCCGGGTGAAGCAGTCGACGATGGGGTCCTGCCCCTCCTCCAGCTGGCTGCCGAAACAGGTACCCAGGCTGCAGTTGCCCACCAGCACCGTGGTGGTGCCGTGGCGCACCACCTCGGGCAGGCCGGGCTCCAGGTCCACTTCGAGATCCAGGTGGGTGTGAATGTCCAGCAGTCCCGGCATCAGCCACTGGCCGCTGCCGTCAATGACCTCGGCCGCCATCGAGCGCGGCAGGAACATGCCCTTGGCGGCAATCTTGCCTTTTTTGATGGCGATATCCATCTCCCGGGGTTTTTCACCTGTACCGTCAAAGACCAGGGCGTTCTGGATGAGGGTGTCCCAGGTTTTTCTCGACATACAGGTCTCCAGAATCTTCTTTTGTCTGGTTGCGTTATCATGCACTTGCACCCGTATATACCAGATCAGACTGCCACAGGATAGTTCCAGCCCATGGGCCCGATACCCTTTGACAATACCTATGCCCGCCTGCCGGCGGAATTTCACACCCGGCTGGCGCCCACCGCGGTGGCGACACCGGGGCCGATTGCCGTCAACCGGGACCTGGCGCAGGCGCTGGGCATCGACCCGGACTGGCTGGCCTCAGCGGAGGGCGTGGCCACTATCGCCGGCAACCAGCTGCCAGCAGGTGCCGAGCCGCTGGCCGCGGTGTACGCGGGACACCAGTTCGGCAGCTACAACCCCCAGCTCGGGGACGGCCGGGCGATACTGCTGGGCGAGGTGCTGGATGCGGACGGCAAGCGCTTTGATATCCAGCTGAAAGGTGCCGGCCCCACCCCCTATTCCCGCGGCGGCGATGGCCGCTCCCCCCTGGGGCCGGTGCTGCGGGAGTACCTGGTCAGCGAGGCCATGCATGCCCTGGGCGTGCCCACCACCCGCGCACTGGCGGCGGTGACCACCGGCGAGCAGGTGGCGCGGGACCGCTTCCTGCCCGGGGCGATCCTGGCCCGGGTGGCGGCCAGCCACATCCGCATCGGCACTTTCCAGTATTTCGCCGCCCGCCAGGACCCCGACACCCTGGCCATCCTGGTGGACTACGCCCTGCAACGGCACTATCCCGGGCGCTCCGGCGCCGGCAACCCGGCCCTGGCCCTGCTGCAGGCGGTAATCGCCGCCCAGGCGGCGCTGATTCCCCGCTGGCAGCTGCTGGGCTTTATCCACGGCGTAATGAATACCGACAATATGCTGATCAGCGGCGAGACCATCGACTATGGCCCCTGCGCGTTCATGGACCACTTTGACCCGGCCAAGGTATTCAGCTCCATCGACCACGGCGGCCGCTACGCCTACCGCAACCAGCCGGGCATTGCCCACTGGAACCTGGCGGTGCTGGCGCAGGCGCTGTTGCCGCTGTTACATGAGGACCAGGAACAGGCCGTGGAGCTGGCCCAGTCCGCCGTCGATGAGTTCCCCACCCTGTTTGAGGCGGCCCACCTGCGCGGGCTGGCCGACAAGCTCGGCCTGGACGAAATCAAGCCGGCGGACCGGCCGCTGGTGGATGAGCTGTTCGAGCTGATGAGCAGTGAGCAGGCTGACTTTACGCTCTGCTTCCGCCGCCTGTACGACCACGCAACAGCGCCGGCACAGCAGGTAGGTGATCTATTCGAATTCCCCGACAGCTTTGTACCCTGGCTGTCCCGCTGGCGCCAGCGCCTTGACGCCGACCAGCTGACCCCGGAGACGCGGGCCCGGCGCATGGCCGCGGCCAACCCGGTATTTATCCCCCGCAATCACCTGGTGGAGGCGGCGATCCGGGCGGCGGAAGACGAGGACGACTTCAGCGTATTCGAGGCCCTGCTGGCGCGGGTAACCCGGCCCTGTGAGTATGCGCCCCGGGACCGGGACTACGCCCTGCCCGCCGCGCCGGAACAGGCGGTGACACAGACCTTCTGCGGGACCTGAGCAGGCCAGCGCCGGCTGCCCACCCCCCTGCAAGCCGTGGCTGCTTCAGAGCAGCTCTGCCAGCGTCTTCGCCGGCATGCCCAGCCTGGCCCGCTCCGCGTTCATGGTCGCCTCCACCTCCTGCAGCAATTGCCGGAACTCCGCATTTTCATTCAGTGGACCGGCGAACAGGCGCGCGAATATGGCGATGCGAAGAGGACCCAGTTCGTGCCTACTGTAGACCTCACGCAGTGAGGCCACGGCCTCGGCCTGACGGTCCAGAATAAGCAGTAATTTCGCCCGCGCATCCGACCAGCTCCTGACTGGCAGTCCACTCGCGATTGCCTGGTCAAGGTACTGCAATAATTTCTGCGCCAGTTTATCCGCGCGCCCGGCCTGCCCGGTTTGCCGCAAACAGAACGCATAGTCCGAGGCCAGGCCGAAGTCACTGTCGCCGTCATCCACGTCACCAAACTGCGTGACTTCCTCGACATTCAGGCGCTGCGATACTGCCAGCATATCCCCGCAGCGCCTGTCAGCAATCAGGGCAACCGACAGCACGTGCAGCTGCTCGCGGGACAGGGTTTGCGAATCAAGCGCCATCAAGGCCGCAGCCGTCTCAGTGGGCTTTTCCAGTGCCGCGAAAAGGTCCTCCAGGTGAGCTGGAAACGTACCCTTTGGCATGTCGGTCTCACCCAGCCAGAGGAAGCTTACCAGGTTGCGGTAAAACTGATTCAGCTGTCGTTTCTGCACTTTGTCAGCCGCGTCCATCAGCCGGTACTGGTCGGCCCTGCGCCCCTGGGCAGCGGCAATAATGTATTCCGCCACGTAATACTCCAGGGTTCCCTCGGTCACCGTCTTGCGTATCCGGCTGAAATTGCCCTCATCCGCCTGCTGCTGAAACCAGTTGATCCTCACCGAGCGGTGCAGCGGATCCACTTCAAAACCCCGGTTGACCGCTTCCCGCGCCGCGGCGTACTTACCCAGCGACCTGAGGCAAAAGCTCTGCCAAGTGTAAAGAATGCCCTCGGAGGGCAGCTGAGCGATGGCCTTGTCCAGGCTTTGCAGGGATTGCTCACAGCGACCCCGCACGTTATGCAGCAGGGCCTGGGCGGCGTGGGCCTCGCCGAGCTCGGGGTTAAGGGCAAAGGCCCTGTCCAGGTACTCCTGGGCCAGCCGGTCCGACTCCGGGCCGGGAATGGTGCCGTAGCTGTCCTCCCGCAGCAGCTGGGTGGCCAGCGACAGCCCCGCCCAGGGCTGGGGATAGTCCGGGTCTATGTCGATGGCCTGCTGAAACTGCTTCAAGGCGAATTCCAGCGAGCTGGGGTTGCGCTGCCGCACGTTGTGGCGACCCTGCAGGTAGAGGTTGTAGGCATCGATATTCACCGGCTGCTGCGCTGTCGGCGTCTCCCCCGCCGAGAGGTGCAGCTTGAGGGCGTCGACGATGGCAGCCGAGATCTCGTCCTGCACCGCGAAAATATCCACCAGGTCGCGGTCGTAAGCCTCGGACCACATGTGGTAGCCATCGTCTACCGATATCAGCTGGGCGGTAATGCGCACCCGGGCGCCGGATTTACGCACCGAGCCCTCGAGCACGGTTTCCACCTTGAGCTGCTCACCGATGTCGGTAATCGACTGGTTTTCGCCCTTGAAAGCGAAGGAGGAGGTGCGCGCCGCCACCCGCAACTCGCGAATCTTGGCCAGGGCGTTGAGCAACTCCTCGGAGATACCGTCGGAGAAATACTCCTGCTCCGGGTCATCGCTCATATTGACGAAGGGCAGCACGGCGATACTGCGCGGCTTGCCTTTCTCCGCAGGCGCCGGCGCCGGCTCGGCGGCGGCTTGTTGCTCCGCCGCCGGGGGCGCCAGCAAGGCACCGAAATCCAGGTATTTATCGGCCAGCAGAATGGCGACCGCCATACCCAGCAGCGCAATGATGACCTTGTTCAGCGCCCCTGCGGTCTGACCGGTAATTGATTCGTGCGGTTCCACGTCGGCACTGCGCTTGAGTCCCTCGGGGGTAAGCTCAAAGGCCCAGGCGAAGAACAGGGCAAAGGGAAAGCCGAGAATACCGAGGAAGGTGACCAGGCTCAGGGTCCACTCGGGAAGCAGCAGGGCCGGGGCCACCAGGTCGGTGATCTGCAGCACCACCCAGGCCAGCACCAGGTAGCCGACGGCCACGCGGAACACGTTGCGGCGTTTCAACTCCCTCAGTAGTGATGCCACTGCGGCGCCCCCTCACTTGTTGGACCGGGCTAATTTACCCTTGATCAGTGTACAACACGCCAGTGACGGCGCCAGTCTGGATTCGCCCGCTGCGACCGGAGGCTTTATAATGCGCCCTCCTCGCCCGCACCCAGACTGAGTCCACGACCTTGAGCACAACATTTTTCGGCAAGACCCTCTCCGGCCCCTTCACCATTCCCTCCGGCATCGTCACCACCGCCGTGCCGATCATGCAGTACATTTTCGACCATATGCCGGAAGTGGGTGTGGTCACCACCAAGAGCATTGGCCCGGAACCGCGGCTGGGCTACCGGGAACCGGTGCTGAGCCAGTATGCCCCCGGCTGCTTCGTCAACGCCGTGGGCCTGACCAATCCCGGCCCCGAGCGTTCGGCGGAACTGATGGCGCAGCTGCGCGTCCCCGAGGATCGCTTTCTGCTGACCTCGATATTCGGCGGCAGCGTGGCCGAGTTTGTCGAGGTGGCGAAGATCCTGGCGCCGGTCTCCGACGGCCTGGAGCTCAACCTGTCCTGTCCCCACGCCAAGGGCTACGGCATGGCCATGGGCCAGGACCCGGAGATGGTGCGGGAAGTAGTGGCGGCGGTGAAGGCGGCAGTGGATATTCCGGTGATTCCCAAGCTGACCCCGAATACCCCCGATATCGCGATCATTGCCCGGGCGGCCGAGGCCGGCGGCGCCGACGGTTTCTGCGCCATCAACACGGTGGGTCCGGGATACACCTCCGCCCACGGCCACCCGGTGCTCAGCAACGGTGCCGGCGGTATGTCCGGCAAGGGCGTGCTGCCCATCGGCCTCAAGTGCGTGAAAGAGGTGGCAGCAGCCAGCGACCTGCCCATCATCGGCTGCGGCGGGGTGTCCAGCGCCGCTGACGTGCGTGCCTACTTTGACGCCGGCGCCAGCATCGTGGGTGTGGGTTCGGCGCTGGTGGGCCTGACCACCGATGAGATCGGCGATTACTTCGCCACCCTGGCATCCGACCTGGCCCGGGACCAGGAGCGCGCCGAATCCAGGATCCGCTACGACGTGGACATGAACTTCCGCCCGGTCACCCTGGTGAAGAACGAGAAAGTCTGCGACGACATCACCATTCTCAGCTTCGATCGCAAGATCAACATCCAGGCCGGGGAGTTCGTTTTCCTGTGGGTGCCGGGTGTCGGCGAAAAGCCCTTCTCGGCGCTGACTGACGACCCCTTCTCGCTGGTGGTGATCGACGTCGGTGAGTTCACCCACGCCATGATGTCACTGCCCGAGGGCAGCGAGTGCTATGTGCGCGGCCCCCACGGCATTCCCATCGACCCGCCCGAGGGCGCGAGGATCATGGCGGTGGCCGGCGGTACCGGCCTGGCCGCGGTGTACCAGGCCGCCCGCGACTTCGGCAACGCGGAAGTATTCGCCGGCGCCCGCACCGCGGAACGGCTGTACTTTCTCGAGGAGTGCCGGCAAATCGCCGAGGTCCACGTGGCCACCGACGATGGCAGCGCCGGCTACCATGGCGTGGTGACCGAACTGCTGCGCCAGCGCCTGCAGGCAATGTCCGCCGATGAGCGGGATGCACTGGTATTCTACAACTGCGGCCCGGAACCCATGGTGCACGCGGCAATCGCGGTACAGCGGGAGTTCTGCCGCGACGAGCAGATCTTCAGCGCCATCGATTACCTCACCAAGTGCGGCGTCGGTATTTGTGGCGCCTGCGCGGCGCCGGACGGCCGCCGGCTGTGCGTGGACGGCCCCTTCCTCGGCGCCTGATGTCAGCCGAGTGAGAGCAGCTTCTGCTGCTCCATGACGGTGTCGATAGGGCAGGTAATCACCGTCACCTTACGGTAGCCCATGCGCTTGAGCTGTTCCGCCGCCAGGGTTGCCCGGCCGCCGGTGGCGCAATGCAGGTAGATTGGGTGGTTCTCATCCGGGACCAGCTCGGTGATTTTCATTTCCAGGATGCCCCGGGGAATATTGAGCGAGTGCGGCGCGTTCAGGTTTTCCACCTCGATGAGCTCGCGCACGTCGACGATAGTGCCCTGGTTTTCGTTGACCTCGGCGGTCGCGGTGGCGGCGTCCACACAGCGCAGGTCCGTGCGGGCCTCGGCGACCAGTTCAGGTACGGTTTTCAACATGCGAACTCTCCCGGATAAAGTAGCTTACACACTGGAATTCTAGCGCTGCGCCAGTTGCCATACCATGCCCTGGATCAACCGGCTGTCTTCGTATCAGGCCTTGAGGTGCTGGGACAGGTCGCCCGACAGGCGCGGAATGATCTGCCTGGCGATGAAATACCAGCCATCGCTGTCGCGGGCGAACTCATCGACGTAGCGCCCCGCCATCAGCGGCTGCAGGGGCAGGGAATCGGTGGCCTGGAACACGGTGAAGTAGGAGCGGCAACGGGCGCTGTCGCCGTCAACCTCGATAATCAGGTTGCTGGTGACATGGTGGGACCGGGGCGTGCCATCCTCGTACAGGCGGGTATAGGCGCGGTAGATCGCGGTGATGGCCTCGGCCCCCTCGGCGTGCACCTGGCCTTCCGGCCCGATATACCTGGCGCGCCCGAGTAGCCTGCCGACGGCGGCGAGTTCGCCCTGGTCAATCAACTCCGCATAGCGGTACACCAGGTTCTCGATGGCTCTTTCTGCTGACACGGTTGAATCCTCCGACATTTCAGTATCCCGCCTCCATATTGACGGTATTGAGTAGCGCCTCTCCGGCCACGTAGCGGCGCAGGTTTTCGGCGGCGATAATGGCCCCGCGACGGAGGCTGTCGCCACCGGCAGCGGACGAGTGGGGGGTGATAATCACGTTGGGCAGCTGCCACAGCGGGCTGTCGGCAGGCAGCGGCTCAGGGTCGGTCACATCCAGGCCGGCGCCGTAAAGCTGGCCGGATTCCAGCGCCGCCACCAGGTCGGCGGTGACCGTGCTCTTGCCGCGGCCGACGCTGATGAACAGGGCCCCTGGCTTCACCGCGGCGAAAAACTGGCGGTCAAACAGCCCGCTGGTAGCGGGAGTCAGCGGCAGGGCGTTCACCACCACGTCGGCCCGGCCGGCCAGCTCATGCAGCTCATCGGCAAGACCCACGTAGCTGACATAATCTGGCCCGGATCGCGACGAGTTGCGCGTGGCGATGACGTTCATGCCCAGGCCGTGGGCGCGCCAGGCCACCTCGGTACCAATCCCCCCCAGGCCGACCACCAGCATGGTCCTGCCGTTCAGCTCGCCAAAGCGCACCTCGCCCCGCAGGCTGTTATCCCAGCGCGATTCGACCTGGGCCCGCTGGTAGGCCGGCAGCCCCCGGGCCAGCGCCATCACCATGGCGATGCTGTGTTCGGCGATGGCCGGCCCCGAAAGCCGCTTGCCGTTGGTGAACACGCGGCCCTTTACCTGCTCCGCGCCCAGGGTGGCACAGCGATCCATACCGACGAAGTAATTGTGCAGCCAGAACAGCTTGCTGGCGGCGGCCACGGTGGCGGGGCTACAGAGGCCGATCAGCGCGTCTACCCCCTGCAACAGTTCAGCGCGCGGGACAAAGTCCCCGGAATCATCAATGACCAGTTCCACATCGCCGGCGGCCGCCTGCAGCAATTGCGGGTAGTCCGGCGCCACCGCCAGGAACATGGGCGGCAGGGTGACCAGCACCTTCTTCGGGGCCCAGCCCGGCAGGGCCGACACGGGCTTGTCTGCCGCCCGCAGGGACAGCTCATCGATGATGCGCGCCGCCTGCGGGCTGGGGCCGCCAGCATGGGCGAGCAGGCCGGTCAGCAGCATGAAAACTGCGAGCGTTGTTCTGGCGATCACGGGCAGGCCTCCGGGCTCGGGGTGAATTGGCATTGTAAATAGGAAGCTGCTGCCGGGCTAGGGGCTGCGGCCGGCCGCTGCTATACTCGCCTCCGAACCCGCTTACCAATGGTGGACCTGATGGATAAAAAGGCATTAACCCTGGCCGTCGGCGGCATGATCCTCGCCGGCGCTGCCCACGCCGACGCCCAATCCCGGCGGGACGGGCGCTGGGAAACATCGGTACAATTGCTGTACAGCAGCTCGGAAAACTTCAGTGGCGACCGCCAGTCCGAGGTCGACATCGACAGCGATATCGGGTTCGGCTTCGGCGTGGCCTACAACTTCAGCCAGCACCTCAGCGTGGGTGGCGAGTTCCTCTACCTCTCTCCGGACTACGAAGCCGTGTTCAACACGGACGAGTCCGGCCTGGTGTCCGTGGACCATGAAATGGACGTGTTCAGCGGCCAGTTCGGCGCCACCTGGAATTTCCTCGACAAGGCCTTCACCCCCTTTGTCAGCGCTGGCCTGGGCTGGACCTACGTCGACTCAAATGTGGCCGACGGGCCGCCGGTTACCGGCTGCTGGTGGGACCCCTTCTGGGGGTATGTCTGTGACACCTACTACGACTCCTACGACGACACCAGTTTCTCCTACAGTGTGGCCGCTGGGGTGCGCTACGAATTGAACAACGACATGCTGCTGAAGGCCACCTTCAACCACACCGAGATCGACGGTGACGAGGGCTTTGATCCCAGCCTGGACATTTTCAAGATTGAGCTGGGCTGGATGTTCTAGAGCCTACCGGCCGGGGGTTCACTGCGCCGCGGCGGACTGGCCCAGCCGACTCCGCAGAAAATCAATCAACACCCTGGTTTTGAGGGCGACGTGACGCCGCGACGGATACACGGCGTAAACCCCCAGCGTGCCGGCAACATAGTCCGGCATGACCGTCACCAGCTCACCGCGGGCTATTGCATCGTCCACCAGGAAATCCGGCTGCATGACCAGGCCCTGGCCGGCGAGGGCGGCGGCCACGCAGGTGTCGCCGTTATTGCTCTGGATCGCCGGATTAACGCGCACGCTGACGCCCCCCTGTGGCCCCTGCAGGCGCCACTCGTCACCCCCGGAGTGGTAGCTGTAAGCGATGACGCTGTGGTCGCGAAGCTCCGCCGGGTGCGCCGGCGCACCGTGCTCGGCGAGATAGGCGGGCGCCGCGCACACCAGCAGGCGAGACTCCGCCAGCCGGCGCGCCACCAGGCTGGAGTTTTCCAGTACCCCGATGCGCACCGCCAGGTCGAAGCCCTCCTCGACCAGGTCGACGACCCGGTCGGCCAGGGTGATATCCAGCCGTATCTGGGGATGCAGGCGCCGGAATTCTCCCCACAGGGGCGCCAGCCGGCGCAGGCCGAAGGATACCGGCACGTTGATGCGCAGCAGCCCGCTGGCAACAGCACTGCTGGCCGTCACTTCCGCCTCCGCCTCCTCAAGCCCGGCCAGCAGCTCGCGACAGCGGGACAGGAACAGTTCGCCCTCGGCGGTCAGCGACAGGCGGCGCGTGGTACGGTGCAGCAGACGTACCCCGAGGCGCGACTCCAGGGCGTTAACATGCCGGGAGACGGCGGCCTTGGACAGGCCCAGGGCGTCGGCGGCGCCGACAAAACTACCGGCGTCGATGACGCTGGCGAAGCTTTGCATTTCCAGTAATCGATCCATTGTTTTATTTTACGTAACAATATGTCTCTTCAACAGCTATTTATGCCGCTTTATGCCACATATACAGTAAGCATCACGTCACTGCGGTGACACAGACAATGCCCACGACACGATATCGAGGAGAGACTCATGACAACAATGACTCAAAGCACCACCGGCACTTTTGCCCCGGCGCAGGCAAGCACTGCCACCAGATCCGGCCTGGCAGCGCGGCTGCTGCGCACCAGTGCCGGCTGGGATGCCCTGGCACTGCGTATACCCGCCGGCATTATTTTCGCCGCCCACGGGGCGCAAAAGCTGTTCGGCTGGTTCGGCGGCCACGGGCTGGCGGGCACTGGCCAGTGGCTGGAATCCATCGGCCTGGCACCGGGCTACCTGATGGCGCTGCTCGCCGGCGGCGCGGAATTCCTTGGCGGCCTGGCGCTGCTCGTCGGCCTGCTGGTGCGCCCCGCCGCGGTGGTCCTGGCCTTCACCATGCTGGTGGCGATTTTCACCGTGCACATCGGCAACGGCCTGTTCATGAGCAACAACGGCTACGAGTTCGGTCTCGCCCTGCTGGCGATATCAGTCTCACTGGCCGTCAGTGGCGCGGGCAGGGCATCGTTTGACCGCTTGCTCAGCGGCAAAGGAGCCTGAGCAATGCCGACACACGAAACAGGCCGCCAACCGACCCTGTTCATCCCCCATGGCGGCGGACCCTGCTTCTTTATGACCTGGGACCCGCCTGGCATCTGGGACGGCATGGCCGCCTTTCTCGCCGGGATCGCCGACACCCTGCCAGCGCGGCCACGGGCCATCCTCATGGTATCGGCGCACTGGCAGTCGGGGTGCTTTGAGGTCAGCGCCGGTGCCCGGCCCGAACTGATTTACGATTACCACGGCTTTCCCGCCCACACCTACCAGCTGCGCTACCCCGCCCCGGGAGATCCGGCACTGGCGGCGCGGGTCAGTAAACTGCTGGCCGGGGCTGGCGCCGAGAGCCGGCTCGACGCTGCTCGCGGCTTCGATCACGGCACGTTTATCCCGCTGAAACTGATGTTCCCGTACGCGGACATCCCGGTGGTGCAGCTGTCGCTGCGCAGGGACCTCGACCCCGCCGCCCATATCGCCGCCGGGCAGGCGCTGGCCGCCCTGCGCGACGACAATGTGCTGATCATTGGCAGCGGCATGAGTTTCCACAACATGAGTGCCTATAACGACAGTGAATTTACCGCGCCCTCGCTGGCATTCGACCAGTGGCTGACCGACACCCTGCAGGCATCGCCACCGCAGCGGCTCCAGGCACTGGCGCGCTGGCACGAGGCGCCAGCCGCCTACGCCTGCCACCCGCCGGGCGAGGAGGAGCACCTGCTGCCGCTGATGGTGGTGGCTGGCGCCGCGGGCGAGGACAGCGGGCGCAGGGTTTATTCCGAAGACCTGCTGACGACACGGGTTTCGGGTTTCAGGTTTGGTTGAGGGGGAATAGATAGAGTCGCCGCGGCCAACTTACGGGAGGGTGGACAACACGAGTTGTCGGCTTTCACCTCGAGGGCGACGCCCACCTGGATTGGGTTGAAACTGCTATGGCGACCGTACTGTCGATACAAGGAACAGTTATTCAGGTATCAGGCAAGTCAGGTTAAACAGGCTGCTTCTACACCACTACCGCCTCTCTCTGGCGTAAGGTTTCCGGGATTTTCGCCAGTATCGGCAGACTGTCACAGGATCAAAATAACAACCGATCTTCAAGGTCTTGCTACATCCTTACGCAGCACTGGGTAGTCAGCACAGTTCAGTCCTGGTTTCCCCGGAGTGAGAACAGTAATCTGCTTGCTCATGGCCGTTACACGGGCAAGCTGACGACCTGGGTAACAGCCGGCAATGCATGACTGGCTGGATGCTTTAGGCATGTAATCCGGGCCGGGCAGCTTAGTTCGATCAAAGGCAGCTGTCGGGGTCGCAATCGATAAAGGTATCGATTCCGTCAATCAACCGGCCGAAAATAACAACCTGAATGAACACTATCCCGGTTGGTGTCTGATCGAAGGAGACATTTGCCTCAACCAGGCCTGTAGAGTGCATATTCATGCTGCGCGCAGTAAAGCTATCGCCCCCAGCCACGACCATTTCGCCGATCACTGGGACCTGAATTTGCTCTCCAAGCCCTGTTACCGAAAGCAGAGCGACACCACCCAAGCCCGTGAAGGATTCCTTGACCGAAACTTCATCAATAAGCAGTGTCTTGCCTTCGGGGACTCGATAGACAGAGGTGCCGAAAGTGGCATTGCAGGGGACATTCTCACAGTTCCTGGTTTCACCCAGGAGTATGCGCACTCGCTGAAAATCAGCTTTGGGTTCCTGGTTGGTGACGGTGACGGGTACCGGATCACTTGTTTCGTTAATGACCGTTACGTTGCCCTGAATGCCCATGGGCTGTTCAGCGTAAACGGAGTGCACCGCGGCCAACGCAATCCCGGCCAGAGTTGCAGTAAACAGAGATTTATTCATTTCTGCCCCTCATCCTATTTGCGAGAGTCAGCAGGTCAATCTGCACTTCGCTGTATTCGCGGTCAGACTGAACCAGTAAGTCTTCAGAGTAGCAGTCGGGGTGCGTACTGTTAGATCATGGAGAGATAAGAAAAAAGCCGAATAGACCCTGCTTTACTGTCGAAGTAAAAATCTGCCGCGGAGATTCATGGCCTTTTCGGACCTCACCTAATGCCCGCCAGGTTGAATGCACTTGCTGCCTGAATCGGCAGAGTTTGCCGAACGCCAGTTCTCACGTAGCGTAGCCACAGCCAAACAAAAAAGCCCCCGCCGGGGTTGGGTGAGAGCGGCGGGACCCAGATTGATCACAACACCCTTTGGGGTGTTGTGACCCTGCGGGCGCCTTCGCTGCGCTGCGGCGTCCAAACTCTCCCGGGGGGAGAGTTTGTCGAACGCCAGTTCTCACGTAGCGTAGCCACAGCCAAACAAAAAAGCCCCGCCGGAAAAACGGCGGGGCTTTTTTGTTTGGTAGGACTACCCAGATTCGAACTGGGGACCTCTACCATGTCAAGGTAGCGCTCTAACCAACTGAGCTATAGTCCTGAAGAGGGCCGGCATTATAAGGCCAGTACGGCCAGAGCTCAACACCTGGTTTCAGGTGTCTTATGTGGGGTATATGTGGACTGGCAAGAGGTGGAGAAGGATCTGTCCGGGGCGCTGGGCGAGCCGTTCAGGGTAGTGGCAGCGCGGCCGGTGGGGGGTGGCTGCATCAACACTGCTTTCCTGCTGCAGGGCAGTTCGGTGAGCCTGTTCCTGAAGCGCAACCGGCGCGAGTTGCAGCCCATGTTCGAGGCCGAGGCGGCGGGGCTGGAGGAAATCCGTCGCAGCGCAACCCTGCGGGCGCCCCGGCCCATCGCCACCGGCACCGATGCCCGGGGCAGCTGGCTGGCCCTGGAACCGGTCGAATTCGGCCCGCCCTCCCCGGCTACCGCGGCCCGGCTCGGTGAACAGCTCGCCGCCATGCACCGCTGCACAGCGACGGCCTTTGGCTGGCAGCGGGACAATTACATCGGGGCCACCGAACAGGCCAATCCGTGGACGGAAAGCTGGGTCGATTTTTTCGCCCGCCAGCGGCTGGGGGCGCAGCTGGAGCTCGCAGCCCGCAATGGGGCGGATGGGCGCCTGCTCGCCGGCGGCGAGCGCCTGGTGGCGCGGCTGCCGGTATTTTTCCGGGCTTACAGTCCAGCCCCATCACTACTCCATGGCGACCTGTGGGGCGGGAACTGGGCCAGCGACCCGCAGGGCGAACCAGTGATATATGACCCGGCGGTGTACTTCGGCGATCGCGAGACCGACCTGGCAATGACCGAGCTGTTCGGCGGTTTCGATGATCGTTTTTACCAGTCCTACCGTGACTGCTGGGACATTGATCCGGGCTATACAAGCCGTAAAGTGCTGTACCAGCTGTATCACGTGCTCAACCACTTCAACCTGTTTGGCGGCGGCTATGCCAGCCAGGCCCGGGACATGATTGCCAGGCTTAACGCAGAAGCCGGCTAAGCCGCGCGACGCTGCACTGGACCAGGTCCGGCAACCACACCAGGAGACACTGTTGATGAATATCGAACTCACGGCCGAACAAAGAGCCCTCCAGCAGGAGGTGCGCGAGTACATGAAAGGCATCATGACGCCGGCATTGCTCGAGGAAATGAAGGACGAGGATCTCAAGGAGGGCGGCGGCCCGGAGTTTCGCCGCCAGTACGCAAGGATGGGGGCCGACGGCTGGATTGGCCTCAGCTGGTCGAAGGACCTGGGGGGCAAGGAACTGTCACATATCGAGCAGTATATATTCACTGACGAGGTGATACGCTCCGGGTTTGCCTACCCCTTTCTCACCACAGAGGCCTGCACCCCGGTAATCGCCGCCCATGCCAACGAGGACGTGCGGGAGGAAGTGGTTCGCGGGGTCCAGCGCGGTGAGGTGGTCATCGCCATCGGCTACTCCGAGCCCGGCGCCGGCACCGACCTGGCCAGCCTGCGCACCCGGGCGGAACGGGACGGCGACGACTGGATTATCAACGGCCAGAAAATGTGGACCAGCCTGGCCAACTACGCCGACTACGTGTGGCTGGCCGCGCGCACCGACCCGGACCCGGCGAAAAAACACAAGGGGCTGACCATGTTCCTGGTGCCCACCGACAGCGAGGGCTTCTCCTGCACTCCGGTGCGCACCCTGGGCGCGCGCACCAACGCCACCTACTACGACAACGTGCGTATTCCGGACAAGTACCGGGTGGGCGAGATCAATGGCGGCTGGAAACTGATCACCAGCCAGCTCAACGTCGAACGCCTGTCCCTGTTTACCCACGGCCAGGTGGATTCGCTGTACCAGGGGGTTGCCGCGTGGTCGGCACAGACCGACGCCCCCGACGGCGGCAAGCTGATCGAGCAGGCCTGGGTGCAGCACAACCTGGCAAAGGTCAGAACCGGGCTGGAAGCGCTGAAACTGATGTGCTGGAAACAGGCCTGGGCCATGGACCAGGGCCCGCTGGACATGGCCAATGCCTCGACGGCGAAAGTGTACGGCAGCGAGTTCTTTGTCGAACTCTACCGGCTGCTGCTGGAGGTCATGGGCACCGCGGGCACCGTCGCCGCCGGCTCGCCCGGGGCAATACTGCAGGGCAAACTGGAATTCCGCTGGCGGGTGGGCTCCATCCTCACCTTCGGCGGCGGCACCAATGAAGTACAGCGTGACATTATCGCCATGGCGGGGCTGTGGATGCCCAGGTCGCGCTAGGAGGAAAGCAAGATGGATTTTACTGTTTCAGAGGAGCTCACCAGCGTCAAAGACCTGGCCCGGCAAATCTTCACGGATTTCACCGCAGACGATAAGCTCAGGGCCATCGAGCAGCAAGAGCAGCGTTTCGACCCCGGACTGTGGCAGGCCATGGCGGAGGCCGGCCTGCTCGGCCTGGACATCGAGCAGGCTCACGGCGGCACCGACCTCGGCTTCTTCGCTCTTAGCGCCCTGTGCGAGGAGGCGGGCCGGACCGTTGCCCCGGCGCCGGTGGTGCCGGTACTGGTGAGCGCCGCGGCAACGCTCAGGCGCTATGGCCGCGCCAGGCAGAAAGAAGCCTGGCTGACGGGCATCGCGACGGGCGAGCTGCAGCTCAGTGCCGCCCTGGAAGAATACGCCAATGATGACCCCGCCCGGCCGGCAGCCAGCGCCGCGCAAACCGACAGTGGCTACGCCATCAGCGGCACCAAGATCTGCGTCAGCCGGGCCACGACCGCCCGGCGCATCCTGCTCTCCGCCCGCTGCGGCGAGGAACTGGTGGTGGCGCTGGTGGACCCGGAGGCCGCGGGCATCACACTCACGCCGCAGACCGTCACCAGCGGCGAGACGCTGCATCAGCTGGCGATGAATGCCGTCCAGGTTCCGGACGAGGACATCGTGGCGGTCGGCAACAAGGCGCTCCGCGCCATGCACTGGGCACAACAGGCCACCCGCACCGCCCTCTGCGCCATGACCGTTGGTCTCACTGACAAAATGATGCGCATGACCGGCTCCTATACCACCGAGCGGGAACAATTCGGTCGCCCGATCGCCACCTTCCAGGCGGTGAGCCACCGGGTCGCGGACTGCTACATCGACGTGGAGTGCCTGCGCCTGGTCACCGAGCAGGCCGCCTCGCTGCTGGACCAGGGACGCCCGGCCGGGGAGGCCACGCTGATTGCCAAGATCTGGTGCGGCGATACCGCCCACCGGGTCAGCCAGGCGTCACAACACTGTCATGGTGGCACCGGCGTCGACCGGGACTATCCCCTGCACCGCTATTGCCTGCAGGCCCGGCAGATCGAAATGAGCCTGGGCAACAGCGCCCGCCTCAGTGCGCAACTGGGCAGCAGGATAGCTGCGGAGTACCTGGCGACGGCCAGCCAGTCCTAAAGCAGGCGGGAGGGATAATTCGAGGCGGTCGCAAGGGACACCCACCCGGCAGAAATAAAGTAATTATGTGCCATTTCCCGACTCCGCCGCGGGCACCGGGTTTGCGCGCTTTGAGGTCCGGGCATCTGGGCTACAATGGCGGGCCACGCAACACTCGGAAACCGCATGAACATGCCCAGCCCCCGCAGAGTCCTGGTCGTCGGCGCCCGCTCCGTCCGCCAGGGCACCGGACCCTTCATCGCCGCCGGCCTGGCGGCGGCGGGAGCGGATATCTGCGGTATTGTCGGCACCAGCGAGGCCAGCGTCAGCGACGCCCTGGCCGGCCTGGCGGATAACTGGCAGATCAGCACCCGGGGCTTCACCGACCTGGGGCAGGCGCTGGAGCAGCTCAAACCGGATGCGGTGGCCCTCTGCTCGCCCTGGCGCTGCCACGCGGATCAGCTGGCGCAGGTCGCGGCGGCCGGCTGTCACTGCCTGGTGGAAAAGCCCATGGTATGGCCGGCAACCCGGGAACAGGCCGATGCGCTGGTTGCCGCCTATGAAAACCAGGGCCTGCTGTTGCAGATGGTGGGCCAGTGGCCGGCCACGCTGGCCGCGTTCGCGAAGCTGCACGGCGGGCTGCCCGGGGACATCGAGCGCTTTGCCATGCGCCTCAGCCCGATATCCATCGGCCGCGACATGGTCACCGATTCCGCGCCCCACTTCATCAGTATGCTGCAGGCGCTGGCAGGCCCCGGGGACTGCGAGCGCTGCGCGTTAACAGTGGCGCCCGGGGGGCAGCAGCTGGAACTGGACTGCCAGTACCGGCACGGGCGGGGCAGCATCAGCGCCCGGCTGCTGCTGGAGACCTGCGAACAGCGGCCACGCCCCGCCTGGTACGCCATTAACGGCGCCCGGGCAGACCGCGAGGTGACCCTGCCTGAGTACCGGCAGTCACTGGCCGGCGCCGGCAGCCGCGTGGCCTTCGCCGACCCCATGCACCAGGTCACCGCCGATTTCCTCGCCGGCCTGGCCCGGGGCCGGACCACCGACGGTGTGAGCTTGCGCAGCGCCCATCGCAACCTGCTGCAACTGGCCGCCGTCTGGCGCTAGCGCCCCAGTCCCCGTACAATCAGCGGTTGCTGCCACTGATTTTTGCTAGTACCCGAGGTGCCCCGTGAACGACAAAATCCCCCTGACCGATGTCGACGCTCCCGTCGCGGAGAACGAGGAACAGCTGGAACTGGCGAGTATTCACGATTTCGCAACCAAACTGGTACAGCCGGGGGCCAAAGAGGCCCTGGAACACTATGTGCGCTGGCAGGTGGCAATGCGCAGCGCCGAGAACACCGAGGCTAGCGACCTGGACCCGACAAAAGTACCCGACTTCGCCCCGATTTCCATCAACCTGGACCTCACCACCGCCTGCAACTATGCCTGTGATCACTGCGTCGACCTGGACATCCTCAATACCGGCATCCGCTTTGATCACGACAAACTGCTGGAGTCGCTCAAGGTGATGGCCGAGCGGGGCATGAAGTCGGTCATCGTGATCGGCGGCGGCGAGCCCACCCTGTACCCCAAGTTCGAGGAGGTCATCCGCTTCATGAAGGAACTGGGGCTGCAGATCGCCATCGTTTCCAACGGCACCGGCAACGAGAAAATCGCCCGGGTCGCCGACTGCATGGACAAGTCCGACTGGGTACGCCTGTCGCTGGATTCCGGCACTGACGCCACCTTCCAGCCCATGCACAAGCCGCGCAAGAGCTTCACCCTCGAAGGCATTTGCGCCAAGGTGCCACTGATCAAGGATGCCAACCCGGACGTGACCGTGGGCTTCTCCTACATCGTTACCTGGCGTGGGGCCGAGATCAACGACGCCGAGATCGTGGAAAACCTGCACGAAATCGCCCAGGCAGCGAAACTGGCGAAGGACAACCGCTTCGATTACATCAGCTTCAAGCCCTTCCTGACCCGCGACGAAGTCAACAATGCCGAGGTCATCGATATCCGGGCCAACGCCCACCTGGACGACATAATCGATCGCATCCAGGCGCAGGTGGACGAGGCGCTCAAACTCGCCGACGACAGCTTCCGGGTCCACCAGTCCACCGGCCTCAAGGCCATGCTGCAGCGCCAGACCCAGAGCCTGGCCAAACAGCCGCAGCAGTGTCATATGCAGTTTTTCCGCCAGGTGCTGTCGCCACTGGGCCTCTACAACTGCCCGGTATACCGCAACCAGGACCACGGCCGCCTGGGCGACAAGAATGCCAACGCGGGCGTGCAGGCCTATGACGCGACCCGGGAGGTCACCGCGGACCTGGTGAAGAACTTCAACGCCACGGTCACCTGCGAGAAGGTGACCTGCCTCTATAACGACGTGAACTGGTGGATCGAGCGTTTGATCGCCAACCCGGATGAGCTGGGCAAGCTGTCCTGGGATGAGTCGGCTGAGGCGGATTACTTTCTTTGATTCTGTGGGTCTAGAGGACTGTTTTCCTCCTAACCGCGCATTAAAGTTCCAACAGCTCTGTATGCCGATCGAGTGCACGGTGAGCTAGATTACGTTTCGGGGGCGTCTGCAGCCAGGGACGGCTGCAGCCGAGCCTGTACATGGACGTACGCTTTTTGGCGTACCCCGAAACGTAATCTAGCTTGCCGGGTACGGCGCCGCAGAGACGAAACCTAAAGCACTGCCGCAAGTTCAGCCCGACATGCCTCAAACACCATATCGACCGTAACCCGCGTCATACAAACCTGCTCTTCCAGCGGACACACCTTCTTGTGGCAGGGCCCACAGGGCACCTCCACCCTGACAATCGTTTCGCTGCCATGGGAGGTTTCGGTCCACTTCCGCTCCGTGGGCCCGAACACCGTCACCCGCGGCGTATCGAAGGCGCGGCCAAAGTGCCGGGGCCCGGTGTCGTTGCCGAGCAGGAGGTCGGCGTCGGCGATCAGGGACTTGAGTTCACCCAGAGTCAGGCAGGGCTCCGTCAGCAGCAGGGAGGGTCGGCTCATATGATCGCAGATGGCTTGCGCCAACGGCTCCTCGCCGGGGCCGGGGCTGATGACCACCGCGGCGTCATAGTCGTCCACCAGGCGGTCGGCGACCGCGGCGAAGCGTTCCGGCTGCCAGCACTTGGAGGCGCCGAAATTGGCTCCGGGGCAAAGTACCACCAGTGGCTGTTCCGGCCTCGCGCCCTCGGCCCGCAGCCGCTGCGCCACCGCCTGATCGTCGCTCTCGGTGAGGAACAGCTGCAGGCCGTCTCCCGGGTGCTCCATCCCCAGCGCTCCCGCCAGCACGGCGTAGTAATCACACAGGGGCATGGGCTCGTAGCCGCCCCGGATGCGGTTGGGGACGGGTATGCGGTCGCTAAGCAGCAGCCCCCGGCCGTCACGGTTAAAGCCCAGCCGGCGGCGGGCGCCAACCCGAAAGGCCAGCCAGGCCGAGCGCAGCGAATTGGGCAGCATTACCGCCAGGTCGAAGCGCTTTGCTTTCAGCCGCGCCAGTAGTTCGCGCTGCTGTTGCCTGGCCTCGGGACGCTTGTTGCGCGGCGCCCAGAACTCACAGTGCTCCACCCAGGGGCTGCCCTCCAGCAGGGAAAACAGGTGGCGATTCATGAGCAGGGTAATTTCCGCCTGGGGAAAGCGCTGGAAAAGCGCATCGATAAACGGTGTGGCCATCACCACATCGCCGACCCAGGTGGGCAGTATCAACAACACACGGGCAGGCTCCCGGGAGAACTGGATGCTTTGCATGTTAATCGCGAAAACCTTCTGCTGGCCTGGCCCGGAGTATATATTCCGGCCCTGTTCCCCGCTACACTGCGCAGGACTGACACTCCGGATATGCCACGCCCGCCATGGACAGCTTCGAGAAGATTTTTAGTAATCCACACGACCTCGTCCCGGTGCTGCAGCAACACCGGGAACGCGGGGAAACTATCGTGTTTGGCAACGGCTGTTTCGACCTGATCCACGTCGGACACATTCGCTACCTGGAAGCGGCAAAATCCCTGGGCCATGTGCTGGTGATTGCGGTCAATACCGAGGCGTCCATCGCCACCAACAGCAATCGCGAGCCATCGATCAACCCTTGCGAGGAGCGCATGGAGGTGATCGCGGCACTGGCCGCTGTCGACTATGTCATTCCGCTGAACGCCGCCGTGCCCATCCCGCTAATCGAACTTTTCCGCCCCGACATCCAGGCCAAGGGCACTGACTATTCACTGGAACAGATGCCCGAGCGTTTCGCCGTGGAGGCCGGCGGCGGGCGCATTGAGTTTGTCGGCGACGACAAGACCCACAGTTCCACCGCCCTGCGCGAGGCACTGCGCCAGCGCGGCGAAATCTGAAGCGAATTCATTCCCGGAGAACCAGCCAATGCATGCACTTACCAAGACACTCGCCGCCGCCGGCCTGGCGCTGGCCAGCGCCCTCAGCCTGGCCGACTCTGCCGCCCACAATCCCGCCCTGGTGGCGGCTGTGGAAGCCCGCGGCGAGCAGGATCGTGCCCGCGACGCCGCGCGCCACCCGGTCGAGACCCTGAGTTTCTTCCAGGTCGAGCCGGGCATGACCGTTGCCGAGGGGCTGCCGGGAGGCGGCTGGTACAGCCATATCCTGGCGAACTATCTTGGCAGTGAGGGCACCCTCTATGGGGTCAACTATCCGGCGAGAATCTGGGCGCTGTTTGCCAACCGCAGCGATGAGTGGCGCCAGGCACGCGCCGCTGCCACCGGCAAGTTCAGCGCCATGGTGGCGGGCTTTACCGACAACGGCATTTCCACCGATGGCTTTACCTTCAACACGGTGCCGCCGCAAGTCGCCGGTACCGTCGACCGGGTGCTGTTGATTCGCGCCCTGCACAATCTCAACCGTTTTGATGCCCAGTCGGGCCTGCTGTCCCAGGCGCTGGCCGCGGTGCGCGGCATGCTCAAGGAGGACGGGCTGGTGGGCATAGTCCAGCACCGCCTGCCCGAATCTGCGCCGGAGGCGGGCGCGGATGGCAATCGCGGCTACCTCAAGGAGTCCACGGTGATCGCGGCCATGGAGAAAGCCGGGTTTGAACTGCTGGCCCGGAGCGAGATCAATGCCAACCCCAAGGACCAGCCCGGCCCGAATGACATCGTCTGGCGCCTGCCCCCCTCACTGGCCGGCAGCGAGGACCAGCCGGAACAGCGGGCCGCCATGCTCGCCATCGGTGAATCGGACCGCATGACCCTGTTGTTCCGCAAGGCCGGCAAGCCCTGACTGACGGCCGTTGAGACCGAAGCAAAATAACCAAAGGTTATTGGGAGAAATAATAAAATATCATGGGGTAATTTCTTGCCTGTGGCCCGCGCCTGCCTATACTGAAAGTGCCGGCAACGGATTGGACTACACGCATGGGGTGAGTCGCGATCACGGAAGGTTGCCTGCGATTGGGGACGCGGGTGGACATTAGTCAGAGATGGCCACAGCCAGAGGAAGGTAATCCGGTAGCGGGCCGGACCAACTACAACCTCCGCAGTATTTAAATCGCTTTACCCCGACCACGCCACCGCGCTCACCAGCCCGGTGGCGTTTTTTTGCCACCCACAAGAGAATAAGGGCCGCCTTCCCGGAAAGATTGCGCTATGCTTGCTGCATCATTCAAGGAACCCCCATGGCCAGTATCCAGCAACTTCTGCAAGACATCGAAGCGGCCCCGCAAGGGCCCAAGGTCACTGCAATTTTCGACTTCGACGGCACCATTATTTCCGGCTACTCCGCAACGGCATTAATTCGCGAACAGATACGGCGCGGAGACCTGTCACCTAGCGAATTCCTCGAAATCGTCGGCGCCATGACCAATTTCGGCCTCGGCAAGCTGGGTTTTTCGGGCATGATGGCAATTAGCTCCCAGTTTATGCGCGGTATCGACGAGGACACCTACTTCGAGGTCGGGGAAGACCTGTATACCAGCCAGATTGCGCGCCGCATTTACCCGGAGTCCCGCGCCCTGATCAACGCCCACCTGGCCAGGGGCCACACGGTGGCAATCATCTCCTCCGCCACCCCCTACCAGGTGGCGCCGGCGGCCAGGGACCTGGGCATCGAGCACGTGCTCTGCACCCACCTGGAAGTCGTCGACGGCAAATTCACCGGCGAAGTGGTCAGGCCCACCTGCTTCGGTCAGGGCAAGGTGGACGCGGCGGAACAGCTGGCGGCCCAGTTCGGCGCCGACCTGGATGACGGCTTTTTCTACTCCGACAGCACCGACGACCAGCTGCTGCTGGAACGGGTCGGCCACCCCCGCGCCCTCAATCCCAGCGAAAAGCTGCAGCGGCTGGCGCACAAGAACAACTGGCCCGCCGCCCGTTTCGGCAGTCGCGGCCGTCCCAGCGTAAGCCAGTTCGTGCGCTCTGTTGCCGCCACCAGCAGCCTGGTAACCAGTTTTGCCGCCGGCCTGCCGATTTATGCCCTCACCGGTTCGCGCCGCGACTCGGTCAATTTTTCCTTCTCCCTGTTCGCCGACACTGCCAGCGCCCTGATCGGCCTCGATCTCAACATCACGGGCGAACAGCACCTGTGGTCCCATCGCCCCTGCGTGTTCCTGTTCAATCACCAGAGCAAGGCGGACGTGGTCATCATTGCCAAGCTGCTGCGCCGGGACATCGCCGGTATCGGCAAGAAGGAAATCAAGCGCGAGCAGCCGCTGATCGGCAAGGTACTGGAGTTTGGCGGCGTGGTGTTTATCGACCGCGGCAACGCCAAAAGCGCTATCGAGTCCATCTCGCCGCTGGTGGACGCCATGCGCAAGGAGGGCCGTTCAGTGGTGCTGGCGCCGGAGGGCACGCGCACCGTTTCGCCCACCCTGGCGCCATTCAAGAAGGGCGGTTTCCACATCGCCATGCAGGCCGGGGTTCCCATCGTGCCCATCGTTATCCGTAACGCCGGCGACGTGGCGCCCAAGGGCGACTTCGTGTTCCGTCCGGCAACGGTGGACGTGGAAGTCCTGCCGCCGGTGGATACCAGCGACTGGTCAGCGGAAACCATCGACAGCCACGTGATGGAAGTGCGCAATATGTTTGCCCGCACCCTTGGCCAGCCAGAGCTGGAGGTTCCTGCCACCAAAACCGCGGCGAAAAAGCGGCGCAAGGCGCCGGCCCGGAAAAAACTGGCCACGACCAAAAAAGCCGCAACAAAAGGCAAAGCCACCGCGCGAAAATCGCCGGCGAAAGCGAAAGCCAGGACAAAAACCGCAGCCAAAGCAAAAGCGAAACCCAGACCCAAGTCTGCGAGCTAATTCCCCCAGCAAGGAGCCGATTTGAACCTGGAGCAAAACTACCACAATAAGAATCCGTGGCCAGATCGGGATGAACAGCAGGTACTGTTCATCCTCGACGTGCGCAACAGTACCGAGGAAGAAATTCTTCGCGGCTGGATCAGCCACCATGGCAACCGTGACAATCATGCCTTTGACGCGCCCAAGGTCTGTATCGACCTGAAGGATGAGCGCACCGGCTTTGATAGCGGCCAGCTGGTGATGGCGCTGGCCCTGCCCGACGACACCATTATTGCGCCGCTGCGCATTGTCTGGACCCCCGCCGATGAGGGTGGGATTACCCTGGGCCGCTTGCGCTACCTGGTAACAGGCGACCCCCGCAAACCCTCCGCGCGACGGGCCCGGGCGATCGCCGGCGATTACCCGGAGCGGGTGCACCTTATCGCCGGCAAACCGGACACCGTGGCCAACCTGCGCCAGCGCTTTGAAGCCAACCACCGGGTAGACGACGAGGCGGCGCAGGAAGAATTCGCCAACTTTGTGGCCCGCCAGGCGTCCGTGGTCCTGGATATCAGCGAGCGCCAGGTCCGGGGCGGCCGCTACAAGGTACCCCGGCACGTGGCGGCCACGCTCATGGCCAACGCGGACTACAACAGCGAGGTGCAGCGGCTGGCGGATGATCAGGGCCGCAGCAAGGACGAGCTGATGCAAGAGGCCGCCGGCTATATGAAGGAGATGGTGTCCAGGCCCTCCTCATTCTGGCTGGATGTCTACGCCCGCTTCAATACCTTCTGCCTGGGCCTGGGCTACGAGGAAGAAATTGTCTACGACCAGGCCTCGGTGGAAAAGCTGCGCCAGCTGGTTCGCAACCACCCGTCCATGCTGCTGTGGACCCACAAGACCTACCTGGACGGCATGGTCGTGCCCAAGGTCCTGTACGACAACGATTTTCCCATGCCGCACATCTTCGGCGGGGCCAATCTCAATTTTCCTGGGCTGGGCCACCTGCTGCACCGGGCCGGCGGGATTTTCATCAAGCGCAGCTTCCAGGACAATGAGCTGTACAAGCTCACCCTGCGCTACTACATCGGTTACCTGATGGAGAAGCGCTTTCCAATGAACTGGGCATTCGAGGGCACCCGCTCGCGCATGGGCAAGCTGATGCCGCCGCGCTACGGCCTGCTCAAGTACGTGCTCGAAGCCTGCCATCAGACCGATGCCCGGGACATTCACATCATCCCCATCTCGATCAACTACGACATTATTCGCGATGTGGAGGAGTACGCCACGGAGCAAACCGGCCGCGGCAAGGGCGCCGAGTCACTGAAGTGGTTTATCGGCTATGTGCGCAGCCTGGCCCGGCCCATGGGCAAGGTTTACATGGACATCGGCGAGCCGGTGGTACTGCCGCGCGCACCCGACCCGGGTGATCACCTGGCCCTGTCCAAAATTGCCTTCGAGGTGGCGGTAGAGGCCAACAACGTCACTCCGATCACCTTCCCCTCGCTGGTCACCATGAGCCTGCTGGGCGCTGCGCCCAAGGCGCTGACCGAAGCTGAGGTTATCGAGGACCTCAGGGCCCTGCTGGGCTGGGCCGAGAGTCGCCAGCTGCGCATCTCGGACGACTTCAACCGCCGCTTCGCCGACCAGATGGAGGGGCTACTGGGGATCATGATCGACGAGAATATCGTGACCCGCTACGACGAGGGCCCGGAGACCGTGTACGGCATTAGCATGGAGCAACACCCGGTGGCCAGCTACTACCGCAATACCGTAATCCACTTTTTCCTCAACAAGGCCATCATCGAACTGGCGCTGCTCAAGGCCAGCGAACATGCCGGCGAGGATGCGCTGCAGGCATTCTGGACCGAGGTCGACCACCTGCGGGACCTGTTCAAGTTCGAGTTTTTCTATGCCCCCAGCGAACAGTTTCACCAGCAGATACGGGATGAAATAGAACGCTACAGCCCGCAGTGGGAGGAAACCCTGGGCCAGGGAGCCGCCGGCTTTGGCGCCATGCTCGACAACATGACGCCACTGGTGGCCCATGTCACCCTGCTCACCTACGCCGAGGCATACTCGGTGGTGGCGTCGATGCTGGCACGAAAGCAGGCCACTGATTCCCTGGAAGAAGACGACTGCGTAAAAGACGCGCTGACCTTCGGCCGCCAGGCCTACTTACAACGCCGGATTTCCAGCGAGTCCTCTATTGGCAAGCTGCTGTTCAAGAATGGCTATAAAATGCTGCAGAGCCGCAACCTGACCGAGGGCGGGCCCGACACGCGGAAACAGGAGCGGCTGGAACTGGTCCGCGAGCTGCGGGACCTGCTGCGCAGAATCGACGTCATACGGGCCCTTGGCGTAGCCAATCGCAATGCCAACGCCTGAGGGGAGAACAATGAAAGAGCTTAAAATCGCGGTGCTGGGCGGCGGCTCCTGGGGCACGACTGTGGCCTCACTGGTAGCGAGAAATACGGGGGTAACGCTGTGGGCACGCAACCCGGAGACGGTGGCGGAGATCAACAGCCGGCACAGCAATGAACGCTACCTGCCCGGCGCCACGCTATCGGAACGGCTGTGGGCAACCAACGATATCGGCGAGGCCGTTGGCGAGGCCGATGTGGTGGTAATGGGGATACCGTCGCAGAACTTCCGCGCGGTGCTGGAGGAGGTCCGGCAACACATTCGCGCCTGGGTGCCGGTCATCAGCCTGACCAAGGGCCTGGAGTTGGCGACCCGGATGCGCATGACCGAGATCATCCAGCAGGTGCTGCCGGGACATCCGGTGGGCGTACTGACCGGACCCAACCTCGCCCGGGAGATAATGGCCGGCCAGGCGGCCGCCGGCGTAATCGCCATGGAGGACGAGATCATTGTCCAGGAATTGCAGACTGTGTTCAAAAGCGGGCTGTTCCGGGTCTACACCAATACCGATGTTATCGGCTGTGAACTGGGTGGTGTGCTGAAGAACATCATCGCTATCGCCGTGGGCATGGGCGACGGCCAGGGCGCCGGCGACAATACCCGGGCCGCACTCATCACCCGGGGCCTGGCGGAAATTACCCGGCTCGGTGTCGCCATGGGCGGCAAACCAGAGACCTTCGCCGGTCTTGCGGGTATGGGTGACATGATCGCTACCTGCACCAGCCCCCAGAGCCGGAATCGCCACGTCGGCATAGAACTGGGCAAGGGCCGCAGCATGGAGGAGATCATCGAAGAGATGACCATGGTGGCGGAAGGCGCCAAGAGCGCCCCGGCGGTGATGGCGCTGGCGCAGGCGCACGGGGTGGAAATGCCGATCGCATCGGACGTGTCCCGGGTGCTGGCAGGGGATGCCACCGCCAGCCGGGCTTTCCGCGGCCTGCTGCGGGTTGAGGCGGGCGCCGAGTCGGAGCCCGGTTGACGCTGGCGGTCGAGCGGCTTCTAGGGCAGAATTAGCCCCTATAAAACAGCCGCTACGGCACGAAGTCGGCAACAACAGGGGACCCGGGACCATGCCCAGCAAAAAGACGATTATTGTCACGATGGCACTCTATGCCGCTGCGATCAGCAGTGCTGTTGCCGGCACCTCCAAATTCACCGGCCTCCCCGGCAACCCGGAGCTGCGCTCGGCCTCCGCGCTGGTGCTGGATGACGACGGCAATATCATTTACGGCAAGGACGTGGACACCGTCCGGCCCATTGCCTCAATCACCAAGCTGATGACCGCCATGGTGATACTGGACGCGGGCATTTCCCTGGACGAAAAGATCACCATCACCAAGGCGGACCGCGACCTCATCCGCCTCACCGGTTCAAGGCTGGAGTACGGGGCCACCCTCAGCCGTCGGGAGATGGTCCTGCTGGCGCTGATGTCATCGGAAAACCGCGCGGCCACGGCCTTGGGGCGCACCTACCCGGGCGGCATGGACAACTTTGTCGCCCACATGAACCGCAAGGCGAAAGCCCTGGGCATGAGCAATACCCGTTTTGCCGACCCGGCGGGCCTCAAATCCGAGAACGTATCCACGGCCGCCGACCTGGCACGGATGGTGAGTGCCGCCGAGCAGTACCCGCTGATTACCGAGGCCAGCACCAAAACCCGCATGGATGTCTATCCCTATCGCGGTCGCGGCCACCTCACCTACGGCAATACCAACCGCCTGCTGAAAAACGCCTCCTGGAATATCGAGCTGAGCAAGACCGGCTATATCAACGAGGCCGGCCGCTGCCTGGTCATGCAGGCGAATATCGACGGCGAGGAGGTGTCCATCGTATTGCTCAACTCCTTTGGCAAACTGACCCCGTTTGGCGATTCCAATCGCCTGCGCAAATGGATGCTGGCCAACAGCTGATCACGGACTTTTCGCGGACCGCCCATGCCCTGCTCACGATTCATCACCGGCCTGCTCGCACTCTGCCTGGGCCCCCTGGTACAGGCTGAGCAGCAACAGGAATTCCCGCCCCTGGTGCAGGCCTTTTTCGGCAGCCTGATGCTGGATGACCAGAGCGGTGAGTGGCGGGACCTGGAGGGCACCCCGGTGGACGTCAGTTTCCCCTCGGCACTGCCCGGCGGCGGGGTTGAGGCGGAATACACCTACTTTGTCACCGACTACTTCAAGTGGGGCCTGAATTCGGGCGGCAGCATCGGCTGGAAAAACAGTGATACCCGGGTGTCGGGAACGATTGGCGGCGACACCGGGGCAAACATCCGCTTCGAGTTTGATAACTCCCTGTTCCTGGGCGAGCTGCACCTGGGCGGCTATGTGCGCGGCTACATGGGGCCCAACGTGTCGCTGTATGCCGCCGCCGGCCCGATGCTCATGTACGGGCAGCACCGGGTGGAAGGCGACGACTTCGGCGCCGCCGCTGACAGCGGGGAATTCGACTACGGCGACAACAAGGACTCCGGATTTGTCCTGGGCATTTACGGTCGCACCGGCATCGACTACCAGTACAGCCGCGACCAGCATGTGGGCCTGAGCGTTCGCTACATGAGCGCGGAGCTGGATTTTGCCGACACCATTGGCGAACTGGATATCAGTGGACCGCAGTTTGTACTCACTTACAGCCAGGCGCTCTGAGACCAGCGAGTCATCAGGGCGCAGGGCTGGCGCTACTGCCCTGCTGGTACTGGCCAGCGCCCTGCTCATCACCGCCTGCAGCGTTACCGGCTCGACCCTGCGGCTGCTGGTCACCGATCACCACCAGGTCGACCCGGATGCCCTGCAGGCCGTGTTCGAGAAGCAGTCCTCGCTGCGCTTTGAACTGGCAGAGGCGCCCGGCGACATGACTGCGCTGGAGGCCCTGGTGGCTGACCGGGCCGACCTGGCGCTGGTGGAAAACAACGTGCCCTTCCGTCCCGGTGTGCGGGCCATACTGCCCGTGTTCGAGAGCGTGCTGCACCTGGCGGTGCGCGATGCCTTTTACGCCAGCAACCCGCGCCGCACGATGGAGGGTGCCCGCTTTTACGTGGCCAATCGCTCAGCGGCGGGACGCACCTTTGTCGACCTGGTAATGCAGCGCGCGGGCTTCGGGCCCGACCAGTACCGGATAAGCTCCCAGTTTGAAGCGGGTGAAACCGACTTTATTCTCTACTTCGGCCCGATCAATCCGGACAATACCAGCTGGTTGCGTGAGGGCTTCTCGCTGGTGTCGCTGGACAACCGGCTCAATCCCAGGCGCAAGTTTTATGAGCAAGGCATTGGCTACAATGCGCCGGGGATGAAGCCCCGGACCATCCCCGCTCTCACCTATGACCTGCCCGGCAATGAAGAAGCACTGCTGACGGTGGCAGTGGACACCCTGCTGGTCACCCGGGTGCAGGCCTCCGAGGCCAGTATTTACCAGCTGACCAGAACCTTTCTGGAGCAGAAACCGCGACTGACCGCTATCGCACCGCACCTGTTCGCCGGCATCAATGCCTCCTTTGACCCGCTGGACCTCAGTTTCCCACTGCATCGTGGCGCCCGCAGCTACCTCAACCGGGACGACCCCGGTTTTGTCGAGCGCTACGCCGAAACCATCAACATGCTGGTCTACGTGTCGGTGCTGGTGGTTTCCGCTTTCCTCGCCCTGGCCCGCTGGCGCGAGCATCGCAAGAAGGACCGGGTCGATGTTTTCTACCGGCGGGTATTCGAGGTCAGGGACGCCGGGGGCGAGACCAGTGCCGAACAGAAATTGCAGCAACTCGATGCTATCGAGCGCGAGGCCTTCGAATCCCTGATCAGTGAGAAACTCTCGGCCAACGAGAGTTTCAGGATATTCACCGACCTGCTGGCCCGGACCCGCGAGGAAATTCGCGAGCGCCAGCCCTGACCCGCCCGGTGGCCACAGTCGCGACGAGCTGATACAGCGCTTCTAGAAGTGCAGGTTCAAGCCCAGCACCGGCCCCTGCTGGTCGCCGTCGAACACGTAACCCCCGGTGGAACTGCGGCCATTGTCATAGTCGGTATCGAGATACCGATAGCCGCCGAAGACCGACCCCCAGTCGTTGAAGCGGTAACTGAGGAACACTGCCCCGCTCACGGATGCATTGTCGCTGTCGCCATAGCCGTAATCACCGCGCAAGCGCCAGCTCCAGCTATCAGTGGCGTGGAAGGTGTAGCGCAGGCCGGCGACCCCCTGCCACCAATTGTCACCGCCGCTGATCCTGTCGGGAATCGGCAGGATGCCCGGGCCGCCACTGCGTGCAATCTTCACCTCCAGGTCCTGCTCGGCATAGCGCACCGCACCCAGCAGCTCCCAGCTGCAGTCACCGTGCTCGGCAAAGGCCCACAGTGCGCCCGCCTCCCACATGAGGTCTTCAAATTCCACCTCTGAGCGGATCTCGACAGGACCTATACTCACTCCGGTCGTCGGGTCCAGTTTGGCGTAATTGTACTCGGCGTAAAGTGTCAGCCTGTTTTTGCGCGCTTCAAAGTGAAACGCGAAGGCGGAATCCAGGTTGTCGAGTATGTCGTCCCTGAAATCCAGGTCCAGTGGCGCCTCCCGCCCGCCGACGGCGGCCGAGCCCTCGATATTCTTCGCCCACAGGTACAGCGGCGAGAGGGAAAACTCCCAGCCCTCCTCTTGGGCCAGGGCCTGCGCGGGCAAGCCCGCCAACAGCAGCGCTGTGCCGGCAAATGACAGCCTGCCAACAGTCCGTACGCTTTTCATAGGCTACTCCCGCATGCCGGTAAGCCAATTCTAGACCCATACATCGAGAAATGACCAGGGGGCGCGTGGAGTGAATCGTGTAACCAGCGTCAGGGCGAGGTCAGGTAAGCCAGCCACGCATTCATGCGAATGGCGACCTTGCTGATAACGTGCAGCGATTTGCCTTTGCCGGTGTAGACCGCCATGGTGCCTGCCGCGCCCTGCGGCAGCTCCCGGGCGACCTGCCGGTCATCCAGGCTGGCAATCACGCCCCAGCGATCGGGCAACAGGGTCTTCACCGCTATTGACCGGGGCAGTGTGGGCTGAAACACTGGCATCTTCGAAGCTGCCAACCACAATGGAGTGCGTTGATGATTAGCCGCAGAGACCTGCTGGCCGCCGCGACCTCAGCGCTTGCCTTGGCGCCGCTGCTGGCCCGCGCCCTGCCCGCCGCTGGCCAGATTATCACCCGCCCCATCCCCGGCAGCGGCGAATTGCTGCCGGCTATCGGCATGGGCACCTCGCGCACCTTTGATGCCGGCGCGGACGCCGCCACCATCGCCAGGCTGGCGGACGTCATGCAGCTGTTCTTTGCCGGCGGTGGCGCGGTGATTGATTCGTCGCCCATGTACGGCGAGGCGGAATCCCGGGTCGGGGATGTGCTGCGCAACATGGACACTCGCCCGCCGCTGTTCGCCGCCACCAAGGTGTGGACCGAAGGCCGGGAGGCAGGTATTGCCCAGATGGCGCAATCCGCCCGGCGCATGAACGTGGACCGCTTCGACCTGATTGCAGTACACAACCTGGTGGACTGGAAAACCCAGCTGGCCACCCTCAAGGCCTGGAAAAGCGAGGGCAAGGTTCGCTACATAGGCATCACCACGTCCCACGGCCGCTACCACGAGGAGTTGCTGGACATCATGCGCCGGGAGCCCCTGGATTTCGTCCAGTTCAGCTACAACATCGGCAACCGGACCGCCGAACAGGCCCTGTTGCCGCTGGCCGCGGACCGCGGCATCGCCACCATGATCAACCGCCCCTTCCAGCGCGGTTCGCTGTTCCAGCGCTCGGGAGGCGCGCCGCTGCCCGACGTGGGCCGCGAGCTGGGCTGCAGCAGCTGGGGCCAGTTTTACCTCAAGTTCATCCTCGGCCACCCGGCGGTGACCTGCCTGATTCCCGCCACCTCGAAGACCCACCACATGGCAGACAATATGGGCGCCAATACCGGCCCGGTACCGGACGCTGCCCAGCGGGCCGAGATGCTGCGGGCGTTCGACGCGCTGCCCGGCTGATGAATCGCGAGCACCCCAGCCTGCTGGAGCGCCTGCTGCGCCGCGCCTGCAATATCGAGCCCGAGGAAGTGAAGGCCACCCTGGCCTCCTTCTCGCTGGTGCTGGTGCTGATGGGCTCCTATTACATCCTGCGCCCGGTGCGCGACGCCATGGCCAGCGACTGGACCGACGCGGAAGTCAGCTGGCTGTGGACCTTCACCTTTTTCTTCAGCGCCATCGCGGTCTCGCTGTACGGCGCCGCCGTCGCCCGGATCAATGTGCGCCGGCTGGTACCCGGGGTCTACGGCTTCTTTGCCCTGAGTTTTGCCCTGTTCTACGCTGGCACCCAGATACTGCAGGACCGCACCCTGGTGGACAAGAGCTTTTACGTCTGGGTCAGCGTGTTCAGCCTGTTTCACATCTCGGTGTTCTGGAGCTTTATGGCCGATACCTTCAGCCAGTCCCAGTCCACCCGCCTGTTCGCCTTTATTGGCGCCGGCGCCAGCGTGGGCGCCATCGCCGGCCCCGCCCTGGCGACCCTGCTCGCCGGCCAGGGCAATACCGATGCCCTGCTGTTGCTTGCCGCGACCACCATCATCGCCACCCTGCCACTGGTGACCTGGGTGCAGCGACTGAAAATCAGCGACCTGGGCAATACCGCTGTGACGGCCGACAGGGACGACTTCGAGTTTATTGGCGGCAATCCCTTTGCCGGCTTTGTCGAATTTGTCAGCAATCCCTACCTGCTGGGCATCGGGCTGTTCATTTTTCTGTACACCTCCATCGGCTCCTTCGTCTACTTTGAGCTGAAAAACCTGATGGTGGATTACAGCCGCGCCGAACGGGCGCAGATCTGGGCCAGCGTCGACCTGGTGGTGAACACCCTGACCCTGGTGATCGCCATGTTTGCCACCGGGCGGATGGCCAGCCGCCTGGGATTGTCTTTTACCCTGGCCTCGGTACCGGTGGTGATTGGCCTGGGCATGCTGCTGCTGGTGGCGGCGCCGGCAGTGGCCACCGTGGTGGTGCTGCAAGTCGTGCGCCGGGCGGGCAACTACGCGATTTCCCGGCCGGCCCGGGAAATGCTGTTCACCGCCGTTGACCGCGAGACCCGCTTCAAAGCCAAGCCGGTCATCGATATCGTGGTTTACCGTGGCGGCGACATGCTCAATGCCTGGGGCTTCACCGCCCTCACCCAGGGACTGGGCCTGGGCATCGCGGCCACCGCCGGGGTCGGCGCCGGCATCGCCTTCCTGTGGGCGGGCACCGGTATCGCCCTGGGGCGCGCTTTTCGCCGCAAGGGGGCCGCTGGCCAGGCACCGCCAACGGCGCCTGGCTGAACAGGCGGGGGACGCCCGGCCGCAGTCGCGCGCTACAAGTCCGAATTATTGAGCCAGCAGGCGCAGAAACCGGCCCCGCGCCCGGCAAAGCATTCCCAGCGCCCGCGGCGGGGCTATACTGCACATCCACACGCTCGTAGTAAGGTGAGATCATGGCAACTTCAGAAGAATACGGCCTCGGCCCCAATCAATTTCCCCGCGGCTGGTTTGTCGTCGCGGAAAGTTCAGAGCTGGACGCCGGGCCAATGGCGGTGCGCTTCTGGGGGCGCGACCTGGCCCTGTACCGGGGTGAATCCGGCAAGCCGGTGCTGCTGGACGCCTACTGCGCCCACATGGGTACCCACCTGACCGCCAGCACCAGCGCGATGATCGTCAAGAACGGCGACCAGATCGAGGGCGACTCGATCCGCTGCCCCTATCACGGCTGGCGTTACAACGAACACGGCGACGTCGACGACATTCCCTATCACGACGGCCCCTGCCCCAAGTCGGCCTCTATCCGCTCCTACCCGGTAGTGGACAACATGGGCTGCGTCATGGCCTGGTTCGACCCCGATGGTCGCGAACCCGATTACGACGCCCCCTTCCTCAAGCAGTGGGACGACCCGCAGTGGGTGAACTGGAAGCTGGACCACCTGGGCGTACTGGACATCCACTCCCAGGAAATACTCGACAACATGGCGGACTGCCGCCACCTGGGCCCCACCCACGGCGCTCCCAGCGAGTACTTCGAGAACGAGATCAACAACGAGATTTACGTGCAGCGCCAGGGCGGCCCCATGCAGCTGTATGACACATACCTCTATACCACCACCTGGTACACCGGTCCCGGTATTCTGCTGTCCAAGCAGGTGTGGGCCGACACCGTGGTCTTTGAGCTGATCGCCAATACCCCGGTGGACGATGGCAGGACCCAGTGCTGGCACGGCTGCCTGTACCGCGGCGCCGCCAATCCCGCCAGCGCCGAAGATACCGAAGCGGCGGAGCAGATCCAGGCCGGCGCGCTGGAAGCCTTTGGCGCCGACTTCAACGTCTGGGCCCACAAGCGCCCGGCGCTGAAGATCATGCAGATGAAGACCGACGGCCCCTTCCGGACCGGGCGCAAGTGGTACTCGCAGTTTTTCGCCACCCCGGAAGACGCGGCGAAGATCCGCGACGAGGTCAACGGCACCCACCCCACCCTGGGCATGATCAGCCCCGCCGAGGCCAAGCACAGCATTGATGACGGGCTGCCCTTCTAGGCTCCCCTAACGGGCCTGAACTCAGGCCCGCGAAAACTGTCTATTACTCTGGCTGCCGCCGGCCCGGAATTCCGGGCCGGCGCATTGCTGTTGCCAAAAAATCTCCCCGGGGCCGGCCCCGGGGGCTACACTACCTGTTCCGGCCAATTGACCCTCAAAACCATGAAAAAACTGCTGTTACCCCTGCTCACCCTGACCCTGCTGACCGCCTGCGCCACCAGCCCCACCGGGCGTTCGCAGCTGATGCTGGTTTCCCCGGAATCCGCGATCGTGGAGTCGAAAAAGGCCTACCTCAGCACGGTCAGCGAACTGGACAGGGAAAACAAGCTGGTGGACGACCCGCTGCTGGTGGACAAGGTGGCGACCATTACCGGCCGGCTGGTGACGGTGGCCAGGCAAAAGTACCCCCAATCGGCCAACTGGGAGTGGAGCGTGGCCATTATCGACGACCCGGAAACGGTCAACGCCTGGTGCATGGCCGGGGGCCGCATGGCGGTTTACACCGGCCTGTTCGACAAACTCAAGCTCACCGATGACGAATTCGCCCAGATCATGGGCCACGAGATTTCCCACGCCCTGGCCAACCACACCGCCGAGCGCATGTCCCGGGCCATGGCCACCTCACTGGGCGTGGTAGCGGTGGGGGTCGCCGCGGATAATTCCGGCGTCGCCATGATGGGAGCGGCGGCCGCCGCCAAGTTCGCCCTGGAACTGCCCAACAGCCGCACCGCCGAACTGGAGGCCGACAACCTGGGCATGCGCCTGGCCACTCAGGCGGGTTATGAACCGGATGCCGCGGTCACCCTGTGGCAGAAGATGGCAAAGTCCGGAGGCGCCGCACCGCCCGAGTTCCTGAGCACCCACCCGGCACCGGGAAACCGGGAGGCACGGCTGGCGGAAATGATCCCGGAGATGCGCGGGCTCAACCCGGATGGGCGCCTGGCGCCGGTCTCGGCGGTGGACATCGTTCGTTGAGGCCGCGACTAACCCTTTAGAGTAGTCGCATTGGCCCCGGGATTGGGACAAACTGCGCCCGATTGACATCCACCCATTCTGGAGGCTAACAATGCTCGTCGGTGTACCCAAAGAAATAAAAACCCTGGAATTCCGCGTCGGCCTGACCACCGGGTCAGTCGAGGAGCTGGTGCATCACGGCCACCAGGTCATCGTCGAGACCAACGCCGGCGAAGGCGTTGGTCTGAGCGACGATATGTACCAGGCCGCGGGCGCTGAAATCGTCGCCAGCGCCGCGGAAATATTCGACCGCGCCGACATGGTGGTGAAGGTCAAGGAGCCCCAGCCCGACGAGTGCCGCATGCTGCGCGAGGGCCAGGTCCTGTTCACCTACCTGCACCTCGCTCCCGATCCCGAGCAGACCCGACTGCTGAAAGAGTCTGGCTGCGTTGCCATCGCCTACGAAACCGTTACCGACCGCAGGGGGCACCTGCCGCTGCTGTCACCGATGAGCGAGGTCGCCGGCCGCATGTCCATCCAGGCCGGCGCCCACGCCCTGGAAAAACACAAGGGCGGCTCGGGCATGTTGCTCGGCGGCGTACCCGGCGTGGAGGCGGCCCGGGTGGTCGTGATCGGCGGCGGGGTGGTCGGCACCAACGCCATCCGCATGGCCATGGGCATGGAGGCCCACGTCACCGTGCTGGACCAGTCACTGGACCGGCTCAAGGAACTGGACTTCCAGTTCGGCTGCATGCTCAACACTATCTATTCCACCCGGGAGTCCCTGTGGAAACACGTGACCGGTGCCGACCTGGTGATCGGCGCGGTGCTGGTACCCGGTGCCGCGGCGCCCAAGCTGGTCAGCCGGGAAATGCTGCGCCAGATGCGTCCCGGCTCGGTGGTGGTGGATGTTGCCATCGACCAGGGTGGCTGCTTCGAAACCAGCCGCCCCACCACCCACCAGGACCCGACTTACCTGGAGGAAGGCGTGGTGCACTACTGCGTGGCCAACATGCCCGGCGGCGTCGCCCGCACCTCCACCTTCGCCCTCAACAATGCCACCCTGCCCTTCACCCTGGCGCTGGCGGACAAGGGCTACCGGCAGGCGCTGGCCGACGATGAGCACCTGCGCCATGGCCTCAACGTGCACCATGGCGATATTACCTACAAGGCGGTAGCTGACGTGCTCGGCTATGACTACGTGCCCGCGGAGCAGGTGCTGGGGATTTAATTCCGTCCCGGGCCCGGCAGCCAGCCAGGCCGCCGAGAGGCTACTCGCTGTGCTCCCCCAGCAAGGGCGGAGCGCTGCGATATTCCACCGGCGTGCGCGACAGCTTGATCGGGTTGCCCACCAGTTGCAGCCCGGGATTGAGCGGGTGAGGCACGGTGACCTGCATCTTCCGGGCCTGGATCTGCGGCTCGGCGAACACCTCGGCGACGCTATTGATCGGCCCGGCAGGCACGCCGGCCGCCTCCAGTAGGGCGATCCACTCGTCCTTGTCCCGTTCCAGCATTTTCGCCTGCAGTAGCGGCACCAGGGCATCGCGGTTTTTTACCCGTTCACGATTGCTGACAAAGCGGGTATCAGCGGCCAGCTCCGGTGCCCCTATCACCTCGCAGTAGCGGCGGAACTGGCCATCGTTACCCACCGCCACAATCAGGTGGCCATCGCGGGCGACAAAACTCTGGTAAGGCACAATATTCGGGTGGGCGTTGCCCAGACGGGTGGGATTGAGTCCGCCCACCAGGAAGTTGGTGGCCTGGTTGGCCAGGGTAGCCGCGGTCACATCCAGCAGGGCCAGGTCCACCTGCTGGCCGAGGCCGGATCGCTCGCGCTCGGCCAGCGCGGCCTGGATGCCGATGACCGCGTACAGGCCGGTCATGATGTCGGTCAGGGCCACGCCCACTTTCTGCGGGCCGGCCCCCGGCTCACCGTCCGGCGCGCCGGTAACGCTCATCAGGCCGCCCATGGCCTGCACCAGGAAGTCGTAACCCGGGCGGCTGGCCAGCGGCCCGTTCTGGCCGAAGCCGGTAATAGAGCAGTAGACCAGGCGCGGGTTGATCGCCGCCAGGCTGGCGTAATCCAGGCCGTACCTGGCGGCGCCGCCCACCTTGAAGTTCTCGATCAGCACATCACAGTCGGCGGCCAGCTCCCGCAGCCGGGCCTGGCCCCGGGCCGTTTTCATATCCACGCAGACGGAGCGCTTGTTGCGGTTGGCGCACATGAAGTAGGCCGATTCATCCGTGTCCCGGCCCCGGGCGTCGGTCATGTAGGGAGGGCCCCAGTGACGGGTATCGTCCCCGCCCTCGGGGTTCTCGATCTTGATCACCTCGGCCCCCAGGTCGCCCAGTATCTGGCTGGCCCAGGGCCCGGCGAGAATCCGCGACAGGTCCAGCACCCTGATGTGCGACAGGGCGCCCATCAGAACGCGGGAATGTCAGTCTGGGTGCGGCCCAGGATCAGGGCGTGCACGTCGTGGGTACCCTCGTAGGTGTTGACCACCTCCAGGTTCACCATGTGGCGCATGATCGGATACTCGTCCGAGATACCGTTGCCGCCCAGCATATCGCGGGCGCTGCGGGCGATGTCCAGGGCCTTGCCGCAGGAGTTGCGCTTGATCAGGGAAATCAGTTCCGGCGCAATCTGCCCGGCATCCATCAGCTGACCGGCGCGCAGGCAGCCCTGCAGGGCCAGGGCGATTTCTGTTTGCATATCGGCGAGCTTGAGCTGCACCAGCTGCTTGGCGGCCAGCGGCACGCCGAACTGTTTGCGCTCCAGGGTGTAATCGCGAGCCGCATGCCAGCAGGTTTCCGCCGCCCCCATGGCGCCCCAGGCAATGCCGTAGCGGGCATTGTTGAGGCAGCCGAAGGGCCCCTTCAGGCCCTCCACATTGGTCAGCAGGTTGTCCTCGGGCACGAATACCTCATCCATCACGATCTCGCCGGTGACTGACGCTCGCAACGCCAGCTTGCCCTCAATTTTGGGAGCGGACAGCCCGGCCATGCCCTTCTCCAGGATAAAGCCGCGGATCTTGCCGTCGTCGGTCTTGGCCCACACCACGAACACGTCGGCGAAGGGGCTGTTGGTAATCCACATCTTGGCGCCGCTCAGGCGATAGCCGCCGTCCACCGCGCGGGCGCGGGTCACCATGCTGCCCGGATCGGAGCCGTGGTCCGGTTCGGTCAGCCCAAAACAGCCAATCCACTCGCCGGTGGCCAGTCTGGGCAGGTACTTCTCGCGCTGGCTCTCGGTGCCATAGGCGTAAATCGGGTACATCACCAGCGAGGACTGCACGCTCATCATCGAACGGTAGCCGGAGTCGACCCGCTCCACCTCGCGAGCGGCGAGGCCGTAGGAGATATAGTCGACACCGGAACAGCCGTAGCCGTCTATGGTGGAGCCCAGCAGGCCCATTTCACCCATTTCGCGGAAGATATTCTGGTCGGTCTGCTCGGCGCGGAACGCTTCCCGCACTCTCGGCAGCAGCTTGTCCTGGGCATACTGGCGGGCGCTCTGCTGCACCATGCGCTGCTCATCGGTGAGTTGCTGGTCCAGCAGGAAGGGGTCCTGCCAGTTGAGTTTCTGCCATTTTTTGCCGGCCATGGGCTGCTGCTCCGCACTGGGGTAAAGCGGGGAACATAGCAGACCCTCATTCATTTATAAAATATATGTTTTATATGTTTTACATATACCTATTTTATAAGCTATCGTGTATCCCCAGGTGCGCACTGATGGACTTGCCAGGGCGCTGAGCCATGGATTCCGGCTTACCCCAGGGCACCCTCTCTTGCGCCTGCAGCGCAATTCACCTTGTCCGCCGGGATGACAGGAATCAGCTGGTGGATTCCGGCTCGGGCTGGAATGGCCGTATGCCGCCTGGCCGTAATCACGCTGGCAGACACAGGAAGACCGCATGGACCTGCGCAAACTACAGATATTCACCACAGTCGCCGATGCCGGCAGTTTCAGCGCTGCCGCCGAGCACTTGCACATGGCGCAACCGGCGGTGAGCATCGCTGTACGCAAGCTGGAGGATTCCCTGGGCATCAGCCTGTTCGACCGCAGCGGCCGCCGGATTGCGCTCACCGCAGAGGGTGAAGCGCTGCTGCGGCGGGCCCACTCCATCCTCCAGCAGGTGGAGGAACTCAAGGCTTCCGCCGGCGATTTGAAAAATCTGCTGCGCGGCGAACTCAGTATCGCCTGCCCCTCCATGCTCGCCACCTACTACCTGCCCGACCTGCTCAGCGGTTTCCTGGCTGAACACCCGGGCCTGACCGCCGCCGTCACCCAGGCCGGCACCGCCCAGGTCGAGGATATGCTGTTGGGCGATGAGATCGAGCTCGGCGTCACCACCGACGGGGGCGCCGCGGAGCTGGAGCGCTGGCCGCTGGTTACCGAGCAAATAGTGGTTTGCGTGGCTACTACCCACCCCTGGTCCCGCCACCGCAGCCTGCGGATACAGGACCTGCACCAGGCGCCCATGGTGGTCTACGAGAGCGGCTATTTCATCCGCCAGCAACTGGACCAGCTGTGCCAGGCGGCTGGGGTGGAGCCGGACCTGCGGGTCCAGAGTAATTTCCTGCCGCTGCTGCTGCGCATGGTGAAACAGGGCCTCGGAGCGACCGTGGGCCTGCGGACCATGGCGGAACAGGAGCCGGGCATCGTCGGTATTCCCCTGGCGCCCAGGGCCGAGGTACCCATGGCGCTGGCAAGACGCAGCGGCAAAACCCTGTCGCGCGCCAACCAGGCCTTTCTGGACTGGCTAATCGCTCAGGAAGCTGCACCCCCTGCAGCCGGCGCACTCCAGTCCTGACACCAGCAGGTAAGGCGCAAACAGGGAGTTGAGGAAGAGCTCGACAAAGCGATCGGTATCGGCCCTGTCCAGCAAGCCATCCTCGTTCAGGTCCATGGCATAAGGATGAATGGCTGCGCCGGGCCGGCCCAGGCAGGACAGCTGCGCCACTGGCGAGGCCAGCGCGATACAGCCGGAGAAATTTACCCAGTCCTCGATGTCTACCCGCTGGTCGTTATTCATATCAATATCGCAGCGGTTGCCGATGCCGTCCTGGTCCCAGTCCCATTGCAGGGGATTCCACAGCCGCTGGCAGTTGTCGCAGGCGTCACCCACGCCGTCGGCCCGGGGCCTGCCGCCATCGAGGTCGGAGTCTGCCTGGTCCGGGTTGTAATGCAGCGGACAGTTATCGACCTGCAGCGGCGCCCCCGCCTCACCCATGCCGGTATTGGGCACGCCATCCCGGTCCAGGTCAGTAGCGAGAGTATCGGCAAACACCAGGAACGCCAGCTTGGTCCGATAGGACTGGGATGCCGGCCCCAGCACGCCATTAATGCTGATCGCCCAGCGATCAAAGTCCGCGACGTTCCGGGCAATTTTGTTGTCCTCGGTGAGCGGAAACTCGACGTCGGCAGCCCACCAGTTGATGATGAACACCAGCGGATGCACCCGGGGCTGCCCGGGCAGGAACTCAAACTGCAGCAGGTCTTTGACGTAACGGGCCTGTTCCGCTTCCTGCACGGCGCGCCCGCGGGGCGAGTTACACTGGTAGGTATCGAACAGGAAGGGCTTCCACGTGCCCCAGCCTGACTCCGTGATCGCAATGGGCGTCAGCGCAAAGTCCAGCCTGGCCGAATCCAGCTGGTTCCTCGCTGCGGTGAGCAGCTGTTGCAGGCCATACCTGGACAGCGCACCCGGAGCGCCCGACCCGCCGGCCGGCCTTCGCGCCGGGTAGGTTGAAATACCTATCAGGGTCGGCGCCTGGGGCTGGTACTCACGATGCACCCTCCAGAAGCTGGCAATATGTCCCGCTGTTGCCTGGTCTACCTGGCAGTCAAACTCCGGCTCCTGCGTACAGTCGAAGGCGTACTCCAGGCGCCAGCTGGGAAACACCGCCACCTCGGGTTCCGCCTCATACAGGGCGCGAACGATTTCGCGGTAGGTCGGCATGAATCTCTCATCCGGTACAGTCGCCGCCAGACGGTAGTTGAGCTCTCTCCAGGGGGTAAAGAAGTCGGCCCGGTAGTGCTGCACCAGAAACCGGCTGAGGCGGCCATAGGCGGCGGCCACCGCTGGCGATGCAAAATTCACCTCGCCGGCAGCCTGAAACTGCGCGGGATAATCGCCGCTGAGATCGCGCAGGGGGCGAATCCTGCCCTTGCATACAGGCTCGGGGTAACAGTCCGCCAGCTGGGCGTGGAGGAAGAGCGGCTTGGTGCCCCGTATCAGTTCCACGTTGCCCCTGATCCGGTCCAGGTAACAGAGCCACTCCACCGGCGTATCCACATCCTCAAGGCGCCCGGCACAGTGACTGCCGTGGTTCATGCGGGCACGCATTTGCGCATAGCTGCAGGGTCGCCCGTCGCAGTCCCGGAGAAAGGGGCGCCAGGGAACCCCCTGCAGGCCCGCAGACACATCGCCAAAGTCCTTGAGGCCATTTATTGCCACAATACTGCTGTGACGGGCCAGGATCCGGTCAATACTGCGCTGCAGCCCGGACACGCTCAATGGCTCGGCATGCACATCCCAGGCCTGCATATGGTAGTAGGTGTAGCCCACCAGCACGTCGGCACGGGATGCCAGGGCAAACAGCAACAGGGAGACGGTGAAGATATTCTTATACAATATCCGTTCCCTCCTCGTCCTCAGGCCATTGACCCTAGCACTTGCCAGCCGGGCCCAACATGACCAGAATCAAGGAACAGGGGTTAACCAGAGACTATAAACTCGCCGGTTTTTAGCGCCGGCCTGCAAGTTGTACACAATAAATGCCCTCACTCGACATCTTCAGCAAACATCTCGCCCGCCTGATTCCGGCGAGCGGCAGTGCCGACTTTCCCGCCATGCTGGTGGCCATGCTGCGCGAGCTGGTACCGGTAGACGATGCCAGCGTTATCTTTTACCCGGAGCGCGAACTGCCGGTAGTGGAATACTTCGAGGTCAACGCCGATACCGGGGGCTCGACCCTGGACATCTTCGTCAAAGGCGCCTTCCTGCTTGACCCCTATTACCTGGCGGCGACAGCGGATGGGCGTTTTGGCGTGTTTCGCCTGCGGGACCTCTCCCCCACCGGCTTCAAGGACAGCGAGTACTACAAGACCTGGTACCGCAACTGTGGCTACCAGGACGAATGCGGCTTTGTCATTCCCGTCTCCCGGGACGGCTTCATCAACATCGCCCTGGGAAAAACCGCCGCCCGGGCCAGCTTCACCAAACCTGAGCTGCGCATCCTGGCGGACGTCTATCCCACGGTCCAGGCACTGTGCCAGCAGCACTGGGCCGAGCGCAGCGGCGACACCAGTGGCGTCAACCTGCGGGCCCAGTTACATAGCGCCCTGGCCTCCTTCGGTTCCAGCCTGCTGACCGAGCGGGAGACCCAGGTCATTAACCTGGTGCTGCACGGTCACAGCACCAAGACCGTGGCCGACAAGCTGTCGATTTCCATGGAGACGGTCAAGCTGCACCGCAAACACGCCTATGCCAAGCTGGAAGTATCGTCCCAGGCGGAACTGTTTTACCTGTTCCTGGATTCTTTGATGAGCGCCCGGGACTACGCCGGCGGCGATACCCTGGTGGCCTACCTGCAACCACCGCCGAGGCACTGAGCAGCTAATGAGCAGGATACCCGCGGAGCAAGCCGCACAGTTGCAGGACCTGATGAGGCGCGGTTTCGCAGCCCTTGCCAGTGGCCGCGTCGAGGAAGCGGGCGAGTGCTGCCAGCAGGCACTGCAGCTGCAGCCGGAGCTGGTCCAGGCGCACTTCCTGGTGGGCCTGGTAGGCCTGGAAAGCAAGGACCGGGCAAGCGCCTTCCGCGCCTTCCAGTCGGTGGTCAAGCTGGACCGGGATCACGCCGCGGCCTGGGCGCAGCTGGCCCGCATGTACATGTCGGAGGGGCAGGTCAACAAGGCCGATGCCGCGCTGCGCGAGACCCGGCGTATCCGCCCCACCGACCCGATTGTGCTGGACCTGATCGGCATGACCCTGTCGCAGATGGGCGAATACAGCGTGGCCAAGGCGTTTTTTGCCCGGGCCAACACCTCACGCCCCAACCATCCGCCCTATATGCTGAACCTGGCCAACAACCTGGTTTATCACGGCGACACCGACACCGCGGACATCATCTTTCGCGATGTCATTCGTATCCTCCCCGACTCACCCCAGGCCCACTGGGCCCTGGCCGGCTCGGCGAAAGCCAGCGATGGCGAGCACATTGACCAGATGCGGGCACTGGCGGCAAAGCACGACAATAATCCCCGGGCCCGGGCCTTCTACCTGTATGCCATCGGCAAGGAGTGCGAGGACCTCAAGCGCTGGGACGAGGCCTTCGAGGCCTTCAGTGCCGGCGCCGCGGCGCGGCGGGCAACGGTGGAATACGACGAGGCCGCGGAGCAGGCCATGTTCGACTACCTCCAGGAGAGCTACACCCGGGAGTGGTTCGACAGCCTGCCCGAGGGCAACCCTAACCCGGCGCCGATTTTCGTACTGGGCCAGCCACGGACCGGCACCACCCTGGTGGAGCGGATTATCGTCGCCCACTCCCAGGTCCATTCCGCCGGCGAGCTGCAGCAGTTCGGCCTGGCGCTGCGGCGGCTGTCCAACTATCGCGATCCGCGGCGCTTTACCCGGGAACTGTTTGAGCTGGCCAGGGCCACCGAGCCGGCGAAAGTGGGCAACATGTACCTGCAGACCAGCAGCCGCATGGCGGGAAGCGCAGCGCGCTTCGTGGACAAGCTGCCGCAGAACTACCTGATGATCCCACTCATCCTCAAGGCGCTGCCGAATGCGAGAATCGTGCACCTGGTGCGCAACCCCATGGACGCCTGTTTCGCCAGCTTCAAGCAACTGTTTGCCGACGCCTACCTGCATTCCTACCAGCAGGGGGAAATGGCCCGCCACCACGCCCGCTATCGCCGGCTGATGGATACCTGGCGGGAGCGCTTCCCGGGCCGTTTTTTCGATATCAGCTATGAGGCAACCGCTGCCGACCTGGAGCCCAACGCCCGCGCCCTGCTCGACTACCTGGACTTACCCTGGGAGGAGGCCTGCCTCGAATTCCACAAGCAGGACGCGGCCGTATCCACCGCCAGCGCGGTGCAGGTGCGGGAACCGGCCCACACCCGCTCCATCGGCCGCTGGAAGCAGTACCGCTCCGGACTCGCCGAAATGCAGCAGGAACTGGCGAAGGCGGGCATCGCCAGCGAATAATTCCACTTAACTGTATCTACCCTATCGGGGTATATTATTGCCTGTCCAGTTTGGCTAGTTTAACAGGACCTGACTATACAAACGGCAGTGCCAGCCTGGCGTTCTGCCTATAACAAGACACGCGGCTCGTAAGCACCGTTTTAACGTTCACCGTCCAAGTGGGGATACTATGACTCGCAGCAAGCACCGCCACCGCCGTGGCATCACAACCCGAAAGAGCAGCATGGCCAGGGCCGTCTCCGCCGCCGTGCTGTCATCCGCCATCGCCGCCCCCGCCCTCTCCCAGAGTCTGGAGGAGGTCATCGTCACCGCGACCAAACGCAGCGAATCGGTACAGGATGTGCCGCTGGCGATTACTGCGTTATCCGGCGACTTCGTCAACAAGGTCAACCTGGATGACGTCAAGGACCTGGTGTCCTTTACCCCCGGGGTGACGGGTAATTCCCAGGACAGCTTTATCGATGCGATCAGCGTCCGCGGCATCCGCACCCAGGATTTCGGGGTGGGCGGCGACCCCTCTGCCGCTTTCTTCAAGAATGACCTCTACGAAGGCCGCAACGGCTCCGCCGTGACCAGCCTCTATGACATCGACCGCGCTGAAATCCTCCGGGGGCCCCAGGGCTTCCTGTTCGGGCGCAGCTCGATTGGTGGGGCTTTCAGTGTGCATACCAAGCGCGCCCAGGTCGGCAGCACTTCCGGCTATGTCGACCTGGATGTGGCTGAACGTGACCACCTGGTGTTTGAAGGCGCAGTCAATCTGCCGCTGACTGACCATATGGCCACCCGCCTGGCCGGGTATTACTCGCAGGAGGACGGCTTTGCCAGGAACGTCTATCCGGGGTCAGGTGACCTGATCGAGCACGACAAGTGGGCACTGCGCTGGTCCAGCACCTACGAACGCGACCGCCTCGGGGTATACACCACCGTTGAATACGAGGAGCGCGAACAGTCCGGCTCGGTCTACCGCGCCATCGACAAGGGCGACATCTGGGACGCATTCAACGAGAACCTGGGCGGCGTCGAGCTGGGCGGAAGCGATGAGGACATCGACTCTGACCAGTTCGACGGCGATAACGATGATGCCGATATCCTGACCCTGGGCCTGCACATCGACTACGACTTCGACTTCGCCACCCTGACCTCCAATACCGGCTACAAGGATCACGACTATTTCTACCGGGAGGATTACGACGGCACACCGCTGAACCTCAACAACTATGGCCAGGACCAGGAGGGGGATTACTTCCAGCAGGAACTGCGCCTGACCTCCACTACCGACGGCCCCCTGAGCTGGTACGCCGGCGCCTCCTACTACAAGGAGGAGATCGACGTTGTCTTCAACTCGGTTGGCGCTGAGGACTACTTCTGCCAGTACTACGGCAACTATTACTATCCCGGCAACGACTTCAGCGGCTGCCAGGAGCTATACGACTACTACGAGTACGATTTCACCCCCCACCCCCAGGGGCTGCTGCGCGAGACCGGCCGGGTCAAAGGTGAATACGAGGGCTGGGCCACCTATGTGAATGTGGACTACTACTTCACCGAAACCCTGGATCTGGAAATCGGCGTTCGCTACACCGAGGACGAGAAGGATTTCTCCACCAACGTCCCCACCCCCGAAAGCGACCTGGGGGCCTACTGGTTCTACGGTTTCTCCACCACTGAACCGCTGCGGAAAAAGGAAACCTGGGACGATACCACCTGGCGCGGGCTGCTCAAGTGGGCGGTCACCGATGACGCCATGCTGTTCGCCAGCTATACCCAGGGTTACAAGTCCGGCGGTTTCGGCAGTTTCTCCATCGTTGACGCCGACGGCGTGGCACCGGATTTCGGCACCACCGATATTTCCCGGGAAGACGGTTACCTGCCTGACACCTTTGAGCCCGAAACCGCCGATTCCTACGAGATCGGCTACAAGGATACGCTGTTCGACGGCTCCACCAATATCGACCTGACCGCCTTCTACTATGAGTACGAGGACCTGCAGATTCTCTACTACGACAGCGGCGCCTCGCTGGTGGACAACGTTGGCGAGGTAGAGGCCTGGGGCGTGGAGGGCTCGATTACCGCAGCGCTGAACGACAACTTCACCCTGTACATGGCGGCTGGCTACCTAGACTCGGAAGCCAATGAATTACAGGTTGTCTGCGGTTCCGACGAGTGCGAGGGCAGCCCCCTGTTCTGGGCCCCCGAGTGGTCGGCGGCATTCATGCTGGACGCTCACTTCCCCCTGGGCGGCGGTGCCATCATAGGTAGCCTGGAAGCCTTCTACGAGGGCGAGAAAGGCGGCGACTGGACCGGCATTCGGGAAAACTACATCGACGCCTTCACCGAAGTAGCGGCGCGCATCGGCTACGAGTCGGATGCGGGCTGGCACATCGAGGCCTACGTGGAGAACCTCACCGACGAGTTCACCTGGGATGGCCAGAATGCCAACGGCGGCGTGCTGCCCTCGCACTTCTTTGGCCCCAAGCGGCCGCGCACCTTTGGCATGCGGCTGGGAATGACCTGGGAGTGAGTCAGGCAAGGCCCGATTAATGTCATTCTGGCGGACGCGGTAAATTACGCCGCAGGCGCAAGAGAGGGTGCCCCGGGGCACGCCGGAGTGACATATTGGTAAAGCCTGCGGTTAATGCGCCGCGGGCTTTTTTATGCGTGCTTATTTGCGGTCCTAACTGACCAGCAGAAATCCTACAGCGCTTATAGCCGCCCCCAGCAAGGCATATGGCAACTGCGACAGCGCATGCTCATAGGACGGACAGCCGCTGCCCTGGGCCGCCAGTACGGTGGAGTCGCTGTAAAAACAGGCCATGCTGCCGAAACCGCTGGCGGAGAACAGGGCGCCAGCCATCAGCGGAATGCTCACGTCCAGTTCCTGCGCCAGGGGAAACACCACCGGGATGGCGATGGCGAATACCCCCCAGTTGGAGCCGGTGGAGAAGGAGACGAAGGCCATGGTGACAAACGCCAGCACCGGCAGCAGCTTCGCGGTCATATAGGGCGACACCGAGGTGATGACATAGTCGGTAAAGCCGAGGGCCTTGTTGGCCTCGATAAAGGTGAACACCGCCACCAGGATGGACAGTACCGGCAGCATGGTGCGCAGGCCGTCCATCACCGTGTCGAACATCTCGTAGAGGGTCAGGCTGCGGGTAAGGAGGTACTGCGCCATGGTCACCAGGATGCCGGCCATCACCCCGATCAACAGGTCGATATCGGAGATCACGGTAAAAAATATCAGCGCGAAAATCGGCACAAAGAACCGGGAGGCGCCAGTGCTGCCGACGTCGCCGCCCTGGTAGGGGTCATCCATCTCGATATCGGCGGCCGTACCGGGGGGCGCCAGCTCGCCGGTGCTCTCGGCCCGGGCCTCGGCGGTTTTCATGGTGCCCACCAGGGGAATGACCCCCATGATCACCAGCGGCACAATGGCCAGCGCCACAAAGGGGTAGAACATGTAGGGGATGGACTGGATGAAAAGATCAATTCCCTCACCGCTTGGTGCCACCCCGTTTTTCTCCAGCAGGCCGGCGAAGTAAACGGCCCAGGTGGAAATCGGGATGATCAGGCAGGTGGGCGCGGCGGTGGAGTCGACCACATAGGAGAGCATTTCCCGGGAGGTCCGGTACTTGTCGGTGACCTTCTTCATTGACGACGATACGGTCAGGGCATTGAGGTAGTCATCCAGGAAAATCACCATACCCAGGGCCCAGGTCCACAGCAGGCTGCCCTTCTTGCCGGTGACCCGGCGGGCCACCAGATCACCAAAGGCGCGGGCGCCACCGGCGCGCACCAGCAGAGCGATAAAGCTGCCGTACAGGCCGCAGACCATCAACACCCAGCCGGTGTTCTCATCCGCCATTACCGTCAGCACGGCTTCTGAGAGGGAGCCTATAAAGCCGATGCCGTCGGCGATAAGAAAAGCGACAATCGCGCCGGCGGTTACCGCGGCAATTGTGCGGTGAGTCACAACGGCCACCGTGAGCACCACAATGACCGGTATCAGACTGATCGCCCCGTATTCTTCCACCCTGTTCCCCTTGCAAAAGGCGCAGCTCGCGCGCGTTTAATCTACACCGGTTTTCGTGTCCGCTCCTATCGAAACCCGCTGACTTATTTACTGTCGGTAAACCTGCTCGCCATCGATCCAGGTCGCCATTACCCGCACCGCGTGCAGCTCCCGGGCCGGTACGTCGAACAGGTTCCTGTCGAGCTGGACCAGGTCGGCCTTCTTGCCCACCTCAATGGAGCCGATATCTGCTTCCCTGTGCAGCTGGTAGGCGGCGTCCAGGGTATAGCCCCGGATCAGCACGGGCAAGGACAGGCGCTCGCCGGCGTCGGGCTGGATGGGCCCATCGGGGTCGTCCAGTTCCTGCCGGGTCATGCCGATCTGCATCTGCACCAGCGGCGACATCCCCAGCATGCCCGCGCCGCTGGCCGGGTAGTCACTGCCCCAGGTCAGGCGGGCGCCGCTCTGCTGCAGACTGCGGAAGCGCCAGAAGCGGTTGAACTGGTCCGCGCTGACAAACTGCTTGCCGTGATGGTCGTAAGAGGCCCACAGGGGCGTTGACTGGGCTATGACATCGAGCTCGGCGAAGCGCGGCAGATCCGCGTCGGCAATGACCTGCACATGGGTGATGGTGAAGCGGCTGCCACTGTCGGGGTGCAGGCGCCGCGCCGCCTCAATGGCGTCCAGCCCCTGGCGCACCGCGCGCTCGCCGAGTCCGTGCAGGTGCACATCAAGCCCGGCAGCAGCCGCCCCGGTGACCATGGCGTTCACCTGCGCCTGGCTGAATACCAGCTCGCCGCGGTTTCCCGGCTCGCCCTGGTAATCCTCGAACATGGCGGCGGTTCGCCCCTCGACCGTGCCATCGAGCATGATTTTCAGGGTGTTGTAGTGGTAGCGCTCGCCCCTCAGCTCCTGCGCCTGGGCCTGGGTGTCCTCGACCGCGGTCGCGACGCCTGCTTCATCGCCCACGTAATGACTGCCGACAATCCGCACCGTCATCTGCCCCGACGCCTCCAGCTCGGCAAGAATCGCGCCGGTCCAGTTCGCCGCCTCCAGGGCCCCCGCATCAAATACCGAGGTCACCCCGTAGGCGTTGAGCACATCGATCACGTAGGCCGTGCCGTCGGTGATGACCGGCCGGGTGATCGCCCCCAGGGCGTCCATGGCATCGGTGGCGGTGCCCTCCAGCAGGTAGCCGCTGGGCTCGCCGTTGGCCTCACGCCTGTAATAGCTGAATCCCGGCACCGGGTCAGGCGTATCGCGGGTGATGCCCAGCTGCGCCAGGGCGGCGCTGTTGGCCCAGGCGCCGTGAAAGCCCTCGTCCATTATCAGGATCGGCCGGTCGGCGGCAATGGCGTCCAGTTGCTGCCGGCTGGGGCCATCGGGGCCAAAGGTGGTGGCGAGAAAGCCGTAGCCAAACAGCAGGCCATCGCCGGGGTTGGCCGCGACATAGCCGCGCACGGCCGCGAGCCAGTCATCGACCGTGCCCCAGGTATCCAGCGACAGGGCCCGGGCATAACCGCCGCCGGACAGAGGGTGCATGTGTGCGTCGATAAAGCCGGGCAGCAACATTTGCCCGTCGAGATCATGGATGACTGTGGCTTCCTCCACCAGCGCCCTCGCCCCAGCGTTGTCGCCCACGTAGACGATCCTGTCGCCCTCGACGGCGACCGCTTCCGCCCAGGGTTGCGCTCCGTTCACCGTGTAGGCCCGGGCATTGAGAAAGACCTGGTCTACCGCGAAGGATAACGGTGGCGCTGCGGCGAGGGCCAGGGCAGCCGCTGTACCCAGCAGGCCAGGGGATAACAGTTTCATCTCGGTTCGGCTCCGCAAAAGCAAAATCATACCCCAGTGCTGGCGCTGACATAATGCCCGGCAAAACTTTCTGTCCCGGGCCGGGGCCGCCGGTCGCGACCTGCCGCGCTCTGGACTACACTGCCAGCATGCCGGAACCGTACCTCGCAACAAAACCCTGCCCCGTTCGGGCCCTGGCCGCCATGATTGTCCTGCCGCTTCTGCTGCCAACCTCGCCGGCCGCGGCCCAGGACGAGGTGATCAACGACGTTCGCGACCAGCTCAGCAGGAATGTCAGCAACAGCGCCATCGGCGCCGGCTACGCACAGATGCTCAACTTTTTTGTCGAACCCGATATCAGCGCATCGGTGCTGGAGAGCGCCGGCACCGATTACGATGTATTCAAGCTGCCACTGCAGTTTGAGCGGGAACTGGCCGACAGCGACTGGCGCCTGGCCCTGCGCGCCACCCTGAGTCACGCCCGGGCGAGTACCGAGCTGGAGCTCGGCGCTCCCTTTGAATCCGTCGCCACGAAGTGGGAAGCGGACAGCGGGCAGGTCGGCGCCGGGCTGATTATGCCGCTTGCGCCCCACTGGACGGCGCTGGTGGCGGCGGAATTCGGCATCAGCCGGCTGGAAAACACGGCCCGCTACCGGGGCGAACTGGGCCAGGCACTGCTCCCCGCTGTTGCCGACGGGATCATTTTCAACTGGGACACCAACGCCCGGGTAAGCAGCCTGACCGGCGCTGTCGGCTATGCCAGCAGGCTGGCCGACAAGTATGATTTCAGCGCCCGCAGCCGCTACACCTTCAGCCACATTGCCAGTTATTCCGAGTCCCGGGACCTGCCTTCATTCAGCGAGGATGCGGGGACCGTCTCCCTCAAGGCAGACCTGAAGCACCCCTTCGGCCTGGCCCTGGGGGGCATGCCGCTGTTCGGCAAATTGCATGCCGGCGGCACCGCATTCACCGGCGCAAACCGCGATGAACTGGGCTTCAGTCACTTTTACGAGCTGGGTTACTCGGTCGGCATCGACATCTCGCACTACGGCTACCGGGTCAGGGCGCTGAGCCTGGGCTACCAGGTCAACGCGGGCCGCGATGTGGACGGTTATTCAGTGCTGTTCGCCTGGGAGCTGCGTTAGCGCCTGTTCACACTAACTGAGTTGGCCCCAGGCTACAGGCAGGCGTCGTATTCCAGCGCGGTGACCTGGCTGTCGAAGGTATCCAGCTCCTGCTGCTTGAGAATGGTGAATACTTTCTGGAAGTCACTGCCCAGGTAGGCCGGGATATGCCTTGAGCCGGCAAAGCAGTCCAGCGCGTTGGGCCAGTAGCGCGGCAGGCTGGGCGGCACCTGTTCGTAGGCATTCCCCTCCAGCGCTTCCGGCGCCTGCAACTTGTTCTCGATGCCATGGAGCATCCCCGCCAGCATGGCCGCCATGACCAGGTAGGGGTTGGCATCCGCCCCCGCCACCCGGTGTTCGATACGGGTGGCGGCGGGCCTGTCCGTCGGCACCCGCACCGCCACGGTCCGGTTCTCATAGCCCCAGGTCGGTGCCAGCGGCGCGTGGGTGCCGCGGCGGAACCGGCGATAGGAATTGAGGTTGGGGGCGAACAGCAACATGCTCTCGGCCATGGTGTCCAGGCAACCGGCGATCGCCTGGCGCAGCATTTCCGTGCCCTTGTCGGTGCCGTCATCGAAGACATTGTTACCCTCGCTGTCGACCAGGCTGCAGTGCACATGCATGCCATTGCCGGCGATATCGCCAAAGGGTTTGGCCATGAAGGTGGCCACCAGGCCGTGCTTGCGCGCCACCCCGCGGATGACCCGCTGCAACATCATTGCCTGGTCGGCGGCGAGCAGGGCGTCGTTCACGTGGTAGAGATTGATCTCGTACTGGGACGGCGCCGACTCCTTGGTCAGGGTGTCCACCGGCAGGCCCTGGACAGCGCAGGCATCGCGGATATCGTGCATCAGCTCAGCCTCGCCTTCCATCAGGTCGATGCCGTAGGTCTGGCCGGCACCGAGGACGCCACCGATACGGTCCTGCTGGGTATGCACTGGCCGGCCCACCCCGTCCTCCTCCGGGTGCAGCAGGTGGAATTCCATTTCACTGGCCATTACCGGAGTCAGCCCAAGGCGGGCAAAACGCTCCGCCAGCCCCTGCAGCAGGTAGCGCGGGTCGTAACTGCAGGGACTGCCGTCGACGTTGTTCATCGACATCAGCACCTGCCCGGTGGGCCGCTCCAGCCAGGGCGTTGGCACCAGGGTGCGAATGTCCGGTGCGCACCAGCCGTCGCCGTCACCGCCATCAAACACCCACTCCTCGGCGTCGCGCCCCCAGACGTCAAAGGCCAGCGTGCTGATCGGCATCTTCAGCCGGCCGGCCATCACCTTGCGGATTTTATCGCGGGTCACCCACTTGCCGCGCAGCCCGCCGCAGAGGTCCATCAGCATCACTTCAAAAATTTCCAACTGCGGATGCTGGTCCAGAAAGGACTGCAGTTTGTCTTTATTATCGGTCATATAAGGTTTCCGTCCCCGCGGCTAAAACACCACCTTTGGGGTAATTTCCTGGGCAATTCACTGTGCGACACTATTAAACAACGATGCGCAGACCCCGACCATACCTCTTCGGGGTATAGTCAGTGCGCGCCCACAACGCGTTCCAGATGGGAGAGCAACACGATGAATATGCAAGCCAGCACCGGCAACCTGAAACAGCTTGACCAGTCCCACTACCTGCACCCCTTTACCGACTTCAAGGACTACGCAAGCCGGGGCGGCCGGGTGTTCTCCCGCGCCGAGCATATTTACATCTACGACAGCAACGGTCACAAGATGCTGGACGGCATGTCCGGCCTCTGGTGTTGCAACCTCGGTTACAGCCAGCCGGCTATCGTCGAGGCGGTGACCGAGCAAATGCACAAGCTGCCCTACTACAACAGCTTTTTCCAGTGCGCCAATGAACCCGCCATCGAGCTCGCCAAGGCCCTGGTGGACGTGACCGAGGAGCGCTTCAAGCACGTCTTCTTCACCAACTCCGGCTCCGAGGCCAACGACACCAACCTGCGCCTGGTCACCCGCTACTACCAGCTGCAGGGCCGGCCGGAGAAAAAGCACATCATCAGTCGCAGGAACGCCTACCATGGCTCGACCATTGCCGCCGCCTCCCTGGGTGGCATGAAGGGCATGCACGACCAGACCAACGGCCTCGATTACGTTCATCACATCGACCAGCCCCACTGCTACGAGGTCGGTCCGGACGAGGAACCCAATGCATTCGGGCTGCGCGTTGCCCGCCAGCTGGAACAGAAGATCGACGAACTGGGCCAGGACAAGGTCGCGGCCTTTATCGCCGAACCGGTGCAGGGCGCCGGTGGCGTGATCATTCCCCCGGATACCTACTGGCCGGAAATCCAGCGCATTTGCGATGAGCGCGACATCCTGCTGATCGCCGACGAGGTGATTTGTGGCTTTGGTCGCACCGGCAAGTGGTTCGGCTCCGAGACCTACGGCATCAGGCCCGACCTGATGACTTTCGCCAAGGCAGTCACCAATGGCTTCCAGCCGCTGGGCGGCGTCATGGTCAGCGACAAGGTGGCCGATATGCTGCTGTCAAAAGACGGCGAGTTCGCCCACGGGCTGACCTACTCCGGCCACCCCGCCGCCGCTGCAGCGGGCCTGGCCACCCTGAAAATTCTCCGCGAGGAAAACATCATCAGCAATGCGGCCGAGACACTGGCCCCCCACTTCCAGGGCCGCCTGCAGCAGCTGGTGGATCACAAGCTGGTTGGCCAGGTACGCGGCCGCGGCATGTTCGCCGCGGTGGAACTGGTGCGCGACAAGGCTTCCCGGGAAAAGCTGGCCCCGGAGTCAGCCGGCGCCGTGTTCTGCCGCAATACCGCCAACGAGCTAGGCCTGATGGTGCGCCAGACCGGTGACGCCATGATCATGGCGCCGCCGCTGGTCAGCTCCACCGCTGAACTGGACTCGCTGGTCGACATGCTGGTACAGGCACTGGACACCACCGCGGCCCACTACGGCATCTGATCAAACTGTAACCCGGCGCAAAGCCCGGTCCGCTGAACTGACTACCTGCTGGGGGTCACGTCACCGCAACCGGGCTTTTTTATATCTCAAAATACCTGAATGATAATCATTCCTATTGTGCTTACGCTTATGTTTCCCTAGTATGTGCCCCTGTAATGACTCAACAGCCCGGGGCCGACCAGGCCGGTAGAGACTTCTCGCTGCCGCGACTGCCACCACCCGGGCACTACACAGGGGAAACCATGAACAGGAAACTCACCGCACTGCTGGGAAGCGGCCTTGCCTCCCTCGCAGCACTTGCCCACAGCCAGGACGCGGCCACCGCGACCGCAAACGCCACTGCCCTGGAGGAGGTCATGGTCTACAGCACCCTGTCCCGCTTCTCGGCACTCAAGTCCGATACCCCGATCATGGAAACCGCGCGCTCGGTCTCCATCGTCTCCGAGCAGATGATTATCGACCGCGGCGCCCTCTCCCTCGACGACACCTACACCTACAGCGCCGGGGTCACCGGCGAAACCTATGGCTATGCCACCCGCGGCGACTGGGTCAGGGTGCGCGGGCTGGATGTACCCCAGTACCAGGACAGCCTGCAGTCCCTGTTCGGCAACTACAACAACACCCGCCCCCACATCTATACCCTGGAACAGGTCGAAATCCTCAAGGGCCCGGCCTCCGTGCTCTACGGCCAGGGCTCACCCGGTGGTCTGGTGAACATCATCAGCAAGCGTCCCCGGGAGGAGGCGGCCCACGAACTCAGCGCCGAATTCGGCGCCTTTGACCACCAGCAGCTGGCCCTGGACAGCACCGGCAGCGTGACCGACTCGGGCGACTGGCTGTACCGCCTGGTCGGCGTCTACCGGGACGCGGAAACCCAGGTCGACGAGGTGGATGAGAAAATCGCCGTGTTCGCACCGTCGGTCAGCTGGCGCCCGAGCGAGGCAACCGACATCTCCCTGCTGCTCAACTACACCAGCACCGACAGCGACACCGCCGCCCAGTTCCTGCCCATCGCCGGCACCCTGGAGCCGGCACCCAACGGCCGGGAAATCGACAGCAGCACCTACCTCGGCGACCCCGACTTCAACCGCTTCGACGCCCGGACCCTGGCGGTGACCCTGCTGGCCAGCCATGAATTCAACGATATCTGGAGCATGGAGTTCACCTCCCGCTATACCGACGCCGAGGCGGACTACCAGCAGGCCTGGCCGGCATTTATCGGCGGCGACCGCTACGTCTACAACAGCAACGGCTCGCTGTACAAGGACGGCACCGTGCCCCGCTCCTGGTATCGTTCCGACGCCTACTCCGAACAGGCGGCGGTAGACCTGCGCTTGCGCGCCAACTTTGACACCGGTGCCATCAGCCACCAGGTGCTGCTGGGCGGCCAGTACCAGGACGTCACCACCGGCGATGCCGGCTACTACGCTTACGCGCTGGGTTACCAGTATGTTCCCGGCGACCTGCACACCCCGGGCGCCGACCGCTACTGGGTCAACGTCTTCAATCCCCGATACGGCGATATCCCGCCAGCTGAGCTGCTGAACTCACTGTATGCCGACGGCCCGGAAACCGTGGTCAGGGACACCGGTCTCTACCTCAGCGACCACCTCACCCTCGGTAACTGGCACCTGACCCTGGGCGCCCGCTGGGATGAAACCGAGAGCGACACCGAGGGCAATGGGCAGCAAGACGACGAGGTGAGCACCAGTATTGGCCTGCTGTACCAGTTCGACAGCGGACTCGCTCCCTACGCCAGCTATTCTGAGTCCTTTGAGCCGGTTATCGGCGACGACGGCAAGGGCCAGCCGCTCAAGCCCCAGCAGGGTGAGCAGGTGGAAATCGGCCTCAAGTACCAGCCCGACAGTTTTCCGGCGCTGGTGACGCTGGCCTGGTTTGACCTGGAGCAAAGCAACCTGGCGGACCCCCTGGGCACGCCGGGAGAGTTCGAGCAGCAGTCCGGCGTGGCCACCGTGGAGGGACTCGAGCTGGAAGCCCTGGCGCAACTCGGTGATTTCAACCTGCAGCTGGCCTGGAGCAGGCTCGATACCGAATCCGCCAACGGCTGGCGCTTCGCCAGCGTCCCCGAAGACCAGGCCTCGGCCTGGCTGAGCTGGCGGCCACAGGGCTACCTGGACGGCTTCCGGGCCGGGGCCGGGATTCGCTATGTCGGTGCAAGCTGGGGCGGTACGGACACCATCAGGACACCTTCCTATACCCTGGGTGACCTGATGCTGGGCTACGCCCTGGAACACTGGGATTTCGCGCTCAACGTGCGCAATGTCGGTGACAAGGATTATTATGCTACCTGCCTGGCGCGGGGCGACTGTTTCCCCGGCGACCAACGCACTGTCGTCGGTCGCGTCAGCTACCGGTTCTGATAGCTTGAATTTGGAGGCACTGCCGTGACCACAGCCGCGATAGGCGGCCTGCTGCTCTGCTGCGCCGGGGTGACAACCCTGCGCGCCGCCTGGCGCCGGCCACAAATACGCTGGCGCTGGGCCGCGGGGGCCGGCTGGCTGCTGCTGGCGCTGTCCCTGTACAGCGGCGCCCTCGCCTGGGGCTGGGAATTTGGCAGCAGTTACCTGCTGGCGGCGATCTCCCTGGTCGCGGTGGTTGTGCTGCTGGCGAACAGCGAACGGCGACCACCGGGGGTTGAACGCACAGCGGGTGGCATGGAGGGGAGCAGCTCCGCGCTCCACAAGTGGTCTCTGTTCCTGGTGGCCGGCCCGCTGGCCGGTATCGCCAGCTGCCAGCTCACCCTGCTGCTGGTCCTGCTGCTGCCAGGTGGTGAAATCGGCAGCATGGCTGCGGCGGCGGTGCTGTTTCCGGTAGCCTGGGCGCTGCTGGCCTTCTACACCTGCTATCTCGACAAACCTGCCCGGCTGGGCACTGGCCTGCTCCTTGCAGCCCTGATGTCCAGCCTGGCCCTTTACCTGTAGGAACACACATGGCGCTGGCCCCCGAACTCGTACGCCGCTCCCTGGATGCCCACTCGGCCATCGGCCTGGTAGTGGGTGTGCTGATGTACCTGATCTGCCTCACCGGCAGCCTGGCGGCGATGGCGGAACTGTTTGAGCGCTGGGAGCAGCCGGGCATTCCGGAATTCAACCAGGTGTCCGCCGCTGCGGTGGAAAATGCCATGACCGGCTTCCGCGCCAGCGTGGACGCCGACCCGGAATCCCTGTGGGTGATATTCCCCACCGCGGAACTGCCGCGGATGCACGTCAGCAGCGGCGCGGAAGAACGCTTTACCGATGCCGCCGGCAAGCTGCTCGCGCCCCCCGCCGCAGGCTGGACACACATGCTGCGGGAGCTGCATATCAGCCTGCACCTGCCGCACAATATCGGCCTGGTCATCGTCAGCGCCATCGGCGCCATGCTGCTGGCACTGATCGTGTCCGGCCTGCTGGCCCATCCACGCCTGTTCCGGGACGCCTTCAAGCTGCGCCTGGGGGGAACACGGCGACTGGAGCAGGCCGACATCCACAACCGGCTGTCAGTCTGGGGCCTGCCTTTTCACCTCATGATCGGCGTGACCGGCGCGTTTTACGGCCTGGTGGGCTTACTGGCCTGGTCGGCGGCCACCGCGTGGTATGACGGCGATACCAACGCCCTGTTCGACAGCATCTACGGTTCCGACCCGGTACTGGAGGCCCCGCTGCAGCCGCTGGGCATAGACCGGGCGCTGGCTGAGCTGGAACGGCATCACCCCGAGGTCCAGGCGCTGTATATCGTCGGCCACAAGCTGGACACCCCCGGCCAGTTCCTGGAAATCGCGGCCACCGTGCCCGGGCGGCTGGCCTATTCGGAAATCTACCGCTTCGACGCGGCGGGCAGCTACCTGGGCAGCCAGCAGCTGACCACGGGGCCGGCGGGCAGGCAGTTCCTGTACTCCCTGTACCGGATTCACTTCGGCTACTTCGGTGGCCTGGCCACCCGCGTCACCTGGCTGCTGCTGGGCCTGGGGCTGACCGTGGTCGCGGTGAGCGGGATCAACATCTGGCTGGCGCGGCGGGGCCGCGACGATGCCCTGGACCGGGCCTGGGCCGGGGTGGTCTGGGGTGCTCCGCTGGCGCTGGCATTATCCGCCACTGCCGCCATCGTCTTCGCGCTGGCGCCACTGCCGGTATTCGCCGGGGTACTGGCTGCCGCCATCGGCGGCGGCCTGTCGCGCCGGCAAACCCGGCACTACCGCGGCGCCTTGCAGTGGCTGCTGGCTGCCAGCCTGCTGCTGCTCGCCGGCGCCCACACCCTGGCGTATTCACCGGCAGCACAGCGTTTCGATATTACCGCCATCAACCTGGCCCTGGCCGCCGCCGGCCTGTGGTCAGGATGGATGGCCTGGCGACAGCGCCCGCAGGCCCCGTCAACGGCCACGGCGCCGGAAGTTTCCGGCGCCGCGCGAGCCTCACCCGGCTCCCATCTGTGACTGCAGGTAGTTGGGCAGGCCCACTTTCTCGATCAGGCCCAGCTGTTTTTCCAGCCACCAGGTGTGATCAACCTCGGTGTCTTCCAACAGCTTTTCCAGTACCTCGCGGCTGACAAAATCCTGTTCCGCCTCACAGACCTTGATGGCGTCCTTGAGGGCCTTGTCTACCGCCAGCTCCACGTTGAGGTCGTTCTGCAGCATTTCCGGCACGTCCTTGCCCACCTGTATCGGCGGGCGGGTAACCATGTCCGGCGTACCCTCCAGGAACAGCATGCGCTCGATCAGCGCCTTGGCGTGGCCTTTTTCATCCTCAAACTCATGGGAGATGCGCTCGTATAACTTGTTCAGGCCCCAGTCCGCGTACATCTCCGCGTGGATGAAGTACTGGTCCATGGCGCCCAATTCCCAGGCCAGGAGCCCGTTCAACTCGGCAATGACTTTATCGCTACCTTTCATGATGATGTCCTCCGCTTGAACCGGTTCATATCTGCGCCTGGAGGTAGTTCTCCAGGCCGGTGTTCTCGATCAGGTACTGCTGGGCTTCAATCCAGTCGACGTGATCTTCCTCGTAGGCCAGGATATCCTCCAGCACTTCCCGGCTGACAAAATCCCGGGCCTGCTCGCAGCACTCGATCGCTTCCCGCAGCAGGGTGAGCTCCTGTTGTTGCAGGGCCAGGTCACAGTCGAGCATCTCCGCGGTGTGCTCACCGATTCGCACCTTCTCCAGATGCTGCAGGTTGGGCAGCCCCTCCAGGAACAGGATGCGCTCGATTACCGCATCCGCCTGCTTCATATCCTTGATGGATTTGCTGTAGCTCTTGTCGTTGAGCTGCTCGAGACCCCAGTTGCGAAACATTCTCGCGTGCAGGAAATACTGGTTGATGGAGGTTAACTCCAGGGTGAGAACGCGGTTGAGATAGCCTATTACCTTGCCATCGCCTTGCATGATTGAACTCCATAGCAGTTGTTAACAGCCCCTGCGGGCATTTGTGCTGAAGCCTAGTGCCTATTGCGCAGAAAGTCAAAATGTCCTTTTAAATCAATAGCTTGATATTAATAACGCTACCAATTCTCATTGCTGTTCAGGGCCTGTATAACTGGCAGCCAGGGGCAAAAACCGTCATCATTGGCCATCATTCACCAGTGTAAGATCACCACCATGCTAGAACGGCGCGGCCTGCTGGCCACCCTGTGCCTGTCCCTGCTCATTCATTCCCCGCTGGCCAGTAGCCAGGACGAGGGGGCTCCGGTGGCCGTTACCAGCGCCCAGGCCCGCGATATCGTCGAGCTTATCCAGCTCAACGGCAGCGTCAGCGCCCGCAGGAACGCCCAGCTGTCGGTGGCAACCGCCGGCCTGGTGACGCTGCTGGAGCTGGACGAGGGCGACCAGGTGGACAAGGGACAGGTGCTGCTGGAACTGGACGCCGAACTGGCGCGGCAGCAGCTCCGGGCCGCCCGGGCCGCGGAGACCCGGGCCAGCCGTGCCCTCGACGATGCCCGCCGGCGGCTGGCGGAAGCCGAGGAGCTGGCGCCCAGGCAGAGCATCGCCGAAACCGTGGTCAGGGACATCGCGGCGGAGGTAGCAGAGGATGAAGCCGCCCTGGAGCAGGCCCGCGCGGAAGCAGGTTACCGGGCGGGCCTGCTCGACCGGCACCGGCTGCAGGCGCCCTTTGCCGGGGTCATCACCGCCCGCCTGGTCGAACTCGGTGAGTGGGTGGTACCCGGGGACGCCGCCTTCAACCTGGTGTCGATCAGGCAGCTGCGGCTGGATTTCCAGGCCCCGGAGGACTACCAGGGCAAACTGCGGGCCGGCCAGGCCCTGGAATTCAGCCTCGGCGGCGGCCACCCGGGACGCCACGTCGCCACCGTGTCCACCACGGTGCCCGCCAGCGATGCCCAGTCGCGAACCTTCCTGGTCCGCGCCGAGCCACGGCAGCCGGTAGCCGGGATGCTACCCGGGATGTCGGTGCGGGCAGCGGTGCGCCTGCCGACCGGGCGCAGCGGCATCACTGTACCCCGGGATGCCGTGTTGCGTTACGCCGATGGCCGGCAGATTGTCTGGGTGGTGGAACGCGACGGCGGGCGCACAGTGGCCGCAGAGCGCCTGGTGAAAACCGGGCTGGTGTTCGACGGCGAAGTGGAGATCAGGAGCGGTGTCAATGAAGGCGATACCGTGGTGATCGCCGGTAACGAGGCCCTGCGCAATGGCCTCGCTGTCACAGTCACCAGGCGCTAGGCCCTGCCATGTTCAGCAAGATTATCCACAACGGTACCCTGGTAACGGTCTGCGTGCTGATCGTCTCGGTGCTCGGCATCCTGGCGGCCAACCGTATCCCGGTGCAGATGATCCCCGACCTGGACGTGCGCACCATCAGCGTGCGCACGGTGTGGCCCGGAGCCACGCCCCAGGACGTGGAGAAGGAAATCCTCATCGAGCAGGAGGACTACCTGCGCAACCTGCCCAACCTGAGCCGGCTGACCGCCACGGCGGAAACCGGTTCGGCATCGATCGAGCTGGAGTTCCCCCTCGGCACCGACATGACCGACATGATGATCCGGGTCAACAACTCCCTCAGCCAGGTGCCCTCCTACCCGGAGAACGTCGACGAGCCGCAGGTCTACGCCAGTTCCTTCTCCAGCAACGCCTTCATGTTCTTCAACGTGACGCCGCTGCCGGGCAATCCCCGCCAGCTGGACATGGACCTGATCCTCGACTTCCTGCAGGACAACGTGCGCCCGCGCATGGCCGGCGTGCCCGGGGTATCGGAAATCAGCATCTGGGGCGGGACCGAGCGGCAGATCCAGATCCTGGTCGATCCGGCGCGCCTCGCCCTGCGGGAACTGAGCCTGCCGGACGTGCGCAGCGCCATTCGCGCCCGCAACCGCGATCGCTCCGGCGGCGACCTGGGGGCGGGCAAGCGCCAGTACCTGCTGCGCACCATCGGCCGCTTCGATGACCTGGAACAACTGGAGGACCTGATTCTTGCCCGGCGCGGCGACAACATCATCCGCCTGCGGGACGTTGCCAGCGTGCGCATGGACCACTTCGAGAAGCGTTCAACCGCCCGCTTCAACGGTGCCGACGGCATCATGATGGCGGTGCGCCGGGAATCGGGCTCCAACGTTATCGAAATCAAGGAGCAGATGCTTGGGGAGGTGGCCGCGCTGCAAACGCAGGTGCTGGCGCCCGCCGGCCTGCAGATGCGACTGATGGCCGATGACGTGGTCTACGTTCGCGACTCCATTCGCACCGTCTGGCAAAACCTGATTCTCGGCGCCCTGCTGGCCACCGCGATCATGTACCTGTTCCTGCGCTCCGGACGGGCCACGGCAGTGGGGGTGATCGGCATACCGCTGTGTATCATTGTCGCCTTCCTGGGCCTGCTGCTGGCCGGGCGCACGATTAACGTTATCTCCCTCGCCGGCATCGCTTTCGCCCTGGGCATGACCCTGGACAACAGTATCGTGGTGCTGGAGAGCATCGAGCTGGAGCGCCGCCAGGGTGCCGGGCGCTTTGAGGCCGCGCTGAATGGCGTACGCAAGGTGTGGCCAGCGGTGTTCGCCTCCACCATGACCACGGTGCTGGTATTCCTGCCGGTGGCTTTTATCGAGCAGGAAGCCGGCCAGCTTTACTCGGACGTGGCCATTGCCATCTCTGCCGCCATCCTCGCCTCGATGCTGGTGGCGGTTACCGTCTTGCCGACGGCTTCGGCGCGCCTGGAATTCGTCAACGACGCCAAGCGCAGGGAACAGGGCGAAACCCGCGGCGAAAAACTGCGGGCGCGCACCCTGCGCTGGGTCGACGCCTGCCTGCAAAGCGCGCGCAGCCGCTGGGCCACCGTGCTGGTGGCCGCCGCGGTCAGCGCCGCCATCATCCTGGTCCTGACCCCACCGGCGGAGTACCTGCCCGAGGGGGAGGAACCCAAGGTGTTTGCCAGCATGAGCGCGCCACCGGGCTACAACCTGGCCACCATGGAAGCGATCGCCGCCGAGATCGAGAACTACCTGCTGCCGGCAGTAGAAGCCGACCCCGCCCTGTACCATCGCGGCGAGGCGGAGGTACCGGCCATGAAGTACCTGAACATGGGCGCCAGTGCCACCCGGGTGCGGGTGATCTCCGAGCCGGTGGACACCCGCGACATCGAAGTACTCATGGACGTGATCACCGCCAGGTACCGCGAGTACCCCGGCATGCGGGCCTTCGCTGCGCGCGGATCCATCATCACCAGCAACGATGGCGGCACCCGCTCGATCAACCTGGAAATATCCGGGCCCGACCTCTACACCATCTACCGGGTGGCCCAGCTGGCGGACGCCCGTGCCCGGACAGTGTTCGATAACCCCCGCATCCAGAGCCAGCCGGGGGCACTGAGCCTGGCCCAGCCACTGCTGCAGATTCATCCCCGCTGGGACCGCGCCGCGGAACTGGGCCTGGATATCGACAACCTGGGCTATACCGTGTCAGCCATCACCGATGGCACCTACGTCGACGAGTTTTTCATGGGCGACGACAAGATCGACATGTACCTGTACAGCGACGCCGGACTGGACGCGGACATCGATGCCCTGGGCCAGATACCGCTGTACACCGCCCAGGGGGAGATCATTCCCCTGGCCGCGGTTGCCGACTTTGAGGAGACGGTCGATACCAGCTCCATCCGCCGGGTTGGCGGACGACGCACGGTGACCCTGAACATTATCCCGCCGCGCTCGGTGGCGCTGGAGAGCGGCGTGGAGCAGGTACAGCAGGAGGTCGTTTCCTACCTGCGGGACCGGGGCGACATTCCGGCGCAAGTGGACATCGTGATTTCCGGGGCGGCGGACCAGCTGGAGGCGACCCGCGAGGCCCTGGTCGGCAATTACCTGGTGGCCCTGTTTATCGTCTACCTGCTGATGGTGGCCATCTTCAATCACTGGGGCTATCCCCTGCTGATTCTCACCTCCATCCCCCTGGGCGTGGCCGGGGGCCTGGTTGGCCTGGCCCTGCTCAACGGCATTGGCGGCCTGTTGCCGGCGGTCGGCCTGGCGGCGATATCGCAGCCCTTTGACATGATCTCGATGCTCGGCTTCCTGATTCTCATGGGCACGGTGGTCAACAATCCCATCCTGGTGGTGCACCGGGCGGTGGAAAATTTCAATGCCGGCGCGGTGCCGCTGGAGGCGGTCCGGGAGGCGGTGAAGACACGGCTGCGGCCCATTGCCATGTCGACCATCACCACACTGTGTGGCCTGGCGCCCCTGGTGCTGATTCCCGGCGCCGGCACCGAGCTCTACCGCGGGGTCGGGGCTATCGTCATGTTCGGCATCATGGGCGCCATGCTGGTCACCCTGACCATGCTGCCGGCGCTCACGGTCATAGTGCTGGAGTACCAGTCCCGGCAGGCTGAGGCGCAGCCGGACTAGCCGGGCTCAGTCCTCGCGCTGGCGCTCCTGGTGCGCATCCGCGGCCATGCGGGCGACCGTTTCAATCGCCTCGTCCATGGTGTAGTGGCCCTTGTCCTTGTGCTGGTCAAACAGGTTGATGTAGGCGTCCGAACGCCGGCCCAGCACCATCAGGCGCAGGTAGAGACTGTCCTCCAGCGCTGGCTTGCGGATCGCATCGAGCACAAATACCGCCATGCTCAGCGGACTCATTACCAGGTCGCGCAGGGCGTCAGCGCCGAGCTTCAACTGGAACACCACCAGGTGTTTCAGTGCCGGGCCGAAGGTCACCCTGGCGCTGGAGTCTTCAGGCGTATCAAAGAACATGGGGATTTTCCTCCATATTGTATTCCCGGCACAGTGCCAACCACTGGCTGAGGGCGCCGGCGTGAAATTTTTCCCGGTGCATGATCAGGCGCAACTGGCGGCTGAAATCGCGCTGCGGCACCCTCAGCGGCACCAGTGAACCGCGGGCAAAGGCCTCGCGCAGGCTGATGCGGGACAGGCAGCCTACCCCCAGTCCCGCCTCGACCGCGCGCTTGATCGCCTCGGTGTGCTGCAGTTCCATGGTCACATCCAGCTGGCTCAGTAGGCCATGCATGGCCCGGTCGAAGGTCTGGCGGGTACCTGAGCCGGGCTCGCGTACGATCCAGGGCAACTGCACCAGCTGCCCGTCACTGACCGCCCGGCGCCGGGCCAGCGGGTGCCCGGGGGCGGCGAAGACCTGCAACTCGTCCGGGCGCCAGAACACGGTTTCCAGCTGCGGGTGATTGAGCTCGCCCTCGATCATGCCCACATCCAGTTCGAACGCCGCGACCTGGCGGGCGATGGTTTCGGTGTTGGCAACCTGCAGGGACACGTCGGCCCCGGGGAAGCGCTGGCGGAAGGCGGCGATCATCGGCACCGCCAGGTAGTTACCAATGGTCAGGGTCGCCCCGAGGCGCAGTGAGCCCACACCCGGGCCACCGTCCAGCGCGGCCTCGAAGGCCTCGGCCTCGGCCAGCAGCCGTTCGGCCTGGGGCCGCAACTGCCGGCCCAGCTCACTGAGCTGCAGGCGCTTGCCCAGGCGGTCGAACAGGCGCACCTCAAACTGGCTCTCCAGTTCCTTCAGGGCACCGCTGGCGGCGGATTGCGACATGGCCAGCTGTGCCGCGGCCCGGCTGACGTTTTCAAAACGCGCCGTGGCGAGAAAGACCTGGAGCTGGCGAAGACTGAATCTCATATCTACTTTTCCGATATATATTATTGAATATATCTGTTTTACGGATATCAGGACAAGCGCTATCTTGGCGCCAGATTGCAGCGGCCCCGGGCCGCGAGACAGCCAGCACCACAGGAGAACACCATGGCGTCACTACTGCGCGAACAGGTTACCGAGGTTCATCACTGGACCGATCACCTGTTCAGCTTCAAGACCACGCGCAACCAGGGCTTTCGCTTCAAGAACGGCTACTTCACCATGATCGGCCTGGAACTGGACGGCAAACCCCTGCTGCGCGCCTACAGCCTGGCCAGCGCCAACTACGAAGATGAGCTGGAGTTCTTCAGCATCAAGGTGCCCGACGGCCCGCTCACCTCCCGGCTGCAGAACATCCAGCCCGGCGATGAACTGCTGGTCAACAGCAAGGCCACCGGCACCCTGGTGAGCGACAACCTGCTGCCGGGCAGGAACCTGTACCTGATCGCCACCGGCACCGGGCTGGCCCCCTTCCTCAGTATTATCCGCGACCCGGAAATCTACGAGGCCTACGACAGGATCATCCTCACCCACGGCTGCCGCGCGGTGGAGGAACTGGCTTACCAGGAGCTGATCACCCAGCACCTGCCCAATCACGAGTACCTCGGTGAGGATGTGCGCCGCAAGCTGATTTACTACCCCACGGTGACCCGGGAGAAATACGTGAACAACGGCCGCCTGACCGACCTGCTGCGCATTGGCAAACTGGAAAACGACATCGGCCTGCCGGCGATCAACCCCGCCGACGACCGCTTCATGATTTGCGGCAGCCCGAGCATGCTCAAGGACATCTGCACCCTGCTCGACAGCCGCGGTTTCAGCGAAACCCGCAACGGCCACATCGGCGAGTATGTGATCGAACGGGCCTTTGTGGAGAGCTGAGTGATGGCTGGCGGCTAGTTCGCAAGCGGGAAGAAGTCGTAGCGCTGGGTTCCCACGCTGGCTTCCAGCAGTAAGCCGCCGCGCACCAGCACAAACATGGCGACATCGGGGCTGAAGCCCGGGGTTAGCGCCCTGCCCCTGGTCGCCAGCGTGGCATTGGCCTGACCGGTGAACTCGAAGCGACCCCGGCGAAACTGGTCCAGCGCGTCCTCACTGCGGAAGAACAGGATTTTCCGGTCAGCCTGAATGCCAACATTGGGACCGACAAAGACCTCAGTCATAATTGCCCGGCCAGTCACCTCACCCTGCTCGAACAACCAGCCATTGCCGAAAGCGGCGCCAAAGCCGCTGCCAGCCCGCCAGTTGGCGGGAAAAACCGCGTAGGCCAGCGCATCGCGAAAATAGGGCCGCAATTCCTCATGGGCGCGAAACAGTGCCAGTGCCTCCGCCACGGAGGCCTGCCGCTCCTCATCGTAAATCGCTGGCTCCGTTACACAGCCAGCGGTCATCTGGAGCAGCAGCAGGCAAAAACAGATGCGCAGCAGCTTCATCGCTTGCACTCCAGATGGGCGGTCAGCACGTCAGAGCCCCCGTCGACGTTACCGAGGATGTCCACCCGGGCGAACATGCCCGAGCGGTGGACAATGGTCAGGCCACTGTAACAGCGGCGCCACCAGCCGCTTTCGCCAAAGAGGTTGCGCAGCGGGAAGTCGACGGTGGCCTCCAGGTAGTTGAGGAAATGACTGGTGTTATTGCCGCGTTTTTCCTGTTTCCTCTGCTCCACATAAGGCACCTTGTCCGCATAGGAAAACCCGTAGCCAAAACCGTAGCGAAACAGCTCCCGGTTGCTCCAGGGTGAATAACCAGTGCCCATCAGCATGATGTAAGGGTTCACCTCCCAGAAATCCTCCTGGTAACCGTTTTCCAGCCGGCGGTTGACCGAGACCCGGCCCCACACGTCGATGCGCCGGCCGTCCAGCGCCAGCTTGCTCAGGGTCAGGCCGGCCAGGTAGGTGTCCACACTGTCGTTCTGCTTGACCGCGCCGCGGTGAACCTTGTGGAAGGTGTGCTCGGCGGTGTAGCCCGCGTTCACGCGCCAGCTCCACTCGCCGGTCCGTTCACGGTTCCGGCGACTCGCGGCAGGGTCGTCCAGCACGTTGCCGAAAGCGTAGGCCACACCCACCATTGCGCTCAGCATCTGGTCCGCATCCACCAGCGGGCTGTCGCTGACCTCGTCGTCGAGCACGTCGAGCGCCAGGTTGGCGAACAGGCGCATGCGCTTGGACATTCGATAGCTGGTATTCAGTCCCGCCCGCCAGCGGCTGGACTGGCCGGGGTGATAGGCCAGAAGATCGTCCCTGGCTTCAGCGGCGGAAACACCATAATAGTAGTCGGTCAGGGCCTCGTCCCAGTGCACGTAACTGGCGAAAGGCGACAGTGTCCAATTGTTGGCGATCCAGTTGTAACGATAAGTGAGATCCAGTTCCTCGCCGTTGTGGCGGTCCAGGGTGTCCTGCAGCCAGGTGAGAGAGAGGCTGCCCCAGTCGCCCCTGACACTGCCGCGCAATCCGCCATCGAGGCTTTGCTCGCGCTCCTCGACGCCGTCAAAGTAGACATCGCGTTCCGGCTCCAGGCGATCGAAGCGATACGAGACAAGAGCGTCGAGCGAGAAACTGTCTCCGTTCAGCAGGTGTATACCGGCGCTGCTGCCGTGAGCAAACAGGTAGCGACCCTCGTAGTAGTAAAAGGGCATCAGGTCGGAATCCTGCCCGGTTTCAATCGAACTTATATCACCAATACCCCTGTAGGGGCTGTCGCCCCAGCGCCAGCCCAGTCCCAGGCCCAGGGTGCCTTCGGGGACATCGGCGGTGGCTATTTCGGTGACCGGGTTGGTGGCAAGGGTAATACCCGGCAGGGCGAACCCGACAATGAGCCAGAACGGGGGTGCCAGCAAGGGGCGCACGGACTTGAATGGATGCAATCTGACTCCGGAAAGCGACTTGGCGGCTGGCGAAAACTCCGCATTATTCTAGACTCCATGGACGCTTTGTAAACAAATGCCCCAGGGCCCAGGTAAACAATAATGATCAAGCTCAATATAATCCCCGCGGCGCTGCTGATCGCCGCCCTCAGCGCAAGCGCCAACGCCCAGGCGCCGGCCCCGGACAAAGACTCGCTGGCTGACGCCTGGCCCAGCCAGACGCGGTTCTCGCCTTACGCCGGGCGCAACTTTCCGGGCCAGGTGTACTGGGGTGATACCCACCTGCACACCGCGATGTCCTTCGACGCCGGCGCGTTTGGCGCCCGCCTGTCACCGGCGGACGCCTACCGCTTCGCCCGCGGTGAGGAGGTGACCTCCTCCGGGGGCCTGAAGGTGAGACTGTCCCGGCCGCTGGACTTCCTGGTGGTCGCCGACCACTCGGACAACATGGGCTTTTTCCCCACCCTGCTGGGCGGCGAACCCTCGTACCTGGCCAATCCCACCGGCAAGCGCTGGTACGAGATGATCCAGACCGGCGGCAGCACCGCGGTAGACGCCGCACTGGAGATCATCAGCGCCTTCTCGGACGGCAGCTTCCCGATGGAGATCGCCTCCATGCCCGGCACCCCTACCTACCAGTCCGCCTGGGATATCGCGATCGAGGCAGCGGAACAGGCCAACACCCCGGGAGACTTTACCGCCTTTATTGGCTACGAGTGGACCTCCAATGAAAATGGCGCCAACCTGCACCGGGTGGTGATCTACCGGGATGGCGGTGAGGTGGCCAGTCGCAGCCTGCCCTACACCACCCTGGAACCGGCGGGCAGCCCCAACCCGGTGGATCTGTGGCAGGAGCTGCAGCGGGTACACGACACTACCGGCGCCAACCTGTTGGCTATCGCCCACAACGGCAACCTCAGCAACGGCATCATGTTCCCGCTGGTGGACTCCTTCAGCGGCAAGAAGATCGACAGGGACTACGCCCAGACCCGGATGAAGTGGGAACCGCTGTACGAAATCACCCAGATCAAGGGCGACGGCGAGACCCACCCCTTTCTCTCACCCAACGATGAATTCGCCGACTACGAAACCTGGGACATGGGCAACCTGACCCTCACCGAGACCAAGACCGATGACATGCTGCAGTATGAGTACGGCCGCTCCGGACTGAAGCTGGGCCTGCAGGCCGCCGATCGACTGGGGGTGAACCCCTACCAGGTCGGCTTTATTGGCTCTACCGACAGCCATACGGCCCTGGCCACCGCCGCCGAGGAAAACTTCTTCGGCAAGCACTCCGGCACCGAACCGGCGCCGGAACGCATGACCCACCCGGTGGGCTGCTTCGGCGAAATGTGCATATTTGGCTGGCAGCAGGCGGCCAGCGGCCTGGCCGCGGTGTGGTCCACGGAAAACACCCGGAGCGCGCTGTTCGACGCCATGAAACGCCGCGAAACCTACGCCACCACCGGCTCCCGCATGCTGGTTCGTTTCTTCGGCGGCTGGGATTTCAACCAGCAGGACACCCTGTCCCGCACCCCGGGCCACGCCGGCTATACCAAGGGCGTACCGATGGGCGGCGAGCTCAGGGGCGCCAAGGGCGATGCGCCCAACTTCCTGGTGGCCGCGCGCAAGGACCCCTTCAGCGGCAACCTGGACCGCATCCAGATCGTCAAGGGCTGGCTGGATAACAGAGGCAAGCCACAGGAGCAGGTATACGACGTGGTCTGGGCCGGTGACCGCAGCCCGGGAACAGACGGCAAGCTGCCCCCGGTGGGCAATACCGTCGACGTGGCCAATGCCACCTGGACCAATACCATTGGCGACCCGGAACTGATCACCGTCTGGCAGGACCCTGACTTCGACCCCGGCCAGCGCGCGTTCTACTACGCCCGGGTGCTGGAAATCCCCACCCCGCGATGGACCGCCTACGAGAAACAGCGCTTCCCCGATGCCGCAGTGCCGGAGGGGACCCCCATGGTGCAGCAGGAGCGGGCCTACACCTCGGCAATCTGGTATACGCCCTGAACAGCTGTCACCGCTGATCCCGGTGAACGAGCGCTCGAGTCAATGGCTTTGGCTGCAAAGGTCGTTGCCAGCCCGGGCGTCTACCACTACCTTGTACTTCATACCTATAGCAGCAGCGGAGCAGGCAAATGGCGGAAACAAGACAGGTTCTTAACAAGACAACCATGGGTATTGGCGAGGGCCTGCCCCTGGAAGCATCCCAGGGCGGCATCGAGGAGTTACGCCAGGACATCCAGCGCTTGATGGATATGGAGGCGATCAAGCAGCTCAAGCACGCCTACTTCCGCTGTATCGACACCGCCAATATGGAGGAGCTCGCCACCCTGTTGCACGACGATGTGGTGGTTGACTTCAAGGGCGGCGGCTACCACTGGCAGCTCAATGGCAAGGAGGAGTACCTGGGCAGCATCGGCAGCTCCTTCAGCAAACAAACCATCGGCCAGCACCACGGTCACCACCCGGAAATCCAGATGCTGTCGGCCACCGAAGCCACCGGCGTCTGGTACCTGGAAGACAAGTTCTGGGTCATCAACCACAAGTACTACACCACTGGTACGGTGCTGTACTGGGATCGCTACGTGAAGGAAAACGACCGCTGGCTGATCCGCGATACCCGCTACGAGCGGCTGTACGAGTTCAAAGAGGCTCTGGCGGAAGAACCCAAGCCCAGTTCACATTACCTGGGCGTGCACGGGACTGAGCCGACATACTAACCAGCGTTGTGCCCCACCCCCACCCCGCTAACGAGGTGAATTGCGAAGCAAGAGAAGGTGCCCTGGGGCAAGCGGGGTGGCGGCGGGGGCAAAATTCAGCCCAGGACGTCCTCAGCCACAAAGTACTTGGGATCCTCGATCACATTCACCTCAACCAGGTTACCCGCCTTGCGCAGCAACTGCTTGCACTCCGCGGACAGGTGCACCAGGTGCAGGGCCTTGCCAGAGTTGAGGTAGCGTTCCGCCAGGGTGTCGATCGCCTCCAGACCCGAGTGATCGCAGACCCGTGACTCGGCAAAATCGATAATTACGTCTTCATTGGCCTGCGCCGGGTCGAACTGCTCCAGGAAAGAGGTCACCGAACCAAAAAACAGCGGGCCGCTGACCGCGTATACCGTGGAGCCCTTGTGGTCCTCCTGCGCCCTGACCTGGATCTGCTTGGCGTGTTCCCAGGCGAAAACCAGGGCGGAAACAATCACCCCCACCACCACGGCGACCGCCAGGTCGGTGGCCACGGTGACCGCGGAGACCAGCACCAGCACCAGGGCATCGGACCTGGGCACCTTGCGCAGCACCCGGAAGCTGGACCACTCGAAGGTGCCGATCACCACGATAAACATCACCCCGATCAGCGCCGCCAGCGGAATCTGCTCAATCAGCGGCGAGGCCACCAGGATGAAGGCCAGCAGGAACAGCGCCGCGGAGATACCGGACAAGCGGCCGCGGCCGCCGGAGTTCACATTGATCATGCTCTGGCCGATCATTGCGCAGCCGCCCATGCCGCCGAAAAAACCGGTCGCTACGTTGGCCACCCCCTGGCCCACGCACTCCTTGTTACCGCGGCCGCGGGTTTCGGTGATTTCGTCCACCAGGCGCAGGGTCAGCAGGGACTCGATCAGGCCGATGGCGGCGAGGATCACCGAGTAGGGGAAAATAATGCTCAGGGTTTCCCAGTTCAGGGGCACCACGGGAATGTGGAACTGGGGCAGGCCGCCCTTGATGGACGCCACATCGCCCACCACCCTGGTATCCAGGCTGAGGCCCACCACCAGCAGGCTAACCACGACAATCGCCGCCAGCGAGGAGGGTATCGCGGTGGTCAGCCGCGGCAGGAAGTGAATAATGGCCATGGTCAGGGCCACCAGGCCCAGCAGCATGTACAGCTGCTGCCCTTCCAGCCAGGCCACGTCGATGATGCTGCCTTCCATGAAAGTGCCCGCCAGCCAGCCGGGTTCACCGGGGGTGCCGAACTGGCCCAGCTGGGCGAGGAAGATCACGATGGCCAGGCCGTTGACGAAGCCGAGCATCACCGGGTGGGGCACCATGCGGATAAACTTGCCCAGGCGCATTGCGCCGGCGGCAATCTGCAATACGCCCATCAGCACCACGGTGGCGAACAGGTACTCCACCCCGTGATCCGCCACCAGGGCCACCATGACCACCGCCAGCGCCCCGGTAGCGCCGGAGATCATACCCGGGCGGCCGCCGATGCTGGCGGTGATCAGGCCCACCATAAACGCGGCGTACAGCCCCACCAGCGGCTCGACGCCGGCGACAAAGGCAAAGGCCACCGCCTCCGGCACCAGGGCCAGGGCCACGGTCAGGCCGGACAAAACGTCATTTTTGACGGTCGCGACTTTGCTGGGATGGATCTCGAACATAGGACTACTCACCTGGAAATTGGGCGCGGGCCTCTGGGGCGCGCGGGGTCAGGAACCGACCGGCGGAGTCGTTGTTATGCGCAGACGGGAAAGGGCGCGAATTCTACGGCAGTTGGCGGTGCCTGGCCAAGCGGCAACGGCGTGAAAAATCACACCGCCGACGGGTCCGCCGGGAAACAACCTTGCCTTACCGGAGATGGCATTCTCCGGCCAGGGCACTAGACTTGGGTAAATTCCAACTGGATGGACCCACCATGGCCCTACTCACACTCGGCGTATTGCTGTGGGCAGTGACCCACCTGCTGCCCTCGATCTCCGCCCCGGCCCGCGCGGCCCTCGTCGCCCGCATCGGCGAAAACGGCTACAAGGGCCTGTTCAGCCTGTTGACGCTGGCGGCCCTGGCGCTGATTATTGTCGGCTGGCGCAGCATCGACCAGCCCGGCTATCTCTACACCCTGCCCCTGTGGACCCGCCACCTCGGTATGCTGCTGGTACTGGTTGCCTTCATCCTCTTTGTGGCTTCCGGCCAGCCGACCCGGATCAAGCAATACCTGCGTCACCCCCAGCTCACCGGAGTCATCCTCTGGGCCGGGGCGCACCTGATGATGAACGGTGATGCCCGCTCGCTGGTCCTGTTCGGCGGCCTGGGCCTGTGGGCGCTACTGGAGATCATTTTTATCAACCGCCGCGATGGCGAGTGGCTGAAGCCCGAGCCCCCCGGCATCGCCCAGGACCTGAAACTGCTGGTGATTGCAGTGCTGGTGTACGCGGCTGTGGCCTGGGCTCACCGCTGGCTGGCCGGGGTGGCTATTTTCTGAACCACCGGTAACCACCGGCGAGGCTAAATCGCATCGGTCAGCACAAAACCCAGGCCAATGCGATGGCTGCGTTTATCGTAGTCGATCAGGCTCTCGCCGTAGCCGTTGAAGTACTGCACGTAACCGCGGAAGCGGTCACTGAGGGGGAAGGTCCAGTCCAGCTGCAAAGCCCCCTTGCTGTCGCCGCCGAGGACATTGCGCAGGGTGAAGCCCAGGGTGTGGTCCTGCAGCTTCCACAGGCCCTCCAGGTCACCATAACCCATGTAGCGATACATGCGCGGATTGTCGTCGTCTTCCTCATCTTCCGGCAGGCGGTACCAGCTGCGCGCCTTGAAACTGAAGTTGCCGCGCTCAAACACGGCGGCACCGATAATCCGGTTCCAGCTGCGTGACAGTGGCTCTCCGCGGCCGTTGGACTGGTGATTGAGGCTCAGGCCCAGCAGAGTGTTGGTGAAGCCCAGCACCTGCCAGTCGTTCTCCACGCTCAGTATGAGTTCCGGCTGGTAGTTGGTCTCGCGAAACGGGGATGAGGCATCCGAGTTATACAGCTGCCACCAGTTTTCCTGGGTATAGGCGGCCCACAGGTTGGTGCCCTCACCGAGAATGTCTTCCCACACCACCGCCTTCAGGCTGATCTGGAACTTGGCCTCGAAGGCATCCATTTCCTCGCCGGGATACAGTTCAGTCCAGGCCTCGTCGTTTATCTCGCCGCTGTAGGTGACCGGCAGCAGGTAGTTGCGATGGTGTGGAATTATCGCCCAGGCGGAGGACATGGCACCCTCCTCCACCGCCAGCCGGTCCGCCAGCAGGCCATCCTCCACCTCGGCCTGTTCGGCCGCGACCTGTTGCTCGACAAGGGTCGAGGGCGCCTCCCCGGGCACCGCCCCAGCGGCCTTCGCCAGCCGGTCGTAGCAGGCCAGGCGCTTCAAGCCGTCGGCAATGGCGGCACAGTCCAGCAGGCTGGACGCCTGCACCGGCGATACACAGGCGCCACACAACGCCAGTACCGACAGCAAGTATTTCATAGGGGATGTCCTCACTACTCTCACAGGGGGCGGCCAAACAGCTTTTTCAGCTCGCTCTCCACTTTGTTGTCCTGCTTGAACAGGGCCTCGCAGGGGTTGACCGAGGTCGCGACCCAGCGGTCCCACATGCCCTCGGCCAGAATCGACAGGCCACCGGTGGCGAAGGCCGCGCCACCTGACACCACCACCCCGGTGGGGTTGACGCCCAGGCGCGGGTAAGTGAAATTTCCGCCCAGCTTCAGATAGGGCGTGAGCGCCTTGGAAGCGCTGATACCGATACCGGTGCGGGAGCGGGTATTGAAAACCATATCCAGTTGCTCGCTGTTGAGGTCCACAGTGCCGCCCAGGGCAATGTCGATCTTGTCTGTGCGTATCACCAGGCCCGGTGCAAGGGTGGCCAGGCCGTCCTCCAGTAACAGGCCGCCGGCGTGGCACTCGACCTGGGTGTAGGGCTCGCGCTCGACGAATGGATTGATGCGGGAAACAATCTCCCCGAATACATCACCCAGCACCAGGTTCAGGCCATTGTTGTCTATTTTGCCGCCGTTGCCGCGCAGGTAGACGCTGCCGTCCAGGCTGGCGGCCAACTGCCGCAGGCTTGCCCCTGAACCCGACAGGGCCATCCGGTAATCGGCCTGCTGTTCGGCGCCGGAGTTGCCTGTCACCAGCCAGATAAGCGGCAGGCGGTGACTTTGCAGGCGCAGCTCGAACTGGGCCCCCGGCGCCGCATGCGCCAGTAACAGGCTCGCCTGGCCGGTAGAGAAGCTGCCCTGCCACTGCATTTCATCACTCTCCAGGCGGCCGTCCGCCAGGCGCAAGTGAAAACTGGCGCTGCTCTGAATGCCTTCCTCGGCGATGACTTCGTCAATGTCCAGGCTGAGCTCCCCCTCCACAGCATCCAGCCAGCTCATATCCAGCGCCGTGTCGGGAATCAACCGCTCAGCCTGCTGGGCAGCGCTCAGCGGTGCGCCTGATTCCAGTGCCGCGGCATCGCTGCTGCCGCTATCGGCCTGTTGCAGCTGGCGCTGGATGGCATCGGTAAGGAAGCGCAGGTCCAGTTTGCCGGCATGCAGTTGCGCGTCCACCCGCGCCGGGCTGCCGGGAGCGTAGGACAGCTGGCCCGAGAGGTCGCTGCGGCCCAGCTGCAGATCCAGGTCAGTCAGCTGCAGGGCGCCGTCAGCGCCCAGGTCGACCGCCGAGCGCAGCATGAATGACTCGTTCGGCAGCCGGGCAGTAAGACCCAGGGCAGCCAGTGCCCGCAGGGCATGCTTGCCGCTGAGCTGGATACGCCCGGTCCCGGCTATACCCTGCGCCTGGGGTGTCAGGCTCAGGGCCGCGTCCAGGTGGCTCTCGCCGACGTTGAGCTGGAAGGTCTGCAGCTGCCACTGTGGGTCCTGCCAGCGCCCTTCCAGGTCCAGCTCGAATGGCAGGTCGGCCACTGGCTGTCCTGTCCACGGCGCCAGCAATTCCCCGGTTGAGGCCCCCTCGGCCCGCAGGCTGAGCAGGGAGCCGGCGAGGCCGCCCTGCATCGGCAGGCTGATGTCGCCCCATAGACGGGCACCGCCGCTGCGGGCGCTCAGTTTTTCCAGCCGCAGGGTGGCGCCATCACTGCGCAAGCGGGTTTGCAGCGCCACCTGGACCGGCAGCTCGTTTGCCGGGCTTACAGGCAGCAGCGCCTTCAGGTCAGGGCTATCGAACACCAGGTCGAGGTCCAGCCCCCGCAGGCTGGCGGGGTTGCCCAGGGTGCCGTTAATGGTCAGCTGGCTGTCGCCAGACACCAGCAGGCCGCGGGACACATCCAGCTTGCGGCCGGAGCCGTTCACATGGATTTGCAGCGCCAGTGGCAGGCGTCTGGCAGGGGCCTGCGCCGCTACCGGCAGCACCGGCTGTCCCTGCAGCTGTAACTGCAGGTCCAGCCCGGTAAATGCCAGCGGATCGGCCAGCGCGCCCTCGACGGTGGCCTGCCAGCCGCGGTATTCGCCCTCGCCGGCCAGCTGTAAACCGGGTCCCACTTGCTCCACTTGCCCGCTGACCCGCAGGGGCTGATCGCGCCAGCGGCCATCTACCGTCAGCACTATGCCTTTGGCCCCGTGCAGCTGGCCCTCCAGCCTGCTGTGCAGATCGGCATCGGGGGTCCGGTAAATTATCGCGCTGTCGCGGATATGCGCCTGTTCCAGCAGCACCGGTAACGCCAGCTCCTCTTCGTTGCCGGCGGTATCCGCCGCCTTTTCATCGCCAAACTGCCAGTTCGGGGACTCTCCCTCGCGCTGCAGCAGCGCCAGCTGCAGGCCCTCCAGCTCCAGGTCGCTGATGACCAGCGGGCCGTCCCGCCACAGGGAGGGCAGGTCCAGGTGCACCCGCGCCCGCCGCAGGCTCAGGAAATGAGGCTGCTCAGCCCACGCTGGATTGGCAATGCTCAGGCCCTCCACCACAAAAGATGGTTCCCGATCGAAGCGAATTTCGTGCAGTTCGCCGATACGTACCTCGCGCTGGAGCAACTTGCTGGCGTATTGTTCCAGGATCAGCGGGTCGCGCAGGACGTGGCCCACGGCCAGCACCAGCAGCACCAGCGCGGCCGCCAGCAGCGCCAGCGCCCAGATAAGCTTCCGCAGCGCCGGGCTCACTCTGCCCGCCGCCTGAGATACTCGGCCAGGCGGGCATGGGCCTGTTCGCCGAACAGGATCTCGCAGGCCTCTGCCAGGCCGGGCGCCCGCTCGATATCGGCCCAGCGCACCACCTGCTCGATTTTCGAGCGCCGGCGCATGAAATCCTCCAGCTTGACGATCATCTCCCGGCGCGCCGCCAGCTCGATCTCACAGCGGGTATATTCGGCATTCTCTATCAACAGATCGGCGCAGTTTTCATCCTCGCGGATGCGCTCCAGCAGCCCGAATGCCGCGGTGCCGTAGCGCCGCCAGAAACGTTCTGACAGGGGCTCGGAGGAGCTGGCGTCGGTGAGCGCATCGAGGTTCATCAGCCGGGCCTGGAGCATGAATTCCTGGCGCTGGCTGGCCGCGGGCTCACCGTACCAGCAGTGGTCCGGGTGGGGAATCACCACTCCCATTGCCGCCACCTTGGCGACGACTTCATCACCCACGTTGAGGCAGTCAGTGAGCTTGCCGCCAAAGATCGTCAGGTGGCGATGATGCTCGCTCTGTTCGATCACGTGCTTGCGCGACAGCTGCACCCAGTCGGCCACACCGCCCTCCCCCTTTACCGCCAGCGGCCTGACGCCGACCCGTTCGGCGATAATACTGTCCAGCGACAGGGGCGGATCGATGTCGAGCAATGCGTTGACGTTGTCGAGGACAAAGCGCCGGTCCTCCTCGGTCACCCCCACCTCAGGGTCCGCCACCTGGGTGTCGGTGGTGCCAATACAGGTTTTGGGGCCCATGGGTATCAGGAAGAACAGGCGCCCGTCACTGGCGAAAAAGGTCAGCACCCGCTTGTTGTCGGTCACCCGGTCAACAATCAGGTGTATGCCCTTGGAAAACAGGTGATGGTATTCGGTGCGCTCGCCCGAGAGGCGATTGTGACTGTCGGCGTAGGGGCCGCAGGCGTTGATCAGCACCCGCGAACGGATCTGCAGCTCCGTGCCGGCAACCTCATCCCGGGCCCGGGTATACCAGAGTTCACCCACCCGGCGAGTGTCTACCGACGCCACATAGTTGGCGGCAATACAGCCGTAGTTCAGCGCCGTGCGGATAAAATTGAAGACAAAGCGGGCGTCGTTGTCATACAGGTAACAGTCGGAGTATTCCAGGCCCCCCGCGGCATTGCTGGTGTTGACCACCGGCTCGCGCCGCTCCAGGTCACGGGCAGTGTAGTAGCGCGGCGCGGCGGTATTGAAGCGCCCCATCACCCAGTACAGCAAAGCACCCAGGTAGACAAAAAACGACCAGAACCGGAACCCCTTCTGGATGGTGGTGAAAAAGCGGATTTCCTTCACCGTTGAAGGGTAGGCGCGCATGAGCTCGTTGCGCGACTTGCACAGTTTATTGACCAGCAGGTAGTCGTGGCTTTCCAGGTACTTGATCCCGCCCCAGGCGAGGTTGGAGGAGTTGGAACTGACCCCGCTGGCGAAGTCCTCGCGCTCGATCAACGCCACCTTCACCCCCCGGCCGGCCAGCGCCGCGGCTGCTACCGCACCATTGATGCCGCCACCGACAATCAGCACATCGTAGACCTGCTCGCCCAGTTTTTGCAGATTGCTGTTGCGTAGACTTATCGCCATGTTGTGCCCCTCTCCGACGGCAACACTCTACAAGTTCCAGTGTTGCTCGCAAAGGGCGACAAATTCACTGGCACTGGCATTGAGCTGCTTACCGCTGCGGTAGTAGAGCCCCACCTGCTTGTCGATGGTGCCGAATGACACATCGTCGATCACGTGGAAACTGGCGCAGTCGTCGTGCTCGCGCAGCAACTTGCGGTCGATGAACGTCACCCCCATGCCTTCCTTGACCATGTGAATGCGCAACAGCAGGCTGCTCACTTCCCAGACCGTACTGAACTGGTCACGCAGCCGCAGGATGGAGGGCCGCAGCTCGGGGTTATCCAGGGCTGAGGTGATCAAAGGTGTCTCCCGCAGGGCATCCGCATCGCCTTTTTTCATGTCCTGGTAACGCGGGTGACCGGGGCTGACCACCAGGTGCCGGGTGTCGGTGTACAGGGGCAGGGTGGTAAACGCCTGCATGTCTTTCTGGAAGGGACCGAAACCCAGTTCCACATTGCCCGCGAGCACAGCGTAGATGATATTGCGCGCCGGCATCTCGGCGATTTTCATCCGCACCTGCGGGTTGCGCCGGTGGTATTCATTGATCAGCGCCGGGGCGTGAAAGCGATTGATCGAGGCACTGAGGGCGAGGTTGAGCGTCCCTGACTGCCCCTGGCGCAGCTGGGCAATATCCTCCAGAGTCTGCTGTTCGCCGGTCAGTACCTCAAAAGCGTGATCGAACAGCCGCCGGCCAGCGTCGGTCAGCCGCAGTTCCTTGCCCCGGTGGATGAGCGCCGTGCCGAGTTTGCTCTCCAGCCCGGCCACCGCCTGGCTCACCGCGGACTGGCTCAGGTGCAGGGCCTCCGCCGCCCGGCGGAACCCGCCCTCCTCGATCACCGCGCGAAACGCTCGTAACTCACTGTTTTCCAAGCGCATATAAGCATGCCTTATAGTTTGATAAGTAAAATTAACTCAACTAATCGCCGGCGGCAGTATACTGTGAAAAATTACCAAATGCAGGGAGCCCCAAGCATGTCTGACACTCAATCCGTATTTTCCTACGACCTGGCGGGGGTCGTGGTCGGCGAAACCGCTATCTCCGATGTGCAGGGCGACTGCGGCCTGCTGTCCTACCGCGGGATCGATATCAACGACCTGGTCGGCACCCCCTTTCTCCATGTCGCCTGGCTGGTGGTCTTCGGCGAGTGGCCCGATGAGCAGGAGAAGAGCAATCTCAAGAGCTTCATGTGCCGCCATGCGCGCCTGAGCCACGGCGAACAGGACCTGCTGGGGCAGGTGCCGCGCGAGCTGCACCCCATGCTGATGCTGCAGGGTATGATCCCGCTGCTGCAAATGCCCGCGGAAGACACCCTGGGCCGGGGCCTGGATGCCGAACAGGGGCTGTTTATCGCCGCCAAGATTTCCGCGCTGATTGCCGCCCACTACCGCCTGGGACAGAACAAGGTAATCCTCCACCCCACCGCCGGCAAGCTGCGCCACGAGAACTTCCTGGCCATGTTCCACGGCAAGGCGCCGACTGCTGAGCAGGTGCGCATGCTGGACGCGGCGCAGATCCTGCAAATGGAGCACAGTTTCAATGCCGGCACCTTCGCCGGCCGGGTCTGCGCCAGCACCCTGGCTCCCATCCAGTCCGCCATCTCGGCCTCTATCGGCACCCTGTTTGGCAAGCTGCACGGCGGCGCCGACCAGGCCGCCCTGGAAATGGCGATGGAGATCGGCAGCCCCGAGAACGCCGAGGCCTACGTCAGCGACTGCCTGGCCAACAAGGTCAAGATCATGGGCATGGGCCACCGCGAGTACCGCACGGTTGATCCGCGGGCCCGCATTCTCAAGCCGATGGCCGTCGAGCTGTGCCAGGACGCAGAGAGCAAGAACCTGCTCGCCACCCTGGTGGCGGTGGAAGAAGCCTGCCAGCGCGAGTTCGGCGAGCGCGGCAAGGAGATCTGGGCCAACGTGGAGTTCTACAAGGGCGCCGTGTTCCACAGCCTGGGCATACCCAGCCACTACTTCACTGCCATGTTCGCCATGGCCCGGGTTTACGGCTACATCGCCCATTTCCTCGAGTTCCGCCAGGACAATCGCCTGATCCGTCCCCGCGCCGCCTACGTCGGCAAACCACCGGTGGCGGCGGACCAGTCAGCGGCCTGAGACCGGGCAGCGGGTAGCCCCGGCCGGGCGCGCCGGTACCTCGCTGTTGCGCTATGCTGAAGGGCGCAACAGCAACTTACCGGTACCAGCAGCTACAGGAGTTTCACGCCAGTGACCCGGCTATTCGCGCTCTGCCTGTCCCTCTACCTGGTCACCGCCTGCGGTGACCACAGCGCCGATCAGGCGCTGGGTACCCTGGAACGGGACCGGGTGATCCTGAAAGCCACCGACAATGAAATCATCACCGCGCAGCCGGTGCCCGAGGGCACCCTGGTCACCGCGGGCACCCTGCTGGTGCAGCTCGATGACAGCCGCCAGAAAGCCATCGTCGCCCGCGCCCGGGCCGAGGTGGGTCGGGCCGCGGCACAGCTGGATGAGCTGCGCAACGGCGCCCGTCCCGAGGATATTGCCGCCGCCACCGCCCGGGTAGCAGGCGCCAGGGCGACCCTGGTCGAGGCGAACGCGAACTACCAGCGGGCGGTCTCCCTGGTGCAACAGCAACTGGCGGCGCAGGCCCAGCTCGACCGCGCCCTGGCGAGCCGCGATGCGGCCGAAGCCAACCTGGAATCCGCCGAGGAAGAATTGCTGCGGCTGACCAACGGCACCCGCAAGGAGCAGCTCGATGCTGGCGCCGCCGCCCTGCAGGCGGCAGAGGCGCAGCTGGCGCTGGAGCAGCACCGGCTCTCGGAACTCTCGGTGGTGGCGACCCGTGACGCCTACCTGGACAGCCTGCCCTGGAACGTGGGGGAACGGGTAAACCTGGGGGCGACCCTGGCCGTCATGCTGGCCGGCGACCAGCCCTTTGCCCGGGTGTACGTGCCCGAACCCTGGCGGGCGCGACTGCGGGTAGGCGATGAATACCCGGTGCAAATCGATGGCCTGGACAAACTGTACAGCGGGAAGCTGCGCTGGATCGCCACCGATCCCGCCTTCACCCCCTACTATGCGCTGAACGCCTCTGACCGTGCGCGCCTGGTCTACCTGGCCGAGTTCGACCTGCAGGAGGGGGCGGACCTGCCCACCGGCGTGCCGGTACAGGTGCTGCTCACCGACAAGGTGAATGGCGCAGCCAGAGAAGGTGCCCTGGGGCACAAGGTGAATGGCGCAGCCAGAGAGGGTGCCCTGGGGCACAAGGTGAATGGCGTAGCCAGAGAAGGTGCCCTGGGGGATGACTGAACTGGCCATCGAAACCCGGGGCCTGAGCAAACAGTTTGGCGACCTGCGCGCCGTCCACCAGCTGGACCTGCAGATTCCCCGGGGTGAGATATACGGATTCCTGGGGCCCAATGGCTCAGGCAAGACCACCGCCATCCGCATGCTGTGCGGCCTGCTCACCCCCAGCAGCGGGGATATTTCAGTGCTGGGCCTGGAAATTCCCCGCGACGCGGAGCGCTTGCGGCTGCGAATCGGCTATATGACGCAGAAGTTCTCCCTCTACGATGACCTCAGCGTCAGCGAAAACATGCATTTCATGGCCCGGATCTACGGCATGGGACGGGCCGCGGCCCGGGATCGGGTTGCCCAGCTGCTGGACCGCTATGCGCTGGCCAGCATGCGCGGCCGGCTCGCCAGGGCCATGAGCGGCGGCCAGCGCCAGCGCCTGGCACTGGCGGTGGCCACCCTGCAGCAACCCGACCTGCTGATTCTGGACGAGCCAACCTCGGCGGTGGACCCGGAGAACCGCCGGGACTTCTGGGAAAAGCTGTTCGACCTGGTCGACGAGGGAACCACGATACTGGTATCCACGCACTACATGGACGAAGCCGAGCGCTGCCACCAGCTGGCAGTGCTGGAAACCGGCAACCTGCGCAAACACGGTGCGCCGCAGCAGCTGATGGATGAACTGGCGGGCCGGATCATCGAGATCCAGGGCGCGGACCTGCGCCAGGTAAAAGAGCGGCTGTTGCGCATTGAGGGCGTGCAGTCCGCCGCCCAGCAGGGTCTGCACCTGCGGGTACTGATGGCGGACACTGGACCCGACGGCGATGCAGCTGTACAGCGCCTGCGACGGGAACTGGCCGCGGAATCACTGCACATCCAGCCGGGCAAACCCAGCCTTGAGGACGTGTTCGTGGCCTGCACCCGGGGCGAGTCGCAGCGATGAGCGCCCTGCAGCGCATGAGCGCCGTCGCCGGCAAGGAACTGCGCCAGCTGTCCCGCGACCGGGTCACCTTCGGCATGGTAGTAATGATCCCGCTCATCCAGTTGCTGCTGTTCGGCTACGCGATCAACACCATGGTGCGTGACATTCCGGTGGCGGTAGTGGACCTCAGCGACAGTGCCGCGGCGCGGATCATCAGCGAGCAGGTGCGGGTGACCCAGGTAGTCGACATTGTCACCCAGTACGACACCCCGGCGCAGGCGGAGGCGGCGATTGTTGCCGGCGATATCCGCGCCGCCCTGGTGCTGCCCCGGGACCTGCCGCAGCGACTGGCCAGTGGCGCTACCGCAGGGCAGTGGCTGGTCGACGGCTCGGACACGGTGGTCGGTTCGGCGCTGCTGGGGCTGCGCAACATGCCCCTGATGCTCGAAGCCGGCGCACCCGCGGGGGCCTACACCCAGACCACACCCAGCTTTGAAGTGGCCCTGTTCTTCAACCCCGAGCGCCGTTCGGCAGTCAACATCGTGCCCGGCCTGACGGCCATAATCCTCACCATGACCATGATCCTGTTCACCTCGGTGGCACTGGTGAGGGAGCGCGAGCGGGGCAATATGGAGCTGCTGATTACCACCCCCATTCGGCCCCTGGAACTGATGCTGGGCAAGCTGCTGCCCTATGTGCTGGTGGGACTCATCCAGATCACCATTATCCTCGGCCTGGGCCGGCTGGTATTCAATGTACCGTTCCAGGGCGACCTGTTCGACCTGTCGGTCATCACCCTGGCCTTTATCGCCGCCAGCCTCGCCCTGGGCCTGTTGATATCCACCGTCGCCACGACCCAGATGGAAGCCATGCAGATGACGGTGTTTATCCTCATGCCATCGATATTGCTCAGCGGCTTCATGTTCCCCTTTGACGCCATGCCCCAGGCCGCCCAGCTCATCGCCGAACTGCTGCCGGCCACCCACTTCATCCGCCTCATTCGCGGGGTTTACCTGCGCGGGGCGGATGTCGGGCAGATGTGGGCCGAGCTGCTCTGGCTGCTGGCTTTCGCCGCCATCATGCTCGCTATCGCCACCAAGCGCTTTCACAAACGCCTCGACTGAAGCTTGTGCCAGGCGCCTACCGCCGGCAGCAGCACCGGTGCGCGCCTCTGCCAGCGCCGGGCATCGAACAGACCCGTTCCCCACGGGCGCATCGGTGCTAGACTTGCCGCTGTCATAACCAGGAGCGCAGGATGATTTTTCGCCAACTCTACGATAACAGCTCTTCCACCTACACCTACCTGCTGGGCTGCCCCGATACTCGCGAGGCGGTAATTATCGATACTGTTTTCGAACAGCACGGCCGCGATGCCGCGCTGGTTCGTGAACTGGGACTCACGCTGCGTTACACCCTGGATACCCACGTGCACGCAGATCACATTACCGGCGCCTGGTTGATGCGTGAGAACCTGGGCGCGCAGACGGTGATCGCCAGCGGTGCCGGGGTGACGGAGACGGACGTCGCGGTCGGCCATGGCGACGTGCTGGCCTTTGGCAACCAGTCACTGTCGGTGCGCGCCACGCCCGGCCATACCGACGGTTGCCTCACCTATGTCAGCCGCGACCAGGACATGGCCTTTACCGGCGACTGCCTGCTGATCCGCGGCGCCGGGCGCACCGACTTCCAGGCCGGGGATGCCCACCGGATGTGGCGCAGCATCCGCGAGCAGATTTTCTCCCTGCCGGAGGACTGCCTGTTGTACCCAGGCCACGACTACAGCGGCCGCACCGTCTCCACCGTGGCCGAGGAAAAGGCGTTCAACCCGCGTATTGGCGGCGACGCCCGGGAGGAGGACTTCGTCGGTTACATGGAAAACATGGGGCTGCCCCATCCCCGCCTGATCGACATCGCGGTACCGGCAAATATGCGCGGCGGCAAACCCGAAGATGGTCAGCTTGCCGACACTCCCGGCTGGGGGCCTGTGACCATGAGCTTCGCCGGCATCCCCGAGATCCTCCCCGACTGGGTGGCCCGTCACCGGGATGAACTGTTCCTGCTGGACGTGCGCAGCGCAGGCGAGTACGCCGGGGAGCTCGGCCATGTGGCGAATGCCGCCCTGATTCCCCTGGACCAGTTGCGCGATCGCCTGGACGAGGTTCCCGGTGACAGGCCGGTTGTCACCATCTGCCAGTCCGGCAAGCGCTCGGCCATGGCGGCGCAGATCCTGCTCAAGTCGGGGGTGGAGCGGGCCGCCAACCTGTCCGGTGGCATGATCCAGTGGAACCGGCTGGGACTGCCCCTGGGCTGATACCGGGCCGGCGGTAAGCGCCGGCTGCTCAGCCGCCGGCGCAAACACCAGCATCGCCGCTAGGCGATTGCTGCCACCAGGTAATCGATTTCCGCGTCACAGCCCTGCTCCGTTTCCCTGCGCAGGATCGCCTCGAGTTTCTTGCCCACCAGCGGCACGTTGACCCTGGGGCTGTGGCTGATGCTGTAAACACAGCCATCGGCGGCGGGGCGCAGCTCGAACTCGGCCTCGATCCGGGCCGGCACACCCACCACGTCCAGGGTATAGTCGCCTGTCCAGCCGTCCCCGTCCGCCCGCCAGCGCTCGATCATTTCGAAGCGCTGGTCGTCACCGACAATCCTGGCCGCCACCGCCGGCAGCTTCAGGTGCCGTACCCGCTGCAGCTTGATCTCGACGCTTTTGCCCTTTCTGCTGACCTTGACAGTGGGCGGGTCCTCGCCCAGGGCCTCGATGCGCTCGACCAGGAAATCCCTGTCGGTCAGGTACTGGAAAACGGTCCCGGCGTCGCACTCGATCTGGTACTCAATGGCCATGTTGATGGACTCCTGTTCGTCTATCACCTGCAGAAGCTTAGACCGCTTGCTGGCAGTTGCCACACGGGCGCCAGACGCAGTATTCCCTGCGGGCTAGGTCCCGGTGGCAGGGATTCTGTATAATGCGCGATCAACTCCAGTCCCGGTATCACCCATGACCTACAGATTCCTGATTTTGGCTATCGCAGTGCTGCTCACCGCCTGCACCGGCGGGGAAACCAACGTCGAGCGCGGCAACCGCGAGGGCATCCTCCACTTCGGCAACGGCTCAGAGCCCCAGGGCCTGGACCCGCACGTGGTTACCGGAGTGCCGGAGAACAAGCTGATTCGCGCCCTGTTCGAGGGCCTGGCGGTGAAAAACCCCTACACCCTGGAGCCCGAGCCCGGCGTGGCCGAATCCTGGGATGTGTCCGCCGACGGCAAGACGGTAACCTTCCACATCAACCCCGAGGCGCGCTGGTCCAATGGCGAGCCAGTGACCGCCGGCGACTATCTCTGGTCCTGGGAGCGGGCGCTGAATCCGGCCATGGGTAACCTCTACGCCTATATGCTGTTTCCCATCGTCAATTCCGAGGCCTACGCCAAAGGTGAGCTGGACGACTTTGACCAGGTCGGCATCAAGGCGCCGGACGACCAGACCCTGGTGGTCAAGCTCAACGCCCCCACGCCCTACTTCATCCAGCTGATGGACCACTACTCCACCTTCGCGGTGCACCCGGAAACCATTCTCAAGCACGGCAAGAAAACTGACCGCTTCACCCGCTGGACGCGGGTCGAAAACATGGTGAACAACGGTCCCTTCAACCTCACTGAGTGGAAGCTCAACCGCCGTATCACCATGGAGAAAAGCGATACCTACTGGGATCGCGACAAGGTCAGGCTCAATGGCGTGGTGTTCTATCCCACCGAGAACCTGGTGTCCGAGGAGCGCATGTTCCGGGTGGGGCAATTGCACTACACCAACACCATCCCCCTGGACAAGATCCCCGTGTACCAGGCCATGGAGAATACGCCCTACGTGCAGGCGCCCTACCTGGGTACCTACTTCTACCTGATCAACACCAAACGGCCGCCGGTGGACGACGTGCGGGTGCGCAAGGCCCTGTCCATGGCCATCGACCGGCAGAAGCTCAATGACACGGTGCTGCAAAAATCCAATGTGCCGGCCTACAGCATCACCCCGCCGGACACCCTGGGCTACTACCCGCCCAAGCTGTTCGACTACGACCCGGAGCAGGCCCGCCAGCTGCTGGCCGACGCCGGCTACCCCAACGGCGAGGGATGGCCCGGGCTGGAGCTGATTTACAACACCTCGGAGAGCCACCGCAAGATCGCCGTTGCCCTGCAGCAGATGTGGAAGGATGTGCTCAACATTCCGGTGACCATCGCCAACCAGGAGTGGAAGGTGTACCTGGACTCTGTCACCCAGATGAATTTCCAGATTGCCCGCCGCGGCTGGATCGGTGACTACGTCGACCCCAACAACTTCCTCGACCTCTATCTCACCGACGGCGGCAATAACAATACCGGTTTCTCCGACCCCCGCTACGACGAGATGATTCTCCAGCTGGCGCCCCAGGCCAAAACCCAGGAAGAGCGGTACCGGATATTCCACGAGGCGGAAACCCTGCTGATGGAGCAAATGCCCATCCTGCCGATCTACACCTACACCAGCAAACACCTGATTCACCACAGCGTGAAGGGGCTGCCATCCAACCTGATGGACTCGCTCAACCTGAAGTACGTCTGGCTGGATCCGGACTGGCAACAGGAGCGCGAGGGAGAGTAAGCCCATGCCAGCCGCCGGCAGCACCGCGCGCTGGGGCCCTGCCCTGACGGCAATGCTGCTGGCACTGGCCCTGGCCGCCTGCGGTGACAGCGCATCCAACGTGACCGCGGGCAACCGCGACGGCGTCCTGCACTTCGGCAACGGCAGCGAGCCGCAAAGCATCGACCCCCACGTGATGAGCGGTTCGCCCGAGGTCAACATCGCCCGGGCGCTGTTCGAGGGCCTGGTCACCCGCCACCCCCACAGCATGGCAATGGTGCCCGGCGTCGCCGAGCGCTGGGACATCTCCGCCGACGGCAGGGTCTATACCTTTTACCTCAACCCCCGGGCCTGCTGGTCCAACGGCGACCCGGTCACCGCCGCGGACTTCCACTGGTCCTTGCTGCGCTCTATCCACCCGCAAATGGGCAACCACCTGGCCTACACCCTGTTTGGTATCGCCGGCGCCCAGGACTTCGCCACCGGCCGCAACAACGATCCCGAATCCGTTGGCATCGAGGTCGTGGACCCGCAGACCCTGCGCATCCACCTGAACAACCCCGATCCCTACTTCCTGAGCACCATGGGCACCTACCCCACCTACCCGGTACATCGCGCTACCATCGAGGCCCACGGCGCATGGACCGACCGTTTCTCCGGCTGGACCCGGCTGGGCAATATCGTCAGCAACGGTCCCTTCGTACTCAGTGAATGGCAACTCAACCGGCGCCTGGAGGTGACTCGCAGCGACACCTACTGGGACCGGGGGAATGTCAGTCTCAACGCGGTGGTATTTCATCCGGTCGAAAGTGCGACAGCGGAAGAGAAAATGTTCCGGGCCGGCCAGCTGCACTTCACCCAGACAGTGCCGCTGAGCAAGATCCCCGGCTACCAGGCCATGGCCAACTCACCCTATCAGCAGCACCGCTGGCAGGGCACTTACTTCCTGCAGTTGAATACCAGGCGTGAGCCCCTCGACGATCAGCGGGTGCGCCAGGCCCTGGCGCTGGCCACCGACCGGCACAAGCTGGTCGATACCGTATTGCTGCAAACCGAGGTGCCAAATCCCGGCCTGGTACCGGTCAACACCCCCGGCTACCAGTCGCCCCCGGCCCTGGACTACAATCCACAGCGCGCCCGCCAGCAGCTGGCGGCCGCCGGCTACCCCGGTGGTGCGGGTTTGCCGGCGATGGAATTTGTCTTCAACACCAGTGAAAACCACCGCAAGATCGCCGTCGTCCTGCAGCAAATGTGGAAGGAGGAGCTGGGTATAGCCATCACCCTGGCCAACCAGGAGTGGAAGGTTTACCTCGATACCGTTAATGAGGGCGATTACACCATTTCCCGCATGGGCTGGATTGCCGCCGACCTCAACCCGGCGACCTACCTCAACATATTGACCAGCGAGAGCGGTATCAACCGCACCGGCTTCTCCCACGCGCGATATGATGAAATAATGCTCGCGCTGGTGCCCGCCGAGGCGGACCCGGAGAAACGCACTGCGCTGATGCAGGAAGCGGAGGCCATCCTGCTGGATGAGGTTCCGGTGCTGCCGCTTTACACCTATAACAGCAAGCACCTGGTTCAGCCCAGTGTAAAAGGAGCACCACCCAATGTGCTCGACTTACAGCACTATAAATACATCAGCCTGGACCCGGCGATCCCGGTCTGGAAAGGCGAGGACAAATAAACAAGATGTGGCGATTTATCGGCTACCGCCTGTTGCAGGCAATCCCGGTGATACTGGCAGTGATCACCGTTACATTCTTCCTGGTGCGCATCGCCCCCGGTGGACCATTCGACAGCGAGAAGGCGGTCATGCCCGAGGTGAAAGCGGCGCTGGAGGCCCAGTACCGGCTGGACCAGCCGCTGTTCGCCCAGTACACGGCCTATCTCGGCGACCTGGCCCAGGGCGAGTTCGGGCCATCATTCAAGTACCCGGGTCGCAGCGTTAACGAACTGATCGGCGCCGGCCTGCCGGTCACCGCGGAACTCGGCCTGTACGCGCTGCTGGTGGCCATCGTCATCGGCGGCGTTGCCGGCGTGATTGCCTCCCTGCGACCGAACACTGCCCAGGACTATGTACCCATGACGGCGGCGATGATCGGTATTTGCATGCCCTCGTTCCTGCTCGGGCCGCTGCTGGTACTGGTGTTCGGCATTTACCTGGACTGGCTGCCGGTCTCCGGCTGGGGAGATATACCCGGCGACAAACTGCTGCCGTCGATTACCCTGGGCTCGGCCTATGCCGCCTACATCGCCCGCCTGTCCCGGGCCGGCATGCTGGAAGTCATGTCCCAGGACTACATTCGCACCGCCCGGGCCAAGGGCCTGCCGGAATGGCAGGTGGTCACCCGGCACGCCCTGCGCGGTGGCCTGATCCCGGTAGTGGCCTTTCTCGGCCCCGCCTTCGCCGGCCTGCTGGCGGGTTCCTTCGTGGTGGAAACCATTTTCCAGATCCCGGGCCTGGGCCGTTTTTACGTGCAGGCCGCGTTTAACCGCGACTACACCATGATCCTGGGAACCACCGTGTTCCTGTCCACACTGATCGTGCTGTTCAACCTGCTGTCGGACATCCTCGCCGCCTGGATGAACCCGCGCCTGCGCACACAGTTTGGGGAAAACTGATGACCACAGAAGTGATTACCGATATTACCGAAGCGGAACAGGGCTCCTCCCTGTGGCACGACGCCTGGCTGCGGCTGCGCAAGAACAGGCTCGCCCTGTTTGGCGGCATCACCCTGATCCTGTTCGTGATCATCGCCATCCTGACCCCCTGGATCGCCCCCTACTCCTACGAAACCCAGAACCTGGAGCTGGGCGCCACCCCGCCCTCGGCGGCCCACTGGCTGGGCACCGATATTTTCGGCCGCGACCTGCTGACCCAGATCATGTACGGCGGCCGCATCTCCCTGGCGGTGGGTTTCGTCGCCACCTCGGTGGCGCTGCTCATCGGCATCACCTGGGGCGCCATTGCCGGTTATGTCGGCGGTCGGGTAGACGCGGCCATGATGCGCTTTGTCGACATCCTCTACGCCCTGCCCTTCATGATTTTCATTGTCCTGTTGATGGTGGTGTTCGGCCGCAATATCCTGCTGCTGTTCCTGGCCATTGGCGCGGTAGAGTGGCTGACCATGGCGCGCATCATGCGCTCCCAGGTGCAGCAGCTGCGCCAGCAGGAGTTCGTCGAGGCGGCCATTTCCCTGGGCCTGCCTCCCAGCACCATTATCCGCCGCCACCTGATCCCCAATGCCCTGGGGCCGATTATCGTTTACACCACCCTGACCATTCCCTCGGTGATGCTGCTGGAGGCCTTCCTCAGCTTCCTCGGCCTGGGCATCCAGCCGCCGCAAACCTCCTGGGGCCTGTTGATATCCTACGGCGCAGAAACCATGGAAGAGTTCCCCTGGCTGCTGATTTTCCCCGGCCTGGCGCTGACCCTGACCCTGTTCTCGCTGAATTTCCTCGGTGACGGCCTGCGCGACGCACTGGACGTACGGAGGTCCAAAGACTGATGGCACTACTCGAAGTCAACAACCTGCAGGTCAGCTTCGTGACCCGCATGGGCACCAACAAGGCGGTGGACGGCATTTCCTTCTCGGTGGAAACCGGCAAGATCACCGCCATCATCGGCGAATCCGGCTCCGGCAAGTCGGTGGCCTGCTACTCCATGCTGGGGCTGGTGCCGCAGCCGCCGGGACGCATCGACGGCGGCGAGGCCCTGTTCGAGGGCCGCGACCTGCTGCAGATGAGCGAGGCCCAGCTGCGGGAAATTCGCGGCCGCGATGTCGCCATGATCTTCCAGGACCCCATGACCTGCCTCAACCCCTTCATGACCATCGGCAAGCAGCTGATGGAACCGCTGCTCTACCACAAGAATGTCAGCAAGGAGCAGGCAAAAAGCCGTGCCCTGGAATTGCTGGAAGAGGTCGGCATCCGTGACCCGGAAAGCACCTTTGACAACTTCCCCCACCAGTTCTCTGGCGGCATGCGCCAGCGGGTGATGATCGCCATGGCGCTGATCAACGAGCCCAAGCTGCTGATTGCCGACGAACCCACCACGGCCCTGGATGTGACCATCCAGGCGCAAATCCTCAAGCTGATCGCCGAGTTGCAGACCAGGCGGGACATCGGGGTGATTTTCATCTCCCACGACCTGGCGGTGGTGGCCGACATCGCCGACCAGATTATCGTCATGCAGCAGGGCAAGGTGGTGGAAGGCGGCGACAGCCAGCATATCTTCCACAATGCCGAGCACCCCTATACCCAGAAGCTGCTGGCCGCGATTCCCGCCGGCAGCAAAACGCCGATGGACGGCGAGGCGCAACCGCTGATAGAGGTACGCAATCTGTGCACCTGGTTCTCGCAGGGCAAGCACAAGGAGCCGGTAAAGGCCGTCAACGATGTCAGTTTCGACATCAACCGCGGCGAAGTGCTGGGACTGGTGGGCGAATCCGGTTCGGGCAAGTCGACCATCGGCCGTTCCATTCTGCGGCTGGTGCCGGTGACCTCGGGTGCCGTCACCTTCGACGGCACCGACGTCACCCGACTGGAGAGCGGCGACCTGAAGAACTTCCGCAGCCGCATGCAGATGATTTTCCAGGACCCCTTCGCCTCGCTCAACCCGCGCATGACCGTGTTCGACACCCTGGCTGAACCGCTGCTGCTGCACGGCATCGAGAATCGCAAGAGCGTGGCCAGCGGTGTGCTCAAGCTGATGGACGATGTCGGCCTGGCGCGCAACTTTGTGCGCAAGTATCCCCACGAGTTTTCCGGCGGCCAGCGCCAGCGTATCGCCATAGGCCGGGCCCTGGCCACCAATCCGGAATTCGTGGTCGCCGATGAACCGGTCTCCGCGCTGGACGTCACCATCCAGGCGCAGATACTGGACCTGATGCAGGAGCTGGGCCGGGAGTATGGCCTGACCATGCTGTTCGTCTCTCACGACCTGGCGGTGGTGCGCCACCTGGCGGATCGCATACTGGTACTGTACAAGGGCGAGGTGGTGGAGCAGGGCACCGGCGACGACCTGTTCGAGCGCCCGCAGCAGGACTACACCCGCCAGCTGCTGCAATCCATTCCCGGGCGGGCGCTGATCGACTGACAAGGAACCCGAATCATGGACCTGCAGGGCAAGCACATCGTTGTCACCGGCGCTACCGCCGGTATTGGCCGCAGCAGCGCGCTGGCGCTGGCACAGGCGGGGGCAGACCTCACCCTGCTAAGCCGCAACCCGGAAAAATCGCGGGCACTGGCCGCGGAGCTGGTCGCCGCCGGCGGCAGCGAGCCCACCCTCATTACCATGGATATGGCCCGGCTGGACAGCGTGCGGGAAGCCGCCGCAGCCACCCTGGCGCTGGACAAGCCCATCGACATACTCCTCAACAACGCCGGTGTGGTGAATACCGGGCGCCGGGAAACCGTCGATGGTTTCGAGGAAACCCTGGCGGTCAATCACTTCGCCCCCTTCCTGCTGACCGGCCTGTTGCTGCCCGCCCTGCAGCAGGCGCCAGCGGCGCGTATCATCAACGTCGCCTCCGATGCCCACACCTTCGTCAGGGGCATGGGCTTCGAGGACATGCAGGCACAACAGAGCTACAAGACCTTTCGCGAATACGGGCGCTCCAAGCTGGCCAACATCCTGTTTACCCGCAGCCTCGCCGAACGCCTGCAGGACCAGTCCATTACCGTCAACTGCCTGCATCCCGGCGCGGTCGCCACTTCACTGGGTTCGCAGAATGAGGGTATGCTGGCACGCATCCTGCCCAAACTGCTGAAACCCTTCTTCCGCAGCCCGGACCGGGGCGCCGAAACCTCCGTCTACCTGTGCCAGAGTGACGAGGTCGCCGCTGTCAGCGGTGCCTACTTCGCCAACTGCAAACAGGCCCGGCCCAAGCCCTGGGCCAGGGATGATGAGGCCGCCCGCAAACTGTGGCAGATCAGTGAACACTGCACGGGCTTCAGGTATCCCTGACTCAATGGCAAGCCGGCACCTGCGTGGACATTGATCACCAGGCAGTGGCGGCGATTCTGCGCGAAGCGGCAGCGCGCGAGATCCTGCCTCTGTGGCAGAACCTGCACCAACACCAGATCGAGGAAAAACAACCGGGCGACCTGGTCACTGTCGCTGACCGCGCCTGCGAGGCTGTTATCAGTCGCGAGTTGCTGGCGCTGCTGCCCGGTTCACTGGTGGTGGGCGAGGAGGCGGCGCACCAGGACCCCACGGCGATGCTGGCGCTGGACTCTGTGCGCCCGGTGTGGGTGATCGACCCGCTGGACGGCACCGGTAATTTTGCCGCTGGCGAAGGCCCGATAGCGGTCATGGTCTGCCTGGTGCGGGAACGCCAGACCCTCGCCGCCTGGATCCTGGACCCGGTGGAAGACACGCTGCTGGAGGCCGAGCGCGGCGCCGGCGCCCTGCTGGACGGAGCGCGGGTGACCATCGGCGATTTTCACGGCCCGACCGGGAACATCTGCGGCGCGCTGTCGACCCGATACCTGCCAACGGCGCTTCGCGGGGCGGCGTTGCGGGGCGAACAACAGCTGGGAGCAACAACGGCCAGCGGCTGCGCCGGCTACGATTACCGGGCACTCGCCCGGGGCGATTACCAGTTCGTGTTTTACTACCGGACCCTGGTCTGGGACCATGCCCCCGGCGTGCTGATCGCTGAGGAAGCCGGCGCCCATAGCGGGCGCTACAACGGTTCCGACTACCGGCCCGTGGCGGAGGGCACAGGCCTGATCGCCGCGGCGGATCGCGATACCTGGCGGACCGTGAGGGACCTGCTGGTGCCGGCAGCGCGCTGAATGCGGCGGCGACCGGAGCCGCCGAGGGCGGATTGCGACGGCTGAGCGGAAGCCATAAGCTGTCGCCAGGAATCTGGTCAGTACATCGGCGGGTGAGGGCTAAATGTTACTGGATGCGATTATCATCGGCGGCGGCCACAACGGCCTGGTTTGCGCCAGCTACCTGGCCCGGGCCGGGAAAAAGGTCCGCATCCTGGAGCGCGCCGCTGTCGTCGGCGGCGCCGCCATTACCGAGGAGTTCCATCCCGACTTTCGCAACTCCGTGGCCTCCTACACGGTCAGCCTGCTCAACCCGAAGGTCATCCGCGACCTGGATTTGCACCGTCACGGCCTGAAGATCGTGGAGCGCCGGGTCAACAACCTGTGGCCCAATGACAACGGCGATTTTCTCGCCTTCCCCGTGGGCAGTGAGGCACTCAAGGCCGAGATCGCCCGCTACTCCCCGGCCGACGCCGAGGCCCTGCAACGCTACAGCCGGGACACCGGCATGGTCGCCGACCTTATCCGTGATTACCTGCTGAAAACCCCGCCCAACGCCGGCGGCGGCATCCGCGACCTGGTCAAAATGGCCGGCTTCGGTAACCGCCTGCGCAAACTGCCGCTGGCAGACCAGCGCATCGTCATGGATATTTTCAGCAAGAGCGTGGCGGACTTCCTGGCCCTGTATTTCGATAACGAGTTCGTCATGGGCGCTTTCGCCTTCGACGGGCTGGTGGGCAACTATGCCGACACCCACACGCCGGGATCAGCCTATGTGTTAATGCATCACGCCTTCGGCGAGGTCAACGGCAAGCAGGGGCTCTGGGGTCATGCCATCGGCGGCATGGGCGCCATTACCCAGGCCATGGCGGCGGCCGCCAGGGAACGGGGCGTGCAAATCGAGGTCAACCGCGAGGTAGAGCAGGTGCTGGTGGAAAACCGGCGGGCGGTGGGGGTAAGGCTGGCGAACGGCGAGACCGTGCGTGCCAGAGTCGTGGTGTCCAACCTCAATCCCTCGCTGCTGTACGGCCGCCTGGTAGACCCCGCCGAGCTGTCCGCGGAGTTTTCCCGCCGCATTGGCCAGTACCGCAACGGCTCCGGCACCTTCCGCATGAACGTGGCACTCAATGCCCTGCCGCAGTTCACCTGCCTGCAGCAACAGGAGCGGGCCAGCGCTGATCACCTCACCGGCGGCATCGTCATCGGCCCCACCATGGCCTACCTGGACCGGGCCTATCGCGATGCCCGCGAGCACGGCTGGTCCTCCGCGCCACTGGTGGAAATGCTGATCCCCTCGCTGCTGGACGACAGCCTGGCGCCCCCGGGCCAGCATGTCGCCAGCCTGTTTTGCCAGCAGTTCGACCCCGACCTGGACTGGGACCAGCACCGGGATGCGGCGGCCGAGTGCATCCTCGACCAGGTGGAAAAGTATGCCCCGGGCTTCAGGCAGAGCGTGGTCGGCCGGCAGGTGCTCAGCCCCCTGGACCTGGAGCGCAAGTTTGGCCTCACCCGCGGCGACATCATGCACGGAGTGCTCTCTCTCGACCAGATGTTCAGCGCCCGGCCGATGCTGGGCCACGGCGACTACCGCGCTCCGATCAGCGGCCTGTACATGTGCGGGGCAGGCACCCATCCCGGCGGCGGTGTGACCGGGGCACCGGGCCACAACGCGGCCCGGGAGATACTGCGCGACATATGAACCCGCCGCGGGCTGCAGGCAAGGGACCGGATTCAGCCGTAAGCCCTGGCCTTGAGGCGCCGGGCCTCGAGATACAGGCCGGCGGCGTTACCGGCCACAATCAGTGCCGAGCCCGCCAGCAGGGACAGGGACACGGTTTCACCGTATATCAGCCAGGCCAGCAACATGATCAACGGCAGCCGCAGGTAGTCCAGGGGCATGACGACCGCCGCGTCAGCCAGCGACAGGGCGCGACTCAGGCAGTAATGCGCACCCAGCGCCGTGGTCGCGGCGGCCAGCAGCCAGATCCAGTTGACCGAATCCGGCAGATGCAGCGCAGTCACTATCGGCACCAGCGAGAAGCAGGCCTGCATCCCGGTCATGTAGAACAGGATCACCAGGAAAACCTGCGGGTTATCCGGCAATAGCTGGGTGAGGCGGCGGGTAGAGATCGCACTGAGGCCAAAACCCACGGCACCCGCCAGCAGAATCAGGCTGGCGGGATTGATGGCGGCAGAACCCGGCCGCAGGATGAACAACACCCCCACCAGGCCCAGCACCAGCGAGATCCAGCGCCCGCGACTCAGGGGCTCACCCATAAACAGGGCCGCCAGCAGCGCCGCCCACAGGGGCGTGGTGAATTCGATGGCGAAGACTTCCGCCAGAGGCAGTGCGGCAATCGCGATCAACCAGGCGCACTGGGCAAAAAAGTGGCTGCTGTTGCGCATGAAATGCCAGCCCAGTATCCGCCGTGGCATGCGCACCACGCCGAGCCCGCCGCTTCTGAGCAGCAGGGTAACGACAATCAGCCAGCCCAGCAGGCTGCGCCAGAACAGTATCTCCAGGGTGCCGAGGCTGGCTGTGAGCTCCCTGCTGGCAATCGCCAGCAGGCAGAAACAGGCCAGCGCCAGCATCATCCACAACACCGCCAACCCGGTGTTGTGGCCGGACTCAGGCCGGCTCAAGCCGGTCACCAGGCAACAACAGTACCGTCCTTGCGCATTTCAGTAGCGCCGGCGTAACTGCCTTTTTCCCGGTCGACCATAATCGCCTGGTAGCCGCCAAAGCGCACGCCGCGCGAATCAATCTCGACCTTGTGGCCCATGGCCCGCAGCCGCTCTACCGTGCCGGCGGGGACCCCCGGCTCCAGGTACAGGGTACCCAGCGGGTCGCCGTTGACGCCGGTGGGCTGGCGACCGCCGTCGTGGAGGAAGCGGGCGGCGTCGCCCGCTTCCTGCACATTCATGCCGTAGTCGAGCATATTGACCAGCACCTGCACGTGACCCTGGGGCTGCATGCCGCCGCCCATCAGCCCGAAGCTCATCAGCGGTTCACCGTCTTTCATCAGGAAGGCGGGAATGATGGTGTGGAAGGGCCGCTTGCCCGGCTGGTAAGCGTTGGGGTGCTCCGGGTCCAGGGAAAACAGCTCGCCGCGGTCCTGGAACATGAAGCCGGTGCCGTCCGCCACCATGCCGGAACCCATGCCGCGGTAATTTGACTGGATCAGCGACACCATCATGCCGCTCTCATCGGCCACCGTCAGGTAGGTGGTATCGCCCTCCCCCTCCAGCGCCGGCTCGCCGGGACCGAAGGTCGGCGAGGCCGCCGATGGATTGATCTCGGCGAAGCGCTGGCGGCCGTACCCATCGGACAACAGGCCGCTCAGGGGCAGGTCGGCGAAGGCCGGGTCGGCGTAGTAGCGCGCCACATCCTCGAAGGCCAGGCGCTTGGCTTCCACCATGTAATGAAACACCTCGGCGGAGGCCCGCGGCCATTGGCCGAGATCGACATTCTTGAGAATGGAGAGCATTTGCAGGGCGGCATAACCCTGGCCGTTGGGGGGCAGCTCGTAGAGGTCGTAGCCCCGGTAATTCACGCTGCCCGGCACGACCCACTCGCCCCGGTGCTCACTGAAGTCGCGGTAGGCCAGGCCACCCTCCATGGTTTCGAAGTAATCCGCCATGCGCCGGGCGAGACTGCCCTTGTAAAAGGCGTCACGGCCCTCCAGGGCGATGGTTTCCAGGGTGTCGGCCAGGTCCCTGTTGGTGAGCAGCTCTCCGGGGGCCGCCGCCCTGCCACCCGGGAACCAGGTGTTGCGGATATTGTCCAGGTGCGGGCTGTCGGCAAAGCGCTTGCTGAAAAACGCCCAGCTGCGATCGAAGTAGTAAGCGATCACCGGACTGACCGGAAAGCCCTCGCGGGCGTAGTCGATGGTGGGCGCCAGTATCTGGCTCATGGGCAGTTTGCCGAAGCGTTCGTGGAGCGCGAACCAGCCGTCCACGGTGCCCGGTACCGTCACCGGCAGGGGACCGTGGGAGGGAATGCCCCGGGCATCCGCGGGCAGCTCTCCCCGTTCTTTGAGCGCGTCGATCCGGGCCTGGAGCTGGGCCAGGCTCTGCCCCCCGGGTGAGCGGCCGGAGCCGTTGTAGCCATAGAGCTGCCGGGTTTGCGGATCCCAGACAATCACAAAGATGTCACCGCCAATACCGTTGCCCGTGGGCTCCATCAGGCCCAGGGCGGCGTTGGCGGCAATGGCCGCGTCCACCGCGCTGCCACCCTGCTTGAGGATGTCCAGCGCCACCTGGGAAGCCAGGGGCTGCGCCGTCGCCGCCATGCCCCTGCTGCCGTAGACCGGGCTGCGGGACCAGATCTCCCCGACCGGGCGCCCGCCGGCCCCGAGTTCAGCGGGCACGCGGGACACCTCCGGCTGCGAGGCACAGGCCTGTAGCAGGGACAGGGTAACAACGGCAAACAGGACTTTGCATGTAGATAATCTCATTGCTCTCACGAATGGCTATTGATTCAGGGACAAGCATATCCCAGATTGTAAGCGCCCGGGGCGCGACTTACACTGTGGACCCGCTTTGCCAGGATATCCACCAGTGCACGCCCTCGTTGCGGGTTTCTCCCCAGCCGGTCACTGGTCCTGGCAATCGACGGGCTGATCGCCGCCATACTGCAAGCCATTGCGCATCATTGCTGTGGCAAATGCTAGCTCGAGGGGGTGCTTCCCGTGTTGACCGGGAATCCAACAATTTCTGGCCCTAGCGACCATTGCGAGCGGCGCCGGGCCCGCAAACACTAGGGCCTGGTCACACTTGTTGAGTTGGCCCCGGACCAACATCGCGAACCGAACACGGAGATGAAATGAGCAGCGACGCACTGTACCAACCGACCCTGATGCCACACCTGCTGGTGGAGGGGCTTAACCGCTATGACGACCGGCCCTGCCTGTACCTCGGTGACAAGGTGGCCAGTTACTGCGAGGTGAGGGAACTGACCAGCCGCCTGCTGCAGGCCCTGGGCGCCAGGGGCATTGGCAAGGGCAGCAGAGTGGCGATCATTTCCGCCAACCGGCCGGAGGTACTGGCCAATACCGCTGCCATGCAGCTCGCGGGTTGCATCGGCACACCGCTGCACCCGCTGGGCTCGATCGACGATCATGCCTATGTGCTGGAGGCCGCGGAAATCGACACCCTGGTATTCGATGCACCGGTATTCGCCGAGGTGGCCACCGCACTCAGGCAACGGGTCCCGGGACTGAAGAACCTGCTGGGCTTTGGCCCCAATGAGGTGGGGGACGACTACCTGGCGCTGGCGCAGGGCTTCAGTCCCCAGCCGCTGGTAGCGCCGGACATAGACGCCGAGGACATTGCCTCGGTGAACTTTACCGGCGGCACCACCGGTAAACCCAAGGGCGTGATGAGCCCCCACCGGGTCAGCGCCTACATGACCCAGATCCAGCTGGCGGAATGGGAATTCCCCGACGAGCTGCGCATGCTCATGGCCACGCCGCTGTCCCACGCGGCGGCAGCATTTTTCATTCCCGTGTTACAGCGCGGCGGCGCCTTTTACATCATGCAGGGATTCAATCCGGACGGTTTCTTCGACATGGTGCGCGACCACAGGATCACCTGCACCATGCTGGTGCCGGTGATGCTGTATTTCCTGCTGGACTCACCCCGCGCCACGGACGGCAGCATGGACAGCATGGAAACCATTTTTTACGGCGCCTCGCCCATGAGTCCCGCCCGCCTGCGCGAGGGCATTGAAAAGTGGGGCCAGATTTTCTACCAGTTTTTCGGCCAGTCCGAGTGCCCGATGGTCATCGCCAATATGCGCAAGGCCGACCACGACCTGGCGAAGCCCGCGCGGCTGGCCTCCTGCGGACGCCCCACGCCGTGGATCCACATGGCGCTGCTGGACGAGCACTGCCAGCCGGTGGCGGCTGGAGAAGCCGGCGAAGTCTGCGTGCGCGGGCCGCTGGTCATGAAGGGCTACAAGGACATGCCGGAGCAGACTGCCGAGGCCTTCGCGGGCGGCTGGCTGCACACCGGCGATGTCGGCAGGCTGGACGAGGACGGCTTCCTCTACATCGTCGACCGCACCAAGGACATGATCGTCACCGGCGGCTTTAACGTGTTCCCGCGCGAGGTCGAGGATGTCCTGGCCGGTCACGATGACGTCGCCCAGGTGGTAGTGGTCGGCGTACCGGATGAGCAGTGGGGAGAGGCGGTCAAGGCCGTCATCGTACCCAGGCCCGGGATTGCGGCCGGCGACGGCCTCGCCGCTGAACTGCAGGCTCTGGTGAAAGACAGGAAAGGTTCGGTGCAGTCGCCCAAGTCGGTAGACTTCGTCGACGCCATACCGCTGACCCCGGTGGGCAAGCCCGACAAGAAAGCGGTAAAAGCCTGGTACTGGGAGGGCAGCGAGCGCGGCGTGGGCTGATGCCGGGCCGCGCCGGCGGCACCCGCTACCGGTAGCGGTGCCGAATTGCAAGTCTGGACAGCCGGCGCCCGGCAGCCGAACATAGCCCTCCCCCTGCAATTCCGGACTGACCATGACCCCCGACACCAGCGAAACCTACCGCGGACTCTACTACCCCTTTGGCCGCAAGCCCGATATCCAGCCGGGACAACCGGTCAAGGTAGCCGAGGGGGTTTACTGGGTCCGCTTTGTCATGCCCATCGCCCTGGATCATATCAACCTGTGGCTGCTGGAGGATGGCGACGGCTGGACCGTGGTCGATACCTGTCTCAACATCGACAGTGCCCGCGACACCTGGGAACAGCTGTTCAGCGGTTTTATGCAAGGCAAGCCCATCAAGCGGGTGATCTGCACCCACCTGCACCCGGACCACGTGGGCCTGGCCGGCTGGCTCTGCGAGCGCTTTGACGCCGACCTGTGGATGTCGCGGGAGGAGTTCCTGATGTGCCGCACCATGGCGGCAGACACCGGCAAACAGGCACCGCCGGTGGCGCTGCGCTTTTACCGGGCGGCCGGCTGGGACGAGGAACGGCTGGCGCAATACAAACAGAAGTTCGGCGCCTTCGGCCGCGCCATCTACCCCCTGCCGGAGAGTTTCCGGCGGCTGATCAACCGGGAAACCATTACGATTGGCGATCACTACTGGCAGGCCATCGTCGGTCGCGGGCACTCCCCGGAACACATTGCACTGTACTGCCCGGGCCTGAAGCTGTTGATTTCGGGCGACCAGATACTGCCGCGGATTTCGCCCAATGTCAGCGTCTTTCCCACCGAGCCCATGGGCGACCCGCTCAAGGAGTGGCTGCGCTCCCAGGCGGTGATTCGCGACATCCTGCCCGACGACCTGCTGGTACTACCCGCGCACGAGGCCCCCTTCCACGGGCTCTACGTGCGCCTGAGCCAGCTGATAGAGGGGCACAAGCGGGACCTGGTCACCCTGTTCAATTACCTGGACCAGCCGCGGCGGGCGGTGGACTGCTTCCCGGCCCTGTTCTCGCGGAAAATGGAGGGCAGCGACGTCCACCTCGCTACCGGGGAGACCCTCGCCCACCTCAACTGCCTGCTGGGACGCCACCGCATCACCCGCACCCGCGATGAAAACGGGGTGGACTGGTACCAGCAGATACCGGAAACCGCCGACTTCGACGAGTAGCTCAGGCGGCGGGGCGCAGGGGCTCCACCTCGGCGGGGGACTGGCGCACAAAGTCATCCGGCACCGGTTGTTCGTGCTCCTGTACCCACTGCTGCCAGGAATAAGGCCACATGGCCGGGTCGCCGTCGGCATCCAGGTACCAGCTCTGGCAGCCCCGCACCCAGACTGTCTTGCCCATACCGGCCTTGAGATAGTCGTTGTAACGCTGCCTGGCCTGTTCCGTCGCTTCCACGGTTTGCAACTCGCCGCGCCGCCACAGATCGATCAGTTTCAAGGCGTAGTCGGCCTGCACCTCGCTCATGGCGATTACCGAATAGTTGCCGATCGGCGTGTTGGGCCCCAGCATCAGGAAAAAGTTGGGGAAGCCGGGGATGCACAGCGAGCGGTATGCCTGCACCTTGTGTTTCCAGGCCTCTTCAATGCTGAGGCCGTCACGGCCGCGCAGGTCCATTGGCCGCATGAAATCGAACGGCCGGAAGCCGGTTGCCAGGATCAACACATCCAGCTTATGGGTGTTGCCATCCGCGGTTACCACGCCCTGTTCACTGATGCTGTCAATTGCGGTTGTCTCCAGCTGCACGTTGTCGCGCTGGATGGCGCTATAAAAACGGCTGCTGATAATCAGCCGTTTGCAGCCCACCGGGTAGTCCGGGGTCAGTTTGGCGCGAAACTCGGGGTCGCTGACGCTTTTGCGCAGGTTGCGCTTTGCCAGCCAGCTGACCAGGGCGTGGGACAGTTTGTTGCCGGTCACCGCCTTGCTGAAGGTGTTGCGCAGGGCGAAGGCATAACGGCGGCGCAGGGTCGCCAGCCGCGAGGGCTTGCGGCTCAGGCGGGTCTTGTCCGCTTCGCTGTATTCCTTGTCGGGTACCGACAGCACCCACTGGGCGGTGCGCTGGAACACGGTCAAATCACAATCCAGCGAGGCAATCTCGGAAATCACCTGGCAGGCGGTGGAACCGGTGCCGATAATACCCACCCGCTTGCCGCGCAGGTCCACATCGTGATTCCAGCGCGCGGTGTGCCACATGTCACCGCCAAAGCTGTCCAGTCCGGGAATATCGGGATAGGCGGGGTGATGGAGAATGCCGGTGGCAGACACCACGAAATCCACCACCAGGGAGGCGCCCTTGCTGGTTTTCAGCTGCCACTTGCCGTCGCGGTAGTGACACTGCTCAACCGCCTCGTTGAAACGTATTTTGTCACTGAGCCCCTGCTCGTCCGCGACCTGCTCGAAGTAGCCCTGGATCTCGTCGCCATGGGCAAAGCGGTGGCTCCACCGGGGATTGGCGCGGAAACTGTAGGTATACATGTGGGCCGGCACATCGCAGGCCACCCCCGGGTAGGTATTTTCCCGCCAGGTACCGCCCACCTTGTCGGCCTTCTCCAGCACCTGGATGTCGGTGATGCCCGCCTCGCGCAGCCTGATCGCCATCAGAATGCCGGTCATGCCCGCACCGATAATGGCTACCGAGGGCTCTGGTCTTTGGTCAACGCTCATTGCTGGGGATTCCTGTTTTATCATCGTCATGGCGAATAAGACTTTAGCGTCTGCCGCAGCTTGATCAAATAGTGATCACGGCCAAAAACTTATGAATTCCGGACAAGACCTGATAGCCTGGCACCTTATCGCGACAGGGCCATCGCTGCCCGGGGAGGACACAGCGCAATATGGCGGCCAAACTGGATACCACCCATCACATCAGGGCAATTCCTCCAGCCCTGGATGCCATGCAAGCCATGGGCTTTGCCCCCGACGACTGTCTCCGGGGCACCGATCTCAGGCGTGCCGACCTCAGCCGCCCCGCCTCTGACGTCGGTTTCACCCTGGAACAGGAATTCCGCTTCCACCGCAACCTGGTGCAGCTCAGCGACAATCCCATGCTCGGCCTGCTGCTGGGCAAGTCCTACCGGATGGAAAGCTACGGCATGCTGGGCTACGCCTTTCTGAGCGCCCCCACCCTGCGCCAGGCAATGATGGTGCTGCGCAGCTACGGTCCCCTCACCTACTCCCTGTTCCAGGTGAACTTCCTGACCGATGGGTGCCGGGGCATTCTGCGCCTATCGCCGGATATTCCGGTGCCCGACGACCTGTTCAATTTTTACGTGGACCGCGACCTCACCGCAGCCGTCGATGGCGGACGGGGCGCCCTGCGTAAACCGCTGGAGCCGCGCCACGTGCAGGTGATGCACGCCGGGCAGGGGCAACGCCGGATTTACACGCGCCACTTCCGCTGTCCTGTCTCTTTCTCGGCGGAATGCTCGGAACTGCACCTGGATGCCTCGCAGCTGGATGTCCCCATGCCCCTGGGCGACACGGAAACCAGCGCCACCTGCCAGCAGCAGTGCCGCCTGCTGCTGGCGCGGATGCGCGCCGGCAGCACCTTCGTCGACAAGGTGCGCGGGCTGATTATGGCCAGGCCCGGCCACTTTCCCGACATCGATGCCGTGGCCGGGCGCCTGCACATGACCAGCCGCACCCTGCGCCGGCGGCTGTCGGCGGAAGACAGCAGTTTCCAGGAAATTCTGGCGGAGGTCCGCTACCAGCTGGCCCGGGAGTACCTGGCCACCTCGACCCTGCCACTGGAGGAGATTTCTACCATGCTGGGTTACAGCGCGCCGGGCAATTTCAGTAACGCTTTCAAGCGCTGGCACGGATGCTCGCCCCGCGAATTCCGCCAGGTGTCCCGGTGATGTGGCTGACCCGCCTGCAGACGCCGCAATAAAAAGTCCCTAAATTCGCCAAGACGAGGGCAGGGAAATTCTGTTACCATTCGCTCCTCTCCAGCAGCCACAGAATGCTGCGGACCGAATCACCGCCAAAAAAAACTGTTTGCGCCCGCAAACATTTTACGACACACAAAAATGTTTTTACTCTGTCTTGAGGAAGCTTTTGTATGAGTCAGAAGGTCGATTTGGTCATTTTTGGTGGCACCGGGGATTTATCCACCCGCAAACTGCTGCCCGCCCTCTACCAGCTCCAGCGCCACAACCTGGCAGACCGCCTCAACCGGATCATCGCTACCGGACGCGGCGAGATGGAAACCGGGGCGTTCCGCCTTGAAGCCCAGGCCAACCTGGAAAAATACCTGCCCCGGGAGAACTGGGATGAGTCCGTGTGGGAGGCATTTCGCGACCGGCTCGAGTACGTCAAGATAGATGCCGACAATGCGGACGACTACCGCCAGCTGGCCCGCTTGCTGGGTACCGCTGACACTGCGGGACGACTCTACTACCTGGCCACGCTGCCCTCCCTCTACGGCGAGATCTGCCAGCAGCTGCAGGACGCCGGCGTTGTCAATGACGCCAGTCGGGTGGTACTGGAAAAGCCCCTGGGGCACGACCTTGAGTCCTGTCGCAGCATCAACCAGCAGGTCGCCCGGGTGTTCGACGAGGAGGCCACCTTCCGCATAGACCACTACCTGGGCAAGGAGACCGTGCAAAACCTGCTGGCCCTGCGTTTCGGCAACCAGCTGTTCCACCCCATGTGGAACAACACCTTTATCAGCAGCGTACAGATTACCGTGGCCGAGGAGATCGGGGTGGCCGGCCGGGGCAGCTACTACGCCGACACCGGTGCCCTGCGCGACATGGTGCAGAATCACCTGCTGCAGGTACTGTCGCTGGTGGCCATGGAACCGCCGGCCACCCTCAAGGCCACCGACATCCGCGATGAGAAAATGAAGGTCTTGCGCTGTCTGGAACCGATTACCGAGAGCAACGTCAAGGAGCGCACCGTGCGCGGGCGCTATACCGCCGGTGCGGTCGGTGGCAGGGCGGTCAAGGGCTTTCTTGAGGAAGACGCCTTCCACGACGCCGAAAATACCGAAACCTTCGTCGCCCTGAAGGCGAGCATCAACAACTGGCGCTGGGCCGGCGTGCCCTTTTACCTGCGCACCGGCAAGCGCCTGTCGCGGCGCTATTCGGAGATTGTTATCGAGTACCGGCAGCAGCCCTTCTCCCTGTTCGCCAACGATCCCCAGGAGCTCACCAACAAGCTGGTGATTCACCTGCAGCCCGAGGAAAGCATCAGCCTGCACACGGTGAACAAGAAACCGGGGCTCACCAGCAAACTGCGCCTGCAGCCGGTAGAGCTGCACCTGACAGACGAGTCGCAGAACAAGCGGGACAAGTACGATGCCTACGAACGCCTTTTGCTGGACGCCATCCACGGTGACCAGACCCTGTTCATGCGCCGCGACGAGGTGGAAACCGCCTGGCACTGGATCGACTCCATCATCGCGGCCTGGGATGATAACGGTAGCGCCATCAAGCCCTACAACGCGGGCACCATGGGCCCCAACGCGGCAACGGCACTGATCGCCGTGGACGGGCGCAGCTGGCATGAGTGAACTACACCACTTCAGCGAGCGATCGGCACTGGATTCGGCGCTGGCGGCGCATATCGCCGGACGGCTGGCGGCGGATATTCGGCGTCGCGGCAGCGCCAGCCTGGCGGTATCCGGCGGCAGCACGCCGGCGGGGATGTTCGCCGCCCTGTCACGCCAGCAGCTGGCCTGGGAGCAGGTATGGATCACCCTGGTGGACGAACGCTGGGTGGACCCCGACAGCCCCGACTCCAATGAAAAGCTGGTCCGCGAACAGCTGCTGCAGAACGCCGCGGCGGCGGCCAACTTTATCGGCCTCAAGGGTTCCGCCACGGAGGCAGCCGCCGGACTGGCGGAGGTGAGCGCGCGCCTGGACCCGCTACCGCTGCCACTGACCTGCGCGGTGCTGGGTATGGGCGGTGACGGCCACACCGCGTCCTGGTTTCCCCGGGCCAGTAACCTGGCCGAGCTGCTGGACCCGCAGGGCGAAGCCCTGCTGGCCTGCAGTGACCCGGTCACCGCGCCGCACCAGCGCATCACCTTTACCCTCCCGGCCATTCTCGCCGCCGGCGAGATTATCATCCATATCACCGGCGAGGAAAAACGCGCGGTACTGGCCGAGGCCAGCGACAAGGGCTATCCCATTGCCGCAATAAGCGAACAGCAGGACAATCCTGCAAGTATCTGGTGGGCACCCTGATGACCGATCCAAGACTGACAGCCATTACCCGACGCATAAGCGCGCGCAGCGCCGACAGCCGCGCCGCTTACCTGGAAAAAATCGATCGCATGCGCGGCCAGGGCCCCCTGCGCGGCGCGCTCTCCTGCTCCAACCTGGCCCACGGTTTTGCCGCCTGCAGTGAGCAGGACAAGCAGGCCCTGAAGCTCACCGAGTCGGCCAACATCGGTATCGTCAACGCCTACAACGACATGCTGTCGGCGCACCAGCCGCTGGAGAGTTTTCCGGCCCTGATCAAGCAGGCCGCCCACGAGGTGGGCTGCACCGCCCAGGTCGCCGGCGGCGTTCCCGCCATGTGCGACGGGGTCACCCAGGGCACGGCGGGGATGGAGCTGAGCCTGTTCAGCCGCGATGTGATAGCCGCGGCCACGGCGATTTCCCTGTCCCACAATATGTTTGACGGCGCCCTCTGTCTGGGGGTGTGCGACAAGATTGTGCCCGGCCTGTTGATTGGCGCCCTGTCCTTCGGCCACCTGCCGGTAGTCTTCGCCCCTGCCGGGCCGATGACCTCGGGCCTGTCCAACAAGGAGAAAGCCGCGGTGCGCCAGCAGTACGCCGAGGGCAAGGTGGGCAGGGAGGTGCTACTGGAAGCGGAGTCCGCCGCCTACCACGGCAAGGGCACCTGTACCTTTTACGGCACCGCCAACAGCAACCAGATGCTGATGGAGGTGATGGGCATACACATTCCCGGCGCCGCTTTCGAACCGCCCGGGACGCCGCTGCGAGAGGAACTGACCCGCGCCGCCGCCCAGCGGCTGTGCAAAATCACCGCTCTGGGTAATGAATACACCCCGCTGGCGGACATCGTCGATGAAAAGTGCATCGTCAATGCGCTGGTCGGTCTGCTGGCTACCGGCGGCTCCACCAACCACAGCATTCACTGGATCGCTATCGCCAGGGCGGCGGGCATACTCATCGACTGGCAGGACTTCAGCGACCTGTCCGCCATCATCCCGCTGGTGGCCAGGGTATATCCCAACGGCAGCGCCGACGTGAATCATTTCCACGCCGCCGGCGGCACCGGCTACGTCATCCGCACCCTGCTGGATAAGGGCCTGTTACACGAGGACGTGAACACCAACTGGGGGCCAGGGCTATCGCGCTACAGCCAGGAACCGCAACTCGAGGGCGGCAGGCTGCACTACATCCCGGGCGTGACCGAGAGCGCGGATACCGAGGTGCTGCGGCCCGCCGACCAGCCCTTCTCCCCGGAGGGGGGCCTCAGGCTGCTGCAGGGCAACCTCGGCCGCAGCGTGATCAAGGTGTCGGCGGTGGCGCCGGAGCACCGGGTGGTAGAGGCGCCGGCCCGGGTATTCGCGGACCAGACCGGGCTGGCGGCGGCTTTCGAGGCCGGCGAACTGGAGCAGGATGTCATCGCCGTGGTGCGCTTCCAGGGTCCCGCAGCCAACGGCATGCCCGAGCTGCATAAAATGACCCCTTACCTGGGCATTCTCCAGGACCGGGGCTTCAAGGTCGCGCTGGTAACCGATGGGCGCATGTCCGGCGCCTCCGGCAAGGTGCCGGCGGCCATTCACCTCACCCCGGAAGCACTGGGTGGCGGCCCCATCAGCCGGGTGCGCGATGGCGACATGTTGCGCCTGGACGCGGATAAAGGTGAACTCAGCGTTGTCGTGCCGGAAGCCGAGTGGCAGGCCCGGGAAACCGTCACCCGGACCTCAATGGAAAGTGAAAGTGGTGTGGGACGTGAGCTGTTCGCCCATATGCGTCGCGCGGTGGCCGATGCGGAGTCAGGCGCCAGCGTTTTTTGATCACCGGCCCGGGTTTTCCGGCGCAATGCCCCGGCATCGGGACAGCGACCAATGAAGCGCCCCAGACCTGGCGAGCAATAGTCCTCGCCTGATGGCACGGGATACCCGGGCAGGGGCGCCCGACGCGCAGCGGCTATTGCGCGATCACCGCTATTCGCTAATCTTGCCGAGTATGTCCATGACACTGGCTTCATCCAGCAAGCGCGGCACCGGGTAGGCAATACTCTCGGCGATGGCCGCGTCGGTCAGGGCGGTGTGGTCCTCGCGGCGGATCAGGTCTGAGCGATCGGGAATACCCACCTGGGTGCGCAACTCGCGCACCGCGGCAATAAACTTGTGCGCCAGCTGCCCCTCCGCTTCCCCGGATTCACCGGCCCCGATCAGCAGTGCCAGTTCGGCCAGCCGCGGCTGCGCTTCCTCCCGGCAGTATTCCAGCACATGGGGCAGTATCAGCGCGTTGGCCAGACCGTGGGGAATACCGTACTTGCCGCCGATCTGGTGGGCTATCGCATGCACATTGCCGACGTTGACCTGGTTGATCGCCATGCCCCCATAGTAGGCCGCCATGGCCATGCCTTCCCGGGCCTGGGCGTTGTCGCCGTTCTGGTAGGCATTGACCAGGTGCTCGAACACCAGCTTGACCGAAATCCGGCCATAATCCAGGCGCGCGCCCCGCTCCCACACCCCGATATAGGCCTCGATCGCGTGGGTCAGCGCGTCCATGCCGGTGGCGGCGGTAATGTGCGGCGGCAGCCCCGCCATTAGTGCGGCGTCCAGCGCCACCGCCCGGGGCATCATTCCCGGGCCCGACAGCACGACCTTCTCCCCGGTTTGTGCGTCCTTGATCACCGCCCCGGAGGTTGCCTCCGAGCCGGTACCGGCGGTGGTCGGAATGGCGTAAATCGGTAACAGCTCATGCTTGACCTTGCCCATGCCGACCCAGTCCCGCGGGGACTGGTCGGAAGTGGCACAGGCGGAAATCACCTTGGCGCAGTCCATTACCGAGCCGCCACCGATGGCCAGCAGGGTGTCGCAATTCTCCTGCTTCAGCACCGCCAGCCCGGCATCGACCTGCTCGTAGGTCGGGTCTGGCAGCACCCCGTCAAACCAGGCGCAGTCCACCCCCGCCTCCAGCAGGCCCGCGGCGGCGGTCTCGGCAATGCCCAGATCGCGCAGGGGCTTGTCGGTAACAATCAGCACCTTGCGCGGCGTGAGATGGGCAATGTGCTGGCCCAGTTGCCGGCTGCTGCCAGGACCCACAAAGGCCGTATGACTCGAGCCCGGCAGGATCCCGGTAATGACTCGGAGCATGATGAGGTAAAAGCGGTGACGGAGCTTGCGGATAAATGCAGACATCAATGGTTTCCTTGTGTTCTGGCAGGATTATACTCGTGCGTTCGTCCCTTTGCGGTGGACAAAGTCAAACTACTGGCGCTGAATGCGCAATATCTGGCGAATGAGGCGAATGGCGTCGGCGCTCAACTGTTCCCGGCTGTCAAAGCTATTGCGCCAGATGTTTTCCGGAGTCACGGCTTCCGCGCCGACGGCCAGCGCCTGCACCATCAGCCAGCCACGATAGTCGAGGAAGTCAAGGGTGGCGAAGGTTTCATGCCACTGTACCTGGCCCCGGCCCAGCTCACCGCGATGGCTTTCGCTGAGGCGGACGTGCAGCAGCTGCTCCCCGGCGGCGGGCAGGGCCCGGGCGGGATTGAACTCCTCGACATGGGCGTGAAAGGTGTTGTACAGCACACCGACGTTACCCAGGCCGATATCGCGGCACATGCGGGCGGCGTCCGCGGCGGTATTGATCAGGTGGGCATCGAAGCGGCTCTGGAATTCAATTGCCAGGGAAATACCCATACCGGCGGCGTATTCTGCCGCCGCACGCAGGCACTGCCGGCTCCACTCCCACTCGCGATCGCTGGGGGGCTTGCCGCTGAATACACCCTGGGCCTGGAACAGGCCTCCGGCCAGCATGCTGCTGCCGAGTACCGCAGATTCATCGACCCGGGCCCGCAGGTAGTCAAGCGCCGCCTGGCGCACAGCGGGATCGGGCGATACGGGGTTTGCCTGCGGCGGCAGGCGGGTACTGGTAGTGACCTCGAGGTCCAGTTCTTCCAGGGCTACCCGCAACAGCTTGAGTGCGGAACTGCCCTGGCCGCAAACCGGAATCTCCACGCCCTGGTAGCCCTGCTCTGCCAGCAGTTCCAGCACCGGTAATTGCGCGACCCCCGTGCTGTCTCCCCACAGCCGCATGTCCATGCCTATACTGACGTCCACCTGTTCCCCGCTATGCCAGACGTGGCCGAATGGGCAAGCATGACAGGTACCGCCATGCTTGTCATTGCATTGGCACCGCCCCCCCGCCGGGCTCTGCTACACTGCAAGGCAGTCACCGGGGAGATTACCGATATGAAAAAGCCTGTTCCTGCTGCCGTGGCGGTCACCGCGCTGATGGTGGCCTCGGCGCTCAGCGCGGCCAGCTCCGAGCGGATGGAAGACGGCAAGCGCGCCTATGAGCTGATCTGCGCCCGGTGCCACCAGGCCGGCGTGGACGGAGCCCCCGTTGTGGGGCAAAAAGATGACTGGGCCGACCGCTCCCACCTGTGGCAGGCAGTGCTGACCAGGCACGCGGAGAAAGGCTACCTGAAAATGCCAGCCAGGGGCGACGCCACTCACGCCACTGACTACGACGTGGGCGCCGCGGCGGAATACATGCTGACCATTACTCACCCGGAAATGACGGCAGACTGAGCGGCACGCGCGCGGTCAAAAGCGGGAACGGGGCAGCAACAGCACCGTTATCACCGCCACCAGCAACACACCCGCAAGCCCCGCCAGCACCAGGTCATAACTGCCCGTGCGGTCATAGACATAACCTGCCAGAGGCGGCCCGGTCAGGCCCAGCGGCAGGAACAGCGGAGCCTGGGCACCATTGACCTGGCCGATAACCTCCGCCGGGAAGTAGCGGCTGTTGAGGTAGGGATGAATGGGCAGGAACGCGCCAGCACTAAAACCGATCAGCGCCACGCTGGCAGCAACCAGGACCGTAGTTCCGGCCTGCAGCAACAGCAGCATGCCCGCCAGCTGCAGCGATAACAGGCCGGCGGCAAAAAAACTCGCATGGGGCCGGAAGACGTCCGCCAGCAGGGCGACCGTGAGTTTGCCGAGGGCGCCGGCGATTCCCGCCATCGCCAGGAACAGGCCGGCCTCGATGACGCTGAAGTCCCGGGTGGCAAACAGCGGTGGATAGCAAATGGCCAGAATGACCATCACGTTGAGCGTCAACGCAACGCATGTTCCCACCAGCCAGAACTGCGGCTGGCGATAGAAACCCCGGTCTGCGGCACGCTCGACCGACGCCGGCCCCGCGCCGGCTGCGCGCGGGATTGCCAGCCATACCCACAGCCACAACACAACCAGCAGTGACAGGGACATGGCCGCCAGGGTCTGGCGCCAGTCCAGCCACGCCAGGGTCGCACCGATAACCGGCGGCAGGGTCGCCGAGGCGACGCTGATACCCAGCGCCGCAATCGCCAGCGCCCGCCCCTGCTGGTGGGCGTATAACTTTACCATCAGCCCGTTGACCACCACCGGGCCATAGAAGGTTATGCCGATGGCAAAGCCGAGAAATCCCAGGCCAGCCTGCCACAGGGTGGAGGACTGGCTGACAGCAAACAGTGACACCATGGCAAACGCACTGCCCCCCAGCAGCATCCGCCGGATCGGCCAGTTGTCGACCAGGCGACCAACCATGGGCGCGATAATTCCCGGCACCAGCAACAGGGCCACCGGGGCAATATTGACCGTGGCCACGCCCACGCTGAATTCCGTCGCCACCGGCTCGACAAAGAAGCCGAACAGGGAAATCAGGCCGGGGCCAAGGCCCAGGCAGGTCATCCCCGCCAGGGCGGGGAGCCAGGCTCTCAGGGTTTGCATGTGGGGGTCAGCCGCAGCGATCAGCTGCGTTTCGGACCGCCATTCTCCCCCGGCCAGCGGGAACCGGAAATGGTATCGGCATAGGGCAGGAAAGCCTCAGCGTCCAGTTCCCCGGCCAGGGTGATCTGGCGGTCGAGGAAGATTGGCCACCAGAGGTGGGCGGAAACCTGCTCGCGCAGGGGCAGGAGACTGGCCAGCGGATCCCAGGGGCTGTCGCGCAGCAGCAGTTCGCCCCGCACCTCCTCTTTCCAGGCGGTGCCGTATTTGCTCATGACATGCACCACGTGGGGCGGGAAATCGAAGCCGCTTGCCGGGCCGCCGACGCTGACGGCGCGGGAGTACTTGAGCCACCACTCGTTCTGCACCCACTCTTCCTCAGTTTCCACCGGGCCGGTGGACACACCCTTGAACTCGACAAAGGTATAGCCCTGGTGGATGCAGCGGGCGCTGACCTGGGGCCCCAGACGATAGTACTCGGTGGTGCAGGGATACTTGGGCTGGCCATTGGTTTCCTGGCTGATAAATATGGCCGACTCCTGGTCTATGCCATAGCCCAGCGTGTACTCGCCTGCAGTCCCCTGGTAATCGGCATCGACAGTGGTGACGATACCGTACTCGGGCTCATCGGGGACCGGGAAGTTATAAATGGTGAGATTAACGTGGGGCCTGGCGCCGGGATCGATGCCCGGTGGTAACAGCCTGGCGATAGCCTCGGGGTCGGTGCGGTAGACAATCTTCAGCATGGGCCAGTTGACGATATCGCCGGGGTTGCCCTGGGGTGCACCTGATTGGTTGCTCATGGTTTTATCCTTTTATTGTCTTGGGGTTTCGCCTCGGGCCCGTGCTCCGCGGTGATATAAAACTGGCGCACCCACTTGCGGAAGGTCACCAGGGTTTTGTCTTCCCGGCAGAACACCGGGCGATGCCTGTGCACCTTGTTGGCCCAGATCGGGTAATCATCGCTGAGGCCGTCGATAATGCCTTTCATCACGTCGTCGCCAGCCAGGTCCTCGATTTCCCTGCGCACAATAAGTGTCCAGCGCATAAGTGTCTGCTGGCGATCGATGGGTTGCGGACTGTTGTACATGATCATCTCGGCACCGGGACCGTAAGTGGTGCGCACCAGGGCGAACCCCGGGCTGTAGGTCGTGGCATGCAGGTGACTGGGGTAATCGTTGTTTTTCATCTCCGAATGCAGATGCATGGTGCGGCCATCGGGATCTATGGTGACCTCGGACTCGGGAATCTGCATCTGGCTGTGCACGTAGGCGAAGTGCACCGGGTCACAGGAGTTCTCGCAGATATCCTGCACGTGGGCGGGCACCAGATGCTCGGTGTAACGGGGCGCGGTCCAGGCTGGATCGCCCAGTTCCGGCAGGTCTGGCAGTGGCCACTGTGGCGCCGTGTTCTCCGGGTGGAACCAGACATACACCTCACCGTTTTTCTCCTCGGTGTGCCAGGTGCGAATGCGGGCCCGCTCGGGGATTTCCTCACAGTAGGGTATCTTCGCGCACTTGCCATCGCCGGCATTGAACTGCCAGCCGTGAAACGGGCAGCGCAGCGTCTCGCCGATCACCCTGCCCTCGTGACCCAGATGGGCGCCCAGATGGGGGCAGAAGGCATCCTGCAGGGCGACCTTGCCCGAGCGGGTGCGGTACAGCACCAGCTCCCGGTCAAAGGCCTTGACCGGCTTGACCTCGCCGATAGCCAGCTGGTGCGAGCGCTCTACCGAGAACCAGCCCATGGGAAACCCGGGCGTACTGTTGGTTTTCGATTCACAGGCTTCGACGATAGTCATGCGTGCTCTCCATAGCCGTGCCGACGTTGGTTCAGCACGGCCTGCTTCAGTTGAAAATCGATGCGTCCGGGCCTATCTCTGCCGCCACCTGCTGCAGGCGGACCCGGTCCAGGCGGTAAAACTCGACGGCGTTCTCGCCGAGAATCCTGCGTCCGTCCTCCTCCGGCAGATTGCCGAAAGTGTCACGTAAATACTGCGCGGTGTTGGGCCAGCTGCCTTCCGGGTGCGGGTAGTCGCTGCCCCACATGATTTTATCCAGGCCGATGTCGTCACGGATATCGATATCCGGCCGCAGCACACAGGAGGCGCCGATGCCGATGTTGCGACGGTAGTACTCGCTGGGCCTCAGCGACAGGTGCTCACGGAAATTGCCCAACTTGGCGGATATCTGGCCCTCGCTGTAATGGAAGTCCATCAGCCGCAGCCAGGGAGGCAGCATGAACATGGTGCCCCCTTCGACAATCATCACCTTGAGCCCGGGAAAGCGCTCGAATACACCGCCCCAGATCATGAAGGTCAGGGGGCGATACAGCCACCACATGACCTCGGACACATAAACGCCCATGGCACCGGGCAGCTGCTCGCGATTGTCCTCGGCGGGAAAGCCGGCGCCAAAATACTCGGCATGCGGTGCCGGCCCGGAGTGGAAATGGACGATCACCCCGAGGTCCTCACAGACTTCCCAGAACGGATCGTATTTCACATGGTGGTAGGCATCGTGCTCACCCCACAGGGTCGGTATCATCACCGCCCGCAGGCCATTGTCCACGCACCAGCGCACCGCTTCCACGGCCTGGTCAACGTCCCACAGCAGGGGAATAGAGGCCACGCCAATGTGCCGGGCGGGATCATTGGCGCACAGTTCCACCAGCCAGCGATTGTGGGCCATGGCCCCGGCCCACTGCAGCTCCGGCACCATGTCTTTCGGCGACAGTCCGAGGCCGGCGCCGAATGGCGGCGTGTTTTTCTCGGTAATCCCATCGGGAAATATGACCTCGGCGGCAATGCCGTCATTGGCCAGCATCTTTACCCGTTCGCGGTAATCCCAGGCGCCGGTAAGCTGCTGCTGTATCGGCGCCCGCCAGGCGTCATTGATCTCCTTGATCAGGAACTGGGATTCCGACTTCTCCATCATCTCGACGGTGACAGGCACCGCCATGTCCAGCATCTCGTGGTATTTGCTTTCTACATAAGGTTTGTAATCGGCAATGGGCAGGCCGGCATGGCAATCGGTGGAGACCACCAGCAATTTGTCTGACATGTCTGGGTTCACGTATTGGCGTTAAATTTCATTTATTCGAGTTATCGCTTAGCTTGCGCAACAAACGGGCAAACTTGCACATTTGTATACAAAATAGTTTAATGCCCCTGCGAATGCAACAGCATTACGGTTATTTCATGGACACCATTGAGGCCCCCCTGGGGCGCCGCGAAAAGCGCAAACAGGAAATCCGCCAGCGCATCGAGGACGCCGCCTACCGGCTATTCCAGCAGCACGGCATCGAGGAAACCAGCATCGAACAAATCTGCCTCGAGGCAGACGTTGCCCGGCGCACCTTTTACGGCCACTTCACCAACAAGCACGCCCTCCTCGGCGGACTTGGCATCAACCGCCTGTACAGCCGCTCCGAACCCATGCTGGCGGAACTGATGACCGCCAGTGCCTCCACCCGTGGCCGGCTGGAAGCGATGATCGACTATATCGAGTCCAGCTTCTCCACCATGAGCGATATCGACCGCCAGCTTGTCCTCATCGGACCCACGGCTTTCGCCGAGGACCCGGACAAACAGCGGGAGCTGGGGCATTCCGCCATGACCAGCTTTACCCGGCTGATCGAGGCCGGAGCGGTACTCGGCGACATCAATACCCGCTTCAACCCGGAAACCCTCGCCACGATGGTGGTGGGCACCCTGAACATGCTGACCATCAGCTGGTGCCTGGACAGCAGCTACCCGGTATTTTCCCGGCTGGAGGAGGCCCGCGAGCTGTTCGAGCAGCTGATCTGTAAAGACAGCGGGTAAGCCCGGCGCCATGGCCCATCGCCCCGCTACCGCGCAGGCTGCATATCCCGGAAAAGCAGTAACAGGCCTGGCGCGCTGTGACATATTTTTAGCATTTATTACCACCGCCATGCCCACAGGCGGGCATCTAGGGGTATTATTGCGCGTTTCAGCAACTGATTTTCGAGAACCTGGCAATGGCGGCGTTTGGCACTGAATTTACCGAAAAAATGATACTGGGCACTTACCAGGACGGGCACTGGTCCGAGCTGGCTCTGGTGCCCGTACAACCGTTTTCGCTGCACCCGGCCACCCACGTACTGCACTATGCCAGCGAGTGCTTCGAGGGACTCAAGGCCTATCGCACCGACAGCGGCGAGATCCACCTGTTCCGCCCGGACCGGCATGTTGCCCGGATGATCAACAGCGCCGCCCAGCTGTTGCTGCCGGTACCCGACGCGGCCACCCTCAACCGCGCCCTGCACATGGCGGTGGCCGCGGTCAGGGACGAAATTCCCGCCTACCCCGGGGCCCTGTACCTGCGCCCCACCCTGTTCGGCACCGAGGAGGACATCGGGGCGGCGGCCCGACCCACCCAGAAAGCCACCTTTTTCGTGCTCACCTCGCCCGTTGGCGACTATTTCGCCGGTGGCCTCAAGCCCCTGCGGGTCAAGGTAGACGACCATGCCCAGCGCTCGACCCCTAATTTTGGCGCGGTCAAAACCGGCGGTAACTACGCCGCCGCCATGCGCCAGGTCGTCCTTGCCCGGGAGGAACTGGGCGCCGACCAGGTGCTGTTCGCCCCGGGAGGCATTGTCCAGGAGACCGGCGCCGCCAACTTTGTCCTCATCGACGGCGATGAACTGCTGACCAAGCCGCTTGACGGCTCGATCCTGCCCGGGGTCACTCGCGACTGCATACTCACCCTGGCGGCTGACGCCGGCCTCAAGGTCAGCGAGCGTGACTTCACCGTGGACGAGCTGCTCGAACGCGCCCCCAGGGGCGAGGCCGCGCTCACCGGCACCGCCGCGGTACTGACCCCGGTAGGCGAATTAGTCTATAACGGCGCCAGCGTACAGGTGGGCGACGGCCAGATGGGGCCCTGGTCAGCCCGCCTGCGGGAGCAACTCTGCGCCATCCAGAGCGGTGAGGCGGCAGACCCCCACGGCTGGCGCGTGGCGCTGGCGGCGTGACCATGACACATACACGCCGCTACATAGACATCAACCCCGACGACCGCAGCCTGGCGCTCGCCAGCGACAGCATTGCCGACCCGGCCGCCGGAGAAGTACTGATCAAGGTAGCCGCGGCCGGCATCAACCGCGCCGACCTGATGCAGCGGGCGGGGCTGTACCCGCCGCCGGAAGACGCCTCACCCATTATGGGCCTGGAGGTCGCCGGTACCGTGCTCGCCGTCGGCGCTGGTGTCACCGACTGGCAGCCCGGGGACCCGGTCTGCGCCCTCACCCACGGCGGCGGCTATGCCGACCTGGCGCTGGCGCCGGCAGGCCAGTGCCTGCCCGTTCCCGCAGGACTGGACATGACCCAGGCTGCCGCCCTGCCCGAGGCCCTGCTGACGGTCTGGCACAATATTTTCCAGCGTGCCGCCATGCAGCCCGGTGAAAACGTACTGATTCACGGCGGTGCCAGCGGCATCGGCACCCTGGGTATCCAGATGGCCTGCGCCATGGGTGGCGAGGTCTACACCACCGCCGGGAGCGACGAGAAATGCGCCGCCCTGGAGGCACTCGGGGCACGCAGGGCCTTCAACTACAAGATCCAGGACTTCGAGGCCGCCTGCATCGACGCCGGACTGCGCGACCGCATGAATGTGATCCTCGATCTCGCCGGCGGTGACTTCATCCAGAAGAACCTGAATCTGGCGGCGCCGGAAGGCCGCATTGTGTGTATCGCCTTTATTCGCGGTTTCCAGGCGGAGGTCAACTTCGCCCCGCTGCTGCTGAAGCGACTCACCCTCACCGGCTCTACCCTCAGGGCGCAGAGTTTTGCCCAGAAGGCGCTGATGTGCGCGGAACTGCGCCAGCATATTTATCCCCACCTGGAAAACGGCAGCATCAAACCGGTAATCGACCGGGTATTTGAACTGGCCGACGTGGCCAAGGCCCACGATTACATGCAAAGTGGCGCTCACATGGGCAAGATCGTTCTCCGAACCTGAGGAAACACAATGCAGAGATTCGACAACAAGGTTGCACTGGTGACCGGTGCGGCTTCGGGTATTGGCCGCGCCACCGCTATTCGGCTGGCCGCCGAGGGAGCCGCCGTGTTCCTCGCCGACATCAACCCTGACGGCCTCGCCGGGACTGTTGCCGCCTTGCCGGAGGGTAGCCGCAGCAGCAGCTTCGAGCTCAATGTCACCGACTCCGCCGCCTGTAATAACGCCGTAGCAGCCTGTGTGGAGGCCTTCGGCAAGCTCGATGTACTGTGCAACATCGCCGGTATCGCGATCTGCGAAAACCTCACCAGCATTACCGACGAACAGTGGCACCGGGCGGTGGGCATCAACCTGGACGGCGTATTTTTCATGTGCCGCGCCGCCATGCCCCACCTGGTGGAGAGCGGCGGCAACATCGTCAATATGTCCTCCAGCGCCGGCCTGGTGGGCCAGGCCTACAACTCGGCCTACTGCGCCACCAAAGCCGGCGTCCTGATGTTCAGCAAGTCGCTGGCGATCGAGTACGCCCGCCAGGGCGTTCGCGTCAACGCGGTCTGCCCGGGGCTGGTCAAGACCCCCCTGTCCGCCAACTTCCAGTTTCCGGAGAAGGTCGACCCGGAACTGATGGCCAGGCTGATGCCCCTGGCCGAGGGCGCCGAACCAGAGGAGGTTGCCGCCAGCGTCGCCTACCTGGCCTCTGCCGAGGCGCGCTTCATCAATGGCATCGGCCTGCCGATAGACGGCGCCCAGACCGCCGGCTAGCGCCGGCTTGCTCTGCTGCCGGCGTGGAGTAATATCGGCGCATGAGCGACGCCATTATTTATCTCGACCCGGATTCCGAACTCAACCTGCAGGCGCAGATCCGCCAGAAAATGGTGGCAGCCATCACCCTGGGCAACTTCCCCCGGGGAGAGCGACTGCCCTCTTCGCGCAAACTGGCGGAACAGCTGGGGGTAGCCCGCAACACCGTGGTGCTCGCCTACCAGCAACTGGCAGACGAGGGCTACCTGGTCAGCCGCGAGCGCAGCGGGCTCTACGTCAACGAGGACATCCGCAGCGGGCAGGTGGCGGCGGCCCAGTTCCAGCAGCGCCGGCGGCAGGCCAGCGACCGCTGGCGACAGCGCTTCCGCAACTCCGCCACGCCAAGCCACGATTTCAGTTGCCCGCCCAACTGGCAGCAGTATCCGTACCCTTTCATCGAGGGCCAGTTCGATCACTCCCTGTATCCGGTGAAGGAATGGCGGGAGGCCAGCCGCCTGGCCCTCGGGGTCAAGGAAATCAACACCTGGGCCGGTGAAACCGGGGATATTGACGACCCCATGCTGATCGAACAGATTCGCTCGCGAATCCTGCCCCGCCGCGGCATCCAGGCCCGCCCGGAGGAAATCCTGGTCACTGTCGGCACCCAGCAGGCACTGTACCTGGCTACCGAACTGCTGGTCGACTCCAGCGTGGCGGTGGCGGTAGAGGAGCCGGGCTATCCGGGCATGCGCCGGCTGCTGGCCCAGCGCGGCGCCCCTGTCGTCTACCAGCCGGTGGATGAGGAGGGCCTGGTTGTCGATGACAGGCTGGATGACTGCCCGCTGATCTATGTCACCCCCAGCCACCAGACCCCGACCGCCGTGACCATGTCCAGTGAGCGCCGGAAAGCCCTGCTGGCCCGGGCCAGCGCCACTGACGCGCTGATCATCGAAGACGACTTCGAGTTCGAGAGCAATTACCTCGGCTCGCCCCACCCGGCCCTGCGCAGCATGGATGGCGAGGACCGGGTCATCTACATGTCCTGCCTGTCCAAGGTGCTGTCTCCCGGCCTGCGCCTGGGCTTCATGGTGGCGGCACCGGAAGTCATCGCGGAAGCGCGCAAACTGCGCCGGCTGATGGTGCGCCACCCGCCGCTGAACAACCAGCGCACTGCAGCGTTCTTTCTTTCCCTGGGCCACTACGACAGCTTCCTCATGCACCTGCACCGGATTTTCGAGCAGCGCTGGATAGCGCTGCGCCGCGCGCTCAACTACTACATGCTGTTCTACGTGGAAATGGCGCCGGCACAGGGCGGCACCTCGCTCTGGGTCAAGGGCCCCGAGGACCTGGACGTGAAATACGTGGCCGGGGAAGCAGCCAGGCGCGGCATACTGATCGAACCGGTGGACCACTATTACGCCACCGCTAACGCGCCCCGCAACTGTTTCCGCATGGGCGTAACCAGCATCCCCCACGACGCCATTCGCGACGGGGTGCTGGCACTGCGCGACCTGTTCCACGACCTCACGGAAAACAAGACCGAAACCTTCGACAGCGCCCGCGGCGAGCACCTTACCGGCGCCGCCCTGCGCGAGGCGCTGGCGGGCCAGGTCATGGTCAGTATCATCGCCTACGGCGATCCCTGCACCATTGAGATCTGTGACGACGGCTCGCTGGTCGGCAAGGCTGGCTATGCCGCGGAAGACCGGGACCAGGGGCAGTGGTGGATAGAGGAGGATCGCTGGCACCGCCAGTGGGGTCGCTGGGCCTGGGGAGAAACCGGTATTTACGACGTGCGCCGCGAGGGCAATATCCTCAAGCTGTTCGACGAGGACGGCTGGCTGATAGACCGCTATATCCCGCAGCGAGACAGCGAACCGGACCCGCAAATCGCATCTGGCCTAACAACCGCCTGACAACTGGCCCTACCTCAGGCTTCATCTTTTTCCATAGAGTCTGGTTTCAAGCTTTCACCGGCACACAACGGAGGACAGCCGATGAGTCAATTTGCCATTGCCGGGCTACAGCTGGAAGTATCCGGCAAGGACAATCGCTATCTCATCCAGAAAGAGATAGAGAAGACCCTGCGACTCTTCCCCTGGGTACAGATGGTGGTGATTGGCGAGCTGGCGACCTTCGGCGCCGACAAGTCCTTTGCCCAGGAGCTGCCGGGCGACATCGAGAATTTTTACTGCCGCATCGCCCGCGAGCACGGCATCTGGCTGGTGCCTGGCAGCGTGTATGAGAAAAAGGGCGACCACATCTACAACACCGCCATGGCCATCGACCCCGAAGGCAAGGTGGCCGGTCGCTACCGCAAGATGTTTCCGTTCTGCCCCTATGAAGAAAACATCGCCGCCGGCACCGACTTCCTGGTCTTCGATGTTCCGGGGGCCGGGCGTTTCGGCTTCCAAATCTGCTATGACCAGTGGTTCCCGGAAACCGCGCGACAACTGGCGTGGATGGGAGCCGAGGTACTGCTCTGCCCCACCATGACCAACACCGTCGACCGGGAACTTGAACTCTGCCTGGCGCGGGCGAATGCCATCAGCAACCAGTGTTACGTGGTCAACGTCAACGTGGCGGGCCAGCTCGGCAACGGCCGCTCAATTGTGGTCGGCCCCGACGGCAAGGTGATCCACCAGGCCGGTGAACTGCAGGAAACAATCCCCCTGGAACTGGATATCGCCAGGGTGGCCCAGGTCAGGGAGCGCGGTGTCATGGGTCTGGGACAAACCCTGAAGAGCCTGCGCGATTCGGGTGCGGAGTTTCCCGTGTACCGGGACGCGGCGCCGGCAGGCGCCGCCGCCAGGCTGGGGCCGCTGGTCAAACCGGCCGCTGGCCGTGGGGGCAAACTGGACTAACGAGCAGCGTGTAATTGGCCCTACGTCGCGGCAATCGACTTAGGTAAGTTAACCGGCAGGCGCAGTAAGCAGACAATAAGCGACAGTAAAAATCCTGTAAGTCATCCCGGGGGATCATATGAACAAACAGCAAAGGTTTAGTAAAAAACTGCTGGCAACCGCCATCAGCGCGGCTTCAGCGCTCACCGCGGCCAGCGCACTGGCGCAGCCCGACACACTCGAGGAAGTGCTGGTGACCGCCTCCGCGCGTGAGCAGTCGATGCAGGATATCCCCTACAATATTTCCGCCATGAGCGGCACCGATATGGAAGCGCGGCAGATTACCGACCAGGCCGAGTTGCTCAGGGCCATGTCCGGGGTCTCGGTTGTCGACCGCGGCTACCGCAATTCCGGCACCGTCAACAGCATCATCATCCGTGGCCTGAACGTGGATAATGGACTCAACGGCGACATCGCCCTCAACGCCGTGCCGACTGTCTCCACCTACGTGGATAACACCCCGCTGTTTGCCAACTTCGTGCTCCGCGACATCCAGCGGGTCGAGGTCCTGCGGGGCCCCCAGGGCACACTGTATGGGTCTGGCTCGCTGGGTGGCACGGTACGCTACATCACCAACAAGCCGACCGCGGAGGCACTGGCAGGGCAGCTCACCGCCGGCTACGGCGAAACCTCGGGTTCGGAGGGCAACAACACAGACCTGTTCGGCATGATCAACCTGCCGCTGGGAGATTCCTTCGCGCTGCGGGGCTCGGTTGGCCGCATCGACAACGACGGCGTTATCGATTACGTCAATGCCTACCAGCTCAACCAGTTCGGGGAACCACTGGTTGCCACCGACGGTGGCTGTGTCAGCCCCCGTGATGCCAGCAATGACGCGGTGCTCAACAACGGCGCCTGCTATAGCAACGAGGAGGACGCGGATGATGTCAGGATTGACTACATGCGCCTGGCAGCCGGCTGGGATATCAGCGACGAGCTGAGCGTGATCGCAAGCTATCACCGGCAGGAAGACGAGATCGGCGCCCGGCGCGCCATCACCGAGGGTAACAATAACCAGCCCGAGAATTCCGAACTCTACTTTGAGTACGGCGATCACGAGAGTGGCCAGGTGCTGCTGGAACCCTCCGAGCGCGAGGTGGACCTGTTCAGCCTGGACGTCGAATGGGACCTTGGCTTTGCCACCCTGACCTCCAACTCCTCCTGGTACGACCACGAGGGCTACGGTGAGAGTGATAACGGCGGGCTCTGGGTCAGCGGCGGCGAGGAAGTACCCGAAGCCAGCCGCGACTGGATTACCGCCTTCGGCTACTCGGGCTGGCCCCGCCCGGCGCAGCGCGCTGAACGCGGCTATACCGACGAGACCTTCGTCCAGGAGTTGCGCCTGGTCTCCAACGAACCAGTGGCCAATTTCGACTGGCTGGTGGGCGCTTTCTACCTCGACCAGGACCAGACCGTATTCCAGGACAGCTACAACCCGGGCATGAACGAGTTCAGCATCGCCTGCGCCGATACCGGCGATCCGGTGTGCGACAACTTCTGGCCCAAGCTCTACCCCGAGCTGAGTGAACGCGATCTGGAGTACCGGCGCGACGTGACCTTTGAGGAACTGGCAATTTATGGCGAGCTTACCTACAACTTCAGTGACACCCTGCGCCTGACCGGTGGCTTCCGCTGGTTCGACAACGAGACGGTAAACGACACCATACTTGGCTTCCCACTGGGACTGGGCGCCACCTCACCCAGGGCACCCCAGTCTACCGACGAGGACGATGACCTGCTGTTCAAGCTCAACCTGTCCTGGGACATGAGCGATAACAGCATGGTCTATGCCACCTACTCAGAGGGCTACCGGCGCGGCGGTGCCAATGCCATCCCGAGTTTTGAGAACGGCGACAACTTCGGCGAGCCCAACGCCGAGGCAATCCGCACTTTTGACTCCGATTCGGTGAACAACTACGAGATCGGTATCAAGGGGCAGCTGGAACGCAGCGCCTACACGGTTTCTGTATTCTACGTCGACTGGCAGGACCCGCAGCTGAATACCACCTCCGCCTGGTACGGCTTCTATATGGCCGACAACGGTGACGAAGCGTCCACCTCGGGCGTGGAACTGGAACTGAACGGCAAGATCACCGATGCGCTGGGCTACCACCTGGGCTACACCTACGTGAAAGCAGAGCTGGAGAAGGATTTCGTCAGCAGCCAGACCGGCGCCCTGATCGCCCCGGAAGGTTCGACCCTGCCGGGCACTCCGGAAAATGTGTTCAGCGGCTCACTGGACTATGTCTGGCAGCTGTCCGGCGGGATGGATGTGGTACTGAGAGCGAATGCCTACTACCAGTCCGAATCCGAGAACTTTATCGACGAGGACTCGCTGCTCAACGAGGTCCACGACGAGTTCTGGCTGTTCAACGGCTCACTGGGCCTGGTCACGGAGCACTGGGACGTATCGCTCTACGGCAAGAACCTGGGTGACGAGGACGGCGTCACCGGCTCCTTCCCGGCGAGTTACTGGAGCTACGACACCGGCAACTTCGAGAACTGGTACGGCAACGGCAACCGGCAGATGATTACCCAGCCGCGCACTATCGGCCTGACCGCCAACTACCGGTTCTGAACCGTGCTTGCCGCTCCGCCCTACCTGGAGTGGCAGTGCTTACCGGGCCGCGTGCCCGGTTTTTTTATGGCCAAGTCTGTTCAGCGGCAGCATAATCTGCATCATGAGTGATACCGTACGGGGCAGCCAGGACGGCGCCAGTCCCGCCCGGCTGGAAGCCGGGGTGCTGGCCGCCATCGCCAGGGGCAACACCCGCCTGGCGATAGATGGCTGCCGCCAGCTCAACCGCCAGTTCCCCGGGTTCGCCTCCGGCTGGTATACCGCCAGTCAGCTGGCGGCCCGGGTGGGCAATGCCCGGGGCGCGCTACAGGCCATCGACCGGGCCCTTGCCCTGGAGCCAGAGCAGCCGCGCTGGCAATTGCAGAAAGCGGTCTGCCTGATGCGCCTGGGCGACACCCGGAGCGCCCGGCCGCTGCTGGAAGCGCTGGATGAACTGGACATGGACAGCGGCTTCCAGTGCGCGCAGCTGGCGCTGCAGCTGTCCCGGCTGGACATGCACGAACGCGCCCTGCACCACTACCAGCGCGCGACCAGGCTGGAGCCCCGGGAGTCGGAGCACCACTACAACCTGGCCAGCGTACACCGCTTTCTCGGCAACTTCGCTGCCGCCAGGCAGGCGCTGGAACAAGCCATCGCCCTCAACCCCGCCGATTTCGAGGCCTACAAACTGCGCTCCGACCTGGGCACCCAGACCCCGCAGGACAATAACCTGGATTCCCTGCACAGCGCGCTGGCGCGCCACGGCGACAATCACAGTGCCCGGGTGCAGCTCAATTTTGCCCTGGCCAAGGAATACGAGGACCTGGAGGACTGGCCCGCGGCCTTCCAGCACCTGCAGCGCGCTGCCGCGGCGCGCCGGCAGCGCATGCGTTACGACGTGGCCGGCGATATCGCTACCATGCAGGCCATCGCCAGCCACTACCACCGGGCGTTCCTGCGCGACCACCAGGGTAGTTGCGCCAACCGCGAGGCAATATTCGTGCTCGGCATGCCGCGCACCGGCACCACCCTGGTGGAGCGGATACTGGCCAGCCACAGCCAGGTAAGCAGTGCCGGGGAACTCAACAATTTCGCCCTGGAAATGAGCCGGGAGGCCATGCGGCAGATGCCCCCCGGGCAGGCGCAGGCGGGCATTTCCAAGCTCGACCGGGTCGCGGCCAGCACCAGAATCGATTTCAGCCTGCTGGGCGAGCAGTACATCGACAGCACCCGCCCCCTCAGCGGCAGGACCGAGCGCTTCATCGACAAGATGCCCCTCAATTTTCTTTATGCCGGGCTGATTCACCTGGCCCTGCCGGCGGCGAAAATCGTCCACCTGCAGCGACACCCGCTGGACACCTGCTTTGCCATTTACAAGACACTGTTTGCCGACGCCTATCCCTTCTCCTACGACCTGGAAGAACTGGGCCGCTACTATGCCGCCTATCACCGGCTGATGACGCACTGGCAGGAGGCCATTCCCGGCGTCATCCACCAGCAGTCCTACGAGGGGCTCGTGACCGACCCCGAAACCCAGGCGCGACAACTGCTGGACTATTGCGAACTCCCCTGGGAACCCGGCTGCCTGGACTTTCACCAGCACCGGCAGGCCTCCACCACGGCCAGTGCAAGCCAGGTGAGGCGTCCGCTTTACACCAGCTCGGTGGGCCGTTGGCGCAGGTACCGGAAGCAGCTGGCGCCGCTGATCAGCACGCTGGAAGCGGAAGGTATCGATCCACAGCTGGATTGACCCGGTAGATGAAAAAGACTGTCATCGCGCTAAGCACCACGCTCATCACCGCCGTTGCGCTGGCGCAAGCACCGCACATCGAGCCCGCTGGGGACCACCGCCACCTGGGCGAGCCGGACAATATCCTGTTCTGGTCACCGCGGCAGAAAGTAGCGGGCTTTCGCAATCCGCAGCTGCTGTTCCCGCTGCGCCGGGTGGCGAGCGGCAAGCGAATGCTGGCGCTGGACCGGCACCCGGTGGCGCTGGACGCTGTCACCTTCCGGCACCAGGGGCAGTCACTCACCATCGATGACTATTTCCAGCAGTTCCACACCGCCGCCCTGCTGGTGCTGCACCAGGGCGCCATCGTTTACGAGCGTTACGCCCTGGGCAATACGCGCCATTCCGTGTGGAACGGGTTTTCGGTGACCAAGTCCATCACCTCCATGCTGGTGGGCACGGCTATCGCCGACGGTCATATCGCCAGCGTCGACGAGGCTGTCACCAGCTACCTGCCACAGCTGCGCGGCTCTGCCTATGATGGCGTCAGCATTCGTCATATTCTGCAGATGACATCCGGCGTGGGCTGGAACGAGGACTATGCCGACCCGGAATCCGACATCAACCGCATAGATTGGCGCCGCGAGCAGTTTTACCGCTACCTGCAGGCCAGCGAACGCGTGGCGCCACCGGGCAAACAATTCAATTATTCCACCGCCGAAACCCAGCTGGCGGGTGACCTGGTGCGCGCGGCCACAGGCATGGACCTCGCCACCTACCTGGGCGACAGCATATGGCGGCCCTTCGGTATGGAGGCCGATGGCTGGTGGCAGCTGACCGCCGCTGACGCCGGGGAATTTGGCGGCAGCAGCCTGCACGCCACCCTGCGTGACTTCGGCAGGCTGGGCCTGTTCGCCCTCGCCGGGGGCAGACTCGCCAGCGGGGAACAGATGCTGGCGCCGGGCTGGATGGCCGATTCGGTGACACCGTCGCTGGCCAATCCCCGCTATGGCTACCAGTGGTGGCTGGGCAGCGATGGCGCTTTCGAAGCCAGCGGGATCTTCGGCCAGTCGATTTACATCGACCCGGAACACCATGTCGTGATCGCCCAGCACAGCGCCCGGGAGCAGGCCAGCGACAAGCGCGACTGGGCCGCCCAGGCCGCCGCCTTCAGGGCTATTGTCGCCGCGGTCGCCGCGACAGAATAGCTGCCTTCCAGGTTCCGCCCGGCAATGGTCGTCCGCTAATCGCGCAGGCGCTCGGCCAGTGCCCGGGTGCGCAGCAGCGGCAGGGTACCCATCCGGTCATGCAGGTCCAGCGGCTGCCCGTCGACATCCGTCAGCAGCTTCGGCGGCGAGCTCTTCCGGGTCGCCAGCGAGACCAGCACCGCCACCACCAGGGATACCCAGAAACCGATAAAGTCAGCCGGCAACGCCGGCAGCGCCAGCTTGACCACGGCAAAGGTGGCAAAGCCGGCGAAGATACCGCTGTAACCGCCGGCGCTGGTCAGCCTCGGCCACCAGATATTGAGAATTCCCGGAGCGGAGAGGCCGGCAAATCCCAGGGAGATCGCCGCTGCAATGGCGGAAATTACCGTGGCCGTATTGAAGGCGGTATAGAGGGCGACCACTGCCATTACCGGCACCGACCAGCGGGCGACGCGGAGCTTCAGTTCCTCGCTCGGCCTGGCGTGCACCCTGGGCAGCAGGTTGACCGAAATAATCGTGCCACAGCCCAGCAAAATACTGTCGGAAGTACTCATGATGGCGGACACCACGGCACCGACAAAGATGGCCACCAGCAGCGGGTGCAGGTGCTCGATCGCCAGCAGCGGAATGATGGCATTGGGATCCTCAACACCGGGCATGGACACGGTAGCGATATAGCCGAGGGTGACCGGCACCATGCCGAAAATCAGGTAAACGCTACCGCCGATGTAGAAGGCGTTCTGGGCCACGTATTCGTCCCGGGCCGCCATGGCCCGCTGCACCAGCGACATGGTGCCAATAGCCACCAGCCCGGAAGAAAACCACACCTGCAGGTAGCTGAACCAGTCGCTGAAACTATCTCCCTGGGGGGTAAAGTCGAAGGCGTGGGCGGGCAGCTGGGGCGCCACCTCACTCCAGCCGCCGGCGTCGACCAGCACCACCACGAACAGAACCAGCACGCCGATCACGATAAACAGCATCTGCAGCACGTCAGTGGCCGCCACCGCCTGCAAACCGCCGAACATGGTGTAGACGACAATCACCGCGGTACCCACCAGAATGCCCGTGGCCGCCGGCTGGCCGGTGAGGGTTTCGAACACCACACCGAAGGCGAACAGCACGCCGCCCAGCCAGATGGTCCCGGCGATGAGGTTCACCACCGAGCCGATAACGCCGGCCAGGGGACCTATGCGGATCTCGGCAAACTCGATGCTGGTTGTGCGTCGGGAGCGGCGATAGGTGCGGGCAAAAAAGAAGCCGGCAATGAACAGGGATACCCCCGAAACCAGCGGGTCGCGCAGCACCTCCAGGGCATTACCCGCGTATGCGGCGGCGGCAGACCCCATCATCGGACCGCTGCCAAACCAGGTGGCGACAATGGAGATGGAGCAGACCGTAAGCGACATGGTACGCCCGGACACCGCAAAGTCCTGCATGGAACTGGAGCGCCTGGCGGCCAACAGGCCAACCGCAAGCATCAACACCACATACAGGCAGACCCCAGCCAGTATTACCGTCTGTTCAGACATAAACCACGTTCCAACCCGGTCAGTCGTGCCCCATTGCCGACTGCACCCGCCACAGGGCTTACCATAGCAACTGCCGGAACCGGGAGTAGCGCCAGATAAACACGCGCAATGGTGCCAATTACCGGCGTCTCTTGCCAATGCCAGCCGCTGGGGTGATGATGTAGTCGGGGCGCCCACGGGTGGGCCCGGGACGTGAATCAACCAACAACAGCCAGCGATGATGCACCTTACCAGACTACTCTGCCTGACCAGCCTGTTATTCCTCACCGCCTGCGGCGACGCCGCGGAACCGCCGCCTTCTGAACCACCGGCTGCAGCAGCGGCCAACGAAACACCCGCGAACCCCCAGTCACCAGGCAAGAGAGCCCCGGCCGGGCCCTCAATTGCTCCCATCGCCGGTGAAGACAAGCTGGACAACATTCACGGTTTTCGCGATCCCTGGATTGGCGACCTGGACAAGATGGAAGAGATGCGGGTAATCCGGATGCTCACCGTATACAGCCCCGGGCGCTACTACCTGGAGGACAACGGTGAGGAGAAAGGCCTGGTCAAGGAGATGGCCACCCGCTTCGAAAACTTCATCAACAAGCGGCTGGAGCGCAAGTCAGTGCGGGTCAACGTGGTGATCATTCCCATGGCCCGCAGTCAGCTGATACCGGCGCTGCTGGCGGGGCACGGCGATATCATCAACGCCAGCCTGTCGATCACCCCGGAACGATCCGAGATCATGGATTTCAGCATCCCGGCCACTAAGCCCCTGTCCGAGATCCTGGTTACCGGCCCCAAGGCTGCGGCGCTGGACTCCATCGAGGACCTGTCCGGTCAAACCATTTACGTTCGCCACTCGAGCAGTTACCGGGAAAGCGTTGACAGCCTCAACGAGCGGCTGGAAGCGGCTGGCAGGGAACCGGTGAGTATCGAACTGGTCTCCGAATTCCTCGAGGACGACGACCTCATCGAAATGGTCGACAAGGGCCTGCTGCCCTGGGCAATTGTCGACGACTACAAGCTGGAGCTGTGGAAGGACGTGTTCACCAATACCCGGGCGCGCCCGGACATTGTCTTCCGGGAGGGTGGCCGGATTGCCTGGGCATTCCGCGAGGACAGCCCGCTGCTGGAATCGGCGCTCAATGACTTCCTGAAAAAGAACCGTGAGGGCACGCTGATAGGCAACGTGCTCAAGAACCGCTATATCCGCGATTTCGACTGGGCCGCCAGCGCCCTGGATGACAGTGACTACCAGCGCTTTCTCGAGCTCGAGCATATCTTCCAGCAGTACGGCGAGCAGTACCGTGTCGACTACCTGATCGCCGCCGCCCAGGGCTACCAGGAATCACGGCTGGACCAGAACGCGCGCAGCGGAGCCGGGGCGATCGGCGTTATGCAGCTACTGCCCACCACGGCGGAGGACAAGAACGTGGGTATTGCTGATATCCACAAGGTCGAACCCAATATTCACGCGGGCATCAAGTACCTGGACTTCCTGCGCAGCCGCTACTTCAACGACCCGGCCATCGAGCCCCCCAACAAGACCCTGCTCGCCCTGGCCGCCTACAACGCCGGCCCCTCGCGGATGATCAATATGCGCAACAAGGCGAAGAAACTCGGCTACGACCCCAACGTCTGGTTCGATAACGTGGAACTGGTGGCGGCAAGGGAAATCGGCAGGGAAACCGTGCAGTATGTGTCCAACATCTACAAGTACTACATCGCCTACCGCTACACCCAGGAACAGCAGGCGCGCCACGCCCGGGCCCGGGAACGGGCGGGCATGACGCCGTACCGTTCCGCGGGTGACTAGACAGACCCCTTACGGTCTGGAGAGGGGTGCAAACGACCAGCACGGCTTTACCGCTCTGGCCGCTTACTTCAGGCTGGGGCCGTTAGCCGGCCGCGGCCTTCTTGGGTGCCGCTTTACGCTTGGCGGGAGCTTTCTTCTTTGCTGCCGCTTTCTTTTTCGGTGCAGCCTTCTTCTTGGCTGCGGCTTTCTTCTTCGCCGGAGCCTTGTTCCTGGCCGCTGATTTTTTCTTCGCCGCTTTCTTCTTCGGCTTGGCTGCGGCTTTTTCAACCGCTTCCGCCGCCCGGTCTGCGGCTTTTGCCTTGCGCTCTTCAATCATCGCGTCAGTTTTTACTTTGGTGTAATTCTGCGCGGCTTCATAGGCGGCCCTGGCAATGCTGGCTACCGTATCGGCCAACTCCTGCACCTGCTTTTTCAGCGCCTCCACTTTTTTCTGGTTATCGGGCGTGGCTTTCTTTTTGAGTGCAGTCCGGGCTTTCTCCAATCGGGCGCTGGCTGTGCTGTGCTTCTTGCGCGCGGATTGCAGCTCCCGCTTTGCCTTGGCGTTCGCCTTCTCCGATTCAGACACAAGCTTTTTGCGAAGTTGCTCTACCTTCTTGTTGGCCTCGGCGGCCATCTTGGTGGCCTGGGCCAGTTCTTTTTCCAACATTGCTTTATACGCTCCGTATGGTGAGTAGATACCGCACAGTTAGTGTAGGACGATTTTTAAAAGATGTAACGTACATTTTTTAACCTGCATCAAGTCTTCACGGTTTTAACTTGCCGGGGGCTGTTCACAGTAACTGGATTGCCCCTAGTATCGAACGCAGGAACTGACCTGGCTGAGCGGAGGTTGCATATGCAGGAAAAAACATCCCCGATTATTATCGACTACTACAGCGATGTGCTCTGCGTATGGGCGTGGATCGCGCAACCCAGGCTTGAGGAACTCTGCAGACAGTGGGGAACCCGGGTACTGCTGCGACACCACTTCGTGGACATATTCGGCGACTGCAACAGGAAAATACTGGCTAGCTGGGGCCAGGATGACGGTTTCGAAAAATTCGCCGAACACGTTGAACACTCCGCCGAACCCTTCGCCCATGCGACGGTGCATCCGGACATCTGGCGCAATACCCGGCCCCGGAGTTCAGCCCAGGCCCATTGGCTGTTGCGGGCCGTCGGCCTGGTGGCCGAAGAGGCAGCACTGGCCGCCACCGCGCTGCAAATCCGCCGGGCATTTTTCTGCGACGGGAACGATGTCAGTGACATGGATTTGCTGCTGCAAATCGCCGCTGGGCAGGGGGTAGACAGAGAAGCGATTGCCCGCTGCTTCCGTGATGGGAGTGCCATGGCATCGCTGAGCAGCGACCTGCGAACCGCCAGTGAATCAGGCGTGCGCGGCAGCCCCACCTGGATACTCAACAATGGCCGCCAGATACTTTACGGCAACGTCGGTTATCGCGTACTCAGTGCCAATATAGAGGAACTGCTCAAGCACCCGGGAGAAGAGGCCAGCTGGTGCTAGGTAATAAAACGGGGCCTGAACAGGCCCCCGCTCTCGGGCAGCTTGTTACTTCGTCAGTTCAAGCATGAACCGCGCTGCAGCCAGCCGGGTTTCTTCATCCAGGTGCGCCTGTGGCGGCATCTCCGGATAATCATCGCGTTTTTTCACCGGGTTGGCGGCGTAAGCGGCAATGCCTTCCGGGTTATCCATGTACAGCGCCTGAATAATCTGGGTCGGCGGACCGATCATGCGCGAGTTGTAGGCATGACACCCGGCGCAAACGCCGTAATAAGCCAGCTTGCCCTTGTCCATGTTGGGATCGTCCTTGCGCGGCGGTACAGGCTCCGGCAGGGTGTAAGTGAGGACGTTCCTGGTGTTGGAGAACTCGCACTCGCCGTAATTGTCCAGGCCCAGGGTGCGGAAGCGTTCCGGGTGCAGGATACAACCGTCATCCATACCCACGGTGTCGACAAAATCAGGGCCTCTGGTCTCCAGCTGGGTGGCGAGGAATGCGCGGACCATGGGCGCCGGATTGTTGCCGTTGTCCTGCATGATGTTGTTGAGGATCTTCGGCCGGTTCGGGTTGGGGTCCGAGTCGGGGTCGCGGGATGCGTTGCTCGCCAGTGAAAAATCGGTAAACAGCACGCCGACCGAGTCATTGCCGGTAATGATGTTCTGCTCCACCACCACGTCGTCACAGGCCATGATCAGCATGCCGGTGCCCGGGGGGATATTGGATACCAGCGAACCAGGGATGGCGAAGTTCTCGTGGTTGTTGTTGACCACGAAGTTGTTGCGAATTATTACATCGCCGCAGGTCTTGATCGGCAGGCCCGGGGTGATGAAAGCCAGGATGCCGCCGGTATTGTCGTACACATAGTTACCTTCAACCAGGGCGGCACGGCTGTTTTCGATCTCGATACCCGCGACACTGCCGAACACCTGGTTATAAACCACGTCGACGTTATCGGACATGCCGACGTAAATCGCGGCGTCCTCAATACCGGAAATAATATTGTGCGCGACGATGCCATTCTTGCCCAACTGGGGGAAGATGCCGTACACGCCGGTGTCGACAATAATGTTGTTGCGGATAATGTAGTTGTTACCCGCCTGCCCCATGATGGCATTGCCCTTGTAGTGGGTGATGTACAGATTCTCCACCGTCACCCCGTTACCGGAGTAGAGCACCGCGTCGTTGCGCACGTCCTCACCTTCCAGTACCGGGTAGCGGCCTTCTTCGATCACGCCAGACAGGGTAATGTTGTCCTTGTCGATATAAACCGTTTCCCGGTAGGTGCCAGGCATCACCTTGATGACCGCGCCCGGCTCCGCTGCGGCCACCGCCTCCTGGATGGATTCACCGTCCTTGACGATGATCACCTCACCCGAGGTCGGCGTCTCCCAGGCACGCACACTGACCTTGCCGGATGCGGCAGCCACCTCGGCACTGCCCCCGGAGCTGAACTCGGCTTTCGGTGCCGCGGGCACCTTGATTACGGTCGGTTCGGGCTGGTTGCTGGTCCCCAGGTAGTATCCACCTGCCAGCAGCGCCAGGGCACCTGCCAGGACTGCGAATTTATTCATGCGTGGTAGCTCCATCTTGTTGTATTTCGCCGGCAAGGGCGATGTTATCGTGAACCGGCCGCATTCCCGAAGGCAGGCGGTCCGGTGTTTCCGGTTTGAAACTCTCGTCGGTCAGGGTCTTCATAAAATCCACCAGCCGGTCCAGTTCGGTCTCGGTCAGGTTCGGCTCCCAGATGTGCCAGTGGATCATCAGCTCTTCCCCTTCCGGCACCGCGTGGCCGCGGCCCCCGGTATAAAAAGCGGCCGCTTCACGCAGGGTCGGGAAACGCCCGGAGTGCATATAGGGCGCGGTCAGCTCGATGTTGCGCAGGCTGGGAATCTTGAACGCGCCCCGCTGGCTGGGCTCCTCGAGCACCGGTTCGGCACCGGCGTCAAAGGGCATTCCCGCCGGCTCCGGGGTACCGATAACCGCCAGTTGCTGGTTGGTGAACAGCGGCGGAGTATGGCACTCGGCGCAGCGGGCGACAAACGAGCGGAAGATGTTCAGTCCCTCTTTTTCCACTTCCGTCAGGGCGTCGGCATGGCCATGGGCATACTGGTCGTAGCGGCTATTGAGGGATACCAGCGAGACCTGGAATGCGGTCAGGGCGGTATATACCTGATCCAGCCTGATCTGCGCTGACCCATCCGTGAAATCTGCCGGGAAGGCCTGGGCGAACAGGGCCCGGTAGGCGGCAATGCCGTTCAGGGTCGCCAGCAGCCACTGGGGATCACCGCCCATCTCGTGCTTGTCATACAGGGGTCCCTGCATTTGCTCCTCCAGCGAACTGGCACGACCATCCCAGAAGAAGCTGTTGAGAAAGGCCACATTCCACAGGGTGGGCGCAGATCGCGGCAGCACCGCGTCGTCAATACCGACACTGCGGCCAAGACCATCGGCAAAGCCCTTGTCCGGGTGATGGCAGCTGGCACAGCTGACACTGCCGTCGCGGGATATCACCGGGTCGAAAAACAGGTAGCGCCCGAGATCGGTCTGCTGCGGGCTGAAGCCGTCGCGGTACTCGGGCAGACCGGTCTTGAGACCGCCGACACCGGCTTCCTGCAGGGAGGGGTACATCTGGTAGAGGCTGCGCAGCTCACAGTGGCCGGCGCTCAGTTCAAACCCCGGGGGACAATCGGCATTGAGCACGATCGCGCTCTGGGCCGCCGCGACGGTACAGCCCAGGGGCAACAATACCAACAGAATAAATCTGCGCAGCATCATGCGTTATCGACCGAGGCTGTGCAGGAAGGCAACCACGTCTTTCACCGCCTGCTCGTCAGGCAGGATAACCGCCATCGCCCGCATCTGCTTGCCGGTGGTGTCCTTGGGATGGCTGCCCCGCTGGCCGGCACGGAAGGCCAGCAATTGCGCTTCCAGGTACCAGTCGTCCCCGCCCGCCAGAGGCGGCGAATTCAAGGCCAGGTTGCCCTGGCCGGCAGCGCCGTGGCAGGCACCGCAGAACTGGTTGTAGTAATCCGCGCCCATGGCGGCATCGCCCTCGATGGTCGCCGCCGACGGCTCACTGTCGAGGCTGGCGATGTAGGCTGCCACGTCCGCAAGCGCCTGATCGTCCGCCAGGGTAGCGGCCATGGGCGCCATTTGCCGGGCAGTCAGACTGGCGCCTTCCCCGCCGCGAATTCCCTGGCGGAACTTGTCCAGCTGGGCAGCGATATAGACCGGCTCCAGGTGGTTGAGCCGGGGAGCGCTGAAATCCTGATTACCCTCCGCCATGGCCCCGTGGCAGGCCACACAGCTGCTGTAAAGGGACTTGCCCGCCGTCACATCCTGGGCCCAGGCGGGCAGGCTGGTTGCAGCCAGGCCAGCGAGGGTCAGGGCGATTGTCAGGAACGTTTTCATCACTGTTTCTCCGTTGGGATCTGCCAAAGACTCCAACCTACTTGTATCAGTTGAAGCCGCATATGATAATTCCGAAGATTAAACGTAGCTGAAAAACGGTTTTTCTGCCCCGGTTTGGTTCCGGGGGAGGACAAGCGTGGTGGCGTGGGCTAGACTCAGAGAGATTACGGGCCCGCCTACCCCGGCCCGATCAATATCGACCAGAACACAGGGAAAGCACATGGAATACAACCCGGACGAGCACAGCATAAAGTGCCCCAAATGCGGACACGGCATGAACGAGATCACCTATGGCGGCGATGTGGTGATTGACCGCTGTACCCATTGCCAGGGGCTCTGGTTTGATACCGGGGAGGCCGAAACCCTGAAAGGCAAGTGGATGGGCGACGCCCTGGACATGGGTGACCCGGAGGAAGGCAAAAAGTGGGACGCGGTAGAAGACATCGCCTGCCCCCGCTGCGGCAAGGATATGGAGAAACGCTCGGATCCGAACCAGCCCCATATCTGGTTTGAGGAGTGCGAGGAGCATGGCATGTTCATGGACGCCGGCGAGTTCAGCGACTACAAACACGAAACCTGGGCGGACTGGTTCCGCAGCCTGATCAAGGGCGCCCGATAATCCTCCCCAGAGGTGACAAAGGCGGCCAAGGTCGCCTTTTTTATTAACCACCACTGATAGCAAGCACTTACTTCATGCAGGCAGGAGACCCATGAGCCAGAATACCGATGACATCCGGATCGACAGTGCCCGGCCCCTGATTACCCCCTGGGTGCTGGCGGATGAACTGCCGCTGGCAGAGCGCCATGCCGCCACTGTCGCCGCTGGCAGGCGCAACATCGAGAACATCCTGTCCGGCCAGGACCCCCGGGTGGTCGCCATCGTCGGACCGTGCTCGGTGCACGACCCCGCCGCCCTGCTCGACTTCGCCCGCCAGTTCAAGGCCGCCTGCGCGCCGCTGGAAGACGCGATCCTGCCGGTGTTGCGGGTCTACTTCGAGAAACCCAGGACCGTGGTCGGCTGGAAGGGCCTGATCAATGACCCGGGCCTGGACGGCAGTTTCCACATCAACCGGGGCCTGCACCTGGCCCGGAAAGTACTGCTCGACGTGGCGGAGCTGGGAATTCCCGCCGCCAGCGAGTTCCTGGATACCACCTTCGGCCAGTATTACGCCGAACTGGTGAGCTTTGGCGCCATCGGCGCGCGCACCGTGGAGAGCCAGATTCACCGCGAACTGGCCTCGGGTTTGTCAATGCCGGTGGGTTTCAAGAACGGCACCAACGGGCACATCGATGTCGCCATCGACGCGATCCGCAGTGCGGCCCACAGCCACTGGTTCCCGTCGCTGACCAAGGAAGGCACGCCTGCCGTCCTCCAGTCCAGCGGCAATCCTCACGGTTACCTGATTCTGCGCGGCGGCAAACAGAGCGGGCCCAATTACGGCCCGGCGGCGGTGCAGGAGGCGGCGGTGGCCCTGGCCGGGGCGGCACTGACACCTTCGCTCATCGTCGATTGCAGCCACGGCAACAGTGAAAAGGACCACCGGCGCCAGGCCCGGGTCATGTCCAGCCTGTGTGAACAGATCCAGACCGGACAGGGGGCGATACGGGGGGTCATGCTGGAATCACACCTGGTGGAGGGCCAGCAGAGTATCGGCGACGGCAGCGGCCTGGCCTACGGCCAGAGCATTACCGACGCCTGCCTGTCCCTGGCGGAAACCGTGCCCCTGCTGGAGCAACTGGCCACCGCGGTACGAATGGGCCAGCGCGGCTAGCGAGCGGCTTCTCGCGCCGCCCGCGGCGGGATTACCATCGGTAACCGATGCGCAGGCGATAGGTTTCATCCATTTCCTCTACCCCCTCAACCGCGCCGGAGTCGTACTCCCACAGGATCTCGGCGGCCGCTTCCAGGCCCCACAACAGGGGGAAAGACAGGCCCACAGCGGTGTCGATGACCACGTCGGAGGTCTGGTCCAGGTTCCAGATACCCCGCTGGTCGAAGTACAGCAGGGAATCGCCGCCCAGGTAATTGCTGGTCATACGCAGGTACCAGTTGGCGGCCGTGTAGTCCTGGTCTTCGGCGGTGGAGAAGTCCTCGTTGACGTAGGATGCACCGACCTCGGTGGTGAGGGTAAACAGGGGATCGGTATAGAAGTCACGACCAATATAGGGGCCTATCAGGTAACGCAGGTCCAGGTCGCGGAATTCGTCCGCCTCGGCGCTGAGGTTGACGCCCCAGTAGGTGGTTTCGCTGAGGAAATAGTCATACTTGCCCTGCATCAGCCAGTTTTCGGCGCTCCTTTCACCGTTGGTTTCATCTATTTCCGCATCCATTTTCAGGGTGTAGCGATCGCGAACACTGCGCCAGTAACTCTCCAGCTTGTAATCCAACTCATCGGTATCGGTGTTGCCGCGCTCAAGGACGGCGGCAAAACTGACCAGGCCGGTCCAGTTATAGCCCTGGCCCAGTTCCCAGGGCTCCGGGTTGGCGATCAGCACCTGGTCGAGGGCGTATGACTGCTCGGGAACGCCGGGCTCATCATCCACGATCAGCTGTGAATTCCTGACCTCGATACCCTGCTCCTTGATCACGGTATCGTCGGCCAGCAGCAGGGTCGCGGGGTCGCTGGTGGTCATGGTCACGATCTGTTCCAGGGACACCGCTATGGCGCCGGCAAAGTCGGTTTCCACAGTGACCACCCCGTCACGGATATCGGTGACTTTACCAATCACCCGCGAGCCGTTCTTGAGCCGGATCTCGTCGCTGGCGGCGGGCTCCGTGGCGGCGGCCTCCTCCGCCCTGGCGCCTGGCGCCAGCAGCGCTACCAACGCGAAACTGAGCGCAAGTGTTCTCACAAATACTGTCATGGGCATGATGTCTATTCCTGTTTTTTGTCTGGCAGGTTTGGTGAAGAGGGGAAAACGGCCCCGATAATACTGAAAACAGCTTGTACAGTCAGTGTTTGCAGCAAATTTGACCAGGGTCAAGACGCCTGGTGTTAGCAGGCCCCGGTCTCAGACAATCACCGCGATAGCAGGGATTAAATTGGGCCGCGGGACCAACACTGCTAAGATTGCGCTTTCACCAGACTTTGGAGAGATCATGTCCAGCATGGACTTTGACCTGTTTGTTATTGGCGCCGGTTCCGGCGGCGTGCGGGCAGCGCGGATGGCCGCCGGTTTTGGCGCCCGGGTCGCCGTGGCCGAGGACCGCTACATGGGCGGCACCTGCGTCAACGTGGGCTGTGTACCGAAAAAGCTCTATGTCTACGCCGCCGAATACGGCAAGGGCTTCAGCGATGCCAGGGGCTTCGGCTGGGAAGGTGAACAGCCCAGCTTCCACTGGAGCACGCTGCGGGACAACAAAAAGACCGAAATTTCCCGCCTCAATGCGATATACCGCAAGCTGCTCTCAGGTGTCGACGCGACACTCATCGATGGCCGCGCGCGCATCGTCGACGCCCATACCGTGGCGGTGGGCGATCGCCAGTACACCAGCGAACGGATTCTCATCGCCACCGGGGGCTGGCCCTATATCCCCGACTTCCCGGGCAGTGAATACGCAGTGACCTCCAACGAGGTTTTCGACCTGGAGGAATTCCCCCGGCGGCTGGTGGTGGTCGGCGGTGGCTATATTGCCGTCGAGTTTGCCGGCATCTTCAACGGTCTCGGCTCGCAGGTCACCCAGCTGTACCGCGGGCCCCTGTTCCTGCGCGGGTTCGATGCCGATATCCGCGCCCACGCCGCCCGGGAGATCGCCAAAAGCGGGGTCAAGCTGCGCTTTGAAACCAATGTCACTGCCATCAGGCCGGGGGCCGGTGGCCTGCAGGTGGAACTGACTGACGGCAGCACCCTGGAGGCGGATACCGTGCTCTATGCCACCGGCCGCAAGCCCCACCTGGCGGGCCTGGGGCTGGAAAATGTCAACGTGGAGCTCAACCCCGACGGTACCATCGCCGTGGACGAGCACTTCAGCACCAGCGAAGCGGGCATCTTCGCCCTCGGCGATGTCACCGGCGGCATGGAGCTGACCCCGGTTGCCCTGGCCGAGGGCATGGCGTTTGCCCGCCGCCAGTTTGGCCAGCAGGATGCCAGCCCGGAATACGAATTCATCCCTACCGCCGTGTTCTGCCAGCCCAATATCAGCACGGTGGGTTTTACCGAGGAGGAAGCACGGGAACGCTATGGCGATATCGTGCTGTACAAGTCTGCCTTCAAGCCAATGAAGCACACCCTGTCGGGGCGCGACGAGCGCAGCTTCATGAAAATGATCGTCGTCAGGGAAACCGACCAGGTGGTGGGCGTGCACATGGTCGGGCCGGATGCCGGCGAGATCATGCAGGGCATTGCCATCGCCCTGAAAGCGGGGGCCACCAAGGCTGTGTTCGACAATACCATCGGCATCCACCCCACCGCCGCCGAGGAATTTGTCACCATGCGGGAACCGGTCCCTGAAGACTGACGACCCAGCACATGATCGAAGCCAGCCACCTGAGCCGACAGTTTGGCCGCACTACCGCGGTGTCGAACGTGTCCTTCACCATCAACAACAACGAGGTCGTGGGCCTGCTCGGCCCCAACGGGGCCGGCAAGACCACCATCATGCGCATGCTCAGTGGCTACCTGGAGCCGACAACGGGCTCGGTTACCGTCAACGGCGAGAACCTCGGACAGAACGCCTACTGCATCCAGCGCCAGCTGGGCTACCTGCCGGAGAACCTGCCGGTTTATCCGGACATGATGGTGGCTGATTACCTGGATTACGTCGCCACCATCAAGGGTATTGCCCGCTCCGAACGGCTGCGCGCGGTAAAGGAGGCGCTGTTCGCCACCGAAATGACGGCGCACGCCCTGCAGGTCATAGACAGCCTGTCACGCGGGCAGAAGCAGCGGGTGGGGGTCGCCCAGGCCGTGCTGGGCCGGCCCGGTTTCCTGATCCTGGACGAACCCACCAACGGCCTGGATCCACACCAGGCCGAACAGATGCGCGCTCTGATCGACCAGCTGTCGCGGCGGGCGACCATTATCCTCTCGACCCACATCATGCAGGAGGTGGAAGCGGTCTGTGACCGGGTCCTGGTGATCCGCAACGGCCAACTGGCCCTGGACCAGTCACTGGCCCAACTGCGCGACTGCGGCAGCATGTTGCTGCGCACCGACGCCGGCGGTGAAGACCTGCGCAAGCTGCTGGCCCACCTGCCGCAGGTCGAGTCGGTACAATGTGTCGGCAACCGCGAGAATATGCGCGAATATCATCTGCAGCTGCGCGGTGACTGCGCCGCCGACACCGCCGCCGGCAATATCTCCCATTGCGTGCTGCAGTCGGGCGCCCGCCTGTACCAGCTGGAGTCGCAGTCGAGACATCTTGAGGACGTCTACCGCGAGGTCATCAACGATGGACAGTAGCCACGTCGCGCGGCGCGTTGCGCGCAAGGAACTGTCGCTATTCTTCGCCTCACCCGTGGCCTGGTTGTTCCTCGGCGGCTTTGCCGCTGTCTGCCTGTTCGTGGTGTTCTGGGTAGAGTCCTTTTTCGCCCGCAACATCGCCGACACCCGGCCCCTGTTCGAGTGGATGCCGGTGCTGCTGATCTTCCTGTGCAGCGCCATCACCATGCGCATGTGGAGTGAGGAACGGCGCAGCGGCACCCTGGAGCATGTGCTGGTCCAGCCCAGCGCCCTGTGGCGCTTCAGTCTGGGCAAGTTCCGCGCCTGCCTCAGCCTGTTGCTGCTGGCCCTCGTGGCCACGCTGCCCCTGCCTGTCACGGTGGCACTGCTGGCGGACCTGGACTGGGGCCCGGTATGGGGCGGTTACCTGGCCAGCGTGCTGCTGGGCAGCAGTTACCTGGCGATTGGCCTGTTCGTCTCCGGGCGCACCGATAACCCCATTGTCAGCCTGCTGGGCAGTGTCACCCTGTGTGGCCTGCTCTATCTGCTGGGCAGCGACCTGCTTACCGACTTTTTCGACCATCGCAGCGCCGAGCTGCTGCGCCAGCTAGGCAGCGGCTCCCGCTTCGACAGCATTACCCGCGGGATTATCGACCTGCGCGACCTGGTCTACTACCTGAGCCTGGTAATCGCCTTTCTCGGGCTGAACATTTACTACCTCGAGCGCGAGGGCTGGGCCCGGTTTGCCAGCACCCCGCGGCAACGCCACTGGCGCATCGGCACCACCCTGTTGCTGGCCAACCTGCTGCTCACCAACCTGTGGCTGGCAAAAGTGGAACACCTGCGCTGGGACATCACCGAGGGCCGCGTGCACTCCCTGTCCCAGTCCAGTCGCCAGCTGGTGGAACAGCTGGCGGAACCGCTGCTGATCCGCGGTTATTTCAGCGCCCGCAGCCATCCCCTGCTGGCGCCGCTGGTGCCGCAGCTGCAGGACCTGATGACCGAATATGCGGCAGCCGGCGGCCCCCGGGTGCGGGTGGAGTTTGTCGACCCGGCCCGCAATCCCGCGCTGGAGAAGGAAGCCAACGAGCGCTACGGCATCAAACCGACGCCTTTCCAGGTAACCAATCGTTACCAGGCGTCACTGGTCAACGGCTATTTCACCGTGCTGGTGCAATACGGCACCGAGCATCATGTGCTGACGTTTTCCGACCTGATCGAAGTACGCACCAGCGCCCGCGGCAACGCCGAGGTTTTACTGCGCAATCCGGAATTCGATATCACCCGCGCCATCCGCGATGTCGTGTCCAGCTACCGCGCCGGTGGAGACCTGTTCGCCGGCATCGACAGGCCGGTGGAATTTATCGGCTATGTATCCGACGATGAGCGACTGCCCGGCATGCTGGTTGCCTACCGCGACTCCATTGAACAACAGCTGCAGCGGGCAGCTGATGCAGCGGGCGGCAAGTTCAGCTTCCGCTTTATCGACCCCGAAGCCGGCGATGGCGATGTCGCCAGGCAGATCGAAGAGCAGTGGGGCTTCACTCCCATGAGCAGCTCGCTGGATGCCGACCAGGCATTCTTCTTCTACCTGACCCTGGCCGATGACAAACAGGTGGTACAACTGCCCACCGGGGATTTCGACCCGGGCAGTTTCCGCAAATCCCTCGATACCGGACTCAAGCGCTTCACCCGCGACTTCACCAAGACCGTGGCGCTGGCGGCACCCCGGGTCAGTAAACAAATGGCGGCGTACAACCTCGGCGGCCCGGGCTTCGAGGCCCTCCAGGCGGCCATCACCCGCAACCATAGCATCGTCATGGAGGACCTGGGGGATGGCGAGATCAGCCCGGAGGCCGACATCCTGGTGGTGGTTGCACCGCGGGAACTCGACACCCTGGCGCTGTTCGCCCTCGACCAGTTCCTGATGCGCGGCGGCACTGTGATCCTGGCCACATCGCCGTTTTCAGTGGAACCGCTGGAAGGCACCCTCAAGCTGCGCCGCTGGAACAGCGGGCTGGAACCCTGGTTGCGGCACCACGGTATCAGCACGGACGAGTCACTGGTGCTGGACCGGCGCCATGCCCGCTTCCCGGCCCCCGTACAGCGCAACGAGGGCGACTACCAGTTCCAGGACACCAGGATTGTCGACTACCCGTTTTTTATCGACATTCGCAACAGCGGCTTTGGCCGCCACCCGATAAATGCCAGCCTGCCCCAGCTGACCATGGCCTGGGCCTCCCCGCTGGCGATTGAACGGGGCAACCAGCGCCGGGTGTCGCAACTGCTGTGGAGCAGTCAGGACTCCTGGCTCGAGCACGGCGATGACATCGCCCCGCGCGAGAATGACGACCGCAGTCCCGCGGGAGCCACTGGACGTCAATTGCTGGGCGCGATTCTGCAGGGGCGCTTTCAGTCCTATTTCCAGCAGCCTCCGGCAGAGCTGGGGGCGCTACCGGCCCGGGTCAGCGCCGGGGTCAACAGTTTCGTCAAGCGCTCCCCCGAGGCGGCGCGCATTATTATCTTTGCTTCCAACGACTTTCTCAGCGACCGGGTGCTGGGCGCCCTGGTTCGCGCCAGTGGCAGCCGCTACCTGGGGCCACTGGAGCTGCTCAATAACAGTCTCGACTGGGCCCTGCAGGACCAACGATTGCTGCAGATTCGCTCCCGCGCCCACTTCAACCGCACTCTGCCGCCCATGGAGCAACAGCACCGGGTCTATCTCGAGCTGTTCAACTATGCCGCTGCACTTCTGTGGCTGGGCGTGCTGGCGCTGGTATTCTGGATACGGCGACGGCGGCTGGTGCGCTTTTACGCCCGGGAGCTTGGCCTGTGAACCGGACCGGCATTGTTCTCGGCGCGCTGCTGGTGGCGCAACTGTTCCTGACCATGGTGTTGTATCGCGCGGACGATACCGGCAGCGCTGGTCCCGGCAAGCAGGCACTGCTGGCCACGGATGCCTACGTCATCGACGAACTGCGGGTGGAAGACGGCAGCGGCGGAGTCGTGCAGCTGCAGAAAAGCGGCGACCTCTGGCAGCTGCCCCAGCTGTCCGGGCTTCCCGCCGACCCGGAGAAAGTCGCAGAAGTGCTGCAGAAGCTGACTGCCGGGGACCCCGGCTGGGCAGTGGCCCACACCCTTGCTGCCCGGCAACGCTTCCAGGTCGCGGACTATCACTACCGCCGCAAGGTCACCCTGGCTTCACTGGGCCAAACCGTCGGCACGGTTTATCTCGGCACCTCCCCCGGTTTTCGCAAGGTGCACGCCCGCAACGAACTCGGCGACGGGATTTACAGCCTGGACCTGAATCTGTTCGACCTGCCCGTTGAGGCGGGTCAGTGGCTTGAACCGCGATTGCTGCAGGTCCGGGCACCGGTGGCAATCAATGCCGATGGCTACAGCCTGCAGCGCCGGGACGGCGAGTGGCAGCTGGGCACTGGCGAAACGCCGGAGCAGCGGGAGCTGCAGGCGCTGCTGGACGCCCTGCGCAACCTGCAGGTACTCGGGGTCGCCTCAGCGCAGCAGCAGCAAGCGGCGCAGCGGGAAGAAGCGGCGCTGATTCTCGACATCACCGCGCTGGCGGGCAACACCAGGCTGGAACTGTTCCGGCTGGGTGAGGATTATTACGCGGCGAGTAGCGAATACCCCCAGCTGTTCCGGATCAGCGCCTACGACTTCGATAAACTGACGGGTATCGACAGCCTCCTGCTATCGGGCGCACAATAAGCCCAGGGGGGTGCCACCATGAGATTACTGGGAATGATCCTGGCGCTGGGCGCCATCGGCTGGATTCTGTACAACGCCTCTGGCGGCGGCGAGGCAGAGTCCATCATACCCGAGAGCTACCAGCAATCGCTGGACAAGGCCAGGGGCGTGCAGGGCATGGTCAATGATTCCGCAGAACAGCGCCGGCAATCACTGGAAGACGAATAGTCAGGGAATGGCCTGCAACTGACGCACCGGCTCGAGCTGCTCACCCGGGCCGCTCAAGTGCTTCATCAGCAGGGTGCGCATCCACTGGTGGGGGGCGCTGCGGGAGGTACGGGTATGCCTCAGCAGTGACATTTTCCCCCGGTTGTTACTGTGGGTGTTGCGTATCATCCGCTGCAGTTCAGCCGGCATCTCCAGCCCGGTGATCAAATCCTTGTACAGGCCGCTGGCCTCAAAACCGGCGTTGGCCACCAGCAGGCAGTCGGTGCGGGCCAGCACCCCCACGGCGGAAGCGAACTGGGTGGTTTCCAGCACGATATTCCGGTGCACCCCATACTGGCCGAGCACGTCGTCCACCATCGAGGTGTTCTCCCGGGTCAGTCCCGGCAGGTAGAGCCGCAGGTGGCTGTAGGCGAGAAAGTCCTTGAGGTCGAATTCCTCTTGCGTCACCAGCGGATGGTCGACGCGCATGTAACAGCGGGGGGCCAGGGTGACGATGGGCTCGGCATGAATGTCACGGTCTTTTTCCAGGGCCACGAAAGCGGCGAAATCGATCTCGCCTTTTTTCAGCAAGTCCTGGTAGTCCGGCGTCACTTCGGCGGTGATAATCTGCACACCGGGAGCGCTGGCATCAAGCTCGGCGATCAGGCCCGGCAATAGCGCCTCGCAAAGGATAGGGGGCAGTAACAGCTTGAAACTGCCGCTGTAGGTCGCGGGGTCGAACTCCGAATCCCCCAGCACCCGCTCCACCGTCTCCAGTACGGCGGGCAGCCCTGCCCCCAGTTCCTCCGCCCGGGGAGTCGGCACCAGACCATGGGCGGTGCGGGTAAAGAGTTCGTCCTCGAAACTGTCGCGCAGTTTCTGCAGGGTTTTACTCAGCGCCGGCTGACTCACCGACAGCCGCTCGGCCGCCCGGGTGACATTGCGCTCCTCCAGTAGAATCTGCAGCGCAACCAGCAGATTGAGATCGGTGCGGATCAGCTTTCTGGAAATCATTTCTTCGCCCCCAGAGAAATAACTTATCGTTATTGGGCCAATGCTAGCAAACAGTAGCTATTGGCGAACAGCGGAAATTTACCATTAGCGCAGTCCTGAGCCAGGCCGGTGGCCGCGCTGGCTGGCGATCTCCCGGGCTGCTACCATTGACTCCCCTGACTCCTGAACAAGCGAGGCGCCGCATGCGCACCCTGACCGTCCTGCTGCTGTTTCTGGCCGTAAGCGCCTGCAGCAACGTGGAAACCCGCCCCGGCGATACCGCTGCCTTTGCGGCGGGGGACTACCGGTATTACAGCTGGCGCAGCGAACCACTGGCGAATACCCGGCATTCCGCGGACCTGCTGTACCTGATAGATCCTGTTGTTCGCCGGGAGGTAAACGCGGCGCTCGCCAAACTGGGCTATGTCGAGGATCCGGGGCGTGCCCAGTTCAACGTCGACTACCTGCAGGCCATGGGTTTACGCGAGGGTGTCAAAAGCCAGGACGCCAGCGGCGGCATCGATCCCATACCCTCCGCCCGGCCCAATCGCCAGATCAACCAGGCCATGGTGGATAACGCCAACGCCCTCGCCGGGGTGCAGACTACCAACAACATCGCGATCCAGTTCAATGACAGCGCCAGCCAGCGGGAGATCTGGCGGGTCGTCATCACCAGCATTGTCGAGAACAGCAACAAGGTTGACGTCGATTACCTGGAGCGCAAAGTCAGCAAAGCGGTTAGCCAGGCTTTCCGACCCCTGCCCCGGGCGGATCAGGAATAAACCTCCGGGTTGACGCAGTGGGGCATCGCCTGCCCCCTGAGGGCGGCAATGGCGTTGGCTACCGCCAGGTCTGCCATTTTTGCCCGGGTAATGACGCTGGCGCTGCCGATATGGGGTGCGACGACCACGTTGGGCAGGCCAAGCAGCGGGTTGTCAGCGGCCACAGGCTCCTGCCCGAATACGTCCATGCCCGCTGCCGAGAGCCTGCCGTCGGCCAGCGCGTCGGCCAGTGCCTGCTCATCGACGATACCGCCGCGGGCCGTGTTTACCAGCACCGCACCGGGTTTCATCAGGGCTATTCGCCGGGCGTCGAACAATCCACGGGTATCGTCGGTAAGGGCCACGTGAAGGCTGACAAAGTCGCTGCGCAGCAGCAGCTCTTCCAGCGACACGCTCTCTATACCGGATAATTCACGCGGGGTCCGGTTCCAGGCCAGCACCTCCATACCAAAGCCGGCGGCGCGGCGGGCCAGTGCCTGGCCGATTGCACCGAGGCCGACAATACCCAGGGTACCGCCGCTGACATCCTTGCCGGTAAAAAAGTCCGGGGCCCAGGCGTTTTCCGGGGTCCAGTTACCCCGGCGCACAAACTGGTCGGCTTCCACTATCCTGCGCGCCGCCGCCAGCATCAGGGCAAAAGCTGTGTCGGCGGTGGTATCCACCAGCACTCCCGGAGTATGGCCCAAAGGGATTTTGCGGGCGCTGAGCGCCGCTACATTCACGTGATCCACGCCCACTGACATGCTGGATACGAAGGACAGCTCGGGCACGGTGCCCAGCAGCTCCCCGTCAATGCGATCGGTAAGCATACATACCAGGCCGTCACAGCCCGCCAGTTCCTCGCGCAGGTTGGCGGCGCTGAGCAGCCCGGGCCCCATCCAGACATTGACATCGCAGTAACGGGACAACTCGTGGATGCGCTCACCGGGGAGCTGGTGGGTAACGAAAACTCTCTTGCTCATCACAGTCCTGCTAGTCAATGGACCTGGCGGGTTTCAGGTCCAGCATGCGCACCAGGGCGTGCTGCCATTCCTCCAGTTGCGCGGGGCTGTAGGCCTCGGAGTCCTCCAGGTTGCCCCAGACCGGCTGCGGCCAGCAGGGGTCGACGGTCGCCCTGCCGATAACATGCAAATGCATTTGCGGCACCACATTGCCGAGGCCGGCAAAATTGACCTTGTCGAAACCCAGCAATTTCTTGATGAACTCGGACACCGCGACGCAATCCGCCAGCACCGCCCGGCCGTGCTCCGCCGGCAGGTCGAGAAAATCAGCCAGCTCGGTATCCGGCACCAGGATGAACCATGGCAGGCTGGCGTTACGATGCAGCAACAGCTCGGTGGCAGCCAACTGCCCCAGATGGTGGCAGTCCTGTAACAATTGCGGATGGATGTTGAGCACACTCATAGCTGTTTCCTTTGGCCTGAGTATTACTCTAGTCAGCCAACTCGGAGTTTGGCAAACACAAAATGCCGATCCGTAGACATTGGCTCAGGCGCGCTGGCTTTCCCGTATCGCCCAGGCCAGGTAAAACGCCACTACCAGTGCGCAGAAAGCCCAGGCCGCGGGATAACCGAACAGCGCCAGGTTAATCCCGGCGATCGCCGGTCCGAAAACCCGCCCCCAGGAAGAGGCCGAGGAGGTTGCCCCCAGCAGGCGGCCGCGGTACATGGCGGCGGTCCGGTGCGTGATCAGGGTATTGAGCAGCGGCATACACAGGGTTGCCCCGGTCATGGCCAGCAGCATCGAGGCGACCATGCTGGGCGCATTCCAGGCGACGACGGCCAGCACCAGTCCGCCCAGGAACCCGCTAATGGCGATGCGCAGCAGACGCCACTCTCCCAGCAGGTTCACCATGGCGCCCAGCGCACCGCCCTGCATGAACACCATGATCAGGCCCTGCACGCCAAACACAATGCCGACCTCGCGGGCGCTCCAGTTGAGCAGGTCGCCGACCCACAGGGGGAACAGGTAAGTGGCCGAACTGACACAGGCTGTGTGCAGCACATACTGGGCAATGAACAAGCGGTTTCCCGACGACCTCAGCACCGACAGCGTCGATTCCCGGTCGGGGCTGCGCTGCAGTTCCCGGTTGGCCGTCTGCCCCTCGGGGGAAACAGACTCGGGCAGGAAAATTGCCGCCGCAATAATCGCCATCAGCGACATCAGGCCGGCGACCACACAGGGCAGGGTGAAGCTGCCGCTGTCGCCGGCCAGCAGCCCGCCCAGCAGCGGCCCCAGCACCATCCCCAGGCCGAAGGCGGCGCCGATCAGCCCCATGCCGCGGGCCCGGTTCTCGGGCGTGGTGATGTCCGCCATCATGGCCGAGGCGACGCCAAAATTGCCCGCCATCACGCCGGCGAAGCCCCGGGCCAGGAATATCATCCACAACTCGCTGGCCAAGCCCAGCATCACGTAGGACAGGGCGGCGCCGAACAGGCAGATCATAATGACCGGCTTGCGGCCCCGGCGGTCCGAGAGCTTGCCCCAGAACGGGGCGAAAATACCCGCACAGGCGGAGTAGGTGACGATGATCAGCGCGATATCAACGTGATCCGCGCCCAGTTGCGGCGACAGGAAAGGGAGGATGGGTATGACGATACCAAAGCCGATCAGGTCGATCAGCACCACGGCAAACAATACCGGCACTAGCGGGATCTCCCCTTACCCTGCCCCGCTTTCACTTACTCGCCCTGCCAGCGGACCACCTGGCTCACGGGCAGGTCGAAGAGATCCAGCACCCGGCCCACGCCCTGGCTAACCATGTCCTCCAGGGATGCCGGCCGGGCGTAAAACGCCGGAACCGGTGGCGCAATAATGGCGCCCATTTCCGACAACGCGGTCATGGTACGCAAATGCCCGGTGTGCAGCGGGGTCTCACGCACCATCAGCACCAGCCGGCGACGCTCTTTCAGCACCACGTCGGCGGCGCGGGTCAGCAGGGTCGAGGTAACGCCGGTGGCAATCTCGGACATGGTGCGCACCGAGCAGGGTGCAACGAGCATACCGCCGGTAAGGAATGAGCCACTGGCGATGGAGGCACCGACGTTTTTGCTGCTGTGCACCTCCGTGGCCAGCGCCTTCACCTCACGGGCGGAGATATCAAGTTCGTGATGCAGGGTCAGCTCCGCTGACTTGCTCATCACCAGGTGGGTCTCGACGCCGAGCTCCCGCAGCATTTGCAGGGCGCGTACGCCGTAGACGATGCCGGAAGCACCACTGATACCGACAATTATCCGTTTTTCCATCACCAGGCCCCGCTTTCCAGAGCCCAGACTCTAGCAAATATTCAGCGTGAGTGCTTTGCCCCGCCCTTGCCCCCGGACCGTTTGCCGGGCGGGCCCTTACGCCTGGGCCTGCTGCGCGGGGTCGCCCCCGGGCGGGAGATTTTCAGTTTCTGGCCACTCACCCAGACCGACTTGAGGTGCTCGAATACCTCTTTCGGCATACCATCCGGAAGGTCCACGGTGCTGTGGTCCTGGTAAATGTCGATGCGGCCGATGTACTCGGCATCGATTTCCGCCTCGTTGGCGATGGCGCCGACAATATTGCCCGGTTTCACCCCGTGCTCGTGACCGACCTCGATGCGGAAGCGCTCCATACCTTTGGCGGGTGCCGGCAGCTCGCCGCCCTTGTCGCGACCGCCCCCGGTGTTTTTACCCGGCGCTCCACCCCCGTCCCGGGCCTGCTTTTCCCGGCGCTGATGCTCCCTGCCAGGGGCGTTGTTGGCAGCGACCTCCCTGCCCGGTTTATCCACCAGCGGTTTTTTACCCTGGGCCATGGCGGCGAGTGCGGCGGCAATCTCGACCACCGGCACGCCATACTCGGACTGGTAGTCCTCGATCATCGTGCGGAACAGGTCCAGCTCCGCCGTGTCCAGGGTCTCGGTAATACGCTGCTTGAACTTGCCGATGCGTTTGTCGGTCACTTCGGCCGCGCTGGGCAGTGCCATTTTTTCAATGCTGCCGGTGGCTTTCTCGATCGCCCGCAGCAGGCGGCGCTCGCGATTGGCGGCGAACAGGATGGCGTCCCCCTTGCGTCCCGCCCGGCCGGTACGGCCGATGCGATGCACATAGGCTTCCACATCGTAGGGAATATCGTAGTTGATCACGTGGCTGATGCGCTCCACATCCAGGCCCCGGGCGGCGACATCGGTGGCCACCAGTATGTCAATTTTGCCGCGCTTGAGGTTTTCCACCGTCATTTCCCGCTGCTTCTGGGGAATATCGCCGTTGAGCGCGGCGGTACTGTAGCCGCGGGCGGCCAGTTTCTCTGCCAGTTCGGTCGTGGCGATGCGGGTACGCACAAAGATGATTACGCCGTCGAATTCCTCGACCTCCAGAATCCGGGTCAGGGCGTCCAGCTTGTGCACCCCGGCCATCATCCACACCCGCTGGCGGATCGACTGGTTGGTGACGGTTTGTACCTCTATTGCGACATTAACCGGGTCGTTGAGGTGCTGCTGGGCGATACGGCCTATCGCCGCCGGCATGGTGGCCGAGAATAGCGCCACCTGGCGTTGCTCCGGGGTCTGCTCGAGAATCCATTCGACGTCATCGATAAAGCCCATGCGCAACATTTCATCGGCCTCGTCCAGCACCAGGGTGCGCAGGGCGGAGAGATCCAGTGAACCGCGGCGCATGTGATCCATCACCCGGCCCGGGGTGCCAACCACCACCTGTACGCCGCGCTGCAGCTGTCGCAGCTGGCCGCGGTAGTCAGCCCCGCCGTAGACCGGGAGCACGTGGAAGCCCTGCAGGTAGCGCGCATATTTCTGGAAGGCCTCCGCTACCTGGATGGCCAGCTCCCGGGTGGGCGTCAGCACCAGTACCTGGGGCTTCTTGCCGGCGGGCTCGAGTTGGGCCAGCACGGGAAGCGCGAAGGCGGCGGTCTTGCCGGTACCGGTCTGGGCCTGGCCCAGCACATCGCGGCCCGCCAGCAGGGCCGGAATAGTCGCCCCCTGGATAGCAGAGGGAGTTTCGTAGCCGACATCGGAGAGGGCTTTTTGCAGGAACTCGGGTAGGTCCAGCTCTGCGAAGCTGCTTACCGCCGGTTGCGTGGACATGTCATTTCCTTGGGCGGCAGAGTGCGCCGCCCCCAGAGAGAGGGGCGGCGATTATACCGGGTTGACGCCCGGTGTCACGGGCTAAAAGCTGTAGCGAACGCCAAACTCCACACCGCGGCCCGCTTCGGGGGCAACCTCCCGGAGGAAGGAGGTGCTGAGACGGATCTCCTCGTCGGTGATGTTGTTGAATCTGGCAAAGGCCAGCAGGTCCCAGGCACTGGTTTGCAGGCGGTACTCGATGCCAGCGTCCCAGCGGGTATAACCCTCGGTCTCGTCCTCGTTGACACCCGGCCGGTCCTGGTCGGCTGCATCCAGCACCCCACCCCAGAGGCGCCACTGGTCGCTCTGCCAGCTGAGGCGAGCGCCAAGGCGCAATGGCGGCATGCGCGGCACATCGTTGCCATCGTCCAGCTCACCGCGAATGCTGTCGCCGTAAATGCCCAGGCGGAGATCCCCAGCGCCGACGGTGGCCAGGCCGAACTCGGTATCGATTTCGACACCGTAAAACTCGGCATCCTGCTGGTGGTAGACGTAAACCGGCACCTCATCCACTTCCATGCCGGTCGCCAGCAGGCCGATGTAATCCTCGAAGTCGTTGTAGAACAGCGTTATCGCGGCGTGGTGATTCTCGTTACGCCAGTCCACCGAGACGTCGACATTGTTGGAGGTTTCCACCTCGAGCTCAGTATTACCCAGCTCGATGGCGCCCGTGGCGGCATGCTCCACCCACTCGTCGGCGTGGTCGTTTTCCACGTTGGAGTACAGCTCCTCGGTAGACGGTGCGCGCTCGGCCCGGGACAGGGCCAGCCCCAGCTGCCACGCGCCGGTGACATTCCAGAGGGCGGAACCGGACACGCTGAAAGCATCGAAGCTTTCATCGGCGGCAGCGGCGCTGTCCGGCGACAGCTCATCCCGGTCAAAGCGCAGGCCCAACTCGAACAGCCAGTTATCGGCGTGGTAGTCCTCCACCAGGAACACACCCAGGCCCTCGCGCCCGGTCAGGGGGATAAAGGCCTCTTCACCCTCGGCGGAAAACTCGCTGTCGACCAGCTGCAAGCCGAGTACCCCGTGGAAGTTGCCAAGGGGCTGGTGCACCAGTTCCAGGCGGCCTTCCCAGGTCTCGTTTTCGTAAACCGTGCCCACCTCCCCACTGCCCTCGATCTCGGCGTGCTCGTAGTCGGTGTAGGTCAGAAAGCCGCGGAACACCTCCATCCCGGTAAAGGGCTGGTGGACGTGCAGGGCGGCGTCGTACCGGGTCTGCTCCAGCTCGATGCTGATGTCGCCGTGCCCGTGCTCCTCCTCATGCTCCTCTTCGTGCTCAGCCTCGTGCTCTTCGTTTTCCTCGTCGTGCTCGTCACCGTGAGCGCCGTGGGCCCCGGCGGGAATGCCGTAGTTGTTTTCCAGCCGGTTCACCGCCAGGCCGAAAAACCCGCTGGCGAAGTGGTAGCTGCTGCCTAACGTCAGGCTTTTGGTGCGGCCGGCGGTATTCTCGATCTCGCCGTCCCCGCCCTCCTCCTGTTCCGCGTGCTCTTCCTCGCCGTGGGCATGCTCGTCCTCGCGCACCGCCTGGCCAGGGATTTCGAGGTTGTCCCAGTCGCGGTACAGGGCATCGGCGTAAAGGGCAAAGTTGCCGGCCGCGGCCTGGCCGCGGGCAACCACATTGTCCAGGCTGGCAGCGGTGTCATGGCGGTACTCGAAGTCACCGCTGGCCTCTGCTGGCAGGGCGGTGGGGATGCGATTATCGATGATGTTGACCACGCCACCGATAGCGCCACCACCATAGAGCAGGGTGGCGGGACCCCTGAGCACCTCGATGCTGTCTGCCAGCAGGGGCTCAACGGCAACTGCATGGTCGGCGCTGATATTGGAGGCATCGGCACTGCTGGTGCCGTTTTGCAGGACAGTCACCCGCGGGCCCTGCTGCCCCCGGATCACCGGTTGGCCCACGCCGGGACCAAAGGACGCGTTGGCCAGGCCGGGCTTGTTGGACAGGGTTTCGCCGATGGTGCCCGCCACCTCGCGGGTCAACTCGTCACCGCTCAACACGGTGACCGGCAGCGCGGTTTCAGCCTCTTGTTTGTGCAGGGGCACGGAAACCAGCACGTGCTCCATGGGCAGCGGCTCTGCAGCCGCCGTTGCCGCAGCGACAGCCACGGCAAGGGGGGTAATACGTTTCATTTTTTACTCCTGGGTAAGCGAAAAGAGATTTGGCTTCAGGAGTAGGCAGGGGGTCCCCGGGCGTTAAAGGCGGCGACAAACGGCGCGCGGGTAGACGGGTCGGGCTGCGGCTCCTCGACACTGCCATTGCTCTCAGGTACGGCGACCGGTGCCGCCGAAGGCAGCATCGCTGTCCCGGCCTTGCACACCAGGCACTGGGAATAGCTGTCGCCGGCGGAGTTCCAGTGATCGTGACCGGCTTCCTGCACCTGCAGGGCGCCCGCACACAGCAGGGCGACCAGAGCGAAAACTCGCGCCAGTGGCTGCTGGTAAGTACGGTTGAACAGGTGCATAGCGTCGTTGCAAGCTGGAAGCGGGCGAGCATTATATACAGAAGACCGGGATGCAGGCTATCCGGCGTTCAGCCAAATCCAGCCGGCAGGCGCTTGCTCAGCGCATCGTGAAGGTTGCCACTACCTCATCACCCCTCAGCAGTTCCAGGCTACTGCCCTGCATACGATAACCATCCACCCCGGCCAGCATTTGCAGATAGGCGCGCTCGACCTCGCCGCCCTCGGCACAGGCCATCATGGTGCCCGCCAGGGGCCCGAAACTGAGGGGAGTGCCGTGAGCAGACTTGCCCTCATTGCTGAAACTGCCGGTGTAACGGTTGCAGCCGGAAAAACCCGATGCGGTACCGGTGTCGGCATCGAGCACCAGGTCAATCGCCCTGCCTTCGGCGCCCACTGGCGCCGGTTCCCCACCCAGGGTGGCAAGCAGCCACAGCTGGGAATCGCTGTCGCCGGTCGCTACTTCGGGGGCGACCGCAGGCGGAGTCCTGTCCACCGGTTCGGGAACCCGCTGCACCATGATGCGGATATCCTCACCGCTGAATGGATCGATGAACTCGGTGCTGCTGAACATCAGCTTGTCACCCGCGCTGATGGTAGCCCGCAGGGAATAGCGCATGCGTTCGTCGATGCCGGCGGGATCGTACTCAATGGCAAAGGGATAGGGAGGGCCACCCTCGGGAGTAAACATGACGCTGGCCATCACGGTCGCCAGGGCATCTGCCCTGGATACGTCCTGCAACTGCACCTCGACCTCGGCACCGGGGGGCAGCAGCATGCGTTCACGGTAAAAGACCGTGCCCTCAATCGTCGACATTGTTGCTACCTCTTCTTTGGCGGCGGGTTCCTCGCCACTGCCGCCGCAGGCCGCCAGTGCCGCGACAACAGGAATCAGCAACAGGGTACGAAGACTCACGGTATTAATTTGCATGATGGTTTTCCTCGGTGACAAGGCCAATGTGACCACTCAGGCTGAGAGTTGTTCCAGCATCTCACCCATTTTCCAGTGCACCATGTTAATGGCTTTCAGCGGCCTTATCATTACCTTGAACTCGCTGATTTTCCCCGCCTCGTCAAAGCTGATGATATCGACCCCGTTGACCTGTATGCCGTCTATCTCACAGACGAACTCCAGCACGGCGTGCCTGCCATCGACCAGCTCTTTCTGGTAATGAAAACCATGCTGCAGGACGTGCATGGCGCCGGTGAGATACATCAGGGTGATATCGCGACCTCGCTGGGGGGTATGGACCACCGGGGACAGGAACACGCAGTCCTCTGCGAGAAGGTCCCGCAGCAGCTCAGTGTCCTGGCTGTCGACAAAGCGATGCCAGCCTTGCAGGGATTCGTTCATGTGATTCACTCCAGTGACCAGGGTCGAACCGGCATGTTACCGGAGTTTCCAAGGTCGGCGCGAGCGGCGCGGTAAACCGGGCCGCTATAATCCCGCGAGGAACTGGTCTATCGCCTGGCGCGAGAGCGCTTCATTGAGGGTGGGAGCGTGTCCCCGGTGGGGAATTTCTGCAAAGGCCAGATCGGGTTTTTTACTGCGCATGGTGGCCACACAGTGAGGTGCCAGAATGTCGGAGCTCTCGCCACGGATAACCAGCATCGGGATCGCGCTGCTGGCATCGAACAGGGGCCAGAGGTCAGGCGGCACCGCGTTGGATTCATCGTCGCTCATGGGCTGGGATATCGCCGGGTCGTAAGCCAGCACCGGCACCCCGTTTTGCTCCCGGTAAATGCCCCGGGTGAAATCCTCCCACTCCTGCTCACTGAAGTCGGGAAAGGCCACCTGGTTGATTTCCCGGGCCTGGGCAATGGCCTCGTCCCAATTGCTGACCGGACCGCTCTTGCCAACGTAGCCCTTTATCCGGTCCAGCCCGGCGGGATCGATCTCCGGACCGATATCGTTGATGATAATGCCCTGTACCCGTTGCGGCTCCATGGCCGCCATCATAAAGGACATCAGCCCGCCCATGGAGGTGCCACACAGCACCACCTGGTCGACACCCAGTTCCGCCAGCAGGGTAAACATATCCTGGACATAGGTCGCCGGGGTGTAATTGGCGACATTGCTGTCGTATTCGGAGAGACCGCGGCCGCGATTGTCGACCGCGATCACCCGGTAGCGGGCGCTCAGGTATTCAGCGAGACCGGCAAAGTCAGCGGAATTGCGGGTGAGGCCGTGCAGGCAGAGGATGACCGGCGCGCCGGCCCGGCCGCTGTCGCGACAGGGGTAATCCCGGGCATAGAGGCGCAGGCCATCACTGCTCTGGTAGTACACATCGGCATAATCAGCCATATTCGCGGTCTCCATAACGCTTGCGCAACTCGCGTTTGAGTATCTTGCCATTTGGATTGCGTGGCAACTCATCCACCAGTATCACCTCGGCCAGCCGCTGCTGGCGGCCAAGACGCTCATTGGCCCAGGCCATCAGGGCCCCCGGCTCCACCGCCTGGTCGGCCACCGGCACCACCAGCGCCACCGGGGTTTCACCCCAGCGTTTGCTGGGCAGGCCAATGACGGCCACATCGTCCACCCACTGGCTGCTCACCAGCTGCGCCTCGATGTCCTGGGGATAGATGTTCTGCCCGCCGGACAGGATCATGTCCTTCTTGCGGTCGACGATGTAGAGGTAGCCCTCATCGTCGATATAGCCGATGTCGCCGGAGCGCAGCCACTGCACGCCGCTGGCGTCGATGAACTCGGCCTCGGCGGTGGCGTCTTCGCGCTGCCAGTAGCCGGGCATGGATATCCTGCCTCGGGACACGATCTCACCGGACTGCTTGCTGCCCAGCACCCGGTCCTCGTCATCGACGATACAGATATCGGTGCCGAGCAGCGGTTTGCCGACACTGGACCAGCGCCCCTCCGCGTCTTCCGGCTCCAGGGTAGTGATAATGCCCTCGGTCAGCCCGTAGAGCTCGATGATGCCACAGGGAAAACAGTCGAAAATCGCCCGCTTGAGGCTCTCGTGCAGCGGTGAGCCGCAACTCATCATGGCCTGCATGCTGCTGACATCCGCGGGTTCTGCCTTTAACTGCTCGATCACCCGCTGGAACTGGATGGGCACCATGGCGGTGTGGGTAACGGACTCCGCCTGTACCGTGGCGAGGAAGTCGGCGGCATCGAAACGGGAGTGAACCACCAGGGTGCCGCCCGCGAGCACGGTACAGAGCATCGCCACCCAGGAAATATTGGAATACAGGCCAATGGTCAACAGGGTACGCGCCGAACCGTTGTAGCGCAGGGCGATAGCCAGGTCGTAGGCCCAGTCGCGCCGGCCGCGATGGGTGTGCATGATACCCTTGGGCAGGCCGGTGGTACCGGAACTGTAAATCACGTTCAGCGGCCCGTCCGGATCTATATCAACTGCAGGCAGGGTATCGGGCTGGCCCTCGCACAACTGCTCGATACTGCTCCAGCCGGCGGCGGGCATGTCGTCACAGACCAGCAGCCGCAGGCTCTGCGGGAGCCGGTCTTCCAGCGCCCGGATCCGCGCCAGCTGATCGGCGGTAGCCACCAGCGCCACCACCCCGGCATCGTCGAGCATGCCGGCGAGGGCCTCGTCCGTGACCGACAGATTGATCGGCACCGAACAGGCGCCGCTCGCCATAGTGCCAAAAATCGCCTGTACCATACTCAGGCCATTGGACATCACGATCGCCACCCGGTCTCCGGGCTGGACGCCAGCGGTAATGAGGCCGTGGGCGAAGCGATGGTTGGCGGCGCAGAACTGGGCCCAGGACCAACGTTCCCGCTGCCACAGCACCGCATCGCGATTGCCCCGCCACTTGCCGTGCAAAGCCAGGATTTCCGGCAGCAGGGGGGCCGTGTTATCGAATTTTTTCACGCGTTAAAACCTGTAGTGAATCCCGAAAAAGGGCCGCAGGTAGTACCTGCGGCCAGGGGCACCGCAGCCCAGTCATTGCCTAGACATCAGAATCGGTACTCTACCGTCGCACTGATGGTGCGCGGCGGCGCGTAGAAGATCGAGGTGTTGTCTTCAAAGCCCAGGGGACTGCAGTAGCTTTCGTTACCAAAACAGTAACCGGCGGTCTTTATTTCCTCGTCACCCAGGTTCTTTCCGTACAGGCCAAGCAGCCAGGTTTCGCTGGCAGATACCCAGACTACACTGGCGTTGAACATGTCGTAGGCATCCTGGTCCATGACCGGCGCGGCATATTCGAACTGGGTGCTGTCACCCTTGTAGGACCAGTTGGCATTGAGGTTCAGGTCGCCGCCAAAGGCTGCCGTCAGGTAGTTGAAGGCCACATAGGCCATTTCCTCCGGTGTGTTCTGCACCGAGCGGTCATCTGACACATCTACATCGTTGACCATCCACTCGGTGATTTCCGCATCGAGGAAGCTCGCCGCCACCTGCATGGAAAAGTTTTCCGTGAACAGGAAGGTTCCCTCGATCTCGATACCGGAAATCTCCGCCTCACCGGCGTTAGTCAGGGTGCCGGCAAAGTCGTCATTAATGCCATCGCCGTCGGTGTCGATGCCCACTGAGCCGGGCACCTGCATGTCGCTGTACTCGGAGTAGAAAAGGGCTACATTGGTCACAGCCCGGCCATCCCAGTAGCTGGACTTGATACCAATCTCGTAGGAATCCAGGGTCTCGGGATCGACGCCCTCCTCCACCGCGGGGGTTGCGAAGTTGGCGCCACGGGGATCGAACATCCCGGCCTTGAAGCCCTGGCTGTAGCCGGCGTAGACGGTGATGTCGTCGTTCCACAGGTAGCTGACGTTCACCCGCGGAGAGAAGTCGGTCCAGGTCTCTTCTGCTTCATAGTCGCTGGATGCGCCCAGGAAAAGGGCGTCATCATTGCCGAAGAAGGGCGAACCGCCGGCGCCGAGATAGCTGGCGCGCAACACATCTGCGGTACGCTTGTCATCGGTATAGCGCCCGCCCACCGCCACCGACAGTTTGTCGGTGAAGTTCCAGGTCAGGTCGGCAAAGGCCGACCAGGACTCGGTGGTTACCACGCCGCCGGTGTAGGCGGTCAGTTCCGCCCCGTAGGCCGCGCGACCCAGCTGCCCGAGAACCACGTCAAAGTCGTTGGAGGCCTCGGCGTCGATGTAATACAGGCCAGTCACCAGGTTCATCTTCTCGCCGCTGTAAAGCAGCTGGAACTCCTGGGTGAACTGCTCGTTGTCATAAATAACCGGGGCATCGAAATCATCGACTGCCAGGCCGTCGAAATCGATCACCGACTCGGTGTAGTCCTCGCGCTCGGCGGTAATGGAGCGGAAGGTGTAGTTGTCGCCGAAGTTCCAGTCCACGGACACCATCCAGCCATCGGCCTCGACCTCGTTGTTACCATTGATACCCGAGGTAGAGATATTCTCAGAGGCGCCGGCAGTAGTGTCGTATATGTCACTCAGCACCGGGTCGCCGGACACCGCTCCGGGGCGCACCCGGTGACCGGCCACCGGGTTGGATTTATCCGTGGTGTCGTCGTAGGCCAGGCGCACCAGCAGGTCCTCGGTGGGCAGCCATTCCGCGCTCAGGCGATAGGCCACTACGTCCTTGTTGTAGTGTTCGTCCCCGGTGGTCCTGTTTTTACCGTAACCGTCGCGCTGGAAAGAAGCCACCGTACCGCCGATACGGAAGGAATCGCTGACCGGGACGGAGAGCGTGCCCACCAGGTCGACCTGGTCGTACTCCCCGTAGGTCGCCTTCAGCGAGCCGGAGAGCTCTTCGTCCAGGCGCCGGGTGACGTACTTGATAGCGCCACCGACGGTATTGCGGCCGTAAAGTGTACCCTGGGGGCCGCGCAGTACCTCGATACGCTCCACGTCGTAAATATCGATCACATTGCCCTGGGGGCGAGCCAGGTAGACATCATCCAGGTACAGGCCGACGCCCTGCTCGTAACCGGCCAGGGGATCCTGCTGGCCGACGCCGCGAATAAAGGCCGTCAGGGTGGAACTGGTTGCCCGGGACGGCTCCAGGGTGACGCTGGGCACTGCTTGCGCCAGCTCGGTGATGTCGGAATCACCCTTGATGGCCAGATCCTTTGCCGAGAATGCGGTGACGGCAATGGGCACGTCCTGCAGGCTTTCACTGCGGCGGCGAGCGGTCACCACAACTTCTTCCAGGGCAAAACCGGGCTCATCGGCCTGGGCAACTACCGCGGGCGCAGACATTGCGGATGCAAACGCCACAGCGGCAAACAGGGGTGTACGGGCGGTACTTGGTTTCATGATGGAGACCTCTTTCCAGGTTTTATATGTCGGCATGTATTTATGTTTTCGATCGGCTCGCCAGGGCCGACTTTTTCAACATCTGTTGAATTTGGATAGAATCTAATTCAACGGATGTTGAAAAGTCAAGCCCGATGGCGGTTTTTCCTCAGCCCATCCGGGCCGGCAGCTGGTTGCGACTTATAAACAATCCAGCCAGGCCAAAGCCCAGTGACGCGAGAATCGCGTAGGTTGCAGATACCGCGGGGTTTTCCACGCCGCCGAAAAGATTGAGCCCCAGGTGCAACACCAGGCCGATGGCGGCGGCTCCGACCACCACCCAAAGGGGAATGTGCCGCCGCACCAGGACGCCGAACAGCACCGGCACCAGTGATGCCGCCGCCAGCCCGTAAACGCCTTTCTGGGCAAACAGGCCGATCAATGGCGGCGGGTTCCAGGCCAGCAGCACGCCGACCACCCCCACCGCAACCAGCACCCAGCGGGACAGCACCAGGCCATTCATGCGCTCCCCGGCCAGCGGCCGCACAATGTCGTTCACCACCATGGCGGACAGCGCCACCAGGATGCCGTCCAGGGTGCTCATTCCGGCCGCCAGCAGGGTGATAAAAATAAACACCAGAACGTATTCGCCCCACACGGAACTGCCGAACTCGTGCAGCAGGTACTCGCGCACCACCGCGTCCTGGGCTTCTACCTCGACCCCGGAAAGGCGGGCATAAAAGCCGATCATCAGCATGAGGGTAAACAGGGAACCGACCAACACGGTGGTGCCAATAAACTTGTTGATGTCCTTTTCGCTGCGCAGGTACAGGACCTTGGTCAATATGTGCGGCTGCAACATCAGCGCGAAGGTGATGACAAAGCCGCTGACAAACACCGAGAAAAAATCAAAGTACAGGCTGCTGTCGCGGTTGAAGGCTGACGCGTATTCGCTCCCGATAGCGGCCAGCGAACCAAACATATCACCCTGGAAGTACTTCCAGCCCTGGATAAACAGGACCGCGGTCACCAGCATCATCATGACGCCCTGCAGGGAATTGGTGTAGGCGTGGGCGTAGGTGCCTCCCATCAGTACGTAGGAGAAAACAAAGACCAGCACCACCACCAGCGCCGTTTTCTGCTCCAGCGGGAACAGCCCGGTCATCAACAAACTGCAGCCCACCAGGATCAGCACCACGAAGGTGATGGAGAGCAGGTTGATGAAGGCAAAGAAGAGGCTGAAGCCGCGATGGTTATAACGGTAGAAAATCCACTGGGGGATAGTAAGCGCCGCCGAACTCTCGCCCAGGCGGAGAAAACCCCGGGTCAGCACCAGGAAGGCGCTGAGTATACCCAGTGACCCGGCAACGCCGTAGTGCAGGTAGGCGGACAGGCCGTGGGTGTAGACAAAGCCCGGGTTGATCACGAAAGTGGCCGTCGAGGAAATGGACGCCGCCAGGGTGATACCGACAATGTAGGGACTCATGTCCTTGTTGCCGATGGAAAAGCCCTCTACCGAACGGGTGCGGCGCATGCCCAGCCACGACAGCCAGTACACCAGTACGGCATAGGCACCCACGATCAGGTACTTGAAAATTTCGGGACTCATTGGCGACCTTTGGCTTGCAATCATTTATTGTGGGCGCAAGCATATTCAACAAGCGTTGAATTTTCAACTGTGGTAATCTGCTGACGCAAAAATGGCAAGGATTCCAATGAGCAACAAGTCCCCAAGCTCTAAAAGCGAACGCATTCTCGACGTCGCCGAGGAACTGTTCGCCCTGCACGGTTACGACGGCGTCACCCTGCGCCAGATAGCGACTGGCGCCGGCGTGGACGTGGCCCTGGCCAGCTATCACTTCGGCAAGAAAATGGACCTGTTCAATGCGGTTTTCCAGCGCCGCGCGGGGCAATTGAACGAGTCGCGGCTCAGCGCGCTGCGCCAGTGCCAGGAACAAGCCGGCAGCAAGGGGCCGACGGTAGAGCAGATTATCGAGGCCTTCCTGCGGCCCCTGGAGATCGCCCAGGAAACCGGCGACGAGGGCTGGACCAATTACCTGGCGCTGATTGCCTACATCAACAACTCCCCCTACTGGGGTGAAAAGATGATGTCCAAGCTGTTTGACAAGCTGGTGCTGGAATTTATCGACGCCCTGCGTGCCGCCCTCCCCGGCGCCCGGGACGAGGACCTGTACTGGTGCTACCACAATCTGTCGGGGGCACTCACCCTGACCCTGGCGCAGACCGGACGGATCGACAAGCTCTCGGGGGGCAAATGCCGCTCCAGCGATTTCCAGGCGGCCTATGACCATATGATACCGTTTACCGCGGCGGGGTTTCGCAAGGTTTGCGGGCGGGGCGGGGCGCCGTGAGCTTGCACCGTTGGACAGGCTTGTGCAGTGCAGTCATTGGCCAGGCAGCCGCCTGGCAGTCGCAATAAACGGGTCTATAAAACCCAAATAACCAGCTACAGGCTAACCGTCACCTGGTGATAGTCACTGCGCTCGCAGGAATGGCTCTGCACGTAGCTCCGCAGACGCTCATTCACCAGTTCAGGGTTTCCATCGTCGATGGCGAACATCAGCCCGTCCATGTAACCCAGGGCCTTGGCGAGAATATTGTCGCGTTCAGGCTCATCAAAGCCGTCAAGCACCGTGTGGGTGCGGGCACCGTATTCCTTTTCACTGAGATAGCCCAGGGACTGCGCGGCCAGCACGCAGGCCAGCTGGCGTGATGCGACGAATTCCTCTGGCGCCAGCGACAGGCTGGCCGCCTGCTGGGCGAAAAATGTGGCGAAAAACGCGGATGCAGTAAACAGTTTATGCATAAGCTACTGATTCAAAGAGGGTTTACAGGAAAAACCGGGGGTTCCGGCGGTTCATGGCGACTACCCTAACGCGTTTTGATGACAGCAATATGACCGTTTTTTGACAGCGCACCGGCATATCCCCCGGCACCAGAACCAGCCTTTCGTGTTGTTGCAGCTGTGTGACTCCTATATGAATTTTTTATGACAATGATAGAAGCCACAAGAGGATTGTGAGTATCCTTCTGTCACACCCTGGCAATTAACTGTCGGGTTTTTGCGACTGCCAATACCGGTGCGAGGCAGCTGAGCCCCGCCCGAGCCAAAGAGAGGTATAGACAATGAAAAAGCTAATGACTGCCGTATCCACCGCTGTCCTGCTCGCCCTGCCCGGCTTTGCACTGGCGCAAACCGAGAAGGACTGCCTGCTTGAAGGCACCGTTCACAAGTCCGGTGAAGCCGAAACCGGGGTAACCTTTCACTCCGCCAGACGCTACGACGAGGATGCCAGGTGCCGGGTCCGTCGCAGCGAGAAAATGGAGTTCAAACTGCCCGCCGACCCGCGCCTGCAGGAGGCTCCTGATGGCAGCACGGTGAAATACCGCTACCAGGAGCAAAAAGACGGCAGCAGCAAGACCGAACTGGTCAGTATAGGCGCCTGACCGGCAGGGGAAGCGCCCCCTGGGCGCAGCCCACCCAACGCAAAAAAGTGGATGCGCTGCAGCCCCTTTGTCGTTTCCAGCAGACTAGAACCTCGCCTTGATACCCACTGAGTAGGTAACACCCGGTCCCCAGCGCTCGTAAAGCTGGCCTCCCTGGGTCCACTCGACGTCCTCATCGGTGATGTTGGCCGCCTTGGCCTCGACCTCAAACTCCTTATCGCCCCAGGGCAGCAGGTACTTCAGCAACACGTCCACCCGGTGACGGTCCTCTTCCATGATGTCCGGCGCGTTGTTGTCCCCCACCAGTATGATTCGCTCACCGGTAAAGTTATACGCCAGGGTGGCGGTAATACCGTTGTCGTAATCCTGGTAGGAAAGCAGGACGTTGGCCAGCAGGTCCGACTGGCCGGTCATCGGCCGTTCATTGGCGAACAGCGGTGAAATCTGTCGGCCACCGGTCAGGGGAATATCGGCCGCGGTTTCACCGCTGCCGAGCAGGCTTACCTCCGAATCGATCCAGGACACGTTAAAAGAGGCCCGGAAGCTGTCCCAGGCCGGATCGAGATCGAACCAGCTGCCGAAGGTCAGGTCCTTGCGCACATCGAACTCGACACCGTCGAGCGTCGCTTCCTCGGCATTGAACCAGGTGAAAATATCCCCCTGGGCCTGAATCTTGGCAATTTCGATCGGGTTGGTGAAGTCCTTGGTGAACACACCGATAGACATTTCGTCGGCAGCGCCGAAGTACCACTCCCAGCGCAGGTCGATATTTTCCACATCCGCCGGCTCCAGGAATACGTTACCGCGGTACAGGTTCTGGTCTTCCGGGTTGCGGATGGTAGAACCGGTGATTTCCAGCAGGCTGGGCCGGTTGACGGTCTCCGAGTAGGCCGCCCGCAGCTGCATGTTCTCGACGAACTCCCAGGTCAGCGAGGCGCTGGGCAGCGTGTCCGAGTAGGAGCGCCTGACCAGGTTGTCGCTGCCCTGTTCCGTGTTGCCGCCCCAGGCATCGGCGGTGATGTCGGTATCCTCACTGCGCACGCCCAGTTGCAGTCTTACCGTCGACAGCACCTGGGAATCAATAGAGCCGTAATAGCCCTCGATTGATTCCCCGGATTCCGCGAACGGGAACACCCCCGAGGCGTTGGCCTGGCCTGCGGAGAAGTCGCGCACCGACAGGTAGCCGGCGGCCCAGTTATCGTTGCCGAACAGCTGTTGGGGAGCCATCCAGGCAATGTAGCCGGGCGCGGAGGGCTGCAGGCCGAAGCGGAACAGGCGGTCCTCACTTTCCCGGGAGCGCTCATAATCCGAGTAGCCGGCCCTGATCACGCTGTCGAGAAAGCTGATCGGCAATTCAATATCGAAGCCGATGTCATCGATGCTGTCTTCCAGCTCGCTGTAGTTGCGGTCCGGGGCCTGGAACACGTCGCGCAGGTCGCCCGCCGCCTGTCGGCTGGGATCAACGACCGCCATTACCCCGCTGTTTTCCTCGGCGTAGGTGTAGGTACGGGTATCAGGCGCCTCCCGGGAGCCGGAGCCATCGACCAGGCGCCACTCCAGCAACATGTCGTTCAGGCTGCTGAAATAGTGTTCACCGGTCAGCTGGAAGGATTCGATCTCGTTTTCCGTCCACTGCAGGCGGTAGCTTTCAACAAAGGTACCGTCGCTTACATCATCCTCGGAGGACAAGCCGCGGTCCTGCTGGACCTCGTCCTCGGACTGGCGCAGGTTGATGGCGGTAAAGGAGACCGCGTTGTCCCGGTTCAATTCCAGCCCCACGTTGAGGAAGCCCGACAGGTTGACGGTCTGTTTGCTTATCCAGCGGGTGTAGTCCACCGTCTGCTTACTGCCACCATCAACACCGGTGAACTCGTAGCGCGCCAGGTCCTTGATCGTGTTATTCCAGGTATTGGTGTACTTGGCGTTACCCAGAATACCCAGGGCCATGCCGTTGTCGAAATCGATACGCTTGCCGAATTCAGCCTCGCCGCTGTAGAGCGGCTTCATCTCTTTTTCGTAGATGTCCCAGTTGTTGTAGAAGCTCGCGCCCAGATTGGACTTCTGCGGATACGGGGTAGCCTCAAACTCCTCGCTGCTGAGCGTCTGGATGTTCTCGGGGACTTTGCGGGTACCATCATCCCAACCCCAGTTGTCGTTTTCGCCACCTCGGTAAAAAATGCCGTCCCCGCCGGTGGTCTCGGAATTACCCCCGATACGCAGCTTGGCCGTCAGGTAGTCTTCATCCGGAATGGTCCTGGTGCGGATATCCACCACACCACCGGAGAAGTCACCCGGATACTGGGCAGAGTAGGTCTTCTGCACCAACAGGCTCTTGACGATGTTGTTGGGGACGATATCCAGGGGCACGGTTTTCTGGAACGGCACCGGTGAGGAGATGCGCGAACGGTTGAGCAGGGTCGAAGAATACCGCTCGCCCAGGCCGCGCACATAGACGTACTTGCCGCCCACCAGGCTGAGACCGGACACCCTGGAGAGGGTTACACCCACCGTGGTTTCCGGAACGATGTTCATTTCCGCTTCGCCAAGCACGTTGGCGATTTCCGAAGTATCCCGTTTTTCATCCGGGATGAACTCGCCGAGCACAAAAACTTCCTCGATCTGAGGCACAGAGACGGGGCCGGCCCCATCGTCCTGCGCGGTGACGCCGGCGGGAAGACCCGCCAGCGCAGCCAGGACCGCGACTGATAGTTGATTGCGTTTCATCAAATACACTCTCTATTACTGGCCGAAGACCCAGTGGCTATTACTGGCCAAACACCCAGCTGCCTTTCCAGCTGTCGAAGTCGGAGCCGACCACGCCGGACTGCTCGAAGAAACCATCGGCGGGCAGGGTGGCGGCCGGCACATCACTGCCGTGCTGGCTTACGTTAACCGCGCCGTCCAGGTAGTTCTGCAGCTCCGGGTTTTCGCCATCGACGACTTCCGGGCAATCGAAGGAAGCGCTCTCGATGTTGATACCGGTTCCCAGCAGGCCCACGGAGGTGTCGCCGTCGACATCCAGGCAGGTAGCCGAGCCGGTGACCGCGGTGTTGTACAGGTCCGCCCCGCTGCCGCGGCGCAGGCGGATCGCCCGCTCACCGGCGTTGCCGATGATGGACAGGTTGGCGATGGTCGGCTTGGAGCGCGGCACAGCGTTCTCGTCACCCTCGCGGTTGTCCGCCTCGATGCCGTTGTCCGCCGAGTCGTCGCCCTGGACGATATGGACATACTGCAGGCGACCCTGCCAGCCGTCGGTCCAGTCCAGGGAGTCATCGGCGTTGCCGCTGAGCACCACGTGCCTGGCATCCACGGTGCCGCCGAAGAACTCGATGCCGTCGTCCAGGTTGTTGTGTACCTGTACGTAGTCCACTTCGGTGCCGGAGCCCACGCCCTGGAAGGCGATACCGTTGAGCTGGTTCTCCGGATCCACGTTGGAGCCGGCGTACTTGACGACGACGTAGTTCAGCACCCCGCTGGAGTCGCCGGCATCAGCGCCGCCAAACAGCCCGGAGTTGGCTTCACCTTCCTTGCTGCATTCTACGGTGCCGCCGGCAGCGCCTTGTGGGCAGTCGTTGATCGGCGCGTTACCATTGATCACCAGGCCACCCCACAGTCCGCGAGCGTTGCCCAGGTTCACGCCTTCGACGTCGTCGATGGCGGTCAGGGTTACCGGTGCGGTAGAGCTGCCGTTGGCAACAATCTGCGAGCCGCGGGAAATCACCAGGAAGTCCTCGGCGTCATCACCAACAATAGTGACACCCGCAGCCACCGTCAGGGTGGCGGAATCAATGTTGTCGCCACCGACGGTGGTCTTGCCATCGAGAATGTAGAACTTGCCCGCGGTTAACTGCAGATCGCTGATAATCGACTGGGGCAGGGCACAGGTCGGGGTGCCGTTGATTTCCTCGCCCTCAGTGGTGCCATCGGGACAGCCCGCCACCGGCGGTGCGAAGCCCGGGCTACCGGTATCCAGGTCGCCCACGGTCCAGCCTGCGGTCCAGTCCATCTCACCCACCGCGCCAATAAAGTCAGTGCTTTCGAAGTCGGCCATTCCGGACAGGTCAGCGGCAGCGACCGGGCCGCCGTTCTGGGAAACGTTACCGATACTGTCAAGGAATGATTGCAGTTCGGGGTTATCGCCATCCACTGTCTCCGGGCAGTTGAAGGAAACGCCGTCAAAGTCGATGTCGGTACCCAGCAGGCTCAGGGATTCACCGGAGACATCCAGGCAGGTGGCATTGTCTTTCACGTAGGAGCTGTATAGACGCAGCCCTGTGCCACGACGCAGGCGCACACCGCGCTCGGCCGGGTTGCCCGCAATGCTCATGTTGGCAATCATCGGGGTGGAGCGCGGCAGGGCATTCTCGTCGCCCTCGCGGTTGTCCGCTTCAATCCCGTTGTCGGCGGAGTCAGCACCCTGGTTGATCAACAGGAACTGAATGCTGCCCTGCCAACCGTCGGTCCAGTCCAGGGAATCATCCGCATTACCGGTCAGCACCACGTGTTTGGCGCTTACTGTGCCGCCAAAGAACTCGATACCGTCATCCAGGTTGTTGTGTACCTGCACGTAGTCGACCTCGGTGCCGGAACCCACGCCCTGGAAGGCGATCCCGTTCAGCTGGTTTTCCGGGTCAACGTTGGAGCCGGCGTATTTCACCACCATGTACTTCAGGCTGCCGCTGGAGTCGGTCGGGTCAGCGCCACCGAACAGGCCGGAATTGGCCTCCCCTTCCTTGGTGCACCCGGCGCTGCCACCGGTCGCGCCCTCGGGGCAATCGTTGATCGGTGCATGACCGTTGATGACCACGCCACCCCAGAGGCCGCGAGTAGTCTCGATGTCGGCGTTGCCCTGCAGGTCAGCCAGGCCGGTGAAAGTTACCGGTGCGTTGGCGGTACCATTAACGACCAGCTCTGATCCGCGCGAAACCACCAGGAAGTCGGTACTGCCGGGACCGTACACAGTGGTTCCGGCCTGAACAGTCAGGGTGGCGGAATCGGTGTTGTCGCCACCCACAACCACTTTACCGTTCAACTCGTAGTGGTTGGAGGAAGTGAGGGTCACATCCCGGGTAAGAGTGCCAGCCAGGCTACACACATCTTTCCCGGCAAGCGATTCTCCAGTTTCCTCGGTCCCGACGGGGCAACCCAGGCCCGGCTGACCGCCCTCACCATTGCTGACAGAACCGGGTGCGGTCCAGCCAGCGGTCCAGTCATCGCCGGAGATGGCGCCAATGTAGGCAGCCGGTTCAAAGAAATCACCCATCGGGGTGACCGGGTTTACCTGGCCACCGCTCCGGGATACTTCTTCGGCGCTCTCCAGGTAGGCCTCTACCGCACCATCTTCGTCATCGGCATGGGTTTCAGTACAACCGAAGCTGGTGCCGGCGATGGTCAGGTCGCCGCCCAGCAGGTTGCGGGACTCACCCCCGATACGCAGGCAGCTGCCGGAGTCGACTACGAAACTGTTGCTCAGGTGGATACCGGTGCCGCGACGGAAGCGCAGGCCGTTCTCGCCAGCGAGGCCGTAAGCGGACATGTTGCTGATGGCGGGCAGGGAACGCGGCAGGGCGTTTTCATCGCCCTCGCGGTTGTCCGCTTCAATCAGGTTGTCGCCGGAGCCGGACTGCTCCACGTACAGGTACTGGATGTTGCCCTGCCAGCCATCGGTCCAGTCCAGGGAGTCGTCGGCGTTGCCGGTGAGCACCACGTGTTTGGCGCTTACGGTGCCGCCGAAAAACTCGATACCGTCGTCCAGGTTGTTGTGCACCTGGACGTAATCCACTTCAGTGCCGGAGCCCACGCCCTGGAAGGCGATCCCGTTGAGCTGGTTTTCCGGGTCGACGTTGGATCCGGCGTAGCTCACAACCACGTACTTGAGGATACCTGAGCTGTCCTCGGGGTCAGCGCCGCCGAAAATACCGGAGTTGGCTTCACCTTCCTTGGTACATTCGGCCGTACCGCCCCCGACGCCCTCCGGGCAGTCGTTAATCGGCGCGAAGCCGTTGATCACCAGGCCGCCCCAGAGACCACGCTCGTTGTCTTCGACTTCGCCGGTTACGGCTTTCGCTGCGGTAAACCGGATCGGTTGCCCGGCGGTACCTTCCGCGTCAATCTGGCAGCCCTGCTCGATGACCAGGAAGTCCTCGTTGCTGGCGCCGACGATAACGGCGCCGGGAGCAATTTCCAGCACACAGGACTGGACCTGTGACTGGGCGCTATAGCCGGCAGACAGCAGCAGACCTGCCGCCACGGCGCTATACAATTTTGTACGGTTCATTCTCAAATCTCTCCCTTAACCGTTGCTAACGCTGAGGGCGCCGCCCTTGATGCGAAATATGACGTCATTACCCAGCAGCAGACCTTCAGGATCCAGTTTGCCGCCCGGCAGCGCGGTAACATCGATGTCGTAGATTTCCCGCCCATCGTTGGCGGTCTCACCCGAAGGGGTGATTGCGGACTCCAGGGCCACCGGAATGGCGCTTCGGACGAAGTCACCGCCGCCACCGCCATTGCTGTCGCCATCACCATCGACGTCATCATCGTCATCGCCGCCCCCGCCTCCGGGGACCTCGACCACCACCTGCCCGGGCGATACATTGTCAGATGAAGAACCGCCACAAGCGGACAGTGACACCACGAAGAGAGCGAGCAAGAATTGCTTCATGCCTGTTTCAGACGCCATGTTTAACCCCTATTTACCTGTTGAACAAAAGAGTGGCACTACAAGTGCCCGGCATAGAGCCGATAACCTGGCGGCGAATGTTAGGGGGGAGAGGTGACAGGAATGTGATGCTGGTGTTGCAGAATTGTTAAGGTTCTGGACGCAGTCTGGACAACGGCAATCGCGCTAGAGGTCTTTTTCCTGGCGGAATTCGCGCTCGATGCGCTGCTCCTGTTCGTAGCGGCTCACGCCCCTGCTGGCTGCACTTTGCTGCATCCGCTGGGCAAAACGCTGCCGCCGATAGCGCGCCACCAGGCCGGGAAACCGCTCCTGCTCGATTTCCCCGGCGATCAGTTGCTCGATGAAGGCGATGTCGATGCCGACCCGGTAGGCAATGCGGCTGGGACGGATTTTGTGGGCGTGGAATTCAGCCACAATATGGATTTGCTCCTCGCGGCTATGGGTACAGACCCGGGAGTAGCCGTAGGGGGGTGATGGAGTTCGCGGGTCGTCGTTGTCAGTCGAATAGCTCATGGCAATATTATTAGCAGCTGGGCAAAACAATGCCAAGCGGCAACACCACGGTTTTATTTTCCGCGCAGACAATTTGCCGACAGCGCTGCTGGCAGGATCTGCGGCCGGGTGCAATACTTAGGAGCCACCCATAGCAACCGAAGACAAACGCCATGAAACGTCTATTAATCATAGCCAGTGCTCTCACCCTCGCCGCCTGCTCCGTGGAGCCGGGCAGCGAGAAATGGTGCGAGCTCAAGAAAGAACAACCCAAGTCCGAGTGGTCAGCCTCCGATGCCGCCACCTATGCCAAAAATTGTATTATCGAGGGTATGGAAGTAGGCTCGGAACAATGGTGTGAGGACCTGGCGGGCAAACCCAAGGGTGAATGGTCCGCCAATGAGGCCTCCACCTACGCCAAGCACTGTGTAATCTGACCAGGAATCCAGACCCCATGAGCAAAATTCTGAAGCAGCTCCTGCTGGGGGGCATTATTGCCCTGTCGCTGATCGGCGGCGCCCAGGCAGGGGAGACCCTGCAGCGTATCATCGATTTCAAAACCCTCAAGGTGGGCATGTCTGCCGACCAGCCCCCCATGACCACCCTGAACCGCCAGGGCGGGGTCATGGGGCTTGATGTTGACCTGGCCCGGGGCCTGGCGAAGGCCATGCGGGTCGAGCTTGACATCAAGGTACTGCCCTTCGGCAACCTGCTCGAGGCCCTGGAAAAAGGCGAGATCGACATGATCCTGTCGAACATGTCCGTGACCCCCGAACGCAGTGAAAAGGCCTACTTCATCGGGCCCTACATGATGACCGGCAAATCCATCCTGACCCGTAATTCAGTGTTGGCAGAGGCCGAGGACACCGGCGCCTTCAACCGTGACGACCTCAAACTGGCGGCGGTGGCCAACTCCACCAGTGCGGTGTTCATCAGGGAAAACGCGCCCGCCGCCACGCTGACCGCGACCGAGACCTCCGACGAGGCAGTGGCCCTGCTGCTCGCCGGCAAGGTGGATGGCGTGATTGCCGACATGTCGGTCACCAAGCTGGCGGTGCTGCGTAACCGCGGTTCCGGCCTGGTAACGCTCAAACAGCCGCTGACCATGGAGCCGGTCGGGATTGCCGTCAGCAAGGACGACCCGGAATTCCAGAACCTGGTGGACAACTTCCTCGGCGCCTTCGCCAAGACCGGTGTACTGGCCCAGCTGCGCAAGAAGTGGTTTGAGGACGGCGACTGGATAGCCGCCCTTCCCTGATCCGGTGACATGCCTCCGCACCGCCATGGCGCGTTGCAGGCACTGCTGGCCCTCAGCATCTCGCTGGTGGCCGCGGTGACCGGTGCCCAACCCATTGTCATTGCCCACCGGGGCGCCTCGGGCTACCTGCCCGAGCACAGCCTGGAGGCCAAGGCCATGGCCCACGCCATGGGCGCGGACTTCATCGAGCAGGACGTCGTGTTGACCCGCGATGGGGTGCCGATTGTTCTCCACGACATTCACCTGGAGAGCACCACCGATGTCGAACAACGCTTCCCCGACCGGTCCCGGCAGGACGGGCGCTTCTACGCCCTGGATTTTGACCTGGCGGAGATCCGCGATTTGCGCCTGCACGAACGCAGCTACCGTGACGACAGCGGGCAGGTGCGGGCCTATTTCCCCGATCGCTTTCCGCTGGGGCAGGGCACGTTTACCCTGCCCACCCTGGAGGAGGAAATTCAGCTCATCGCCGGCCTGGATCACAGCCGCGGCACCACCACCGGACTTTACATAGAGCTCAAGGCTCCCGCCTGGCATGCCACCCAGGGCCGGGACCTTGCGGCAGCGGTGCTGGACGTGCTGGCCCGGACCGGCTACCACGACAAGCCCGAACAGGTCTTTCTCCAGTGTTTTCATGAACCGACACTGGTCGCGCTCAAGTCGAGGACCAGCCTGCCGCTGATCCAGCTGATCGGCGAGAACGACTGGGGAGAGGACGGCGCCATCGATTATGACGCCATGCGCACGCCCGAGGGCATTGCCCGGGTTGCGACCTACGCTAGTGGTATTGGCCCCTGGATACCCCAGGTGGTGCGCTCCGGAGAGCGGGGCCTGGAAGCCACCGGGCTAGCCGCGCTGGCCCGGCGGCACAGCCTGCTGGTACACCCCTACACCCTGCGCAGCGACCAGCTGCCCGAGGGCGTCACGCATCCCGACCAGCTGCACCAGGCACTGTTCCAGCAAGCTGGCGTGGACGGCCTGTTTACCGATTTTCCGGACCTCACCCGGGCCTACCTGGACGGTCTGCGATGAACCACAGCGAGGGGCATGACTGAGTCCCGGGACCGCCAGGGATTATCCTGCGCCCCGAGGGGGCCGCGCCCTGATTGTGGCTTTTGTCACTGGCGCTCTCAGCGGCAACAGGGCATCATCGGATTCCAGGCAGTTGTAGCCTGACTCGCCCCTGACGGGCGAAACCGGCAGTTTGGAAAAGACGTGACACCGAAAGTAAACAGACGCACAAAAATCGTAGCCACCATTGGTCCCGGCAGCGAATCGGAGGACATGATTGGCCGCCTCATTGCCGCCGGGGTCAATGTTTTTCGCCTCAATTTCAGCCACGGGACCAGCGCCCAGCACGCGGAGGTTGCCCGCCGCATCCGCAAACAATCGGCTATAGCCGGCCTCTATGTCGGCATCCTGGCGGACCTGCAGGGGCCCAAAATCCGTATCGGCAGCTTCCGCGACGGCGCTGTCGAACTCGCGGCTGGCGACAGTTTCCGGCTGGACCTGAAGCTGGATGATGGGGAAGGTGATATTCGCGCCGTGGGCCTGGATTACCGGGAGTTATGCCACAGCGTCAGCAGGGGTGACACCCTGCTGCTGGACGATGGTCGCATTCGCCTGCGGGTGGACGATGTGGAGCACTCCGCGGTGGAGTGTACGGTGTTGATTGGCGGCAAACTGGGTTCACGCAAGGGGATTAACCGCCTCGGCGGCGGGCTCGCCGCGCCGGCCCTGACCACCAAGGACATCGCCGATATCGACAGCCTGACCGAGGTCCGGCCGGACTTTGTCGCCGTCTCCTTCGTTTCCAGCGAAGAGGATATATTCCAGACCCGGGAACTGCTGCAGAAACACGACATGGACCCGGGCATCATTGCCAAAATTGAACGGGCGGAGGTAGTGGCGGACCCGGAGGTGCTCAACGGCATCATCCGTGCCTCTCTCGGGGTAATGGTGGCCCGCGGCGACCTGGGCGTGGAAGTCGGTGACGCCCAGTTGATCGGCATCCAGAAAGAGCTGATTTCCCGCGCCCGGCAAATGGACCGGGTGGTCATTACCGCCACCCAGATGATGGAGTCGATGATCGACAACTCGATGCCGACCCGGGCGGAAGTGTTCGACGTGGCCAACGCGGTGCTCGATGGCACTGATGCGGTGATGTTGTCGGCCGAGACGGCGGTGGGAAAATACCCGGTGGAGGTGGTGACAGCCATGGCCGACGCGGCCCTGGGGGCAGAACGCCAGGCGGTGGCCCGCACCTCGCGCTACCGGCTGGACCGGGAGTTTTCCTCGCCCCAGGAAACCATCGCCATGTCGGCTATTTATGCCGCCAATCACTACAGCGATGTGCGCGGCATCGCCTGCCTGACCGAAAGCGGCAACACGCCGCTGCTGATGTCCCGGCTCAGCTCGGGCCTGCCTATTTTCGGCCTGAGCAGCAACGCGGAAACGCTGCAAAAGCTGTGCCTGTGCCGCGGGGTCATACCGCTGTTTTTCGATGCCAGCGTGTTTGACCCCGACCAGCTCGACGCCCAGGCTATCGAGTTCCTCAAGGACGGCGGTTACCTGCAGCGGGGGGACGCCATCCTGTTGACCAAGGGCACCATCATGGGGCGGTCTGGATCAACCAATATCATCAAGATTTTACCGGTACAGTAAATGCCTGCAGCAACTCGCCTGGTCGCCGATGTGGGCGGCACCAACACCCGTATTGCCCTGTACGATGAACAGCAGCGCGAATTCAGGGCAGTGACCGGCTTCCACAATCGCGATTACCGCGACCTCAGCGACATCATCGACCACTGGCGCCAGCAACTGGATGAAACCTGGCCGACGGCGGCCTGTATTGCCGCCGCGGCCCCGCCCGCTGGCGACCAGGTGACCATGGTCAATATCGGCTGGTCATTTTCCCGGCGGGCAATGGCCAGGGAATTCGGCTTCACCCGGGTGGGCTGGCTCAATGACTTCCAGGCCAATGCCCACGCACTGCCCCACCTGAGCCCTTCCGACCTGCACCTGATTCACGCCGGGCAGGAAACACGGAACGATATCCTCGCCACCGTCGGCCCCGGTACCGGCCTGGGCGGAGCCACCCTGCGCCAGTTCGCGGGTGTCCCCTACGCGGCGGACGCCGAACCCGGTCACGCCGGCCTCTCTCCCGGCAATGAGCTTGAGCTGGAAATTTTCAGGGCACTGCTGCCCCGCCACGGCGATATTTACGCCGAGCTGCTGGTCTCGGGCATCGGTCTGGTGCGGCTCTACAACTGCATCGCCAGCATCCACGGTGCCTGCCCCCGGTCCCTGGAACCGGCGGATGTCTCGACCAGGGCGCTGCAGGGCAGCGACGAACACTGTGTACTGGCCCTGGATACCTTCTGCTCCCTGCTGGGCTCAGCCTGCGGCGACTTTGTGCTCGCCAACGGCGCTTACGGCGGCCTGTTCATCGCCGGCGGCATCGTGCCCCGCATGATCGACTTCCTGCAGCGCAGTACCTTCCTGGCGCGCTTCCAGGCCAAGGGGGCAATGCGGGAGCACCTGGAGGCAATTCCGGTAAACGTGATCAGCGCTGATAATCCGGGGCTCATCGGTGCCGCCCACGCGCCGCTTCAAGCGGGCTGAGGGAAGTTTACCCGGGCACAGAAACCCCTGCCGCCCTCACCCGGCCCGGTGGCTACGCGGGCTCCGTGTAACAGGGCAATGCGGGCGACTATAGACAGGCCCAGGCCCGCCCCCTGTCCGGCGCTGCCCGGCACGCGGTAAAAACGCCTGCCCAGCTGGGCATGTTCCGCCGCTGACAGGGGTTCACAGTCGTTACAGACCTCGAGAACGATCTCTGGCCCTTGCTGGCGCAGGGCTATGCTCACTTCGTCCCGACCGCCACTGTATTTGAAGGCATTGACCAGCAGGTTGCGCAACATGATCGCCAGGGCCTCGGCATTGCCCTCCAGCTGTATCGCCGGGCCCTCTTCCAGCGCCACGGTCAACTGCTTGTCCGCCGCCAGGTGGGCGGTATCGGCCAGCGCCTCGGTCAGCAGAGCACGCAGCTCCAGGGGGGCGCGGTCAAGCGGTGCCTCCGGATCCAGCCTGGCCAGGGTCAGCAACTGCTCGACCGTGTGCGCCGCGCGGTCTACTCGCTGGGTAATACGGGTCAGCATGGCCGCCGCGGGCTCCTCGCCCAGCTGCCGCTGGCACAGCTGCACCTCGGTCTTGATGGCCGCCAGCGGAGTCAATAATTCGTGGGCCGCGTTGGCGGTAAAACGCTGCTCGCTTTCCATCGCCGCGGCAAGCCTGGCGAGCAGGCTGTTCAACGCCGATACCACGCTGTCCAGTTCGGAGGGAACATCGGCAGTGGCTACCGGATCGAGCAGGCCGGGTTTACGGCTGGAGATTTGCGACGCGAGATTCTTCAGCGGGCGCAGGCCCCTGGCCACACCCAGGTAAAGCACCGCGATCGTCAGCGGCACCACGATCAGCAGCGGCAGGAAGGCCCGCCCCAGGGTGGCAATCATATCCTGCCGGGCCGCACCCAGTTCAATACCCACCTGCACCCAGAGCCCGGTACTCTCGTCTCTCATGCTCAACAGCCGCCACTGGCCACCACCGCCGGCGAGCTCCCGGTTGCTGAGCCCCTCGCGGGTCGGTCGCTCGAACAAAGGCGAGCCCGCCAGCACGGCGATGCGATTCTGCTGCTCCCACACATTGATCGCCGGCGCCAGGCCGGTGCTTACCGGCGTCTCGATGACAATGGGCTGCAGGTGCGCCTGGTCATAGTCATGACCGCTCCAGGCCTCGTACAGCGGCTGACCCTCGGCCAGCTGGCGCTCGAAGACACGGGTAATATAGTTGACGAGGTCGGCGTACTGCCCCAGCTGCCGGTCTACCTGCCCCAGCAGCACCCGGTTGGCGTAGACATAGGTCACCACCGCCGAGCCGATCCAGGCAAACAGGGTCAGGGACAGGAGAATCCAGGTCAGGCGTTGTTGCAGCGACAGCCTCATTGCGCAATGCGGTACCCAACACCGCGCATGGTCTCTATACAGTCACTGCCGAAGCGCTTGCGCAGCCGGGAAATATAGACCTCAACGGTATTGGAGCCCACTTCCTCGCCCCAGCTGTAAATGCCTTCCTCCAGCCGGGCCCGGGACACGAAGCGCCCGCTGTTGCGCACGAGGATTTCCAGAATGGCGTACTCCCTGGCGGTCAGGTCCAGCACCGCACCCTGGAAGCGAACCACCCGGTCAACCGGGTTGACTGCAATCCCCCCGGCCTCCAGCTGCTGGCTGGGACGCTCACCGGTGCGCCGCAACAGGGTGCGGATGCGGGCAAAGAGCTCATCCATCTCGAAGGGCTTGGTGAGATAGTCGTCGGCGCCGGAATCCAGTCCGTCCACCTTGTCGGCCAGGGTGTTGCGCGCGGTGAGCAGCAGCACCGGCAGGTCGTGCTTGTCGGCGCGCAGCTGCCTCAGCACCTGGAATCCAGGCACCCCGGGCAGGCCAAGGTCCAGAACCAGCAGGTCGTAGGGGGTCGCCCCCAGCGTCGCACGCACCGGCTCGCCACTGCGCAACCAGTCCACGGCGTATTGTTCCAGACGCAGGGCCGCCTCCAGCGATTCCCCCAGCTGCAAATCGTCTTCCACCAGCAGTATGCGCACGCCTGTATCCACACCGATTGCCAAGGAGCAAAGGGTATACCTTGCCCCGGCAAGATGAAACAAGGCTGAAGCTTTCCCCGGCGGGTGGATTTACCGGCATTATTGCCAAATAACCCGGCTTGAAAAAAACGGCAAGGTTCGGCAACTGGTGTTACACTCAAAGAGGCTGAGCGTTCAGCCGGATTTGGATAGCGGTCGAAGTTCCCCAAAAGTTCCTCGGTACGTCAACCATATACACTTAGATAAACCGCCACACCCCGTGGGAGTGGCAAGCAATACAGGTAAAAGATATGTCTTCAACAACCGGAACCGTTAAATGGTTTAACGAGAGCAAGGGCTTCGGCTTCATCGAGCGCGAGGACGGCCCCGATGTTTTCGTTCACTTCAGCGCCATCAAGGGCGACGGTTTCCGTACCCTGGCCGATGGCCAGAAAGTCCAGTTTGACGTTACTGATGGCCAGAAAGGCCCCCAGGCGGAAAACGTAATCGCGCTGTAATTTTACGGCGGATACAAAAAAGGAGCCGTCTGGCTCCTTTTTTTATGCTCACTGGCCCGCTGTGCGGGCCAATGCAGGATCGACTATCAGCCGTCAGCCAGGCTGCGCTGGCGCTCCAGCTCGGAATCCATGTACTTGATCCACTGCTCGGCATACTTGGCCGAGCGCTGATCACGGCCGGCGGCCTTGAACGCTTCCCGCGCCTTGTCGTATTCCTTGACGTTGAAGTAGGCCATACCCAACACCAGGCGAGCATTGTCCGGCCGTTTAATTCCGCCGCGGGACAGGCCCTTGTTGATCGCGGTAATGGCCTTCTGGTTCTCGTCGCCATCGAGATAGATATTGCCCAGGCGGGCGTAAAGCTCACCGTCGTCTGCCTTGGCCGCGGCTTTCTCCATCGCCGGAATGGACTTTTTCACTTCCCGGGCCTGGCGCCAGGCGCTACCGGCAATTTCCCAGTTCTTGGAGGTGTCGTCTATTGAGCCGTTATTCAGGCCCTTGTCCATGACCTTGGCGGCCTTGTAAGGCACCTCACCCTGCAGGTACAGGTAGGCCATGGTGACCTGCTCTGTACCCTTGTCGAGCATGTCCTGAACGTAGGCAGTCTCCATCGCCGACAGCTGCTCGGTCTCTTTCTTCTGCTCACCATACATATGCGAGAGCTGCACCCAGTACTGCTTTTTGGGGTAGTGGGTCAGCAGGATTTCCAGCACCTCAACGGTTTTCTTGATATCGTTTTTCTCGAAGTACAGGAAACGAGCCAGGTTATACCACTGTTCCTTGGGCAGTTTGTCCTTCTCGTTGTACATGGAGATGGCTTTTTCGACATTGAACAGCGCCTTGTCATAGTCCTTCAGCTGGTAGTAACCCTGTGCCAGCAGCACGTAGGCGTTGGCGTTCGGGCTATCGGTCATCTCGAACCACTTGAGCAGTGCGTCGATGCCGCGCTTCCAGTCTTCCTGGACAAAATACAGCTGGGCAATGGTGAAGCGGGTGTTGATCTCCATCGCCAGCGGAATGTCGGGCTGGGAGACCACGTTCTCGTAGGCCTCCAGCGCATTCCTGTAATCTTCGCGGGAATAGTAGATAAACGCGTAGAGGTTGTAGACGTTGGCCAGCTCGTAGCTGTTCAGGGCCTTCTGGCCTCCAGCGGCAATCATGCCGTCGAGGATCTTCTGCGCGCCAGCCAGGTCCTTGGCTTCGGCCGCTGCCTGTGCTTCGGCCAGCTTCTCGTATACCTTGTTACGCAGGGCAGGAGTGCGCCGGGTCTCCCGCTGGTCCGCCTCTTCCTGGGCAATGGCGCTGGCAAAGACGGCAACGCCGGCATCACGCTGTAACTGGGTGACGGCGACCTGTGACACCAGCACCGGCACTGCCAGCAGCGCGGCTCGGGACCAGGTTTTGTGATTCAACAATTTCATAACAGCTACGCCTTGTTACTGTTCCAGCTCGTAGGTGAACTTGTTCTGCACGCCGGCCACCTCAATGGCCTCGCCATCCACCACGCGCGGCTTGTACTTGAACTTCTCAGCCGCCTTGACCGAGGCGCTCTCGAATACGCCCGAGGGTTGGCAATCCACCGCAACCGGGTCGCGAATAGCGCCGGAGGTGGTCACCGTATACTCGACGATGCAATAACCGGTGATACCGCGGGTTTGCGCCCGGCGCGGATAAATCGGCGCCACCTTGACGATAGGCAGGTACTCACCATCGCCAGAAGACATGCCACTGGTCGAAATGCTGACGTCAATGCTGGCCGTGGGGGCCACATTATCGATGTTGGTGTCCATATTCAGATCGATCTGGGCCATGTCCATTTCCGGCGGCGGTTCCTCGGGGTCTTCCACCTTCTCCGGCTTTCTGGTGGTTTTTTCCAGCTGGATGTCTTCCTCCGGCTGCACCAGATCCGCAATCTTCTGATTTTTCACCTCGGGGTTTTCAAACTCGCGGTCGATCAGACTATGCATTACAAAAAACAGGCCCACCACTACGGGAATAGCGAGCAACACTGAAAAAACTAATCTCACTTTACAATCACCCCTGCCCTAGCCCGCTTCGTCGGTAGAAGCACACAGCGGCGCGTCCATTAACGGTTTAATCGCTGCCAGCAATTCGCTCAACGCCGAGGTCGGCGCATCAACGTCGGCCTGAACGACAAAGTTCGCCCTGGGAGCCTCTTTCTTGGCCGCCTCGGCAAGCCAATAGGCTCGTTCCAGCGGAATCTGCTTCTTGTCGTAGTAAATGTCGCCCATCGCGTTAACAGCAAAGATAATCGTCCCGCGCTCGCAGGGGTTGGTGGTAACCGCCTCCGCCTTGAGGATATCGATACCTGGCTCTTTCACGAAAGACGAGGTCACGATAAAAAAGATGAGCATGATGAACACGACGTCCAGCATCGGAGTCAGGTCAATTTCACCCTCTCCGCCGCCGCCGTCCGCGCCTGCTCGACCAGCATCCAAACTCCGCCTGCTCACTTCTTTTCCTCCGCTGGCCAATTAACCTGTTTGACGCCAGCCTCGCGGGCGGCGTCGCCCACTTCCAGCAGCGTACCCGCGGTGGCGCCCGGCTCTGTTTTCACAGTGAAAGACTGCTCCGGGTCTTCCGCCAGCAGGCGGGCGATGTTGGCCCGAACCGCCCGGATATCAATGCGGCGATTCTCCATCCAAATCTGGTTGTCCCCGGTAATCGTTACCGAAATACTGGTAGCGTCAGATTCCGGGGGGTTCTGGTTGCTGTCGGGCCGGTTCATCTCGATCCCGGCTTCCTTCAGGAAGGAAGCGACGACGATAAAGAAGATCAGCATGATGAACACCACGTCAAGCATGGGTGTCAGGTCGATCTCGGCCTCATCGGCGTCGGCTTCTCGGTTACTCTTTCGCATCAACTTGGCTCTGTTAGTGATCCGTGGTCAGGTTGTCGCGCAGGAATACACTTTCCCGCTGGGCGATCCTGGTCACATAGGTATTGGCAAAAACGCCGGACAGTGCAGCCACCATACCCGCCATGGTCGGAATAGTTGCCTGCTGGACACCGCCAGCCATCGACTTGGCGTCACCGCCGCCGGTCACCGCCATGATGTTGAATACCTCGATCATCCCCGTCACCGTGCCCAGAAGACCGAGCAGCGGACACAGGGCGACCAGGGTCTTGATCACGGGCAGGTTGCGATTGATCTGCATGCGCGCCTGGGAAACCAGCATGGTACGGATCTGCTCGGCCTCCCAGGACTTGCGCTCGGCGCGCCCTTCCCACTTGCTGATAACCTGCGCGACATCCTTCTTCCAGCCGAACTGCAGATACCAGACTCGTTCAAAAATCAGGGTCCACATCACGAACAGCAGGAGGGCGATCAACCACAGGACGTCGCCACCCTTGTCCATGAAACCGAGGAGCACCTCGATAAAACCGCCCATATCAAGACCTCAGATTGGCTTCAGTATGCTCTGCAATCATCCCGGTGGTCTGCTCGTCAAGAATGTGGATGATGCGCTGGGCGCGACCATTGACCACGGTATGCAGCAGCACGGTGGGAATCGCCACCAACAGACCCAGTACGGTTGTGATCAATGCACCGGAGATACCACCGGCCATCGCCTTGGGATCGCCAGCACCGAAAATGGTAATAGCCTGGAAGGTGATAATCATACCGGTCACCGTACCCAGCAGACCCATCAGGGGAGCCACCGCCGCGATGATCTTCAACAGGGTAAGACCACTTTCCAGCTTCGGAGTTTCCTGCAGCACACCCTCGTGCAGTTTGAGCTCCAGGGTTTCGGTGTCCATGGTGGGATTGTCCTCGTGAATCTTGAGGACGCGGCCCAGCGGGTTGTTGTCGTTGGCCTTGTCGCTCTTCAGCTGGGCATTGACCTTGCTGCCGACAATGGTCAGCACAAACAGTCGATAGATCGCCAGCAGGAAGGCAAAGGCACCCACCGCGGTAATCGCGTAACCCACGTAACCGCCCTGGTGCCAGCGCTCTTCCAGATTGGGCGTATCGATGATCGCCGCCAGGAAGGAACCGCCGGTCGGGCCGGTGGGATCGACACCAAACTTGTGCAGACCGCTGCTGGCGGAGGCCAGGTCGGCAGCCCAACCGGTGTAGGGACCGCTGGGCTGGCGCGGCAGCTCGCTCAGGTTGCCGTCGTTGTAGGCCAGGTAGTTGCCGTTGGCGTCGACAATATTGAACGCACCCACGCGCATGACTTCGCGCTCGGCACGCTCACCCGCCGGCGATGAAACCTCGGCGTTGAACTTGGTCACCACACCGGTTTCGCGAATTTCCCGCAGCAGCTCAAACCACACCCGCTCGATTTCCTCGATGCTGGGCAGAGTGTCGGAACCGCTCATTTTGGCGATCAGGTCCTTCAGGAACTGCTCGCGGTCAGGGTACTGGGCGGATACCAGCGACACCTCGATATTGGAGGCGAGGTCACCGGAGGCAGAGGTCAGGTGACCGAACAGCTCAGACAGCGTACCCAGCTTCTCCTGCAACTGCTTTTGCTTGGCGGCAATCAGCAGTTCGTTTTCCTCGAACGCCGCTTCCAGCTCGGCGCTGAGCTGTTCCTGCCTGGCACGCTCTTCTTCCGCGCGCTTCAGCTCGGCGGCCTGGTTGGCCTTGTCCTGGGCGAAACGCTGCTCGCGCGCCCGGTTTTCCTTGGCCTCGGCTGTCTGGCCCTGCTTGACGAACTGCAGCAGCTCGTCCAGGGACCTGGCTTCCTGCGCCAGCGCGGAGCCCGTAGAGAGTGTGAGTGCGCCGCACAAAACCATCGCGGCGGCTTTTACTATTTTAACGCTCATCAGTTGGCCTCCGGAGCCGAAACTGGCATGTTCAACAATTCAATGGTGGCCTGCTTCTTCGCAATTCGAATGCCCTTGCGGATGGCCGCGTCGTATTCGCCCGCAGGCAGGTCAACCCATGCGTTGGTGCTGCCATCCCAGGCGCCGGACATCGCACCGTCGGTTGTCTGGTACAACAGGGCGATGCGGCCTATGCGCAGAAAGTCGACATCACGGGAGGAACCGTTCATGTCGATGGTGCCACGGTAAGTGTCGATACCGCGGCCATATTGCAGCTCGATGTTGTAAGCCTCGAGCACACCGCGGAACTTCTCCGCGACACTGACGTCCGCCCGGTCGATATTGGAACGCAGGAACTCAACCCGCTCCATCCGCTCATCCTTCTCAAACGGCACATCGAGCTCTACGAACTGCTCAAGACCATCGATCATGCGGATCACCAGCGGAGTCATCTGCCGCTGGATGATGGTGACCTGGGAGATAGACTCGTCGATCTCGCCCACTCGCTTCATCTGGTTGTCGATCTGGCGTTGCAGGCGGGCGTTATACACCTTGAGGCCATCGATCTGCTTGTTGACCGTCTTGTAGTCATTCAGCAGATCGCGGGTCTCATCCGCCAGCCGGTCAATCTTGGCCTGGGACTTGCGCGCCGCGTCGTTCTTGGCCTCTCCAACCGCGAGGATGGAGTCCAGCGTACTGGCCTGCACTGCAGCCGCCGCACCCACCAGGGTACCTGCGGAGACGAGCGCAGCGACCAGGGCATTTTTCAATCGATGCATAGTCATGGGAATCGTGTTTCCTGTGTCCAACAAAAGAAATCGGCTCTGATAAAACCGGTATCGGCACCATTTATATAGTGGAAAAACCAGAGTCGGTAAACCGAGGGTGCGAATTTAAACCATTTGGGATCGGTTTTTCAATTTTAGTCGTTGCCCCGGGTGCCGATCGACACCGTTTGGGTAGTTAGGTAACAGTTTTGGTCGCATGGGCAGGCGACGGTAACAGTGCGGCAAGTTGCCGCAAGCATTGCATCATTGACGCTCAAACACCAAAAAACTGTAGGGGTAGGGATTGGCCCCGCTGGCGCCAAAACGCTCCCGCGACAGCTCGGTCCAGGCCGACCAGTCGATGTCGGGCAACAGCGCATCGCCCTCCACCTCGCCGTGCACCTCGGTGAAGTAGAGGCGATCAGCCCTAGGCAGGGCTGCCCGGTATATCTCGGCGCCGCCGATCACCATCAGCTCGGTGGCGCCATCGCTAATGGCAATGTCCCCGGCCATGGCCAGCGCCTCGTCAAGACTGTGCGCCACCCTGACACCTTCGGCGTGCCAGTGTGCCTGGCGGGTAATCACGATATTGGTCCGCCCCGGTAGCGGCCGGCCGATAGACTCGAAGGTTTTGCGCCCCATGACGATCGGCTTGCCCATGGTGACGCGCTTGAAGTAGCGCAAGTCCTCCGGCAGGTGCCAGGGCAGGGCGTTGTTTCTGCCGATAACCCCGTTTTCCGCGGCGGCGACAATGACGGCCAGTTTCACCTGTCGCCGCTCACACCGCCACCGGGGCGGCGATGTGCCCGTGGGGATTGTAGTCGAGCAGTTCGAAGTCCTCGAAGCGGTAATCGTATATGCTCGCGGGCCGCCGCCGGATTCGCAACCGGGGCAATGCTCGCGGCTCCCGTGACAACTGCTCGCGCACCTGCTCGAGATGATTGCTGTAGAGGTGGGAGTCGCCCGTGGTGATAATGATTTCCCCGGGCTCGAGGTCGCATTGCTGGGCCAGCATCATGGTCAGCACCGCCAGGCTGGCGGTGTTGTAGGGCAGGCCCAGGAAGGAGTCACTGGAACGGATGTACAACTGGGCGGAGAGCCTGCCACCGGCGACATAGAACTGGTACAGCAGATGACAGGGGGGCAGCGCCATGCGGCCCGCTTTTACATTCTCCTGGGGGCTGATTTTTTCATCCGGCAGGTACTCGACGTTCCAGCCGTGAAACAGTATCCGCCGGCTGTCCGGGTTACTGCGCAGGCAGTCCACCACGTAGTCGATCTGGTTGATGGCGCCGCCCCGGGTCGGCCAGGCCGTCCACTGGGCACCGTAGATCGGCCCCAGGTCGCCGCTCTCCGTGGCCCACTCATCCCAGATGGAAACACCGTTGTCCTTGAGCCAGGCGGTATTGGTGTCGCCGTTGAGGAACCAGATCAGTTCATTGATGATGCTTTTCAGGTGCAGCTTCTTGGTGGTCAGCAGCGGAAAGCCGTCGGCCAGGTCATGCCGGTACTGTCGGCCGAACACCGACAGGGTGCCGGTGCCGGTGCGATCGCCCTTGCTGACGCCGTTATCCAGAATATCCTGCAGCAGGTCGAGGTATTGCTTCATTTGTTTTTCCCAGTAGCAGACTGCGGCGCGCCCGACGGCTTGCCGTAGGCGTAAAACAGCAGCGCCAGCCCAACCGCAATCAGCGGCACACTCAGTATCTGGCCGCGAGTCAGCCAGCCAAAGGCTTCGTAGCCGATATGGGCGTCCGGCTCACGGAAAAATTCGACGAAAAACCGGGCGCAGCCATAACCCACGGCGAATACCCCGGAAACCGCATAGGTCGGCCTGGGTCTGGCGGAAAACCAGATCAGCACGATAAACAACAGCACACCCTCGAGCGCGAACTCGTAGAGCTGGGAGGGGTGGCGAGCCAGTTGCAGGGCGTCCGCCGGGAACACCATGCCCCAGGGCACTTCGGTGGGCTTGCCCCATAACTCCTGGCCGATGAAGTTGCCCAGTCGGCCCAGCCCCAGACCGATAGGCACGAAAGGCGCAATAAAGTCCACCAGTCGCCAGAAGGGTATTTGCTGCTTGCGGCCGAAGATATACATCGCCAACAGCACCCCCAGCAAGCCGCCGTGGAAGGACATGCCGCCCTCCCACACCCGCAGGGCCCAGGCAGGATCATCGATCAGTCGCTGGCCGCCGTAGAGGAAGGTGTAACCGACACGGCCGCCCAGCACCACCCCAAGGGCCACGTAAAAGGTAAGATCGTCCACCTGTTCCCGGCTCACCGGGGTCCAGGAGCGGGCCGAGCGCCTGACCGCCAGCCACCAGCCGGCAGCAATGCCGGTGAGGTAGGCAAGACCGTACCAGTGAATTTTAAGCGGCCCGAAGGCAACGGCGACAGGATCTATTTCGGGATAAGGGAGCATGGAACAACCATCGGAATAAGCGCGTATTATTATGCACGCGTATCGGATTCACAATTGTTTCGCCCACAGAAGGACAAGCGACCCCGTATGTGCCTGATTTTATTTGCCCACCGGGCCAGTGACGACTACCCGCTGGTAGTCGCCGCCAATCGCGATGAGTTCCACGACCGGCCCACGGCCCCGGCACAACTGTGGCAGGATCACCCGGGGCTACTGGCCGGCCGCGACCTGCAGGCCGGCGGCACCTGGATGGGCATCCATCGCAATGGACGCTTTGCCGCCATCACCAACTTTCGCGACCCTGCGCGAACGGTCGCCGCACCGCGCTCCCGGGGCGAGCTGACCACCCGTTTCCTGCTCGGCGATGCCAGCCCGCAGGACTTTCTCGGCGAACTGCAGGCGGCGGCGGGCGATTACGCCGGCTTTAACCTGCTGCTGGGAGCGGGTGACGAGTTGTGGTACTTCAGCAATAGCGCGACGGGGCCCGCCGCCACGCCCCGGCCGCTGGCGCCGGGTATCTACGGCCTCAGCAATGCATTGCTGGATACGCCCTGGCCCAAGGTGGAGCGCGGCAAGCAGGCGCTCACCGGGGTGCTGGCGGCCAGGGACATCGATCACGAGCGGCTGGCCACGGTGGTGACGGACCGCCAGTTGGCCAGCCGGGAACAGCTGGATCTGCAGGGCCTCAATGGCGAGATGGCCCAGCTGTTATCGGCCCAGTTTATCGTCAACCCGCGCTACGGCACCCGGGCAACCACCACCTGCTGGCGCGACGCGACAGGCACTTTCCACTGGCGGGAACAGACCATCGGCGCCGACGGCGGGACAAAGGGTGCGGTGGAACTGGAGCTGGCTACGCAACCGGACTGTGAATGAATTTTTCCATGCCGTGTTCTGCCAGGAAACACTCCATACGGGCGTGAATGGCACCGGGGTCTTCGTGCTGCATGACTTCTTCCAGTAAGCCCCGGGCCTCGGCCAGACTCACATTGCGCAAGGCTTTTTTCACCTTGGGCAGACTGGTGGCGTTCATCGACAGCATATCGTAGCCCATGGCCAGCAACAGTACCGCGCCCTCGGGATCCCCGGCCAGCTCACCGCAGATACCCACCTTCTTGCCCTCGCTACGCGCCGCAACCGCCACCTGCTGCAGGGCCCCAAGCACCGCCGGGTGCAGCGAGTGATAGAGGTCGGCGACCCGGGCATTGTTGCGGTCCACCGCCAACAGGTACTGGGTCAGGTCATTGGAGCCCACCGACAGGAAGTCGACCCGGCGGGCCAGGGCTCGCGCCTGGTATACGGCCGAGGGCACCTCCACCATCACCCCGATGCGGGGCAGCGGGGTATCGACCCCTTCCTGGATCAGCTCGCGATGGCTGCGGTGGATGAGTTCCAGCGCCTCGTCCAGCTCGCTGACACTGGAAATCATCGGCAGCATGATGCGCAGGTTGCCGAGGCCGGCGTTGGCCTTGAGCATCGCCCGCACCTGGGAGAGGAAAATCTCCGGGTGGTCCAGGGTGACGCGGATACCCCGCCAGCCCAGGAACGGATTGTCCTCCTCGATGGGAAAATAGGGCAGGGCCTTGTCGCCGCCAATGTCCAGGGTGCGCATGGTGACCGGGCGGGGGGCAAAAGCCTCCAGCTGGCTGCGATAGATTTGCCGCTGCTCCTCTTCGGAGGGGAAGCGCTCGCGCAGCAGGAACGGCACCTCGGTGCGATACAGGCCCACCCCCTCGGCGCCGTGTTCCAGCGAGCGGGACACATCGGCCATCAGCCCGGTATTGACCCACAGGGGCATGCGGTGGCCATCCTGGGTTACACAGGGCTGGTCCCTCAGCGACTCCAGATCCCGGCTCAGCTCCCGGTCCGAATCCAGGATCGCCTCAAACCGTGACAGCACCTCGGGCGGTGGATTGAGATGCACCGTCCCGTTGTAGCCATCAATAGCCACGCTGCGGCCCTGCAACTTGGTGTAGGGCAGGTCTACCGCCCCCATTACCGTCGGCACGCCCATCGCCCGGGCGAGAATGGCGACATGGGAGTTGCCCGAGCCGCGCACGGAAATCAGGCCCGCCAGCTTTTCCCGCGGGATCTCGCCCAGCGAGGAAGCGGTGAGCTCCTCGCTCACCAACACCGTCTGGTCCGGGAACACCTGCTCCTCCCGGCTCTCCGCCTGCAGGTAGGCCAGCACCCGGGTGCCAAGGTCGCGTACATCCACCGCGCGCTCTTTCAGGTAGCTGTGCTCCATGCGCTCAAAGTGACGGATATGCTCGATCATGACCCTGCTCAGGGCGCCCTGGGCCCAGTGGCCCTCCCTGATCAGGCCGACCACTTCCCGGCCGATGGAGGAGTCGTCGAGAATCCCCAGGTAAACGTCGAACAGGGCATGGTCTTCCGGGCTCAGTTCGCCGCCAAGGTTCTCAGCCACACCGCGGATATCCTCCCGCACCCTGCCCAGGGCATAGCGGAAAGCCTTGAGCTCCTCCCGGCGATTTTCCACCAGTTTCTGCGGTACGGCATAGAGGTCGGCGATGGGCGACACAACGACCGCCGTCCCTATGGCAATGCCCGGCGCACCGGGAACACCGCCAATCTTGGTCGGCGCGCCGGCCGCCACCTCGTCGGAACCCACCGCACCGGTAACCCGGGCGTGGGCAATGACCGCCGCCAGCTGCGCCGACATGGTGACCAGGAAAGCTTCCTCGCCCTCGTCGAAGCGGCGGTGGTCCGCCTGCTGCACCACCAGCACCCCGAGCACTGCCCGCTGGTGAATAATGGGCACGCCGAGAAAAGCGTTGAAATGCTCCTCTCCCAGGTCGGGAAAGAAGCGGAAGTTGGGGTGGTTTTCGGCGTTTTCCAGGTTCAGCGGCTCTTCCCGCTCCGCCACTGTGCCCACCAGTCCCTCACCCCGCGCCAGGCTGGCAATACCTACCTGATCCTTGTTGAGACCCTCGGTGGCGCTGAATACAAAGCGGTCGCCGTCTTCTTCCCGCAGGTAGACGCTGCACACCTCCGTACCCATGGCGACACGCACCCGGCTGACAATAATCCCCAGTGCCTCTTCCAGACTGCTGGCGGAGTTGACCTCCTGGACTATCTGGCGCAGCACGTGCAGCATCGGTGGACTTATCCCTCAACCTGTTGTTCGGTGTGGCGCCCCAGAGGGAGCGCCAGCTCTTTCATCGCCCGGCGGTATACCTCGCGCTTGAAAGCAATCACCTGGCCCAGCGGATACCAGTAGCTCACCCACTGCCAGTGATCGAATTCGGGCTTGTCGTTGTGGTCCAGTCGCACCGCATCGTCATCGGCCAGCATGCGCAGTAGAAACCACTTCTGCTTCTGGCCGATACACACGGGTTTCTGGCCCTTGCGGACAAAGCGCCGGGGCAGGCGGTAACGCAGCCAGCCGCGGGTCACGCCCAGCACTTCCACCGCGTCCGGCGTCAGCCCGACTTCCTCCTGCAGTTCCCGATAAAGCGCCTGCTCCGGAGATTCCCCGCGGTTAATGCCGCCCTGGGGAAACTGCCAGGCATCCCGCCCGCCGACGCGCCGGGCCCACAGGACCTGGCCCCGGTCATTTGCCAGCACTATGCCCACGTTGGGTCGAAAGCCGTCTTTATCGATCACGTTTATTGGTATATCCAGCCAAGTAGCCAGTTATTGTTCCACACTTTCGAGTCCCTGAGAAATTTACTCTGGCGGCCGAGGCCGCTATGCTGCCTCCCTTTTACCCGGAGCGGCGGCCATGGCACTGGCGATTTTTGACCTGGACAACACCCTCATCGGTGGTGACAGTGACCACCTGTGGGGGGAATTCGTCTGCGAGCGGGGCCTGGTGGACAGCGAGGCCTTCGCCGCCCGCAACGACCAGTTCTACGAGGACTATAAATCCGGCAACCTGGATATCGATGCCTATTTACGCTTCGCCCTGGCGCCACTCCGGGGCGTGGACCCGCAGGTACTGGCCGCCTGGCACCGCGATTTCATGGCCAGCAAGATCGAGCCTATCATGCTGCCCAGGGCCCGTCAGCTGATTGCCAGCCACCGGGAGCGAAACCACCACCTGCTGGTCATTACCGCTACCAATGAGTTCATCACCCGGCCCATTGCCGCGGCCCTGGGCATTGACGATATCCTCGCCTGTGAAGCGCAGCAGGTAAACGGCCGCTACACCGGGGAACCCCTGGGTACGCCGTCCTACCACGAGGGCAAGGTCGTCAGGCTCGAGCAATGGCTGCGGGAGCGGGATATATCCCTCGCCGGTGCCTACTTCTACAGTGACTCCCACAACGACCTGCCACTGCTGGAGCAGGTGGATAAACCCGTTGCCGTGGACCCCGATCCGACCCTGCTGGCGCGCGCCCGCGAAGCGGGCTGGCCGGTGATTTCCCTGCGCGACTAGTCGCGGCGGGCGAATACCGCTTTCAGGTATTCAGTCTCCGGAATGCCCGGGTGCACCGGGTGATCGGGCCCCTGGGCGCCCTGCTCCACCACCCGCAGCTGGCAACCGGCGCGCACCGCCGCCTGCTGCAGCGCCGCCATCAGGTCAGCGCGACCCAGGTGCATGGAACAGGACCCGGAGACCAGCAGGCCACCGGGAGTCAGCAGCCGCAGCCCCAGCTCGTTGATCCGCCGATAGGCCGCAATCCCTTTCTTCAGGTCCCTGCGCCGCTGGATAAAGGCGGGAGGATCGAGTATGACCACGTCAAAGGCCTGACCCTCGGCCAGCATCTGCTTCATGGTTTCCGGGGCAGAGCCCTGGCGCACCGCGACCCTGTCCTCCAGGCCATTGCGCGCCGCGTTGCGCATCACCCCCTCCAGGGCCGCGGCGGAGCTGTCCAGACAACAGACCTCGCTGGCGCCAAAGGCAGCCGCCTGGATGCCCCAACCGCCGATATAGCTGTAGACATCGAGCACCGACCTGCCCCCAACCCAGGCTGCCAGCCGCGCCCGGGACATACGGTGATCGTAGAACCAGCCGGTCTTCTGCCCGCTGTAGACCGGCGCCAGGAACTGCACGCCATTTTCCTCCAGCGGCACCTGCTCAGGCACCTGGCCCGACACCACCTCGACTTCCCCGGCCAGCCCGCTGTCCCGGCGCGCCCGGCTGTCCCCGCGCAGCAGGATACCCTCCGGCTGCAGCAGCTCCTCCAGCGCCCGCAGCAGGGGCCCGCGGTAGCGCTCAATGCCGGCGTTGTTGAGCTGCACCACCAGTTGCGGGCCGAAGCGGTCGATGACCACCCCGGGCAGCAGGTCGCTGTCACCGTATACCAGGCGGTAAAAGGGTTTGTCGAAGGCGGCCTCGCGGGCCTGGAGGGCAGCCTGCAGGCGCTGGCCGAAGAACTCGCCGTCCAGCCCCTGCGCCTCGCCCGGGGCGAAGAGCCGGGCGCAGATCAGCGCCTGCGGCTCCATGTAGGCACTGCCCAGCAGCCCCCCCTGGGCGTCGCGCACGCGCACCACGTCCCCGGGCTGTAAACCCGCCAGCGGGTGGCGCTTGCTGTCAATCTCGTTGGAATAGACCCACAGGTGCCCGCCGCGCAGGCGGCGCTCGGCCCCCTTACGCAGGTAAAGGTCGGCAAATGCTGTCATCGGGGTGCTCGGGGAGGGGACAGGCCCCTAGTCGTCCTCGTCACACTTGCTCTGGTAGTCTTCGGCGCTGAGCAGCGCGTCCAGCTCGCTGGCGTCCGCAGGCTGGATGCGGAAAATCCAGCCGTCGTTGTAGGGATCGGCATTGACCGTCTCGGGTTCATCGTCGAGCTGCTCGTTGACCGCCAGGACCTCGCCGCCGACAGGCGTGTAGATGTCGGAAGCGGCTTTCACCGATTCCACCACGCCGGCCTCGTCACCGGCGGCCAGGGTAATACCCACTTCCGGCAACTCCACGAAAACCACGTCGCCCAGCGCATCCTGGGCATGATCCGAAATGCCCACGGTAACGGTGCCATCCTCTTCCAGGCGCGCCCACTCGTGGCTGCTGGCGTATTTCAGTTCGCTTGGTGTCTGGCTCATGGAGCGTCCTCTGTTGGATCGATGAAGAGAGCTGAGCGGCTCATTCTAACGGGCAGCGGGTGAAAAACAATACAGCGGGGTTCAGCTGATCCCCAGGGCCTGGCGCATCAGCCGCTGCTTGAGCGGTGCAATGCGGCCAACGCCCCGCATCCCGGCGTTACGCAGCCACCGCACCGGCAGCGCCTGCTGCTCGAACAGGCGCTTGAAACCATCCATGGCGCCCATCATCAACAGATTATCGCCCTTGCGCCGGCGCTGGTAGCGGGACAGCACATCCATCCGTCCCGGCTGCAGGCCACGCTCATGGGCGCGCAGCAGCTCCTCGGCGAGCACCGCCACATCCAGCAGGCCCAGGTTGATCCCCTGACCCGCCAGGGGATGAATGGTATGGGCGGCATCGGCCACCAGCGCCACCCCCGGCTGGATGTAATCCACCGCGTGACGCTGGCGCAGGGGAAAGGCAAAACGGGGGCTGGTTGCCAGTACCGGGCCCAGGGTTTCCTCGAAGGCGACACCCAGGCGCAGGCAAAAGTCCGCGTCAGCGAGCGCCAGCACCTCCTCGGCCACCTCATCCTGCAGCGACCAGACGATAGAACTGAAGGACTCACCGGGCTTGCCCGGCAGCGGCAGGAACGCCAGTGGCCCGGTGGGCAGGAAGCGCTGCCAGGCGGTGTGCTGGTGCTCCCGGGCGGTCTGTACCGTGCACACCAGGGCGCGGTGGCCGTAGTCCCACTCGCGGGTGCGAAACTCCAGCATCTGGCGCACCCGCGACAGGGCCCCGTCGGCGCCCACCACCAGGCGGGCCCGCAGGCACTCTCCGCTCTCCAGTGCCAGCACCAGCGTTCCGTCGTCATCCCGCTGGCAGCTTTGCAGGCTGTCCGGACTGTGGACAGCGATATCCGTGGCGCCCTCCAGCGCTGCCAGCAGGCCATCGACAATGGCCCGGTTTTCGACAATATGACCCAGGGCGGGCACATCCAGCTCGGCGCGGTCAAATTCGATACGCCCGGTGCCATCGGCGTCCCACACCGTCATATGGGAATAGGCGCAATGCCGGTAGCCGGCGACACCTGCCCAGGCGCCCAACCGGTCCAGGAAAGCAATGGAGATGGGCGTCAGGGCGCTGACCCGGGCATCATAGCTGTGCACGTCGCGGGCGTCTGGCAGGGGCTTGCGCTGCAGGGGTTGCGCCTCTACCAGCGCCAGCGACAGGCCGCTGCCGGCGAGAGCCGCCGCCAGCGCAGTGCCGGCGATCCCGGCACCGATAATCACCACATCGTATTGGCTGCTCACGCTCATTGTCGCCCCAGGGCGGCCACGCCCGCGGCCTGGTTGATGAAATTGCGTTTCAACGACGGCAGCAAATCCAGGCCCGAGAGCGCCGCGTCACGAACCAGGCCAATGACCGGGTCCGCCAGCATGAACAGCCCCGGCAGGCGGTCGCTGAATTCAATTGTTCGCTGCTGGTCGGCCCGCTGGCGCCGCTCATAACGCTGCAGTACCGCCAGAGACCCGTAGGGCTCGCCCCGCCCGCCGGCATCCGCCAACACCCCGGCCAGTTCCGCCACGTCGCGCAGCGCCAGGTTGAAGCCCTGGCCAGCCACGGGATGCAGGGCATGGGCGGCATTGCCCATGACCACCACCCCCTGGCGCACCTGCTCATCGGACTTTACCAGCGACAGTGGGTAGGCGTGGCGCTGCCCTACCTGTTGCAGCCGACCCAGGCGATAGCCGAAACGCTGCTGCAGGGCCTGCAGGAATTCTGCCTCGGGGCAGGCCAGCAGGTGTTCCGCCTCCTCCGGCGCCAGCGTCCACACCAGGCCACTGCGATTGGCGCTGCCGGCAACACCCAGCAGGGGCAACAAGGCCAGGGGCCCGCGGTCCGTGAAACGCTCGAAGGCGCAGCCCCGGTGTGGCTGGTCAAAACCGACATTGGCCACCAGCGCCTGCTGCCGATAGGATTTTTCGCTGACCCCCAGGCCCAGTTGGCGCCGCAATCCGGAAGCGGCGCCGTCGGCCACCACCAGCAGCCCGGCCTCCAGTTCCGCGGCGGGAGCGCCCTGCAGGTGCAGGCGGGTCAGCTGGCCAGCGGGGCTGGCATCCGTGACCGTTGCCGGGCTGATCAGCTCCACCCGGCCCTGGCGGTGCAGGGCCTGGGCCAGGCTGGCGCCCAGCCAGGCATTTTCCACCACATAGCCCAGCGCGTCCCAGCCATGGTCGCCGGCATGCATCAGGGTGCTGCCGAAGCGGCCGCGGTTGGATACGTGAATACTCTCTATCGGGCACAACCACTGCTGCAGTTCCGGCCACAACTCCAGGCGCTGGTAGACCAGGCGGCTGCTGTAGCTCAGCGCGGTAGAGCGGGCGTCGAAGGAGGGATGGTAATCGGGTTTGTGACCCGGCCTGGGTTCGGGAAAGGGAAAGCCTTCCACCAGCGCGATACTGGCCGACGCCGGCAGGACCCTGGCCAGGTACAGAGCGAGGCTGATGCCCACCATCCCGCCTCCGGCTATGACGATGTCGTATTGCTGGCGCATGGTCAGGCGGCCATGGTGGCCTCGATCTCCTCAGCACTGCGCGGTGCGCCGGCGGTCAACAGCTCACAGCCCTCGGCAGTCACCAGCACGTCGTCCTCTATGCGCACACCAATGCCCCGCCATTTGCGCGCCACATCCGTATTCCCGGGGGCGATATAAATACCCGGCTCCACCGTCATTACCATGCCCGGCTCCAGCAGGCGCCACTCGTCGCCCACCCGGTAGTCGCCCACGTCGTGAACATCGAGGCCCAGCCAGTGGCCCACCCGGTGCATGTAAAAGGGCTGGCAGGCCTTTGCCTCCAGCAGCTCGTCCAGTTCCCCCTCCAGCAGGCCCAGTTCCAGCAGGCCGGCGGTAATCACCCGTACACTGGCATCGTGGGGCTGGTTCCAGTGGTTGCCGGGACGGATCTGGGCCACCGCGGCCTCGTGCGCGGCCAGCACCAGGTCATAAACAGCGCGCTGTTCGGCGCTGAACTTGCCGTTGACCGGGAAGGTGCGGGTGAGGTCGGCAGCGTAGTACTCGAACTCGCAACCGGCATCCACCAGCACCAGGTCGCCGTCGCGCAGTTTGCTGCTGTTTTCCACATAGTGCAGGGTGCAGCCGTTGGCGCCACTGCCGACAATACTCTGGTAGGCCGGATGGCGGGCACCGCCGCGGACAAACTGGTGGTGCAGCTCGCCCTCCAGCTCGTACTCGAACATGCCTGGCCGGCAGTGCTGCATGATATGACGGTGGGCGCCGGCAGTAATCTCGCCGGCCCGGCGCATCAGTTTTTGCTCGGCGGCGCTCTTGATCAGCCGCAGGTCATGCAGCATATGGTCAAGGTCGGTGAATTCGCCGGGCGGTGAGGCGCCGGTAGACTCCTTGCTGCGTATGCTGTTGACCCAGCCCATAATCTGGCGGTCAAACTCCGCGCTGCGGCCCATCGAATAGTACACCCGGTCACGGCCCTCAATCAGGCCCGGAAGAATTTCGTCGATGTCGCTCACCGGGAAAGCGTCATCGGCGCCAAAGCGGTCACAGACGCCATCCGGCCCCGCCCTGCTCCCGTGCCACAGTTCCATCGCCGGCTCGCGCTCGCGGCAGAACATCACAAACTCGCCATGTTCGCGGCCGGGGATCAGCACGAGCACTGCCTGCGGTTCGCGAAACCCGCTGAGGTAGTAAAAATCGCTGTCCTGGCGAAAAGGGTACTCGGTATCCCGGCTGCGCAATTTCTCCTGGGCGGCGGGAATGATAGCAATGCTGTTGGGCGCCATCAGGGCCATCAGCTTGTGCCGTCGACGGGCGTACTCTGCGTTGCTTATTTTCATCCGCTGCCGCTGTATTCGGGAAACCGGGAGAGTAACATACCTAGTGCAGGGAGGGCTGACCCGAATCGCCGGGCTCGACCCGGCTGTCCATGAAAATATTAAGTGCGGCGAAACGCAGGTACTCGACGATCTCCATGAAGGCGCTCTCCAGCTCCTCTTCGCCGTCGTCCTGATCCACCGCGGCCTCGGCTATGGCGGCAAAGTCCCTGAGAATCTCACTGCTGTCCTGGGACACCTGGGCCTGGTTGACCTGGGCAAAGCCGGCAAGAAAGCCGCTAACCCAGTCGGCCACAGCGGTGGTACGCAGTTCGATTGCCACGTCATCGTCCGGCAGCAGGGGGTGGAAGTCGAACTCATCGTCCTCCAGCGCCGCGGCGGATACCTGGTAAAGCTGCATAAGCTGGCCAGCCAGTTCGCCATACAGGTGCAAATCCATGGCCTGGCCCAGCAGCGCCAGTCCGGCCTCGGCCTCGGCCGGGGCCCCGGCGGCCAGCAGGCCGCTGAGGCAACCGTGGATGCGCGAGGGTGAGCTGTCCACTCCCTGCTCCAGCAGGTGATTGGCCAGTTCATCGATGTCAAAAACTCCGACTTCATCGGTGAATGGGTCAAACATGGCGGTTTCCTGACGCGTGGTTCCCGGTGGTCCCGGGGAAAGTTACAACAGCAAGCGAAAAATGCTTGGCAGGCCTTTGATTTTCTTTGCTTTTGTTCCGTTGACCTCAATCGGAACCGCCCTTATAGTAAAGTCCATACAGGACTAACACCAGTAAAACTCCATGGCGGACAAGCAACTGCAGGCCCTGAGCCAGAAGATCGACCAGCTGATCGAACTGTGCAACCAGCTGAACAGGGAAAACCAGCTGCTGAAGGCGGAAAACGCCGGCTGGCAGCAGGAACGTCAGGACCTCATCGACAAGAACGAACTGGCGAGATCCAAAGTAGAAGCCATGATAAACCGCCTGCGCACAATGGAGTGAACCGGTGAACCAACCCAATACTGTCACGGTCAAGATTCTCGATAAGGACTACCAGGTGGCCTGCCCGGAAGAGCAGGAATCAGACCTGGTGGTATCGGCCAAGTACCTCGACAAACAAATGCGCAGCATCCGTGAAACCGGCAAGGTCATCGGCCTGGAGCGCATCGCGGTAATGGCCGCACTCAACATCAGCTATGAATTGCTGCAGGCCTCGGAACACAGCGACGGCGCGGCGCCCGCGCCGGAGCCGGGCGCGGTTGAGAGCCTTAACCGCAAACTCGACGATGCGCTCTACCAGCTGCGACAGCTGGAAATCGGCTGAGCCCAGCCGCACTTTCCGCGGAAATTCAAGGGCGAATTTGTTGCCTGGCCTCGTTATAATCAACTCCGGATCCCTGGCGTATGCGCCAGGCAGACAGTCCTCGAGCCGATAAATTTGTAACCGGGGGCGTCTCGTCGCTGTTGGTGTGCAAGTCCGGCATGACCGGAAAGCCTTATGCAGTGCAGGTGCCTCCACCTTGAACCATCGGGTTCAAGGGCAGCGCTGTCAGCGGTACGCCGGGAATCTTTAACAGCCATGGAAGACCTGCCCCTCTCGAAAGCAGTGATCCGCCGGGACATGCGCTCCCGCAGGCGGGCCCTGCCAGCGAGCAAGCGGCAGCAGGCGGCGGAGGCGGTCACCCGCCAGCTGGCGTCGCTGGCGCTCTGGCAGCGAGCCCGGCGTATTGCCGTGTACCACGCCAACGACGGCGAAATCGACCCCACGCCGCTGGTCAGGGACCTGCGCCGCGCGGGCAAAACACCCTATCTCCCCATTATCCAGACCGACAGTTCACTGCGCTTCGCGGCCTGGGAAGCGGATCAGCCCCTGATCGACAATCGCTTCGGCATTCCTGAGCCCGGCGGCAAGTCGTTGCCGGCCAGCGCACTGGACATCATTTTACTGCCACTGGTCGCCTGGGACCTGCGAGGCAACCGGCTGGGCATGGGGGGCGGGTTCTATGACCGGGCACTGGAGAGTGCCGCTGATGTGATCAAGATGGGGCTGGCATACGACTGCCAGCAGCTACCAGCGCTGCCGAGCCAGCCCTGGGACGTGCCGCTGGACTTCGTCGTCACCGAAAGCGCCCTGTATCAATGCCAGGGCCACACCTGAGGCCTACCTCAGTCCTCGATGATAACGCCCGCCTGCAGCTCCGACGCGGGTGCCGCCACCGTGTTACTGGCGGCCATTGGTAACATCAGGGTCACCAATACGCCCATGCCAAAAACAGCCATCAGGATCAGCATAAGGTCCGGCTTGCGTTTCACTATATTCCCACTCTTTTATGAAGTACGTGTCCCGTTTCCCCCAACGTTGCGCTTCTGCGAGCGCCTGCGCTGGCTTGTTATTGGATGGAAACAACCGCTAACTTTCGGGATTATTTCACAAAAGCTGGAAATGTCTACAGCTGGTGGACAAAAACTTCATTTTCCTGACCCATTTATGGCAATCGCGGCTCAGTCGCCCGCTGGCCCAGGTAGAGGGCGTAGGCGAGATTGTCGGTTTCGTCCCAGTGGCGGTAGCCAATTTCTTCCAGCACCCCCTCGAAAGCCCGCTTTTCCCCCGGCGGGACCTGCACGCCGGCAAGGATCCTGCCGTAGGCGGCGCCGTGATTGCGGTAGTGGAACATGGAAATGTTCCAGCTCTGCCCCAAACCGGAGAGAAACTTCGCCAGCGCCCCGGGACGCTCGGGGAATTCCACCCGGTAGACCCGCTCATGGTCCAGGCCCGCCGGGGCATGGCCACCGACCATGTAGCGCACGTGCAGCTTGGCGACCTCGTTGTCGGTCAGGTCCCGGGCCTCATAGCCCTTGCTTTCGAGCGCCTGCAACAGCCGGGCGAGGTCCTCGCCGCCAGGCACCACTGACAGGCCGACGAATACCTGCGCCGAGCCCGGGTCGACATAACGGTAGTTGAACTCGGTGATATTGCGCCGGCCCAGGGCGTTACAGAACACCCGGAAGCTGCCGGGTTTTTCCGGGATGGTCACCGAGATAACCGCCTCCCGCTGTTCGCCGATTTCAGTGCGCTCGGAGATGTACCGCAGGCGGTCGAAATTGGTATTGGCGCCACTGACGATGGCCAGCAAGTCCTGGTCCCGGGCATTTTCGCGCTCGGCATAGAGCTTCAGCCCGGCCAGCGCCAAGGCCCCGGCGGGCTCGGCAATACTGCGGGTATCCTCGAATATATCCTTGATGGCGGCGCATATCTCATCGCTGCTGACAGTAATCACCCCGTCCACCAGTTCGCGGATAACCCGGAAGGGCTCCTTGCCCACCTGGGCAACCGCGCAACCGTCGGCAAACAGCCCCACCTCCGGCAACACCGCCCGGCGGCCGCGCGCCAGCGCCAGCTGCAGGCAGGCGGCATCCTCCGGCTCCACCCCGATAACCCGGGTCCCGGGCCAGACATACTTGACGAAGGCGGCGACGCCGGCAAGCAGGCCACCGCCGCCCACCGGAACAAAAATCGCGTCCAGTGGCCGCTCCTGCTGGCGGACGATTTCCATGCCCACCGTACCCTGGCCGGCAATGACATCGGGATCATCGAAGGGGTGAACATAGGTCATGCCCTTCTCCTCGACCAGCGCGGCGGCATGGGCGGCCGCCTCGTCATAGGAATCGCCCCACAACACAACCCTGGCACCCCGGTCGCGCACCGCGTCGACCTTGATTTGCGGCGTGGTGCGCGGCATGACGATAGTGGCCCTGACCTTCATTCTGGTCGCCGCCATGGCCAGGCCCTGGGCATGGTTGCCGGCGGAGGCCGCCACCACGCCGCGGGCCCGCTGCTCCGGACTGAGCTTTTGCATCTTGTTGTAGGCGCCGCGCAGCTTGAATGAAAACACCGGCTGCAGGTCCTCGCGTTTCAGCCAGACCCGGTTGCCCAGCCGCCGGGACATCAACTCCGCCCGGTCAACCGGGGTTTCCCTGGCCACGTCATAGACGCGCGCGTCGAGGATGCGCTTGATGTAGGACTGTGGCATAGATTCGGCTTCCGCTCATTTTCAGCAAGCGGCCATGGTAAAGAAGCCGCGCCGGTTTTGCAGCCCCGGCGCCGGATAAATGCTGCCGTGGCTGTCCCGCTGGCCTATAATGGCCTCCCCGCCAAAACCCCGGAGCCAGGCCATGAACCAGGATGAAATGAAGCAGGCTGTCGCCCAGGCCGCGCTGGACCTTATTCGGCCCAGGATCGACGACGACACGGTACTGGGTATCGGCACCGGCTCCACGGCCAACCTGTTCATTGACCGCCTGGCGGAGATCCGCGGCCTGGTCAACGCCACCGTGGCCAGCTCGGAAGCCTCCGCCGAACGACTGCGCAAGCACGGCATTCCGGTGTACGACCTCAACGCGGTCGACCAGGTTGATTTTTACATCGACGGCGCCGATGAGAGCAACGCCGCCCTGCAGCTGATCAAGGGCGGTGGCGCCGCCCTGACCCGGGAAAAAATCGTCGCCGCGGTGGCCAAAGAATTTATCTGCATCGCCGACGAGTCAAAACTGGTTCACACCCTGGGCCAGTTTCCACTGCCGGTGGAGGTCATTCCCATGGCCCGCAGCCACGTCGCCAGGGAGCTGGTCAAGCTGGGGGGAGACCCGGTTTACCGGGACGGGGTGATCACCGACAACGGCAATATCATCCTCGATGTGTACAACTTCCCGATTCCCCAGCCGCTGGCCACCGAGGCCAAGATCAACGGCATTACCGGTGTGGTCACCAACGGCCTGTTCGCCCTGAAACCGGCCGATGTCCTGTTACTGGGCACGCCAGACGGCGTGAAAACCCTGTACCCGACGGACTGAACACCCCGGACTCAGCGGCGGCGCCTGGAGGCGGGATAAATTACTGCCCACAGCCAGCGCCAGAAGCTGTTACCGGCGAGCACCTCGGCGTTGATGGCGTCAAAAAAGCGCTCCAGCTCGGCGGGCCTGGCAAAGTAGTCCATCCGGGTCCGGAAACTTCGCTCCGGATCCAGCTCCTTGACCACCTGTGCCGGATTGCCGGCCACCACCACGTTCGCCGGCACGTCCCTGGTGACCACCGCCCGGGCCGCCACCACCGAATTGTCGCCAATGGTCACGCCCTTGAGCACCACCGAGCCGTCGCCCAGCCAGCAGTTACGGCCAATATGCACCGGCGTCGGCGTCGGGTCCCGTTCGGTGCGGTCATAAATCATGTGCCAGTCGGAATCGGTGACATAGGCGCCATTGGCGAACATGGTGCCATCGCCAACGGTGACCTCATCGGAGGCGCTGATACGTGAGCCCGGGCTCATTAACACACAGTCGCCGATATCGATCCTGCCCTCGCCCTCGGCCCGTCCCCAGACCCCGATTTCCACCCGGTGCATGGGTTCGCCGATGGCGGTAAAGGAACGGCCGATGCGGATGTTGTTGCCGGAAATGTTGACATACCAGGGCTTCATAATGGTGTGGTAGGGTCCCAGGGACTCACATTGCGGCCGCAGGAAGTATTCGGCGTACCAGTGGCGATAACGCAGGTACAGTTTCTTCAGCCACCAGGGACGGAGGTCTTTACGCATGAACGGGATTCCACAGTAGATGCCGGTGATAAAGTGAGGCGCTATCATGGCAACCCCGATGACGAACATCAATGGAAGCGGTAAACACCCGCATGAGCAGTACCAGCCAGTCTGACAACTCGCGCCCGGTGAGCAGCAACCAGGCCGGCCTGCATGCGCGGCTCGCGGCTACCGTGCAGCGCCACCTGGCCCACCCCTTTCGGCGGACACCGGCGCCGCATTCAGTAGTGGCTTACCAGGCCTTGGCGGAGCGGCTCAGTGGACAGCGGCAAGCCCTGGTCATCGACTCCTTCTGCGGCACCGGTATGAGCACCTGCCTGCTGGCGGAGAAGCACCCGGAGCATCTGGTGGTGGGCATAGACCAGTCCGCACACCGGCTGCACAAGCACCGGCCCTCAAGCGCCGGCAATTACCTGCTGCTCCAGGCCCAGGCCGAGGATATCTGGACGCTGCTGCTGGCGGATGGCCACCGGGCGGAATACCACTACCTGCTCTACCCCAACCCCTGGCCCAAGGCTAAACACCTGCAGCGGCGCATCCATGGTCATGGCAGCTTCCCGCTCTTGCTGGCGCTGGGCGGGCAGGTCGAATTACGCTCCAACTGGCAGCTCTACGTTGAGGAGTTCGGCGTCGCTATGCACCTGGCCGGCCGGCGGGGCCGGGTCAGGCTGGTAGCGGGGCAACCCCCGCTGACCCTGTTCGAGGCCAAGTACCACAACAGCGGCCACGCGCTGTGGGCATTCAGCGCCGCGCCGTGACGAACAGGCTGTTATAGGCTACAGTCCCCGGTCAACAGAGAGGAACCGCCATGTCTGCCAATCAGCCCGATCCGGTGTGGGAACGCATCCGCGCCGAGACCGAGAAACATGCCCAGGAAGAGCCAGTGCTGGCCAGCTTCCTGCACGCCACCATCCTCAATCACGACTCCCTGGAGTGCGCACTCAGTTTTCACCTGGCCAGCCAGCTGGACAGCCCCACGGTGACCTCCTTGCTGTTGCGGGAAGTGATGCTACAGGCCATGCGCGCGGATCCGCGCATCGGCGAGGCGATGCGCTGCGACCTGCTGGCCGTGGTCGATCGCGATTCCGCCAGCCACGAACTGTATATCCCGTTTCTCTACTTCAAGGGCTATCACTCGCTGCAGAGCCACCGCATCGCCCACTGGCTGTGGAATAACGGCCGGCGCTCAATGGCGCTGTTTTTCCAGAGCCGGGTGTCAGTGAAATTTGCCGTCGATATCCACCCCGCCGCGCGCATGGGTCAGGGCATCCTGCTGGATCACGCCACCGGCCTGGTGGTCGGGGAAACCGCCGTGGTCGGCGATAACGTCTCCATACTGCAGTCTGTCACCCTAGGCGGTACCGGCAAGGAGGACGGCGACCGGCATCCAAAAATCGGCAATGGGGTGCTGATCAGCGCGGGAGCAAAAATCCTCGGCAATATTCGCGTCGGTGAAGGCGCCAAGATCGGCGCTGGCAGCGTGGTGCTGGAAGAAGTACCGCCGCATACCACGGTCGCCGGCGTACCGGCGAAAATCGTCGGCCGCCCGGCTACCGATGCGCCGGCGCTGGATATGAACCACGACTTCTGCTGCGACGGCGGCGATCTCTCATCGCGGGCCGGCTAGGGCCGGCTCACACCAGGAGCGCTAAGCTTCCCGGTGATACTGGGGCGACAGTTCCTGCACCGCGTCGACAAAGGCGGTTACATGGTCCGGATTCACCCCCGGGGTGATGCCGTGACCGAGGTTAAACACATGGCCGCTGCCCTGGCCGAAGCCCGCCAGAATAGCCGCCACTTCTTCCCGGATCCGCGCCGGTGAGGCGAACAGCATCGACGGGTCCATGTTGCCCTGCAGCGCCACCCTGTCGCCTACCTGGCTTCGGGCCAGGGCGATATCGGTAGTCCAGTCGATACCTATGGCCTGGGCGCCGCAGTCGGCGATCGCCGGCAGCCACTGGCCACCGCCCTTGGTAAACACGATCACCGGCACCTCGCGGGTCTCGGGGTCGGCCTGCAGGGCGGCGATAATGCGCTGCATGTAGGCCAGCGAGAACTCCCGGTAACCGGCGGCAGACAGGCTGCCGCCCCAGGTGTCAAATATCTGCAGCGCCTGGGCGCCGGCGCGGACCTGGGCCGCCAGATAATCGGCCACCGCATCAGCCAGCAGCGACAACAGGCTGTGCATCAGTTCGGGCTTGTCGTAAGCCATACCCTTGACCCTGGCAAAGTCCTTGGAGGATCCGCCCTCGACCATGTAAGTGGCCAGCGTCCAGGGACTGCCGCTGAACCCGATTAACGGTACCTGGCCGTTGAGTTCGCCGCGAATGGTGCGCACGGCGTTCATCACATAGGCCAGGTCGTCATCGGCCCGGAAGCTGTTCAATGCCGCCAGATCCTCCTCGCTGCGCACGGTTTTGCGGAAGCGCGGCCCCTCTCCTTCCTCGAAATACAGGCCCAGACCCAGGGCATCGGGTACGGTGAGGATGTCGGAGAACAGGATGGCGGCGTCCATGGGGTAACGGCGCAGGGGCTGCATGGTCACTTCGCAGGCCAGTTCGGCGTTTTTGCACAGGTCCAGGAATGACCCTGCCTGCTTGCGGGTGGTCCGGTACTCCGGCAGGTAGCGGCCGGCCTGGCGCATCATCCAGATCGGCGTGCGATCCACGGGTTGGCGCTGCAGGGCCCGCAGGAAGCGGTCGTTCTTCAATTCAGTCATTGCTCTCTCTTTTATGAACGCCTGGGGCGCGGCTTGCTGCTCGCGCTTATACGCCCAGGTAATCCAGAATTCCCTCGGCGGCCTGGCGCCCCTCCCAGATGGCGGTAACCACCAGGTCGGATCCACGCACCATGTCACCACCGGCAAAAATTTTCGGGTTGCTGGTCTGGAACCGGTAAGTCTGCTCCTCTTCCGCCACCACGCCCTGCCAGTCGTTGGTCTGCACGGCAACGTCCCCCAGCCAGTCCGGCGGGCTCGGCTGGAAGCCGAAGGCGACGATAACGGCGTCAGCCTCCAGCACTTCCTCGCTACCGGGAATCGGCTGCGGGCGACGGCGACCGTCGGCATCCGGCTCCCCGAGTTCAGTTTCCACGACCTTGATGCCACAGGCCTGGCCGAAATATTCCACTACCTCGATGGGCTGGCGATTGAACAGGAATTCCACGCCCTCTTCCCGGGCATTTTTCACTTCCCGGCGGGAACCGGGCATGTTTTCCTCGTCCCGGCGATAGGCGCAGATCACCTGCTCCGCGCCCTGGCGCACTGCCGTGCGCACACAGTCCATGGCGGTATCACCGCCACCCAGCACGATCACCCGCTTGCCCCTGAGGTTGACGTACGCCTCCGGCTCCTGCTCGAAGCCCAGGTTGTGGTTCACGTTACCCACCAGGTAGGGCAGCGCCTCGTACACACCGGGCAGGTCCTCTCCCGGGAAATTGCCTTTCATGTAGGTGTAGGTGCCCATGCCCAGGAACACGGCGTCGTACTGCTCCATCAGCTCGCTGATCTGGATATCGCGACCGACCTCGGTGTTGAGCCGGAACTCGATACCCATGCCCTCGAACACCTCCCGGCGCCGGGTCATGACCTGCTTCTCCAGCTTGAATTCGGGAATACCGAAGGTCAGCAGGCCGCCGATCTCGGGATAGCGGTCGAAGACGACAGCCTTGACCCCGTTGCGAGTGAGAATATCGGCACAGCCCAGGCCCGCCGGTCCGGCACCGATAATCGCCACTTTCCTGTCAGTGGCGACCACGTGAGACAGGTCCGGGCGCCAGCCCATGGCCAGCGCAGTGTCGGTAATATATTTTTCCGAGGAGCCGATGGTTACCGCGCCGAAGCCATCGTTGAGGGTGCAGGCGCCTTCACACAGGCGGTCCTGCGGGCACACCCGGCCACAAACCTCCGGCAGGGTATTGGTTTCGTGACTGAGCTCCGCCGCCTCGAACAGGTTGCCCTCGGACACCAGCTTGAGCCAGTTGGGAATGAAGTTGTGCACCGGGCACTTCCATTCGCAATAGGGGTTACCGCACTCCAGGCAGCGGTGGGACTGTTCCGCCACCTGACTCTTGGTAAACGGCTTGTAGATTTCCACATAGTCCGTCCTGCGGGTCTGCAACGGCTTTTTGTCGGGGTCATTGCGTCCGACATCAATGAATTGAAAGTTGTTTGCCAGGCGATTACTCATAACTTCTCCTGTCCGCGCGTCAGTCGGTGTTGCGCAAACGTGACAGCAGGCGGTCGAATTCCGCTGCCTTGGGTTTAACCAGCCAGAATTTGCCCACGTAGTCGACGAAGTTTTCCAGCAGGTAGGCGCCCCACTCGGAACCGGTTTCTTCGACGAATTCGCGGATGTTACTGCGCAGGTGGTTACGGTAGGCTTCCATGTACTCCGAGCTCACCCGGTGGATCTCCACCAGTTCGCTGTTGTACTTGTCGATAAAGGTACGATCCATGTCCAGCACGTAGGCGAAGCCGCCGGTCATGCCGGCGCCGAAGTTGACGCCGGTGGGACCAAGCACGGTGACGTTGCCGCCGGTCATGTATTCGCAGCAGTGGTCGCCCGCGCCCTCGACAACCGCATGGGCACCGGAGTTACGCACCGCAAAGCGCTCACCCGCGACACCCGCCGCATGCAGTCGGCCGCCGGTCGCGCCGTACAGGCAGGTGTTGCCGATAATGGTGGTCTCCTGGGACTTGAATTCGCTGCCGCGTGGGGGATAGATCACCAGCTTGCCGCCAGCCATGCCCTTGCCGACGTAATCGTTGGAATCTCCCTCGAGGTACATGTGCAAGCCGCCCGCGTTCCACACGCCGAAGCTCTGGCCGGCGGTGCCGGTCAGGCGCAGCACCAGCGGGCTGTCGTCCATGCCCGCATTGCCGTACCGGCGGGCGATTTCACCTGACAAGCGGGCGCCGATGGAACGGTCACAGTTGCACACGGTAAAGCTGAACTCGCCGCCGCTGCGGGATTCGATCGCAGACAGGGTGGCGGCGACCATTTCCTCCGCCTTCTCACCCTTGTCGAAGGGCTCATTCGCTGCCACCTGGCAGAACTCGGGCTGGTCCCGGTACGCCTCGTCCTTGTACAGGATGGGGGCCAGGTCCAGGCGGGCCTGCTTGTCGGTATCACCCGGCAGCACTTCCAGCAGGTCGGTGCGCCCGATGAGTTCCTCCAGCGACCTTACCCCCAGCTTCGCCAGCCACTCGCGGGTTTCCATGGCGATAAAGGTGAAGAAATTGACCACCATCTCGACGGTGCCATTGAAATGGTCCTCGCGCAGCCGTTCGTGCTGGGTGGCGACACCGGTGGCACAGTTGTTGAGGTGGCAAATCCGCAGGTACTTACAACCCAGGGCCACCATCGGTGCGGTGCCGAAACCAAAGCTCTCGGCACCCAGGATCGCGGCCTTGATCACATCGAGACCGGTCTTGAGACCGCCGTCGGCCTGCAGCCGGATGTTGCCGCGCAGGCTGTTGCCACGCAGGGTCTGCTGCACCTCGGCCAGACCCAGTTCGAACGGTGAGCCGGCGTAGCGGATCGAGGTCAGCGGGCTGGCGGCAGTGCCGCCGTCGTAACCGGAAATGGTAATCAGGTCGGCGTAGGCCTTGGCGACACCGGCGGCAATGGTGCCAACACCCGGCTCGGACACCAGTTTCACCGATACCAGGGCGCTGGGGTTGACCTGCTTGAGGTCAAAGATCAGCTGCGCCAGGTCCTCGATGGAGTAGATGTCGTGGTGCGGCGGCGGCGAAATCAGGGTCACCCCGGGGACCGAATAGCGCAGCCGCGCGATCAGGTCGTTGACCTTGCCGCCCGGCAACTGGCCGCCCTCACCGGGCTTGGCGCCCTGGGCCACCTTGATCTGCAAGACCTCGGCGTTAACCAGGTAATGCGGCGTCACGCCGAAGCGGCCGGAGGCGATCTGCTTGATCTTGGACATGCGCTCGGTGCCGTAACGCTCCGGATCTTCCCCGCCCTCGCCCGAGTTGGAGCGCGCGCCCATGCGGTTCATGGCCGCGGCCAGCGCCTCGTGCGCCTCGGGACTCAGCGCCCCCAGGGACATGCCCGCGGAATCGAAGCGCGGCAGGATACTCGCTACCGGTTCCACCTCGTCCAGGGCTATGGCACTGTCACTCTCTACCGGCCTGAGCAGGTCCCGCAGGGTCGCCACCGGGCGCTTGTTGACCAGTTCCGCATAGCGCTGGTAATCGGCGTAGTCGCCACTCGCCACCGCCTGTTGCAGGGTCATCACCACGTCCGGGTTGAAGGCGTGATACTCCTGGCCGTGGACATACTTGAGCAGGCCGCCCTGCTCGATGCCCTTGCGTGCGTTCCACGCCCGCACCGCCAGCAGCTGCTGCTCCCGTTCCAGCTCGGCGAAGCCGCTGCCCTCTATCCGTGAAGCCACGCCGCAGAACGCGGTATCGACGACTTCGCGGGACAGTCCCACCGCCTCGAACAACTGGGCGCCACGGTAGGAGCTGACTGCGGAAATGCCCATCTTGGACATAATTTTCAGCAGGCCCTTGTTGATGCCCTTGCGGTAATTCTTGTAGCAGATGCTGGGTTCTCCGAGCACCTCGCCGCAGCGGATCAACTCCTCCAGCACACTGTAGGCCAGGTAGGGATAGATGGCGGTGGCGCCAAAACCCAGCAGGCAGGCGATCTGGTGTGAATCCCTGGCGCTGGCCGTCTCCACCACGATATTGGCGTCCGCGCGCAGGCCCTGGCGGATCAGGTAATGGTGTACTGCGCCGGTGGCCAGCAGACTGTGGATCGGCAGCTTGTCGTTATCGATCTCGCGGTCGGACAGCACCAGTACGGTGGCACCGTCCTTCACTGCCTGCTCGGCAGCGGCGTTAACCGCGGCGATGCCCTCTTTCAGCCCGGTTTCCCCGGGCGAATATGTACAGTCTATCTTCTGCACCTTGAAGCCCGGGCGATCCAGCTGCATCAGCGTGGTGAATTTGCCCTGGGACAGCACCGGCGAAGAGAGGATGACCCGGTCGGCATGCTCGGGGCCCTCGTGGAACAGGTTCTTCTCGCCGCCCAGGTCCGTCTCCAGCGACATCACAATGGTTTCCCGCAGCGGGTCGATGGGGGGGTTGGTCACCTGGGCGAATTTCTGCCGGAAGTAGTCGTACAGCGAACGCTCCCGGCGCGACAGCACCGCCATGGGCGTATCGTCCCCCATGGAGCCCACCGCCTCGTTGCCGGATTCGGCCAGCGGCCGCAACACCTGGTCCCGCTCCTCAAAGCTGACCTGGAACATCTTCATGTAGGTGTCGAGCTGCTCGCGCTCGATCCCGGAGATCATCTCACTGCCAAAGGTGCCCTCGATGCGCTGGGCCTTTTCCTTCAGCCAGCGCTTGTAGGGCTGGCGCGACTTGAGCCGCTGGTCGATTTCTTCGGTTTGCAGCAGCTCGCCGGTGTGGGTGTCGACCATGATCATCTGCCCGGGGCCGACCCGGCCCTTGGCGACCACGTCCTCGGGCCGGTAATCGTAGGTGCCGATTTCCGAGGCGAGGGTGATAAAGCCGTCCTTGGTCTTCACCCAGCGCGCCGGGCGCAGGCCGTTGCGGTCCAGCAGGCACACCGCGTAGCGCCCATCGGTGAGGACGATTCCAGCAGGGCCGTCCCAGGGCTCCATGTGCATGGAGTGGTACTCGTAGAAGGCCTTGAGGTCCGGGTCCATCAATTCCATGTTCTGCCACGCCGGGGGAATCAGCATGCGCAGCGCCCGGGCCATATCCACGCCGCCGGTCAGCAACATGTCCAGCATATTGTCCAGGCTGGAAGAATCGGAGCCGGTGCGGTTCACCAGTGGGGCTATTTCCTCGATGTTCGGCAGCAGTTCGCTTTGGAAACGCGGTGTCCGGGCGTCAGCCCAGTTGCGGTTACCCTCAATGGTGTTGATCTCACCGTTGTGGGCCAGCAGGCGGAACGGCTGCGCCAGCGGCCAGCGCGGCATGGTGTTGGTAGAGAAGCGCTGGTGAAACACGCAGATTGCGGTTTCCAGGCGCTCATCGGCCAGATCCAGGTAAAACCGCGGCAGGTCTACCGGCATGACCAGGCCCTTGTAGGAAATCACCCGCCCGGACAGGCTGCAGATATAGTAGTCTTCATCGCCCTCGCAGGCCATTTCCGCCTTGCGCCGGGCCACGAACAGCCTGGTGGACAGCTGGGTATCGTCGCAGCCGGCGGCATCGACAAAGACCTGCTCGATCAAGGGCAACTGTTGCAGGGCGATTTCGCCACACACCGAATCATCGGTGGGCACGGTGCGCCAGCCCAGCACTTTCAGGCCCTGGCCGGTGAGAGCGGCCTCCGTGGCCTCCCGCGCAGCCCGGGCAGCGGCCTCATCCCGACTGAGGAAAATCTGGCCGACGGCAAAGGCGCCGTCCAGGTCGACACCGAAACACTCACTGGCCAAGGTGCGGACAAAGGACGCGGGCATTTGCATCAGCAGGCCACAGCCGTCACCGGTCTTGCCATCGGCGGCAATACCGCCGCGATGGGTCATGCAGGTCAGGGACTCAATCGCGGTTTGCAGCAGGCGATGGCTGGCTTCACCGGAAGTGTGGGCAATCAGTCCGAACCCGCAGTTGTCGCGGAATTCTTCAGGTCTAAACAGGCCTGCGCTCATAGTCAGTCCAGAATATCAAGTAAAAACAAACAGTTACACCGGAGACCCAACCCTGCAAGCATGGCTGGGGCAAAAGGGGGAGGCTATTTTACACGCATGCCCCGGATGCGACAAACGGGCTTTGAGGCGCCGAACAGCCTGCCGGCGGGCTAGCCCAGCAAGGCCAGCAGCTCTGACTCGCTGACGTCATCGACAATGCAGGCCGCACCCAGCGCGTGCAGCAGCACCAGCCGCAGGCGGCCATCGACCACTTTCTTGTCCCGTCCCATCAGGTCAATAAACTGCGCCGGTGACATATCTTCAGGCGGGCTCACCGGCAGGCCGGCGGCGAGCAACAGCTGCCGCAAGGCGATTTCCTCGCCGGCCTCCACCCAGCCGCGCTGCACGGAGAGTTGCATGGCCAGCAACATGCCCGTGGCCACCGCTTCCCCGTGCAGCCAGTTGCCGTAGCCCTGGGCGGTCTCGATCGCATGACCAAAGGTATGCCCCAGGTTGAGAATGGCCCGCAGCCCGCCCTCGCGCTCATCGGCGGCCACCACCTCGGCCTTGCAGGCGCAGCTGCGCTCGATCGCCTCCGCCAGCACGGCCTCGTCCCGGGCCAGCAGCCGCGGCATTTGCTGCTGCAGCCAGCGGTAAAAGGGCTCATCGCGGATCAGGCCATACTTGATGACCTCCGCCAGCCCTGCCGCGTATTCCCGCGCCGGCAGGCTGTGCAGGGTGTTGATATCAATCAGCACGGCCCGGGGCTGGTAAAAAGCGCCAATCATGTTTTTGCCCAGGGGGTGGTTGACCGCGGTCTTGCCGCCGACCGAGGAGTCCACCTGCGACAGCAGGGTGGTGGGAACCTGAATAAAATTGACCCCGCGCTGGTAGCTGGCGGCGGCAAAACCGGTGATGTCGCCGACCACACCGCCGCCAAGGGCGATCATGGTGGTGTTGCGGCTGTGCCGGTCCTGCATCACCCGGTCGAATATCTCCGTCAGCACCTGCAGGTTCTTGTGCTCCTCACCATCCGGGAGGATCACTTCCGTCACCAGTGAGCGCTCACCAAGGGCGACGCGCAATCGATCCATGTACAAGGGCGCAATGGTTTCATTGCTGACCAGCACCACCTGGCTGCCAGCCACGTGGCTAGCCAGCAGGCTGCCGTCCTGCAACAGGTCCCGGCCGATATAAATGGGGTAGCTGCGTTCTCCCAGCTCGACATGCAGGGTGTGCATGAGTAGTGACACGATGGCGCTCTCCAGTCCACGGGGAGCGCTATGATACCGCCCGTAACAGCCCCTGTCGTCAGTCGCTGAGTTCGCGGACCAGGCGCTGGGCGACGGTGCGCGGGCTGCAGCCGTCGGTCTCGATGATATGGTCGGCGATCTCCCGGTACAGCGGGTCGCGAATTGCCATCAGCCGGCGCAGGGTCTGTTCCGGGTCGCCGTCCTGCAGCAGCGGCCGCTTGCGGTCCCGGCGGGTGCGCCGGACCTGCTCATCCACCGTGGCATACAGGTAGATGACAAAGCCCCTGCCGCCCAGGGCGCGACGGTTTTCCGGCCTGAGCACCACGCCGCCGCCCGTGGCCAGCACCACGTTGTCCCACAGGCTCATTTCCTCCACCACCTGCTGCTCCCGGTCGCGGAAACCTTCCTCACCTTCCACGTCGAAAATCCATGGAATATCGGCACCGGTACGGGACTCGATTTCCGCATCGGTGTCGGCGAATTCCAGTTTCAGGTGATCGGCCAGGTACTTGCCAATGGTGGTCTTGCCGGCCCCCATGGGGCCGACAAGGAAAACGCGGTGCAGTGCGGGCATTAGTCGAGCAGTGTGTCTGCCAGAATCCGCGGAGTGATGAAGATCAGGGTCTCAGTCTTGGTGTTGTTGCGGGTTTCGCTGCGGAAGAAGGCGCCCACGTAGGGTATGTCACCGAAGAACGGCACCTTGTTGATGGTTTCGATATCTTCAGTCTTGAACACCCCGCCAAGGACCACAGTCTCGCCGTTGCCCACCAGCACCTGGGTAGTGAGCTCAGTGGTGTCAATGGAGGGGATAAAGCCGCCCTGGCCACTGGGCACCAGGTCACCGACCGAATCCTGTTTGACGTTGAGATCCAGCATCACCCGGTCGTCCGGCGTGATGTTGGGAGTCACGTCCAGTTCCAGCACCGCTTCCTTGAACGAGGTGGAGGTGGCGCCGGAGGCCGCCGCCTCCTGGTAGGGAATTTCGGTACCCGACTTGATAGTCGCCTGCTGCTTGTCGCCGGTAATGACCTTGGGCTGGGACACTACCTCGCCTTCGCCGGCAGCTTCCAGCGCCGACAGCTCGGCGGTCAGGAACAGGTCATCGCTGGTGAAGCCGAGGGCGAAGCCACTGGTGCTCGCCACACCGAGATCAACCAGCAGGGCACCGGGGTAACTCACCGAGGGTGTTTCGCCGCTGATAATCGAGTTATTGATACCCACCACATTGGCGGCATCCCCCGAGACGGACAGGATGTTGCCGTTGACGTCGTCGATATAGCCGCCGCCCCACTCGATACCCAGGTTATGGGTCAGGTCAGACTGGGCGATAACGATACGGGACTCGATCATCACCTGGCGCACCGGGATATCCACCTGCTCGATCAGCTCGCGGATCTCCGCCAGTTTGGCGGCGGTGTCGGTAATAATCAGGGAATTGGTGCGCTGGTCCACCACCACCGAGCCGCGCTCGGAAATCAGGCTGCCGCCCTCCTCTGATCCGGCCTGGAACAGGCCGACAATCTGCTGGGCGCTGGCGTAGCGGATGCGAACAAACTCCGACTGCAACGGTGCCAGTTCGGCAATCTGCTTGTTGGCCTCGATTTCCTGGCGCTCGCGCTCGGCAATTTCAGCCGCCGGCGCCACCATCAGCACATTACCCACCTGGCGCTTGTCCAGGCCCTTGGTCTTCAGCACCAGCTCCAGCGCCTGGTCCCAGGGCACGTTCTGCAGGCGCAGGGTAATGCGCCCGGATACGGTGTCACTGGCCACCAGGTTGAGTTCGGTAAAGTCGGCGATCAGCTGCAGTACTGCCCGCACTTCGATGTCCTGGAAGTTGAGCGAGATGCGGTCGCCGACGTAGGAGAACTCGTTGCGCCGCTCTTCCACTTCCTTGGCGCTCAGGGGCTTGACGCTCAGCACGTACTGGTTGTTGGTCTGGTAGGCCAGGTAGTCGAATTCACCGCTGGTCTTCATGGTCAGGGTTGCACCGCGCTCGGTGGTGTTGACGTCCACGCTGTCCACGGGGGTGGCGAAATCGGTCACGTCATAGCGGCGCATCAGGCGCTCGGGCACCGTGGTGTCGATAAACTGGACCTTGATATCACCGGCCTCGCTGAACACGTTGACGTCCACCGAGGGGTCGGTGAGCTCCAGGGTCAGCCGGCCCTCGCCCTCGCCGGTACGCTGGAACTGCAGGTCAGTGATTTCCGAACTAACATCCGCCACTTCCTCGATTTCGGTTTTAAGGCGGTTGGGATCGGTGGTCGGCTTGATGTAATCGCTGCCGTCCTGGCCGACGATCAAAAACAGACTGTTGCCATCGACCCGGGTCTCGTAGGGCACCAGCTTGACCAGGTTGAGCACCATGCGGGTGCGGTCGCCGGATTCCAGTACCACCACCCCGGTGGCGTTACCGTAGGGCAGGGAGTAGCGCTTGCGGTCCAGGCTACTGGTGGTCCCGGGGAAGTCCACGGCGATACGGGCGGGCTTTTCGATGGTATAGGCTTTCAGGTCCGGGGGGGTCTCATTGAAATCCAGCCGCACCTCGAACTTGCTGCCCGGTCGCGAACTGAACTCGATATCGGTAATGGTCGGTGCCGCCTGGGCGGCAAAAGCCCAGGCCCCCAGCGCCAGCCCGGCGACAGGGCGTATCCATTTCCCCAGATTCAACTTTCCTTTCCCCACGGCCTTGTTCCCCAACAGTTGTTTTTTAAATGACATGGCAATCACCCATGGCCTCGGCTTACAAGCCGGATAATTTAATTGTACGCGGACGCTCTACCCAACCGTCCTCGCTGCCGTCGCTGACGATCTCAACCACGGCAACGTAAGTCTCGGCGGTTTCAACAATCTTGCCGTGATGACGGCCGAGATAATTGCCCACCGAGACCCGGTGCACCCCACCCTGGGGGTCGCGAATCAGGGTCCAGCTGTTGTCGCCCCTGTCCAGCGTACCCACCATGACCAGCGAGTCGAAGGTAAACTGTTCCAGGAACTCCTTGGCCCGGTTCTCGTCGGGCTTGATCGCGCTGACGGCCTGCAGCTGGGCAATGTCGCGCACCTCGATCGGCCGCTCAAAGGGGCTGCGCAAGGTGGTCGCGCTGTAGGCGAAGGCCTCATAGGCCTTGAAGGTCGGGATCGGGGCGATAATGCCGCCGGGGCGTGCCAGCTTCTCCGCCATAAAGGCGTCGAGGTCGGCGAAATCGCGGCTGCCGCAGGCGACCAGGGCAAGCGGAAGTGTAAGCAGGGCGGCGATATGGCTCAGTCGCTTCATACTCATACCTCGTCATCCCGGTAGCGGTAGGTCTTGGCGGTGATACGCAGCTGCAGGTTATTGGCGTCCCCACCCGGCGCCGCAATATTGAAGTCGTGCAGGGTCACAATCCTCGGCAGTGCCGCCATACCGCTGATAAAGGCGCCCAGATCATGGTAGGAACCGGAGGCCACGATTGATATCGGCAACTCGATGTAAAACTCCTTCGCCTGTTCCGGCAGCAGGTCGATGCTGGCGATGTTCAGGCCATTGAGCAGTCCCTTGTTGGTGATATCCTCCAGCAGCCCCGGCACCTCGGTATCGCTGGGTAGCTGGCTGACAAGGGCGCCGAAGGACTCTTCCATTTCCTTCATCTGCTGGCGATAGGCGTCGAGGTTTGCCGCCTGGAAGGCCTTTTTCTCGAACTCCTGCTTCAACTGTTCCTCTTTCTTGCGCTCGCCCTCCAGCTGAATCTGCAGGTCCTCGATGTGGTAGTAGTAACCGAAGGCGAGAACGCCGCCGAGAACCACGATCCAGATAAACAGTTTGATCGGCAGCGGCCAGCTGCCGACGGTGTCAAAATCCAGGTCGTTGACATCAAATTCGCGCAGGGAGCGCATGGTATCTTCAAATGCCATGGATCACTGTCCTCCCTGCTGGTCTTCGGGCTTGGGCAATTCGACGTTCACCGTCAGGTTGAACGTGGTCGCCTGGTCGCCGTATTGTGAGGCCGCATTCACCTTGTCCAGGTTCGGGTTGGCCAGCCAGTCCGAGGCGTCGAGCCGGCGCATCAGGCTGGATACCCGGTTATTGGACTCGGCGATGCCGTTAATGGTGATTTTGCGGCTCTTGCTGGACACGTTGGAATAAAACACCCCGTCCGGAATGGTGCGGACAATCTGGTCCATGATGCGGACAATAATCGGCCGGTTACCCTGCAGTTCCTGGATCACCCGCATCCGCTCGATCAACTGGTTGCGCCGCTTCTGCAGTTCGCGGATCTCCGCCACTTTCTTGTCCAGCTCACGAATGTTCTCGGTGAGGTAGCTGTTGCGCGATTTCTGGTACTCGATCTGGCCGTTGACGACCCGGTCCCCGAGCAACACCAGGCCGGCACTGAGCAGGGCCACCAGCGCGGTTGTTATCAGGAATTCCTTTTTCTGTTCCTGGCGCCGCTCTTCTCTCCACGGAAGTAAATTAATCTTAGCCATCAGTCAAAACTCCGCATTGCCAGGCCGCAGGCAATCATCATGGCCGGGGCGTCACTGGAGAGGGCAACGGCGTTGACCCTGGACGAAATGGACATATTGGCGAAAGGGTTCGCCACCGTGGTGGGGGTGCCAAGCTTTTCCTGCACCAGGTCGGGCAGCCCCTCCATGGAGCCGACACCGCCGGCGAGAATAATACAGTCCACATCGTTGTATTGACTGGAGGAGAAGAAGAACTGCAGGGAGCGAGCCACCTGCTGCACCACGGCGTCCTTGAAGGGCTCCAGTACTTCCGGCTCGTAATCGTCTGGCAGGCCCCCCTGCTTCTTGGCCAACCCGGCCTCTTCCAGCGGCAGGCCATAGCGGCGCATGATCTCGTCGGTCAACTGCTTGCCGCCAAACAGCTGCTCGCGGGTGTAAATGGTCTGCCCGCTGTTGAGCACGCTGAGGGTGGTCATGGTGGCGCCGATATCCACCACCGCAACGGTCGAATCCTCATCGAGGTCGAGCTGGTCCTGGATCAGCGAGAACGCCCGCTCCATGGCGTAGGCTTCCACGTCCATGATCCTGGCTTCCATCTCGGCGCCCTCGATGGCCTCTACCCGGGCATCGATGGTCTCCCGCCGGCAGGCCGCCAGCAGCACTTCGACCTGCCCGGACGCCTCTGGCGAGGGCCCCTGGATCTCGAAGTCGATGGCAACCTCTTCCAGCGGGTAGGGAATGTACTGGTCGGCTTCCAGCGTCAGCTGGGTCTCCAGGTCATCCTCGTTGAGGCCGCTGGGCATATCGATCATCTTGGTGATAACCGACGAGCCGGCGACCGCCGCTGCAGCTGTTTTGAGTTTGGTCCTGGACTGGGCAACGACGCTGCGGATGGCATTGGCAACGCCCTCCACGTCATTGACATTCTTTTCGATAACCGCGTCCTGCGGCAACGAACTCACCGCGTAACTTTCCACGCGGTAACGATCCCCTGAGTAGCTCAACTCCAGCAGTTTCACTGTCGTCGAACTGATATCAAGCCCCAGAACCGGTGTCGCCTTTCTTTTCCCTATTAGACCAAGCAACTTTTTTCCCTATCAGTATCATTAACTTAGGATGTTTTTATGCACCGATACATTAATTAGAAGGTACATCACAGTCTGATATATATCCAAACCAAAAAAGGCATATAATTACCAAACGAGTACCCGCCCCTTGTTCCTACAGTAATACAAGCCACTGTTTTGTAAAGAGATTAAATGAGCTTTCTCCACTTTCTTTTTCGATCGGCAATTTTAGGGCTGTTTGCCGGCCTCTGGCTGGTCGCAGGCGTCTACCTTTACCTCAGTCCCAACCTTCCCGATGTGGAGACCCTGCGGGACGTCAAGCTGCAAACGCCAATGCGCGTCTACACCCGCGAGGGAGACCTGATCGGCCAGTTCGGTGAACAGAAGCGCAGCCCGCTACCCTTTGAGGACATTCCGGAGCAGTTCGTCAAGGCCCTGCTGGCGGCGGAAGACGACAGCTTCTTCCAGCACCGGGGCATTGACGTCATGGGCCTGGCGCGGGCGGTGTCGGAGCTGGTGCTCACCGGCGAGAAGGGCTCGGGGGGCAGCACCCTGACCATGCAGGTGGCGCGCAATTATTTCCTCAGCCTGGAGCGCACCTTCATGCGCAAGTTCAACGAAATCCTGCTGGCGATAGAGATCGAGCGGGCGCTGGAAAAAGAGGAAATTTTCGAGCTTTATTTCAACCGGGTGTTCCTGGGACACCGGGCCTACGGCTTCGAGGCCGCGGCCCAGGTTTACTACGGCAAGGGCATCGATGAACTCAGCCTGGCGCAGCATGCCATGCTGGCGGGCATTCCCAAGGCGCCTTCGCGCAATAACCCGGTCAGCGGTCCCCGGGCCGGCATGGAACGGCGCAACTGGATTGCCAGCCGGATGCTGGCGCTGGGCTACATCACCCCGGCGGCTTACCAGCAGGTACTGGCGGAGCCAGTGACCGCCGAGCTCCACGGTGCGCAGATTTCCTTCGCCGCCCACTACGCCGCCGAAATGACCCGCCAGGCGATGCTGGACCGCTACGGCATGGGGGCCTATAACGACGGCTATCACGTGTACACCACCATCAGCAGCGACCTGCAGCAGCTGGCGCGGGAAGCGCTGATCAACGGCTTGCTGACCTACGACAGCCGGCACGGTTACCGGGGACCGGAGCAGCGCTGGCCGCTGCCAGAGACTGACGACGGTGTTGACCCACTCGCCTACTGGGCAGACAAGCTGGACAAGATCCCGGAGATCGCCGGCCAGCAACCCGCGGTGGTCACGGCCGTGCTGGCGGACCGGGTGACGCTGCTCCTGGCGGATGGCAGTGCCGACGAACTGCTGTGGGAAGACGGCATGGCAGACCTTCGCCCCTACATCACCGAAAATTCCCGCGGCCGCCCGCCAGAGAGCCCCGCTGACCTGTTCCAGCCCGGTGACCTTATCCGCCTGGTGCGCAACGAGCAGGAACGCTGGCAGCTCACCCAGGTACCGGCAGCGCAGGGCGCGCTGGTATCGCTCAACCCGGACAATGGCGCCATCATCAGCGTGGTCGGGGGTATGGGCTTTGAGCTGAGCAAATTCAACCGGGCAACCCAGGCCATGCGCCAGCCGGGATCCAACTTCAAGCCCTTCCTGTACGCCGCGGCACTGGAAGCGGGCTTTACCGCCGCCAGTATCGTCAATGACGCGCCGGTGGTGATGGAAGACAGCTCGCTGGAGGATATCTGGCGCCCGGAAAACGATGGCGGCGTATTCCACGGGCCCACCCGCCTGCGCTGGGCGCTGACCAAGTCCCGCAACCTGGTGTCCATTCGCCTGCTGCAACAGCTGGGTACCCGCGAGCTGATCGAAGCGGTGTCGCGCTACGGCTTTGACACCGCGGACATGTCACCCGACCTCTCCCTCGCCCTGGGCACCCACGCCATGAGCCCGCTGGACGTCGCAACCGGCTACGCCATGCTTGCCAATGGCGGCTTCCGGGTCGAACCCTACCTGATCGAGCGGGTGGAAAACCTTAACCGGGAGGTGATATTTCAAGCCCGGCCACTCACCGTGTGCAGGGACTGCGATGAGGAGGCGGACAGCGACAAGCTCGAAGAACTGAGCATGGACGAAATCCTGGCGGCACAAGCCCGGGCGGCTGAGGCGCTGCCGGCAGCACCCCGGGTGATGGAAGAGCGCGCCAACTTCATCATCAACAGTATTCTCCAGGATGTGATTACCCGCGGCACCGGGCGCCGGGCGCTGGTTCTGGAACGCAAGGACCTGGCGGGTAAAACCGGTACCACCAACGGCCCCATGGATGCCTGGTTCTCCGGCTATAACCGTGATGTGGTCACCACGACCTGGGTCGGCTTCGACAGCTACACCCCCCTGGGCCGACGCGAATTCGGCGGCACCGCCGCCCTGCCCATCTGGATCGATTTCATGCGCACCGCCCTGGCGGACAGTCCCGATCAGCAGCGGCCGCTGCCGCCGGGCGTGGTCAATGTGCGCATCGACCCGGAGACCGGCCTGCTCGCGGGCTCGCGGCAGAAAAATGCGATTTTCGAGTATTTCCGTGAGGAGTATGTGCCGCGCCAGGGAGCAGACAGCCCGGCCTCCGGCGGCAGCCAGGGCACTGACGACCTGGTCAGGGATATCTTTTAGGGGCTTCTCGCCGCAGGGCCGGCTGCCGGGCCAGCGTCGCCCTCATTGGCCTGCCACGGACTGCGGCTGCAACATGCTCGGGTGGTCCAGGTTCAGCATCCACCAGGCGCCGCGCATCGGCACCAGCCAGCCGCGCACTTCCACCGTGGCGCCTTCCAGGGCCTGCAATTGCCGGCGCGAAAAGCGCGCCTGGTCGTCCTCACCTATTTTCACCCCCAGCTTGCCTCCCAGCTGCACCCACCAGCCATTGTCCTTGAAGGAGACCCGGGTCACCCGGTCGCGAATGAGGTAAAAACCGCCGGCTTCGGGCGGCAGTTCGGCAATAGCCAGCGGCCGGTCCGCCCAGACACCCAGGCCCTGCGCCCTGGCTGCGTGCTCCGCCGCGCGGAGGCAGTCCGCCAGGGCGAGGTTGGGCGCGATCGCCACGTGAAAGCCCAGGCCACGGGCGATCAGCTGCTGCGCCACGCTGTGGCCCCGGGCATCGAAGGCGTAGGCAAGCAAGCGGTCGTAGCGATCGCGGCTGTCCTCCGCCGCCCGCAGCCACACGGCGCCGTCCGGGCCCAGTATTTCCTCCAGGGCAGTTCGGGCGGCCCGCGCCAGAGGCTCATCAGGGCGACCATCGCGGCCGATTTCCCGGGTGTTCACCCCCACCAGGCGCAGCTTGTCACCGCCGGCGAGGCGCAGGGTGTCGCCATCGACAACCGCGGTCACCGCGCGCCGCTGCAGGGTATCGGGGGCTGCCCGGCAGGAATCGGCGACTGGCGGCGATCCCCGGCCGGGGTCGGCGCCAGGGGCTTCCCCGCCGGAGCAAGCCGCTGCCAGCAGGCATAAAAAAAGCGCCAGTCCTGAACGGAACTGGCGCTTCCGGATTGCCGCGACGCCGGGCCGCATGCAGTGCCTAGCGCTTGCTGCCGCGGTTGCCGAAGCGCTGCTTGAAGCGGTCTACCCGGCCGCCGGAGTCAACGATCTTCTGCTTGCCTGTGAAGAACGGGTGGCACTGGGAACACACGTCCACGTGAAAATCCTTACACAGGGTGGAGCGGGTCTCAATGGTGTTGCCGCAACTGCAGGTTGCTGTCACTGCCTCGTACTTGGGATGTATTTCTGCTTGCATGGTATAGCTCCTTTCATTGATGTCGCCACCCGATCTCCTGCCGGGCACCACATCTGGTTACTGGAGTCGGCCGTCCGGCCCGATCGACAGCCAGCATCGACCCGGCCAAACATGGTCCAGGGAAAAATAGGCGCGCATCTTACCAGACACAGCGGGATTGGCAAGCGTCTTCAAGCCGCCGGTTTCAGCCCGATCTGGCGCCGCGCGTGGCCTGCCACTGGCATTGGTTGCTACACTTGCGCCTTTCCCGTAACCACGCCCAAGGGGCCCCATGCCTGTATTGCGACTGGCCATTCCCACCCCCCTGCGCACCCTGTTCGACTACCTGCCACCGGAAGATACGCCCGACGGTGAATGGCTGCCCGGTACCCGCTTCCTGGTTCCTTTCGGCCGGCGGGAGATGGTCGCCTATCTCGTCGAGCAGGTGGCGCACAGCGACGTCGATCCGCAGGCAATGAAACGGGCCCTGCGGGCACTCGACCCGTGCCCGCTGCCGACACCTGCCATGCTGGCACTGTGCGCCTGGGCCGCCAGTTATTACCAGCACCCGCCCGGGGAGGTCTACCAGGCGGCTTTTCCCCGGGCGCTGCGCAAGGGCGAGGACCACCGGGCCAACGTGGAACCTGGCTGGCAGCTCACCACCCGCGGCAAGGGACTGCCCCACGGGGCCCTGGCGCGCTCACCGAAACAATCCCGGGCCCTGGGCCTGCTGCAGGACTCGGGGCAGCTCGCCAATTCCGGCTTCAGGGCTGCCGGCATCGGCGCCGCCATCCTGCGTGCGCTGGAGCAAAAAGGCCTGGCGGAGCGCTGCGAACTCAGCGCCGCCCCGGTTACCGCCCGGGCTGCCGCCGGCCTGGAACTGAACCCGGAGCAGGCCGAGGCCCTGCAGCAGGTTCTGGCCGCCGGCACAGGCTTCAGCTGCCACCTGCTGGAGGGGGTCACCGGCAGTGGCAAAACCGAAGTTTACCTGCAGCTGATCGCCACCTGCCTGCAGCAGGGCCGCCAGGCGCTGGTGTTGATTCCGGAGATCGGCCTGACCCCCCAGACCCTGTCCCGCTTTCGCGACCGCTTCCAGGCCGAAATTGCCGTGCTGCACTCCGGCCTTTCCGACCGCCAGCGCTACCGGGCCTGGGAGGCGGCGAGATCGGGCGCCGCCCATATCGTGATCGGCACCCGTTCGGCGGTATTCACTTCCCTGGCCCGGCCCGGCCTGATCGTGGTGGACGAGGAACACGACGCTTCCTATAAACAGCAGGACGGCTTTCGCTACTCGGCCCGCGACGTGGCCGTCAAGCGCGGCCAGCTGGAGCAGTGCCCGGTCGTCCTCGGTAGCGCCACGCCCTCGCTGGAAAGCCTGTACAACGCCCTGCGGGGCCGTTACAGCCACCAGCGCCTGCGGCAACGGGCCGGCGCCAGCGAACTGCCCGTGCTGCGGGCCATCGATATCCGCCGCGCGCCGCTGGAAGCCGGATTTTCCACGGAGCTGCTGCGAGCGGTGGCAGGGACACTGGCGGCGGGACAGCAAGTCCTCCTGTTCCTCAACCGGCGCGGCTACGCCCCGACCGTGCAATGCCATGACTGCGGCTGGGTTGCCGATTGCCGGGCCTGCGATGCCAGGCTGACCCTGCATCGCCGGCAGCGCCGCCTGCGCTGTCACCACTGCGGCGCCAGCCAGCCCCTGCCGGGTCACTGCCCGAGCTGCCGGAGTGAGCAGTTACTATCACTGGGACTGGGGACTGAAAAGGCCGAAGAATTTCTGCGCCAGCGATTCCCGGCGGCACCGGTCTACCGGGTGGACAGTGACTCCATGCAGGGCAGGGAGTCCATGCAGGGGCTGGTGGAGCAGGTGAACGGCGGCGAACCCTGCATCCTCCTGGGTACCCAGATGCTGACCAAGGGTCACCATTTTCCGGCGGTGGCGCTGGTCGGGGTGCTGGACCTGGACGGCATGCTGTTCAGCACCGATTTCCGCGGCGAGGAACGCTGCGCCCAGCTCCTCACCCAGGTGGCCGGCAGGGCAGGGCGAGCGGAGGCGGCCGGGACCGTGCTGCTGCAAACCCACCACCCGGACCATCCGGGCCTGCTGGCCATGCTGTCCCTGGACTACCACCAGCAGGCCCTGGCAATGCTGCAGGCTCGCGAACAGTCGCGCCTGCCGCCCCGGGGGCAGCTACTGCTGGTACGCACCGACTGCCAGGATGCAGAGTACGGGGACCAGTTTTTGCGCGACCTGCGCCAGCGCTGCGCGGGCCAGCTATCCCCGGGCATCGACCTGATCGGCCCGCTGCCCGCCCCCATGCAGCGCCGGGCGGGACGCTTTCGCAGTCAGCTGCTGGTGCACTGCGACCAGCGCCAGCAGGCCCAGCAGGCCGCCCGCCTGCTGGTGGCGCAGGCCCAGCTGCTGCGGGCGGGCAAGGGCCTCAACTGGTCGCTGGACGTGGATCCCCAGGACATGTTCTGAGGCGGCGTCGGCCCGCCGGCGCTCGCCTGAACTGGCCATCGCCGGTGTATCCGGGGATAATACGCCCCACGCGACCCGGCCAGGCCGGGCCCCCGAGACAACGCAGGTAATTCTCCCCAGATGAAGCAAGCAATCACCCAGCTGATAGAACAGGCGCTGGATGCACTGGTGGCACAAGGCCACCTGCCCGCAGATACCCAGCCCCGGGTGCAGATCGACCGCACCCGGGACAAAAGCCATGGCGACCTGGCCAGTAATATCGCCCTCACCCTGGCCAAAGCGGCAAAAACGAACCCCCGGGAACTGGCCGGGCTGATCTGTGCCGCGCTGCCCGCCTCCACGCTGGTGGCCCGCACTGAAATCGCCGGGCCCGGCTTCATCAACTTCTTCCTCAGCGACAGCAGCAACCAGGCCATCGTGCGCACGGTGCTGGAGCAGGGCGACAGCTTTGGCCACAGCGACGCCGGCGCCGGTCGCCGGGTGCAGGTGGAGTTCGTTTCCGCCAATCCCACCGGCCCCCTGCACGTGGGGCACGGCCGCGGCGCCGCCGTGGGCGACAGCATCTGCCGCCTGCTGGCTGCCACCGGCTGGGATGTGGCCAGTGAATTCTATTACAACGACGCCGGCGCCCAGATCGACAACCTGGCCCGCTCGGTGCAGGCGCGCTGCCAGGGGCTCGAGCCCGGCAGCCCCGGCTGGCCCCAGGACGGCTACCGCGGTGACTATATCCGCGAGGTGGCGAAGTCCTACCTGGCCGGCGACATCATCGACGCCGAGGACCGGCATGTCACCGGCGCCGCCAATGTCGAAGACCTGGAGGCCATCCGCGAATTTGCGGTGGCCTACCTGAGACGGGAACAGGACCTCGACCTGAAAGCCTTCGCCGTTCATTTCGACCTGTATTTCCTCGAGTCCTCGCTGTACGACAGTGGCGCGGTGGAGGATACCGTGGCACGCCTGGTGGCCAACGGCCACACCTACGAACAGGACGGCGCCCTGTGGCTGAGGACCACCGACTTTGGCGATGACAAGGACCGGGTCATGCGCAAGAGCGATGGCGGCTACACCTACTTCCTGCCGGACGTGGCCTATCACCTCAACAAGTGGCAGCGCGGCTTCGAGCGGGTGATCAATGAGCAGGGAGCGGACCACCACAGCACCGTGACCCGGGTGCGGGCCGGACTGCAGGCCCTGGACCAGGACATACCCGAGGGCTGGCCCGACTACGTGCTGCACCAGATGGTCACCGTGATGCGCGACGGGGAAGAGGTGAAAATCTCCAAGCGCGCCGGCAGCTACGTCACCCTGCGCGACCTGATCGACGAGGTGGGTCGGGATGCCACGCGCTATTTCCTGGTAGCCCGCGGCCCCTCTTCCCAGCTGACCTTCGACATCGACCTGGCCCTGTCCCAGAGCAATGACAACCCGGTGTACTACATCCAGTACGCCCACGCCCGGGTGTGCTCGATTATGCGCAAACTCGCCGAACAGGGCGCCAGCTGGAGCGCGGACAGCGGCATCGACAGCCTGGGCGAGCTGCAGGAAGAGCACGAAAAAGCCCTGCTGCGCCGGCTGGACCAGTTCCCGGAAGTGGTGGCCAACGCCGCCGCCGCGTCCGAACCGCACATGGTGGCCAACTACCTGCGGGAACTGGCCGGCGAATTCCACGCCTGGTACAACGCCCACAAGACCCTGGTGAAGGACAAGCCCCTGCGCGACGCCCGCCTGGCCCTCTCGGAGGCCGTCCGCCAGACCATTCGCAACGGCCTGGACCTGCTCGGCGTCTCGGCTCCGGAGTCGATGTAAGCCATGGGCAGGGACTACGCCAAGAAAGGCCACGGCGGCCGCAAGCCGCCCTCGGCGCGCAAGAAAACCAGCAGCAGCGCCCGCACTACCCAGACCCGGGGCAGCAGCGGCTGGCGCTGGTACGGCGCCGGCGTGGTCACCGGCGTTTTTCTCAGCTTCCTGGCCTACCTCGGCAGCCTGCCGCCGGCCCAGGCCCCGGGTACCGCAGGCCAGGCCAGCCCGGCCGCCGAGGAACCGGCGCCGCCCAAACCGCGCTTCGACTTCTATACCATGCTGCCCGAGCAGAGCCTGGAAGATGAAGCGCCTCCCCCGGAACCGGCCAGGCCCGCCGCCAGCCCCGGGGCGCGGGAATACTACCTGCTGCAGGCGGGCTCTTTCCGCCAGCGCGAAGACGCCGACCGGCGCCGGGCCGAGCTGTTGTTACTGGGCCTGGAGCCGGCGATCGAGGAGAACACGGGCGAGAACGGCCGCTGGTTCCGGGTTTACCTCGGACCCTTCGATTCCCGCGCGAAAATGTCCAGGGCCCGCAGCATGACGGCGGCGCAGAATATCGACACACTGCTACTTAAGCGCGGCGGGTGATTTCGGTACCGGCTTCGACCAGCCGGTCTGCGGGGTGGCTCTTTCGTTCCCGGCAAGGCAATTCCCGCTGTCCGGGCCGGTTCGCAAGAGTGGTCCCCTTGAAACCGGCCGAGCAACCCCCATATCGAGCAGACGACACAGGAGATCCCCCACCGTGGAACAATACAGAGGCACCACCATACTCTCGGTCCGCCGCGGCAACAGCGTGGTTATCGGCGGCGACGGCCAGGTTTCCATGGGCAATACCGTAATGAAAGGCAACGCGCGCAAAGTCCGCCGCCTGCACAAAGATCAGGTCATTGCAGGCTTTGCCGGCGGCACCGCCGACGCATTTACCCTGTTCGAGCTGTTCGAAGCCCAGCTGGACAAGCACCAGGGGCACCTGGTGAGAGCCGCCGTGGAACTGGCCAAGGCCTGGCGCACCGAGCGCTCACTGCGCCAGCTGGAAGCGCTGCTGGCAGTGGCGGACAAGGAAACCTCGCTCATCATCACCGGTAACGGCGACGTTATCGAGCCGGAAGACAACCTGATCGCCATTGGTTCCGGCGGTCCCTTTGCCCAGGCGGCCGCCCGCGCGCTGCTCGACAACACTGACCTAGACGCTCGCACCGTGGTCGAGAAAGGCCTGTCCATCGCCGGCGATATCTGCATCTACACCAACCATAACCGCACCATCGAAGAACTGACTTTTTAGGCTGTATCCATGTCGAACATGACTCCCCGGGAAATCGTCTCGGAACTGGACAAACACATCATCGGCCAGGACGAGGCCAAACGCGCGGTGGCTATTGCCCTGCGCAACCGCTGGCGTCGCATGCAGCTCCCCGAGGAGTTGCGGGCGGAGATCACCCCCAAGAACATTCTCATGATCGGCCCCACCGGGGTCGGCAAGACCGAGATCGCCCGCCGCCTGGCCAAACTGGCGGCGGCGCCCTTCGTCAAGGTGGAGGCGACCAAGTTCACCGAGGTCGGCTATGTGGGCCGGGACGTGGAGTCCATTGTCCGCGACCTGGTCGATACCTCGATCAAGATGCTGCGCGAGCAGGAAATGGCGCGGGTCCGCTTTCGCGCCGAGGAAGCGGCCGAGGAGCGCATCCTCGATATCCTGCTGCCGCCGGCGCGGGACAGCGAGGGCAGCACCGGCGAGAGCACCCGCCAGCTGTTGCGCAAGAAACTCCGCGAGGGCGACCTGGACGACAAGGAAATCGAGGTCGAGGTGAGCGCGCCATCCATGGGCATGGAGATCATGGCCCCGCCCGGGATGGAAGAGATGACCAACCAGCTGCAGAGCATGTTTTCCAACATGTCCCGCGGCCAGCGCAAGACCCAGAAAATGCCGGTCAATGCCGCCTTTGCCGCTCTCTGTGACGAGGAGGCGGCAAAAATGGTCAACGAGGACGAGCTCAAGCAAAAGGCAGTGGAAGCGGCCGAGCAGAACGGTATCGTGTTTATCGATGAACTGGACAAGGTGGCCAAGCGCAGCGAGGGCGCCGGCGCCGATGTCTCCCGCGAGGGTGTGCAGCGGGACCTGTTGCCCCTGATCGAGGGCTCCACCGTCTCCACCAAGCACGGCATGATCAAGACTGACCATATCCTGTTTATCGCCTCCGGCGCCTTCCACCTGGCCAGGCCCTCGGACCTGATCCCGGAGCTGCAGGGACGCCTGCCGATCAGGGTCGAGCTCAACGCCCTGGGGCCGGAAGATTTCGAACGCATTCTCACCGAGCCCAACGCCTCGCTGACCGAGCAGTACCAGGCCCTGCTGGCCACCGAGGGACTGCAGGTGGAGTTTACCGGGGACGGCCTGCGGCGCATCGCCGAGACCGCCTGGCAGGTTAACGAAAAGACCGAGAACATCGGCGCCCGCCGCCTGCACACGGTGATGGAGCGCCTGCTGGAAACCGCCTCTTTCAGCGCCGCCGACGCCGGTGTCGCCGACAACCGGCTGCGCGTGGACGCCGCTTACGTCAATCAGCAACTGGAAGCACTGAGCGCCGACGAGGATCTGTCGCGCTTTATTCTGTAGGCATCCTGTGAGCAGCGACCCCATCCCCACCGATATCCAGTTGCACACCCGCTCGCGGGAGCTGGAACTGACCTATCCCGGCGGTGAGTGCTACCGCCTGGGCTGCGAGTACCTGCGGGTGTACTCGCCCTCTGCCGAGGTCAGGGGCCACGGGGCGGGACAGGAAGTCCTGCAGACCGGCAAGCTCAGGGTGGCCATCAGCGCCATCCGCCCGGTGGGCAACTACGCCCTGCAGCTGGTGTTCGACGATGGCCACGATACCGGCCTGTACTCCTGGGACTACCTGTACCAGCTCTGTGTCGAGCAGGAAGCGCGCTGGCAGGACTACCTGGACAGGATGCGGGCCGCCGGCGCCCAGCGCGACCCCGATGTACAGGTGGTGAAACTCGACCTGTAGCCACACTGACCCGGGGGCCACATCGCGTTACAATGGCGTGTTCCCAGGAGGTCCCATGAGCGAAAAAGACACCACCCACTTCGGCTACAAGGAAGTCGACAAGGACGCCAAGGCCGGCATGGTCGCGGACGTGTTCCACTCCGTGGCGTCCCGCTACGACTTGATGAACGACCTGATGTCCGGCGGTATTCACCGGATATGGAAGCGTTTTACCATCGAATTGTCCGGCGTGCGCAAGGGCAATGCGGTACTGGACATCGCCGGCGGCACCGGCGACCTGGCAGCGAAGTTTTCGCGCATTGTCGGCCCCGAGGGCCGGGTGGTGCTGGCCGATATCAACGACTCTATGCTCATGGTGGGCAGGGACAAGCTGCTCGACAGCGGCCACCACGGCAATATCGAGTTCGTCCAGGCGGATGCCCAGTTCCTGCCCTTCCCCGACGAAACCTTCGACTGCATCACCATTGCCTTTGGCCTGCGCAACGTTACCGATAAAGAGACCGCGCTGCGCTCCATGCTGCGGGTGCTCAAGCCTGGCGGACGCCTGCTGGTGCTGGAGTTCTCCAAGCCCGGCAACGAGCTGCTGAGCAAGGCCTACGACACCTATTCTTTCCGCGTATTGCCGCTGATGGGCAGGCTGGTTGCCAACGATTCCGACAGCTACCAGTACCTCGCCGAGTCCATTCGTATGCACCCGGACCAGGAAACCCTCAGGGACATGATGGAAGACGCCGGCTTCAGCCGGGTCGAGTTCCATAACATGACCGGAGGCATTGTCGCCCTGCACAAGGGCATCAAGGCCTGACCATGAGTGGCGTCATCAATCCGACCCTGCACACCGCCGGTCTGGCGGCAGCGGAAACCGCGCTCAACCGGGCGCTGGAACTGGCGCCGGCCGGGTCGGGCCGGCTGGCGGGGCTGGACCACTGCGTTTTTGCCCTGCACTGCACCGCTCCGGCGGTGGAGGTCTACCTGCAGCCGGAAGACGGGCGGATCAGCTTGATGGGGGTTTACGATGGCCCGGTGACCACCTCGATCCGCGGCAAGGCCTCGGATTTCGCCGAGCTGGCCACCGCCCGCGACCCCGCCGCCGCGCTGATTAACGGCGCCCTGGAACTGCACGGCGACAGCGCTCCCCTGCTGGAGCTGCAGTCCATCATCGCCGGGCTGGATGTGGACTGGGAGGCCCCGCTGGTGGGCGCCCTGGGCGATGTGGCCGGCCACCAGCTGGCCCAGTTCCTGCGCGACAGCTTTCACTGGGGCAAACAGGCGTCGGCGAGTTTGAGCCGCCAGCTGGATGAATTCATTCACGAGGAGGCGAGGTTGTGCCCGCCGCGGCTGGAACTGGAAGATTTTTACCGGGATGTGCAGGAGCTCGGCCTGCGCGTTGAGCGCCTGGAGTCCAGGGCCGCGCGACTGCGCAGGAAACTGCGCCAGCAGGCGGTAAAGCGCTGACATGTCCCGCGCGCTTCGCCTGCTGAAAATATTCCGCACCATCGGGCGCTATCGCCTCGATGAACTCGCAGATACCAGCAGGCTGCGGCCGCCGGTGCGCTGGGCTTTGCGGCTTTCGCCCTGGCGGCTGAACCGTGCCCCCGAACTCCCCCGGGCCGTGCGGCTGCGCCGGGCGCTGGAAGAGCTGGGGCCGGTTTTCATCAAGTTCGGGCAAATGCTGTCTACCCGCAGGGATTTGTTACCCGAAGACATTGCCGACGAACTGGCCAGGCTGCAGGACCAGGTACCGCCGTTTCCCGAGCAGCAGGCTATCGCCATTATCGAAGCCGCGCTGGGGCAGTCGGTGAACGAACTCTACGCCAGTTTCGAGGCCAGTCCCATGGCCTCAGCCTCCGTTGCCCAGGTACACGCCGCGCGCCTGCACAGCGGCGAGGAGGTCGTGGTCAAGGTTGTGCGCCCTGACATCGAGCCGGTTATCCGCCAGGACCTGGCGCTGATGTTCTCGCTGGCCAAGCTGGTGCAGCGCTACGTGCCCGACGGCAGGCGCCTGCGTCCGGTGGAAGTGGTGCGCGACTACGAGCTGATTATTCTCGACGAACTGGACCTCAATCGCGAGGCCGCCAATGCCTCCCAGCTGCGGCGCAACTTCGAGGACGGCAAGCTGGTATATGTACCCCAGGTATACTGGGACTATACCCGTCGCAATGTCTTCACCATGGAGCGCATCAGCGGCATCCCGGTTACCGACATGGCTACCCTGCGGGCCAGGAATGTGGACCTCAAGCTGCTCGCCGAGCGCGGAGTGGAGATCTTCTTTACCCAGGTCCTGCGAGACAGCTTCTTCCACGCCGACATGCACCCGGGAAACATTTTCGTCGATGCCAGTGACCCGGCGGACCCCACCTACATCGCCGTTGACTGCGCCATTATCGGCGCCCTGTCGGAATCCGACCAGTACTACCTGGCGCGCAACCTGTTGGCCATTTTCCGCCGCGACTACCACGAGGTTGCCCAGTTGCATGTGGAGTGCGGCTGGGTCCCCGCCGATACCCGGGTCCAGGACTTCGAATCCGCCATGCGTGCGGTCTGCGAACCCGTGTTCGAGCGGCCGATCAGTGAAATTTCCTTCGGCCAGCTGCTGATCTATCTGTTCCAAACCGCCCGGCGCTTCGACATGGAGGTCCAGCCCTCGCTGGTATTGCTGCAGAAGACCCTGCTCAACATCGAGGGGCTGGGACGGCAGCTGTATCCCGACCTCAACCTGTGGGATACCGCACAACCATTCCTGGAGGAATGGGTGGCCGATCGCTACTCGCCCCAGTCGATGCTGCGGCGGCTGCAACGTCACGCCCCCTCCTGGCTGGAGCAGCTGCCACAGCTGCCGGACGTGGTCATGGACAACCTGCAACACGCCCGCGAACTGGAACAGCGCGTTAGCCGACAACAACTGCGGGCGCGGCAACAGCAGGAAGAAGCCAGGACCGATACCCGGCGTCACCAGCGCCAGCTCGCGGCGGCACTGGTGTGCGGCGCCGCTGCCCTCAGCGCCTTCCCGGGCGCGTGGCAACAACTGTCCGCGGCACCCCCGGTAAGCTGGCTGCTGGCCGGCATCGGCCTGGTACTGCTGTGGCCCCGCGAGCCCTGAGCTGTGACATAATAGCCAGCTCGCACGGAGTAGATGATGAGTCTGAGTAACGATATCAAGTGGAACGATGCCGGCCTGGTGGCGGCGATTGCCCAGGACTGGCAAAGTGGCGAGGTACTGATGATGGCCTGGATGAACCGGGAGTCACTGGACCTGACCCTGCAGGAGCAGCGCGCTGTTTACTATTCGCGCTCGCGCGCGAGCCTCTGGCGCAAGGGCGAGGAATCCGGCAATGTGCAGCAACTCAAGGAACTGCGCATCGACTGCGACGGCGACGCCGTGCTGCTGAAGGTCGAACAGCTGGGCGGGATTGCCTGCCACACCGGCCGTCGCAGCTGTTTCTACCGCCGGGCCAGCGACAGCGGCGAGCTGGAGATCACCGATGGGGTGATCAGGAACCCGGCCGATATGTATGGGTCCAAGCACTGATGAACGATATTCTGCAGCAACTGGCCGCGATTCTGGAGCAGCGCAAGGCCTGCGCTGAAGCAGACACCTCCTACGTCGCCAGCCTCCACCAGAAAGGTCTCAACAAGATCCTCGAAAAAGTGGGGGAGGAGGCGACGGAGGCCATCATCGCCGCCAAGGAACTGCAGGCCGGCGGCAGCCGGGAAGCGCTGGTTGGCGAAGTCGCCGACCTCTGGTTTCACAGCATGGTAATGCTGTCACACCTGGACATTGACCCGGACGAAATAGGCGCATGCCTGGCGGCACGCTTCGGTATATCCGGGCTGGAAGAAAAAGCGAGCCGCGGGCAACAGGGTAAACATACTTGATACGGAGAACGTCATGGGAATAGGTGGAATAAGCGTCTGGCAGTTGCTGATCATACTGGCCATTGTAATCATGCTGTTCGGCACCAAGCGGCTGCGCACCCTGGGTTCCGACCTGGGCAGCGCGGTAAAGGGCTTCCGCAAGAGCATGGGCGAGGACGAGTCCACGGCCGAGAAAACGACCGCCGAGGACGAGAGTACCGATACGCCTGCCGACAAGAAGCCCTAGCTGATGAACGGCCATGTTTGATATCGGTTTCGCTGAACTCGTTATCATCGCGATAGTGGGCCTGCTGGTGATTGGCCCGGAACGACTGCCCGGGGCCATTCGCACCGGCAGCGCCTGGCTGGGGCGTATCAAGCGCGGCTTTAACGATATCAAGCGCGAAGTGCAGCAGGAGTTGCACAACGACGCGGTCATGCAGGAACTGAAAAACACCGAGCAGCAACTCCGCGATGAAACCGCCAACCTGGAAGATCGGGTTCGCAGGACCGTCGACGAAGCCAAGCATCCGTCGGAACCTGAGGACAGGGCTGGTGACGCCGCCCCCGGCAACGACAAGAGCCAATGACCGAACCAGAGTCCAACGACCAGCCATTGCCGCTGGTCGCCCACCTCACCGAATTACGCGACCGCCTGCTGCGCTCGCTGCTGTCGGTGCTGGTGGTATTCATTTGCCTGTTCCCCTTTGCCAACGATATCTATGCCTTCGTCTCCGAGCCCCTGCGGGAGATGCTGCCCCCGGGGGCTACCATGATCGCCACGGAGGTCGCCTCGCCATTCCTGACGCCTTTCAAGCTCACCCTGGTGGCGGCCATTTTTATCGCCATTCCCTATATCCTGTTCCAGGCCTGGAGTTTCGTCGCCCCGGGCATGTACCGGCATGAAAAGCGCTTCGCCATCCCGCTGCTGGCCTCCAGTATCAGCCTGTTCTACCTGGGTGCGGCCTTCGCCTATTTCGTGGTTTTCCCGCTGATTTTCGCCTTTTTTACCAGTGTCGGTCCCGAGGGCATCACCATCATGACCGACATCAACAGCTACCTGAACTTCGTGCTCAAGCTGTTTTTCGCCTTTGGCATCGCCTTCGAGATTCCCATCGCGGCAATCCTGATGATCTGGGCCGGGCTGACCACCGCCGACAGCCTGGCGAGGAAGCGCCCCTACATCATTGTCGGCTGTTTCGTGTTCGGCATGCTGCTCACGCCGCCGGACATCATCTCCCAGTCGCTGCTGGCGGTGCCGATGTGGATCCTGTTCGAGTTCGGCGTGTTTTTCGGCCGCTTCCTGGAAAAAAACGCCGCCCGCTCCGGGGCCGACAGCATATAGGGAATCCCGCCTTATTTGCGCTACCATGGTCTGACCGACGACTCGCACCGGCCAGACAATGCGCACCCTCTCCCGATTACTGCTGTCTCTCACCCTGCTCGTTCCTCTGGCCTGGGGCCAGGACGAGGAAACCGTGGACGTTTCCGCGCGGGAATTGATCGAAACCGCCCAGAAGGCCGAGGAACTGGTCAAGGAAAAGGCGTCCTCCGACCCAAATGCCCTCGCGGGCCAGAGCACGCCGCTGGCAACCATGCTCGGACTGCGCGATGCAATGCGCCGCAAAGACTACGAGACCGCCGGGGAGCACCTGGACCGCCGCTACATCGACGACGCGGTAGGCCAGTACAGCGACGAGGCGCTGATCCGGGCACTGGCCTATGTCTGGAACCGCCAGAATATCAACGACATCACCTCCATCAGCGACGACCCCCAGGGAAGGCTGGACGATGGCCTGCCCAATTACCGCGACCAGATCGGCAGCGTCAGGCTGCAGGCGGAGGAAATCCCCATCTACCTGCAGCGGGTTCCCGATGGCAAGGGCGGCCGGGTGTGGAAACTGTCCAACGCCACTGTGGCGAAAATTCCCGCCATGTGGGAGGAACTGGGCTATAACGACAGCATCGTAAAAATTGCCAAGTGGCTGCCGGAATTCTATTTCCTCGGCATGGAAAACTGGCAGGTTGTCGGCGTTATCGTGTTTTTCCTCATCGCCTGGCCAATGGCCATGCTTGCCAGTTACCTGTTGATGCGGATCGCACTGCTGATTCCCAACCGTTTCCCGCTGGGCATCCAGCGCTTCTTCCACGGGCCAATGAAGTTTTTCCTGTACATCATGTTCGCCCGGGCGCTGATCAACGAGCTGGGCCTGTCCCTGACCGCGCGCATCCTGCTCGACTCCTCCGGCGTCGACTATATCGCCTTCACCGTGCTCGCCCTGGGGCTGCTGTCCCTGCTCCGCGACTACCAGATCCGCAAAATGCAGTATGCGGGCAACACCCACTACGTGGCCCTGCTGAAGCCATTCACCACCATCGTCAAGGTCCTCATGGTAACGGTCATCGCCCTGTTCTGGGCGAAGCAGGCGGGCTACGACATGTCGACCATCCTCGCCGGCCTGGGGGTGGGCTCGCTGGCAGTGGCCCTGGCGGCCCAGAAAACCCTGGAAAACGTCATCGGCGCCATCACCCTGTATACCGCCCGGCCGGTGAGCGCCGGGGACTTCTGCCGCTTCGGCAATGTCACCGGCGTGGTCGAGGAAATCGGCCTGCGCTCGACCACTATCCGCACCCTGGACAGGTCGGTACTGGTTATCCCCAACTCCATGTTCTCTTCGGTGGAGATCGAGAATTTCTCGCAACGGGACCGCATTCGCTTTTTCAAGCGCTACCAGATGGAAGTCCCGGGCTCGGCGCAGATGCAGCAGGTGCTGGCAGAGGTACGGGAAATGCTGCAGCAGCAGAACAAGGTGATGGACGAAACCATCAGCGTGCGCTTTGAAACCATCGTCGATGCCAACGCCATCCTGCGCCTCGACGCCGGCGTGGATACGCTCGATTTCCAGGAGTACCTGGCGGTGGCCGAGGCCCTCAACCTGGGCCTGCTCGACATAGCCGAGCGTGCCGGGGTCCGCTTCACCGGCCCAGCCCGGCTCAACCTCGACGCGCCCCGGGAACCGGCCAGCGCAGTGTCATGAGCAGCCCGGCGGGGGCCCTGGGTTCCCTGGTTCCGATCCTCGGCTTTCTGCGGCCCTACAAGCTGCGCTTGGTGGCGGCCAGCCTGGCACTCCTGTTCACCGCCGGGGCCACCCTCTCCCTGGGGCGCGGCTTGCAGGTACTGATCGACCAGGGGTTCGCCGGCGATAGCGCCGACCTGCGGGCCGCTATTGGCCTGCTGCTGGCCATCGCCGCGGCCATTGCCCTGGGCACCTTCCTGCGCTTTTACCTGGTGTCCTGGCTGGGCGAACGAGTCAGTGCGGACATTCGCAAGGCCGTATTCGACAATATCGTCAGGCTGCACCCGGGCTATTTCGAGACCAATCGCTCCGGCGAAATCATGTCGCGGCTCACCACCGACACCACTCTGCTGCAGACTATCATCGGCTCCTCATTCAGCATGGCCCTGCGCAGCAGCCTGACCCTGGCGGGGGCGCTGGTAATGATGGTCATTACCAATCCCGCACTGAGCCTTTACATTGCCGTCGTGGTGCCACTGGTGCTGCTGCCTATCCTGGTGTTCGGGCGCCGGGTCAGGCGCCTGTCCAATCAGAGCCAGGACAGTATCGCCAGCGTCGGCAGCTACGCCGGCGAGGTGATCCAGCACATTCGCGTGGTCCAGAGTTACACCCGGGAACAGTTTGAAAGCACGGCGTTTGCCACCGAAGTGGAACGCGCCTTCGCCATTGCCCGCCGCCGGATCCGCCAGCGGGCGCTGTTGATCTGCGCCGCTATTCTGCTCATGTTTATCGGCATGTCGGGAATGATCTGGTCTGGCGGACAGGATGTGATTGCCGGCGAAATGAGCGGTGGCGAACTGGGCGCGTTCGCCTTTTACGCCATCATGGTCGGCTCGGGCGTGGCGACCATTTCCGAGGTCTGGGGGGAATTACAACGGGCGGCGGGGGCCGCGGAACGCCTGCTCGAGTTGCTCAACACCCGCAGCCTGATTGCCGACCCGGGAGAGCAGGGCGCAGTATACAGCAGCAGCCAGCCGGCGCTGGCCCTGGAGGAGGTGAGCTTTTGCTATCCCACGCGGCCGGAAGTGGCGGCGCTCGATCGCGTCAGCCTGCAGATTCCCGCCGGGCGCTCGCTGGCCCTGGTGGGACCCTCAGGCGCCGGCAAGTCCACCGTATTTGAACTCCTGCAGCGTTTTTATGACCCCCAGTCCGGCAGCATCAGCCTGGACGGCAGGGATATTCGCAGCCTGGGGCTGCAACAGCTGCGTCAGCAAATAGCCCTGGTGCCACAACAGCCGGCCCTGTTCACCGGTGACGTCAGCTACAACATCGCCTACGGCAGGCCCGGCGCCAGCGAGGACGACATCGTGGCCGCCGCCCGCGCCGCCCACGCCCATGAGTTCATCACCGGGCTTCCCGAGGGTTACGCCAGTCATCTGGGAGAGCAGGGGGTGAGGTTGTCCGGCGGCCAGCGCCAGCGGATTGCCCTGGCTCGCGCGATACTGAATAACCCCCGGATTTTGCTGCTGGATGAAGCCACCAGCGCGCTGGACAGTGACAGCGAATACCATGTGCAACAGGCGCTGGCAGAGATCATGCACGAGCGCACCACGGTGATCATTGCCCATCGCCTGTCGACCATCCAGCATGCCGACTGCATCGCGGTGCTGGATCAGGGCCGACTGGTAGCCACCGGAACCCACCAGGAATTACTGGCCAGCTGCCCCCTCTACCAGCGCTTGGCGCGGTTGCAGTTTCGCGAGAAAAGCGCCGCCAGCCAGGGCTGATCAGTCGTCAAACAGTGCGCCGCGCTCGCGCCGCTCCCGGTTCACCCGGCCCAGGTCATCAACCACCTCACGGGAGATCTCGAGCATATCGCCCAGCAGGCGATAACCTACTTTCACGTTGTTCAGCGAGCAGCGCAGGGGGGCACTCAGCGGCGCCTCGCGAAACATTTCGCGGGAATCATCCAGCGCCACCCGCAAATGGTCGCCAGCGGTCTCGCGGGCGGTATCAGCGGCCAGGGACAGCACTTCCAGCGACTCTATCAAGGCCTCTATGCCCACCCACTCCTGGACAACACCGCGCTCCACCCGGCGGCGAACACCGCGGCGCAGGCGCCGGGCGAGGTTGCGAAACTCCCGTTGCACCCGGGGACCGAATACCGGCGCCGATACCGCCCGCAACTCGTCGTCCTCGGCCAGCTCCCGCCAGTCATCGAGACTGAGCACCGATTCGATGTGGGGAAAAACGACTTTTTCCTCCACGTTCATGTGGTCGTACATATGGCCCACATACTCGCGCCCGGCCTTGACGATGGCAGAGCCTTTCAGCTCGCCCTCACGCCAGCGCTCAATGTCCCGGAGCAATTGCTGACCACGACCGGCGGTGGCATCGTGATCGCGCTGCAGGGCATCAACTTCCTCCGCGGCCTTGCGGTCGAGCTCCGCAACCCGGCCGTAGATCAGGTCCTCCCGGGGATGGTGGTAGCGGTCCGGCCAGCTGGCCATGTAATCCATGACCTCGTAGACCACGTGGGCATCCACCGGCTCGCCGGCCTCGATGGCCTGCAGCTGGTCGGTAAACAGTTGCATCACCGTGGCGATATGCCGGTGCTCCGCGCGCAGCGCTTTCATCAGCGGCTGCTCCGGCCCCGGGGCCGGCTTTTCCGCGGCCGGCTGCTCCCATGCCTGGCGACTGTAACCCGCCTGCGCCTTGCCACGGCTGGCGGACTGCTGCTTCGGGCTGGCCGCTTTCTTGCGCTTTGCGGGGGCTTTCTTGCGCTTCGCGGGGGCTTTCTTGCCCGCCGCCGGTTTGCTGGCGCTGGCTTTTTTTGCTGCGGCTTCTGTTGCTGCGGCCATGGGGGTACTCCTCAATTGCTGATCCCAGCATAGGACGTCAGCCTAGCCTGTCCAGTGCCGGGAGACATTGATCAGTCTCATGGAAAGCAGGAAGCCACGAACGGGGCAATTTGCTGAACCAGTCGACTGCAGATACAAAAACGCCGGCACTGGGCCGGCGTCTGGTAGGCGCTTGCGCCGTTAACTGAACTCGCGGATCAGGCCGCCAATCGACTCCTTGGCGTCGCCAAACAGCATCCGCGTGTTGTCCTTGTAGAACAGCGGGTTTTCGATGCCGGCGAAGCCGGAGGCCATGGAGCGCTTGAGCACAAACACCGTGCGCGCCTGGTCCACGTTGATCACCGGCATACCATAGATCGGGCTGCCCTCGTTCTCGCGGGCTGCCGGGTTCACCACATCGTTGGCACCGATCACAATGGCCACGTCGACATTCTCCATGCGCGGGTTGATGTCATCCATTTCCAGCAGCTGGTCATAGGGCACATCGGCTTCCGCCAGCAGCACGTTCATGTGGCCGGGCATACGCCCCGCCACCGGGTGGATGCCGAAGTTCACTTCCGCGCCGTTTTCTTCCATCAGTTCCATCAGTTCCTTCACCACGTGCTGGGCCTGGGCCACCGCCATACCGTAGCCGGGAATAATGGCCACGCTGGAGGCCGCTTCCAGCACGTAAAAGGCATCTTCCACCGAAATCGGCTTGATTTCGCCCTCTACTTCCGTGGTGTCCTGCTTGCCGCTGCCAAAGCCGGAGAACAGCACATTGGACAGGGAGCGGTTCATCGCCTTGCACATGATCTGGGTAAGAATGATACCCGAGGCGCCCACCAGGGAGCCCGCCACGATCAGGATGTTGTTGTCTACCGCAAAGCCGGCAGCGCAGGCCGCCAGACCGGAGTAGGAGTTCAACAGGGAGATCACCACCGGCATGTCAGCACCGCCAATGGGAATAACCGCCATGATGCCAAACACCAGCGACAGGCCGATAACCACGAACAGCCAGGTCAGGTTGCTGGGATCCAGGCAGAACATCACCGCACCGCCGAGAATGCCCATCACGATCAGGCTGTTCACCACTTGCTGGCCACTGAACAATACCGCTCCGGAGCCAATGGTCTCGGAGAGTTTGCCGTAGGCGACCAGCGAACCGGTAAAGGTCAGGCCGCCGATCAGGATGGACAAAATAATGGTCACCAGGGTGAACGTACCGGCCTCCGGCGAAAATGCGGCCCAGCCCACCAGTAGCGAAGCCATGCCGCCGAAACCATTGAACAGTGCCACCATTTCCGGCATCGACGTCATTTGCACCATCCGTGCCGCGGCGGCACCGATAGCACCACCGACGACAATGCCAATGACGATCCACTGGTAATCGACGATCCCCTGGTCCAGCAGGGCGGCGACAATGGCCACCAGCATGCCGGTGGAGGAAATCATGTTGCCGCGACGGGCGGTCGCCGGCGAACCCAGCTGCTTCAGGCCGAAAATAAACAGGCCGCCGGCAACCACGTAGGCAAATTGAATCATTGTCTCCATGTGGCTTAGCCCTCCTTCTTCTTGAACATGGCGAGCATGCGATCGGTTACCAGATAACCGCCCACCACGTTAATGGAGGCCAGGGCCACGGCACCGGCGCCCAGCCAGTTGGCCAGGTCCTGGTTGCCGGTTCCCGCGAGGCTGATGGCGCCCACCACCGTGATGCCGGAAATCGCGTTGGCGCCGGACATCAGGGGCGTGTGCAGGGTAGCGGGTACCTTGTTGATCAATTCAAAGCCCAGGAAGATGGACAGCATCAGGATAAATGTCAGGAATACTTCTGCGGGTATCATGATTAAGCTCCCCCTTCCACGATATTCTTGATGGTTTCATTGGTGATATCACCGCCGTGGGTGATGATGCAGCCGGGGAGTATGTCGCCCTCGAAGTCCACCACGAATAGCTTTTTGTCGTCGCACCAGCTGTCTTCCACCAGGTTGAACAGGTTGGAGGAATACATCTGGCTGGCGTCGACAGCTACCTCACCGGCCAGGTTGCCCTTGCCGATGATGGTGACCCCGGACCACTCCACGGTCTCATTCGGCACCGAGCCTTCGACGTTGCCGCCGGTCTCCGCGGCCATGTCGACGATGACCGATCCGGGTGCCATGCCCTCAATCATGTCCTTGGTCACCAGTACCGGCGGCTTGCGGCCAAACACCTGGGCGGTGGTAATTACCACATCCGATTTGGCAATCACGTCTTTCTGCGCCTGGCGCTGGATTGCAACCTGCTCCGGGGTCAGCTCCTTGGCATAACCGCCGGCGGTTTCGCCGGTTTCACCGAGGTCGATCTCGAGGAATTTGGCGCCCAGGGATTGCACCTGCTCGGCGACCACCGGGCGGGTGTCAAAGGCGGTAACCTTGGCGCCGAGGCGTTTGGCGGTGGCGATGGCCTGCAGGCCGGCGACACCGGCGCCGATCACGAACACGTTGGCCGGTTTCAGGGTGCCGGCCGGCGTCATCATCATCGGGAAGATTCGCGGCAGGGCCATGGCCGCCTCGATCACCATCTGGTATCCCGCCAGGTTGGCCTGGGAGCTCAAGGCATCCATTTTCTGGCTGCGGGTGGTGCGGGGGATCATTTCCATGGAAATGGAGGTGATGCCGGCATCCCTGAACGCTTTGACCAGCTCGTGCTCGTTAAAAGGATCGAGGTAGCTGATGTGGATGGCGCCGCGCTTCATCAGGGCGATTTCATCCAGCGCCGGCTTGCGCAGTCGCAGCAGCATGTCGGCGCTGGCAAACAGCTCCTTGCGGTCAGTGGAAATAGTGGCGCCAGCGTCAGCATAGGCACTGTCGGCGAAACCGGAACCGATTCCCATGCCGGCCTCAATGACCAGATCGGCGCCCATGCGGACCAGTTTCCTGGCCACGTCTGGCGTAATGGGCACCCGGTTCTCTCCCGGATGTGTCTCCCTGGGTATTGCGATGCGCATAACGGTTGTTACCCCCCGATGCTTGTTGTGTGTTTCTTGTCGACCAGGCGCAAGGCTAAATGTTTGCCACGGCGCGCTGACGCTTTGTTGAGTTGGCCTCTCCGGGCCATTAGCCCTGCCCGCCCCAGTGGAGCGGGCCAACACTCTAGCACAGAGGCGAAAGCGCCGGAACAATGACCAATATTCATCAGATGAATTGCTCTGCCCGACTCCATAGGAGCGGTGAAGCTTGGCCCACCTGCCAGAGAGCGCACAATTTACCTGCCTGAAGGCGCCAGACAAGGACAAGGCAGCCCAAATAAATAGACCGATTCGATCGAACGGGGCCAGCTCGGTGCCGCTGACCAGGCCCTATTCCCGGTAACACCACCACGGCGGCAGCAGCGAGCGGTAGGCGGGCCAGCCATAACGGGTATCAACCAGCAGCGCCCGGCCGCAATCGGTGGCGCTTCGAACCACCCGGCCCAGGGCCTGGTCCACCTTCTGCATTGCCGGATAGAGATAGGCGTACTCAAAACCGGCACCATAGGCCTGCTGGTACCATTGGCGCAGGTTTTCCCGCTCCGAACCCACCTGTGGCAGGCCCACCCCGACGATCGCCACCGCCGACAACAGCTCACCCGGAAGATCGATCCCCTCGGAAAATACGCCACCGAGAATGCAGAAGGCGGCGACGTTATGGTGGCTGCGCAAGATCTGGAACAGTTCATCGCGTTCCTCCAGGCTTTGCCCGGGCCGCTGCTGCCACAGCCGCCGCTCGGCCCACAGCGGCGCATCCGCCTGCATCAGCGCCAGTACCGAGGCGAGGTAACGATAGGACGGAAAGTACACGATACAGTTGCCCGGGGCCTCGCGCAGGAAACGCGCCAGCCGGCGGGCCAGCCCGGGCGCACTCGCCTCCCGCTGCCGGTAGCGGGTGTCGATGGCGGTCTCCAGTTCCACCCGCAACTGCTCCGCGGCAAAGGGGGATTCCAGCCTGCGGCACACCGCCGCTTCACTGAGGCCGGTCAGCTGGCGCATCCAGTGTTGCGGTGACAGGGTGGCGGAGAAAGCAATGACAGCATGGGCGCGGGCCTGGCGCTGGGACAGCAGGCGCGAGGGATCCAGGCAGTTGAGGCCCAGGCTGAGCCCCTGCTTGCCGTCGCCCCGCTGCAGCTGCAGGCGATAGTCCCGCCCCCAGTTTTCCGCCACCCGCAACCACTGCAGCAGGGCGAAATAAAAAGCCATCAACTCCGGATTGGCCGGTACAAAGCGGGGATCGTCGGCCATGGCCCTGCCCACCGCCGCCACCACCTCTGCCAGCGGGTTCACCAGCTCAGCCGGGAGCTCCTGGCGAAACACCTCCTCGCCCCAGGCCTCCTTCTGCAATGCCAGCAAGGCCCGGTTGACCCGCTCCAGGGCGCGCCTGACCGCGGGTGAAGAACTGCGTTTAGCCCGCATCAGCTCGGCCTTGCTGAGTCTGGCGCTGTACATCTGGCGGGCCCGCTCGGGCAGGTTGTGGGCCTCGTCCACCAGCAGGCTCCAGCGCCGTTCATCCCCGGATATTAGCCTGTCCAGGCCAGCCGTCAGGCTGTAGACGTAGTGCATGTCCGCCACCACAATATCCACCCAGGGCAGCAGGTCCTGGGCCAGCTGGTAAGGGCATACCTCGTGGGCCCTGGCGATCCTCTCTACTGCCGCCCGATCCAGCACCCCGTGCTGGATGGCCTCGGCCAGGGCCCCGGGGAGGCGATCGTAGTAGCCCCGGGCGAAGGGACAGTCGTCGCCGTGGCAGGCCTTGCCCGGGGAGAAGCAGACCGACTCCTTCGCGGTCAGGGAGAGACTGGATGCCTGCATCCCCGCCCCGGCCATCAGCGCCAGGCAATCCTCGGCACTGCGCCTGCCAACGGTGCGGGCGGTCACGAATACCAGCGCCTCGTGCTTGTTTTCAGCCATGGCCTTGAGGGCCGGATAAAGCACCGCCGCGGTTTTGCCGATGCCGGTAGGCGCCTCCAGCATGGCCTGACCGCCCTGGTCGATACATTTGTAAACCAGCTCGGCTACCAGCCGCTGCCCCCGGCGAAACTCGCCGTGGGGAAAAGCAAGCCGCAGCAGGCTTGCCTGGCGGTCGCGGCGGCGCCGGGCCAGCAGCGCCAGCCAGTCGGCAAAAGCCGCCAGGGTATCGGTCAGGAACGCCCGCAATTCCGCACGACTGCAGGACTGCCGCAGCGGGACCTCCTCATCGGTGTCGATGTTCAGCCAGGTCAACTGCACGGCGACCTCGTCGAGCGACCGCTCCTCGGCGATCAGCGCGGCATAGATCCGGGCCTGGGCCAGGTGCAGGCGGCTGACCGGGGGGGGAATGTTTCCCGGGTCCACCCGGCAGGTCTTGATCTCCTCGACCAGGGCACTGGCGGGATCGAAGCCGTCTGCCCTGCCCCGCAGCTGCAGTTCGATGTCGCCCTGTTGGTGCCGGTAGCGGACCGGGTACTCGCGGAGATAGCTCTCCGGCCGGCGCCGGTAAATGCGCTGGTGGCCCTCCATGCCCTGCTCGCCCGTGGGCGAGGGGGTATAGCGATGGTCGATATCGCCAGAACGGTGACAGAAGGCCACCAGGTCACGGACGCTGAGCCTGAACTCAGTCATCCGCCCACTCCACCCGGGCAACGCTGGCGGGAATGCCTTCCCGGGCGAAGAATCGCAGCCAGCGCCGCTGGCTGTCCTGCAGGGCATCCCCGGGCCCCTTCACCTCAATCATCCGGTAGTTCCCGGGACTGCTTCCCAGCGCCAGCAGGTCGGGAAATCCGCGGCGGTTTTCTCCCGGGTCAAACAGCATGCGCCGCCATATCGCCAGCAAGTGCTGGCCGGGGATGACCTGCGCCGCTGCCGTCACCAGCGCCTCGTCCAGGTACTTCCAGTTGACCCAGCGGCACTGGTAGCCCGCGTACCTGCGCCACAGCCGCGGCAGCTCCCGCGCCAGGTCGGTGCCGGCCAGTTGCTCCAGGCGCGCCGACAGCATGTCCCGCCGGCTGGCCTGGAAGGACTGTTCGTACATGTCCGCCGGGGCCGACTGGAAGGGGTTGTTGAAGGCACCGGGCACTGGCGCGAATATCTGCTCCCAGAATGCCAGGCCGAACAGGCCATTGAGCAACAGGTTCTCGACATAATGGACCGTCGGCCACCGCGCCCGCAGGGCACTGGCGGCCAGTAACTCGACGCCGCCATCGGCGCGGGGCAGCTGCAGGTGGAGTTCGTCGAAGCGGTCCCGGCGCCGCGGCTGCGGGCGACCATCGAGCTTGCGCGCCAGGCGCGGCGCCATGCGCCTGGCCGCGTCCAGTTCTTCTTCACACCAGGGCTGCTCTGCTATCGCCTGGCACAGGGCGTAGGCCTGTGCCACGTCGCCCTCCTGCTCCAGCACCCGGGCGGCCCGTTCCCGCGCGGGGTGCAGCTCGCTCAGGCGGTAGAGCTGCAGCGCCGGCGCGCTGTGGCCCCCGCGCTCCAGCTGCCGCCCCAGCCGGTTGCAGACCCGGTACCAGCGCGGCAGAGTGGTGGCAAACCGGGGCCGGCTTGCCGCCAGCTCCCGGGCGAGGTCGAGCATGCCCGCCAGGTCATCGGCCTCGCGCAGCTCCCACCAGCGGTCTGCCTGGGCGGCACAGGCCAGGTACTCGTCCAGCTCGGCCCGCCCCGGAAACAGGCGATTGCCGCGATCCACCTGGTAGGGGTAATACCGGGCAACACCGAGGTCACTGAGGACGAAATCGGTCAGGCCCTGGCGGCGGTTACCGAAAAACAACAGCTGCAACAGGGCAACTGTATCCGGGTAGGCAGGCGCGACCACCCGGGCGCGATCGCACTCCAGCAGCGTCGGCAACAGGGACTCTGCCGGCAGCGCCGCCAGCGCCTGCAGCTGCTCCCCCTTGCCGCGACCGGTGATCGCGAACATGGCGGCAAGCTCCCGCCGGGTGCACAGCCGCCCCAGCGCTTCCGCGTCCAGGCCATCGGGTAACAGCGCCAGGCCCGCCGCGAGCAGGGCGCCGAGGGCGGATGCCTGGTCATCCAGTTCGGGGTAATCGAGTTTTCGCTCACGAAACCAGGGTCCCAGCCGCGAAACCAGCCTCACGTACAGGCACTGGGCGTCGAAGGGCTGCTGCCGGTAGGCGTTGAGGAAGGTCTGCTCCTGGACAGACAGAATATCGCCGTACTGTGACTCTACCGTATCCAGCAGGCGCAGGAAGTTGTCGCGATAGTAGTGCGGCGCAAGGTCGGGCAAGCAGCCTGGCTCCCTAGGGCTCCAGCCGAATCAGGCGGGAGCGGTCAGCGAGGGCGTACACCAGGCCGTCGGGACCCACCTGCACATCCCGGATGCGCATACCGAGATTACCCAACAGCCGGGTTTCCCGTCCGATCGAGCCGTCAGCAGCCACTTCGAGGCGGTTGATACGGGTCATTTTCATACTGGAGACCAGCAGCGAGTCCTGCCAATCGGGGTAGGTTTCCCGGGTATAGAAATCGATGCCGCCGGTCGCCAGCGAGGGTGTGTAGTAAATCAGCGGCTGCTCCATGCCCGGCTTGTGGGTACCCTCACCAATTTTGCCGCCGCCGTATTCCTCACCGTAGGTGATCACCGGCCAGCCGTAGTTCGCACCGGGCTTGAGGATGTTGATTTCGTCGCCCCCCTGGGGACCGTGCTCCGCCACCCAGATCTGCCCGCTATGGGGGTGGCGGGCGATGCCCTGGGGATTGCGGTGGCCATAGCTGTAGATTTCCGCCAGCGCCCCCGGCTTGCCGACAAAGGGGTTGTCCGCCGGAATGGCGCCGTGCTCGGTCAGGCGCAGTACCTTGCCGCTGTGATCCAGCAGGTCCTGGGCCGGCGCCCGCCGGCCGCGGTCGCCCACGGTGATATACAGGTAGCCGGCATCCAGTAACAGCCGCGAGCCAAAATGACGGCGCTGGGGATAGGCGGGTTTGGCGGTGAACAGGTCCTGCCGATCGACCAGTCTGTCTCCCTGCAGGCGGGCGCGGCTGACCCGCGTGGTCAAGCCACTGTCAATCGCCACGCTGTAGCTGAAATACACCCACTGGTTGCGCGCGAAATCGGGATGCACCAGCACGTCCAGCAGCCCCCCCTGTCCCTCGTTGGCCACCGGCGGCAGCCCGCTGATATCGCGCGTGGTCCAGCTGCCGGGAGTCACCAGCTTCATCACTCCCGGTTTTTCCGTCAGCAGGATGCGGCCGTCGGGCAGGAAGTCCATGCCCCAGGGTTCCTGCAACCATTCCAGCAGGGTCACCACACGAATTTCAGTTTTCTCGCCGGGGCCGCTGGCACTGGCATCGTTTTCCCGCAGTGGTTCTATCTGGGCGGGGCCGGGATCGGCGAGGCTGCAACTGGCAAGCAGGAGAACAGCAGCGCTGAGCAGCGCCGCCGCGGAAGCGTTCAGGGTCATTCTGGCTCAGGCATATCGGTGCAAAAGACCCCGCCATATTACGCCATCATGGCCCCCCTGTCAGATAGACAAAAGCTGTGCCCTGTACCACCGGCGCGAATTGAGGCATTCTGGCAGTCATTCATTCGATTCGGCTGGAACAGCCGGTAACGGCGTGGTGTGAGAGAAAGTCCTAACAAAATGACCCCCCTGCAGGCCTTTACCCCCATCGTCTTCCTGGTACTGATGCTGGCCTGTTCGGTCTACCTGTTCGGCCCGGACTCCTCCTACGGTGCCAACCAGATCGCGCTGATACTGGCTACCTGTATCGCGGCCCTGGTGGCCCGCCGCAGCGGCATTAGCTGGCAGCAGGCCCAGGAGGGCATTGTCCACGGCATTGGCGTGGGCCTGGGGCCTACCCTGATCCTGCTCAGCGTGGGCATGCTCATCGGTACCTGGATCCTGTGCGGCACGGTGCCGGCGATGATTTACTACGGTGTGCAGATACTGGACCCGGGCATCTTCTACGCCGCCAGCGCGGTCATTTGCGCGATTGTCGCGGTGAGCATAGGCAGCTCCTGGACCGTTGCCGGGACCCTGGGCATCGGCCTCATGGGTATCGCCGGCAGTTTCGACCTGTCGCCGGCTATCACCGCCGGCGCCATTATTTCCGGTGCCTACTTCGGCGATAAACTGTCACCCATGTCCGACACCACCAACCTGGCATCGGCAGCCACCGGGGTGGACCTGTTTGACCATATTCGCCACATGCTGTGGACCACTATCCCCAGCTTCGCCATTACCCTGCTGATATTCGCCCTGATAGGCAGTCCCGCTGGCGCAACGCCGGAACAGATCCAGCGGCTGCAGCAGTCATTGAGCAGCGAGTTCAGCATTGGCCTGCACCTGCTGTTACCGCTGGTACTGATGCTGTGGCTGGTGTTCAAGCGGTTTCCGGCATTGCCCTCGATTGTCATCAGCGCCCTGGCGGGCGCCCTGTTCGCTGTCATTTTCCAGCCTGAACAGGTACAGAAACTGGCGGGAGACAGCAGCAGCCTGGCGGCAGGTTTTGTACTGCTCAAGGGGGTCTGGATTGCCCTGTTCGACGGTTACCAGTCCAACAGCGGCAATGAATTTCTCGACGCCTTGCTGAGCAAGGGCGGCATGAGCTCCATGCTCAATACCGTGTGGCTTATCATCAGCGCCCTTGGCTTCGGCGGCGTACTCGAGCGCACCGGCATTCTCGCCTACCTGCTGGGACTGGCGTTGCGCGGCGTCAAGAGTGTCGGCTCGCTGATCGTGACCACCGTGTTCACCTGTATCGGCACCAATATTCTCGCCGCCGACCAGTTCATCGCCGTGGCGTTGCCGGGGCGCATGTTCAGGGACGCCTATACCGACAAGGACCTGTCGCGACTGAACCTGTCCCGCACCCTGGAGGACTCCGCCACCCTGACCTCGGCACTCATTCCCTGGAACACCTGTGGCGCCTATATGTCGGCCACCCTGGGGGTCGCCACTTTAAGCTACGCGCCCTACGCGTTCTTCAACCTGCTGTGCCCGTTGATCGCAATCCTCTACGGCTTCCTGCACTTCGCCCTGAAACCCGCCGCCTACGACCTGCAGGCAGGCGCCGCGGTGACCGAACCATGAGCGGCGCCCAGATCAACTGGGACTATCCACAGCCCTTCAGCCTGACCATGCGGGTAGCGGCCGACGATATCGACGGCCTGCAACACACCAACAACACGGTTTACGTCAAGTGGTGTGAGCAGGTGGCCTGGGCGCACTCGGTATCGCTGGGCCTGGACCTGGACGCCTACCGCCGGCTGGACCGGGCGATGGCCATTACCCGCAGTGAGTTTCACTACCTGCAGGCCTCCCGCGAGGGCGACGAGCTGGTCGCCGGCACCTGGATTGTCAACTGGGACCAGCGGCTGACCATGCAGCGCCGCTTCCAGCTGGTGCGGGTCAGTGACGGCGTCACCCTGCTGCGGGGAGGCATGCTGTTCGCCTGCATCGAAATTTCCAGCGGCCGGCCGCGGCGCCTGCCCCCGAAGTTTGTGGCAGGTTACAGCGGGGCTGTACTGGGGCTGGGCGACGACGAGCTGGTGCGGTAGGCCTGTCGCACTCAGCGCTAGCAGCGCTGCCAGTCAAACGCCAGAACCTGGCGTATATCGGTTTGCCCGTCTGCCAGCATCAGCAGGCGGTCCACCCCCAGCGCCACCCCGGAACAGGCAGGCATTCCCGCGGCCAGCGCTGCCAGCAGCCTTTCATCCAGCGGCCGCTGCGGCTGCCCGCGACGACGACGGCGTTCGTTGTCGGCCAGGAAACGCCGCCGCTGCTCGCCGGCATCGGTGAGTTCGCAGTAACCGTTGGCAATTTCCAGGCCGTCCACGTAGAGCTCGAAGCGCTGGGCCACCAGCTGGCCGTCTTTTTCCTCCACCCGGGAGAGGGCTGCCTGGCTGGCCGGGTAGTCGTAGACAAAGCAGAGGCCCCGGTCGGCGAGAGCCGGCTCCACCAGGTGACTCATCAGCAGGTCCAGCCACATGTCACGATCGCCGCTGAGTGCGCCGACGTCCAGGGAGGCCCTGGCCCGCTGCTGTAACTGGTCCAGGCTGGCGGTCAGCGGATCCAGGCCCAGCTCGGCGCTGAACAGCTCACGGTAGGCGTGATACTCCACCGGTCTGGGCCCCAGGCAGTGAATAACCAGTGCCGCCACCTCCGCCATCAACTGGTGGTGATCCAGCCCGGGGCGGTACCACTCCAGCAGGCTGAATTCGGGATTGTGGCGGGAACCCGCCTCGCCGTCGCGAAAGGCTTTGGCCAGCTGGTAAATGGGGCCGCTGCCGGCGGCCAGCAGCCGCTTCATGGCGTACTCGGGCGAGGTTTGCAGGTAGCGGGGGGCCGGGAGGGAGTCACCACGGTCGACCATCAGCGCTTCGATGGCAGGATCGGTGACCCCACTGCTGCACAGCAGGGGGGTCTCCACTTCCAGCACGTTACGGCCGGCGAAAAATCCCCGAATCCGGGCCAATAACTCCGCCCGGGCCCGCAGCGCCGCGAGCGTTGCCGAGGGCTGCCAGTTCACCGGGATCAGGACTTGCTGGCGCGACCCTGGTATTCACCGGTGCGGGTGTCGACGCGTACGACCTCACCCTCGCTGAGGAACAGCGGCACTTTCACCACGGCCCCGGTGCTGAGGGTGGCGGGCTTGTTGCCGCCCTGGGCGGTGTCACCCTTGAGGCCCGGGTCGGTCTCGGTAATTTCCAGCTCGACGAAATTCGGCGGCGCAACAGACAGCGGGCTGCCGTTGTAAAGAGTCACTTCGCAGCGCTCCTGCTCCTTTAGCCACAGGTGCGCATCGCCCACCGCCTTGGCATCGGCCTGGTACTGCTCAAAGGTGTCCGGTTCCATGAAATACCAGAACTCGCCATCGGTGTAGAGATACTCCATGGTCCGGTCCATCACGTCGGCGCCTTCCAGCGACTCACCGGACTTGAAGGTACGCTCCCATACCCTGCCGGTATTGAGGTTGCGCAGTTTCACGCGATTGAAGGCCTGGCCCTTGCCGGGCTTGACGAATTCGTTGTCGAGGATGCTGCAAGGTTCGCCGTCGAGCATGACCTTGAGGCCGGAGCGGAATTCGTTGGTTGAGTAGTTCGCCATGGTGCTACCGTTTGATCCGAGTGCTGAAAAGGGCGCTAATGATACCGCAGGGGAGCACAATTGGGGAGTTCGGGATTATTGCCGCTGGTCGCTAGCGCTGCAAATAAGCTAATCTTTGGGCAAGGCACCTGGACATAAGGCAGGGACCGGCGAGATGAACACTGAAGCGCCGCTAAAACTAACATTTCCACGGCAGGACCTGGCACAGTTCAGTCTGTTCCGCGCTGATGAGACCGGCGCCAGCACCTGGGCGAGCGAGTTGCCGGTGGCAAACCCGCGCAGCGTTGCGCAGCAACTGCTGCAGGCGGTGAGTGAACTCAATCGCCACCCGCTGGCACCGGAGCCGCGCTACCGGATTCTCGAGGCGCTGGCCGACAGGGTGCAGGTCACGCTGACCAACCTCACCCGCCGTTTTCTCAACCAGCCCCTGATCATGCCGGAGGAACCGCGGCAACTGGCGGAGCTGACCAGCGAGTTACAGGGGCAGCTGGCGACCGCCTATTCGCTGGTCGCGGTAGAGACCCTGCAGCACCATGACCAGATACGGCAGAGCAACCCCGCGCGCCTGGTCTGCGAATCCATCCAGCGTGCGCTGTATCACGCCGGGCACACTATCCTGCTGACCTTCCAGCTTTACCACCCGGTAACCCTGGGAGGCTGGCTCACCCTGCACCAGCTGTACGCCCTGGCCGAGCGCCAGGGCCTGGCCAACCTGCCGGTCAGCGATGTGGAAGGCCGGGCCACCAGCGTCAGCGCCACCTACCTGCAGGCCCTGCTGCTGGGCTGCTGCAAGCCCAACCAGCTGCGCCAGTCCGACCTGGCGGTGATTTACGCCGCCCTGGGGGAGTGGCAGGAGCATCTCAGAATCGGTCCGGCTGGCAGTTTTGAGGGACTGTTCATGGTCGACCTGGCGTCCGACCAGCCGCCCCTGTACAGCTCCCTCTGCGGCAGCGCCAGTACCAGCCAGTGCCGGCAACTTGGCACCGCGCCACTGGTCACCTACCTGAAACAGCTCAAGCAACTGGACGATGCCCAGGGTAAACCGGGGATAAAGCTGGAGTGCGGCCTGGCCCTGCCGTCCAATATGCTCAGCCACCTCATTGACGCCCTGGGCAGCATGAGCATGCGCAACTTTTCCCGGGTAAAAATCAGCGCGCCGCTGTCAGTCAGCGTCGGTCTGGGTGCTGCCCATGTGCATGCCAGCGGGGAACGAAGTTTTTCCCAGCTACTTTATGGCGATGAGTATATTCCCCCGCCCCGCGAGAGGGTCGGCGGCAACCCCTTTATCCGCGGCGAGGAAGACAAACGCGACGCCTGGAGCTCCGCCAACCCCGAGGAAGATTACGTCCGCGACAGCGCCGGCAACGCGCAGGAGGCCGACCTGGCCCATCGGGTGGAGCTGGATGACTACACCCGGCGCGCGATCGAGGACGACATACCCAACATACCACCGGAACCGGAGGTGGCGACTTACCAGATGCGGCTGACCAATATCAGCCCCGGGGGTTACTGCCTGGACTGGAACAACACGCCGCCGGAAGAGGTGCGGGCAGGTAACATCGCCTGTGTGCGGGAGGAGCGGGACGAGCACTGGTCCATCGCCGTTATCCGCTGGGTGAGCGCACTGCAGGATGCCCACACCCTGGTGGGACTGGAACTGCTCAGCCCGCGGGCCCGTGCCTATGGCGCCCTGGTACACAAGAAAACCGGTACGCCTTCAGTGCCACAGCGTGTGCTGCTGCTGCCCGAGATCCCGCTGGTGGGCCAGCCCCAGACCCTGATAACACCGCGGGCGGGGTTCCGCGAACGGCAGAAAGTCTCGCTGCTGCGCAAGGGAGAGCGATTCCTGGTGCAGCTTACTCACCAGGTTTCAGCCACGGCCAGCTATGCCCAGTTCGATTTTCGCTACATCAAACAGCTGGATGAAGTGCTCGCCGAGGGCACCAGCGGGCCACAGCACAGCGCCTACGATTCAGTGTGGAGCAATATCTAGGGCCGCGGCACCCCGCTGCTGATCGCGGTCACTGAAACCCAGCAGATACAGAATCGCGTCCAGACCCAGGGTGGAGATGGATTGTTCCGCCGACTGCTTGACCAGCGGCTTGGCCCGGAAGGCAATACCGAGGCCGGCAGCGCTGAGCATGGGCAGGTCATTGGCACCGTCACCCACCGCGATCACCTGCTGCAGGTCTATACCCTCGTCGTCTGCCAGTTGTCGCAGCAGTTGCGCCTTGCGTTCGCCATCAACAATGATTCCGGTGACCCTGCCGGTAACCCGGCCGTGCTCGATGTCCAGTTCGTTGGCGTGGACGTAATCCATCCCCAGCCGCTGCTGCAGGTAATGGGCGAAGTAGGTGAAGCCGCCGGAAAGAATGGCGGTCTTGTAACCCAGGGTGCGCAGGGTCGCGATCAGGTGCTCGGCTCCCTCGGTAATCCGGAGTTGGCCGGCGACTTCGGCCAGCACAGTTTCCTCCAGGCCCTGCAACAACGCCACCCGCTCGCGGAAGCTCTCGGCAAAATCCAGCTCTCCGCGCATGGCGCGCTCGGTGATGGCGCTGACCTGCTCACCGACGCCGGCCCTGGCGGCGAGCTCATCTATGACTTCCGCCTCGATCAGGGTGGAATCCATATCGAAGGCCACCAGCCGGCGGTTGCGACGGAACACGTTGTCCTGCTGGAAGGCCAGGTCGACCTCCAGGGCGCCGGCGACCTCCATCAGGTCGCGGCGGAAAGTGGATGAATCCGGCAACGGCCCCCGCACCGAAAACTCGACACAGGCTTTGGAGAACGCCGGCAACTCGCCCAGCGGAATCCTGCCGGATAGCCGGTTAATGCCGTCGATATTCAGCCCATGGGCAGAGACCACCTCGCTGACCCGGGCCAGCTGGTCGGCGGTTATCTTCCTGGCCAGCAGGGTAATGATATAGCGGGCCCGGCCCTGGGCATCGACCCAGGCTCCATAGCTGTCGCTGCTGATGTCACTGATTCGCGCCCGCATGCCCTGCGCCGCGGCACAGGCCTGGACATCGGCGATCACCTGCTCCCGGGGGCAGGGATCCGGCAGCTCCGCCAGCACCCCCATGGACAGCGTGGCGTGGATCACCGCCTGACCGATATCGAGGATATTGACCTCGTGGCCCGCCAGTATTGCGGTAATGCGGGCGGTGACTCCGGGATGATCCTCTCCGGAGAGGGTAATCAGCAGTATCTGGCTCACGGGCGATCCGGCAGCTAGGTAAAGGGGCCGCCATTCTACCGTTGGAAGGGGTATAAAAACACCCGCTGCCAGCCTGACTGGTTTATACTGGCCCTCGTTTCCGCAGTGACACAAGAACGTGCCCGAACGCTTCAACAACGCCCCCCTGAGTCAACAGATCGCCACCCTCGCGGCCGCCCTGTGCCTGCTGGTCAGCCTGGCGCTGGTCATTCTCGGCGCCATTTCCAGCCGCCACCTGCAACAGCAACAACAGCTCGAGTTTGGCAACGCCCTGGCACACCAGGTCGCCAGGCGGGTCAGTGTGGCACTGGAGGCCGGTGACCTGTTAAGCATCACCGCTTCGCTGCAGCGCTTCGTCGAAACCTCCCCGGCCGAGCAGATTGCCATCTTTGATGTCGAGGGCAAGGTGCTCGGCGAAGCCGGCGAGGCCAGCGGCAGCAGTGATCAGGCCTACCGCGCCCCGGTGCTGATCGAAGCTGACGTGGCGGGCGAAGCGCGGGTCACGGTGAATTCAGACGCCGCCGTCGCCGCCCACCAGCGTTTCGTTCTCAGCCTGCTGGGACTGGCGGTGCTGCTGAGCCTGGCGGTCTACGGCGCCGGCCTGCAACTGGGCAAGCGGCTTGGCTCGCGCATCGGCAAGCTGTCACGCGCCCTGGCGCTGGAGGACAAAGACAGCGGAACAGCCACCGGCAACGAACTGGCGCTACTGGAATCCCGGGCCGCGGCCCTGCCCATGGACCTGCTGCGGACCCGCAACGACACCGAAGCGCGGGAAGAGAACTATCGTTCCACCGCGGTGCTGTACCTGCACCTGGAGAGCCTGGTGGACTACGTCGACACCCTGGACGACCAGTCACTGCATCGTTACACCGACCGCCTGCACCAGGTAGTGTATGCATCCGCCGGATTTTATGGTGGGGAACTCCAGGTATCCCGCCAGTTTGCCCTGGCGGTATATTTCAGCGGCCCCAACAAGGCCGGCAGCGCCGCCTTCCGCGCCGCTTCCAGCGCCTGGCTGGTGCAGGCGGTCAGTCGCGAGCTGGAAAAAACCATGCCCCTGTCGATGAAAATTTCCATGGCCATGTCCGAGAGCGAACTCGGCGTGGGGGACGGCAAGGACATTTACCCGGGCCTGTACATGCAGCACACCCTGGACGAATTACAGGCGGTGTGCACCAGCAAGCCGCCGAAACTGCTGCTGGCGCCCGCGGTACTGGACGACACGGATATTGCCGGACGCCTGCAACTGCAGGACACGGAAGTGCAGGACTACGCCATGCTGGAAAGTTTCGCCGGGCCCTACCAGGACCTGCTGGAACGCCAGCTGCAACTGATCATGAAGCGGCTGACAGACCCGGCGCTGATCTAGGGCCTGCCCCCACACTGAGCGGGTGGCCCTGCCTAGCGGCCAGCCGGCTTTTCTTCCACCACCATTGCATCAACCTTCTGGAAGCCGCGGGGCAGCTTGTTGCCGCGACGGCCACGCTCGCCCCGGTAGTGCTCCAGGTCGGCGAACTTGAGCTTGTGATGACGCTTGCCGGCGTACACCACCAGCGTATCCTTTTCAGTCAGTACCTGCACCGCTACCACAAACTCTTCCCGGGACTGCACCCGCGCCGAGGGAATGCCGATAATCTTGTTGCCCTTGCCCCTGGCCATTTGCGGCAGGTCAGCCAGGGGGAATACCAGCAGGCGCCCCTCGTTGGAAACCGCCGCCACCCAGGCGTCCTCGGCAGTGCTCACGGGAGCGGGCTGCAACACCGCACTGCCCTGCGGCAGCTTCAGTGCGGCCTTGCCCGCCTTGTTCTTGGTTTGCAGGTCACCCAGTCTGGCGACAAAACCGTAGCCGGCGTCGGAAGACAGCAGGAACAGGTCACTGTCCGCGCCCATCATCAGGCCCTCGAAGGTCGCCCCGGAAGGCGGATTGATACGCCCGGTTACCGGTTCGCCCTGGCCGCGGGCGGAGGGCAGGTTGTGGGAGGCGATGGTGTAAGCCCGGCCGGTTGAATCCAGGATCACCGTGCTTTGGTTAGTGCGGCCGCGGGCGGCCATCTTGTAGCCGTCGCCGGACTTGTAACTGAGGGAAGTCGGGTCAATTTCGTGACCCTTGGCGGCACGGATCCAGCCCTTGTCCGACATCACCACGGTAATGGGGTCGGCGCTCAGCAGGTCCAGTTCGTTAAACGCCTGGGCCTCGCCGCGCAGCACCAGCGGCGAACGCCGATCATCGCCATACTGCTCGGCCACTGCCAGCAGCTCCTTTTTGATCAGGGTTTTCAGCCGCGCCGCACTGCCGAGGATTTTTTCCAGCTGGTCGCGCTCCGCTTCCAGCTCATCCTGCTCGCCGCGGATCTTCATTTCTTCCAGCTTGGCCAGGTTACGCAGCTTCAACTCGAGAATGGCCTCGGCCTGGACATCGCTGATACCAAAGCGCTGCATCAACGCCGGCTTGGGTTTGTCCTCGGTGCGAATGATGTGGATCACCTCGTCGATGTTGAGGTAGGCCACCAGGTACCCTTCCAGGATATGCAGCCGGCGCTGCACCCGCTCCAGGCGGTACTCCAGGCGCCGGCGCACGGTCTCGGTGCGGAACTTGATCCACTCCCCGAGAATCCGGTCGAGCCCCTTGACCCCGGGGCGGCCGTCGATCCCGATCATGTTCAGGTTCACCCGGTAGCTGCGCTCCAGGTCGGTGGTGGCGAACAGGTGGTTCATCACCGCGTCCACATCGACCCGGTTGGAGCGGGGCACCACCACCAACCGGGTCGGGTTTTCATGGTCCGACTCATCCCTCAGGTCTGCCACCATGGGCAGCTTTTTCGTCTGCATCTGCTGGGCGATCTGCTCCAGTACCCGGGAGCCCGACACCTGGTGCGGCAGCGCGTTAATGACGATATCGCTGCCCTCCTTCTCCCACACGGCGCGCATTTTCAGCGCCCCGCGGCCACTCTCGTACATGGCGATGATTTCTTCCCGCGGGGTAATGATCTCTGCCTCGGTGGGAAAATCCGGTGCCAGCACGTGCTCACACAGTTCGCCGACGGTTGCCCTGGGCGATTCCAGCAGGTGCACCGCGGCGGCGACGACTTCTTTCAGGTTGTGGGGCGGCACATCGGTGGCCATGCCCACGGCGATACCGGTGGTGCCATTGAGGAGCACGTTGGGCACCTGGGCCGGCAATACCGAGGGCTCGTTCATGGTGCCGTCAAAGTTCGGCACCCAGTCGACGGTGCCCTGACCCAGCTCGGCCAGCAGCACCTCGGCATAGGCGGTCAGCCGGGATTCGGTGTAGCGCATGGCGGCGAATGACTTGGGGTCGTCGGGAGAGCCCCAGTTGCCCTGGCCATCCACCAGCGGATAGCGATAACTGAAATCCTGGGCCATCAGGACCATCGCTTCATACGCGGCGCTGTCGCCGTGGGGGTGGAATTTACCGATCACGTCACCCACGGTCCGCGCCGACTTCTTGAACTTGGCAGTGGCCTTCAGGCCCAGCTCGCTCATGGCGTAGACAATGCGCCGCTGCACTGGCTTGAGACCGTCGCCCACATGGGGCAGGGCGCGATCCAGGATCACGTACATGGAGTAATCCAGGTAGGCCTTCTCGGTATAGGCCTTCATCGACACCTGTTCGATGCCGTCTTCGTCGATTTCGATAAGGTCTGTCATGTGGTTTCCGTTGAAGTGGTCACCGCTGCCGGGCAGCGGTGATAAAACTAGCCGCGCAAGCCCACCAGTTGCTCGTTGAGATTGACGATGGAGTTGGCCATGTCGATCATCAGGCTGTGGATGGTGGCGGGATTGCGCTTGATCAGCTCGGTGAACTGCTCCTTGGGAACCTTGACCACGGAGCAGTTGGTCTTGGCGCGCACCGTGGCGCTGCGGTCCGCCTGGGTCAGCGCCGCCATGGCGCCGAATATCTCGCCCTCGCCGATACGACCGACGGTCACATCGTCAACCAGCACCTCGGCGACACCGGAGGACATATTGAAGACAAAGTCTGCCCGTTCGCCCTGGCGGATGATAATGTCTCCGGGCTCGTAGACCTCGAAGCCCGGGGTGGCTTCGGCCTGTTCCTCCACGCTGGCGGCAGTGATGCGCAGCATCAGTCCCGCGTAGGTCACCAGCAGCCGGGTCCACAGCCGGGTGGCCGCCTGGTCATTGAATACGCGGCGCATGAATTCCAGCGCCGGGTAGCTGGCCAGGCGAGCGCCGGAATCGGAGCCGTAATAAACAGCGGCATTATCATCGCTGCTGCCGGCGATGTCGGGCAGCAGGATGTCACCCTCCTCCAGCAGGAAAACAGTCTTGTCCTGGTAGCGGGCACAAATGCTGCCCTGCTCCACCAGGTAGAACTGGTTGCCGTCGAATCCGCGAAAATTTCCGCTGCTGGTGGGCGCGACTTCCACCGGGATGGCGGGCATGTTAACCACCTCCAGCAGGGCGCTGATGAGTTTTTTGTACTGCTGCCCGAGGATACTGAAGTCCTGGGAGAGTTCGGCGTTAGCCAGCATGTGCGTCTCTCCGGGTTGGCAGCTGTCCCCGGCCGCCTTGCCGTGTTATGGCCGCGCTGGAACTACCCTGTTCCCGCAGCTGTTTCGGGCCTATAGTAGCAACTTCTCCCGGCCGGGAGAACGCCGACCGGGGAAAAAGGAGCATCTGCACCGTGGCACTGCGCTGGCAAATCGCAGGTTTCAAGGAGCTCAGTAACATCGAGCTCTACGAAGCATTGAAATTGCGGCAGGAGGTTTTCGCCGTGGAGCAGGACTGCGTCTACCAGGACGCCGACGGACTGGACCAGCAGGCGGTGCACATCGCCGGCTGGGACGGCGCCGCTCTGCTGGCCTACCAGCGCTGCCTGCCGCCCGGACTGCAGGAAACAGAGAGCACCCTGGGCCGGATCGTGGTGGCGCCGGCGGCCCGCGGCAGGGACCTGGGGCAGGAACTGGTGCGCCGCGGTATAGCCCACAACCTGCAGCGCTGGCCAGGCGCCGACATCCGCATTCACGCCCAGGCCCACCTGGAAAAGTTTTACCGGGAGCTGGGCTTTACCACCGACAGCGATCCCTACCCGCTGGACGGCATCCCCCACCTGGAGATGCTGTTGCGCCGACCGGCCTAAACCTCGAGCAGGAAGGTAACCGGGCCGTCGTTGACCAGGCTGACCTGCATGTCGGCCCCGAAACGGCCGGCGGCCACTTTGGGGTGGCGCCGGGCCAGCTGCTCCAGGGTGTAGCGGTAGAGGCGCTCGGCCTCGGCGGGGGGCATGGCGGCAGAGAAACCGGGGCGCAGCCCCTTGCGGGTATCGGCCGAGAGGGTGAACTGGGAGACCAGCAACACGCCGCCGTCGATATCGGCCACCGAGCAGTTCATCCGCCCGGCCTCGTCGGCGAACAGGCGGTAGGCCAGCAGTTTGTCCAGCATCCGCCGGGCGCTGGCCTCGTCGTCACCCTGGTCCAGGCCGAGGAGCACCAGCAGGCCCGGGCCGATCTCAGCAACGCAATCGCCGGCTACCGTCACCCGGGCCTCACTGACCCGCTGCAGCAAGGCCTTCACTGCCGTTAACCGCGGGCGGCGCGCTTGCGTTCGTGTTCCTGCAGCAGTTTTTTGCGCAGGCGGATACTCTCGGGCGTGACTTCCACCAGCTCGTCGTCCTCGATGAATTCCAGCGCCTGCTCCAGGGTATGCCTGACCGGCGGCGTCAGGGTCAGCGCATCGTCCGTTCCGGAGGCGCGGACGTTGGTCAACTGCTTGGCCTTGGTGGGATTGACCACCAGGTCATTGCCGCGGCTGTGCAGGCCGATGATCTGGCCCTCGTACACATCGACATTGGGATCGACGAACAGGCGCCCGCGATCCTGCAGGTTGAACAGGCCGTAGGCCAGGGTCTTGCCCTTGACCATGGACACCAGCACCCCGTTGCTGCGGTGAATAATCTCGGCGTTCTTGACCGCCCCGTAGTGGTCAAACACATGGGTCATGATGCCGCTGCCCGAGGTCATGGTCAGGAACTGGGAGCGGAAACCGATCAGGCCGCGGGCGGGGATGATAAATTCCAGACGCACCCGGCCCTTGCCGTCGGGCACCATGTTCTCCAGCTCGGCGCGGCGCAGGCCCAGCTCTTCCATCAGCGAGCCCTGGTGCTCGTCTTCACAGTCGATGACCAGCTGCTCGTAAGGCTCCTGCATGATGCCGTCGATTTCCTTCTGGATCACCTCGGGCCGGGATACGCCCAGCTCGAAACCTTCCCGACGCATGGACTCGATCAGCACCGACAGGTGCAGCTCGCCGCGCCCGGAGACCTTGAACTTGTCCGGGCTGTCGCCGGGCTCGACCCGCAGGGCCACGTTGTGTATCAGTTCGCGCTCCAGGCGCTCCTTGATATTGCGCGAGGTCACGTACTTGCCTTCCTTGCCGGCGAACGGTGAATCGTTGACCTGGAAGGTCATGCTCACGGTGGGCTCGTCCACGCTCAGGGCGGGCAGCGCTTCCACGGTGGCGGGGTCGCACAGGGTGTCGGAAATATTGAGGCCGTCAATACCGGTAATACAGACGATGTCACCCGCTTCGGCACTGCTCACATCGACCCGCTCCAGGCCCAGGTAGCCCATTACCTGCAACACCTTGCCATTGCGGGTGGCGCCTTCGCGGTCGACCACCGTCACCTGGGTGTTGGGCGCGAGCTTGCCGCGGGTAATGCGGCCGACACCGATAACCCCCACGTAGCTGGAGTAGTCGAGGGCGCTGATCTGCATTTGCAGCGGGCCCTCGCTGTTCACCTCCGGTGACGGCACCTTGTCGACAATGGTTGCGAACAGCGGCTGCATGTCAGCCGCCATGTCCTCGTGGTCCAGACCGGCAATGCCCTCGATCGCCGAGGCGTAGATAACCGGGAAGTCGAGCTGCTCCTCGTTGGCGCCGAGGCGGTCGAACAGGTCGAACACCTGGTCCACCACCCAGTCCGGGCGTGCCCCGGGGCGGTCGATTTTGTTGACCACCACTATCGGGTTGAGCCCCTGTTCAAAGGCCTTGGCGGTGACGAAACGGGTTTGCGGCATGGGGCCGTCCACCGCATCCACCAGCAGCAGCACCGAGTCAACCATGGACAGCACCCGCTCTACCTCGCCGCCGAAATCGGCGTGCCCCGGGGTGTCGACAATATTGATGTGGTAGTCATTCCACTCGATGGCGGTATTTTTCGCCAGAATGGTGATGCCGCGCTCCCGTTCCTGGTCGTTGGAGTCCATTACCCGCTCGGCACCTTCGGTGCGCCGATCCAGGGTACCCGACTGCTGCAGCAGGCAATCCACCAGGGTGGTCTTGCCGTGGTCAACGTGGGCGATGATGGCGATATTGCGCAGTTTGTCTCTCATTGGGGGTACTCGCGGGGCGCCCGCGGCACCCTATGGCTAAAAAAAGGCCGCGGATTATACACCAGCAGCGGTGACAAAAGATGGTAGTTTTACGGCGCGTATACCTTGACCCGGGGCAGCCCCGATTCCACCAGGTGGCTGGCGTGCAGGCGGCTCATGACGCCCTTGCCGCAGTACAGCATGTAGGTGGTGTCGGGACTGAGGCCGGCGGCCTTGCTGTGCAGCTGGTAAAACGGGATTTTAGCCACCGGCACGTGCACGTCCAGCGGCGCCAGCTCCTCCTCGTCCGGGTGGCGAATGTCGATAATGACGCATTCCGCCAACGGCACCGATAACACCTCCACCTCGGTGCGCTGTATATCCTCCTCGGCCAGGCGGTCAATACGGGTGCGGGTCGCGCCCGCCAGTGCCCGGTCGAGTATCTCCATGTCGAAACGCGCTTCCTCCGCCCGCACCCGGTCCAGGCGCGCCCTGGTGGTCGGGTTCACCGAGATAACGCCGCAGTATTCCGGCATGTTGGCGGCGAACTCGCCAGTGCCGATCGCATTGGCCAGGCGCACGATGTCCTCCTTGTCGGAAGCCACCAGCGGCCGCAGCACCAGGCTCTCGCTGACCTCGTCAATCACCGCCAGGTTGCGCACGGTCTGGCTGCTGACCTGGGCCACGGCCTCGCCGGTCACCAGCGCGTCTATTTCCAGGTCGCGGGCTATCCGGTCGGCGACCCGCAGCATCATGCGCTTGAGAATGACCCCCATCTGGCTGTCCTGGACCCGGGTCAGCAATTCGGCCACCACCTCCTCAAAGGGCACGCTGATAAACAGCACGCGCTGGTTACAGCCGTACTTCTGCCACAGGTAGAGGGCCACTTCCTTGACCCCGATCTCGTGGTCGCGGCCACCGAGGTTGAAAAACAGGAAGTGGGTGCGCATGCCGCGCTTCATGGTCAGGTAGCTCGCCACCGGCGAGTCAAAGCCGCCGGATATCAGCGACAGCACCGGGTCCACGCTGCCCACCGGGTAGCCTCCCAGGCCCCGGTGGCGGCGGCCGATCACGAACATGGTCTTCTTGCTGATCTCCAGCTCCACCTGGACGTCGGGGTGCTTCAGCTTGACGCCGGCGGCTCCGGTTTGCGCCAGCAGGGCCGCACCAACGGTGCGCTCGACATCCACCGAGGTGAAGTCGTGGTTACCGGTACGCTTGCAGCGCACCGCAAAGGTCTTGCCGGGCAGCCGCGGACCGTAAATGGGCAGCACCCGGTCGACGATGTCATCCAGCGCCGGCAGTGGGCACTCAACCACTTCCAGGACATAGGTGATGCCGGCGGTGTTGCGCATGGCCTCGACCATGCGCTGCACCTGCGCCGGATCCTCCAGCGCGGTCTCTACCAGCAGCTTGTCCCAGGCTTTTTGCACCTGGATGTCCGGGTCGAACTCCCGGAGCACCGATTTCAGGTTTTCGTGCAGTTGCGCCACCAGGCGGCGGCGCACTGGCTTGCTCTTGATGGCGATCTCGGAGAAAAACTTGACAACAAATTTCATTGGGGCGGTAATGCGATGGCCTTTCGGGGCCGCGTATTATACCCCCGGATCGCCTGGAGCAGACTGTGCGGTATTGACACTTGCGCGCGCACCATAATGACGCACTTACGCACCAGTACAGTGCACTGCCGCTGAGCCCTTACCAAACTTCATTAAAAAGACATTATTATTCAGACAGTTAGCGGCAGCACCTTTTTGGCACAGCTCTTGCTGTGAACGACACTGCCAATAACCGTAGGCCCGGGCCAGGCCCGCCTACCGCAAAAGCACGCAGGCCGGCCCGCTGGCCATACACAATCCCATGGAGGACTAGCAATGTCAGAGAAAACTCTGAACCTGATCAAAGAAACCGAAGCGCGCTGGGTGGATATGCGCTTCACCGATACGCGTGGCAAGGAACAGCACGTGACCATTCCGTCCAAGGAGGTCGACGAGGACTTCTTTGAGGACGGCAAGATGTTCGACGGCTCCTCCATCGCCGGCTGGAAAGGCATTAACGAGTCGGACATGATCCTGATGCCCGACGACAACGCCTCGCTGGTTGACCCCTTCACCGATGACACCACCATCATCGTCCGCTGCAACGTGGTTGAACCCACCACCATGCAGGGTTACGACCGCGATCCCCGCTCCGTCGCCCAGCGCGCCGAGGAATACCTGAAGTCCACCGGTATTGGCGACACCGCCTTTTTCGGCCCCGAGCCCGAGTTCTTCATTTTCGACGATATCAAGTGGAAAGTGGACATGTCCGGCGCCAGCTACCAGATCCACTCCGAGGAGGCGGCCTGGGTGTCCAATCACCAGTTCGAGGAAGGCAATATCGGCCACCGGCCGGGCGTCAAGGGTGGTTACTTCCCGGTGCCCCCGGTTGACTCCCTGCACGACATCCGCGCCGCCATGTGCACCGCCATGGAGCAAATGGGCCTGGATGTGGAAGTGCATCACCACGAGGTAGGCACCGCCGGCCAGTGTGAGATCGGCGTCAAGTTCAGCACCCTGGTGACCAAGGGTGACGAGGTACAGGTGCTGAAGTACTGCGTGCACAATGTCGCCCACGCCTACGGCAAGACCGCCACCTTCATGCCCAAGCCCGTGGTCGGCGACAACGGTTCCGGCATGCACGTGCACCAGTCCATCTCCAAGGACGGTGAGAATATCTTCGCTGGCGACGGCTACGCCGGGCTGTCAGAGACCGCCCTGTACTACATCGGCGGCGTCATCAAGCACGCCCGTGCCCTGAACGCCTTCACCAACGCCTCCACCAACTCCTACAAGCGCCTGGTGCCCGGCTTTGAAGCACCGGTTATGCTGGCCTACTCGGCCCGCAACCGCTCCGCTTCAATCCGTATTCCCTACGAACCCAACCCCAAGGGCAAGCGCGTGGAGGTTCGCTTCCCCGACCCCACCGCCAACCCCTACCTGGCCTTTGCTGCCCTGCTGATGGCGGGCCTGGACGGCATCCAGAACAAGATCCACCCCGGCGATGCCGCCGACAAGGACCTGTACGACCTGCCCCCGGAAGAAGGCAAGGCCATTCCCACCGTGGCGGCCACCTTCGACCAGGCCCTGGCGGCACTGGACGCGGATCGCGAGTTCCTGACCGCCGGCGGCGTCTTCTCCGACGACATGATCGATGCCTACATCGAACTGAAGTCCGCCGAGATCGAGCGCCTGAACATGACCACCCACCCGGTCGAGTTCGACATGTACTACTCGGTGTAAACCGGCGCCAGCAGCACCCAAAGGCCCGCTTAACCGCGGGCCTTTTTTTTGCACTTTAATCACACCCGCTCGCTCCCGACCGGCGGTTTTCTGCTAGGGTAGCGCTAGAACTCCCTGTCTGGCTGGAGAACGCGCCATGCTGAAGCACCTTGTTACGGTACTGCTCTGCGGAACCCTGTTCGCGCTCCCCGCGCTCGCGCAAATCTACAAAACCACCGATGCCGAGGGCAACGTGGTATTCACCGATCAACCGCCGGCCGGCGGCTCGGGCGCCGAAGCCGTTGAACTGCCCCGCACCAACACCACACCTCCGCCACCGGTGATGGCACCGGTCAGGCCCGGCGCACCGCAACAACAGGAGGCCGCGACGCCAGTTTCTGTCAGCATCAGCTCGCCAGCCGACGAGACCACCATCCCCAAGGGCGGCGGCATTTTCGAGGTGGTGGCGGCGCCCACCCCCGGGCTTGCCCCGGGGCAGACACTGCAACTGTTGCTGGACGGCCAGCCCCATGGGGCGCCCCAGACCAGCAAGCGCTGGAAACTGGAGAACGTGCTGCGCGGGCCCCACGACCTGGTGGTGCGGCTTCTCGACAGCAACGGCGCAGTGCTGGCCAGCTCCGAATCGGTGCGGGTCTACGTCCTCCGCCCCGGCATTTAAAACCAGCGCCTCCCGCTGGACACAAGCGCTCGCCTCGTGCACCATAATGGTGCGCCGGGCCGCTGCACCCCGTCCCAGCACTTGCCATCCGGGTTCTGCCAAGCGCCCTGACTACTGCGCAAGCTGGGAAAGTGAGTACTCGCCAACCCTGTGCGCACCATTTTCAGGCAAAGAGCTGCTTATTTTCAAAATTGGGGCCATCTTGGCTCCATAATTGCTTTCCAAACAGGCAATGAGTGCCGCAATCATTACCGCCGGGCAAAACAGGCCAGCTATGAAAGCCAACCAGGTCATACTCGACAATATCAGCACCGCAGTGGTAGCCCTGGATGCCGAACTGCGGGTCATCTCGCTGAACAGCTCCGGCCAGGACCTGCTGGAAACCTCCGAGGCCCGCTGCCTGGGCCAGCCCATGCGCAAGCTGGTGGCCCGGCCGGAGACCCTGGTCGATGTGCTCAAGCAGGTGCGCGCCAGCCGCAGCCCTCTCGCCCGCCGGGCGATGCCGCTGACCCTGCTCTCCGGCCGTGAAATTCACGCCGACCTCCTGCTCACCCCGGTGGCCGACAACGAATTTGGTTTCAGCATTCTGCTGGAAATGCAGCCGGTGGACAGGCTGCTCAAGATCAGCCGCGAGGAGAGCCTGCACAGCGTGCAGCAAACTACCCGGGAAATGGTCAGGGGCCTCGCCCATGAAATCAAGAACCCCCTGGGCGGCGTGCGCGGCGCGGCGCAGCTACTGGCCCGCGAGCTGCCTGATGAGGGGCTGGCCGAGTACACCAACATCATTATTCGCGAGGCGGACCGGCTGCGGGACCTGGTGGACCAGTTACTGGGGCCCAACAAGCACCTGCAGGCGCGCAAGCTCAACATTCATGAAGTGGTGGAACACGTGCTCAACCTGGTGAGCGCGGAAACCGCTAACCGGGTGACCCTGGTGCGCGACTACGACCCGAGCCTGCCGGAGATTTTCGGCGACCGCAGCCAGCTGATACAGGCACTGCTGAACATCGTGCGCAACGCACTGGAAGCCGCCAGCAGCGAGTCAGAATGCGTGATCGCCCTGCGCTCCCGCTCCCAGCGCCAGTTCACCATCGGCTCCCGGCGGCACCGCCTGGTTTGCCAGCTGGACATAGAGGACAACGGTCCCGGCATTCCCGGGGAAATGCTGGACAGTATTTTCATGCCCATGGTGACAGGCAGGGCCGAGGGTACCGGGCTGGGCCTGACTATCGCCCAGTCGATTATCACCCGCCACGGCGGCATGGTGGAGTGCAGCAGCGAACCCGGTTGCACCCGCTTCTCGATTTACCTACCACTGGATCTGGACCATGAATAAGCAGGCGAAAGTCTGGGTCGTCGACGACGACCGCTCTATCCGCTGGGTGCTGGAACGCGCCCTCAAGCAGGCCGGCATCGACAACGAGAGCTTCGCCAGCGCCGACCAGCTGCTGCAGCGGATCGAGCGGGAAACGCCCGATGTCATTATCAGCGACATCCGCATGCCCGGCACCGACGGTCTGGCACTGCTGGCGCAGATCAGTGACAGCCACCCCCAGCTGCCGGTCATCATTACCACCGCCCATTCCGACCTGGACAGCGCCGTGACCTCCTACCAGCAGGGCGCCTTCGAATATCTGCCCAAGCCTTTCGACCTGGATGAGGTCGTCGCCATTACCGAGCGGGCGCTGGCCCAGGCCCGCGAGCGCAACCTGGAAGCACCCCAGCTGCAGGACCTGCCGGGCACGGAAATCATCGGCGAGGCGCCGGCCATGCAGGAGGTGTTCAGGGCTATCGGCCGCCTCGCTCACAGCAATATCACCGTGCTGATCAACGGCGAGTCGGGTACCGGCAAGGAACTGGTCGCGCACGCGCTGCACAAGCACAGCCCGCGCGCCGCGCAGCCCTTCATCGCCCTCAATATGGCGGCCATTCCCCGCGACCTGATGGAATCGGAACTGTTCGGCCATGAAAAGGGCGCATTTACTGGGGCCAACGCCAGGCGTGCCGGCCGCTTTGAACAGGCCGACGGCGGCACCCTGTTCCTCGACGAGATCGGCGATATGCCCGCCGAAACCCAGACCCGCCTGTTGCGAGTGCTGGCGGACGGGGAATTCTACCGGGTTGGCGGGCACATGCCGGTCAAGGTCGATGTGCGCATTATCGCCGCCACCCACCAGGACCTGGAGGAGTTGGTGCGCCGCGGCGACTTTCGCGAGGACCTGTTCCACCGGCTCAACGTGATCCGCATACACATCCCCAAGCTGGCGGAACGGCGGGAAGACATTCCCCGCCTGATGCGGCACTTTTTCCAGTCCGCCGCCGAGGAACTGGGCGGCGAACACAAGATCCTGCTGCCGGAGACCGAGGAATTCCTGGTCAACCTGGAATGGCCCGGCAACGTGCGCCAACTGGAAAACACCTGCCGCTGGATTACCGTCATGGCCGCCGGCCGGGAAGTGCACCTGACCGACCTGCCGCCGGAACTGGGCCGGGACGCGGCGGCAAGCGCCGAACGCAGCGAGGCGGACTGGAAAGAGCTGTTGCGGCGCTGGGCCCGCAATGAACTGGTGCAGAGCAAGCAGCACATTCTCGATGAGGCCACGCCCGCGTTTGAAAGGGTCATGATCGAGGTGGCGCTGCAGCACACCCAGGGCCGCAAGCGGGATGCCGCGGAGCTGCTGGGCTGGGGCCGCAACACCCTCACCCGCAAGATGAAAGAGCTGCAGATGTAGCTGCCGCTGCCGGCCGCCTGTACCATGCAGCGATGCTCAACATCGTCCTCTACCAGCCGGAGATTCCCCCCAACACCGGCAACATCATCCGCCTGTGCGCCAACACCGGCTGCCGGCTGCACCTGATCGAGCCACTGGGCTTTGACCTGGACGAGAAGAAACTGCGCCGGGCGGGGCTGGACTACCGCGAGTTCGCCCCGGTACAGGTCTACCCGGACCTGGCCTCGTTTTGCCACCAGCACCCGGACAGCCGGCTGATGGCTGTTACCACCCGCGGCAGCTGCCTCTACCACGAGGCCCACTACGCGGCCGGCGATGCCCTGTTGTTCGGCCCCGAAACCCGCGGCCTGCCGGCGGCGGTGCTGGCGCAATTGCCCCGCAAGCAGCGCATCCGCATCCCCATGCGCGAGCACAGCCGCAGCCTCAACCTCAGCAACGCGGCCGCGGTAATTGCCTACGAAGCGCTGCGCCAGCTGGGGTTTCCCCGGCTGCAATAGACCCGGCAATAAAAAAGGGGCCGCAGCCCCTTTTCACTTGTGCCAGCGGTTTGCGCCCACTCAGTGGGACGCCTCCTGGGCAGCCTCGCCAGCCTGAGCCTGCTGCGCTGCGGACTGGGCCAGCGCCTGCTGGTACAGGGCGTCGAAGTTAACCGGCGCCAGCATGATGGGCGGGAAGCCACCTTTCACGCACAGGTTGTCGATGGTCTCGCGGGCATAGGGGAAGAGGATGTTGGGCGCAGCCGTACCCAGCACCCGGCGCAGGTCATCGCCCTCGATACCGCTGATCAGGAAGATGCCGGCCTGCTGGACTTCCACCAGGAAGGCGGTCTCGTCGTCGACCTTGGCGGTAATGGTGACGCTGAGCACAACCTCGAAATTGCCGCTGTCGTCGATCTTGTCGCTCTTGGTGTTCAGGTCAACATTGATCGCCGGCTGCCACTGCTTCCTGAATACCCCGGGGGTTGCCGGCGACTCGAAAGAGATGTCCTTGGTGTAGATGCGCTGCATCGCGAATTGCTGTTGTACTTGTTCGTCGGCCATCGTGCCGTCCTCCATTGGTATTGTTCCGGTGCCGGCTTACGCCGAAGTCACCTGTTTGAGTAAATCGTCCAGTTCGCCCATCTGCTCGAGGCGCGCCAGGTCGTCGTAGCCGCCAACGTGGCGTTCGCCGATCCAGATCTGCGGCACTGTGCGGCGACCGCTCTTTTGCATCATTTCCCGGCGCAGCTCCGGACGGGCATCCACGCCGATGTCGGTAAATTCAGCATGCTTGCTTTCCAGCAGCATCCTGGCCCTGACGCAGTAGGGACAGAAACGGGTGGAGTACATGACAATTGCTGAACTCATGGCGCTCAACCGTTGTTGACCACGGGTAATTGCAGGTTTTTCCACTCCATCATGCCACCGGTCATGATATTGACGCTGGCAAAACCCTCCGCGTTGAGTTTCTTGCCCACCGGGCCGGCGCTCTGGCCCATCTTGCACACCAGAACGATGGGCTTGTCGCGGTACTTTTCCAGCAGCCCGGTGTTGTTAAGCAGCTTCGACGACGGAATGTGCATGGCGTCGACAATGTGCCCGGCGCGAAAATCCGCGGTATCGCGCAAATCCACAAACACCCCCTCATTGGCGTTCACCAGGTTAATGGCCTGCTGGGGGCTCAATGAGGTGCCCGATTTGCGGGTCTCGTGCATGAACAGCATCACGACAACCGCCAGCAGGGCTGCCACCAGAATCCACTGCTGGGTCAGGAATTCAACAAATAAATCCATGATTGTGTCTGTCTCGAGATGGCGCGGCCGCCGGATGTGCGCTGAAGTCGCCGGCCACAGCGGAACAGGCGGCTCGCAAAAGGCCGCAAGTATACAGCCTAAGACCGTCCTCAGCCACCCCCGGAAGCCGCGCCAGCGCTGGCCCCGCGCCCGACCGGCCGGGGCGGTGCACGGGTCGGCCAGACAGGGTAAAATGCCGCCCTCTGTTACCTGTCCCACACTGGAATCCCCATGAGCGAAAGCCCCAAACAACCCACTGTATTAATCATCCTGGACGGCTGGGGCTACCGGGAGGAAAGCGCCGACAACGCCATCGCCGGCGCCACCACTCCGGTCTGGGACCGGCTGTGGCGCGAGTCGCCCCACACCCTGATTTCCGGGTCCGGCCTGGACGTGGGCCTGCCAGCGGGACAAATGGGTAACTCCGAGGTCGGTCACATGAGCCTGGGTTCCGGCCGGGTGATCTACCAGAACATCACCCGCATCGACCAGGCCATCGCCGATGGCAGCTTTGACCGCAACCCCGCCTATACCGTCGCCATCGACCGGGCGATCGCCAACAACGGGGCAGTGCACGTGTTCGGCCTGCTGTCGCCGGGCGGCGTGCACAGCCACGAGGAGCACATTTTCGCGGCAATCCGCCTGGCCGCCAGCCGCGGCGCACAGCGGGTTTACCTGCACGCATTTCTGGACGGCCGCGACACCCCGCCGCGCAGCGCGAGACCCTCGCTGGAAAAGGCCAGGGCACTGTTCGCGGAGCTCGGCTGCGGCCGGGTGGCAAGCATCTGTGGCCGCTATTACGCGATGGACCGGGACAACCGCTGGGAGCGGGTCGAGCCCGCCTACCGGCTACTGACCGAAGGCCTTGCCGAACACACCGCCAGCGATCCCCTGGCCGCCTTGGACGCCGCCTACCAGCGGGACGAAAACGACGAATTCGTGCTGCCTACCGCCGTGGTGCCCGCAGGCGCCGAGGCCGTGGCCGTCGCGGACGGTGACGCGGTGCTGTTCATGAATTTCCGCGCCGACCGGGCCCGGCAAATGACCCGCGCCTTTGTCGACGCCGACTTTGACGGCTTCGAGCGTCGGCGCCGCCCGGCCCTGGCCGGCTTTGTCACCACCACCGAATACGCCGCCGACATCGACACCCGCTGCGCCTTTCCGCCGGAAAGCCTGAAGAACGTGCTGGGTGATTACCTGGCCCAGCAGGGCCGGACCCAGCTGCGTATCGCCGAAACTGAAAAGTACGCCCACGTCACCTTCTTCTTCAGCGGTGGCCGCGAGGAGCTGTTTCCCGGCGAGGACCGGGAACTCATACCCTCCCCCGACGTCGCCACCTATGACCTGAAGCCGGAGATGAGCGCGCCGGAGGTCACCGACAAACTCGTAGCGGCGATCCAGTCCGGCAAGTACGACCTGATTGTCTGCAACTACGCCAACGGCGACATGGTCGGCCACAGCGGCGTGTACGCAGCGGCGGTCAAGGCGGTTGAGGCACTGGACAGCTGCCTCGGCCGGGTAGAGGCGGCGTTGCTGGAGGTCGGCGGCCAGGCCCTGGTAACCGCCGACCACGGCAACTGCGAGCAAATGCTCGACTACGAGTCCGGGCAGCACCACACCCAGCACACCACCGAACTGGTGCCGCTGGTATATATCGGCCGGGACAAGGTCCAGCTGGACCCCCGGGGCGGGATACTCGCCGATATCGCGCCCACCCTGCTGGGCCTGATGCAGCTGCCCCAGCCGGAGGAAATGACCGGCCGCAACCTGGCTGCGGCCAGCGCCTGAAGCGGGAGCGCTGGCTATCACTCGCCTGGGTGCAATCCTGCTGACCCTGGTCCTGGCGCTGGTTTCACTCCCGGGCCGGGCCCAGTCCGACGAGGAACAGGCACGCGCCCAGCTGACCCGGCTGCAGGCCGATATCGCCCGCATCAACCGCGAGATCAGCAGCGCCAACAAGCGCCGCGACACGCTCGAGAGCCAGCTGCGGGAAGCGGAGCTGGAGCAGGCGCGGATCAACCGCGACATCGACCGGGCCAACAGCGCTATTGCCAGGCAGCGCGACAGGCTGGCAGAACTGCAACGCGAGGAAGCCCGGCTGGAGCAAGACCGGGAGGAACAGCAGACCCGCATCGCAGTGGAACTGCGCACCGCCTGGCAGATGGGCCAGCAGGGCCAGATCAAGGTACTGTTCAACCAGGAAAGCCCGGACACCGTGGCCCGGGTCATGGCCTACTACCGCTATTTCTTCCGCGCCCGCAATGAAATGCTCAACGCCTTCCGGTCCACCCTGGAAGCGCTGCAGTCGACCCGCCAGGAGATCGCCGACACCCTCGCGGAACTGGAACAGCGCCAGGCCACCCTGGCCAGCAGGCAGCAGGACCTGGCACGCGCCCAGCAAACACGGCAGCAGGCGGTCGCCAGGCTCAACCAGAGCATTCAGGGCAAGGGCGCCGAACTGAAACAGCTGCAGGCGGAGCAGAAAGAACTGCAACAACTGCTGGACGCGATCCGCGAGGCCGTGGTCAACCTGCAGGTCCCGGACAACTACCAGCCGTTCCGGGCCGCGCGCTCGAAAATGCCCTGGCCGGTACCCGGCAGGGCCAGCTCCCGCTTTGGCGACCAGCGCAACCAGGGCAAGATGCGCTGGCAGGGGGTGACCATTCCCGCCCCCGCCGGCACGCCGGTAAAGGCCATCCACCACGGCCGGGTGGTTTACGCCGACTGGTTGCGCGGCATGGGCTTGCTGCTGATCATCGATCACGGCGAGGGCTATATGAGTCTCTACGCCCACAACCAGACCCTGCTGCGCGAGGTGGGTGAGTGGGTCAGCGCCGATACGCCGATCGCCACCGTCGGCGACAGCGGCGGCCTGAGCCAGCCGGCGCTGTATTTCGAGGTTCGCGAAAAGGGCAAGCCGGTCAACCCCGCCCGCTGGTGCCGCCGCTGAACGCTTGGCCACCGCCGGGAGCTTTGCGGTACACTTGGCTCCCGAGAAAACAACACAGGCCCCCGGCCTACTGGCACTACCCATGTTCTGTTCCCCACTGCACAAGCGGCTGCTGAGCGCGGCCGCCGCCACCCTGATGTCGCTGCCGGCTCTGTCTGCCATTGAGGAACAGGGCCAGCTGCCGCTGGACGAATTGCGCACTTTTGCCGACGTCTATAACCAGATCCGGGTGGGCTATGTCGAGGATATCGATGACAGCACCCTGCTGGAGTACGCCATCCAGGGCATGCTGATGAACCTGGACCCGCACTCGGTGTACCTGACCAAGGACGCCTTCGAGGGGCTGCAGGAGGCCACCACCGGCGAGTTTTCCGGCCTCGGGCTGGAAGTGGGCATGGAAGACGGCTACGTCACGATCATCGCCCCGATCGATGGCTCACCCGCCGCCGAGGCCGGCCTGCAAAGCGGCGATGTCATCCTCAAGCTCGGCAAGGCGCCGGTGAAGGGCATGAGCCTGAACGAGGCCATCCAGCAGATGCGCGGCCCGGCGGGCAGCGAGATCGAACTGACCATCGGCCGCCCCGGGGAAAGCCAGCCCTTCGAGGTGACCCTGGTGCGCGACGTCATCAAGATGGCCAGCGTCAGGCAGCGCTGGCTGGAGCCGGGCTACGGTTATATCCGCATCGCCCAGTTCCAGAGCGCCACCGGCGAAGACGTCAGCAAGGCGCTACAGGAACTGATGAGCGGGGAGGAACTCAAGGGCCTGGTGCTGGACCTGCGCAACAACCCGGGCGGGGTGCTGCGCTCCAGCGTCGATGTGGCCGGCCTGTTCATGGATGGCGGCAAGGTGGTGTACACCGAGGGCCGGCTGCCCAATTCGGACATGGACTTCGTCGCCCAGCCCACCGATGCCAGTGCGGGCACCCCGCTGGTGGTGCTGATCAACTCCGGCTCCGCCAGCGCCTCGGAAATCGTTGCCGGGGCGCTGCAGGATCACGGCCGGGCGGTCATCATGGGCACCCGCAGTTTCGGCAAGGGCTCGGTGCAGACCATTCTGCCGATTTCCGATTCGCGCGCGGTCAAATTGACCACCGCCCTGTACTTCACGCCCAACGGCCGCTCCATCCAGGCGGAGGGGATTGAACCGGATATCGAGGTGGAAAGAGCGCGGGTCACCGCCTACGACACCTCCCGGCGACTGAGCGAATCGGACCTGACCCGCCACCTGAGTAACGCCAACAGCGACAGCGACGCCAGAAGCAAAAAGCCCAGCAACAGCCTGCTGGGCAGTGACAACCAGCTGTACGAGGCCCTGACCCTGCTCAAGGGCCTGAACGTACTGGGGATGCGCAATAGCAATATCCAGCGGGCCGGGGCTGGCACGCCGGCTGAATCCTGACCGGGGAGGCGCCGTGGGCTACCGCTGGCACAGCCTGCTGGCCTGGCTGCTTGCGCTCGCCCTGCCGGCCAGCGCTGACGCTGACGGGCCGTGCGACACCGCGCCGCCGGCGGGAATAGCCGCCAGCACAGCCCGCGCCTCCCTGGTGCTGATTATTGACGACCTGGGGCACCGTCGCCGCCAGGGCCTGGCGATGGTCAACCTGCCGGGCAAGTTAAACCTCGCCATACTCCCCCACACCCCCTTCGGCCCGGAGCTGGCCGAGGCCGGGTTCGCCGCCGGCAAGGAGATCCTGTTGCACGCCCCGATGAGCAATGCCGGCGGCGTGCCCCTAGGGGCCGGCGGGCTGACCGCCGCCCTGCCGCGGGAGGAGTTCGACCGCATACTGGCGGAGAACATCAACGCCGTTCCCCACATCCGCGGCGTCAATAATCACATGGGCAGCGAGCTGACCACGCAGCCGCTGCAAATGGGCTGGGTGATGCAGGCCCTGCTGCGCCGGGACCTGTACTTCATCGACTCGCGTACCAACGCGGCCACCGTTGCCGCGCAAACCGCCGCCGATTACCAGGTGCCGCACCTGTCCCGCTCGGTATTCCTGGACAATGAAACCGCGCCCGCCGCCATCAGCGCCCAGTTCGATCGCCTGCTGGCGCTGGCGGAGCGCGATGGGGTAGCGGTGGGGATTGGCCATCCCTACCCGTCTACCGCTGAATTCCTCGCCGCTGCGCTGCCGGCGCTGAAGTGCCGCGGTATCGAGCTGGCGCTGGTATCGGAAATACTGGCCCGGCAGGCGCAGCGGGAGCGGCCCGGCGGCGGGCCTGGCTCAGAGCCGGACTTCGATGCCGTGCCGGGCCATGTAAGCCTTGGCCTCGGGTATGGTGTACTCGCCGAAATGGAAGATGCTGGCGGCGAGGACCGCGTCGGCGCCGCCCTCGAGCACCCCGGCGACCAGGTGATCGAGGTTGCCAACGCCCCCTGAGGCAATCACCGGGATTTCCACCGCGTCGGTAATCGCCCGGGTCACCCCCAGTTCAAAGCCGTTTTTGGTGCCGTCGCGGTCCATGCTGGTAAGCAGGATCTCGCCGGCGCCCAGCTCGGCCATTTTCCGCGCCCAGGCCACCGCGTCGATGCCGGTGGGCTTGCGCCCGCCGTGGGTGAAGATCTCGTAGCGCGGCTGGCCGTCCAGGTCGTCGTCCACCCGCTTGGCGTCGATCGCCACCACGATGCACTGGGAGCCGAAACGCTCGGCGGACTCGCGCACCAGTTGCGGGTTGTGGATGGCCGCAGTGTTGATGCTGACCTTGTCGGCGCCGGCATTGAGCATGGTGCGGATATCGTTCACGGTGCGGATACCGCCGCCCACGGTGAGCGGGATAAACACATTCTCGGCGATCTGCTCTACCGTGTGTACGGTGGTCTCCCGGCCCTCGTGGCTGGCGGTAATGTCGAGGAAGGTGATCTCGTCGGCGCCCTGCTCGTTGTAGCGGATGGCGATTTCCACCGGGTCCCCGGCATCGCGGATATCGACGAAGTTCACCCCCTTCACCACCCGGCCGTTCTCCACGTCCAGGCAGGGGATAATGCGTTTCGCCAGCGCCATGCTCAGGCGGCCCCGTCACACAGGCGCTGGGCCTCGGCCACGTCGAGTGTGCCCTCGTAGATCGCCCGCCCGGTAATAGCCCCGCAAATGCCTTCGGCGGCCACCGCATTGAGGGCGCGAATGTCGTCGATGTTGGTGATGCCGCCGGAGGCGATGACCGGGATAGAGGACGCCCGGGCCATGGTCACGGTGGCTTCCACGTTGACCCCCTGCATCATGCCGTCCCGGGCGATGTCGGTGTAGACAATGGCGGAAACGCCCTCGGACTCGAATTGCCGGGCCAGGTCGGTGGCCTGCACCGCCGACACCTCGGCCCAGCCATCGGTGGCCACCAGACCGTCTTTGGCATCCAGGCCGACAATGACCTTGCCGGGGAAGGCGCGGCAGGCCTCGCCGACAAAGGCCGGCTCCTTGACCGCTTTGGTGCCGATGATCACGTAGCTGACCCCGGCGCGGACGTAGTGCTCTATGGTTTCCAGGTTGCGGATGCCGCCGCCGATCTGGATCGGCAGCTCCGGGTAGGCGGCGGCGATGGCGGTAACCACCTCGCCGTTGACCGGCTCGCCGGCAAAGGCGCCGTTGAGATCGACCAGGTGCAGGCGCCGGCAGCCGGCCTCCACCCAGCGCGCGGCCATGGCCACCGGGTCATCGGAAAACACGGTACTGGCGTCCATCAGGCCCTGGCGCAGGCGCACGCACTGGCCGTCCTTGAGATCGATTGCGGGAATAATCAGCATTGGCCGTTCCACTCCAGGAAATTTTTCAGTAATTGCAGGCCAGCGGTGTGGCTCTTTTCGGGATGAAACTGCACCGCGAACAGGTTATCGCGGGCCAGCGCAGCATCGGCGCTCACGCCGTAGTCCAGGGCGCCGGCCACCAGCTCGCGGTCTATGGCGTCCACGTAGTAGCTGTGCACAAAATAAAAGCGCTCACCGTCCGCTATGCCCCGCCACAGCGGGTGGGCCCGGGTCTGGCGCACCTGGTTCCAGCCCATGTGCGGCACCTTGAGACGCTCGCCGCCAGCATCCCGCAGCGGGTTGCCGAAGTAGCGCACCTCGCCGGGAATGAGGTTGAGGCAGTCCACCCCGCCGTTCTCCTCGGAGTGGCTCAGCAGGGCCTGCATGCCGACGCAGATGGCGAGCACCGGTTTGTGCTGCTCCACCAGCGCATCGGCAAGCAGCTGGTCGCACTTGAGACGGCGAATTTCCGCCATGCAGTCGCGCATGGCGCCGACGCCGGGAAACACCACCCGGTCGGCCCGGCGGATCTGTTCCGCGTCATGGGTCACCAGCACCTGGTCGGCGCCCACGTGCTGCAGGGCGCTCGCTACCGAGTGCAGGTTGCCCATGCCGTAGTCGATAACGGCAACCACACCGCTCATCGGCTTACAACACACCCTTGGTGGAGGGGGTGACGCCGGCCATGCGCGGATCTTCCGCCAGGGCCATGCGCATGGCGCGGCCAAAGGCCTTGAAGATGGTCTCGGCCTGGTGGTGGGTATTGTCCCCGCGCAGGTTGTCCACGTGCAGGGTCACCTGGGCGTGATTGACGAAGCCCTGGAAGAACTCCATGAACAGGTCGACATCGAAACCGCCGACGGTGGCGCGGGTAAAGGTCACGTTAAAGGTCAGCCCGGGGCGGCCGGAAAAATCGATCACCACCCGGGAAAGTGCCTCGTCCAGCGGGCAGTAGGCGTGGCCGTAGCGCATGATGCCCTTCTTGTCGCCCACCGCCCGGGCGAAGGCCTGGCCCAGGGTGATGCCGATATCCTCCACCGTGTGGTGGTCATCGATGTGCAAGTCCCCCTTGGCGTTGATATCCAGGTCGATCAGGCCGTGGCGCGCGATCTGGTCCAGCATGTGCTCCAGGAAGGGGATCCCGGTCTCGAGGGTGGCCGTGCCGGTGCCGTCCAGGTTCACCGCGGCGGTGATCCGGGTCTCCAGCGTATTGCGTTCAACGGTGGCCTTGCGCTCCGCCATCATGCTCTCCAAATGCGTTATTGTCCGGGGTCCGCCCCGAAAAGGGCGGCCATTATAAGGCAATAAGTAGCTGAATTCACTGGCAGAAATAGGCCCGGCTGGGTACGCTGTACGGGCTTTGCCAGCACCCCAAAGACAGCGTCATCGCGGCGAAAGCCGGGATCCGGACTCAGCACGCCCATGGCCAACGGCTCTGCAGACGTCATCCCGGCGCACGCCGGGATCCACCCACCCCAGGAAGCCACCACACCGAATGCCCCAGGACTTCGCCCCCCGCATCCTCACCTGGTTCGACCAGCACGGCCGCCACGACCTGCCCTGGCAGCGGGACACCAGCCCCTACCGGGTCTGGGTATCAGAAATCATGCTGCAGCAAACCCAGGTCACCACCGTTATTCCGTTTTACCAGCGTTTCATGGCCGCCTTTCCCGGCGTCGCCGACCTGGCCGCCGCGCCGCAAGACCAGGTGCTGCACCTGTGGACCGGGCTCGGCTACTACGCCCGGGCGCGCAACCTGCACCAGGCCGCCAGGCAGGTCTGCGAGCAACTCGGCGGCGAGTTCCCTGCCGACGTGGAGGGGCTGATGGCCCTGCCCGGCATCGGCCGCTCCACCGCCGGGGCAATTGTCAGTATCGCCCACGGCGAACGCGCGGCGATCCTCGATGGCAACGTCAAGCGGGTGCTGGCGCGCTACCACGCGGTGCCCGGCTGGCCGGGAACAACCGCCGTGCACAAGACCCTGTGGGAGATCGCCGAGCGATATACCCCGGCGGAGCGCTGCGCCGACTATACCCAGGGCATGATGGACCTGGGCGCCACCCTGTGCACCCGCAGCTCACCCCAGTGCCCGCGCTGTCCACTGGCCGCCGACTGCGCGGCACACGCCATGGGCCGGGAGACCGACTTCCCCGGCAAAAAACCGAAAAAGACCCTGCCGGTGCGGCGCACGCGCTTCCTCATGCTGCGCGACGGGGACGGCCGGGCCTGGCTGGAAAAGCGCCCGCCCCAGGGCATCTGGGGCGGACTGTGGTGCTTCCCCGAGGGTGAGGACCTGGACCCGACACACTGGTGCCTGGACACCATCGGCCGCGCACCAGATGCCATCGAGACCTGGCCCGGGTTCCGCCACAGCTTCAGTCACTACCACCTGGACATAGAGCCGATACTGGTCGAACTGGGTAACAGCCCGGGCCTGGTCATGGAAGCCAACCGGCAGCTCTGGTATAACGTCCGCCAACCACCGGCAATCGGCCTGGCCGCGCCCATCGCCGGCCTGCTGCAGCAACTGGCCCACCAGGACCTGGCAAAGGAGTAAGCACATGCCCCGCACTGTATTCTGCAAGAAATACCAGCAAGAACTCGAAGGCCTCGATGCGCCGCCCTACCCCGGGCCCAAGGGCCAGGACATTTTCGACAACGTGTCGAAAAAGGCCTGGCAGGACTGGCAGGCCCACCAGACCATGCTGATCAACGAAAAGCACCTGTCACTGGTGGACCCGGACGCGCGCAAGTACCTGCAACAGGAAATGGACAAGTTCCTCGCCGGCGAGGACTACGACCGCGCCGAGGGCTACGTCCCCCCCGCGGAGTGATCGGATTACCTCCGCCCCGCGCCCTTGACTCGGCAACGCCATACGGGTTTAATACGCGCCTCTCGCGTTCCGCGACCTAGCCCGGATAGCTCAGTTGGTAGAGCAGGGGATTGAAAATCCCCGTGTCGGCAGTTCGATTCTGTCTCCGGGCACCATACTGTAAAAGAGCCTCGTCCTTTCAGACGGGGCTTTTTATTACTTGCCCGCAAACTATACAAAATTATTGCCCATTTATTTTGTTTTATAGGGCCGATAACAAAGCGCAGGCTTAATACAGAGTGGGCGCTTGTGGGGATACATTTACCAACCAGTTCGCAGCTGACCGCCCTGGCGCCGGCAACGCCCATAAAACTGGCGCGCATTAACGCCCCGATCTGCTCAGCTGCAGAAAACACCATGCAAGTCACACTTTTGACCCCGGCAAGTTGCCCGGTATCGCCGCTTCTGCCACTATCAAAATAAGAAACCAGGGAACCTAATTCATGAAGCATGGACTCGCTTTCGCCGTTTTGCTGGCCATATCCAGCACCGCCAGCGCCCAAACCCAGTTCTACAAATGCAAGGACCAAGGGGGCCAGCCCGTGTTCAGCCAACGCCCCTGTGGCGAGAATGCGCAAACAGGAACCATTACCGGACCTGAGCGCAACGGCGGCCCGGTAAGCACCTCCCCCGCGCCCACAGCGACCGCGGCGACGACCACCGCCCCTTCCCAGGAACCAGACACCTGGGACAAAGTAGAGGCTTCACGGCTGCTGCGCGAAGCTGAGCGGGAAATAGACCGCCGGGAAGACCGGATTGATTACCTCGAAGCCGAGCGCGACAAAAAAATCGCCGCCCTGCGCAACAAGAAACGCTACGCCAATAACAACCTGGCCGGTGCCACCTGGGAAGAGAGCATTTCCTCGGAGATGCAGGCCGTGAACGACCAGTATCAATCCAAGATCGACTCCCAACAGCGAAAAATTGATCGGCTGCAGGAACAGGCTGACCGGGTCTCGGAAAGGCTTTAAGCTACAGCTTTGATCCCAACCGTAAATAAGGATACCCCATGGCAAGGAAACCCTGGGCCAGGGACTCTGTCAACTCTCTTAAACGAATCTTTGGGAAAGAGGTCAAGGTCGACCTGCTACTGCAAAACAACGACAACTCCCGGAAGCTGTACAAGGCCAATATTGACCAGATTGGCAACCACGTGCCGGAAAAATACACTGTCGCAGCTCTTGAAACCCAACTGAGACGCACCTAAATTAAGGGACATGAAACTCTTCCCCAGAAAAGACGCCTATCGAACCACCGCTTTCGCGGCGTTCATCTCCAGTGCCCCTTCCAGCGAGAAGAAGCGGGTGTATGGTGACGTCCTCAAAAAGACCACTGAAAGCCAACGCAACGTCGTAGCAGCCGCCACCAAGTCCAAGGTTCCCGCCTGATTTACAAGCAAGCATAAACCCGCCCGGGGCATATCTGGGGGCACGATGGCGAACCAATTCAATAAAGCATACAAGTTTCAATGGCTTATAATGCCTTTGGCAAGACGCCTCCGCTGGCCCATCTAAACACAACATATTGATTTATAGGCATATTTTCAATAACTACTAATTTTTTGTAAATTAGTAGTTATGCCACTCCTCCAGGGATATACTAATTTTCAACAAATTAGTATTTGGGGAAGACATGAAGCTACCAGCCATCCCCCCAACAGTTCAGGATGTTCTGAATCAATGGGGCAAACAGGCCAACGACAAGCTCATCAAGGCCCTCATGTCCAATGTGGGTCCCTATGACTCGAAAGGACGCTATCTCCACTGGGACAAACTCCGTCACCTCACTCCCCCGGAGGGTTTCGAAATTGAGGGGTATTGGCTGGCCCTGCACACAGCCAGGCAAAGCATTTCCAGGCCGCTGCCCTTTCTGGACAAGCAGGGACGCCCATTTTGCTTTTGTGTACCAGACGGCGTAATGCGAGACCTGTTCTGGATAAGCGAGAGCGCTACTGGCGCCATAGAGGCGGATCCCGAAATTTCCGACCCATCAACTAAAAAAACCTATTTGATAAATTCGCTGATAGAGGAAGCCATTAGCTCCAGCCAACTGGAAGGCGCAGCAACCACTCGACGGGTTGCGAAAGAGATGATCAGAACAGGCAGGGCGCCTAAAGACCATTCTGAAAAAATGATTATCAATAACCACCATGCCATGAGGTTCTTAAGGGACGTTAAAAATGATGCGCTAACACCTTCAATGATATTTGAGCTTCACAAGATTCTCACAGAAGGCACCCTACCTGCTGAGGACAAAGACAAGGCTGGCAAATTCAGAAGTGCCAAAGACGACATTTGCGTCTTCTCAAAAGACGGAACTTTATTGCATGTGCCGCCAACCGTGGCGGACTTACCAGACAGGCTTCAAAAAATTTGCGACTTTGCGAATTGCACCAGTGAAGATGAAGCTATGTATATACATCCAATAATACGAGCAGCCATTGTTCATTTCATGATCGGCTATGACCATCCCTTCGTTGACGGGAATGGCCGAACTGCGCGTGCTTTGTTTTACTGGGTGATGGCCAATAGGGGATATTGGCTCATGGAATACATCTCCATTTCCCGGATCATCAAAAAGGCCCCTGCTCAGTATCAGTATGCTTACCTGTACACCGAAACCGATGAGAACGACATGACGTATTTCATCATTCATCAACTAGAGGTGATCAAGGAAGCGATTGCAGACCTTCACCAATACCTGGGACGTAGATCAGCGCAGATTAAAGAGGCCGGAAAATTACTGGATCACTCTCATCTACACGGTGAACTGAATCATCGCCAGTTAAGCCTGTTGAAAAATGCTCTCAAAAATCCCGGCGCCGAATACACTATCAAGAGCCACCAGACCTCTCATGGAGTAACGTACCAGACCGCCAGGACAGACCTTCAACGGCTTTCAGACGAATTCCACTTGCTGAGAAAGTACAAAATCGGCAAGCGCGACGTATTTGTGGCACCACCAGAGCTCAGGGACCTGATCAAACAGCATCAGCACTAGTTTCCATGCATCACTAGACAAGGGGCATTTACAGGGGCATGTAGACCAGCGAGCACCCGGGGCGCCGTCGGACCGGGCCAGCGCAATTTTCAGTCGGCGATTGCCACTGCCGCCGGCGCCCGCAGTGCCACCAGTACCATGATGACAACCAGCACTGCCGCCATCAGGCCTGCCCAGGCGCCCTTGAGAGCGGCATAGGACGCTGGTGAAAATGAGTCTATTCCTCCCGCATAGATAATCAGGAGTAACACGGGAGCGAAAACGGATACACCGACCAGGCCGAACAGGAGCGAACTCTTGCCGAGTCCAGCCGGGAAGCGATCTGCCAATGATTGCAACAGGGACCCTGATTCGAGCCTCATCGATTGCAGCTTTCCACTCTTGAGCTTGCGCCGCTGGAGGGGAATCACAATCAGCGCCACAATCAAGGGCAACAGAAAGGCGGTAGCCACAATATCACCCACGAAACTGTGCTGACCACTCCAGGTCAGGTCCGGGCCGCCGCGCAATATGAGCCAGGCAATCAATCCGTTGGCTATGGCATTGGATATGCCTCCTACCAGCATTTCGTGCTTCAGGTGAGCTTTAACGTTAGAACCCATGCCCTACTCCTCGCGGTGGCGTGTCACTCAATGGCTGCTATTGCAGCAGGGTAAGCGGGTCACGGTCAATGCCTTTACCGCGACCCGGCTGGGTTTGGTCAGCCCTGGCCCATGGCCTCACTCATTTTCTCGCCAGCTTCCTCCGCGGCATCACCGGCCTCGTCGGCGGCGTCCTCTGCGGCATCAGTGGCGTCGTCGGCTGCGTCTTCCATGGCATCGCCGGCGTCGGCGGCCATGTCGGAGGCGGAATCCACGGCATCGTTGATTGCATCGCCGGTGGCGTCAGCAGCATCGGCGGCCATGTCGCCCGCGTCTTCCATGGCATCGCCGGTGGCATCTACGGCGCTTTCCGCCATATCACCTGCGGCTTCCATGGTCGCTTCGGTCTGCTCTTTCACGCTCTCCACAGCACTGCCGACACTGCTTTTAGCCTCTTCCACATCTTCCTTGCTGCAACCGGAAAGGGCCAGCACCGCTGAGGCGGCAAAAATAGCCAGATAATTTACTGTCTTCATAGGAATTCCCTTAAACAAGTGTTTTGTTAGCTCTTCTGCTAAGCACTATTATAGTGTCCACTCACGCGGAAACCCCAGACTACGCTGCCTGCGGCAGGCCGTCAAAAGGGAATTCCGGCGCCGTTGCGGCGCCCGAAGGTGTACAGTTGTGCCATGAGGCTGCCGGATTACCCATGATCGCCATCGTTTCCATCAACATACTGGTCATCGCCGTGGCGGTCATTATTCACTATGAGTTCCTGTACCGGTTCACCATCCTCATGCCGCAGCTGAAAATCCGCCACCGTTTTCGCATCGTCCTCGGTGTGTTCGCCGCGCTGACCGCCCATGCCCTGGAGGTGTGGATTTTTGCCGTGTCCTATTACCTGATGCACCACGCCGAAAGCTGGGGGTATTTCCAGGGCAACTTCGAGGGCAGTCTGCTGGATTGCGTCTACTTCTCCTTCACCACCTACACCACTTTGGGCACTGGCGACATTGAGCCCATCGGCGACCTGCGCTACCTGACCGGGCTGGAATCGCTCACCGGCCTGGTGTTGATCACCTGGAGCGCATCCTTCCTGTACCTGGAAATGACCCGCTACTGGGACCGGGACTGATACCATGCGCACCCTCTGGCTGGCCCTGTTCCTGCTGACCTTCACCTGGTCGGCAATCAATCCCCGGGATTACTTCACCTGGCTGCTGGAAGTATCGCCGGCGGTCATTGGCCTGGCGGTGCTGGTGTACACGCGGGATTCATTCCCGCTAACGCGCCTGCTGTACGGGCTGATTCTGCTGCACTGCGTCGTGCTGATGGTGGGCGGACATTACACCTACGCCGAGGTCCCCCTGTTCGACGGCCTGTTCGGCGCCGAACGCAACAACTACGACAAGCTCGCCCACTTTATCCAGGGTTTTGTTCCGGCGATGATTGCCCGCGAATTACTGATCCGCAAACAGGTGGTCAACGGCATCGCCTGGCGCAACTTTATCGTGGTCTGTTTCTGCCTGGCGTTCTCGGCCTTTTATGAACTGCTGGAGTGGCTGGCAGCAGTAATGGCGGGAGCTTCGGCGGAGGCCTTTCTCGGCACCCAGGGATACCAGTGGGATACCCAGAGCGATATGGCGCTGGCGCTGCTGGGGGCGGTCACTGCACTGCTGGTGCTGGGCCGCAGGCACGACCGACAACTGGAGCGACTTTGACATGACATCGTTAGCAATACGCAATGGCACCCCCGAGGACATCGGCCAGATCTACCACTTCATTCGCGAACTGGCCACTTACGAGAAAGCGCTGGACGAGGTCAGCAGCGACGAGACCATGCTCCGCGAGGCCCTGTTCGGGACCAATCCCCGGGCCTACTCGCTGATCTGCGAAGTGGACGGCGGGCCCGCGGGTTTCGCCATTTACTTCTACAACTTCTCCACCTGGCTGGGCAAATACGGCCTGTTTCTCGAGGACCTGTACGTTTCTCCGGAGTACCGCGGTCACGGCGCTGGCAAGGCCCTGCTACAGCACCTGGCCCGCCAGGCGGTCGCCGAGGGCTGCGGCCGCTTCGAGTGGAACGTACTGGACTGGAACGAACCGTCCATCCGCTTTTACGAAGCCTGCGGCGCAGAGCCCCTGAAGGAATGGGTGGGCTACCGGCTGCACGGAACCGCCCTGGAGCGCTTCGCCGCCGGCTAGCAAAGCCATGTCCCAACGGCCCCTACCGGCATTCGTCGCAGCCCGGCTGCAACTCGCCGCAGATCCCCTGCCTCATCCCCCCGCGCCTGCTATGTTCAGGGTCCGCTAGAACCAGACAATCCACAGGGGTGGGTCGTGAACCTGACTGCGAGCTCGTTGAAGAATCCCGCTGGCATTGCCGTTGCCGTGGCGGTCATCCTGTTTTTTGGCGCCTACAGCCTGACCCGGCTGCCGGTGCAGCTGTTCCCGGATATCGAAAACCCCACCATCAGCATCCAGACCGGCTGGCGGGCGGCGTCGCCGCGGGAAATCGAGTCCGAGATCGTCGAACCGATCGAGGCGGTGTTGCGGGGGATCCCGGGGCTGAAAGAAATGGCCGCTTACGCCAATGCTGGTAACGCCTGGGTCAACCTGGAGTTCGGCCTCAACACCGATATGCAGCGGACGCTGATCGAGGTCATCTCGCGCATGAACCGGCTCGATCCCCTGCCCCGTGACGCCACCCAGCCGGTTATCATGCTCGGCGGCGGCAACGGCGACACCCCCGCCCTCACCTTCTTCTTCCTGCAATTACTGCCTGGCACCGAGGGCTCGATTTACGACTATATCCAGTTTGTCGAGGACGTTATCCGTCCCGCCATCGAGTCGGTGCCGGGGGTCGCCCGGGTCAGCGTGCAGCAGAACAATGCCAACCCGGAACAGGAACTGGAGATCCTCTTCGACCCCTATCGCGCCGCGCAGCTGGGCATTCCACTGACCGAAACCGCGGCCCGGCTGGGGCGGGCCAATGACATCAGCGGTGGCTTCGTCGACGTTGGCCGGCGCCAGTACACCCTGCGCTTCACCGGCCGCTACGAACCCGATGAGCTGTCCGGGTTCGTCCTGGAATGGCGCGATGGCCGCCCCATCAAGCTGGGGGACATCGCCGACATAGCGGTCACCCGCGGCGAGCAAGTGCTCACTAACACCCAGAACGGCAACCCCGCGGTGGCGGTCCGCATCGACAAGGAAACCAGCGCCAACGCGCTGCAGACCCTGAATGCGGTGAAAGCGGTGGTGGCGGAGCTCAATGCCGGACCGGTGGCCGACCGCGGGCTGGTCATGGCCCAGTCCTTCGACGCCTCCGTGTTCATTATCCGCGCCATCGGCCTGGTCGGCGGCAACATCCTGCTCGGCATCCTGCTGGCGGTGGGCATTCTCTGGTGGTTCCTGCGTCGCTTCCGGGCGACGCTGATCGTCGCCGTGGCCATTCCGGTGTCACTGCTGGCCACCTTCGTGGTGCTCAACCTCACCGGCCGCACGCTCAACGTGATTTCCCTGGCGGGCCTGGCCTTCGCCGTGGGCATGGTACTGGACGCCGCCATTGTGGTGCTGGAAAATGTGGTGCGCCTGCGGGAAAAGGGCCTGAACAGTTTCGACGCCTCACTGCAGGGCGCGCAGCAGGTGTGGGGCGCCCTGCTCGCCTCCACCGCCACCACCGTCGCCATTTTCCTGCCGGTTATTTTCATGCGCGAGGTGGAGGGCCAGCTGTTCGGCGACCTCGCCATCACCATCGCCATCGCCGTGGTGGTGTCGCTGCTGGTGGCGGTGACCATATTGCCGCTGGCGGCCCGCCGCTGGCTGCAGGAGGGCAAACTGGAAGACCGCAACCGCGGCCTGTGGCTGCGGATCAGCAACTTCATCATGGCCATCACCTCCACCCCGCGCAAGCGCTGGACCCTGGCGGCGGTGCTTATCGCTACCCCGCTCAGCGCCAGCTACCTGCTGTTGCCCGAGCTCGACTACCTGCCGCCGGTGAAACGCGACGCGGTGGATGCCTACTTCCAGTTTCCGCCCGGGGTCAGCGAACGCAGCATCGCCGAGGAGTACATCAAGGTACTGGATGAGCGCATGGCGCCGTTCATGAGCGGCGAGCGGGAGCCGGCGCTGAAGAACTACTACATCCTGACCTGGAACGGCGGCGGCGGCATGGGGGCCCGGGTGGCCGACCAGTCGCGGGTCAAGGAGCTGGAACGCATCATCAACCAGGAGATTTTCGCCGACCTGCCCGACATGCAGTTCTTCGCCTCCCAGGGCAACCTGTTTGGCGGCTTTGGCGGCGACCGGGTCATCGCCCTGCACCTGCAGTCCCGCGACCGCGCCGCCATCGCCGAGGCGGCGGCCCTGGGGGAAACCCTGCTGCGGGAGGCCCTGCCCGACAGCAACGTGCGGGTCAGTCCCAACCTGGAGCAGGCCGAGCCGGAGTTGCAGCTGGCGCCCAACGACCGCAAGATCGCCGAGGCGGGCTGGGCCCGGCAGGACATCGGCACCCTGGTGCGGGCCATGGGCGACGGCCTGTACGTGGGTGAATACTTCAACGGTGAGAAACGGATGAACATCATTCTCCGCTCCGAGCCCTGGGAGTCTCCCGAGCAACTGGCCTCCGCCCCGGTGGTGACCCCCACCGGTGCGCTGGTCCCCCTGTCCGAGCTGGTGGACATCGAGCGCACCGTCGGCCCCAGCCAGCTGCGCCGGATCGACAGCCGCCGCACCATTACCATCGATGTACGGCCCCCGGAGGACGTGTCACTGGAGCACGTGCTCACCACGATTCGCCAACAGGTCGAACCCCGGCTCAAGGCGGCTCTGCCCGCCGACGGCAACATTCTCTATGGCGGCAGCGCCAACGCCCTGACCCGGGCCATCAAGTCCATGGGCAACAACTTCGCCCTGGCGCTGGTGGTCCTGTTCCTGCTGATGGCGGCCCTGTTCCGCTCCATGAAAGACAGCCTGCTGGTGGTCATGGCGATGCCCCTGGCCATGGTGGGCGGTATCGTCGCCATCCGCCTGCTCAATCTGGTGAGCTTCCAGCCGCTCGACCTGCTGACCATGATTGGCTTCGTCATCCTGCTCGGCCTGGTGGTCAACAACGCCATCCTGCTGGTGCACCAGACCCGCAGCGCCGAGCGCGAGGGCGTGAGTCGTCACCAGGCGGTGGAACAGGCCCTGCAGACCCGGCTGCGGCCGATATTCATGAGCACCCTCACCAGCATCTTCGGCATGTTGCCGCTGCTGCTGATGCCCGGCGCCGGCAGCGTGATCTACCGCGGCCTGGCCGCCGTTATCGTCGGCGGTATGTGTGTCAGCACCCTGTTTACCCTGTTACTGCTGCCCTGCTTCCTGCGCATGGGCGAAAGCCACAGCCGGGTCATTGAAGGCGACGGCGACAAGACGCCGGCCCCGCAACTGAAGTCGGTGGCATAAATGACTACTGGAGAACCACGATGAAATTCCTCAACCGCGCCCTCCTGGCAAGCACCCTCGTCCTGGCCGGCGCCGGCCAGCCCGCCCTGGCCCAGCAAGCGGAAGCCATCGTCGAACTGGCGACGGTCAGCGCAGAGAGCGCCAGCTCCGTGGTCCGGCTGCCGGGCACGGTAATCAGTACCCAGGACGCGGTAATCGCGGCGGAGATCAGTGGCCGCCTGACCTGGGTCGCCCAGGTGGGTGACCACGTCGAGACCGGCGATGTCCTCGCCCGGATCGATGACCACCTGCTGCAGCTGCAGCTGCGCAACGACCAGGCCCAGATCGCCCGGCTGGAAGCCGATATCCAGTACAACAGGCGCCAGATCGACCGGCTGCAGAAGCTTGCCCTGCAGAACAATATGGCCAGGGCCGAGCTGGACGAGGTGGAGTCACGGCTGGAAATGCTGCTGCAGGAACAGCGCATTGCCGAGGTGGAACTGGACCGCACCCGGTATGACCTGCAGCGGGCGCAGGTCAAGGCCCCCTTCCCCGGCGTGATCGCCAACCGCGAACTGTACAGCGGTGAATACACCACCCCGGGCGCGGGGCTGGTCCGGCTGGTGGATACCCGGCAGGTGGAAATCAGCGTGAACGCCCCGCTCAAGGTCGCCCGCTACAACCGCCCCGGCAGCGAGGTGGAAGTGGCGGGGCACGGCGCCACCGCCGTCAGCGCCATCCGCGGCATGGTTCCGGTGGGCGACGAGCGCTCGCGGATGATGGAACTGCGGCTGTCGGTGGAGCCGGGGCAGTGGATGATCGGTGAAGCGGTTACCGTGGCCCTGCCGGACAACGCCGCCAGCCCGGCGCTGAGCATTCCCCGGGACGCCCTGGTACTGCGCGAGAACAATGTTTTCGTGTACACGGTCTCGGCCGACAACAAGGCGGTGAAGGTGCCGGTCAAGACCCTCGCCGGTCGCGGTTCACGAATAGCGATTGAGGGCGACCTGGCCGCCGGCGATGCGGTGGTGGTGAGAGGCGCGGAACGACTGCGCGAAGGGCAGGCCCTGAAAGTGGTCGGTCACCACCTGGCGGCCAAGTGAGGCTGACCGTCGCGCGGCCCGCTGGCGGGCCCGCCGTGACCGCGCCGATCACCCGGGCCTGGGCATAGCCCCCCTGGCAGAGGCTGGCCACCAGCTCACTGGCCCGGTCCGGGGCTGCGGCCAGCAACAGGCCGCCGCTGGTCTGGGGGTCGAACAAAATCTGTGCCGGCGCTTCCTGCGCCGCCGCGGTACCTGCGAGCGCCGCCTGGGCAGAGGCCCTGTTGGTCTCGTGCAGGGTGCTGCGCACGCCCGCCGCCAGCAGCGCTGTCGCCCCCGGCAAGGTGGGCAGGCCCGCCAGGTCCAGAGCGGCGCCCTGCCCCGGCAGCAGCATTTCCAGCAGGTGCCCGAGCAGGCCAAAGCCGGTGATATCGGTGCAGGCCGAGACCGCCGCGCCAGCCGCGAGCTCGGCGGCCAGGGCATTGCCCTGCAGCATCATCTCGATCGCCGCCGCCACATCCCGGCCATCGGCGCCCTGCTGCATGTGGGCCGCAAACAGCACTCCGGTGCCCAGGGGCTTGGTCAGGATCAACACATCGCCGGGCCTGGCGCCGCGCTTGGGCAGCGCCCTGTCTGCCACCAGCTGGCCGTTAACCGCAAAGCCAAGCTGCAGCTCCGGGCCCTGCATGCTGTGGCCACCGGCGAGGATGCAATCCACTTTCGCGAATTCGTAAAGCGCCCCGGCCAGCACCTGCTGCAGGTCGCGCTCCAGCAGGCTGCCCGCGGCAAACGGCAGGGTGATGGCGGCGAGGGCGGACAGCGGCCTCGCGCCGCAGGCATAGAGGTCGCTGAGGGCATGATTGGCGGCGATGCGCCCCATCAGCCAGGGGTCGGCAACCAGCTGCCGCAGCAGATCCAGGCTCTGCAGCACCGTCTCCCCCGCCACCCCGGGAATGGGCACAGCATCGTCACCGCTGGCCGGATCCGCCACCTGTTCCGGGAACTCCCCGTGCAGGGCGGCCAGCACCGCTGACAGGCCCGTTGCGCCGACCTTGGCGCCACAGCCGCCGCAGTGCGGTTTCGCCGCCGGCTCCAGGGCGCCGGGAAGGGCATCGGCGCCGGCCCCGGCCTCCATGGCGGGCAGCGTTTCGAAGCGGCCCATGAATTCCCGGTCTATCCGGTCTTTCCAGTGCCAGACCCAGCGCCCGCTGGCGCTGAAAACAGCCCGGTCCGCGGTCGCCTGCCGGTCGCCGAGGGAGAGCAGGGAGAGAAAGCGCTGCTGGGGCCGGTGCTGCCGCAGCGGCCGGCCCATCAGGCTGGCGCGCAGATTGTGGGCCAGCGCCGGCGCCTGGCGCACGGCGTAGACGCCGGCCTTGGGCCGCGGATGATTGAACTGGCTGGCAATATCACCGGCGCCGAATACGGCCGCATCGTCGACGGAGCGCAGGCTGTCGTCCACCAGCAGGAAGCCCCGCTCGTCACAGGCCAGGCCGCTGGCCGCCACCCACGGCGCCGCCGCGGCGCCAGTGCACCAGAACAGGTCGTCGTAGACATGGCGGCTGCCGTCGCCGAGGACAATCGCCTCGTCCTCCACCCGCGCTACCCGGCTGTCCACATGGAGCTCCACCCCGTGGCGGGCCAGCGCCGCCATGACGGCGGACCTCGCCCGCCGGTTATAACCCTGCAGGATCTGCGGCGCGCCACAGAACAGGGCGATGGCTACCGGCCGCTGCGCCAGCCGGTGGGCCATGGCCAGCGCCAGCTCCACACTGCCGGCGCCGCCACCGACCACCGTTACCCGGTGGCTGGTGTGCGCCTGCTGCAGGCGGGATTCAAGCTCACGCCAGCGCTGCCACAGCCCCGCCACCGGCTTTACCGGCACCGAGTGGGCCCGCGCCCCGGGGACCGAATCGAGTTCCGGCTGGGAACCGATATCGATGCTGAGCAGGTCGTAGTTGATCGGCGGCCGCCCCAGCAGGGTCAGCTCCCGCGCCGCGGGATCCAGCGCCGTGACCTCGGAGGCGATAAAGCGCACCCCTGCCCACTGGCACAGTCGGGACAGGTCGATATGGGTTTGTTCAAAACGGTAATGTCCCGCCACCAGTCCCGGCAGCATGCCGGAATAGGGCGTATGGCTGGCCGGCGACACCAGGGTAATGCGCAGTCCGGCGATGGGGTTCATGGCCAGCATTCGCAGCACCAGGGCATGGCTGTGACCGCCGCCCACCAGCACCAGGTCGCGCTGCAGTTCCGCCTGGGCCCGCATCAGCGACCGGCAACCCAGTCCAGCACCGCCGGGCGCGAACCGCGATACAGGACATCGCCCGCGCGCTGCTGTAACTGATACTCATACATGGGGTCATAGTACTGTTCCAGCAGCAGGCCGATCCACGGGCGGTGGCCGTCCAGGTTCCCGCTTTGCCGCTGGCGGGCAAAGCCGGCCGCCATCATTTCCCGGCTGCGCTGGTGGCGCTCCCCGCCCAGCCGCCTGCGGATTTTATCCAGGTCAGCCTGCAGTTTCTCCGCGTGCAGTTCGTCTCCCCGGGCGCCGTACAGCTCCCGGTAGCGCCGGCCGAGGTCGACGATGTAGTCCGCTATCACCACCTCGATGCGCTCATCGAGACTCTGCTCAAGCACCACCAGCGGCGACTGCGCCATCTTCTGCCGCAGCACTTCCGGCAGGTGGATGCGGCCGATCAGCCGGCCCTCGTCCTCCAGGTAAACCGGGCCCCGGCCTTGCTCCAGCAGTTTCAGCAGCGCGATGGACAGGCTGTTTTCAAAGTCGATCTGGCTGGGCTGGGGCTGGGGCAGCTGGCCGAAGGTGGAGCCACGGTGACAGGCCAGGCCCTCGAGGTCTACCGCGCGGGCAATACCCTGGATCACCCGGGTCTTTCCGGTGCCGGTTTTGCCGCTGATCAGCACCAGGCTGGCCTGCGCCACCGAGCGCTCCAGTTCATCGATCAGGAAGCGGCGCATGGCCTTGTAGCCGCCGCGGACCAGGGGGTAGTCAATGCCCTCATCGCGCAGCCACTGCTGGACCGTCTGCGACCGCAGGCCGCCGCGGAAGCAGTACAGGTAGCCATCGGGGTGTTCGCGGGCGAAGTCACACCAGGCCGCCAGGCGCTCGTCCCGGGTGGCGCCGCTGACGATGCTGTGACCCAGTTCGATTGCCGCCTGCTGGCCCTGCTGCTTGTAACAGGTGCCGACCCGGGCGCGCTCCTCGTCACTCATTAACGGCAGGCTGGTGGCGCCGGGGAAAGCGCCTTTGGCAAACTCCAGCGGGGCGCGCATGTCCATCATCGGCGCATCGGCGAGGAACAGCGCACGGTAGTCCTGGGTATCGGGGCGCGCCGGCAACAGCTTACTCCGCCTCGCCACCGAAAATGTCGATCACCCGCTCCTGGAGGGCAGAAATGGCGTCGGACATCAGGGCGAAATCCGCGTCCAGCCGGGCGGCATTGTCCGCCTCGGGAATGTCCTCGTTCTCTTTCATCAGTTCTTCGCTGAACTTGAGCCGGCGCAGGCACAGGTCCTCGGCCAGGACCAGTTTCACCCGCTCGTCCCAGGACAGCGCCAGCCGCGCCACCTGCTTGCCGGCATTGAGGTGAGTTTCCACCTCTTCACTCAACAAATCAACGCCACGGCAGCGAACCACGCCGCCCTCCTCGCCGGGCTCGCGCAGCTCACATTCCTCGCCCAGGGCGAAATCATCCGGCAGGCTCTGGTGCGCCAGCCAGCCGGTCATGGTCGCCGAGGGCGCGTTGTTGACCTGCGGCAGCACCACCGGGAACGAGCCAATGCACTCCCGCAGCAGGTTCAGCAGTTCCTCGGCGCGGGCGGCACTGGCGGCATCGATGAATATCCAGTTGTTGCGGCTGTCTATATAAGCGTAAACCGCGGAGGAGCGGGTAAAGGCCCGGGGCAGGCAGTCCTGGATGATTTCGTCCTTGAGGGTGAGGCGCTCCTTGCGGTAGACCTTGCGTGCCTGCTCCGATTCGATATGAGCCACCTTCTCCTCCAGTTGCTCGCGCACTACCGTGGATGGCAGCAGTTTTTCCTCCCGCTTGAGCTTGACCAGCAGGCGCCCGCCGGCGCTGTGGGCCAGTTCCTCCGACGCCTCTCCCAGCGGCGACACCCAGCCCAGGGCAAGAGCCTGGGACTTGGCGCAGGGCTCAAACGCCCGCGGGGCGAGCTGTTCGCCCAGGGACTCGGCGGAAAGTTCGAAGGGACTGGTGAGACGGTAGGCGCGGATGTTCTTGAACCACATATGTTATACAACCCTGGCAAAAGCCCGGGATTGTAACCCAGCCGTCGGGGTCAATCGGCAGAAATATCCCGGTCATGTACAAATTGTTGTGCCTGGCTGCTGCCCCGGCTGTTGTCTCCTCCCGGCAGAGTCTATTTAATGCGCTTACGCAGTTAACCGGACACGACCACTACCGATATGAGCAAGCAGACCAAGACCAACCCCTCGCAAGCCCGTCACAGTAGCGATGTCGGCCAGTGGGACATGGAAACCGACATCGCCGTCATTGGCTTTGGCGGCGCCGGCGGCTGTGCCGCCATTGAAGCGGCGGATGCGGGCGCCGAGGTGGTGATTTTCGAGCTGGCCAGCGCCAGTGGCGGCTCTACCGCCATGTCCAGCGCCGAGATTTACATGGGCGGCAATGGCGGCACCCGGGTGCAGCGGGCCTGTGGCTTCGAAGACAGCACCGAGGACATGTTCACCTACATGATGATGAGCGCCGGCCCCCAGGCCGATGAGGCCAAGATTCGCAATTACTGCGAGAACAGCCTCGCCCACTTCGACTGGCTGGTTGACCTGGGCGTACCGTTCCGCGACAGCTTCCACGAGGAGCGCGCCATCATGTGCCTGACCGATGACGGCCTGCTCTATACCGGCAGCGAAAATGCCTACCCCTATGCCCAGCAGGCCAAACCCAGCCCCCGGGGCCACAATCTCTACGTCAAGGGCGACAACGGTGGCCCCCTGTTCATGAAGATCGTCACCGAAAACGTGGACCGGCGCGACAATATCAGCGTGCACTACGAGGCGCGGGCCCTGACCCTGATTGTCGACGACCAGGGCGAGGTGGTGGGTATTGTTATCCGCAAGGACCAGCAGGAACTGAACGTGCGCGCCCGTCAGGGGGTGATTCTCTGTGCCGGTGGATTCGTGATGAACGAGGAGATGCTGCAGAAGTACGCGCCGATGCTCAGCCGGGGCAACCAGCCCATCGGCAACCCCGGCGACACTGGCAGCGGCATCCAGATGGGCATGGCGGTGGGCGGCGCCGCAATCAACATGCACGAGGGCTTTATCAGCATTCCCTACTACCCCCCTGCCAGCATGACTTATGGCATTGCCATCAATGACAAGGCCCAGCGTTTTATCAACGAGGACGTGTACCACTCGCGACTGGGCCACGCAGCCCTGCAGCAGCAGGGAGACCGGCTCTATTTCATCCTCACCGTCGACGATTACGGCAGCTACGAGAAGCTCAATTTCATGGCCGCGCCCATCGCCGGTACCGGCGAGACCGTGGCGGAACTCGAGGAAGAACTGGGTCTGCGTCGCGACAGCCTGCAACAGACCATCACCCTGTACAACGAGGACTGCGAGGCGGGAGAGGACACCCAGTACCACAAGGGTAGCCAGTGGCTGAAGCCGCTGGAGCCGCCGCTGGTGGCGCTGGACATCACGCCCGGCAGGGGCTGCCTGGTGCCCTTTTTCACCCTCGGCGGGCTCGACACCCTGCCCACCGGCGAGGTGGTCAATCCCCAGCGCCAGGTCATTCCCGGCCTCTATGCCGCGGGCCGCACCGCCTGCGGCGTGGTGCGCCGGGCCGAGGGCTACTCCAGCGGTATGTCCGTGGGTGACGCCACGTTCTCCGGCCGCCTCGCCGGCCGGCAGGCAGCCGCGGCGCCCCGGCGCTGACGGCTCCGGGCTTGTAAGCCCGCCACCGCGCTTCTAACATGGTCAGGCGGACGCCCCGGCGCCCGCTTTCCCCTTACTGCCAAGAGAGGCCCGGCTATGAAGTACCTGCACACCATGGTGCGCGCGCGCGATCTGGAAGAAACCCTGGGTTTTTACTGTGACAAGCTCGGGCTGGTCGAGGTAAAACGCCACGACAGTGAAGCCGGCCGCTTCACCCTGGTATTCCTCGCCGCTCCCGGAGATATGGCGACAGCAGAAAAGGACGCCAGCCCCTGTGTCGAAATCACCTGGAACTGGGACCCGGAGGAATACAGCGGCGGCCGCAACTTCGGTCACCTCGCCTACCGCGTGGACGACATCTACCAGACCTGCCAGCGGCTGATGGACAAGGGCGTCACCATCAACCGTCCCCCGCGGGATGGGCACATGGCCTTCATCAGGTCCCCCGACGGCATTTCCATCGAGCTGCTGCAGGCCGGTGAGTCCCTGCCACCGGCGGAGCCCTGGGCCTCCATGGAGAACACCGGCAGCTGGTAATCCCCGGTGAGGAACAGCTTCTCCGCCCGCCTGATCGTACTGCTGACCCTGGCGCTGGCGCTGATCATGGGTGGCGGCATGCTGCTCGACTACCGCTTTTCCCGGGAAGAGATTCTCGCCCGCCTGGCCGAGGAGGCCAGGGTCGAAATCGGGGTGGCAATCAACGACACCGAAAACTGGCTGCGGGGGGTTCAGGCCACAACCCAGCTGCTGGGACGTTTCCTGCAGCAAACCGATTACGCGGAAGACGGCCTGCAGCAATTGCTGCACGATGTAGTCGCCAACAACGACGAGATATTTGGCGCCGCCATCGCGCTCAACCCGGCGCTCAGCGACCAGCCCGAGGGTTTCGCCGCCTATTACTACAGCGGCCAGGGCGCGGTGCGTTTCGCCAACCTCGCCAGCGACAAGGCCAGCTACCAGGACCAGCCCTGGTTCACTGACCCGATTGCGGCGGGCAAGGCCCTGTGGAGTGAACCCTACTTCGATACCGGCGGCGGCGAAGTGCTGATGACCACCTACTCGGTGCCGGTTTATCGCTACGGTGACAGCGGTGAACGCTCGCTGTACGCGGTGGTCACCGCCGATGTCACCCTGGCGGACCTGCAGCGGGTGGTCAGCCAGCTGCACCTGGGAGCAAGCAGCTATGGCCTGCTGTTCAGCCGCCAGGGACGGGTGATGAGTTCGCGCAACCCGGCCAGTGTGATGAAGCACTTCAGCGAAATGGCCTACCAGGGTGTTGACCAGGACATCTGGCACAGCATGTTCAAGCACGCGCTGGAGGGCGAAGGCATTACCGCCGACTTTCCCTGCCCTGAGTCCGCCGGTCAGTGCACCATCCGCATGGGGCGCCTGGAAAGCACTGGCTGGCCCATTGGTGTGGTCTACAACCAGCGCGAAATCCTGGCGCCGCTGCACCGCTACGAAATCAAGACGGCGATGCTGGCCCTGGGCACCCTGCTGCTGATGTCCCTTACGGTTTACCTGCTGACCTCGCGGCTCACCCGGCCCCTGCAGCAACTGAGCAGCGCCTCGGAACACATTGCCAGGGGCAACCTGGATGTTCCGCTGCCCCAGGCCCGGGGCGAGGATGAAGTATCCCGGCTGGTGCGCTCCTTCGCCAGCATGAACCGGGAACTGAAGGCCTATATCGGCGACCTGGAAACAGCAACCGCCAGCCGCAGTCGCCTGGAGGGTGAACTGAATGCCGCGCGCGAGATCCAGATGTCGATGCTGCCCGGTGCCGGCGAGGCCTCGTGGCGGGAAGGGGGCATCAGCCTGTGGGCACAGGTGCTGCCGGCGAAAACCGTCGGCGGCGATCTCTACACTTATTTTCGCGATGGCAGGCAATTGTTGCTGGCGGTAGGCGATGTCTCCGACAAGGGTGTACCCGCCGCCCTGTTCATGGCCCGCTCGATCAGCTTCCTGCAGCAACTGGCGGGTAGCCAGCTGGCGCCGGATACCGCCATGGCAAAGCTCAATAACGCCCTGGAGCGCGACAACCAGAGCTGCATGTTCGTTACCCTGTTCCTCGGCGTGCTCGACCTGGAGAGTGGCGAGCTGTGCTTCGCCAGCGCCGGGCAGACCGCCCCCAGCCTGCTGCGCAACGGCCAGGCGGGGCCAGTAAGCCAGGACACCGGGCCCGCCCTGGGGCTGGCTGCGAACCAGGTGTACCCGCGCAACACCCTGCATTTACTTGACGGTGATCGCCTGGCGATTTTCACCGACGGCATTGACGAGGCTTTCGATACCGGGGCCCGGATGTACGGGGTCGAGCGTGTCGACGAGGAGATGCAGGCCAATGCGCAGCTGCCTCTGGCGGCATGCGGCCGGGCCCTGATCGCCAGTGTCGAGGCCCACGCGGGAGCGCAGCCCCAGTCAGACGACATCACCCTGATGCTGCTGGAGTACCGGCCCGGTGGCAGGCACAGCAGTGCGCACAGCTTCAGCCCCGGTCCCGGCCTGGCCAGCCAATTGGAGAGCTGGCTGCAGCCTCTACTGCAGGCCTGGGCGGTTCCCACCGAGTTGGTGCTGGAGCTCAACCTGGTGGCTGAAGAGCTGGCCACCAACGTCAACAAATACGCCGGGCTGGACGAGGAAGAGCAAATGCTTGTCACCCTGGCCTTGCAGGCAGGCACCCTGTCGCTGGAAATCAGGGACGCCGGAAGAGCGTTTAACCCGCTGACCGAGAGCCGGCGTTCAACGCTGGGAGCGGATATAGACGCTGCCGAGATCGGTGGCCTTGGTGTACACTTGATCACCCGGCTCACCGATCGCCAGAGCTACCGCCGGGAGGACGGCCACAACGTCCTGCGGGTGGAAAAGGACATTCGGGCCCCGGAGCGGGCCAGACCGGACCAACATCCAGAATACTGAGGCTGACCACACCATGGACCTGACCACCACCGTTGCCATCGACGAAGAGAACTCTGTCGCCCGCGTCGCCCTGGCCGGAGCGCTCAATACTGACACCGCCCCGGCTTTCGAACAGCGCCTGCAGGACGTGGTCAACGACGGTTACCAGCTTACCGTGCTGGATATGAAGGAGCTGGACTACATCAGTTCCGCGGGGCTGCGGGTGATATTCAAGGCCGCCAAACAAACCAGGAACGACGGCCGCAAACTGGCCGCCGCCAACCGCAAGCCACATATTGACAAGGTGTTCGACATTCTCAAGGCACTGCCCGACATGGCGGTGTTTGCCAACGACCAGGAACTGGACGACTACCTGGACAGCATGCAGCGCAAGGTCAGAGAGGACTGATTCAGCGCTTGAGGAAGTTCAGTATCCAGCGTGCAATGCGCTCGCTTTCCGCGGCCCTGTCCAGCGAGGCCATGCCGCGACTATAGGCCTCCTCGCCAATCGCTTCGCGGCGAAACTCCATGATCTCCCGGGAGTAGCCAGGCACAAACTCCGGATGTCCCTGGAAGGTGAGGATGTTGTCACCCACCTGGACCACGGCGTTTTCGCAAAAATCGCTGCCCGCCAGCACCCTGGCACCGCGGGCGTTGCGCACCACCTGGTCCTGGTGGCTGACCAGGATATCGAAGTCGGCCTTGCCACCATCGTGCCAGTCCGGACGCTCGGTAAAGGTGTGGGTGTGCCGGCCCACGCCCCAGCCCTTGCTGGATTTTTCGGTTTTGCCGCCCAGCGCCTGGGCCACGACCTGGTGGCCGAAACAGATGCCGACCAGTTTTTTGCCGCGCGCATCCAGTTCGCGGACAAAGTCGATCAACCGGGCAATCCACGCCTTGTCCTCATACACTGACGACTTGCTGCCGGTAATCAGGTAGGCATCGACCTCGTCGATATCCTGCGGGTATTCACCTTCCTCCACGTCGTACACGACGAATTCCAGTTCCGGGTCTTCCCGACCCAACAGGACGGTGAACATGTCCGGGTATTCACCAAATTCCGGCACCCACTCCGGGCGCACGGCGTCAGTTTTCAAAATTCCGAGTTTCATCTGTTCGCAGGGCTCCTGAGGCGCGATCGCCGCGCCAATCGGCAATGATAGAAACGGCCCCGGATGCTGTCCATACCACCATAGGGCAGGGTTGTACTGTCATCAAAAATACACGCCAGCGTCATCAAATTGCCACTGCGCCAGATCACTATTGGCACTATGCAATTACTCGCCACACTGCAGAAATACGAGATGCGGCTGCTCGCCAGCGTTTTTAGCCAGACCGAGAAGCGCATGGTCATCCCCATGGCCCGGGCAGTGTCCCGATCCGGCGACGGCTACCTGCACGTGCTGATACCTGTACTGGCCTGGCTCCTCGACCCGGAGGGGGCCGCACTGCTGGTACCATTGTTGGCCCTCGCCCTGATAGCAGAACGCGCGCTCTACTGGCTGCTTAAAAACAGCCTGCGCCGGCCACGGCCGCAGCAATCGGTACCGGAGTTCCGCAGCCTAATTACCGCCAGCGACCAGTTCAGCTTTCCTTCCGGCCACAGCTCCGGCGCCTTTCTGCTGGCCACAGCCCTGATGGTAGTTTACGGCGCCGCGGCGGCGCCCCTATACCTGTGGGCCCTTGCCGTGGCCCTGTCGCGCGTACTGCTCGGCGTGCACTTCCCCGGCGACACCCTCGCCGGCGCACTCATGGGCGGCGCTATCGCGCTAATCACGGCAAACCAACAGGGCCTGCTGCCATGAAAATTATCTACGGTATACAGGGTACTGGCCAGGGCCACATCTCCCGCGCCCGTGCCATGGCCGCGGCCCTTGCCCGCTGGCCGGTGGAAGTCACCTGGCTATTCTCCGGTCGGCCCCGGGAGGGGCTGTTCGACATGGAACCGTTTGGTGACTTTGAACATCGCCGGGGCTTGTCGTTTACTACCCGCGCCGGCTGCCTGCGCTACGGGGAAACCCTGCTCGACAACAGTGTCCCCCGGTTTCTGCAAGAAGCCCGCAACCTCGACCTGAGCGGCTACGATGTCGTGGTGAGCGACTACGAACCGGTCGTCGCCCGGGCCGCCCGACGGCAGGGACGCAGGGTGATCGGAATTGGCCACCAGTATGCCTTTGGGCCAAACACGCCCAGGGCCGGCAACAGCTGGCTGCAGGAGTGGATCATGCGCCATTTCGCCCCGGTGGATGTACCCCTCGGCCTGCACTGGTACCCCTATGACGACAACGTACTGCCACCAATTCTGGACCTCCCTGACCTGCCAGTGGCTCGCGGCGAGCACCTGCTGGTCTACCTGCCCTTCGAGGACCAGGATGCGGTGAGCCGCCTCCTCCAGGGCTTCCCCCAGCGCAGGTTCGTCCAGTACTCGGCCGCCATCACCGACGAAGTGCGCGGCAATGTCACCCGGCGAAAGGCGGATATAGACGGCTTCAAACAGCACCTGGCAAGCAGTGCCGGGGTCATCTGCAGTAGCGGTTTCGAGTTAATCAGTGAGTGCCTGCAATGGCGCAAGCCGGTGCTGACTAACCTGAATATTTCATGAGTCATCAGATTCGGCCAAATCTCCGCGGAGATTTTCCGATTACGGAATCGCAGGCAGTTAACAGGCTGATTTGATCTGATTTCACGCCTTGCGGGCACACTTCCC
>NZ_QRAN01000020.1 GCF_003457605.1 Seongchinamella sediminis
AGCGCGAGGGTTCCGCAACAAGCAACGATTCCGCGATGCCATCTACTTCCATCTCGGCGGCCTACAGTTGTATCCGGCTGGAGTTCGTCAATGATTACCCACCATGATTGGGGAAGACCCAAAATGCTAGAATCCTGCGCCTTTGCCAACCCAAGCCTATACAGGAGACCCCATGTCCAAATCCGATGCCGAAATGCACACAGAGTGCCTGAATCGCTTTATCGACCTCGCCAACACCATGAAGAACGAGGGGGTGGGCACACACGTGATTTCCGCCGCCATGATGTCCGCCTCAGCCGTGTATGCGAACTTTGTGGCTGTTGGCAATACCGGCGGACTGACGGAGTCGGGCGTGGACAAGATTGTCGAGGCCTACCGTCACCAGATGAAGCAGGTGCAGGCGGCGAAGAAGGCGGAGTTTGAGCGGGTAAGCCAAACTGACCCGGGAGCGTAGAGCCTTCTTGAGTCAGGCAGCGGCCTTGCGTCTGTCTGGCAGTACACGGCGGTCTTCGATAATCAGCATGCCGTTGACCTTGAGCGGGAAAGTCACCGGCCTGCCGCTGCGCCGGTCCGTGGTGCTGCGCTCGACCATCTGGCTGGCGGTGCGCGTCAGGGGCCTTGTCCGCCGGTGTTTTTCATCGCTCGACACATAGTTCCTGGCCGCCACGGTGAACACGTACGCGGAGATTGCAATAGCGCCGAGTCCTAGCACACCGAGGATGACAAGTATAATGTCCATTCTTTTCGCGGACCTTGATCAATGCAATCGCGGAAGCACACAATCGCTACTATTTTTATGCAATAAGCACGCCCAGTTAGTTTGTGCTTGTTTTTATTGGATTTAAACGCAATGGTAGCTCGCTGCGATGGTCGCAACAATAGAAAAGTGTAAATTATACTGACACTGGAAGACCGTGTCAGCGGCAGGCTTCAGGCGCTCAGCGAGCGCCCTTGCCAAACAGGACCACTTCAACCGTGGTGAGGCAGATCATGATATCCAGAAACAGACTGTGATTCTTCACATAGTAGAGGTCGAACTGGAGCTTCTGCCGTGAATCGTACTCGGATGCGCCATAGGGATAACAGAGCTGGGCCCAGCCGGTAATGCCCGGTTTCACGCAGTGGCGTAGCTCATAGTAGGGAATGCGTTCGTTCAGCTCTTTTACAAATTCAGGTCGCTCGGGCCGGGGGCCGATAAACGCCATATTTCCGGCCAGCACATTGATGATCTGGGGTAGTTCATCAATCCGGGTTTTGCGAATGAAATTACCCACTCTGGTCACCCGGCTGTCACCTGGAGTGGCCCAGCGGGCCTTGCCGTCACCCTCCGCGTCTACGCTCATGCTGCGGAATTTCAGAACGGAAAAGGTTTTTCCGTGCAGACCGACCCGCTTTTGCCGGAAAAAAACCGGCGCGCCTGCACCGTCCTCGATCCAGATTGCCATGGCGGTCAGCAGCATGATCGGCCAGGTAAACATCAGCAGGCCAAAGCTGGCAGTGAGGTCGAATACGCGTTTGGCTCGATTGGGTGCTCCACAGCATTTGAATCCGTCATTGAACGCCATCCATCCGGGGGTGGTGTAATCCACGAGGATCTTGCCCGCTTCCCGCTCGAAGAAATTGACCAGGTCCAGCACCTTGACGCCGTGCATCCGGCAATGCAGCAGCTCATCCATATCCACCTGGCTGCGCTTGTCGTCGAGGGCAACCACAATCTGGTCGATCTCGGTCTGTTTGGCATAGACCTCCAGCGGCTGACGCAGGTTGATGATGCGTTCGCCTTCGACCAGGGGCTCTTCGCCGTCTACCCGCACATAGCCCACGATGGTGAAGCCCTGTCGATCGGCGCGACGTCGCATGGTGGTATTAATGGTGCTGGCGGCGCGACCCGATCCGTAGACCAGCACCCGGCTCTTGAACTGCTCGCGTTCGGTGAGGCTGCGGAAACAGGAGCGGCTGATCAGGTTGGCGGTAAATGCAACGGCCAGGGTATAAAAAAATATACCGCGCCAGAGGTGTAATTCCGGAAGCAGGTAAAACAGTACGATCATTACGATGGCGGAAGCGACAAATCCCCCGCCGGTTCGTAGCAATATGCCTGAGGCTCCTTCACGCATCCGGGGTTCATACAAACCCATGGCGCCAAGGCATATCACCGTTATGATCGCAAACAGGGCGGCCCGTGCCGGGATCTGGGTTATATATTGCTGCAAGTTGCCCGGTTCGGCCATGAAATAAAGATAGGCTCCCAGGTAAAACGAGAGCACGAAAAGCACTGCATCTACCAGTGCGAGCCAATAAAAGGACGAGTGAACGTGGTGATGGAACACTCTGACCGTAGCCATGGTGAAATCCCTTCCCCGGGCAGGACTGCGCTCTAATTTGCGGGGGTGTCAGCCCCCCTCCAAGCAAACAGATTGCACCTGTACCCTGACTGTAAGTGTGAGCGGAAAATTGCGCCCGGTTGTGAGCCAGAATCGCCGCGGACGCATGATTCTGGACTGGTTAAGCTGAAAGCAAGGATAAAAGTAGCAGAGGAAATCAATGCTTGCCGAGAATTTTTCCTGATTTGTGAATCAGTTCAAATAATGTCCAGTGGTGATTTAAGCGCGATAGCCGTTGAGTGAGGCGAATACCTCCCGAACTTTGAGGTTCAGATTTCTCCAGGCTGCTCGTTATAATCAAATGTGATAACAAGGCAGAATCCAGCCGGTGATGTGCGTGGATTTTGCGCAGTTAAAAAAAGATGGGCGAAGAGCGCAGTGAACTGACTCGGAACGGGGCAATCAGGCCTCTTTCGCAAAGCTTAACGAGGTCTGAAATCTTTTAATTATTAGATGGTTAAGCGCTGGCTACCGATACGGCGCGCTGTTCAACCCGGCTCCCCCCGTTCGCCAGACGCGCCCTGGACAAGCCCGCCGCGATGCGGTCCTCCAGGGTGAGGTACAGTTTTCGCAGGTCATCGCGAATATTGGTGATAGCCGTCTCGCTGCTAACGAAGTAGGGCGTACGTCTGCCGTGATACTCTGTTGGGTCTCCCGCCTTCTCCAAGCAGACCCCTGACATGCGCAGCCAGCGGGGCAGGTTACTTTCCATCATAGCGAACCCCTGGCTCCGACCCGCAAGGTCAGCTAATGCGAAGGCGGAGAGGAAGGCAGCAATACCGATAAGCGAAAAGGTGCGTTGCTCCTGGTGGCAGCAGTCGAAGGCATCGTATTCGCCCACTCGCGTATGCTGCTCACCAGGGCGTTTGCGGAAACTGTAATCCACGGCCAGCCGGGAGACCTCACACATTGTGTTTCTATTCTCGGCCAGGGTCTCGAGGTAGCCCAGGTGCAGGGCTCCTGCGCAAAAGTCTTCCACCGGCAGGCTGTGCTCATCGGAAGCGCAGATAAGCCGCACGCAGCCCGCTGGCCGGCCCGAGCGGCGATGTGTGATCAGGCTGTGTAGTGAATGGCTGTCGTACTGATCCGACTCCCGTAGGTCCGGAAAAGACTCTGCGGGTTCATAGCCGAATTCCCGGCAGTAAACCCGGTAGCGAATGCGCTCTACAAACTCTAGCTGCCTGGGTGTGGTCACCAGATCCACATCAAAATAATTAAAAAAAGCTTCCGTGAGGGACGGAAATTGTTTGATCATAAGCCGTATCACCTCAGTCGGAGGTGCACCAGCGCAAGGGATCGCTTGCGGGTAAAAGTGTTTTGGATTTCATGTGCCAACCTACGTTGGGCGATGAACTGGAAAGATTATACACAAAAGTGTGATCTGGTTCTCACTTTTTAGGTGATGCTGGGTTGTGTTTTTCCCGATGTCCGTTCCGATGTGCCCGAGCGATGCCTTTGTTGTAGATGCTGGTTGGCGGTGAGTTTATCTGTGTTTCAGTTGTGGCAGTAGCTGGGCTATTGTAGCCTCTAATCATAGGGTCTTGATTTCAGTAGATATTCTGTCCACGGATCCGCTGCAAACAGGAAGGGGTTCATGAAACGTGGCCTGCTGCGCACACGGGTAAAACAGATTGGTTTGGGCGCCGTCCTGCTGCTGTGGGGCCTGACGATACCTGCGGCATTGGGCTCCAGCTTCCCCGATGTCATCGACAGGGTGCGCCCCGGGGTGGTAGGGGTGGGTACTGCCTATCCACCGCGGCAGCCAAACCGTAAGGGTGATGCCGTCAATTACCGGGGCACGGGTTTTGTGGTGGGCAATGGGCGCCAGGTGATCACCAATGCTCACGTCATTCCCGACAAGCTGGATACAGACAATATGCAGACGCTGGCGGTCTTTGCCGGTCGTGGCGCCAGTGCCAGGGCACATACCGCTGCCGTGGTGACGATCGACAAAGCGCACGATCTGGCGCTGCTGACCATTCAGGCAGGCCCACTCCCGGCACTCGAGCTGGGAGATTCGAGCAGGGTGAGGGAGGGCCAGGAGGTCGCAGTAACCGGCTTCCCGATTGGTATGGTACTGGGGCTTTACCCGGTGACCCACCGCGGTATCGTCGCGTCGATTACCCCCATCGCGCGGCCGGTTGAAAACGCCCGCAGCCTGAATGCGGCGCAGATAGCCCGTTTGCGTAACAATCGATTCGATGCATTCCAACTTGACGTCATTGCCTACCCGGGCAATAGCGGCAGCCCGGTGTACGAGGCCAGCACCGGCAAGGTGATCGGGGTGATCAACAGCGTGTTCGTCAAGGAGAGCAAGGAGTCAATGCTGGAGCGGCCCTCGGGCATCAGTTACGCCATACCCGTCAGCCACGTTCGCGCCCTGTTGCGGGCGGGAGACGCTGGGGCACGGTGAAACGGTCCCCTGGGCTATAACTTGCCAGCTTCCGGTCGAGGGCGTCCGCGTGTGATGAAGGTGCCAAATTGACACTGTTTAAGCGTAAATTCGGCGTCCTCTTTATCTGTACAGAGAATATCTGCCGCTCACCGATGGCAGAGGGGCTGTTTCGCCACTATGCTCGACTCAATAGTGTCAATAACAGGATCAACGTGCGTTCCGCCGGAATCCGGGCGTCACAACCGGGCGCCAAACCCGATCAGCGGGCCCAGCGGATAGCCGCGGCAAACGGCGTCCGGCTCAATAAAATCAGGGCGCGGCAGGTGTCAGAGGACGATCTGGCGCGCTACGACCTGATTGTGGTGATGGACCGAAGCCACCTGGGAGCGCTGGCCGAACTGTGCCCACTCGACCTGGGCAGTAAAACCAGCCTCCTGCTGAGCCACGATCCCGAACAGGTCCTGGAGGAGGTCCCCGACCCCTATTACAGCAGTTATGACGGCTTTGCCGAGGTGTATGGGATGATCGATAGTGCGGTCGTCTGTTTGCTAGACCAGGTCGTCAAGCAAGGCCTGTGAGCTATTGAAAATTCATCCAATGGCGCAGCGAGTGGAGCTACAAAACAGATTTCCATTCGGTGTTTGCCACTACTATCGTGTGCCACTGACCTCCCCATACCTGCGCCACCCTGGCAGTGGATTTTCCCCCGCAGTTCACGCAAATCGTCATTATTGCTTAATTCGAAGCGACCCTATCGGTCTGGCGGTTAATGTCTGCTAACATGGTCCCACGTTGGCTCCACAGATCTCTGCTTGATATGGCAAAATGCAGGAATTGCTTGATTTCGGACGCGGTTCCCGGGGTAACTCTGACGGGTGGAATCTGCTCTCTTTGCCAGGATTACGCTCCCAGCGCCAATCAAGTTGTGGAGGCAGAGGCCGCGAGAAAAGAACGGGAAGTCGACCTCGAACAGGCTCTCGAAGCCGCCAGAGGCCAGGCCGAATACGACTGTATTGTCCCCCTCAGCGGAGGCAAGGACAGCGTGGCCCTCCTGTACAAGTTGAAGGAAGAATACGACCTCAAGATTCTCGCTTTCACCATCGACGCGAACTTGCCTGATTTGGCGTGGGACAATATTAATCGCACGCTTGCCAAACTGGATGTCGATCACATCGCCTACAGGCCTCGCAACGGTTTCTACGACAAACTATTCCGTTACCTGCTTCGCAATCAGGAGGAGCGGGGCGCGGTGTATTCGGTTTCTTATGTGTACGCCCCACTATTTGAAGGGGATGCGATAAAACTGGCTATCGAAAAGGGTATTCCGCTGGTTCTGGCGGGTTATTCGCCGGGCCAGCCGGAACCAGAGCGAATGCACTATGAATTTTCACAGGCATTGATGACCTCGGTGGACTGGACGCCACCCGGGATTCGTGACTCTGGCGAATTCAGCGACGAGGAGCTTGCGCGATTCTACAACCCCACTGTTTATCCGGCTGGGACGCAATTTCCCAGGTACCTGGCACCTTTTCACGCCTGGGAGTACAACCAGGACGCGCTTATTCGCCAGGTCGTTGAACTCGGCCTGGTCGCATCGAAAAAGCACGCCAGCCCGATTCACAGTAACTACCCGATCAACTGGCTGTTAATGTACTCGGATCTCAGGCATTTTGGTTACAACCCCTATCTGCCCGAGTTTGCGGCGCTAATCCGCGAAGGAAAGGCGAGCAGAAACTACTGGCGAATTATGGCGCCCCTGGTGGACTTTCTGATTAAAAATCGCCTTGGGCCGGCTGGGGAAGTCAGTCGTAGCCTGAAGAGGCTTGGCTTGACCGCTGGCGATCTGCGGATAAACCGACCCTTTGGCGCCTATGACCCGGTTCTGCCCTGATCCATGAGCACGAGCCCATCAGCCTCCTCTTCTCGAGCCGGACAGGGGACGAGTGTTCCGGCCGTCTGCTCGCTCGGGGAGGCCAGCCAGACAGCGGCAGCGGTGACAGGACTGAAGTATCCCGGGACTATTCCCGGGTTTCTGGCCTGGCGGCTAGCCCAGAGCCCCGAAGCGGTAGCCTGTTATCACCGGGAGGGAGAGTCCGGGTGGAAGGCAACGACCTGGTCTGAGTATGCCCACAGCGTTCAGCAGATTGCGTCTTTCCTGCGGCGCAGAGGCCTGGAAAAGGGTGATCGGGTGGCAATCATGATTCCCACCGGTCGAGAATGGGAGTATGCCGAAAAGGCCGCGCTGTCTCTGGGCTGCGTGGTGGTTGGGATCGAACCCCACGCGACTTCCCTGCACAAGCGCTTTGTTATCGGCCAGTCCGGTGCTACAACTCTCATCGTCAGCAGTTACGACGACCTCGCAGCCCTGGAAAATTGCCCGGTCGATGCCCTGAAACTGGTCTTGAGCCTTGAGGATTCCGCGGCGCAGCACGGTGATAATAGGTTTCCCTGGTCTGCCGCGTTTGGTGAGGTCGATGACCTGGATGAGCATCTTCCGCGCAGTTCAGACCCGGCGACACTGATTTACACTTCCGGGACGACGGGTGATCCAAAAGGCATCTTGTATACCCATCGCCAGTGCATGCTGGCGTGCCAGTCTTTACTGGAGGTCTACGACAATTTCGGTGCCGACGACAACGTTATCTGCTGGATGCCCCTGGCAAGCCTGTTTCAGCGCATCATGAACCTGTGCGCCATAGGAACGGGCTCACGGGTTTACTTTATCGCAGATCCGCAGGCGGTGATGGAGTATGTCGCTGAAATAAAACCAGCGGTCTTCATCGGCGTGCCGCGATTTTATGAGAAGCTCTACAGTGGCATAATGGAACGCATTGCTGGCATGTCGCCATTAGTGCGCCCCGTGGTCACCCTGGCCCTGGAAATTGCCCGGCGACAAACCGGTGTTGCCAACCGCGATTCGGCTTCGCCGCGAGCCCAATCCCTGGTTTACCGGATTTCTGACCGCCTGATACTCAATCGTTTTCGCGCTGTGATGGGCGGAAATATCCAGTATCTGATCTCGGGGTCGGCACCCTGTCCCGCAGAGGTACTTGAGTTTTTCGCAGCCATCGGCATGCCGCTGCTTGAGGCCTATGGGATGAGTGAGAACATCATACCCGTTACCGCGAACGGGCCCGGCGACTACCGCCTGGGCAGCGTCGGCAAGCCGATGCGGCTGAATGATGTCTTGATCGCCGAGGATGGCGAGGTCCTGGTGCGGGGCGAGGGGGTATTCTCCGGTTATTACGCTGAAAACGACCCGGACAGGGGTTTCAACTCCGACGGTTTTTTCGCCTCCGGCGACTATGGTCACTTCGACGAGGAAGGCTATCTGTTCCTGCAGGGCAGGAAAAACGAGATCATCAAGACGTCCACGGGACGCCGTATTGCCCTGAACCGGATTGAAGCCCGGCTGAAGCAGGTGCCGCTGATCGACCAGGTGGTCGTCATCGGTTATGCCCGGAAGTTCCTGGTGGCCGTCCTCTCCCTCGATAGCGATCGGCTGGCCGCCATGAAAAGCACCGGGATCGGCGACAAGGACCATCAGTCGCAGGGCATTGACGCAGCGACACTCACCGCAGTGCTGGCTAAAGAGATACCCCGGGCATGTGCGGATCTAGCCCAGTACGAACAAATTGCAGGCTGTATCATTCCCAGTGAGACATTCACTGTAGAAGGTGGGGAACTCACGCCCAACCTCAAAATTCGCCGGCCCGCGATCGAGGCTAAATACCACGATGAGATCCAACAACTGGATGCAGACATCGAAAGACTCGCCGACGAGAATTCGTCGGCGGTGCACAAGTCAATGCGCTTCTTATGCCTGAACGAATTGTACTGATCACAGGTGCCACCGGCGCCGTTGGCAGTGCGGTCGTACCGGTTTTCCTCGAGGATCCGGCTACGACAGTGTACCTGCTTATGCGCGCAGACTCGGAGGCGCACCTGCAGCAGCGTCTGCGGGACTTGCTGGCCTTCTGGCAGCCTGAAATGAAAGTCGACGAGGCATTGCTGGCGCGGATAAGACCCCTGCGTGGGGATGTATCCGAACCGCGCCTGGGTCTCACCAGTGACGAGTATGAAACACTCGCCGGCGAGCTGACCCATATCGTTCACAGTGCCGCAAACGTAAAGATGAACATGTCGTCTGAAGAGGCGCGTAAAATTTCTGTCGATTCCGCAAGGGAGATAGCGGCGCTGGCAGAGGCTTGCCAGGCTAATGGCCAGTTCTGCAAACTCGAATATATCAGCACAATCGGCGTTGCCGGCAGACTGCGCGGCCTTGTGCCTGAGCGGCCGCTAAGCGAGCCGCGTGAGTTCCACAACACTTACGAGTCCTCCAAGGCGGAGGCGGAGGCCTTTATCCTGGGGAGAATGGAGGCGGGGCTGCCGGCCACCGTTCACCGGCCCAGTATGGTGGTAGGGGACTCGAGGACGGGCAAGATCATTCATTTCCAGGTCTTTTACCACCTGTGCACCTTCCTGTCTGGTCGGCATACTCACGGCGTCCTGCCCAACCTCGAGGGGTCCTGCCTGGATATCGTTCCCTGCGACTACGTTGCGCGGGCCATTGTTGGCTCCAGCGGCCAGTTGGATTTGGTCGGTGAGATTCTTCACCTCTGCTCAGGCCCTGAACACGCGATCAGTCTGACAGATCTCCAGGCTAGGGTGGCAAAAACATTCTCCGAAAACGGAACAGCGCCCCGGACAGTGACGGTGCCTGCTGCCATGTTCAAATTACTGGTATCAGGCTTGGGTCTGGTTGCGGGAATAAAGGGAGCGCGTTCTCTGGGTGCTTTATCCATTCTGCTGGACTATCTGGAGGAGTCCAGGGTGCAATTCTTTGATAGCACGCAAACGAGGGCCCTGCTTGCTCGCCAAGGGATTACCCTGCCGCCTGCGGAGACCTATGTGCAGGGCGTACTTCGTTACTATCTGCAGTCCAAATACCCTGGTTGAACTGGCGTTGCTCCTGGTTTGCGGCGAAGGACGGTTGAGAGCCATTGTGGACGCTTCAAGAGCCAGCGGAAATGCACTACCTGGTAGAGTAGGGTAAGCCTGGTAGGCAAACCGAAGTACGATTTCAGGAGGGTAGGGGGCTATTGGCGCAGTGTAACACTCTCCAGGGCGCTAATCTGTCCGACCCTCTTCGTCAAATGAGGCCGTGATTCTGTCAGAAATTTTTACAAACTACAGTCGCCAGCTTGTGTCACGCATTGATGAGAGAACACTAAATGCCATTAAAAACATATGGTTAGCAATTTTTTAAGGTTCTTGGCACGCACCGTGCATATGTATGAGCAAGCTCGCATTTCGAGCGCTTTTACCAAAACTAGGAGAATTGCTATGTTCACGTTCAAGCCTCGCGCAGCCCTTGCTGCTATTGCTTTAGGCTTCGGGGCGTTGTCGCTGAGCGGCGCTGCGAATGCATTTAATATATATGAACCCGTTACGGGCTTTGAAGACGATAACCTGGAGTACCTGAGCGTCGACCTTGACGGGGATGGTAACTTGGATGTTGGAGACCAGTTGCGAGGAGTGGTTGAGTTCACCAAGATTTTCGGCGTATTTGGCGGCGGATCGAATGTGCCGAATCCCGAGCTGACGGGGATTTTTGAGTTCCAGGTTGCGGATAAGATTGACCTGGGTAACGGTCTCTTCAACTACGCTTTCGCGCCAACCGCCGCGTTCCAGGCAACCTATGGGGCGGGTGCGATGATTGCCATGTTCGAGGGCGGCGGGGATCTTGATGTTGTAACGCCGAACTGTGCAACCATTGCGGCCTGTGAGACACTTGCCACCGATGGTGCCTTCCAGATGACACTCGGCTACGCTGACGCGGATGATATCTGGTTTACTCTGGGTGCACGCGAGGACATATTTAACGTTGCAAATATTCCGGCCTCGACTTCCGTAGGCGAGAATGAGTACTTTCTCAGTATCTTGGATAACCAGACCGGATACGACTATGCGCAACAGGACATCAGTTTAATTACTGGTGGGGTATGTGTGGATGATTGCCTGGTTGACGTGATTGGCTCAGGGCAGTCACTTGGTGGTCAAGGGCTCGCGAACGGTTATCAGATCCGCAGTGATATTGACGCCCAAATAGCATTTATTGCGGTCCCCGAGCCTGGCACTTTGGCTCTGACTGGTCTCGCCTTGCTTGGACTTGGTCTGACCCGTCGCCGTAAAATAGCGGGTTAGTAATTTCTGGCAGAATTTCTGCCCCGGAAGGCTTAAGAAAGGTGTGGCACTGTGCCACACCTTTTTTTGTGCTGCTCTTATGAGACGAGCGATTACCTGGTCTAACTGGATGCTTCCAGGTCAAAGAATTCCAATCAATCAAGAGTGATCTCACCTGTCCGCCGGGGGTAGGCAAGGGCAGGTAGAGGGACTGAGCCAAAGCAAGCAGAGCCTCCAGGTCGGCTGACCCCCTCTCCATCCTGTTCGCCTCCGCAGACCTCGTTCCTGGATGATCATCGGCGTGCAGCCTTCTCTCACTATTGCTGATGACAAACAAGGTCATATCCGACCCGGTACACACCCGAACCCGGCGAGTGATAAATGCTGCCGGTTGGCTTAAGAGCATAAGCAAGGTGGTGGTTTGCCGGGTTGCCCAATTCCTGCTCCCATTCCACTGGGCCGGCGCTTGCGGTTTCAGTATGCCCAGCGTGGCGACCAGCGCACTGCGCAGCCGCCATAGCAGGCATCTTTCTTCCTACCGGACCAGTTTGGCGAGTAGCTCCTCAGCTTCCGCCCGCTCGGGGAACCTGGCGGCGCTGCTGCCAAGGAGTGCCTGCAGTGTCACAATGGCTTGGTCATTGTCTCCCAGCGCTGACTCGATCATCGCCTTGTGGTAGCTGATGGTGGGGTTGCCCGGCGCCGCAGTCAGGGCACGCTGGATGTTGCGATAGGCGACGCGGTGCTCACCATTGAGGTGTTCGATCACGGCCAGTGTATCGAGCACTGCAGCCTGCTCTGGCGCCAACTTGGCAGCCTTGCGAATGTACTCCAGTGCTCGGCTACTGTCCTCGAGCCGCAGGTTCCACGCCAGGTTGTTGAGGGCATCGATATTGTCCGGTTCGACATCCAGAACGGCCTGGTACTGCGCGTTTGCGGCCCGGGTATCGCCTTCGAGGAGCAGGTATCTCGCAAGTTTAAGACGCACCAGCGTATCGCCGGGGTGTTCCGAGAGCCAGTCATGGAGCAGCTTCCACGCCCGGTCCTGCCTCCCGGCTGCTCTCTGCAGGACTGCCAGTTCCAGCACCGTCTGGGTTGAGGGGCCAGCCGCGTAGGCACTCTCGGCGAACTTGGCCGCATCGGCGGCATCGCCGGTTCTTCGCGCAGCCAAAGCCTGGAGGCGGAGGACTTCAGTTGACTCCGGGGCAATCTTCACGAGCGCTTGCAGGTAGCGATCGAAATCCGCTGTCACCTGCTCTTCCATCGCCAGCCTCGCCAGCGCTGTCAGCGAAGGCACGTGAGTCGGGTCGAGCTCTACCGCGCGAAGCAGCGCCTGCTTCATCCGCGTTGCATCGCCTGAACCGCCGGCAGCTCTCGCTAGCAGATAGTGGTATTGCGCTGTCGCGGGGCTGGCTTTGAGCATCTGTCCCAGAGTCAGGTAGGCATCCTCGTACTCTCCCTGAGCAAGTTGCACCTCGGCGGTTAACTCCAGTACGGGAAGGGCCTGACGCTGCATCTCGCCCAAGGTCGCGAACAAGGGAGTCACCTTGTCGAGTTCGCCAGCGCGGAAATAGGAACGCGCCAACACCAGGCGAGGACCGAGCGCGGTAGGGTGGGCGTCAATAGCCTGTTGCAGCCGCGTGACCATTGCCTCCTGGTTTCCCTCGCTGGCCTCCAGCCACGCCAGTTGCACCAGGGTGGGTAAGTTGTCTGGATGCACCTCCAGAATCGCCCGGTAGTGGCTGCGGGCAGCCTTGGCATCGCCGGAATCCAGTGACATTTTCCCCAGGCTGAGGTTGGCGGCCGGGTCGCCGGGGGCGAGTTCCAGGGCACCGGCGAAGGCGTCGCTGGCCTCGCCGGTCCTCTCTGCGGCCAGGTAGGCCCTTCCCAGTAAGTTGTAGGCCAAAACTTTGTTGGGGTGGCTTTCTTGGTACGCTTTAGCCGCCGCTACCGCACCCTCGAAATTCTCGTTGCGCAACTCGTTCATCACCAGCAGAATCTCCGCCTGCTGGAACTCCGGGTCGATCGCCAACGCGGCCTCCAAGTGCCGCCCGGCTTCCTCTGGCGTGCCCGGCGTCATAAGCGCCAAGCGCACCTGGGCCTCGGGTGAATCGGGTTGAAGCTCTGCGATTCTGGCCAGCAAGTCGAGACCCTGGTCCGCCTTGCCGTCCAGCAAAAGGGCATTGGCCATCAGGTTCAGCGCGCCGATGTCATTTGGTTGCGCGTCAATCACGGGCTGTAGCAGCTCCTGTACCTCGCGGGGCTGACGCTGCTTCAGGCGGATGTTGGCCAGCAGCTTTCTGCCTTGCACGCTATTTGGGGCTAAACTAACGTAACGGGTAGCAGCGTTGGCGGCCTGGTCCAGGTTACCCTCAATGAAATGAGCACTACCCAGATAAAAAAGCACGCGGGGAAGCTGGTCTGCGGCGGGTTCCGCGAGAGAGAGCGCGCTGATGGCTGCCGCATAGTCCCTGCCCTGAAAGTCGATCAGCCCCTGGATGTAATTGCCGGCGGGGCTTGTCGCTGAAGTCTTAAGCAGGCTCGCCGCATCTGCACGAGCGGACTCGACCTCCCCTAGCTGCAGGTTGACTAGCCCCCGCTTGAATCGGACATTGTCAGAGTGTGGTGCATGTTTGATCGCCTTGCCAAAGGCGTCCCGGGCCTCTGCCAGCTCCTGCCGTTGCAACAGGAGTTCGCCCTTCAGGTTCCAGGCGTCTGCCTCGTCGGGCGCTGCTTCCAAGACCTCCTCCAGTACGATGAGAGCTCCCGTGGAATCGCCCTGCATGGCAAAAATCCGCGCCTCCACCAGCTTTACCTCGACAGATTCCGGGGCTCTTTCCAGTGCGTGTTCGACCAGGCTGGCAGCCCGCCCGGAGTCGCCCAGTGCCGTCGACGCCATTGCCTTGGACGCCAGGATGTCGGCAGCTGCGAGGGGGGGCAGGTCGTCGTATTCGAACGCGAAGACCTCAGCGTACTTCCCCTGGCTTAGCAAGGCCCGGGCCAGAGCGGGGCGCACATCTTTCTCTGACCAGCCCAACTCCCGGGCCTGGCGCAATTCCTTGTCGGCCAATAAAATCTCGCCGGTATCCAGGTAGAGCTTGCCCAACAACCAGCGCGCCTCCGCAGCGTCTGTATCTAGGCGTAGCGCATTCTTGAGTTCTATGGCAGCGGCCTTGTAGGAAGACGCTTCCAGGTGCTGCCGGGCCTTCTCGATATACTGATCGCTCGACTCCGAACCACCGCAGGAGGCGAGAGCTGACAGAAAGGCAAAAATCAATAGGCGTCGCATCATCACTCCGGACAATTGCTAGAGGTTTGTTAATCTAACCCGAACAGGTGGGGTATGTCGATGAACCAGTTCGCAGTTTCAAGCTTCTGTTAATCCTCCAGGCGATATCTGGTCGACGCCGTTTGCGGGTATCACAAATTCCTTGCTGGTGGCATGAACAATGTGTTGTGGGCAGTGTCGTTGTGATATCTTCAGGCCGGCCGGTCTTTTTGGCTTGTGTAGCGGTTTGGCTAATAAAGATTCTACAATCCGGTTGGCTTCTTTCAAGAAATACATGCGCGTGATCACGTAGGCGATTTGCGCAGTGACTGACATCGCTAGGGGCAGAGGACTGACATCTATGTTTGGATCAGTTGCCTCTTAATGCGAAATCTGGATACGACACAGGAGAGACAAACATGGCGGTATCCCAACTGCCTGCTGCACTGGTAGAGCGACTTTGCACCCAGCTTGGCCCCGAAAATGTCGTTGTAGAAGGGGATCAATTGGAAGAAATCTCTCGCACCTGCATTCCCTATCGGCAATATCCTGCAGCGGCGGTGTATCCCTGTTCTGTAGAGCAGGTCAGCGAATTAGTGAAAGCGGCCGCGGAGTATAACGTGCCCGTGTGGCCGGTAAGCACGGGTAAAAACTGGGGCTACGGGGAGAAGATTGCCTGCTATCCCGGTGGCATTACCCTGGTACTCGAGCGAATGAATAAAATTCATTTTGTCGACGAAGAACTGGGCTATGCCGTTATAGAGCCAGGCGTCACCTATCAGCAACTCAGCGATCACCTGCGGGAGAGCGGATCGCGGTTCTGGTCTGACTCCGCCGGTACCACCCGTTTTGCCAGCGTACTGGGTAATGCGCTTGATAAGGGGCGTGGACTGACGCCCTATGCTGATCACTTTGGTTGCCTGTGTGGAATGGATGTCGTGCTGCCGGATGGTAGTCTGCTTGAAACCGGTGGTGGTCCGCAGGGCAACAATGAGGTGAGGCATACCTATAAGTGGGGCGTGGGCCCGTATATGGATGGCCTTTTTGTCCAGTCCAACCTGGGGGTCGTCGTCCAGGCCGGTATCTGGCTAATGCCCGAGCCAGAGCAATTTGATTTTGCAGTGTTTGAATACACGGCACCTGACGATAAATACGGCGCCTTTATCGATGATATGCGTGAGTTGGTGTTTCAGGGCGCGCTTCGCTCCCACCCTCATATTGCCAACGACTTCGCCATGATGTGTATTCTTTCGCAATATCCTTTCGAATTGTTACAGGGTGCCCGAAGCCTTAACGCCGAGGGTGCCGAGACCTGGAGAAATAAGCAGGGCGTTGCCCGGTGGACCTTCGCGGCGGGATTATATGGTAGCCGCGAGGAAGTCAAATTCCAAAAGCGCACCCTGAAGCGCGTGCTGGGTAAATACGGGATTTTACGGTTCCTGGGTGCGGTAGCAAAAGACAATTGGTACGGCGCGCTTTGGCGAGTGGCAGCTCGATGGGGTAATCGCCTGTTGGGCAAGTCAGATGACCTGTACCAGTTGTTGGACCCCTCAATCAACCTTTACCGCGGAGTCCCGACGGACTATTTTGTTCGACAAGCCTATTTCAAGTCACACGACGAAAAACCGATGGAGGATATTGATCCTGCCCGGGACCAGTGTGGTTTTGTCTGGATCGGGCCGACTGTTCCATTCTCGTCCCGTCACGTGGAAAAATCCCTTGATCTGGCCAGGGCATTATTCACTGAGTACGATTTCGATTTTTTTGTGGAAGTAATAATAGAGAGTGCGCGCTCAGTCTTCCTACTGGCTGGCGTATTCTATGATCGCAATGATCCTGATGAGGAGGCGCGGGCTCTCGCCTGGTATGAGGCCATGCGCGAGACCTTTGTTGCACATGGTTACCCCCCATACCGGGCTACAACCATGAGCCAGGCACAGGCACTTGATACCAATCCGGTTGCCAGGGACGTCCTGGCAAAAATCAAGGAGTCGATCGATCCCGCCAATGTGATCGCTCCCGGGCGTTATGGCACACCACTGCGGGTTGATACATCAGATTAAGCTGCGCATCTGGAGCAAATCTGTGCACAGCGCCAGCTTGCCTTATTGCCTGCCAGGGCCCCTTATGCGTGATGCCGCTTGCGCTTGCCATACACCAGAATGAGCACAGCGGGGAGTAATAGTAGATCAAACAGCAGGGCAGCCAGCAGCCCGACGCAGGTCAGCAATCCAAAATAGGTGATGGGAACAAAGTCGGCTGCCAGTAATATCAGGAACTGGGTACAGAGAATAACTGTAGTGGCAGTGATGGCGCGCCCTGCCTGCCGGTACGTTCTAACGAGGGCGGTAGTAGCGTCTGCCCCTATTCTGAGTCGATAAATAAAGCCGTGATACACATGTATGGTGTCGTCCACGGCGATACCGACGGCCACGCTGGCGATCATGGCCGTGCCGAAATCCAGGCTGATGCCGAAGGCCCCCATGGCGCTGAATATCAGCAGTATTGGCGCAACGTTAGGTATCATGCAGATCAGTGCGTCCTTCCATGAGCGCCAGAGAACCAGCATCAGGATAAAAATCAACCCGATCGCCCCAAGGATGCTTTTCAGTTGGCCTGCTATTAATAAATCCTCTTCGTCCGCAAACATGCGGCTGATCCCTGCGATATCCCACTCCAGGCTGTCTCCGATATTCTCAGCCAGATAGTTTCTCATTCGACTCATCAGGTCGCTTATTTCGTTGGCTCCGTGCACATTGACATTCAGGCTTATGCGGGTGGTGGAAAATTCCTGGTCAACAAAGTCATACAGGTCTTCTCCGTCGTAGACAAACACGTACTGCCTGATCAGGTCGGGGTTATCGGGAATCCTGCTATATGCAAGATTTCCCGCGTTAAAGCCACGGTGCATTTCTTCGACAAAATCTGCGATCGAAATGCTTTTGTCGACCTCATCCTGGCTTGTTGCCCATGTTTGAAAATTTCTGATCTGCTTGAGGCTTTCAGGCGAGATCAAATCGCCCCGTTCGCCGGGGGAGAGCACTACTTCCAGGGACGATGTGCCTGCCATCGTCCGCTGTACATGTTCTGTGGCGATTCTTGTTTTATGCTCGGGAAAGAAAAACTTCAACAGGTTTGTTTCCGCCTCGATCTTTCCTATGTTGGAAGAAAAAATGGCGACAAGGGCTGCAGTGACAGATATCACCAGTACAGGGCGCCTGACACCACATTTAAATAGAATAGCGACAATACCGTCCAAACGATCTTTTCGGGTTGGTTTACTCGGCCACGGTTTGTGGTCGAATCGAATGAAAATGTGCTGCAGCAGATGGTACACAACAATATAAATCAGACCGACGCCCACGGCAGTGAACAGGCCGAGCATCCTGATAGGGGGTATTGAACTCAGGCTCAATGACATGAAGCCGGCCATCGTGGTCAAGGCGGTATAAAGTGCCGGGCGCCTGATTTCCCTGAGGGCTGCACTGATGCGTCTTTCCGGGTCCAGTCCACGTTTTGACGCGTACATAATTGCATTGAAAAAGTGAATGAGTGCCGCAAGTGTCAGTGCCGACAGCATCGGAGGAAGGATGCTGGATATCATGTTAAATGGCTGATCGAACAGTACATACAAGGCGATGGTCGAGTTGATCACAATACCCAGCACGAGCAGGCTAATGCTGACCGCCAGGACTCTGTGGAACAGTATCCAGATCAATCCTAATCCAATCAAAGCAATTGCCGGTATGAAGACAATGTTTTCTTTTATCGAGGCTCTGGTCTGTTCCACATCGGTCGTGATTTGACCTGCGACGGCAGACAGGTAATCACCGAGGTCATTCTGCTTGACCAGGTCAATGATGTAGTCCTGGAGTGCGAGCCGTTCAAGGCTGTTATCGATAGGAACTGGGAGAATGGCTATGGCCAAAGCACTCCCATCCGGCGAAACAAGAAGGCGATTGGCAAACCGGTCCGAAAGAATTCGTCGCTTGAGTTCGCCAGGTAAGTATTTTCTCAAGTCGCCGGCATCGACCAGTGGTTCGATCAAGAACCCGTCGCTTGTACCTGATATATGTTCCTGAGTTGTAATGCTGACAACTTTCTCGATTTGGGGAATGGATATTATCTGATCGGTAAGCGCAGATAGTGCCGCGATAAATTCAGGCTGGTACAGCCCCTGTCCTTCAAACAACAAAACTATTCCCTGGTCACTGGGAAATCCTTCCCGCAGTTTGTCATCTATCAACACTGCAGGTGCGTCCGGTGGGATATACACCCGTGGCGAGTTATTTAAGGTGAGACTTAAGTTCAGTATCAGCGAAACGGTCGTTAACAGGACCAAAAACAATATGACCGCGTAAGATTTAACAGATTTATTTCCCTGGGAGCCAATTGACTTGGGCTGACCGCTGGTTGCATTGAGATCCTGCTCGGGAGATTTATGCTGCATGTCTTTCCAGTCTTCAGCTTCTCTCAAAAGTAAGCGCGCCAGCCAACTGTCACCACGGAATTATCCTGGTGAAACCCGCCCGGGGTTTCTTCGCTGCCGGCAAAATAGTGGCCGGCCAGGTAAATGGAGTAAGCGTTTCGGGGGCGATAGCTCAGCTCGGGATTCACATACACATCGTGCTCGTTGATACCGGTATAAAAACGAATATTCAGTTGCCATTTATCGTTGGCGAAGGGCATGTCGAAGGTCCCATTGAAGGAGTAGGTCTCTTCCCGGTCGAGAACCGGGCCGGCGTCGAGCAGGCTGAATCCGGTGATCTGCAGGTTTAGCCTGGCATCGCCGTCGCCGGGGAACAGTTCCAGCCCTACGCCCCAGTTGATACTTTCTGTCGTTGAAAATTCCCCATTGATTTCGGTGAGCGGAGTATCACTGAGCCATGCCGCTTCAAGTCTGAGGGTACCACCCAGCGCCTCGAAACCCACGTCTCCCCCTAGCACCCATGTGCGTGGATAAACGGATTCCAGCACGTTGCGAGCCGGGTCGTAGGCAAAATAAGGTGTCGTAGCGCGACCTTTTTGCGCAGTCAGACCATAGTCAAACATGGGCGTGATGCCGGTGAAACGGATGCCTGCTCCCCCTTCCGAATCGTGTTCATCCAGCGATACCTTGCTGTTCCTGATGATGGTCCGGCTTAAGGGTGTTGGCTCGAGGCCAATGATCACACCCTCACGCTGGTTGATCGGAAACCAGACGCTGTCTTTGTCGGGTAACTCGGCTCCCCTGAAACGGGGTAGAACGAAAGCGTCGAGTTTGTTATTCCCAACAAAATATTCCAGCCGCATCGCTAACGATGCGCGCCGGCGGTCAGTCATGTCGTCCAGTATAAATCGGGAAAGATCCTGCGTGCTGAGTCGATCCGTCGGTGGTAACTCATCAATTCTTCCCCACAGAATTTTCTGCGCCCCCAGGGTCATTCGCAGTCGATCCTTGTTGTAGCGAATCCATGATTCGCCGTAATCGACCTTAAGCTCTTCCGCGTCCGCTGTCCCGTGCTGATAATAGCCATCGATCCTGCCGGAAAGCTTGAACTCCCATTTTTCTTCGAGGTTCCAGTTCAGGGACGCGCGCCCGCTCAGGTACCCTTGCCCATCAGCTGCGGAATCATCATCGGGAAAAACGCCGTATTCCGCCCACAGTCGGTCGACTGAAAAGCCCTGGCTTTCGCTTGCGCCGTGCTTGACCTCTGCATCATCGCGGGATGGTGTATCCTGTAATTCGACCGTAATTGGCTCGCCTTCTGTATCCTGGTCGATGATGATTATCTCATCGGCGTCGTCGGCAACATCGATCAGGGTTTCGTTACTGGCGACTACCCCATTTGACGGGCTGTACTGGGCTATATGCTGGTGTTGTGCTGCTGCCAGGCTATCGATTGGCATGGCCGCCACCAGCAATGCGCACCAGCCGGGCCAGCGGAGTACATTCGAGGTAAATTCAGGCACCATGCGGTGAAACATCTCGCTAGGAACCCTGGGGCCTGAAAGCTAATTCAGCGCTGTCGTCAGCCAGGGCCTGGTGGCTAAACAGGTTATCCGGCAAGCTCTGGTCGTATACGATCTGCGAGATATCCAGATGTGTTGTGTGGCCTGTCTTCAGGTTCTGCATCCTGCTACTGTAAACAGTCCAGTATCCCTGGACCTTACCGATTTTTCTTGCGGTCATTCGCTTGATGGCTTGGTCACTCCCCCGGGTGTAATAGTCGATCCGCAGCGGGATCAGCAGCTCAGGGTGTATCCAGCTGACCCGCCGGGAGTAAACCGAGTTATCCGAATCGACAGGGACGCTTTCCAGCTGGTAGCACTCGATGTCCCCAATCCGTTCCTTGCCGATCAGGGTGTGCTCATCCTTGGCGACCTCGCGGTCCCTGAGGTCTTCATAGAAAAAATCCGAGCCGACGAAACGTCCGCCGCGGCGTGAAGAGGAGATTCTCCGCACGCGGTCCAGCGCGGGCAGGTAGAGCCATTGCTCGCTGTCGGCGCCGGCGGAGTCACGCGTCAACAGCCCTGTACCCTCGATATCCGCCGGTGTCATGAAACGCATCAGTGTCCAGCGCTGGGACGTGCCCTTGTCCTTTGCATAGCTGTAGAGCAGGCGAAGCCTGGGATCTGACTTCTCACTCTGAAGAGACATCACAACCCTAGCGCTGGCATCCTGGCCCTTTGGTCGGTCGTAAACCCGTTGTGCCAGTTGCAGCCCGGTGATATTTTGATCGTTATCTTCGGCGGCCGGGGCTACTGCCGCCATGAGTAGCAGTGAGCAGCAAAAAAAGAAACCCAGCGACCCTGCTAATCTAGTCATCGACAAACCTTAAGTCCTGCGTATCCTCAGGCAAACGAGTCTGGCAGGTGCACGTTTGTTGAGATTAATGCTTGAAACCGCACATGGTAGCACCAGACCAGGCAGCCTAGCTTCGAGGAGTATATTCAGACTCCAGTATTCCCTGGATGTCCAGGTAGAGTGCTTTAAGTTCGGGGTACATGTTGTCCAGCGTTTCCCTCAGTGTAACGAAATAGGGTGCACGCATTCCGTGATAGTCGATATCACTGCCCACCTTGGTGACACCTATGCCCGCATGAGAGAGCAGCCTGGGCAGGAAGGGTTCCATCATCGCAAAGCCGTTGGTGCAGCCCGCCATCCCCCCAAGGGCCGTGGCGGCGAGGTAACATGATACTGCGATGAGCGGAAAAGTGCGCTGTTCCTCCAGAGAGAATTTTTTCTCTGCAGCGACACCAAAGCGGGTTGTCTGCTCTCCCGACCGGCGGCGGAACTGGCTGTCAACTGCAAGTCGAGAGATTTCGCACATGCTATCTCTCTCCATGGGGTGCTTTTCGAAAAAATCGGCATCAAGGCTACCCTCGCAGAATTTTTCAAACGGCATCTGACCGCCACCCCTGGCAAGTACCACGCGAACACAACCAGCGGGAGTTCCGCTGGGCTTATGGGTTATCAGGCAGTGAAGCGAATCAGCGTCGAATTCATCTCGCTCGATGCCATCGGGAAATGAACTGGCGTCCTCATAGCCGAACTCTTCGCAATACACCCTATAACGCACTCTACCAACGTTTTCCCTCTGATATTCCTGTTTTGCATAGGTAATATCAAAATATTCCAGGAAGTTTTCGGCCAGGGACTTGCTGCGGGCGTTCATAGGATACGTTATATCCCCTTGACGTTAATAGCGAGCTGTCAGAGTTTGCCTGTGCTGCAGACTTATATTATCTGGTTTATTGTAATCCTCGGCGACCAAATTGCCAGTAAATATTGACGGAAAGAAGCATTACCGGGTCCATCTGTTGTATCCAAGGGGCAGAATCAAGTCCCCACTGGTTCATGATGTCGCTATGGCAATGGAATCGTGGCCATTAATCAGCGAGCCAAGGGGCACCTCGATTCCCAACGCCACAGCATGGCCGAATGTCGGGAGCTGAATGAATCAACCAGCATCCCTGGCGCATACTGGAGCTGGCTTCTCGGCTCAGAATCGCTGCGGTTTGACATGGTCGCAAAGATTACGCACCATTCCGCCCGCGTTTGCCATGACTTGAGTCTCGCGAGTTGCCGGTGGGATTCAGTGCTTTGTTTCCAAATAGTGACCAGCGGTCCAACGGAGAGAGTCGCACGATATTTACCGTGGGAAGCCCGCGTGGGTCGTCGGGCCTTTTTTCGCATTATCCGAGCTGACCTGCGGTCGGATTTTGCCGGAGACAGGCCCTTAATTGACAAATCAGGATTTTTCTGTACTTTTCTGCGCAATCTGTTTGACTGCCGACCAGAATAATAAGATTCTGCAAGTGTAAAGGGCAAACCCTCCTAAAGGGGGGGACGCAAAATCACCGGCCTAAGGGTGAAAACCTAGGGTAGCGGGATTGCCGGCAGTAAGAGCCATCAGCGGTACATTCGTTGTACCAGCCCGTGGTTGACACTCCCCTGCAATCCCCCCGGGAGTGAAATCAACCGTGGAGCTTTTAAAAATGTTTTTCTCTAACAAGCAAGGTCTTGCGGGACGGCGCCCGGGCATTGGAAGTCTGGGAAAATCCATGCTGGTGGCGCTTGGTTTGGCTATCGCCAGTGGAGGGCTCCAGGCCGCGCCAGATAGTGATAACCCCTGGCGTGAAGGTCGGATTCTGGTTAAACCCAAAGCCGGCCTGTCAGATGCAGAATTTGACAGGATACTCAAGCGGCAAGGTGGCCGGGCGATCGGGCGGTTGCGGAAACTTGGCATCAAGGTGGTTAAGGTTCCGCCCCAGGCAGAGGACGCAGTGGCGAAGGCTCTGGCCAGAAACAGACACATCAAGTTCGCCGAAAAAGACATGCTGGTGGAGGCGTCGGAATTCATTCCGAATGACCCCAAGTATGCCGAAGCCTGGCACCTGCCAACTTTGAAAGCTCCGCTTGCCTGGGAGATGACTACGGCTCACGGGATCACCATCGCCATCCTGGATACGGGGGTAAATAGCGCTCACCCGGACCTGGTCGGTCAAGTCGTTGCGGGCTGGAACTCTGTGAGCCGCAATGCCGATACGGAGGATGTTAACGGGCATGGTACGAAGGTGGCCGGCACCGCCGCTGCCACGACTGACAATGGTATCGGCGTAGCGGCGATTGGTCTGGGTGCGAACATCATGCCGATTCGTATCACAAACCGCAGCGATGGCTACGCCTACTGGAGCGATATCGCCAACGGGCTGACCTGGGCTGCAGATAAAGGCGCCGATGTGGCAAATATCAGTTACTCGGTCACCGACAGTTCCTCTGTCACCAGCGCTGCCCAGTACATGCGCAAGAAGATGGGGCTTGTTGTGGCAGCGGCAGGTAACGATGGTTCGGATCCGGGCTGGGGCGATAATCCCGCGATCATATCGGTATCGGCCACCACGTCCGGTGACGCCAAGGCAAGCTGGTCGAACTATGGCAGCTACATAGATGTCGCCGCGCCGGGTGTGGGAATCCGGACCACAACCAGTAGTGGAAGCTACGGTTCGGTCTCGGGCACGTCTTTTGCCAGCCCGGCAACAGCTGGCGTCATTGCGCTCATTATGGGAGCCAATCCTGGTCTGTCGCCGGATGAGATCGAGTCCATCCTCGAAGCGTCAGCCGATGATCTGGTCGACGGTTCTGACTGGCACGCCTACTATGGCCATGGGCGCGTTAATGCTGCGGCTGCAGTGGAAATGGCTCTTGGCACCGATCAGACGTCGATGGACTACGAGGCGCCGCAGGTGACAATCTTTTCACCCTCCACCGGCAGTACCGTCAACGGTATGATTACGGTAGACGTGAATGCAGTGGACAATGTCGGGGTTACCGAGGTCGCACTGTACGTGGCTGGCGAACTCGTCGGCACGGATTCCACCGCACCTTACCAATTCAGTTGGGATTCCACCCAATCCTGGGATGGAGAAGTCGCCTTTTCTGCGGTCGCCTACGATGCGGCTGGGAACGAGGGTGTCTCTGCCAATGTGGTGGTTGAGGTGGACAACGTTGCCGATGTCACCGACACGACACCACCCGCTGTGGACATCAGTAATCCTGCAGACGGCAGCACGGTAAGCAGGACAGTCGCCATCCGCGTGCAGGGGTGGGATGATGTAAACGTCGCCACGGTCAGGTTGTATATCAATGGGCAGCTCAAAAGTTCGGCTTCGTCCGCTACTCTCGACTACTCCTGGAATACACGTAAGGAAGCGGACGGCGCCCACACCATAGTTGCAGAGGCAACTGATACTTCTGGCAATGCGGCCACCAGGTCTATTCAGGTGAACAAAGGGTCAGGCAACGATACGGGTAGTGATACGGGTAACGATAGCGGCAACAAGGGCAACGGGAAGAAAAAGAAGTAGAGCGAGATGTGGGGGTCCAGCAAAACCCAGTATGCAACCGTTGTCGCGTAGTGCAAGGAGGATGAAAAATGCCCGGAGGTATTAGCCGCCGGGCAGTTTCGTTTCGATCAGTGGAGGAGGTATTGCCAGGGTTTTATGCCCAGGCTCTCCGGAGGCCGAGCAGGCCGAGGCTCAGCAAGAGCAGGGTTCCGGGTGCGGGAACCCCAGAGGGGGGGCCGCCGCCATCACCGACTAAGCCATAGAAGGAAACATGAGAGATGCTATCTCCCTGTCCACCACACAGCGGTGCACAGAGCAACTCAGGCCCGCCTTTGGTGAGCTGCGCTTCATCAGCGACTGTGTAAAAATTGCTGCCGTTATCCCCGTCTTTTGTAACAATCACGTAAAGTAAATAGTCACTGGCAGATAAATCCCAACTCACCGTGTACCAAATGCTTTCTCCAGGGTCATAACTGCCATCGAGAACAATGCCGGGATTAATGCCTTCATCATCTTTGTCGTCTTTGAACAAGAGTTCCAATTCCAGGGTTTCCCCCCACTGATCGGAGGCGCAAAGCTCAGCTTGTGCTAGTTCCTCACTGGCATTGTTGACGTTTAATACATTTTCGCAGGACTCGTTGAGCAATAAGAGTGCATTTGCGTCAGCCGGTAGTAACGCATAGATCAAGATTGCTAACAGGGAGAGCTTCGCAACATGATGCCCAGCACCGTTCTTCTGGTATTCTTGGTATCCTTCTAATGTACTGACTTTCACAGCCACTACCTCCTTTCAGCCATTACAAAACCCGCGCTTCCTTAGCGCAGGTTGCACCTCTGCTTGTGCTTGGATGATTCAGCACTATTCATGCCAGAATGGATTTTTTTGTGCATTTTTAATGTGTTGGTCGTTGGCTTCAACATGATCAGCTGGAAATTAGCTCAGAATCGTAAAAAAAACTGACACTTTGCAAATAACGGGGATGACGAGAATCGGAGTTTCTGGGCGGGCACTAGCTATGGTTTCAGGCCGTATTTCTCCAGCATATTGTAGAGGGTAGGGCGAGTAATGCCGAGATTGCTTGCAGCATCGCTTAGATTTTCGCAGTGCAACAGGGCGCGTTTAATGGCCTTGATTTCGGCGGCTTCGCGTACCTGCTTGATATTGAGCGGTATCGGGCTTTCTTCTGGTACGTCCAGATCCATGTCCTCGCAGGTGACGAAGCTTCCCTCGGCCATGATCGTGGCCCGTTTAACCCGGCTTTCCAGTTCCCGTACGTTTCCTGGCCAATCATAGGCTTCTATCGCCTGAAGTGTTTCGGCGTCGAAACCTTTTATGGGGCGTTTCAAATCGGCACTGAAACGATCGAGGAAGGACTTGGCGAGCAGTACCGCGTCACCTTCCCGCTCCTTGAGCGTTGGTATGTTGATCGTTAGCTCGCTGACCCGGTAATAGAGATCCTCTCGAAAGCGGCCCTGGCGGATGTGCTCCTCGAGATTCTGGTGAGTCGCACAAATAATGCGCACATCCACGGGAATCTCCCGACGCCCCCCCAGTCGTTCGACGACTCGCTCCTGCAGGAATCGCAGCAGCTTGGCCTGCAACTCCATGGGCAGGTCGCCTATTTCATCGAGGAAGAGTGTTCCTCCATCGGCGTGCTCGATCTTGCCAATGGTCTGCTGGGTGGCCCCGGTAAACGCGCCTTTTTCATAACCAAACAACTCACTTTCAAGCAGCGTATCGGGGATTGCCGCACAATTGATGGCGACAATGCGTTTGCCGGCCCGCGAACTGAGCGCGTGCAAAGCCTGGGCGAAACGCTCCTTGCCGGTTCCGCTGGCGCCAAGGAGGAGGGTGGTGATATCCGTCGGCGCGACCTTTTCGATGGTGCGGCACACCTCCAGCATCTGCGGACTGGCGGCAATAATGCCGTCCAGCGGCGACTCCTGTCGCGCTTGTTGCAGCTGGCGGTTCTCGCACTCCAGTTCGAACACATGGTAGGCGCGATCGACGATCAGCCCGAGTAGTTCCGGGTCGGCGGGTTTCTGGTAGAAGTCATAGGCCCCCAGGGCTATTGCCTTAACGGCATTAGCCCGGTCATTGTCACCGGTAACCACGATGACTTTCGTCTCCGGAACCAGGGAAAGAATCTCCTGCAGGGTTGCCAGCCCTTCGGACACCCCCCCGGGGTCCGGTGGTAGCCCGAGATCCAGTAACACCACCCCCGGCTGGGTTCGGCGGAGCTGGGCAATGGCGTCTTCCCGGTCGCCGCTGATCACTACTTCATAGCCCTCGAAGGCCCAGCGCAGCTGCTTCTGCAACCCCTGGTCGTCTTCTACCACCAGCAGGTGTTTTTTATTCCTGGTCAAAAGCTGTTTCCCCGATGTCACTTTGGCATTCCCCGGTGGGAGTATAGCGAGGCAGTCGGATGGCGAACAACGACCCCTCACCCGGTTTGCTGCGCACGAGAATATCCCCGCCCAGGTTACGCACAATCTCGCGGCTCTCAAACGCGCCGATGCCCATGCCTGTCAGCCCCTTGGTCGAGTCAAAGGGTTTGAATAGCCGGTAGGCGACGAACTCGTCTTCCATGCCGGTTCCGTTGTCTTCTATCTCCACAATCGTGTCACCACCCTGTTTCTTAAGACGCACGGTAACCTCGCCGGATTTATCCGTCGCTTCCTGCGCGTTCTGGATAATGTGGCAGCAGACTTTCATTAACTGATCACGGTCCGCGCGCACCTGCAGGATGCCTTCCGGTAGCTCGAGCCGGGGGGGCGGGGCTGTTTTCCGCCGTTCTTCAACCGCTGCAGAAAGTAGCTCATTCATATCCAGGGCCTGTTCTTCCCGCCCTTGCAGCCCGCTGCGCATCTGCGCCATGAGCCTGGTCATGCGCTGCACGGAGTTCTCTACCGTTTCTATCATATCGTCGACAAATTCCGGGTTTTCACGGTGTTTTTTCGCATTGGAAACCATCAGGGACTGCTGTGCGAGAATATTTTTCAAATCGTGAATAACGTAGGCCGACAGGCGATTGAAGGCTTCAAACTGGCGCGATTCAACCAGGGCCTTGTCGGCCTGGTATTGGGCCAGGTGACTCGCGGCCTGGCGTCCGGCCAGTTTGAGCAGATCCCTGTCTTCCCAGTTGATCTCCTTTATCAGCTCAGACTCCCGCAACAGCAGTATGCCCTGTAGCCTGTCGGCAAAGAACAGCGGGATGATCAGCCAGGCGCCGGGAATCTCCTTTACCACGGTGGGAAGTTGCATGTTGTTGTACAGGTCTGGTGACTGGCGCCACTCGCGCATGTCTATGATCCAGCCGGAGCTTTCCAGCCAGGGCGCGAGGGCAGTAAGATCGGTATCTTCCGCATCCAGGGCCATGTCCCATCGATGGATAAGATTGTAGGTGCCTTGTTCAGTTCGCGCCCAGAGCAGCCCTGCGGGGCTTGAGCAGAGGTTTGCCATCGCCCTGACTATGTTCTCGGGGATGTTTTCGCCGCCGGTGGCCAGGGTGTCGGTGAACTTTAGCCATTCGTTGCGATAATCGTATTTGTAGCTGAAGAAGTTCTTGCTCAGCCATACCCGTGTTTTGGCCCGCGCCTGGCCGGAGAACAGCAATGCCAGCAGCAGAAAACCGGCGGCGCACAAAAAAGCTATCTGCAGTACTGCTCCCCAGTTTCCCCCCAGGAATTGCAGGTAGTAGCCCACCAGGGCCATCAGAATCAGGTAGACGCCGGAGGCGAGCAGCGTCGCGCTATAGAAAACTACATGACGCGATACGTGGAGACCCCGTTGCTCCTCGAGGCGGCTTGAACGCCCCAGGGCAATGGCGATAGGCAGGGCCGCCAGGGCAATGACGAGGCCGCGCGCCTGCCACAGGTTGCGGTCCAGTTGGCGAAAGAGCAGGGCTTCGGCGTACATGAAAAAATCGTACGCGAAGATAAAGCCAAGCCCCAGACACAGGAATTTAAGCGACCATCGTTCTGCCTGGGTGCTGTTGCGGTAGAGCTGTTCGAGTAGTAGCAGGCCCAGCAGGGCCATGCCCAGCCAGGCGGCAAAGGCGATGTCCAGGTATAGTTTGTCGCTGAACGAGAGTATTTTCGCCAGCGAGGGGACCGAGAAGATAAGCGCGACTAAGGTTGCAATAGCGCCAATAAACCAGGGAATCCAGCGCCAGGATTCCAGCCAGTGACCACTGCCGTGCAATTTCAGTCTCAGTGTCTGCAGCAGAAAGAAACACCAGGCAGCATTGCGGGCCACCTCCGCCGACTGCATCAACTTCACCTGCGGGTAGGGCAGCAGGGCGGATATAACCACGGTGCCTGCCCAGAGGGCGGTAAGGCCGCTTGCCACGGCCATCAGCTGCCCCCGGGAGTGTCGGCTGCGGTGCAGGAAAGCAAGGCCTGTGAGCAGGCTGTAGGCGATCAGCGCTGCGCCATAGCTGTATAGACCGATATTAGTTTGCACGCTCCGTTTGCCCCGTGTTAACGCCTTTTTTCAAGAATTTGTGGACCACGTCACGATCTCTCATGGTTCGTTATGTGTATTGACACTATACTCTGCCCGCTAAGGTGTAAATGCTGCTATCTCGTTACTGAGAAGAGCTTCACAGAACGCAAACAGGAGCGCGGAGACCGGTGAGCAAGGGGGCAAATTGGCAGGAGCGATAGCCGTGGTGGGTTTGGGGTATGTCGGGCTGCCTTTGGCTGTGGCATTCGGCAGCAAGCGGCGCACCCTCGGTTTTGACCTGAACGAGAAAAAACTGGCCGCTTACCGCGCGGGGCGTGATCCCAGTGGCGAAGTAGGGCCAGAGCAGCTCGCGGCTGCGACACTGCTGGAGTATACCAGCGACGCCGCCCGCCTGAAGGAGGCGGAGCTTGTCATTATCGTCGTGCCAACCCCTATCGATGCCGCCAGGCAACCCGACCTCCGGCCGCTTGAAGGGGCCTGTCGTACCGTTGGCGATAATCTTGCTCCGGGGGCTGTGGTGGTCTTTGAATCGACAGTGTATCCCGGCTGCACGGAGGAGGTCTGCGTACCGCTACTGGAGCAGCATTCGGGCCTGCCATGGGCTGGCCGGCCCGGGGCTGAGCAGCGGGGAGATGGCTTTTACGTCGGTTATTCACCGGAACGCATCAACCCGGGTGACACCGAGCACAAGCTGGAAAGCATCGTCAAGGTAGTCTCCGGCGATACGCCACAAACCCTTGAGCGGCTGTGCGATCTCTACGGCGAGGTGGTGCACGCGGGTATCCACCCGGCGGCCAGTATCAAGGTCGCCGAGGCAGCAAAGGTGATCGAGAATACCCAGCGGGACCTGAACATTGCCCTGATGAACGAGCTGGCGCTGATTTTCAATCGCCTGGACATCGATACCCTGGACGTCCTCGAGGCGGCGGGTACCAAGTGGAATTTTCTCCCTTTCAGGCCCGGTTTGGTTGGCGGACACTGCATTGGCGTCGACCCCTATTATCTCACCTACAAGGCCGAGGCGGTGGGCCACCATCCCCAGGTGATCCTGGCGGGGCGGCAGACCAATGACAATATGGGCAAGTTCGTGGCCGAGCAGACCGTCAAATGCATGGCCCAGCGCGGGCATCGCATTTGTGATGCCAAGGTGGCGGTACTGGGCCTGACTTTCAAGGAGAACTGTCCCGACCTGCGTAACTCCAGGGTGGTGGATGTGATCTCAGAGTTGCGGGAGTATCGCTGCAATGTTGTCGTCCACGACCCGCTGGCGGATGCAGCGGAAGCCCGGGAAGAATACGGCATCGAGCTGTGCGCTCGCGAGGAGCTGACAGACTGCCAGGCGGTCATCCTGGCGGTGCCCCATGCTGAGTATCTGCAGTTGGATGTTGCCGCATTCGGCGCGATGATGGTCGCAGACGCGACTATAATAGACATTAAATCCGTGTTGAATCGACGTGATTGCAGCGCGGCAGGGCTAAATGTGTGGCGTGTATGATCGTGACAGGGAGGAAGGTGGGCCGGCAGCGTCAGCTATTTTTACACCCCCACCCTCCGCAGACTGAGAGGAAAAGAAAAAAACGAATAAAATCAGTGAGTTGCTGGTTTGGTGTGATTTTTGCAGTAGAACTTATGGGGCCGTGCGCCCCGATGACATTCGAGGTCTTACGTGTCAGATAAAGTGGAAACAAAAGACAAGGAAATCAACCCTTTGAGCGACGAGTTCAAGGCCAGGCGGCGTCTGCTGAAAGCGTCGGCGGCTGCGCCGCTGATCGCTACGCTGACACCTAACGCCTCCGCGGCATTGGGCAGCGTAGCGCAATGTGCCCTCAATGGAATCGATGACGGAAGCTTGCAGGGTACGGCAGAGATAACCACTACTGAGGATTTTCTCTCCAACAACCGGACTGCAGTGCGGTGCGAGGGAATTATCTACACCAAGAATGACAAGACTCCCATATATCGGGTACCGGCCGATTCTGTGGATTATTACTACAGTGACACGGGCTACTCGGTCCCTGACAACAAAATTCCTAACAAAAATAGTGACAACGTCGGGTGGGCCGAGCAGCCTGCTTGGTTTTTGCAGCGATTCAACATTGCGGCAGACGGCAGTTTCACGCCGCCGGAAGGTAAGGTTTTCTTTCTGGCCCCTGATGGTCACGCAATTGCAGGTACTTGCTGGACATCAATAATGGCGGCGCCTTAATATCCACGCGAGCCCTTACCCTGAGGGTCAGTATTTTTAGAGTGGGTAAATAAGCTGGGTGCCGCTTCTCTGATGAAAGCTGTCTGGGTGTCGAAGCAACCGCCTCATATCCTCGTCGAGGACATCGACGGGTTTCTGGTTTGTTATTGTGCAGCGACGGGGCAGACGCATATCCTTGATGCTTTTCCAGCAGAAATTCTCCGGTCGCTTATGGGCGGATCGCTAAGCCTGGAAGAAATTAAGCAGCACCTGTCTGAGTTGCTGGAAGAGGAGATTGACTGGACTGATAAAGTCTGTGAGGTTCTCAGTGGACTGCAAAAGCTGCAGTTAGTCGACGTCCGCGCTGCATGAGGCTTGGAGACCTGGAACACTCGGCGCTGGCCCGGCTGGCCGGGAGCAAGGGTTTGCGCTACCGCGTAGGGCCGTTTGTGGTGCACCTGCGATCGGACGTACGGCAATTCCTCGAGGTACTATCCCGCTTTTATGCCCCCGTGGAGATGCTCGATACCGACCAACCGGCGCACTATCACCTGTCTATCGATCGCGTACGGGGAGTGCGCCGCTGGTTGCGACCGCAGGTGCAATTTACCGTGGACGGAGTCCAACCCTTCGAGCGCTACCCCCTTGATCACGCCTTTCCCATGTATGAATGGGGGCTTAACTGGTGTATCGGGACCACGGCGCACCAGAACCTCATGTTGCACAGTGCCGTGGTGGAAAAATGCGGTCGCGGCGTCATACTGCCGGCCCTTCCTGGTTCGGGGAAAACCACGCTGTGTGCTGGCCTGGTGGCTCGCGGCTGGCGTTTACTGTCTGATGAGTTTTGCGTTATTCGGCACAGTGATGGCTTGATGCTGCCGCTACCCCGCGCAGCCCCCTTGAAAAACACGTCGATCGACCTCATCGGTAAATTTGCGCCCGAAATGGCATTGGGGCCGCACTACGAGAAAACCCGCAAGGGAACTGTTGCGCACCTGGTGCCGCCAGCGGAAAGCCTGCAGCGTCAGCTGGAGCCGGTACATCCGCGCTGGATCATCTTCCCCAGCTACCGGCCGGGCGGGCAGACCATGCTAAAGGGTCAGCACCGCGCTGAAGCTTTGGCAAAACTGGTTAATAACTCGTTTAACTACCCGGTAACCCAGCAAGCGGGCTTTCTTAGCCTGACCCGTTTGGTGCGCAGTGTCGATACCTATGACTTACCGAATGGAGATCTGGAAGCAGCCGTGTCGGCGATAGAGCGGCTATTGCAGGACGACCTGGTGTGAACCCTCTTACTGGTGCCCTGACCAAGCCAGAACGTCTGGATAAGCTCAACGGACGGCAATGGGACGAGTTGCTAACGCTGGCCCGCTACACCAGGTTGACAGGCAGGCTTTACACGCTGGTGGTACAGCGGGGCGTGCTCGAGACGATTCCCCCGGTAGCCACCGATGTGCTGATTGGAGCTTCTATCTACACCGACCACATGCAACTGCTAGTGAGGCGCGAATTGCTCGCGCTCAATTCTGTGCTCGCGGACGTTGACTTCCCGGTTGTATTGCTCAAAGGCGCCGCCTACCTTCTGTCGGGACTGCCTGCAGCAGAGGGGCGCAGGATGAACGACATCGATATTCTGGTGCCGCAGGCAAATCTCGCGGAGATGGAGGAACGGCTTGAGTGTGCCGGCTGGGGCTTTGACGAGACCTTGTCCGCTTACGATAACCACTACTATCGCGAGTGGAGTCATGAGCTGCCCCCGATGCGTCACCCCAATAGCCCCATCGAACTGGATGTGCACCATAACCTGATTCAGACCACGGGGCGCATCAAGCTTGATGCCAGCCTGCTTTTTGTTGACCTGGTGCCAGTTGAGGGTACGGTTTTCACCACCCTGTCTCCGCTGGACATGGTATTACACAGTGCCACCCACCTGTTTATGAGCGATGAACTGCGCGGCGGCTTGCGCGACCTGGTGGATATGCACACGCTCAGCGCTTATTTTTCAGCGCAGGATGAGCAGTACTGGCAAAAGCTTGCCGAGCGCGCCAGCGAGCTTGGCTTGCAGCGCCCACTGTATTACGCGGCAGCGGCGATGCGGCGCAATCTGCATACGTCTATTCCCGAAAGCGCCTGGCGCACCATAGAGTCGGGGCGGCCACCGCGGTCGGTAGACCGGATTATGCAGCGGGCAATAGATCGACACATCGCTCCGGAAAATATTACCCGGCTGCGTTCACCTGTTACCGAGCATCTGCTCTATCTTCGTTCCCACTGGATTCGCATGCCGCCGCTTATGCTCGCCAGGCATCTGGTGTACAAATGGTGGGTGGGCATCAAGGGGGAGTGAATCAGTGCAGGGCCATTAGCCATTGTGGCCTTTTGCGTCTAAGCTTTTGTGAAGCTTGTCACATAAACTTGTAGTCATTAGTTTGTTTTTTGAGCGCCGTGCTAGACTGAGGTCAGTAGGAGCGTTGGATCCGTTTGAACAGGGGGACGTGGGGATGACCAGGCAATATGGTGTGCTGGGGCGTTATTTCGCAAAACTGGGCTTTCTGGGAATGGTGCTGGCGGTCGCGGCCTGCGGCTCGCAGCCAGACCTGCCGGAGGTCGCTGATGATCAGCGCTTCCCCGACCAGGACTACATGTACGTGGTCGGCCCCGGCGATACCATGGAAATTTTTGTCTGGGGCAACGAAGAACTGACCACCTCGGGGATCGTTAGGCCCGATGGCAAGTTCACCACCCGTCTGGTGGAGGACCTCGAAGCCAGCGGAAAAACATCCACCCAACTGGCCCGGGATATCGAAAAAGCCTATAGCGAGTATGTCAGGTCCCCGGTGGTCAGTGTGATTGTCAACGGTTTCGTCGGCGTTCCGGAACAGCAGGTGCGAGTTATCGGCGAGGCTACCCAACCGTTAAGCGTTCCCTATAAAAAGCATATGACCCTGCTGGACCTGATGATTGCCGTGGGGGGCATGACCGAATTCGCAGACGGCAACAATTCGGTGCTGGTGCGTCTTGAGCAGGGCGGGCAGCGCAGCTACGGCTTGCGCCTTGATGACCTGATCAAGGACGGGGACATATCCGCCAATCTCAACCTGATGCCCGGAGATGTCGTCATTATTTCTGAATCCTGGTTTTAACCGGGCATCCGGGTTCGGTTAGGGGCAGGCAATGCAGGAACTTCTGGCACAAGTATTTACCTACGTGTGGGCCGCCTGGCGGCATCGCTGGCTGGCGCTCGCAGTCACCTGGGTGGTGGCCATCGGCGGCTGGCTCTTTGTATGGCAGTTGCCGGAAGCCTACGTCGCGACCGCCAGGGTGTATGTCGATACCAACAGCATCCTGCGCCCATTGCTGCGCGGTCTCACCGTACAGCCAGATATCCAGCAGCGGGTCAGTATGATGAGCCAGACCCTGCTCAGTCGCCCCAACCTGGAAAAACTGATGCGGATGACGGACCTGGACCTGGAGGCCAACACGGAAGCACAGAAAAACGATATCCTGGCCGATTTAAGCGAGGCCATTACCCTCACCGGTGACCGACGCAACCCGTCTCTTTACTCAATTTCAGTAGAAGACGAGGACAGAAACACTGCCAGGCGCATCGCCCAGGCCCTGATCACAGTGTTTATCGAGAGCTCGCTGGGCAGTAAGCGCGCCGAAAGCTCGGGGGCGCAGAGCTTCCTCGAGGAGCAAATCGCTGAGTACGAGGAGCGCCTGGTCGCCGCGGAAAACCGTCTGGCGCGATTCAAGCAGGAGAATGTGGATGTCTTGCAGGGCAGGGGTGATTTTTACGCCACACTGCAGGCGGCGCGGGAGGACCTCAGTGCCGCCCGCCTGATGCTCAGTGAAATGGAAAATCGCCGCAGCGAACTGGCGCGACAGCTCGAGGAGGAGGACCCGGTGTTGATGCCCAGCGAGGTAACTGGCGACTTCGGCAGCATGTCACCGCTGGATACCCGCATCGAGAACCTGCGCACCTCGCTGGACGAATTGAGTATCCGCTACACCGACAAACACCCTGAGGTCCGTCAGCTGACGGAGATGATCGAGCACCTGGAAGAAAGGAGAGACGAGGAATTTACCCGTGTGAGCACCGATCCCGCCATGACCAACAGCCCGGTGTATCAGGGAATGCGCAGTATGCTGACCGCTACCGAGGCCAACGTGGCTGAGCTGCAGGTGCGTGTTGCCGAGTATGAACAGCGCGTCGCCAACCTTGAGTCCAAGGTCAATCACGTGCCGGAAATCGAGGCAAGATTGAAGCAACTCGACCGCGATTACAACGTGCTGCTGGGCCAGCAACAGCAGCTGCTGCAGCGGCGCGAATCGGCGCGTATGTCGGAAGATGTCGAACAGAATGCCAGTGACGTTACCTTCAGGGTGATCGATCCGCCCTTCGTACCGCAAACGCCCAGCGAACCCAACAAAACCCTGCTCAATGCCGGTGTGCTGTTGCTTAGCCTGGGAGCTGGAGCAGGAGTGGCGCTGCTGATTTCAATGCTGAACCCGGTCATTATTGACGGGCGGATGTTGACCGACGTGACCGGCTTGCCGCTGCTGGGAACGGTAACCATGAACTTGCTGCCGGAACAGAAACGCAAGGAAACGCTGGGGCTGCTGACCTTCTCGGCGCTGGCAGGCTTTCTGCTGGTCGTTTATGTCGGCATGAGTCTGGTGCAGGGCGGCGTGCCAGCCAGCTGATGGGCTGTGATGGATACACGATAACAAAAGAACCGGGCTGTAATTAACGGGGACGACAATGAGCATTATTGAAAAGGCGGTCGATTCTTTGCGGGGTCAGAACCGTTCCAGCGATGAAGGTGAAGCGGAGGGCTACCTGTCCAGTGAGCAGGCAAGTGATACCGTGCAAAAGGCTGCCATGGCGCAGTCCGTGGATCGCCAGGAGCAATTTGTCCAGCAGGGTGAAGAGACCTTGTCAGCTGCCAGCGGCAATCATCGAGAGCAAGTTGAGATCCCGTTTGATAAATTGCAGGAGCTGGGCTACCTGACCCCAGCTGTGCCGCGCAGCGGTGTCGCCGAGGAATATCGCCGTATAAAGCGCCCCCTGTTGATGAATATCGCCGGGCGGTCGGCGGCGCCGATTGAAAATGCCAACCTGATCATGGTGACCAGTGCTCTGCAGGGCGATGGCAAGACCTTTTCCTCCATCAACCTTGCCCTGAGCATCGCCATGGAGAAGGATAAAACCGTGCTGTTTGTGGATGCGGACACCGCCAAGGCGGATGCCGGCCGGGTTTTGGGCGTCCCCCCAGGTAGTCCCGGCCTTATCGACGTACTGGAGAACAAGGGCGTTGAACTGGCAGACGTGATCCTGCCCACCAACGTGGAAAAACTCAGGATAATACCTGCCGGTAATATTAACGCCCATTCCAATGAACTGCTGGCCAGCAACGCCATGCGCCGGCTGATGCTGGAATTGTCGGAGCGCTATCCCGACCGGGTGGTGGTATTCGATTCACCACCCTTGTTGCTCACTACCGAAGCTGGCGTGCTGGCCAACCTGATGGGCCAGATCGTGTTTGTGGTTGGCGCGCAGGGGACCCCCCAGCATGCAGTCACCAAGGCCATGGAGCACATCGGCCAGGACAAGGCAGTAGGCATGCTGCTGAACAAGGCACGCCAGCACAGGGGGCTGTTCAACTACGGCTACGGTTACGGGTATCGTTATGCCTACCGCCAATACGGGGAAGGCAGCAGGGACCGTGACCCAGTAGCGGGTGAGTGACTCTGGACATGCTGTTTCCCGCCACTGAATCGCGCCCACTACAGAACCTGGGAAAGATTTTTCTCGGGCTGGCGCTTGCACAGGGCGCAGCAGCCGCCCAGTGGACCACCAGTGCGGGAGTCGGCACTTCCCTAGTCTATACAGATAACGCCTGTTTGTCGGAGAGCGCGGAACAGGATGAGGTCTATGCGACCGTCACCCCTCGTGCTGGTATCAGCGGAGAAGGTCGGCGAGCAAATGTCGCGCTCTCCGCCTCGATAACCGCAAATAGCCTGACAGACAGCAGGTTGGAAGATCTCGGTTGCACCCCGGCGGGTGCCGGCAGGGATGATTATTTCCCCAGAATCAATGGTAGTGCCTACGCCGAGCTGATTGAGCAGTGGCTGTACATCGATGCCAGCCTGAATGTCTCCCAGAATTCCGTCAATCCCTTCGCGCCGGGTGCCGGCGACCCCCAGGACCGCACCGGCAATACCAATACCACCTATCGTTATGCGGTTAGCCCCTATGTGTCCCGGCAGTTCAAGGACGTGGCCAATCTGCTGTTGCGCTACCGTTGGAGCGACCAGTACAACAGCAAGGATGTTGTAGGCGACAGTGCCCGGGAGAATGTCAGGTTTCTTCTCGACAGTGTGCCCGGTACCTCCAGTTTGTCCTGGGGTCTGCAGGCGGACTACGACAATATCGAGTATGAAGAAAGGGGCGACCGGCCAGCATCTAATAGCGAATTGAAATCCGCCCAGGTTAATTTGGGCTACCAGCTCAACCGCCACTGGCAGGTCAACGGCTACGCCGGGGAAGAGTGGAATGACTTTGTTTCCCTCAACGATGAAATTGACGGCAGCTATTGGGATGTCGGGGTGCGCTGGACACCGAATTCGCGCACCGTGGTGGATGTGGGTACCGGGGACCGATTTTTCGGCAGCACCCCGCGATTTTCAGCCCAGTATTACCACAAGCGCAGTACCCTGAGCGCGAGTTACGCCAGAACCCTCTCCTACGATCGCAATATACGCACACTGGATGGTTTTTTCCCCGAAGATTTTCCAATTTTTCTGTTCGATCCAGAGACCGGAGAGTTCTTCCAGTTGGATGGTGCGCCGACCACGATCAGTAACAGCCCAATCGTGGATGAGCGTTTTCGACTTGCCTATTCTTACCAGGGACGGCGCTCGAATTTTTCTGTAGCCGCCAGTCAGTCAGAGCAGAGGCGGCTGGAGGATGGGCGGGATTCGACCTTCAGAGGGGTCGTTGTCTCTCTCAACCGGAACTTGTCGAGCACCTGGACCGCGACGGGTACAGTAAGCTGGGATGAGCGCGAGCCGCTCGGGGAACGTAGCGAGTCAGTTAACCAGTCGGAGACCTGGCGGCTTCGCCTGAGTGCGGACAGACCCATTACGGACTGGATAAATTTTGTGCTCAGCTACCAGTACACCGACCGCCAGTCAGAACAGGCGAGCCAGCAGTACCAGGAGAACCGGATCACCGCCACCCTGCGGTTTACCTTTTAGGTTTCAGGATGATGAGCTCTGCCACTAAAGCTGGGCATGTTCTTTGCGTTGTTGGCGCCCGGCCGAACTTTATGAAAATCGCGCCCATCATGCGGGCCTTCGGCGCACTGGAGTCGGGCTCCCGCGCCCGGCTGCTGCACACCGGGCAGCATTACGATGCGGCAATGAAACACGCCTTCTTCGATCAGCTGGGCATTCCCGAGCCGGAGGTCGACCTCGAGGTGGGTTCCGGTTCCCATACCCAGCAGACCGCGGGAATAATGAAGCGCTTTGAGCCGGTGCTGGATGAGGACCCACCCCGGGCCGTGCTCGTGGTGGGCGACGTCAACTCCACCATTGCCTGCGCCCTGGTGGCGGTCAGGAAGGGGATTCCTGTCCTGCACGTGGAGGCCGGTCTGCGCAGCGGCGATCGCAGTATGCCGGAAGAGATCAACCGCATCCTCACCGACCAGTTGTCTGACCTTTTGTTTACCACGGAGAGACTGGCGGAGGACAACCTGGCGCGGGAAGGCATTTCCCGCGACAAGGTGCACTTTGTCGGCAACGTGATGATAGACACCCTGCTGTATAACCTGGAACGTGCGGTACCCGCGGCAGTGTCGCTGGAAAAGGCCGGGGTGGCAGCGCCGGCTGCCACCGGCTATGGCCTGGTCACCTTGCATCGCCCTTCCAATGTGGACAACCCTGAGGTGCTCCGGCGCCTGCTGGAGACACTGGTTCACGTCAGCCAGACCACGCCTCTGTTGTTTCCACTTCACCCCCGAACCAAAGCGCGGATTGCCGCAGCGGGTTTTGAGGGGCTGCTGGCAGATAGCGATATAACAATACTGCCACCACTGGGCTATCTCGAAATGCTGGGCTTGATGAAGGATGCCCGACTGGTTCTGACCGATTCCGGTGGCATCCAGGAGGAGACCACCGCCCTGGGCACTCCCTGTATCACCCTGAGAGAGAGCACCGAACGTCCGATCACTGTATCCAGTGGCACCAATACCGTGGTGGGCACCGACCCCGACAAAATTCTGGCCTGCTACCAGGATATCATCCAGACCGGGGGCAAGGCGGGAAGAGTGCCTGAACTCTGGGATGGCAATGCCGCGCAACGCATAGTGCGCATTGTCAATGACTGGCTTGCCGGAGTTTAGTCATGCACCAGTCGATGGGGTCTCCTGTCAGCTCGCCGCTGGTCAACGCCATGACCGTCGATGTGGAGGATTACTTCCAGGTTTCCGCATTCGAAGCGCATTTTGACCGCTCACATTGGCACCGGGTGCCCTGCAGGATCGAGGCCAATGTCGACCGCATTCTCGAGCTGTTTGCCGCCCACCAGGTGCGGGCGACATTTTTCACCCTGGGCTGGGTGGCTGAACGCTACCCGGGCCTGATCAAACGCATTGTTGACGACGGACACGAAATTGCCAGCCACGGCTGGGAGCATATCCGCGCCAATACCCAGACGCCCGAGCAGTTTCGCGAAGACGTTTCTCGCACCCGAAAACTTTTGCAGGATACCAGCGGGCAAGCGGTCACTGGCTACCGGGCAGCCAGTTTCTCCATCGGCGCTGGCAATCTCTGGGCCTGGGAAGAGCTGGCAGCCGCGGGCTATCGCTACAGCTCCAGCGTCGTGCCAGTCAACCACGACCACTACGGCATGCCGGAGGCCTCCCGGTTTGCATTCGAGGCGGTGGCCGGTGAACTGCTGGAGGTGCCGGTAACAACGCTGTCACTGGCGGGGCGGCAGATCAACTGCGGCGGTGGCGGCTGGTTCCGGCTGTTTCCCTACGGATTTTCCCGCTGGGCGCTAAACCGGGTCAACCGGGAGGAAAAACAGTCCGCCATATTCTATTTCCATCCCTGGGAGATCGACCCGGAGCAGCCACGGCCGCAGGGCATGGCTGCCAAGACCCGCTTCCGCCACTACCTTAACCTGAACCGGACCTACGGCCGACTAGAGCGCTTGCTCAGGGATTTCCAGTGGGGACGCATGGATCATATCTTTCTTCCGGGCGCTGCGCCGGGGAAAGCTCGCTGATGCCCCTGCAGATAAAAGCGCTCGATTCTGGGGTATATGATGCGTGGGACGATTACGTGCGCCGGACTGACGACGCCACCTTCTTCCACCGCGCCGGCTGGGCTACCGTGTTGCAGCGCGCCTTCGGCCACAGGGCCCACTTTCTCTATGCCCAACAGGGCGGTGAGATTGCCGGTATCCTGCCGCTGGCAGAGGTCAAAAGCATCCTCTTCGGGCATTCGCTATCCTCGCTGCCGTTCTGTGTTTATGGCGGTATCGTTGCCGATACGGAAGAGGCTGCTGCAGCCTTGCGTAAAGCAGCCTGCGAGCTAGCCGACCGTCTGCAGGTGGGGGCGCTGGAGTTGCGCAACTGTCACCCCAGCGATTCAGGCTGGCCGGTGAAAGAACTCTACTATACCTTCAGAAAAACCATTGAACCGGACGACGACACCAACCTGAAGGCTATCCCCAATCGCCAGCGTGCGATGATTCGCAAGGGCATTGCCGAGGGCTTGCAAAGCGAGTGGGACACGGGCATAGATCGTCTCTACAGGGTATACTCGGAAAGCGTGCGCAACCTGGGCACGCCGGTTTTCTCGGCCAGTTACCTGCGCATACTGCGAGAGGTGTTTGCCGAGGACTGCAGCGTGCTGATGATTACCCAGTCGGGCAGGGACGTGGCGGGGGTGATGAGCTTCTACTTCCGCGACCAGGTACTACCCTATTACGGGGGCAGTACCGCCCAGGCCCGCACGATTAAAGGGGTGAACCATTTTATGTACTGGGAGTTGCTGCGGCGCTCTTGCGAACAGGGGTTCAGGGTTTTCGATTTTGGTCGCAGCAAGGCCAGTACCGGCCCCTTCAGTTTCAAGAAGAACTTCGGCTTCACGCCCCAGCCGCTGCCCTACGAGTACTATCTGGTGACGGCGTCGGCCGTACCCGATGTGAACCCCCTGAACCCGAAGTACAAGCTGATGGTTAATGCCTGGACCAGGCTGCCCCTGCCCTTGGCGAACCTGTTGGGGCCGCCGCTGGCCCGGAATCTGGGCTAGAGCCGTGAGTGCAGCTATTTCAGCACCGGAACAGACACTTCCCCCCGCGCAGGAGCCCCGGGGCGTGAAAGCTCCGTTGCTGTTCCTGTGTCACCGTATCCCGTACCCGCCGAACAAGGGCGACAAAATACGCTCCTTCCATCTACTGCATCATCTGAGCCAGCATTTTGATATCTACCTGGGCAGTTTCGTGGACGATGAGGACGACTGGCCCTGGGCGCCCGAGGTGGAAAAGTTTTGCCAGGCGATGTGTCTGCGCCCCCTCAATCCGCGCCTGGCAAGGTTGCGCAGCCTGCGGGGCCTGCTTTCCGGTGAGGCGTTGTCGATTCCCTACTACGCCGATGCCGAAATGCGCCAGTGGGTGGCCAGGGCAGTAGTCAGGTACGGCATCCGCCATGCGATAGTCTACTCCTCGGCCATGGCCCAGTACCTGCCGGGAGGTGGCGGGGGCTTCCGCCGCAAGGTCATTGATTTCGTGGACGTGGACTCGGACAAGTGGCAGCAATATGCACGGCAAAAGCCCTGGCCGCTGAGCTGGATTTACCGCCGTGAGGGGCGCTGCCTGCTGGCGCTGGAAAAAGCACTGGCGGCGCAGTTTGATGCCGGATTATTCGTATCCTCCTCAGAAGCGGACCTGTTCCACCAGCTGTCACCCGCCACGGCCCACAAGATCGGTTTCTACAATAACGGCGTCAACTGTGCCTATTTTGATCCCGCCTTCGACCGTGAAACCCCGCAGCCCAATCCCTTCCCGGCGGACAGCCTGCCGCTGGTGTTTACCGGGGCGATGGACTACTGGCCCAACGTGGATGCGGTGGTCTGGTTTGCCCGCGAGGTTTTTCCCGCATTGCGCCAGGCCCATCCGGGGTTAAGCTTTACCATCGTCGGCGGCAAACCCGCACCGGCGGTGCAAGGGCTGGCGGAGCAACCGGGCATCGTCGTGACCGGGCGGGTAGGGGATGTGCGTCCCTTCCTGAAACATGCGCTGGCGGCGGTCGCCCCCATGCGCATCGCCCGCGGGGTACAGAACAAGGTGCTGGAGGCCATGGCCATGGCACGGCCGGTCCTGGTCAGCCACAAGGGCCTGGAGGGTATAGCGGCCATAGATGGCGAGGAGCTGTTACTGGCCGAGTCGCTTGCAGACTACCAGCGACTGCTGGCAGAAATCCTCGCTGGTGCCCATGATGCCATGGGAGACCAGGCCCGGGCGCGCGTGTTGCGGGACTTCAGCTGGGAAGACAACCTGCCGGAGGTGGTGTTGCTGCTCGGGCAGGAGGGCAGGGTGCCGCGTTATGGTCAGGAGCAAAGCCGTGACAGTTGACGTGATCAGTGAAAAGACGGATTGGAAAACCAGCACCAGCTGGGGCCTGGTCGTGATAATTGCAGCATACTGTACTGCAGTCGGCCTGCTGTTCTTTGACACTGTCGCCTCCATGGTCGATATCTGGATGCGCTCGGATACCTTTGCCCACGGAATTCTGATTTTTCCCATCAGTCTGTGGCTGGTGTGGCGCCAGCGAGCGGAACTGGCGGGCGCCGTGGCCGCCCCACGGCCCTGGGTGCTACTGCTGACCGCTGGCGGCGGCGTGGTCTGGTTGTTGGCCCAGGTGATGGATGTCAATGTCATCCGGCAACTAGCCTTTGTCGGCATTCTTATCACCGGTATCTGGGCGATCCTCGGTACAGCCCTGGCCTGGCGGTTGGCCTTTCCCCTGGGTTTCCTGTTCCTGGCGGTGCCGATGGGCGAGGGCCTGATCCAGCCGATGGTGGAGTTCACCGCTGACAGCGCCGCGGCCCTGGTGCGGGCCACAGGCATCCCACTGTACCGGGAGGGGAGGCTGCTGCACCTGCCCAGCGGCAGCTGGCAGGTGGTGGAGGGCTGCAGCGGAGTACGCTATATCATCGCTTCTTACACCCTGGGCCTGCTCTATGCCTACCTGACCTACCAGAGCCTGTGGCGGCGGACACTGTTCGTGCTGGTATCCATACTGACGCCGATTGCTGCCAACAGCCTGCGCGCATTCATGATCATCATGATCGGCCACTTCAGTGGCATGGAACTGGCGACGGGTGTCGATCACCTGATCTATGGCTGGGTTTTCTTCGGTTTCGTCATGCTGCTGATGTTCTGGGTGGGCAGCTTCTGGCGGGAGGATGAGGTGGCACAGCCCTTTACGCCTGCGGTAGCAGGTCAGTCAGCCGGGGCAAATGGCAGCATGGCGCCGCTGCCCGTGTTGGGCCTGGCCCTTATTGTCAGTGCGCTGGGTCCGATGCTGGCCCGGGGGCTGGTGGTTGATGCAGATACAGGAACGTTACAGCCCCTGCCCAGTCCGGCGATCACTCACGCAAACTGGCAACCAGCGCCGAATCCGGGGTGGTCATGGGCGCCGAATCAACCCGGGGCCGACCGGGAACTGGAGCAGTATTATCGTTTCGCGGGCGGTACGATCGGTCTGTTTGTGCGCCAGTACCTGGGAACACAGGAGGAGCACGAGCTGGTGCAGACCGCTTCACCCTGGCGCCCCTATGAGAACCGGAGTGCCTGGCGGGTCAGCAGGCAGGCAGGGGCGACTATTTCCGCCGCCAACGGTAAATCCATCAGGGTACTGGAAGGGCAACTGGTCGGTCCCGGGCAACGCCTGCTGGTATGGAACTGGTATCGCGTGGATGGCCGTTACACCGCGCAAAACTACCTGGCAAAGCTGCTGGAGACTCAGCAGCAACTGTTCAAGGGGCGACGGGAGGGCACCCGGATATTCCTTGCGGTGTCGGTGGCGGAGGACGCCGATCTGGAGCAGGCGCGCCGCCAGTTGCAGGCCTTTTTCGAAGAATACCAGCCGGCGATCGAACAGTCTCTGGACAGCCGGAATCCGCTGGAAAATCACGAGACCGATGAACACCTGTCCCGCAACCAGGGACGGCAGTGAGCGATGCCGGTGGCCGCCAACTCCCAAAAACCGCCGCTGGTGGCACATGTGATTTATGCACTGGGCACCGGCGGGCTGGAAAACGGCCTGGTCAATATCATCAACCGCTGCCCAAGCGATCGCTACCGCCACGCCATCATCTGCCTGACCACCGCGGATGCCTTCGTTGGGCGCCTGGCCGCACCGGATGTGGAGGTGATCGAGTTACACAAGCGGCCGGGGCATGACCCGGCCATGTACCTTGGCTTGTGGCGTACTCTGCGACGCCTGCGTCCAGCTATCGTCCACACCCGTAATCTTGCCGCGCTGGAAACCCAGGTACTCGGACTGCTGTTTCCTCGTTGCAAACGGGTGCACGGTGAGCACGGGCGTGACGTGAGCGACCTCGATGGCAGCAACAGCAGATACCGGAGATTGCGATGTTTGCTGAGTCCGCTGATTCACCGCTTTATTACCGTCAGCCAGGATCTCGCCCAGTGGTTGGTGGCTGAGGTGGGTATTGCCCAGGACAAGGTCACCCACATATACAACGGGGTTGATCGCAGCCGCTTTACCGCCCGAATTGGCAGCGATACAGACAAGGCGATCGCGGTGCCACGGCGATCGCTGGCCGGCATGCCCGCCGATTTCCTGGTGGACTCCGATTGCCGCGTAGTTGGCACCGTGGGCCGGCTGGCGGCGGTGAAGGATCAGCAGGCGCTTATTTGTGCAATGGCACACATTTTCTCAGAAAGTCCGCCACTGCGGCAGACACTGCGCTGTATACTCGTTGGCGAGGGGCCAGAGCGGATAGAACTGGCGTCAGCCATTACCAGGCATGGCCTCGAGGCTAATGTCTGGCTGGCAGGTGACCGGGACGACATTCCCGACCTGTTAGCCTGCATGGATGTGTTTGTACTGCCATCGCTGGGAGAAGGCATCTCCAATACCGTGCTGGAAGCGATGGCGACCGGCCTGCCGGTGATCGCCACCCGCGTGGGCGGCAATCCGGAACTTGTCCAGCAAGGGGTAAGCGGGCTGCTGGTGCCGGTGGCAGATGTGCCGGCGCTGGCTGCGGCGATCGCCGCGCTGGTGGATGACCCGGTTCGCTGTGAGCAGATGGGCCAGGCGGCGGTGCAGCGGGTGACACGGGATTTCGACTGGGAGCGCACCGTGTCCGCCTACCTCGGGGTTTATGACGAACTACTGGGGCGCTCCCAGCCTGCTGGGCAAATGGAAAGGGCCTGATTATGTGTGGTATCGCCGGTATTTTCGACTTGCAGCAGCAGCGAGAGCCCGATCGCGAGCTGCTGGCCGCCATGAACCAGACCCAGTTCCATCGCGGTCCCGACGAGGGCGGCATGCACACGGAACCGGGGGTGGGTCTTGCCCACCGGCGCCTGTCCATTATCGATCTTGCCAGCGGCCAACAGCCCATGTTCAGCGCCGACGGCAATCTTTGCGTCACCTACAACGGTGAAATCTACAATTTTCAGGCGCTTATGCAGGAGCTGCGTGGCCTGGGTTACGAGTTTCGCACGCACTGCGACACCGAGGTTATCCTCTACGCCTGGCAGGCCTGGGGCGAGGACTGTGTGCAGCGGTTCCGCGGCATGTTTGCCTTCGCCCTGTACGACCGGGCTGCGCGCAGCCTGTTCCTGGCTCGGGACCGCTTCGGGATAAAACCCCTGTTCTACAGCATCCTTGCCGATGGCCAGCTTGTCTTCGGCTCGGAACTGAAGGTACTCAAGGCCCATCCACAGCTGCCTCGACAGCTAGACCCCAGGGCGGTGGAAGACTACTTCGCCCTGGGTTATGTGCCTGAGCCGAAGACCATCTACCGCGATGTGTACAAGCTTCGTCCCGGGCATACCTTGCTCTTGAAGCAAGGACAGCCGGTGCCACAACAGAGACAGTACTGGGACATTCCCTTTACCCCGGTGGCGGTGGCTGACGAGCGGGACCTGCAGGCCGAGCTGCTGGCGTGGCTGCGCGAGGCGGTGCAGGTACGGCTGGTGGCCGAGGTACCCCTGGGGGCTTTCCTCTCCGGCGGCGTCGACTCCAGCGCCGTGGTGGCAATGATGGCCGGGCTGCAGGATGAGCCGGTAAATACCTGCGCCATCGGCTTTGACGTCAAGCAGTTCAATGAAACCGAATACGCCGGCATGGTCGCCGAGCGCTATCACACCAATCACTTCCAGGAGACCGTGAGCAGCGAGGATTTCGGCCTGCTGGATGAACTGGCGGCACTCTACGACGAACCCTATGCCGACAGCTCCGCCATTCCCACCTACCGGGTCTGTCAGCTCGCCAGGCGGCGGGTGACGGTTGCCCTATCCGGCGACGGTGGCGACGAGCACTTTGCCGGCTACCGGCGTTACCGCTGGCATATGCACGAGGAGCGGCTGCGCCGGGCCATGCCCCTCGGCCTGCGCCGGCCGCTGTTTGGCGCCCTGGGGCGCTTGTACCCCAAGGCAGACTGGGCGCCGCGGGTGTTCCGGGCCAAGACCACCTTCCAGGCGCTGGCCCGCGATTCGGTGCAGGCCTACCTCCACTCGGTGTCCATTTGCAGCGATGAGCAACGCGCAGCGCTGTTCAGTGAGGGCTTCAAGCGCGAGTTGCAGGGTTATTCCGTACACAGTGTGTTCGATGAGCACGCCGCAAACAGTCCCACCGATGACCCCCTGTCCCTGATCCAGTACCTGGATATGAAAACCTACCTGGTGGGCGACATCCTCACCAAGGTCGATCGCGCCAGTATGGCCCACGCGCTGGAAGTGCGGGTGCCGTTCCTCGACCACCCGTTCACCGAGTGGGTATCCGGCTTGCCCCCGGCGTACAAGCTGCGCGGCGCGGAGGGCAAATACCTGTTGAAGAAGTCCCTGGAACCTCACCTGCCGCACGACGTGTTGTACCGCGACAAGATGGGCTTCGGCGTACCCCTGGCCAAGTGGTTCCGCGGCCCCCTGCGCGAACGCCTGCGCCGGGACCTGCTGGAAAGCGGTGGCCTGGCGGCTACCGGCCTGTTCAACCAGGCCTACCTCACGCGGCTGGTGGACGAACACCAGGCGGGTATTCGCGACCACAGCGCTCCCCTGTGGACCCTGCTGATGTTCCAGGCCACCGTGCGCGACGATCAATTCGTTGTGAATGGGTGAGGGCACGGCCATGCGCATCCTGCATATCCTCGACCATTCCATTCCACTGCACAGCGGCTACACCTTTCGCACTCGCAATATCCTGCGCCAGCAACGTGCGCTTGGCTGGTACACAGCCCATGTTACCGGCCTGAAGCAGGGGAACTGCGAGAACGCAGAAGAAACTGTCGATGATTTGAGTTTTTACCGGACTCGGCCCACGGCCGGTCCGTTCTCGCGGCTGCCCGTGCTCGACCAGTGGGACGTGGTCCGCACCCTGGCCCGGCGGATAGAGGAGGTGGCGGCCATTGAGCAGCCTGACATCCTGCATGCCCATTCACCGGCCCTGAACGGCCTGGCGGCCCTGCGCGCGGGGCGCAAGCTGAACCTGCCCGTGGTTTATGAGTGTCGTGCCTTCTGGGAGGACGCTGCCGTCGACCACGGTACCAGCCGCGAGTGGGGCCTGCGCTACCGGCTGAGCCGGGCTCTGGAAACCCGGGTATTCCAGCAGGCGGATGCCGTTACCACGATTTGCGAGGGCCTGCGAGCGGAAATCGCCGAGCGGGGTCTTCCGGCGCGTAAAATCACGGTCATCCCCAACGCGGTAGATACCGACAGTTTCACTTTTGGCGCCGGGGCCGATCCCGGACTGCAGCAGGAACTCGGCCTTGCCGGTAAAACCGTGCTCGGGTTTATCGGCTCCTTTTATGCTTACGAAGGTATTCCGCTGCTGTTGCAGGCACTCCCGCAACTGCTGCCCCAGCATCCGGACCTGCGGCTGTTACTGGTGGGCGGGGGACCGCAGGAAGCAACAATCCGTACCTGCATCGAAGAGCAGGGTCTGCAGGATGTGGTGATCCTCACCGGCCGGGTACCCCATGACCAGGTGCAGGACTATTACAACCTGGTGGATATTTTTGCCTATCCACGCCTGCCCATGCGCCTGACGGACCTCGTTACCCCGCTAAAGCCCCTGGAGGCGATGGCCCAGGGGCGGCTGGTGGTGGCCTCGGACGTGGGTGGGCACAGGGAACTGATCGATGACGGCGTTACCGGGCAGCTGTTTAAGGCGGGGGATGCGGATGCGCTGGCTGCAGCAGTGGCTGATCTGCTCGACCATACGGCAAGGTGGCCATTGCTGAAAGAAAAGGGCCGCCAGTTCGTCGAAACCGAACGCAACTGGGCCACCAGCGTGGCGCGCTATGGTTCGGTGTATGCGTCTCTGGCGGGGGCGGGCTGATGCTGGAGACGAGTCCCCGCCTGGTGGTGTTTTCCACGCTCTTTCCCGGCAGCGCCCAGCCGACCGCAGGCCTGTTCATCCGCGAGCGCATGTTTCGGGTGGCGAATGAACTTCCCGTCGTGGTGGTGGCGCCCAAACCCTGGTTTCCCCTGCAGGGCCTGATTCGCCTGTTTCGTCCCGGTTTTCGCCCGTCTGCACCTCGCCACGAATGCCAGCAGGGCGTGGATGTATACCAGCCACGCTTTCTCTCCATTCCTGGCCTGGCAAAGTCCCTCGATGGCATACTGATGGCCCTGTCACTCTACTGGCCGATGAAAAGACTGCGGGCGCGTTTCGGTTTTAACATCATTGACTCACACTTTGGCTACCCGGAAGGCTATGCCGCTGTACAACTCGGCCGCTGGCTGAAATGTCCGGTAACCCTAACCCTGCGCGGCACCGAAGTTCGCCATGCCCGCGACAAAGCCCTCAGGCCCTTGCTGATCAAGGCGCTCACGGGTGCAGATCGGGTTATTACAGTTTCCGATTCTCTGCGCCGCCTGGCGCTGGAGTTGGGCGTGGCACCCGGGCGGGCCCAGGTGGTAGCCAACGGTGTAGACGCGGATAAATTCTATCCGGCCGATCGCGCCGCCATGCGCGCGAAATTCAACCTGCCCGCCGGGGCCAGGGTGTTGATCACGGTGGGTGGCCTGGTAGAGAGAAAGGGCTTTCACCGGGTGATAGAATTAATGCCGGCTTTACTGCGCCAGTTTCCTGACCTGCACTACCTGATAGTGGGCGGTGCCAGCGCGGAGGGTGACTGGGGACCTCGCTTGAGAGAACAGGTTGACACCCTGGGGCTTGCCGAGCGAGTGCATTTTCTCGGCACGATACCGCCCGAAGCCCTCCGCGAGCCTCTCTCCGCGGCAGATGTATTCGTGCTCTCCACCCGCAATGAGGGATGGGCCAATGTGCTGCTGGAAGCCATGGCCTGCGGCCTGCCGGTGGTGACCACCGATGTGGGTGGCAACGCCGAAGTGGTGGCGCAACCCGAACTGGGTATGGTAGTGCCCTTCGACGACGCCCCGGCGCTGCAACAGGCCCTTGCCCAGGCCTTGCAGCAGCAGTGGGATCACGATGCCATCGTCAATTACGCGCGGGATAATGGCTGGGGCCAGCGCATCGATCTCTTGTGCGGGATATTTGCCGAGCTGGCGAAGCAGGGAGCCATGAGCGGGCGCGAACTGCCGCAGGCGGGGGGCGCTGATTGATGGCCAGCTATCGGCTAGAAGAGTGGCTGCGGCGCCTGTTTGTCATGCGCAAGACCGTGGGGCAGGCTTTATCTGCCGGGCGCAACAGGGCGGGCCAGCATGTCGCCTTTATTGCCGGCGTGCAGCGTTCCGGAACCAACATGATGATGGACGTCCTGGAACGCAGCGCGGAGACCGATGTCTACCACGAGCGAGACCGGCGTGCCTTCGACAACTACCAGATGCGCCAGCCGGCAGTGATACACAGCCTGCTGCGGCGCTCCAGGGGGCGCTGTTTTGTGATCAAGTCCCTGTGCGAGCTGCAACACCTGCAACGCCTGATGGAAGAGTTCACGCCCGCGCGTACGGTTTGGATCGTGCGCGACTACCGCGATGTGGTCAATTCGATGTGCAAATCCTTTGGCAACCAGGGCAAACAGGTCAAGCGCATTGCCGTGGATCGCGATGCTGACGGCTGGCAGGGCCAGGGCATGAGCGATGCCACCCATGCGCTGGTGCGCGACCATGTCCACGACGCTATTAGCGACCCCAGTGCGGCTGCGCTGATCTGGTATTTTCGCAACCAGTTGTATTTTGACCAGGGCCTCGATGGTGACCCCCGGGTGTTGCTGGTGCGCTACGAATCACTGGTGACACAGCCGGAACCCGAGTTCCGGCGGATCTTCGCCTTTCTCGACCTGGCCTATCGGCGCGGGCACAGTCGCAAGGTGGTGCCTCACTCTATTCGCAAAGCACGCGAGCCCGATATTGAACAGCCGATCCGTGACCTCTGTGAGGCAATGATGGGGCGATTTGACGGCCTGCGCCCACTGACAGGGGAGCTCGCCTCATGAGCCCCTCGCTCTATACCCGGCTGGCAGCGGGTCTGGTATTTCCTCTTCACGAGGGTCTGAAAGGGCACAGTACCGTGAAGGTGCGCCGCGCGCTGGAGCAAAGCCAGTGGTGGAGCGCGGAGCAGTTGCGGGACCTGCAGATGGGGCGACTGCGCGACCTGCTGGAGCACGCCGCGGCCGAGGTACCTTACTACCGGGAACTGCTGCAGCGCTTGCAGCTGAACCCTGCAGATTTCCAGCAACTGGCCGATCTGCAGCAACTGCCCTTTTTGACCAAGCCGCTGATTCGGGCTAATGAGGAAGCGCTTAAATCCTCGCGGGCTCAGGGACTTTCCCGGTTCAATACTGGCGGTTCCAGCGGTGAGCCGCTGATCTTTTTCATTGGCAAGGAGCGGGTAAGCCACGATGTCGCCGCCAAGTGGCGTGCCACGCGCTGGTGGGGAGTGGACATCGGCGACCCGGAGATTGTGATCTGGGGCTCACCCATTGAACTGGGCACGCAGGATCGACTGCGAGCCCTGCGTGACAAACTTCTGCGGACGCGGCTGCTGGCAGCCTTCGAGATGTCGGAGAGCAAGCTCGACAGTTTTATCGACACGATCCGCAACACCCGGCCTCGCATGCTGTTTGGTTACCCCTCTGCGCTGGCCCACATCGCGGAGCGGGCCGCGCAGCAGGGGCAGCGTATGGACAAGCTGGGAATTCGTGTCGCCTTCGTCACCTCGGAGCGGCTTTACGACCACCAGCGGGAACTGATCGAGACCGTATTTGGTTGCCCGGTGGCCAATGGCTACGGTGGTCGCGATGCCGGCTTTATCGCCCATGCCTGCCTCGAAGGCAATATGCACATCACCGCGGAAGATATTATCGTCGAGATCGTCGACCCGGAGGGGCAGGTTCTGCCCCCTGGTCAGGCGGGCGAGATCGTGGTCACCCATCTGGCCACGCGCGACTATCCCTTCATTCGTTACCGCACCGGCGACGTAGGCGTGCTTTCGGCTGCCGCCTGTTCCTGTGGCCGGGGGCTCCCTGTGCTCGATTCCATCGAAGGGCGCAGCACGGACTTTGTCGTCGCCCGGGACGGCACGGTAATGCACGGCCTGGCCCTGATCTACATCGTACGTGACATTCCCGGAGTCGCCCGTTTCAAGATCGTTCAGGAGAGCCTGGATCACACCCGGTTTCTGCTGGTCATTACAGCCGAATTTGACCCTGGCTGTATCTCCGGCATCGAGCAGGCAGCGCGCCAGCGGCTGGGCACCGGCGTGCGGGTAGACGTGGAGCAGGTAGCGGAGATCCCCGCTGAAGCTTCGGGCAAGTTTCGCTACGTTATCAGCCGGGTCGCCGACCAGTCAGGCGTACAACAGGACTCCAGAGGTGCTGCATGAGAGACGTTTTCGTTACCCTGGTCATATTCGGCATATTGCCCTTTATTCTGTGGCGACCCTGGCTGGGCATACTGGCCTGGTCGTGGCTGGGTTATATGAATCCCCACCGCCTGACCTGGAGCTTTGCCTACGACATGCCCTTTGCGCTAATGATAGCGCTGGTGACATTGATTGGCTTGTTCGCGAGTAAAGAACCCAAGCGCATACCCTGGACTCGTGAGACTATCTTACTTTTGGTAATGATTTGCTGGATGTTAATGACCACCTGTTTTGCTCTGGTACAGAATCCGGCCTGGGAGCAGTGGGATAAAGTCTGGCGCGTGATGCTGATGACCTACGTAACCATGATGCTGATTACGGATGAATATCGCATTAAGATGCTTGTATTCGTCATTGCACTGTCGCTAGGTTTTTATGGCTTCAAAGGAGGAATATTTACCCTTACTGGGGGGAGTGTCCACCAAGTGTTAGGCCCAGCGAAGTCTTTCATTGGTGAACGCAACTCTATTGGGCTGGCGTTGATCATGACGGTGCCTCTCCTACACTACATGCAGTTACAGGTGACGCGAAGGTATGTCCGCTATGCATTGCTCGTGGGCATTGTATTGACTCTGGTTGCAATCATCGGTACCCACTCACGTGGTGCACTGGTTGGCATCACTGCCATGCTGTTCTTCTTTTTTCTTAAGTCCCGCAAGAAGATATCGACAGTGTTGGTCATGATTCCTTTGGTCTATGTCATGTACACGGTCATGCCGGATGAGTGGTTTGAGCGCATGCAGACAATTGAGACCTGGCAGGATGATAATTCGGCCTCGGAAAGAGTCAGAGCCTGGGGCAACGCCCTCAACCTGGCTAACTGGCGTTTTATCGGCGGTGGCATGCGGGCCCTGGTTTATTACGGCGGTCGTGACTCCCACAGCATTTATTTCGGCATGCTCGGTGAGCACGGTTGGGCAGGGCTAGGCATGTTTTTGCTCCTGTTGTTTTTTACCTGGCGCTCGGGGAGTTGGATCATCCGCAACACCCGAAAACGCAAAGACCTGTTCTGGGCGCGGGACCTGGCAGCCATGGTGCAGGTAAGCCTCGTGGGCTACATGGCCGCAGGAGCCTTCCTGGGGCTGCAGTATTTTGACCTCTATTATCATCTGGTGGCGATCATTGTGGTTACTCGAGTCGTTGTGGAACAACGACTCACCGAAGCGGAGAAGAGTGTGCTCGCCAAAAGCGACGGCGAGACGACAGATTCGGGAGGCCGCACATTACACGCCCCTGGTAGACCGCGGCGCGGCGCCGCTATCGTCGGAGGCGGTTGATGCTCCATCTGCTTGGAAGTCTGCGCTCCGGTGACGGTGATATGGCGATCGAAGCTGGCAGCCTGGCACGCTGCATGCAGCGACAGCTAAGCGTCGCCATACAGGGCCTGCCTCAGTGGCAGGATGCGGAACTGGCAGGAATGGCGCAGCGACACGGCCACGCGGCGGCGCTGCTGGAAGGCTATCACCGCAATGGCTCGAAGGTCCTGGAAATCCTGCACGGAGGGTTTGCGCTGGTTGTCCAGGATACAGGCAAGGGAAACTTGGCTCTGCTGGCCTGCGACCGCAGTGGCATCGTACCCCTGTTCCATGCCGCGAGTGGCGACGGGCTGGTATTTGGGAGCCGCGCTGACCAGGTGGCGGCCCATCCCGGCGTGGATGACGCTTTGCATCCCCAGGCGCTCTACGACTACCTCTATTTTCATATCGTTCCCGGGCCTGAGACGGTGTTCACTGGCGTGCAACGGCTCCAGCCCGGCGAATGTCTCTACTGTGAGGAAAACGAGACTCGCCTGGATCGCTATTGGGTAATGGAATACGACGAACAAGGCCTGGAAGGTAATCCGGCCCAATGGCGCCAGCAGTTTTTGGACCTGGTGCGGACGGCAGTGCAACGCCGAGCTGACGACGGGGTGAAAGTAGGTGCATTTCTCAGCGGTGGTACCGATAGCTCCACTGTCAGTGGAATGCTCAGTCAACTGGGCGAAGAGCCAGCACGCACCTATTCAATCGGTTTTAACGCCCCGGGCTATGACGAAATGGAGTACGCCCGCCTGGTGGCGCGCCACTTTAACACGGAACACCACGAGTACTATGTCACGGCAGAGGACGTGGTGGCGGCGATTCCGCAGGTGGCCAGGCAGTTTGACCAACCTTTTGCCAATGCCTCGGCGGTTCCCAGCTACTATTGTGCGCGCATGGCGAAGGAGGATGGCATCGAGCGCCTGCTGGCCGGTGATGGCGGCGACGAGTTGTTTGGCGGCAACTACCGGTATGCCAAGCAACAGATGTTCTCGTGGTATGAACGGGTGCCCAGGTCATTGCGCCGCCTCGCGGTAGAGCCAGTTTTACTGCGTACTCCCCTCGGCGATTTAGGTCCGGCGCGCAAGCTTTCCAGTTATATACAACAGGCGGTGCTACCCATGCCGGAACGCATGGAAAGTTATAACCTTCTTGATCGTCTCGGGCCGCGAAAGGTGCTTACCGATTCGGCATTGAGCCGAATAGATACCGGCGCGCCGATGCGGTTAATTCGGGAGACATATCACAGCGCCCAGACCCGGCAGATGCTCAATCGCATGTTGGCGGTTGATATGCGCTTCACCCTGGCAGACAGTGACTTGCCCAAGGTGACCGGTGCCTGCAGCATGGCGGGTATCGAGGTGGATTTTCCCTTCCTCGACGATGACCTGGTAGCCTTCTCGGCCTTGCTGCCAGTGCGGGAAAAGGTCAGGGGAACCCGGTTGCGCCATCTGTTCAAAGAAGCCCTGCGCGGTTTTTTGCCCGACGAGGTTCTCACCAAGAAGAAGCAGGGCTTCGGATTACCCTTTGGCCTCTGGCTGGTGGAGCATCCGGGTTTGCGGGAACTCACCCATGACAGCCTCACCAGCCTCAAGCGCCGGGACCTGGTGCGCCCCGAATTTATCGATGAATTACTGGGCCGGCACCATGGAGAACATGCGGCTTACTACGGCACCATGGTCTGGACCCTGTTGATGCTGGAACAGTGGTTGGCTGCCCGGGAACGGCCTTGATATGCAGCTCAAGACCATATTGTTATTCGGCATGCCACGATCGGGTACCACCTGGTTGGGCAAGGTATTCGATAGCCACCCGGGTACGCTTTACCGCCATGAGCCTGACAGTTTTGGAACCCTTGACGCCATGCCGCTTTTCCCCCAGTTGGAAGATGCTGGTAACTATGGCCAGATGCTGCAGCAGTTTGTGGCCACTTTGCCGGAATCGCGGTCGGCTCGCATAACCGGCAAGCTGCCACTGTTTCCCAAGGTATACCTTGACCCAGGGGCATTTCACCTGCGCAAACTGTTGTTGCTGGCGAGCAAGGCCCTGGGCCGGGCGAGTGCTGCTGAACTGCCCCTGCCGGCCATGATCAATCGGGGCTATAGTAGCGATGCCTGGCTGGTGTGGAAGTCTATAGAGTCCCTGGGACGGCTGGGGGTGATCGCCAGTTTGCTGCCCGATTGCCACGCGGTACAAATTCTGCGTCACCCCTGCGGTTATGTGTCATCAGTTTTACGCGGAGAGGCCGGGGGGCAACTGGGGGGCGACGTACCCGCCAGTGAGGACGTTGGCATTTACGAGCTCTTGTTAAACACGGCAGAGGCGCAGACACATGGACTGACATTGGATGGCCTGCGAAGTTTACAACCCGTGGAGAGGCTTGCGTGGCGATGGGTGATCTACAATGAAAAGGCCATTAATGATTGTGCTGGCCTCACGAAATACACCAGGGTGCGTTACGAAGACCTTTGCGCTGACCCGGTCACCGCCTACCAGGCGCTGTTTGCTATCACGGGGCTCCCCTGGGATGACCAGACAGCAGCCTTCGTGCGCAGCAGTACCGAAGGCGGCACCGGCAGTTATTACAGCGTATATCGCAACCCGCTTGAGGCGGCGCAAAACTGGCAGCAGCAACTTGCCGCCGACGATATTGAGCGCGTACTGGCCATAACCCAGAACAGCAGCGCTGGCGAGCTCTATGGCGACTGAATTATTCATATTCCTGTTGTTGGTGCCGCTCTCATGGGCGGCTGTGTTGTGGCACTGGCGCGCCACCGTCTGCCGCTCTTGGCAGGAGCCGGTGCTGTGCCGACCTGTACTCGTTATAGAGAGCGATGACTGGGGCCCCGGACCGGATTGGCACGCAGAGCGCCTGGCACAAATAGGGCAATGCCTGGTGAACCACCGGGATGCGGAGAATCGACCCGCGCTTATGACCCTGGGTGTGGTGCTTGCCGCTGCCGATACCGCTGCAATGGCGCAGAATGGGCTGGCGGATTATCGCCGCGTAACCCTGGATGATGCCCGCTGCAGCCGGCTGTTGAAGCAGATGCAATCCGGAGCCCGCGAGGGCTTCTTCGCTCTGCAGCTTCACGGCATGGAGCACTATTGGCCGCCAATTCTCCTGCGTGAAGCACGCCATGATAACCGCCTACGCGCCTGGCTGACGGGAGAACAATTTCCTCCCTATGAGGTACTTCCCTCCGCTTTGCAGAGCCGCTGGATTGATGGATCCCAGTTGCCCTCGCGACCACTGGCAGCAGGCGAAATTTCGCAAGCTGTGGTAGAGGAAACCACAACCTGGCGTCGTATATTTGATCGATCCCCCAGCGTAGTGGTTCCCCCAACATTCGTCTGGACCACAGAAGTAGAGAAAGCGTGGGGGGCATCCGAAGTTGAGGTGATCATTACGCCTGGACAACGTTACACGCATCGCGACGCCGCAGGCCAACCGGCCACTGAAGAAGGACGCATCTACAACGGCCAGATCTCCCCGGAAGGGGCGCGATACCTGGTGCGCGATATCTACTTCGAGCCCGAGCGAGGACATACGGTCGCGCGGGTGATAGAAGACGTTTCCCTGCGGTTCATGCTCGGGCGGCCGGCGCTGCTTGAGACCCATCGAAGTAACTTCATTGGCAACGATGGGGAATTCACGAAAAACTTGGCTTGCCTGGATGAATTGCTCGTATCCGCATGTAAGCGCTGGCCCGCGCTTGCTTTCCTTAGCCCGGAAGCACTGGCGCACATTTACGTCGATCAACCGCGGGAATGGGTTGCCAGTAGTTTGTGGGTGCGGCTGCACGTGTTATTGCGCCGCCTCGAGAGGGTGTCGCGACTGCGCAAACTGGTCTGGCTTACCGGACTCTTTGTGCTCGCCGCATGTGCTCGTGTTATTACAACACCCGCAGCGCGCAGGGCAGGGGTAGCCCTATGAAACCCCGCTATCTGGTCATCACCGAACTGTTCCTGCCGACCAAGGGGGGCACAGCGGTTTGGTTTGACGAGGTTTACCGGCGTCTGGGTGATCGCAGTACGCATATTCTCACCGCGCAAGTCCCCGATTGCGAGGCCCATGATCGTGACCACGCCAATACGGTACACCGGCTGAACCTGAATCATTCCCGCTGGCTGCGGCCGGCGTCATTGCCGATCTACAGCAAGCTGTTCTTTAAAGGATTGATCCTCGGCATGCGCCATCGCTTTGATGCCATTCATGCCGGGCGTGTATTGCCCGAGGGTTGGGTGGCGGTGCTGCTGGGGCGCATATTGCGGCTGCCTGTTGTGATTTACGCTCACGGTGAGGAAATTACCACTTGGCGCCGTTCGCCGCGCCGGCTCAAGGCCATGACATACGCCTACCGGGCCGCTGAACGGGTGGTGGCCAATAGCGACTTTACCCGGGAGCGGCTGCTGGAGTTAGGGGTGAAGCCCGAGCGGGTTGCCCTGATCAACCCGGGAGTGGATCTGGAACGATTCCACCCGAATTATGAGACTTCTGACCTGCTTGGTAGTTTAGGCCTCACGGCCGAACAAAAACTCATACTCTCTGTTGGTCGGCTCAGCCGCCGCAAGGGTTTTGACCAGGTAATCGGCTCACTGCCTGACTTGCTGGCGAAAGGACTGGATGTACACTACGCCATTATCGGCATTGGTGAAGATCACGACTATCTCCTTGATCTAGCTGGCGAATTGGGCGTATTAGAGCGCGTCCACCTGCTCGGCCATGTGCCTCCTGACGATCTCCCGCGCTGTTATTGTGCCGCCGACCTGTTTGCCATGCCCAACCGCGAGATTGACGGCGATACTGAAGGCTTCGGTATGGTTTTTGTCGAGGCTGCGGCCTGCGGCACGCCATCCCTGGCGGGCGAGGCGGGGGGAACGGGAGCTGCGGTAATCCATGAACAGACAGGTTTGCGGGTAGACGGTGGTGAGAGTGAAGAGGTCACCCGAGCGCTGGCGCGGTTGTTGGACGACGATGGTTTGCGCCTACGTCTGGCCGAGGTTGCACAACATCGGGCGTGTAGCGAATTGGGCTGGGATCGTGTTGCGGAATTAACGCAAGGACTGGCATCAAAATAGACGGTGATTAAAAGTTTGAGTCAATGATTATGTTAGTGCTAGTAGTAATCCAATAGGACTCATATGCTTCAGTTCAATGAACAAGCTATGTATTCGGCGGTTGGGATGTGCGGCTATTCTACGAAAGCAGAAAGGGACTGAGTAAATTGCCTAGTACAACCCACAAGCCAGGGGCCTCCTTGATTCAAGTAGATCGACTCTTTGCAGTGCCATCGTCAAACCAGCGCCTGGTTTCCATGGAGGGCTTACGTGGTTATGCCGCGTTTATCATTTATGCGCTGCATCTTATAGGACAGTACTACAATCGCAGAATGAGTATTGATTTTGATGATTTCGGACTCTCGGATATCTCGCTTGATGCGCCAGGAGCAGCACTGGCCTACTGGATACACTCGAGCCATTATGGCGTGGATATTTTCTTTGCGCTTAGCGGCTATCTAATCGCTGGACTCGTGGTCAAGGAGACATTTCACTATGTACCCTACCTCTTGAATAGGGTTATGAGGATATATCCGGTATTAGTTGTAAGTACTTTTATGTACGTTGCTTACGGAGTTGTTTTCAAGGATGGGGGAATTTGGTGGGGTGGGATTGTCGGAAATTTGCTTTTATTGAATGGCATCAAGGGAATCGACTTTCCGGCGATAAACATTGTGACATGGTCTTTATTTTTTGAGATGGCTTTCTATATTGCATTCCCTCTTATCTGGGGCCTGGCTGGGAAGAGCCTGCTCCGATTTTTATGCATTTCCATGGCCATAATTGTCTTTCTATCGACGATCAACAACGATTACGTCAGGTTTACGATGTTCCTGGCGGGTGTGTCTCTTCGAATGATGCCTATTGAAAGCCTTGACCGAATTAGATCATTTTTTACGGATAAATGGGTAGCAGTGATCTACGTCACGGCGGCCGCGTTTTTTATGGTCACGAAGAATTTTTTGTATTTCATTCCTGTGTTCATCGCACCGTGTATGCTTCTAATTGACCGGGTTCTTAACGTCGACGGTTGGTTGAGGCGTATCTTTTCGTGGAGGTGGATACGTTACTTTGGAAATATATCCTTCAGTTTTTATATATATCATCCACTTGGGCTGTCAGTAGCTACCGCGATCTTAACTTCTTATACAGGGCTGGGAAATCTATCTTACTTTACCGCGTTTGCAATATTATCGTTTGGTTTCAGTGTGTTGTTTGCGACGGCCTCATATTTGTTAGTAGAACGCCTATACTTTATTGTTAAGAGGTGATTATCAATTTTTCTTCAGGAACTTGGAGAGGTACTGAATTGTAATGTTGGCCTAATACTGACTATTCTTTAAGTTTCTTCGAGATCTAGCGGTGAGCGCCTGGTTGCCTTGCCAGTATTGGTGAGTTCAAAATCAGTAACGCGTTCTTTGTGAGAATATTGGGAGTATTTTCAAAATGAAGCTAAATTCAATATGTTCTTTGGTGGCTGTATCTGTGCTTTCAGGCCTTGTATTTGTCTCACAGGCGAGGTCTTCTAGCGATTTAGTGACTGATGCTGAACTCGCCTTGTTACCTGAATATTGTGCAGCGCGTTTGGGAGGGAACAATACTCAGGCATACAGGAACTGGAATCAGCGCTTAGGTCAAAAGGTCTTCGTGCATATGCATCACTATTGTTTTGGGTTGAATTTTATGAATCGCGCAGCCACAGAATTTGATTCGAAGAAAAGGAAATTTATTCTAGGTCAGGCAATTCGTAACTTTGAGTACGTGCTCAGAACCTGGCCAAAAGACTTTTCACTGACTCCGACTGCCGAAATGTATCGACAGCAGGCAGAAATGATGCTCAGCATGACGAGATAGAAATTCGAGATTTTTTAAAGGGAGATTCGCAAACGACTTTTCCATCGCGCTGCTTCCTTCTGCAACGAGCTAATTGGCAGAAATAGAAACGCAGAGCCGTATACGATCCCGCCGGTGAACACCATTGCGAGCAGGTACAAGGGTGACAGTACGTCTAATTCTCTAGACAACAATTGTGAACTAGTGGCCCAGAGTGCGAGCACCAGTATTACATTTAAAGCCAGTGCTGGTGAGATAGCGCGCCATAGCTCAATAGCCCTCACATCCAGCTCGTGACAAGCGAGCCAGGCGATTAGAAATCCGTAGGGTATGAAAGCTGCAACTACAGCCCAGGCCACTCCTTGGGTACCCCAATGATATCCAACTATTATCGCAAGAATAAGTAATGCCCAGGATAATAACTGTATGATGAGTTCACGCCCGAGTAACTTGCGGGCGGCCAGTACCGCGCCTGACTGATTGTTGATAATTTTTAAAACAGCGGTGAGTACGAGAATTTTCAGAATAGGTGCTGCATCGGCCCAGTGTTGGCCGTAAGCGTTAACAACAAAGGAGTCGGCTATCCACCAGAGACCTGTATAGAAGGGTAAGGTGTACGTGGAAACGAGTGTCAGTGTGCGCAGATAAATGTACTTTGACTGGTCGCGATTATCCTGGACTGCTGAAAGTGCGCGAAAAACGACCTTGTAGGCAGAGCCGCTCAGTAGTCCTAACGGCATGTCATTGAGGCTTGAAGCTTTATTGAACAAACCCACTGCTTCGGTTCCGATGAATCGGCTGACTGTGAAATTGCTTGATTGATTGCGAAGATATATCACTATGTCATTTAAAGATACTTTGATGCCGTAATTTGCGTATTGCTTTAGTACCGTAAGATCAACTACAAAATTCGGCCGCCATCCCGAGCAAAGTATCGCTAAGATCGCGTTTATTATGCCGCCCGCAATTCCTCCCAGCGCCAGGCTCCAGACACCGAGGCCCAACAGCGCGAGGGAAATGCTAACTGTTCCCGTTGTGAAAAGTACGCCAAGCCCAATGAATGCCTGAGACCTGTATCGCATGTCTCTGTGGAGAAGCGAGTGGGGCAAGTTAGAAAATGGCCGAATCAAAAACGTGAGGGCCGAAACACGCATCAAATCCTCATACAACGGTTCGCTGAACCACACGGCAATAACTGGTGAGGTCATAAAAAAGATAGCGTATATAATGCAACATATTATTAACTGAGCGGTGAATACGACGTGGGTATCGCGCGGTTCCAGGTCGCGACTTTGGACTATTGCCTGACCCATTCCTCCCCCAGCGATGAATCCCGCCACGCCTGTGAAGATCTGAACTGTAACGAGTAGACCGAAGTCGCTTGGCATGAGAAGCCGAGCTAGAATGATACTGAGTACGAACTGCAGAAGGTGGTTTGCCACTTTGCCCATTACCACCCATCTCACGCCACCACGGATGGTATCGCCAAGATTCATCTCTCGCTGCACCTTAACCAGGCATGCAAAGTTCTACGCAGATCAGCGACAATTTCTGGATGTGCATCACCGACATCAAGACTGCATTCGGGGTCAGTAAAAAGGTCGAAAAGACAGTACTTGATGCCTGAGTTTAGTGGTTGGTAAGTCAATTTCCATCGTCCGAAGCGGACCATTCGATCCTTAGCTTCGATGATGCGCTGCTGGTAACGCGGTTTAATTGCAAGTGTTCCGGAAGTTAGATCCGGCACTTCGAGGAGCTCAAATAGTTCGGGGTAGCGTAGATGATCAGCAGGCATTCCGGGGAGGTCCGTGAGCCATATCCCACTCTCATTGAAGGCGGCCAGTGTGGGAAGCTGTTCACCTTGTAAACTGGGCAACAAGGTGGTGCCCTCCATTTCAGTTGGTATTTGCAGCCCAACCAGGTCGAGCAGTGTCGGAGCGAGGTCGATGCTACGTACTATGCCGCTTATCCGGTTGGCAGAAGCGACTCGCGGGCCTGAAACAATGAGCGGTATCCTGGCGCTCTGTTCTCCAATCACGCTATTTCCCTGTCCCCAGGTACCGTGTTCGAAGAATTCCATCCCGTGATCGCTGTAGAGCACTATTATAGTGTTGTCGGCGAGCCCACAGGATTCGAGGTGGCTCAGAACATGGCCCACCTCATCATCAAAGCGCTTAACGCAACCGTCGTAGAGTGACAGTATTTGATCGAGGTCAAAGTCCTTGCGCGGCTCCTTCTGCGCACGAATAATCTCGAACGGATCGGTCAATCGCGCCATTGCGAACTTCGATGGACCATTGTAATTCGGATCTGCGAACTGTGTGTAGTAGGGGTGCTCTGAAGCAAAGGGCGGATGTGTGGTTGAAAAGAAAGCATTGAGTAAAAAAGGCTGGGAATTACTAGAAAGCTCACTAATGTGGCGTCGCACATCTCTGCCCAGCAACTCGGTTGAAGGAACACCGCCGAGGTAGTAGAGCCCTGGCAGAAAGCGTTTGCCGAACCTATTTCGAACAAAGAGCGACAGGAACAGTCTCAGGTCCTTTGGGCCCTGACCTATCAGCTCCCGTAAATTCCAGGAGTCGCTCGGTAGATCGCAAATCTCGAAGCCCAGGTCGAATTTGCCTAAGTCAGCGCCACACCAGTCACTGACTGCCGCTGTACGATAGCCTGCATCTGCCAGAATTTTAGGTAGCGCCGACACGCTCAATGCCGTTACTGATTCGAAATTGTCACGAATTCCATGCGTGTGTGGCCAGGTACCCGTGAGCAGGGAAATGAGACTGGGCGCAGTGCGCCCACAGGGCACATAGCAATTTTTGAACAGTGAGCCGCGACTTGCCAGCGCTTCCAGGTGCGGCGTTAGGGGTATACCGTCGCGCCGTGCGCCGACTCGGTCAGCACGCAATGTGTCACAGCCAAGCATCAGAATGTTAGGTCTTTTGATATCGCCAGGTGAGGCCTTTGCCGCACGAGGTTCAGGCGTCGCTACGACCAGCCATGCGAGGGCAAAAAGCGTCAGAGCACTAGTTGAAAGAATGATTCCACTAGACCAGGCGCTTTCAAGCCAGAGTTCAGTTACCGCAAGTGCGACCGAACTGCCACAGAATAAAGCCGGAACAACGAGACTGTATTTGACAAGCCTTGGAGACAGTCTTCGCCAAATGGAGTAAAAGCGGGAAATTCTATAGTTAGACGAGGCTACAATAACCCCGGGGTTAGAAAGCAGACAGCGGAAGAATTGAATGCATACCGCTGCCACGATGGTGAACATGCCCGCGAGAAATCCCATTAGCCAGCCGGCTTCGAAGTTCAGCAATACCTGGACACTGCAAAGAACTATAGCCCCCCAAAGCGCCCAGTAAAGGGCAACAAGAAAAGCGAAGAAGCCGAGCCGCAATAGGGACTTGATGGCATCGCCCCTGAATTGACGGACGATATCTGCTGGCAAGAGGGGGCCAGCCAGACTGTAGTCAAATGTGGACTTAATCGTTAGCAGGAGTGCGAATATTATGGCAGCGAGAGTTGCACCACTTGTTACGGCGGCAAGCGAGGTGAGGAGTAGAAAATTCACCGCTGGACCTCTTTTACCGCTCTGGACTGCTGTTGTTGACGATATCCCTTGATCTCTCCCAGTGCGGCGGCGAGTCGTGTGAGAAAGAATCGTCGTCGATCGCCGGAGAGTGAAATCAGAGCCTGCAACCCATAGGTCAGAGCCTTGCGCAGCATATAGGGCGGCAGGAATTGGTCACCATCTAAGTTTGGTGCTATGCGGGAGGTAGAAGCCGAGCGCTCATAGGCTTTTTGCAGCACGTAACGTAGCGTCATTCGTTCACTATCGACGTAGTGGTGTTGCAACATCCTGGGCGAATAGTACAAACGGGCTCCCAGAGCCACACCTCGCCGAACCCATTCAATGTCTTCCGCTCCACCGAGGTTATGACCTTGCGGACCGAGATCAAGTTCAAATGGACCAACGCGTTCGAACAAGTAGCGCCTGATCGCTAGATTGCCGCCACCGGGCGTGGCGCTGCCGGGCTCTACAAAACCCGTTGATGGTCCTAGGTCAAATTTAGGCACTGGCAAGGGGTAGACCCGGTAGCGACCCTTATCATGAACCCAGGCGGGCTCGCTGCCATCCCAATCGGGCAGAATTCGACCACAGAAGAAGTCAGCGTTGGGTTGTTCGTTTGCTGTTTGCCAGACCGCCTCCAGGTAATCACCACCGATCCGGTGGTCGTCGTCTACAAAAGCGATCAGGGGTGCACGAGCCAGTGGCAAGGAAGAATTGAGTGCGTGGCTTTTTCCTGGAACGGGATCGACCATCCAGCGCAAGGGAATACACGCCTCCTTTATATCCGAGGACTGGACGTAATTATCAAGGGCAACGGCAGTATCGTCTGAACATGCATTTGCGACAACAAAAATGCCGATCTGACAGTCCTTTGGACGTTTGCATTGATTCAGGGAAGAGAGCATTAGCTGCAGCAAACCTGACCTGTCATGCGTGCAGACGAGAACCTCCAGATCGGGGCTTGCTGGATAGCCTTCGCAGGAGTGCATTCCTACAATGTCGGTCATGTGTTTTGCGACCGCTGACGATGTCTGAGTATTCGCCCCCAGATCAAACCCAGAGCGTGTGTGCCATTCATCGCCTGGCGCAATAAGCCTGGCTTTCGCCGGACAGCCATACCAGCAGTTTGAAACCATTGCGCCATTGCCTGTTGCAGCATGAAAACAGGCACTCCATAGATCGTTCGCGGATAGTCACCGGTCTGGAATTGCCCATGCTTTCGACCCGCAACGAAATGTAGCTTCAGGAAATAACGTCGGTGGAGCCGCCATTCCTCTACATAGTGCTCTACCGTCATATCGGGCCGGTAGCGAATGCGGAGGCCGCGGTCGATCATCGCCCTGAATATTATGGCGTCCGATCCTCCTCCCACCGCGTGGCCTAGTCGATTGTAGCGCGGATCGAAACGCAGTTCGGGATCGCGGGCAAAGATGCGTGTCTGATATGCGACGTTCGCTGTCCACAGAGGAGTGGACCGGTCCGTGATCCAGAACGACTCTTGACCGTGATCGATTTCCGCCAGAAACCCTAGAAGATTGTCATCGAGCCAGGCGGGACGCCCTCCCGGTGGGAATTTGATCTCCACACGGCCGCCAGCCACTTCAGCTCCCTCACGGCAAAGCGCGTCTATCGCGTTCTCAAGCAGTCCGTCGCCCGGTAGTTCGTCGTCATCCATGAACAACATATAGTCTGATCCCATTGCAAGACACTCCTCCACCGCTCGGTTACGAGCGTACGGAATTCCCTGCTCAGGTTCATGCACGAAATTTAAAACTGCACCCGACTCCTTGGCTAGCCGTGCAAGCACCTCTTGAGTGGCGTCTTCGCTATTGTTGTCCACTACGAGAATATCGAAGGGAATACTACACTGTTGTGCTCGTAATGCCGTAATCAGTTCCGGGAGGCGATCCGCTCTATTATAGGTGCAGAATGCTGCCGTTAGCCTCTTGGTCATCGCTATTCCCCGTCTCGCCCATCGAGTAGCATGGCATGAACCTTATAAGGCAGCAGAGATGGTAGCATATAGAGCCAGTCCTTTGGGCGCCCATAGCGCCTTCGCATTACATGACGGAATAAAGTTCGGGCTGATAAAAGATCACGATCCCAGTAACAGATGTAAGCGCGATTCAAAAGTTCCCCTTCAGTTAATTCACGTACTCGGCGTTTCCCAAGCGCTTGAACAACATAAGGGTTGCAAGCTATGAATTTTTCTTGTGCCCTTAGGTGATTGAGCGCCACCTTACTCCTGTTTTTTGTTATTTGTATACCTTCGTGGTGAACGTAATAAGCTAGAACTTCTGGCACCAGCACCAATCGTCCCTGAGTTACGACTCTAAGCCACAGGTCGTAGTCCACTGATGCCTGTAGTTTTGGGTCAAATCCCCCGGACTGATCTATCGCCGTCTTGCGAACGAGCGCGCCATGAATTGGCCACCGGCAACCCCCGAGGAAAGTCTCCGCTCGATCCAGAGGTTCGTAGTCCGGCGGAATGAAGGGCTTACCACGTCCTCCTTTCAGACCCAAATTCTGCCAGCCGCAATAGGCGAGGACTGCGCCTTCATCTGAAGCAAGCGCGTCGTGCATTCGCTCTAGAAAGGTGGGCTCCCAAGCATCGTCAGCATCGAGAAATGCGATAAACTGCCCTTGCGCCTCGAGGAGACCGCGGTTTCGCGCGCTGGCGGACCCCTCATTGTTTTGTTTAAAGACTCGGGTGCGCGTATAGCGTTCGCTCATTACAACATCCGCAGTTCCGTCCCTGGATCCATCGTCTACGATGATCAGTTCCCAAGATTCCATTGTCTGATCTTGCACGCTGGCAATTGAGTCGCGGATAGTTTCTGCACTATTGTAGCAAGGCATGATTACAGAGACTATCGGTGTGTGTTGGGGTATGCCCACTTGATGGCCTGAAGTCTGATGCATCATCGTATGGCTTCGAACCAGGTTACCCGCCCAACTGCTGACGCAATCTGCTGAATGCGCGCGCACTGTAGTAAGAAGTCATCGTTGTCCATCCCCCTTCATTACTCAATAAAGTGAGCTTTCGGGCTATCGTAGCTGCCGAATCATGGTTGAATACTGTGAGTCTCCGAAGCCGGAGAGGGTGATTGTCTTTTAGTGCCGCACCCGATTGAGTGGTACAGGCTACTCTGTACCCCGCCTCGGCAACCTCAAATTCACAGCGTTGGTCCCAGGCACCATAGGGATAGGCGAAGCTCTCTACGGGGCCGCCGATGATGTCTTCCAGTGTCTGTTTTGACCGGGTTAGTTCAAACCTAAGTTGCTGGTCGGTTAGTGCAGGGAGTCTTCTGTGGCTTACCGAATGAGAGCCGATTTCCATTCCTGTAGATTGCATCTCTCGCAGGCTTTCCACTCCGAGTACTCTGCAGTCGGGGCGGCCCGATTCCCCCCAGTGGGGCACTTCGCCGATCGAACCCGTGACTATAAACCAGGTCGCCCGCATCCCACGATCAATAAGGGCTTCAACTGCATCAAGATTATTTTCGAAACCGTCGTCGAAGGTGATTGCTACCGTTTTTGGCGCCAGGCTGCCAGCAGGTGCGTGGGCGAGGTCTGCCAGCGTTCGCGTTTTCCAGCCATTGCGGTATAGAAGCTCAAGATGTTCCTTGAACAAGTCAAGTGAAATCGACCATGCCCAATCACTGAGGCTGTCTCCAGGTTCCACTGAGTGATACATTAGCACTATTGGCCCCTGTTGCCCTCCATTATGGAAAAAACGAGATGTAATTGGGTCGAGCATGAATTAAGTAGTTCCCGCTTAGCCAGAGGAATCAATTGTTGGGCAATTTGGTGGCATGAGACCTGAGAACGAAATATCGGTCAAAGAGTAAACAGGAAGCTGTTTATTGTCCAGAGAGAAACTTTGCGACATTTTAATGGAACCCGTGAGAGTGTCGTCACGATACACAGGCAATCCTGTATGGTTCTTGCAACCGACCGGATTCTGCCATTGATAAATCGTATGCTGCTTCTAGTTCGAGCTCCATCAATATTGAACGAGCAAATCAGCGTCCTCTAGCATTTTCGACATGGTTGAACCAAGCGCTCTGCTAAAACTGGCAGTTAAATGGTGAGAGTCTCTGTAAAGCACTATTCCATCACGTGCTAATGTACACCTATCGTGTGCTGGGCAAATGGCATCATTCAGATTTATTGTCGAGCCAAGGCTGGATCCGTCTACAACTTCCTTTGTAATCGACCAAACCCGTTCTCTTGCTTCCGTCTGGGGCTTAAGAGTGCAAGTCGAACTTGGGTCAAGGCTCTTCCATAGAGCTCTGGATAGACAATGAAGCGGTTCATACTCGACTCTCGGGATGTCTTTGACAAACACGAATCTCAATCCCAAGTTATCAAGCGCGGTTACAGTTTCGCTGACGGCTATAGACAATTTCATTTCGTCTAGTTTTTCCTTGCTTCCTTCCTCTTCCGTCGCGTAGGAACTGGAATTAGCCAGTACAACAAGGTGGGGGCGAAGTTCAGCCAAAAGATTAAATGCATTTTTTCGCCAAATCGTGCACTCGGTATAAGTTCGCTTAAACATTGAATTGAACGGCTCCAGGACGATAGAAGGACACGCGGACTTGGTGAGGTTGATTAGCTTGTATCCCTTTCTCAATGAAATTGACTCCAATGCTGGAAACCAGTTGGCCGCATGGGAATCGCCAAAGATAACGATCGATTGAGCCCCGCCCGCCGTTCCGTAGATGCAGTCCTCCCGAATCTCGGTGGCTGATTGGCGATAGTGGCATCCATCCGAATAGGTTTTAGAGTTATCGCTTACTGCCTCTAGCAGTACAGCTTGTGATTCGCTGTTGAGCTCATGAACAGAGTCCACTCTGGCCAAATATATTAACCCTATTGCAGCGCAGGAAGTGGAGATTCCAAAGGCAAAAGAACGAATAGGTTTCAAGCCTAGTGATTGGCTATATCGAACTGGATTTTCAACCAGGTAATAGCTTGCTGTCGCTAGGATTAGAGAAATGGAAATGTATAGCAATGTCCATGTGGGGTGGGAGGAAATCTCCAGTGCATTTAATGCAAGCGATGTGGGCCAGTGCCACAAGTAGAACGAGTATGAAATATCTCCAATAAATTGCACTGGTTTACTCTTCATCCATTGTGACAAATTGGAGGCAGCACCACGCGAGCTATGTATTACAGAAGCAGTACCGATAACAGGGAAAATTGCTACATGACCCGGAAAGGAAGTCGTTTCGTTGAAAAGAAATGCCGGCGCGAAGATCAGCAATAATCCGGAGAACAGGAAGAAATTTCGAGATCTAGACTCCAGCTCTGCTGGTCGAGAATGTAGCAAGGCCAGAATGCCGCCCACACCGAATTCCCAGGCTCTCGTATGAGGACCGAAAAATGCCAGCGGCTGATCCGTTTCGGTTTGGAGAACACAGAGGATAAAAGAACACAGGGAAAGCGCGCCTAGTCCAATTAGGGCCCGCCGGATATTTACACCATTCGCAGATTTTTTTGAAATTGCAACGATAACCATTGGCCACAAGAGATAGAATTGCTCTTCAACAGAAAGCGACCATGTATGCAGAAAAGGATTATTGTGTGTGTCACCCGCCAAATAGTCTGTTGAGAGATGGTAAAACCAAGCATTGCTCAAATATAAAGAGGATGCCATGGCGGAAGCGGTTACCTCCTTGAACTGGAGTGGGCTGTAAAGAAACCAAAAGAATGCTGTGGTTACCAGAGCCATGACCACAGCGGCGGGTAGTAGTCTTCGGATTCTCCGAGCATAGAATCGCTGGAAATCAATGCTCCCTTTTCTTGCGTATTCTCTTAATAATAGCGCTGTGATTAGGTAGCCTGAGATGACGAAAAACACGTCGACGCCTACATAGCCACCAGGCAAAAATGAAACTTTACCGTGATATAGGACGACCAGTGAAACTGCAATCGCCCTGAGGGCTTGTATTTCGGCAACGTTGCCGCTCTGTGGTGCTGTCATCGCCCCACCATCTCCTTCAATTGGGCTACATGGTTTCAGAGTCATAAAGCGAATGCATTTACTTCTGAGATAGATGCAGCGCTAGTTGGATTTACGATTTTCAACCTGATTTTCGATAATGCATCTAGTTTTCAATGAAAAACAAATGTTTAATATTCTTTTAGCATAGTTTCGGTGATATTCGATGACTGTACCGATTAAATTGAAGTCTTTCTGTGGAGGATTGGTCTTGGGCACAATAGCCGGCCTGGTTACTGTGTTGAGCGCTTGGTTCGGAATTGCAAATTATGATCATGCCTTTGCAGCTTTTGTTGTGGTGGGAATGCTTGCTGCTCTCATTCTCGAGTCTAAGCAGTCAGTAATTGACACTATGAGCAATAGAACTCGTACTCTTCGGGCGCTGCTGGAGCGAGTAAGACGTGATCTTGGAGACGTTCACGGAATGGTGCGCCTAGGTCATTACTCACAGCGATTGCCAATGCCATTTGGAGGGGGTTGGGCTCTGACCGGAGACTCTGCTGCACTCTTGGCTCACGAAACTATACTTAGAAATCCCCGACTGATCGTTGAACTTGGCTCTGGGGTTTCAACGCTCATTTTAGGTCAGATCCTTGCCAAAAATGGTGAGGGGAAGTTGATCTCGCTGGATCACGATGTTGAGTGGGCAGCTAGAACCCAAAAAAACATTGATGCACTAGGCTTGAGCCATGTTGTGGAGGTGGTGCACGCTCCGCTCGCACCGATGAAAATGGAAGAGGGCACATTTCTCTGGTATTCAACAGAGAGTGACCTCATAAATCAGCTAAAAAACATCGATATTCTCCTTATCGACGGCCCCCCGAGGACTGCTAATCAAGATAGGCCCGATCAAGGCCATGCTGCCCGATATCCAGCTTTTTCATTTTTTTGGGAGAAGATGTCTCCAGACGCCATTATTTTTGTTGACGATGCGAATCGACGGGGCGAACGCGAAATGATCAAGCATTGGCTTGGGCATGATTCTGAATGGCAGGTGCGATGGTATGATACGGTTGACGGTATGGCAACCTTATCACGGGATGATAGAAGTTGAGATCTCGGCACGCCGCGGCAGCTTCGTCCGGGTCTGCGATGGCTGACGATGACTTCTTATGAGGCATCTTCCGCCGAAAAAGTGTTAGTGAATAAATAGGCTATAACTTTCGCAGTGCCAAGCATGTAGACTATCTGCATGAAGAATGCCTCCGGGGCCGATTTTTCGCCTCATCTGTGTCAAGGAAGGACTTTGCCGAAAACCGGAACTTTCGATTATTTTTTATAGCGACCAATGCCGGCGAAACGCTGACAAGACAATCAGGTTGTTAATATGTAGTAGTTCAGACTTGATCTGACAGTTACCGGTCCGATGTCGGCGTTTTCTGTCAGGTCAGGTTCAGTTCACGAACTTTTCCTTCCAGAGCTTTTGCCCGTCGAACAAAGTATCCATTGGCGTTCTGCCGCAGCACATTTTGCCCTGATGGGTTCTCTCAGTGTTGTAGTAATTCAGCCAGTTGTCCAGATCGGCCTGTAAGTCGTCGAGAGACTCGTAGATCTTCTTCCGGAACGTAACCTGGTAGAACTCCTGTAGCACCGTCTTGTGGAAGCGCTCACAGATGCCATTATTCTGTGGCGATTTCACCTTGGTTTTGGTGTGTTCGACCTCGTTGACGGCCAAGTAGAGCTGGTAATCATGTCGCTCGACGTTGCCGCAGTATTCTGTCCTGCGATCCGTCAGAATGCGCAGCACCGGTAGCGAATGCTGTTCATGGAACGGCAGTACACGGTCATTGAGAACGTCGGCGGCCGTAATCGGCGTCTTGGTCGTATACAGCTTGCAGTGCGTCACTTTGCTGTAGGTGTCTACGTAGGTCTGCTGGTAAATTCGGCCAACCCCCTTGATGGAGCCTGGACTTCCCCCGATAAAGAGACACCGGCCAGCCTCACAATGAGGCCGCTTCAAAGGCATCGGGACTGGCGCCATCCAGGGGGAAAGAGGTTTTCGCCCTGGACTAGATAGTGGCATACATGCAGGGTAAACGGGTGAGATAAACAAAGAGCACAACAAGCGATTTAATCGTCGGATTTCAAATAACTGCTTTTAACGACATAGTACTTCCATGTGCATTTTGCATGAGGCTGAATCACCTCTTCCTTGCCTTCGAAAAATTCGTCAATGGCTTTGGTCGCACCTGGCCAGCGAGAGTCATTGTACTCATCGAACATGATGACGCCGCCAGGTTGAACCTTATCATAAAGCAATTCCAATGATAGCTTGTAGGATTCATAGAGATCACAGTCCAAATGAAGGAGTGCTATTTTTCCTTTGTGTTGAGGTATAGTCTCATCGAACCACCCCTTCATCAGGCGGATACGTTCATGTATGACTTCCTCTTTAATTCTTCCGTCGCGTAAAACTTTAAGGACGGTGTCCGGCGGATTTGCCCAAAATCCTTGCCCTTTGATAGGCGTGCTTTCATCTTTCTCGACCGGCGCTGGAAAGCCCTCGAATGAGTCGAATCCATAATATACGCGAGGCACGTTTATATAATCACTAAGCAGTGTGAATAGTAGAGCGCCGTGTCCGATGGACACACCACACTCTACAATATCACCCTCAACTGACTGAACTTTTTCTATCATATCCTTGAAATATAAATAGCGATCCAGTGCGCCTCTATAAATTCGTGGCAGGAAAGGAGAATGGTTATAATCAGCAGGAATACTTTCCTCTAGTTTGTCAATTTTCTCAATTTTATAACCCAGTATTCGAAGCAATTTCTTGAGACTAGTTTTAATTACCATGTGAGTTCTGACCGTCTATCTTTAGTTGAGTCACGGGAACTGAGAAACAGCAGACTTATGAGCGGTGCCTATTTAGTAGAAACTGGCTGCTTGTTAACTCTTGACTTTTGCTTGCGAAGATCGATTTATAACACATACAGCAATAATATAGCTCCTAGCAGCCTGTCGGACTTAGCCAAATAATATCAAAGTGGGATAATCATGGTCACGCTGGCAGTGATCGGGATGATGTGATGGGAAATTTCATAAACGCTGATAGGGAAACAGACTACCTGTTTCCGCCCTCCATGCAGGATTGGCTTCCCGAAGACCACTTGGCACGTTTTGTCGTAGAGGTGGTTGACCAGCTCGATCTGTCTGAACTGACCCGGCAATATGCTGGTCGGGGCTCGCCGGCCCATCATCCCGCAGTCCTGCTGGGCCTGCTGATTTACGGTTACGCGACCGGCGTGTTCTCCAGCCGCAAGATTGAGCGCGCCACCTACGACTCGATTGCCTTTCGCTACCTGGCGGCCAACACACATCCGGATCACGACACGATAGCCGCGTTTCGGCGCCGTTTTTTGCCCCAGCTGGAGGCCCTGTTTGTTCAGGTCCTGCTACTGGCGCGTGAAATGAAACTGATGAAGCTGGGTCGGATCGCTCTGGATGGCACCAAGGTGAAAGCGAACGCCAGTAAACATAAGGCGCTGTCCTACGCGCACGCTAAGAAAATCGAAGCGCAACTCAAGGCGGAAGTGAGTGCACTCGCCGCACAGGCGGAGGCGGCCGATCAGGCGCCGGTAGTGGAAGGCATGGACGTTCCCGCGGAGATTGCCCGACGCGAAACACGGCTTGAGGCACTGGCTGAAGCTAAAAGGAAGATCGAGGCGCGAGCGCAAGAGCGTTTTGAGCGCGAGCAAGCCGAGTACCAACAAAAGCAGGCCAAACGGCAGGCCCAGAGGGGCATGGGAAAAAAGCCCCGGGGCCGGGAGCCTAAGCCACCGCTGCCCGGTCCTCGTGATACTGATCAGGTGAATTTGACTGATGACGAGTCGCGCATCATGCCGGTATCCGGCGGCGGCTTTGAACAGTGTTACAACGCCCAGGCCAGCGTAGACACCGATACGATGCTGGTCGTTAGTGCGCACATGACGCAGGCGACAAATGACAAATGGGAGATTGCACCGTAAGCGCCTCTGCATCGGCCCCCTTCCGCCCAGGGCGATGACGCCGGAACATGCCCCCGTGTTTTTTTCACAGGAGCATGGCCATGTCTGCCGACAACGAACAACGCGAAGACTACTGG
>NZ_QRAN01000021.1 GCF_003457605.1 Seongchinamella sediminis
GCATCATCCGCCTGATCACTGCTTCTTTACGCTCTGGTGAATATCGTGTCATTGCTCAATCCTGAGCGCCCCCCGAACATTAATGAAAAATCAGACACGACAACTATCCTGCCACGGGGGGGTATCGCGCACAGTCGTGAAGCGGCGGTAGAGCGCGTCGCGCTCGATCATATTGCCCGACACCAGCACGTCGGCATCCGCCAACTGCTTCGAACAGCCGCTGAACACCTGGGCGCCACGAATGCCGACATGGTCGTGTTTGACTCCATAGCCGAAGGCGCCTTCCTGCGCGTTGGCGCTGCCTCCGGTTATGCCTACCAGAACCGTCGAGAACACCGCCGCTTTTGTAAAAATCTGTTTCGTAGATTTTCCCTCGTTATGTCCAGAGTGGCGGCGCCAGTGAAACGCGCACCTCGCCATTTGCTAACGACTACTGCGACTCAAGGTTGGTCATCAGCTGATAGTAGAACCCGATGGAACGGCCGATCTCCTTGAGCTGGATTCGCTCATCGACGCCGTGCAGTCGGGGCATGTCGGCAACTGATTCCAGCTGCAGCGGGGTTACCGTATAGGTGTTGACCCCCAGCGATTTGGCCGCAAAATATTTCGCGTCCGCCCCGCCAACAACGAAGAACGGCGCCACGATGATCTCGTTACCGTAGATCTGGCGCAGGGTTTTCTCAATCAGCGCGTACTGTTCGCTGTGGGGGTCGGCGATCTTGGTTGCCGGGGTCGACTGGGATACATCGGTGATGGTGATCCGCTCATCGTCGATCACGTCCCGCACGTAGTTCATGATGTACTCTTTGCTGTCGCCGATGGTGGGCCTGAAGTTCACCACAGCGCGCGCCATCGGGGGCATCACGTTGGCCTTAACACCGCCTTCGATGATAGTCACGGCAGTGGTGGTGTGCAGCATGGCCCGGGTGAGCTCCTGGCCTTCCATCATCTCGATGAATTGCTGCTCCAGTTCGGTCATTTCGTCGTCGTTGCCAAACGCTACGGCGGCGTACATGTCCTTCTGGTCCTTGGGCAGTTCCGGGCCGAGCCAGCGATACTGGTGACGCAGGGCGTCGTTGAGCTTGTAGGGGAAGGGCGCAGCCTCGAGCTTGGTAATGGCCGCTGCCAGGATGCCGATGTTGGACGTCTCGGGCGGTTGCGAAGAGTGGCCGCCTACCCCATCAACGCGCAGTTCAAGGGACAGGTAACCCTTCTGGGCGATGCCGATGAGCGCGGTATTGTCCGGGATGCCGGGAAACAGGCCCTCCGCCAGTGGCGCCGACTCGTCAAACACGAGGTAGACATCACCCATGCCGCGCTCCTCGAGGAGGTCGGCAATATGCCCGACGCCCTCGCCACCGCCGACTTCTTCATCCTGTCCCATGACAAAGTAGTACGTACGGGTGGGCTGGAAGCCTTCCTTGATTTTCATCTCAGCCGCTTCCAGGATCGCAAAGATCATTCCCTTGTCGTCCCAGGAACCGCGTCCCCAGAGGTAGCCCTTATCTATCGTGCCCGCGAAGGGGTCGTAAGACCATTCATCCGGTGACGCGATCGGCACAACGTCCTGGTGTGCCATCAGGATGACGGGCTCCAGCGAAGGGTCCTTGCCTTCCCAGGTGTAGAGGAGGCTGTAGGGGCGAGGGTCGCCCAGGACTTCCCGCTTTAGTGTTTTATGCACATTGGGAAACGTCTTTTCCAGGTAGTCGTGGAAACCCTCGAAGGCTTTCACGTCGAAGTCGTCACGGTCCTCGTTGGAGATGGTCGGGAAGCGAACGCCACCCGCGAGCCGCTTTGCTGCGGCGTCAATGTCGACCTCGATGACCACCGGGTCAACGTCTTCAGACTGCATGGAAGTGAACTCCTGCTCCGCGCATGCCGAAACAGACAGGCCAATGCCAAGCAGCGCAGCGGGCACTGAATACAACAAACTGTGTTTAAACGATTTCATGCTGGGTTAACCTCATTTACTAAACGAATTGGACAGGAAAGACATATTGCGGGTGATCATTGCATCGTGTTCTTGTAGATCGTGCCATCCTTCATTATCAGCTTGAACTTGTTCTCCGGGTCTCCGACAAGGTCGAGATTCTCCAGGGGGTTGCCGTCCACGAGGATCATATCGGCGTAGGCGCCCTCGTCGATTATCCCCAGCGGGCCTTCAGGGTAGGGGGTCAGTTTGCCCGACAGCTTCAGCAGATCGGCGTTGTCACAAGTTGCCATTTTCAGGGCTTCAAACGGGGTAAACCACTTCTTCAGTTTCGCCAGCTGCGCGCCCTGGCGTTTGGCCAGGTCAGCACTGAATAGCGTGTCGGTACCGAAGGCAATCTTCACGCCCAGTTTCTTCGCGTTGGTATAGACAAAATCCGTACCGTGAATGACGGACAGGTATTTCTCTTTCTGAAACTCGTTCAGTGCGGGCGCGTCTTCATCGTCCATGAAAGGCTGCATGCTGAGCCAGACGCCTTCTTTCTTCATTCGCTTGAGGCTCTCCAGGGTAGCCATATGGCCGTGCTCGATGCTTTTCACGCCGGCATCGATGGAGTGCTCAACAGCCTCGTTATTGATCGCATGGGTCAACACATAGGTGCCCCAGTTATCCGCCGCTTCCACAGCAGCCTTCAGTTCTTCCCTGGTGAACTGCTTGGTGTGAATCGGGTCGTAGGACGAGGTCACGCCGCCGCCCGCCATCAGCTTGATCTGGGTGGCCCCCTGCATCAGTACCTCGCGCACGCGCTTGAGCACCTCGGGCACACCGTCCGCGATATAGAACTGATCTGCGGTCTCGAAAGGGTGGAGTTTGTCCGGTGTGGCCGGCACGTCCCGCGTCATGCGGAAATCCATGTGGCCGGCGGTCTGTGATATGGCCGGGCCCGAAGGAAAGAGTCTCGGCCCCACGATCAGTCCTTCGTCGGTCGCCCGGGCAATATCAAACATGGGGCCGGCGGTATCGCGGACGGTAGTGAAACCGCGATAAAGCGCGTCGCGCTGCGCAACCGAGGTCTTCAGGTTCCAGTAGCCCTCGTTGGTTGTCATCATTTCGACAATGGTGGCGGTTGCATACATTCCGTGCCAATGCGCGTCAATGAGGCCCGGTATCAGGGTATGGCCCTCACCATTGATCTCGACCGCGCCTTCAGGCGCCGCCAGATCGGGCCCAATGCGCTCGATCATATTACCCGACACCAGCACGTCGGCATCAGCCAACTGCTCTGAACAGCCGCTGAACACCTGGGCGCCGCGGATGACGACATGCTCATGCTTATTGCCATAGCCAAAAGGTCCCTCCTGTGCGTTCGCGTAGCCGCCCATGGCGGTTACCAGGACCGCTGAAAATACTGCAGCTTTTGCTAATAGCTGTTTCATGATATTTCCCTACATAGTGTGATTTTGATGGATGTTCGCTCGTTCTAGCGACCACCGCGCCCCGTGCTCAATGCAGTGTGTTTTTGAATACCTCACCATCCTTCATGATCAGGTCAAAATTGTCCTCCGGGTTAGCGACCAGGTCGAGATTCTCCAGCGGGTTACCGTCAACCAGGATAAGGTCGGCATAGGCGCCTTCCTTAAGCACACCCAGTGGGCCTGCCTGGTAGGGACTGCGCGGCCCGGATAGGGCGAGCAGCCTGGCATTTTCTGAGGTGGCTATCTTCAGCGCCTCGTAGCCGGTGAACCAGTTACCCAGTTTCGCCAGAAACTTGCCCTGCTTGGCCGCCAATTCCTTGTCCATCAGCAGATCGGTGCCAAAAGCGATATTGACACCAACCTCCTTGGCCAGCGGATAGATCGTGTTGGTCGCATCTGTCACCTCAATCCACTTTTTCTGTGCCACCGGGTTGGCGGAGAAGTCAAAGGCGTCCTCATCGTTCAGTAGCGGCTGAATGCTCAACCAGGCTCCCTTCGCCTTCATTTTCTTCAAAACCTTTTCGCTGATCAGGAAACCGTGGTCCATGGACATCACGCCAGCCTCTAGGGCCATTTCCACAGCCTCGTCAGTGAATACGTGCACTGCCGCATAACTGTTGTAGCTTTTCGCTACGTCCACGATCGCCTTCATCTCCTCCAGTGAGTACTGGCGGACATCCACCGGGTCATAGACCGAGGCCACGCCGCCGCCCGCCGCGAACTTGATCTGGCTGGCGCCCATGCGGAATATCTCCCGCGCCCTTTTTTGCACTTCGGGGACGCCGTCGGCGATCACCATGAACCCGTTCCGGCCCCAGTAATTCATGGTGGATTCCGCCGGCACCTCAAAGGGCAGGCGATAATCGTAGTGGCCACCGGTCTGGCTCATAACAGGACCCGAGGGAAAAATCCGGGGACCGACCAGCGTGCCTTCGTCGATCAGCTTCTTGATGGCAAAGGTATTGCCCCCCAGGTTGCGAACCGTGGTGAAACCCCGCAGCAAGGTCGGCTCCGAGGCAAGCGCGCCGCGAATGGCGACCTCGGACATATCACCAAATAGGATGGCGGTCTGGGGGATCTCCGCCATCGTCATGTGCCAGTGCGTATCTATCAGGCCGGGGATCATCGTGCGGCCGGCCGCGTCGATGACGATTGCGTCAGCGGGCACCTCCATATCCCGGCCTATCTGTCTGATCAGATTGCCTTCAATGAGAACGTCAGTATCCTTGATGAGTTTCTCGTTTACACCATCGAACACGTCGGCATTGGTGATCAGGGTGACGGGCGTTTTGCTCTCGCTCTGGACAGAAAAACTGAACAAGGCGAGGAATGTGCTTATCAACAGTAAAAGGGCGCGTATTCTCATCGTCATCAAGATATCTCCACTGAATTCCTTAGGTCAGTAATTACCAGGGCAGGGGAACCACTGGCGCAAATGAGAACCGAATCTGGTAGTCCGGACCAATGGCGTCCGACTGTTTTATATAGTGCCAATACTGCAGGCTGAACTTCCAGGGCGTTTTGCCGATCATGGTGGTCTTGGCGATGCCCGTACCCAGGGGAAACGCCCATTTTTCGTCGCCGCGGGCGGCTTCATGGTTGTAGCTGAAGGTGGGCGAACCCTGGATCTGCCAGCCGCCGCCCAGGTTGATGGTGTAGAAATACTGGCCGCCAGTGATGCTGGTGTCGAAGTCATCATCGCCGGCAACATCCCATTGGTGCGTTATCAGGGTGCCCAGCACGCCCCAGTCGAACACCTGCGCTACCATGACCTCAGGCCCGAGCAGGTATTGGCCCAGGCCGACGGCGTCGTCTGTAGCGGTATCCAGGGTGCCGACAACACCGCCGACGAAGACGGTTTTGCTGGGAAAAGTTTTGCCGATAGCCACATCAAAGCTGATATCACCAAGCTCGACATCGGAATCCATAAAGGCGGAAGTGCCGGCAATGCCGAACTCGTCAGCGGGGGTCGGAGCCACGTCGCCACCCCCAACAACCGGGATCGGCTGATCAATCAGTATAGGGATGTATGGCCTGGCATATAAATTGACGCCTTCGCCGAGCTTATAGGGCAGTACCGGCTGGAACCCGATTCGCCAGGAGTCATGGCCATCCGCCCCCGGCGCATCGCCCTTATAGCTGACGTAGTCAATGGGAAAGTTCAGGGTACCCAGAGAGGTATTGGGGTTAGCCAACTCCTTCGCCAATTCATCGGCGCTCATTTCTTCCTCGCCTAATGCGGGCCAGGCCAGGAGGGAGAGAGACAGCACCAGAAGTGGTGACACTTTAGGTCCAGAGCCCCGACGAAAAACAGTCATAATATATCCTTTAAAATTTTCCATGGTTAGTAGTAATAGAACGTGCTGAACTGCAGGCGCGACGCCTCACCGTCGTCGCCGGAGACGATTTCCTGAGCGCCCCACATGTACTCCAGGCCAACCCGGAAACGCGGGTCAAAGTCATAAATCAGGTTGGCGTGAGCCGCCCAGGCTTCCGCCATTTCGTCCGCCTGGAACAGTTCAGGAATGTCCTCGAGCCGGGTGTAGGCATAGTGGAAATTGGATGAAAACTTGCCGGGAAGGTCCAGGTGCAGGCCGATGTTGGCGTTCCAGCCCGTGGCCAGCTCCAGCTCGCCGTCTTCAGTCAGGGCGGCATTGGGCGTGCCGGCATTAGCAAAGGCGATGATGTCTGCCACCGTACCGTCGGTATAGCCGGCGTTGAAGCCCAGGAAGTGCCGGTTGTCGGGGTCCAGGTAAAAGCGGGAGCCGATGACTGCGGTCCAGCCCAGCTCGGAGGCGTCATCCTGGCCGTGTTTACCATTGAAGCGCACTTCATTGAGGGCGGCTCCAACGCTGACCACACCATGGTCCCAGGGGTAACTGAGCCCACCCGATAGACGCGGGGCGTCGGCCCGGGCCAGTCCTTGGCCGTCGAGGCTATCGGGCGTTACGATGCGGGTGTCGTCGTAGGCCTCCAGGCCGACTGCCCAGTCGAGCACGCCGAAAATCTTGTCGCCATCCCACTTGATCTGCTCCGAGCGGCCACCCAGGATGGCGTCCCCGGCGGCGAAGTCCAGGATCAGGGGCAGGGCGCGCAGCTCAGTAATAATACTCCAGGTGCGCCCCGCCAGCAGCTGCCCGAATTGCATATAGGCGTGGCGCAGGCGGAAATTGGTGCTGTCCTTGCCATCGAAGAAGTCGAACTCCAGGTAGAACTTGTCGACCTTGTAGGGGGAGTTGACGTTGCGGATTTCCAGGTGAGTGCGGCTCTCCCGGATGTGCAACTCGCTGTAGCTGCCGCCCTGGGGTGAGTCGTTGACGGGAATTTCCGACAGTACGAACTGGTATGGATCGCCCACACCATCGAAGTCGAAGATCAGGTCGGTCTTGGCGTAGCCACCGAGCGAGAACCTGAAGTCCGAACCGAACAGCGGCACGGATTTTTCAAAGTCTGGGTCATTGAGCTCACCGCGACCCAGCCCGCCCAGTGGCATATTGGCGAGAATGTTTTCGGTATTTACTTCCAGGAGTTCGTCTATATCCGCTTGATTGACGGCCTGTGTAGCCGGGCTAACCACTTTGGCCCAGTGGTCCGCGTCATTGCCGTGCACCACCAGGGTGTCCAGTTGGGCCTGCTGGCCGGCATCCCTGGCGCGCAGGAGATCCAGTTCCCGCTGCATTAGCTCCATGCGGGCCTGCATAGCCTGCATTTCCTGCATTTTTACCTGCATCGCCCGCAGCTCAGCCTGCAATTCCTCTATGGACATGCCCTGGCTGCTGGCGGGTAAAGATTGCATAAGCATTATTGCCGCCAGCGGGGCGGTTATTGTCAACCCCGGCGGGCTGCGGTGACACAGGCGGCTGCGATAACCTGCCGCGTATCTGTAGCTAAAATCCTGGAAAATTCCCGCTTTGGTCATGAAACTCTTAACTCCTTTACTACAGCGTAAAAGCCCAGAGCTACTGGCGCATGGCACTGAGACTGGCGGCCACGCTTAAGGGACCTGGTTACGCACCGAGAGTTGGAAAGTCGGTACCGCCTGCCAGCAGGCTGGAATTGAATGCGCTGGGGGGACTGGCAGATCATTTCCAAGATTCTTTCACATTCTTCTGCTACATTAACCATGAACATATATGCATATCTTCCGCGCTACCCACTGAAGGTGGTGTCACACCAATGAAATCTGCGAGGCAAGGCTGCTGTGAATGGCGCGCTTCCAAACGTTGAGAGCCCGATCAGGGCGTGTCGAAAGGACAAAAGTGCGAACTATGATCCCGGCAAAGTGAATCTGCCGGTGAGGGAATCCTTCTTTGTGCAGATTGGCCGGGGGGAGCACCTGGTCGATGTGCAGATTGCAACCGTGGGCGATATAGGGCTTGTTCGGCTGGGCATCGATGTGGAGTCAGCGGGCGTCAATGTGTTGAATCCCGACTACATCGGGTTCGTTATCCCGCTGTCGTGGGCGGGCGATCTTTTCCTCAACGGTGAAAGGGTAAACAAGTCGGCCATTTATATGCCGGGCGATCTCGACTGCCTGCATTTGCATTCCAAGAGCCGTGTCATCCTGGGGGTGACAATGCCGCGCGCTCCATTTGTAGACACGCTTGCCGCTTTGCGTGGAGTCGATGTCGATGATATCCGACTGCTTGATCGCGAAATGTATCTGGGTGAGGCGGCGGTGGGGGCCGTTGCAAGCCGCCTCACAGCGATCACCCAAAGTGTATGCAATGCACCGTTGGAATATAATCAACACAGCATCCTCAACGAGGTGTATGCGTTGCTGACAGACGCCTACCTGCACTCCCCGACACGACCGGTTTCGCGCGTCGACCGATCCCATTGCCCGAACCACATTGTCCGCCTCGCCGAGGAACGTTTTATGGCTGCTGAGGGAAAACCAGTTTCCCTGGCTGATCTCTGTGCAGCGGCGGACGTCGGCAAGACCTCGCTGTACAAGGCCTTCAACAGTGTCTGTGGCCTGCCCCCTCTGGCTTACTTCCAGAAACGCCGACTCACGCGGGCGCGGTCGTGCCTGCTTCACGCCGACAATGACCGGGGTGGTATCAAACAGACCGCGCTAAGCTATGGTTTTACCGAACTCGGGCGTTTTTCTGCGCAGTATCGGCAGCTTTTTGGCGAGTTACCCTCTGTGACGCTGAGTCGACACGAGCAGGGTTATTAGCTCGGCGAGTGTGCGGCGGACAGGTTTCGCTTGCAGATCTTTGCACCGAGACCGATGACAGTAAATCCGTGTTCTGCCGTGCCTTCGATACAGTCTGTGGTGAATCTCCGCTTGCCACAAACGCCGGCTCAGGCCGCTGCCTCGCCTGACCTCACTTCCGGGTCGAAGGTGATGGGCATGCACTTGATGCCGCTTTACCAGGCTCGAGCGGGTGTATTCCACCGGGCCGGTCAGTTTCGGGTGGCGCAGGCGGGGGATGATTTCCTCGAACATGACCCGCATTTCCAGTCTCGCCAGGTGGGTGCCCAGGCAGACGCGCCAACGAGGAATTCACGCTGCGGACCAGGTGGTTCGACAATGTCGAAATCCTGCGTCAGGCAACCTCAAAGGCGGGCAGCTTGCTCGCGCTCTCCGGTCGGCGCAATCCCTATCCCGGTAAACTCGGTGTAATCGAGCAAGGGGCGCATGCGGACCTGCTGCTGATTGACGGTAATCCGCTGGAGGATATGTCAGTCATGACCGAATACGAAGACAAATTCGACCTCATCATGAAGGGAGGCCTTATTTACAAGAACACCCCTTAACGCCAGCCAATCAGCCGGATTTCGGTCCTTTGTTTCCCCCCTGAACTGCGTTTATAATCCGCCGCTGGCGCTGAAAGCCCTGTACGGCAGCAGCCAGCGGCCCGCATCCCTCGTCAATTGTGCATTGTCCAGGGCGATGACATCATCGTCAGGCGTGGTCTTTTCCCGGTTTCAGCCCGTTAATTGCGTGCTCGCAAGGCGCAGCAGAGAGGATAAGGAATGACAGCCACAAACCAGCCGAAAGTTGCCGTGGTCATGGGCTCAAAAAGCGATTGGCCAACCATGAGTGAGGCCGCCGGAATCATGGATCGACTCGGTGTCGATTACCACGTGGAAGTGGTGTCGGCCCACCGCACCCCGGACAAATTGATGAGTTTTGCCGCCAGTGCCCGGGACAACGGCTTCGATGTGATTATCGCCGGTGCCGGTGGAGCCGCCCACTTGCCCGGTATGATTGCCGCCAAGACCCCATTGCCGGTGCTGGGCGTGCCCGTGCAGAGCAAGGCCCTGAATGGCCAGGACAGCCTGCTGTCCATCGTGCAGATGCCGCGCGGCGTGGCCGTGGGCACGCTGGCTATTGGAGGCGCCGGTGCTTTCAACGCCGGCCTGATGGCCTGCCAGATCCTGGCCCTGCACGACGCTCTGCTTGCGGACAGGCTCGGTTCCTTCCGTGCGCAGCAAACACAGGACGTACTTGATAATCCCGATCCACGCGAGCAGTAGAGAGCCACAGTTACCATGAAAGACGTTTGGGTGATTGGCGCCGGACAACTGGGCCGGATGATGAAGTATGCCGGCACGCCGCTGGGTATTAACGTGCACCCGGTCAATGTGGATGATCCCGATCTTGCGGCACCAGCACTGGGTGACGATGCCATCGTTACCGCCGAGCGCGAACTGTGGCCGCAAACCCCCTCCGGCATGGCCTTGCAGGCCCACCCCAATTTCCGCAACAGCACCGTATTCGGCCGCACCGCGGATCGCAAGACGCAGAAAGAGCTGATTGATTCCCTGGGGGTCGCCACTGCGAAGTGGCTTAACGTGGCTGCGGCCACTGACGCCGCGCAGTGCTTTGCCGCCCTGGGGGATACCGTCCTGCTCAAGCGCCGTTCCGGTGGCTACGATGGCCGTGGCCAGTTGTGGCTGAAGCAAAGCGAGAACGATGAGATTCCCGGTGACTGGAAAAACAGCGCAATCGCCGAGGAGAAATGCCCCTTCGACGAGGAAATGTCACTGGTGGGCGCCCGTACCGACAGCGGCGAGCTGGTCTTTTATCCCCTGACCCTCAACCTGCATGTCGATGGCATTTTGATGGCGTCAATTTCGCCTTTGCCGCGTCTCGAGCACCTCCAGGCCCAGGCCGAGGAGATGCTGGGCGCCATCCTCAACGAGCTTCAGTATGTGGGCGTCATGGCGATGGAGTGCTTCCGTATCGGTGACAAACTGATTGTCAATGAACTGGCGCCACGGGTGCACAACAGCGGCCACTGGACCCAGGCCGGGGCCAGTATCAGCCAGTTCGAGATGCACCTGCGGGCGATTACCCGGCTGCCGCTGCCCAGGCCCATTGTGCGCAATACCTCGGTGATGATTAACCTGATCGGCATCGACTACGACGAGTCCTGGCTCAGCTACGCAGATACCCAGTTGCACTGGTACAACAAGGCGGTGCGGCCGGGGCGGAAAGTCGGCCATATCAACATCAATGACGGCAGTATTGAGTACCTCTGCCGGGCGCTGGACCACCTCCAGTCCCACCTGAGCGACAATTACCTCGAGGTGGTGGACTGGGTGCGCGCGCAACTGCAGCGGCTTAACGCCTAGACTTCAACCTGGCGCGGCGGCGTGCTGTATCGACATGAACAGCAGCCTGACCTTGCCCAGGCGCAACTCGTCGCCGTCTTCCAGCGCGGCCCTGGCGACCGGTTTGCCATTCAGCCGGGTGCCATTGGTGGAATTACTGTCCGCGACAAACCATTGGCCGGTGTCGCGGGAAATCAGGGCGTGCCTGGATGAGATGGTTGCCTCGTCGATGGCCACATCGCTGCCAGCCGAGCGGCCGATTACCCAGGCGCTCTGGCCGGCTTTCAGGGGAAACAGCGTGTTGCGGCCCTGGTCGCTGACGACCATCAACACGCCATCGGTATGATCTCCCGCGATCGACTGGCGGGTCATTTCCTCGGCAAGGATGTCCAGCGGCTCGCGCGCCGCGGGTTTGCCGACCAGGGCAACATCTTCCGCAGTCCAGCCCGGGGGCATGGGGAAGGGCATGCGCATCCCGGTGGCGCTGGGATCGTCCTGGTCGAGGACATAGTTAGCGTCGGCAGGCGCGAGGCGGCCGCCGAGGAGGGTGAGGTGGGAATCGCTGTCCGGGGCCACGACCATGAAGTGCTGCTGGCCAATGGCGATGATGTCGCCCGCGCGCAGCTGCTCCGGTTGCCGCAGGCGTCGCCGGTTGACCAGCGTGCCATTGGTGGACTCCAGGTCCTCGATAGTAAGCCGGTCGCCAGCAACCCGGATGCGGGCGTGACGGCGCGAGGCCTCAGTGGAATCGACCACAATCTCACAGTCCCGCTTGCGCCCCAGGGTAATGGAGTCGGCGATCAGGGGGATGCTCTCGTTGGTGCTCATGTTCCTGAGCAAAAAATGGCCAGTCATGGGGAGATTATTGCCGATTCCCGGCAAAGTTGAAATCTCCCGCCCAGGATTTGATGAATTGTGATGGCCGGCGAATGTCGACGCCTGCCGTCAGTATCAGGGCTTGCCCTGCAGTTTGTGGGCTTTGCGTATCGCCGCCGCCTGGGCGATTTTGCCCTCGCGCAGCAGGGCCCGGCGGCGCGCATGGAGCGATGGCCCGTCCTTGCCCTTGCTGATGCGGGCAGTATGCCCGTCAGTGGCGCGATAAGCGGAGAAGGCGCTGGCGAAACTCCTCATGACTGACGCCCCCTGCTGCTTGTATGTTGCCCGCTGCGGTTAAGTGCCAGCCTCAGTTGTGGGTCGCCGGCGTGTGCTGGCGCTGCTGAATCGTGCAGTGCCTGGTCGAGAGTCTGCACCGCCCGCTCAATGGTTTCGCGCTCGCACATGGGTTGTTGCGCAACGACCACGTCGGTAGCGAAGCTGCTCATAAAGCCTCCTCTGTAGTGACAACTCATCTTATTGGCAGCAACAACTATGCCAGCAGTCGAAGACAGCAATAATACGGCCGCAAGCCTCTGTTATCACTGCAAAAATCAAATAGCGCCGGGGAGGGCAGAGGTGCTGTCGCCTGGCTCGGGGCCGTGTAAAAACTGCAAAGCCCTGGTAATTTCTACAAGCGGAGTGGTCGCTGGCGCCCGGCCCTAGAGAACCGGCGAGGCCAGTCGCGAAAGTTTCACGCCCAGCTGCCACCAAAGGGGACGCTGGGCCAGGGTGTCCGGGTCTATCGGCTCGGCGTGGGCAAAGTCCCGTTCGAACATCGCCGCCATCTCGGTCGCGAATTGCTCGTCCACGATAATGGCGGCCACCTCGAAATTCAGGCGGAACGAACGGTTATCGAAATTGTGGGTGCCGACGCTGGCCACCCGCTTGTCGATCAGCATGACTTTTTCGTGAAGGAAGCCGGGTGTGTAGGCGTAGAAGCGAATACCCAGGCCGCGCAGTTTTTCAATGTAATGAAATGCCGCCAGGTAAACGGGCAGGCTGTCCGGTTTGCCGGTGGTAATGATGCGCACGTCAACACCGCGCAGGGCCGCCAGGACCAGTGCCTTCATAACAGCCTCGTCAGGGACGAAGTAGGGCGCAGACAGCCAGATGCGCTCCTGGGCACTATTGAGCGCGGCCACGAAATACAGGCTCGCTCTCTCCAGTTGCCCGGTGGGTGCCGTGGGCAGGATCATGACCGTTTGTTCGCCCCCGGGTGCCGGCGTCCAGTTCAAGTCCGGGATCCTGCGCGTTGCCCAGTACCAGTCGGACAGTATCGCCAGTTGCACCTGCAGTGCCGCGGGGCCCTCGATTTTCACGTGGGTGTCGCGCCAGGGGCTGAAGTCCGGGTCCAGCCCCAGGTACTCGTCGCCCACGTTGTGACCGCCAATCCAGGCGCTTTTGCCGTCAACCACCACCATTTTGCGGTGGTTGCGGAAATTGAGCTGGAAGCGGTTGCCCCAGCCCTGAGTTGGCTTGAAGGAACTGACCTCGACGCCGGCGGTAAGCAGACTCTGAACGTAGGTCTCCGGCAGACCGGAACTGCCTACCTCGTCATAGAGGACGATTACCTGCACCCCCGCGCGGGCCCGCTCCACCAGCGCGTTTTTGACCCGGTTGCCGAGGCCGTCATCGTGGATCATGTAGAACTGGAACAGAACGTAGTGCTCCGCCCCGGCGATGCCCGCGAGGATGCTGTCGAAGGTGTCAGCGCCATCGACCAGCAGCTCTACCGCGTTGCCTCCAACGGGGGCATTGTCAGACAGCTGGTACACCGCGTTTTGCCACGAGGGGACTTCGCTCTTCGGCAGCTCCCACGGAGCCAGGTCCTGGCCGTACTCATCCAGCAGGCGATCGATCTCGTCGGCCCGTTCCTCGAAGGCCTCGAGCATGCCTTCAAAACGGTTGCGGCCAAACACGGCGTAGGCAGGGACGGCGACAAAAGGCATGCTCACCAGCGACACGGTCCAGGCCACGGCACCTGTCGAGGTCCGGGTAGTCAGTGCCGCGTGCATGGCCATCACAATACCGGTGATGTAAAAGAATGTGATGACTATTCCGATCATACGCTGCTTGCTGAATTTCATGTGCTCGCTGCCTGGCTGTTGCGTTGAGTATCCTGTTCCAGCCGACGATGCGTCCAGTTTTGCCTGATATTGCTTTGCCCGAGGGTCGGAGCCTGTATTATAGACAAACCTGTTCAAGAGTTAGTCTATGTCCCTATCAAGGTCCATTCCCGGCAGCAAACCGGTGCGCGACACACTGCTGACCCTGGCCGCGCTGGTGGTTGTGCTCGCCGGCGCCCGCTACGCGTCCAACCTGCTGGTGCCGTTCCTGCTGGCGCTGTTCATGGCGACCATTCTCAGTTCACCGATCACCCGCCTGCGTCAACGCGGGGTGGCCAACTGGCTGGCGGTGTCCATCGTTGCCTCCGCCGCGCTGTTATTCATCGCCCTGGTGTTTGTCCTGCTGGGCTCGACAATCAGCGGCTTCGTGCAGATCCTGCCGGATTACGAAGAGCAGTTGCGGAATCTGTTGCGGGGCTGGCTGGACTGGCTGGACAACCGGGGTATCGAGATCAGTGGCGATGCGCTCTCCAGTGCGCTGGATCCCGGATCGGCAATGGGTTTTTTCGCCGGGTTCCTGTCCGGCCTGGGAGATACCCTCAGTAACCTGCTGCTGATTATCCTCACCGTCGTGTTCATGCTTGCCGACGCCAGTTCGCTGGGCGATAAACTGGCGGCGGGGCGGACCCCGGAAAACAGCCAGCGTATTGCCGGCTTGTCGGTGCTGGCGGTCTCCATGAACCGCTACGTAACCACCAAGACCCTGCTCAGCCTGCTCACCGGCCTGTTGATCAGCACCGGTATGTGGCTGCTGGATGTGCAGTTCGCCCTGTTGTGGGGGTTTCTCGCCTTCCTGCTGAATTTCATCCCCAACATCGGCTCGTTTATCGCCGCGGTGCCGGCGGTGCTGCTGTCCCTGCTGGAGCGTGATCCGCTGCTCACGGGCCTGATGCTGCTGCTTTACCTGCTGGTGAATACCCTGGTGGGCAATGTGATCGAACCCCGGGTTATGGGCCAGCGCCTGGGGCTGTCGACACTGGCGGTGTTTCTGTCACTGATTTTCTGGGGCTGGATGTTCGGCCCGGTGGGGATGCTGCTGTCGGTGCCGCTGACCATGGTGATCAAGTTTGTCGCCGAGCAGCAGCCCGGCAGCGCCTGGTTCGCGGTATTGATCTCCAAGCCTGAACCCCTGCCAGCGCCGGACAGCGAGGGTGATTCCTCAGGCTGAGGGCAGGAACCTCAGAGCCACGCCGTTATTGCACCAGCGCTCCCCGGTCGGCGGCGGACCGTCCTTGAACACGTGACCCTGGTGCCCGCCGCAGCGGATGCAGTGGTACTCGGTGCGGGGCCAGATCAGCTTGAAGTCGGTCCTGGTGCCCATCGCTGCGGGGATATGGGTGAAGAAACTGGGCCAGCCGGTACCGCTGTCGTATTTCATTGCCGAACTGAACAGTGGCAGGTTGCAAGCGGCGCAGAGGAAGAGGCCGGCCCTGTGTTCGTCATTGAGGGGGCTGGTGAAAGCGCGTTCCGTGCCTTCCTCGCGCAACACATGGAAAGCCTGCTTTGACAGCAGTCGACGCCACTCCTCCGCGCTGCGTTGCAGAGTGTCGTTGGCGTCGGGCGGTGAAAAGTCCGGGGGCAACAGCTCGCGCCAGTTCTGCTGCATGCTCTCGATGTCGGCGGACGAAGTCGCGCCGACCGGCCACGGTCGCAGGGCCAAGGCCAGAGGCAGGGACATAAATCCGCCAAGCAGGGTGCGTCTGTTCATGATTGTGTGACCGCCCCGCGGGGGAAAAATTCCGGCCCGCAGGCGTTTTTGTCCCATCATCATCACCCGCTAGTCTGTCAACAGGAATTTTTCGCCCCGGCGGTCTAGAATCAGGCTATGGACAGATCGGATGGGAGAGGGCGCTGGTTGATGCCGGTGCTGCTCATGGTTGTGCTTATGTCATTGCAGACCAACGCCGGCGACAGCCAGGCACAGCGGGAGGCCATGCTGGAGGCTATCCGGCAGTCGGTGCGCGACTCCGCCGGCTATACCGGCCGCAGTGAATTGAGCCCGGCGGTGATGGCGGCGATGGGCGCCGTGCCGCGGGAGGAATTCGTGCCGCCCGCCCACCGTCACCTGGCCTACCAGAACTCGCCGCAGCCCATCGCTGCGGGGCAGACGATTTCCCAGCCCCTGATTGTCGCTCTCATGACCGACCTGCTGGATCCGCAGCCCGGTGACAGGGTGCTGGAAGTGGGTACTGGTTCCGGCTACCAGGCCGCAGTACTGGCCAAACTGGTGGCGCATGTATACAGCATCGAGATCCACCGGCAGCTGGCGGAGGGGGCGGCGGACGTACTGCAGCGACTGGGTTACGCCAATGTGACCGTGCGCACCGGTGACGGGTACGCTGGATGGCCGGGGCAGGCGCCGTTCGACAAAATAATCGTGACTGCTGCGCCGGAAACCATTCCGGCGCCTTTGCTCGAACAGCTGAAACCCGGCGGGAAACTGGTCATCCCCGTGGGCGCGGAGCACGGCTTCCAGGAACTGCTGCTGGTGGAGGCGGGCGCGGCCGGCGAGGCCTCCAGGCGCTCGGTATTGCCGGTGCGTTTCGTCCCGCTGACGCGGGACGATGATCTCGACTGAGCGGATTGCCGCGGGGCCCGGTAGCTGTGGTCCGCCGCGGCCGGGAAAGGAACGGCTGCCCCTACTGTCGGTTGATGATCTTCGGGTCGAGATCGCCGGCGGATGTCTTCAGGCAGTAGTTGTACTGCGCGCCGCCGGAGTCATCCTGGTCGGTAATGGTCAGACTGGCACCGCCGCCGGTTTCCGGCCAGCTGAACTCGGCACCCGCACCGCCATTGGGAAGGCTGTTGCCATTGGCGTCTGTCATGGTGATCGGCGGGCTGGAGAAGGTGCCACTGGCGAGGTTCCAGGTGATGCTTTGTTGCCCCGCGCCCTGGCCCTGGAAATTGATTTCCCCGTCGGCGCCCACGCTGCCCGGCCCGGATACTTTCGCGTAGGTCGCGGATGTGCCGTTGTTTGTCACATCGATTACAAGTGTTCCCATGTCTGAATCCTCGCAGTTCCCTGTCAAGTTATGTGGCCGCCGGTTGGCTGACGCCGGAAATTAAGCCTAGCCCAGTCTGGCGGATATGCCAGCCAGCACATGCCGGGGTGAGAATTGCTGGCGCGGTAGTGGCGAGCTCTTACGGTGCCAGGCGGCGATAGTCGCCGGTCAATTCGTGGTTGCGGTAACCCTCATCGACCAGTCGGCGGCCAAGTTGTTCTGCCGCGCTGCTATCTCCCAGTCGCAGCAGTGCGTTAAACCTGAGATGGGACTGGGCGTGGGTAGGCCGGGGCACCCCGTCCAGAATTGCCAACGCGCGCTTCCAGTGGGACATCGCCAGCGGCAGCTCACCCTGGAGCCTGGCTATATCGCCGCGGTACAGCGCGATTGCTGCGCTCACATCCGGGTACAGGAGATGGGAGCGCAATTGTTCGGGCAGTCCGGCGTGGGTGCTTGCCAGCGCTTGTAGTCGGGAGGTTGCGCGCTCGCTGTCATCCATGGCCAGCCAGTAGCGCACCGCGGCGATCTGGCATTGGGTGTAGCCAGAGAGCAGCCATCTGCTGGAATCGGCGTTCAGTGAGCGCAGGGACAGGCTTGATTCCCGGCACCTGTCGAGGTACCCGGGCGCCCGCTGCAGGCGGCCGGTGGAAATATGCAGCAGGGCCAGCCGGGCGCTCATGAACACGTAGGATTTCCAGTAGTCCGCGTTTTCCGGGTCGAGGTCGACGAGCACGGCAGCCTGGGCTTCGCCCGCTGCCAGGGTGTGCCCGGCCTGCTCGCTGTCACCCTGCTTGAGTTGCAGGGTGGCGCGGGTTTCCAGGGCCGTCACCATGCGGCTTTGCACCGTGCGGTCGTCGGGGGCGAGTCGCAGCAGCCGCTGGTAGGTTTCGTACTCGCGGGCGTTGAACTCGGCCGACTTCGCATACTGGTTTGACGCCAGGTAGGTGCTCGCCAGCCACGACGCCTCCTCGGCGTAAATGCGCAGGTACTCCGGGTTACCGGGCCGCGCATTGAGCAGGGCTTCGATCAGCCGCAGGGACTGGCCAAACTGGAGCTGGGCCTGCTGCCAGTTCCCCTGCTGGTAGTAGAGGGCGCCCATGCTGCTGTGGGCGTAGTGGAGCTCAAGCTGCCAGTCAGGATTGTCTGGCTCGATGTCATTCAGTCGCCGGGCCAGCGCCAGGTACTCGGTCAGGTGCCTGGAGGCCTGGTCGAAGTCGAGGTTTTCCCAGGCAATGTAGCCCTGCCAGAAGGTACTCTGGGCGTGATCGAAGATGCGTTTGGTATTGTCAGGGCCGGCGTCCAGCAGTGCTCCTGTATCGGCGGCAACCTGGGAAAAAATGTCCGCCGCGCCCGACAGGTTGCCCTTGCCGCGCTGGATCTCGCCGAGCAGTAACAGGGCCCGTGACCTGCGCCCCAGTGAGTCCGCGTTCATGTGCTCTGAACCCAGCCCCTCATAGTATTTCAGGGCGCGGGCGCCCACCGAGTCCAGCACCGCCAGCCGGCCCACCGGTTCCAGCTGGTCGCGCAGGTCGCTGATCATGAACTCAATAAGGCTTTCGGCGGAATTGCGCCGCGCCTCGGCGACCTGGTTGGCGCGCAGGGTTTGCACGGTCAGGAACAGCAGCACCCCTGCCATCGCCAGCGCAAACACGGTCACAGAAGCCAGGACCTGTACCCGCCGCTGGGCCTCGCGCTGAATCAACTGGTCGAGGTCGACGCCGAGCAGGGACGCTACCAGTTTGAGCCGCACCAGTCTGCGGCCGTCGCCACCCGGGCGAAGATCCGGGGCGAGTGGTTCCCGCTTCCGGTTGCTGAGGGTGCCGTCGGCGTCCAGCTGGAACCTGAGCTGGTCGGGGAAGCATTCCAGCTCGGGCGGCTGGCCGGAATCGGCGGCGTTGGGCTCGCCGGCAACGATAACCGCCAGCACCTTGTCCACCGAGCGCAGCCGGATAAACTCGGCGATTTCCTGATTGACCCACTCCGAGGCGACGGCCCTCGGTGAACAGACGACGATCAGGTATTCGGACTGGGCCAGGGCCTTGCGCAGGGTCTCACCCAGATCCGACGCGGCGTGCAGGTCCTCCCGGTCCTTGAACACCGGCCGCAGGGCGGTGGCTCTTTCCTGTTTGCGCAGCGAAGCGGCCAGGTGCCTGGGCAGGCGATAATTTTCCACGGCCCGCTGCAGCCAGCGGGCGGCTTTCTCATCCTGGCGGCTATAGGAGATGAAAGCCTTGTATTTGTAGTCTGTGGTCACAGGGATGTGACTCCGCGCCGATCACCTGAACGCCCAGTGTGCCACAGCATTCCCCGGCCGCCACCCTGGCCGCTTATTGTTCTGCCAGCAGGGGATGATCAGCGGGCAACTGGCGTTTGATCCATAGCGCCAGTTTATGCTCCATTTTGGGAATACTGAGGTCCTGCTTGGCCAGCGGCTGGATCAGCTTGTCCTCAACCAGCGCCCGGTAGAGGTACTCGACCTTGAGCTTGTGGGAGTCGGTTGCCTCGAATTCCCCGTAGCCGCGTTTCTTGACATAAACTGCGCCTACCGCCAGCGCCTTGCGCACCAGTTCCGCTTCCTGCCTGTTTTTTCCCACTGTCGCCTCCGGGTCCTGTGACCGAGCTTGCAGGTCATTTCGCCTGACGGTTGCCGGCCAGGAGAGCTGCCTGTGTCGGTACCAGATCAGTCAAATAACTCTGCCAGAAAATTTGCCAGTGCCTGGGCAGAGCGCCGATCAGCAGAGGCGTTGTAGATCGCGCCCATCTCGACGTTGTCTGCCGCCGGGTTGGTGAAAGAATGCTGGGTATTACCGTAGGCATGGATTTGCCAGTCGGCCCCGGCTGCGCTGAGTTCGGCGGCGAGGGCCGTCATGGTATCCGGCGGGGCCATGGGGTCGTCATAACCGTGCAGGCACAGGACCCTGGCCTTGATGCGCTTGCCCTCGGTGTTGCCGGGAGGATCGAACAAGCCGTGAAAGCTGGCCACGCCTTTTACCTCGCTGCCGCTGCGGGCGAGGTCGAGTACGCACAGGCCACCGAAACAAAAGCCTATGGCGGCGATGTTGGCGGCGTCGACCTCCGGTTGATCACGCAGGACCGACACCGCCAGCGCGATACGCTGTTGTAACAGCGCCCGGTCCGCCAAAAAGGGCGCCATCAGCGCACTGTTCTGCTCCGGATCCATGCCCAGTACACCCTTGCCGTACATGTCCAGGGCAAAACCGGCGTAGCCCTGCTCGGCCAGGGCCCTGGCCTTGCCCACTTCAAACTCACCGCGCCCACCCCAGGCGTGGGACACCAGCACGCCGGGCCGTGGCCCCGGCAGGGCATCATCCCAGGCCAGCATGCCTTCCAGCAATACCTCGCGGTGCCGGTACTCTACAGGTCGCAGTTGAATCGCCATGAAATTGTTCCCTGTTGCTTGTCGAAGTCAGTCGCCGCTGGTCCAGCGTCCCAACAGGCCGGAAAAACGCCGGGTCAGCCATTTGGGCGCCGAACTGCTGGTGAGCGTCGCCGCCTGGTTCAGGGTGCCGGGTACGCAGATAACCTCGCCCTTCATGCAGGCCTGGTAGCCCTGCCGGGCAACAGCATCCACGTTGCCGATCAGGAAGCCCGGAACTTTCAGGCCGCCGCTTTTCTGCTGGGCCGTGCTGACCATGTTGGTATCGGTGACGCCGGGACACAGGGCGGTGATGGTCACACCGCTGCCCCTGAGTTCCTCGGACAGGGACTCGGTCAGTGACAACACATAGGCCTTGGTGGCGGCATAGGTAGCGAGGCTGGGAACCGGCTGGAATGCGGCGATGGACGCCACATTGAGCACCTTGCCGTAACCCCGTTCCAGCATGGCGGGCAGGAAGCGCTCCAGCAGGCCCGTCAGGCCGCTGATATTGAGGTCGATCATGCGCTGCAGGTTGGCGCTGCCCATGCCGACGAATGGGCCGTGCTCCAGTACCCCGGCATTGTTCACCAGGATATCGATGTCGATTCCCTGTTCCCCCAGGCGGGAGAAAAGGCTGCCGGCGGCGCTGCGCCGGGCCAGGTCCAGGGGCTCTACCCAGACATTCACCCCGTGGTCGCCCGCGAGCTGGTCGGCGAGCTGTCGCAGCTTGGGCTCGGTGCGGGCCACCAGCACCAGGTCGGTGCCTGCCTGGGCGAATTCTTTGGCCAGCGCCTCGCCGATACCGGAGGAGGCGCCACTGATCAGTGCGGTTTGTGGTTGGCTCATGACAACAAGTGTAGTCCATTGCCCTCAGGGCCGGCGAGCCATGGCCGCAGTTTTATGCATGGCCGTGCTCAAACAGGCTGCGATCCGCCAGCACCCGCTCGGCGATAAAGTCCGACACCGCGCGAATGCGGGCGCTGTACCTCAGTTCCTCGTGGGTGACCAGCCACAGCTCCATTTGGTTGGGGATGTATTCGGGCAACACCCGTATCAGCCTGCCGCGCATCGCCACCCAGCGGTGCGACAGGCCACCGATACCAAAGCCTGCTTCTATGGCCGACATCAGCGCCGCCAGGCTGTTGCTGAAGTAGACATAATTACCTGCCGGCAGGCCTTCAGGGGGGTGAAAGGGTCCTTTGCCCTGCAGTGAATCCAGCGCCACCAGGTTGTGCTCCTGCAGGTCCTCGATAGAGCCCGGCACCCCGGCCCGCTGCAGGTACTCGGGGCTGGCATACAAGCCGAAGCCAACGGTGGTCAGGTGGCGGGCAATCAACGCCGGTTGCGAGGGACGTCCCATGCGCAGGGCGATATCCGCCTCCCGGTGCAGCAGGTCTACCGCGCGGTTCTCCACCTGCACCTTTACCAGGATTTCCGGGTATTGCTGGTGGAAGTCGAACAGCACCGGCGCCAGCCAGTCGGTACCGGTACCCTCGGTTGCCGAGATGATGACCTCGCCACACAACTCGGTGGAGTGGACCTCGAGGCTGCGCTCGATCGCCAGCATTTCCCGCTCCATGCGCCGGGCGCTTTCCAGAATACCGGCCCCGGCGTCGGTCAGCTGCATGCGCCGGCCCGAGCGCACGAACAGGGGAGTGCCGAAGCGCTCCTCCATCGCGGCGAGGCGCCGGCCCACCGTGGGCTGGGTTAAACCCAGCACTTCCGCGGCTGCCACCAGGCTGCGCTGTTTGTGTATAGCCAGGAACAGGCGAATATCCGCCCAGTCCCTGAGGGGATCTTTGCTATGCATTTATGTATACCCAATATTAATTGGCGGTATTTCTATGCATTTATTTTATCTATATCTTGGCTTGCGTAAACCCCATGAGGGGAAATCGGAGAATGACCATGTTTACACAGCAATTTCTTCCCAATCGATTGGTCCTGGCTGCCGTCGGCGTGCTTGTGGCCATCGCCATCACAGTCTGGATGAGCGCGGCGGCCAGTGCCGATGTACTGAGCCACTACGAGCCCAAATCCCTGGCCAGGGCTGAGAAGGCCCTTGCCCAGGGCAAGCCCGACCTGGCCCTGAGGCTGCTGCGCAGCCAGCGCGCGCTGGTCCGTTACGACAAACACCTGGCACGCAGCCAGTCACTGAGCTGCCGCGCCTACTTCCAGCAAGGTGACTACGAGGCCGCTGAACCAGCCTGTGACATCGCGGTGGAACGGGGCAGCCAGGCGAACCTGTGGAGCCATCTCAACAACCGCGGCGCCGTGCGCCTGGCGCTGGGTCGCATTGACGAGGCCGAGGCTGACTTTCGCCGGGCGGCGCTGCTCAACCCCGCCTCCCGGGCAGCGAAGCGTAACCTGCAACTCGCGCAACGCCTCTAAGTGGCACTACCCCGGGCCAGGCCGTCCAATGCCGGCCCGGTCTGGGGTAGAATGTGCGCCCCATTCTGACAGGCGCAACACCCAATACCCATGAAGATCACCTCCTGGAACGTCAACGGCCTGCGCGCCGTGATGAAAAAAGATTTTTCCCGGTCACTGGCCGCACTGCAAACCGACATCCTCTGCCTGCAGGAAACCAAGGCCCAGGACGAGCAGGTTTCCGCGGCCCTGGAAGGCATCGACGGCTACCACGTGTACAGCAATTCGGCGGTTCGCAAGGGATATTCCGGAGTCGCCATCCTCACCCGGGTGGCGCCGCTGGCGGTGACTGCCGATATCGGGATCGAGGAGCACGACCAGGAGGGCCGCGTGCTGACCGCCGAGTTCGATGACTTTTTCCTGGTGACCGTATATACCCCCAACTCCGGCAATGAACTGGTGCGGCTGCCCTACCGGCAAAGCTGGGACGCCGCCTTTCTCGCCTTTGTCAAAACCCTGGAAAAGCAGAAGCCGGTGCTGATGTGCGGCGATTTCAATGTCGCCCACCGGGAGATCGATCTCGCGCGACCCAAGCCGAACTACAACAAGAGCGCGGGTTACACGCAACAGGAAATCGACGGTATGGACAGGATTATCGACGCGGGTTTTATCGATACATTCCGCCACTTGCATCCCGAGGAAGTGAAGTACAGCTGGTGGAGCTATCGTGCCGGTGCCCGGGCCAGGAATGTGGGCTGGCGCATTGACTATGTCCTGGGCACCGCGTCCCTGGTAGAGCAGCAGGTAAGCGGCGCCAGCATACACAACGAGATCCTGGGTTCAGACCACTGTCCGGTGGCGGTGACCCTGGATCGGTGAGTAGCGCCAGCCAGTTCATACCGGTACTTTGGTTGCCGTGCTGATGCCCGGGTTTACTGTCGCCGGGGCTACATCACACTCTCACAGGCAGCCACGGGTGACTCAGGCTGGCATTGCGCACAATGCCCTGCCAATTCTGAACGCAGCCCGGCGACCACCTCACCGCGCGCCGGGTCTTCCTCCGACCACTCGCCCAGCCGGGTGTTGAGCCGCTCCAGGGAGTTTGCATATACCTCGATGCCGTAGGGCTGGGCGGCCAGCTCGGACAGCCACAGCGACACCGCTCGCTGGACTTCCTCGCTCTGCTCCGGGGCCAGGTCGAGCAGGCGACGGATATAGCCGCTGCCCCAGCGGGCCCGGTCCATGGGCTCACCGGCAGCCTCCCAGGCCTTGCGGGACCACTCCAGGGCAGCCTGGTTGTTGCCGGCCTCGCGCTCGAGGTAGGCCATGCCCGACATGAAATAGAAGGGGGATTGCGACTCATCGATGCCTTTTGCCAGGGCTTTGCGGGCGTCCTGTTCCAGGCCGAGTTGGTAGTAGACGAACCACAGTTGATTGATACCCGCGTGTACCTGGTAGGGTGTCAAGGCCTGCATCATCCCGTCCGCGGTGTTACGGCCCCAGTCGACCAGCTTTGCGGGCGGCGACTGGTCCTCTTCCAGCAACGCGGTAGCAACGCCCGCCCACCCGGAGAGGATGGTCGTCTGCTGTAACAGGCCCAGGTTCTCGTTGCCAGCGGCGGCCTGCAGATAGTTCATCAGGTCGGCGCGGAGCCCGGCCTGCTGTTCGCCACTGGCCAGCTCCGTGACCACGTCGCTACCCAGGTCGGCGAGGGTGATCATATTGGCCGGGCGCAAGGCCGGATTGCCCAGAATCTCGACGAATGCCTTTAAATTTTCTGCCCCAATGGCGCTATCGCGGGATTCTTCCTCGGCCGACAGCCAGAACCGGGTCGCCGCCAGGCGCAAACGACTGCAGGCAAGATCGAGCCGGACCGGACAGTCGGCAGCCAGCTGGGCCAGCAGCGCCGCTGGATCTTCCTCCTCCAGCATGCGGGCCCGGTCACTCCGCCAGGAATAGTTGGCGAGCAGGCGCCAGTCATCGTCAGCCAGTGTGGCGCCCGTCCTGGCCGCCGCCAGCACCTCTGCCACCGGGCGCAGGGTATTGAGCGTCAGCTCCAGTACGCTGGCATATTGCTCCATGTCCATGCCCCCGGGAATCCGGGTCAATTCGGTCCCGTCCGGTGCAAACAGGATGACCGTGGGGAGGCCGGCAATATTGAAGCGGTCACTCTGGCGGATAGTCTCGGAATCACCGTTGCTCATATCCACGGCAATGAACTGTCGCGAAATACTGATGAACTCATCGCGAACGAAAATCGTCGCCTGCAAATATTTGCAATACGGGCACCACTGCGCACCCCAGTAGACAAACAGCGGCTTGTCCCCGGCTTTGGCCGCGGTAAAGGCCTCGTCGAGGCTGCCCTCGAACCAGGCGATCTCCCGGGCGCTTGCGGTTTGTGGGGGGGCCTGCGATGTCGTCTCTGCGCCGGGTGTGGGAGCGGAATCAGGCGCCTCACTGCAGGCGCCCAGCATCAGTGGTAGCAGCAATACCGGCACAAGAAAGCGTATGCACATGGGTCTCTCCGTAGTTATAGTTGTTAGCCGGTCCGGCCATGCAGGCACCTCGTCCCAGTATAGGTCAGCGGGCGAAAGCTTGCCTGGGCCGGCGAGTTTCCCGTGCTCCGGGTGATTCAGGTCAAGCGATGCGCAGTTTTCATCTCCAGGTTGCCTCGAAACAGGCTACATTGGTAGCGGTAGCAGCAAGCATACCCCGGAGGTGGAGGCCGCATGGCAGAGGTCAGCTACGACGAGTTCGGTCCTTTCAAGATAATCGAGGTCTATGAGCCCGGCGCCGGCTTGCGCGGCACCCTGGTAGTGGACAACGTGTCCCGGGGGCCCTCCATAGGCGGTGTGCGCATGGCGCCGGATGTCAGCACCACGGAATGCCTGCGGCTGGCCAGGGCCATGACCTTCAAGAACGCCGCTGCTGACCTGCCCCATGGCGGGGGCAAGTCGGTATTGTACGGCGACCCGGCGATGCCCCGCGAGCAGAAAGAAGACCTGGTGCGCGCCTTCGCCTGCGCCCTGGCGGAAGTGGAGCAGTATATTTTCGGCCCCGATATGGGCACCGATGAGGAGTGTATGGCCTGGGTGCGCAGCGAAATCGGCAGGGCGGTGGGTCTGCCTCGCGAACTGGGCGGCATTCCCCTGGATGAAATCGGTGCCACCGGCTGGGGCCTGTTGCACGCTGCCAGGGCAGCCTGTGAATTCCGCGAACGGGAGCTGGCCGGCGCCCGGGTGGCCATTCAGGGCTTCGGTGCCGTGGGCAGCCATGCGGCGCGGTTTTTCAGCGAGGAGGGTGCCATCGTGGTTGCGGCCGCGGACGCACGCGGCGCGGTATCCTGTGCCGGGGGTCTGGATGTTGCGCGCTTGCTTGCCGTGAAAAAAGAAGGGGGCAGTGTTGTCGACTATCCCGATGGGCCGGAGGTCGTGAAAGGCGATCCCCAGGCCATCATCGATGTGCCCTGCGATATCTGGATTCCTGCCGCCCGCCCCGACGTGATCAACGAAAGCAACGTGGCGCGACTGCAGGCTGATATGGTGATATCCGGTGCCAATATACCGATGACGGCGGGGGCGGAAAAAATCCTGCACCAGCGTGACGTGCTTTGCATACCTGATTTCATCGCCAATGCCGGTGGCGTGATTTGCGCCGCCATGGAGTATCACGGCGCCAGTGAGTCCGCCGCCATGGCCATTATCGAGGAGAAAATCAGCTACAACACCCAGCGGGTGCTGGCGATTGTGCGCGAAAACAACTGTATGCCGCGGCAGGCCGCGGAGGAAATGGCCCAGCGCCGGGTGCGCCGGGCCATGGACCTGCGCCGCTGGAGCCTGTTTTAAGGTGGTTCGCGACTGGCAGCAGGCGCAGTAGCCTGATCCGCAAGGTGCTTGGTCGATTCGTTGAAACACTCCCGGGATAGCCTGCCAGGCCCAGAGCTCAGCGCCCCCGCCCACCAGCTGGCAGGGTTGCGTGTTATCGATGAGCTTGCCAGCAATGCCGAGCGCGGCCTGGCCAGCGCGGAGGCGGCGCGGCGCCTGTCGCGATACGGTCCCAACCTCCTCCAGGATACCGGCCACCAGCCCTGGTACCAGCTAGTCCTGCACCAGTTCTCGGATCTGATGATAGCGGTGCTGTTCGTCGCCGCGGCGCTGGCCTGGTATCTGGGGGACGTCCGGGGAGCAATTATTCTTGTCGCCATCATCATGATCAACGCCGCCATCGGCCTGTACCAGGAATTCCATGCCGAGCAATTGCTGGAGCGGCTCAGGTCGATGATTCGCAGCCAGGCGGTGGTCCTGCGGGATGGCGAACTGCTGGAACTGGACGCCAGCGAACTCGTCCCCGGCGATATCGTGACCATCGAGGAGGGTGGGGCAGCCCCCGCCGACCTGCGCCTGCTGAGTTCCAACGAACTCGCCACCAATGATTTCATGCTGACCGGCGAATCCCTGCCCCAGGAGAAGGACGCGGCGGCCATACCGGCAGCCGACGCCGGACTCGACGCGCAGGACAATCTCGTCTTTATGGGGACCACCGTGGCGCGCGGCAGCGGCACAGGCGTGGTCGTCGCCACCGGCATGGCCAGCGCTATCGGTGAAATCGCCGAGCTTGGCCAGGGCATCAGGCGCGACCGCTCGCCGCTGCAGCTGGAGATGAATGCCCTGGCCAGGCTGTTGACCCGGATGGCGGGTGTTATCGCGCTGGCACTGTTCCTGATCAACCTGCTGCTGCGCAGCGAGGACTTTGCGGATCTGCCTGCGCTGGTCAATGCCAGCCTGCTGTTCGCCATCGGCGTCGCCGCGGCCTGCGTACCCCAGGGGCTGCCGGCCCAGATTACCGTTGCCCTGTCGCTGGGGGTGGGGCGTCTGGCCCGGGAAAACGCGGTAGTCAAGCGGCTTTCCTCGGTGGAGACCCTGGGCTGCACGACGATCATCTGCTCCGACAAGACCGGCACCATCACCAGTAACCAGATGACGATCGTGAGTGCCTGGGCAGGCGGGGTTGACTACGAGATCAGCGGCCGGGGCTACGCGCCGGAGGGCCAGATTCTCCGCGAGGGCCGGGCGCTGGATGCGGCTGAACTGGACAGCCTGCAGGTATTTTTCCAGCTCGGCCTGCTCGCCGGTAATGGCCGTACCCATGAACCGGATGCGGATCACCGCGGCTGGTACGCCATCGGTGACCCGACCGAGGCGGCCTTCATGCCACTTGCCTTCAAGGCTGGCCTGCAGCCGGAGCAGAGCCTGAATGACAGCGAATTGGTCGCCGAACTGGCCTTCGACAGCCAGCGCAAGCGCATGACCATGGTGCGCAGGGTAGAAGGGCGCACAGTCGCTTACATGAAGGGAGCGACACCCAGCGTGCTGGAAGCCTGTAGCGAGCTTGTGCAGGGAGGCGAAGTGCTGCCCCTGGACGCGGGCATGCGCGATGCGATCACCGCACGCATGGAGGCTTTCAGCGCCGAGTCGCTGCGGGTGATCGCCTTCGCCTATCGGGAACTGGGCGACGAACAGCAGGACTACTCTATCGAGGATACCGAAAACAACTTCGTGTTTGCCGGACTGGTGGCGATGCTGGATCCGCCGAGAGAGGGTGTCGAAGAGGCCCTCAAGTCGGTGTACGGCGCGCGGATGCGGGTATTCATGCTCACCGGTGACGATCCGGTGACAGCCGCTGCCATTGCCGGGCGGATCGGCATGCCCGAAGGCCGGGTGATCACCGGCGACGAATTGCGCGACATGCCTGACGCCGGGCTTCGCGATGCCCTGGGAGCTCGCTCGGTCATCCTGTCGCGGGTTTCACCCCGGGAGAAGTATCGCGTGGTGGAACAGCTCAAATCCCTGGGCGAGGTCGTTGCCGTCACCGGCGACGGGGTCAACGATACCCTCTCCCTGAAGCGGGCCGATATCGGCGTGGCCATGGGCAAACAGGGTTCGGAAGTGGCCAAGGAAGCGGCGGAAATCGTGCTGACGGACGATAATTTCAGCACCCTGGTCATCGCGGTTCGGGAAGGCAGGACCATTTACCAGAACCTGAAGAGCGTGATCCTGTCATCCATCACCTCCAATATCGGCGAGCTGTCCTGCGTCTGCACCGGCTTCGTGGGTGCTGCAGCCGGACTGCCGATTCCGCTGACCGCGGTGCAGATTCTCTCCATCGACCTGGTGGGCGAGATGCTGCCGTTGATGGCCCTGACCTTCGACCCGCCGGAGCGCAGCCTGATGCAGCAGGCGCCGCGCAGGGAGGGTTCCCACATCATCAATCGCCAGTCCCTGCTTGAACTTATCGCCATGGGAATACTGATGGGGCTCGGCGGTTATTTCAGTTTCTACATGGTGCTGCACAGCGGTGGTTCCACCGGCAGTGCCCAGGCCGCTGCGTTTCTCGGCATCGTGCTGATACAGTATGTGAATATCGTGTCACGCCGGACGGGGGACAGCATCTTCAGCGGCTACCTCTTTGCCAATCGCAAGTTGACCGGCTCGATCGCGGTATCCTTCGTCGTGGTAGCCGCCATAACCGGCTTGCCGGGCCTGGGCGCCTGGTTCGGCTTCGAGGCCCTGCGACTTGAAGACTGGCTGTGGCCGGCAGCGGCGGCACTGCTATTCCTTGCCTGCTTTGAATTAAAAAAACGCTGGTCTTAGCTTCTGGGTGGCGCGACAGCCCGGGAGATAGCGGCAGGCCTCAACCCTGCAATTGCTGTCGGTAGCGGGAAGGCTGCACGCCGGTCCACTTCCTGAAGGCCTTGCGAAAAGCGCTGACATCGGCGTAGTGCAGGCTCGTCGCAACCTGTTCGATGGTCAGTGCCGGGTCCTCCAGTTGCAGCAGGGCCCAGTCGCGCTTGATCCCGTCGCGGATGGCGAGAAAGCTGGTGCCTTCCTGCTTGAGCCTGCGCCACAGCTGGTGCTGGTTCAGGCCCAGTGTCCCGGCGACCTCGTCGATTTCCAGCCAGCGCCGATCCCGGTTCAGCAGCAGGCGCCGGCGCACTGCCTGGGATAGCGGCTTGCGCTGCCGACTCACCAGGAACAGGCGCCGGGTGTCCTTCAGCATTAGCGCTACCTGGTCGCGGTTGCAGGCCAGCTGTGCCCGGCCACAGGCGCCGTCCAGGCGCAGGCAGTCAGCGCCGCTGGCGTAGTTGATGTTGCTGCCAAACAGGTAGGCGAGGTTTTCATCAGTGGCATTGCTGGTGAAGGAAAAGTTCACCGACCTGGCGACAATATCCTCGCCCAGCAGCCAGCCGAACAGTCGCAAGCCCATCAGTAACAGGCTCTGGATAATGAAGCGATAATCCACCGGAAGGGCGGGCTCGAGCTCAATCCCCATCAGCAGGTCGTCACCTGCCTGCTCCAGGTACCAGTGAAAATCCGGGCAGAACAGGGCGTAAAAGTCATTGGCCTGGGCGACCACTTCCCCGGCATTGCGACAGCCAACGACGCTGAAGGCGAAAACGCGGAAGGCATCCGGCGGTACCGGTCGAGACAGGAAGCCCATGCAGGCGTCGGCGGTGGTGTCGCGCAACTGGCGGAGCACGCGACTGTACTGGTCGATGGATATGCGCGTACCGGGTAACTGCAGGCGGTGGCTGGACAGGCCGTTGGCCTGCAGCAGGGCCTCGACGTCAAGCTTGCGGTGCCTGGCTGCCTGCAGCACGTCCTCGAGAAAGCCAACCGGGATGCTGGGGTAGAGCAGGCGGTCATGCTGTGATCTGGCGCTGGCGCTTGCCACGGGTGATATGAGCCTCAGTTTGCGTAATCCAGTGGTCTGGCGATGGCCATTATGTAATCTAATGACCTTTCCGGGTCGGGATTATAACCTGTCCCGGCTCCTGGTCACCCGCTACCCTGATCCCGAGTGACACCACCAGCGCAAGCAAAGCAGGAGCAGCAGGCATGGAATACCAGGAGATCAAGTACACCCGGGATGGTCCCGTCACCATCATTACTTTCAATCGGCCGGAAGTGAAAAACTGTATTGGCCCGCGCACCCACCGCGAATTGATCGATGCCTTTAACCGTTTTCGCACGGACGACGCTGCCAGGGTTGCGGTGATTACCGGTGCCGGCGACTCCGCCTTCTGCGCCGGCGGTGACCTGAAAAGCAGCTTTGACAAGGCCGGGGCTACCGATCACCCGGACCCGGAACAGGCCATGTTGTGCCCCGTGGAGCCGGCCGACGTGGCGCGCCATAACCGGGGTGAGGCGCCCGGCATTCTCGGCCCCTCACGCTGGACCGATATCTACAAGCCGATTATTGCCGCAGTGAATGGCGTGGCCTATGCCGGCGGATTCGAGTGGGCCTGTTTTGCCGACATGCGCATCGTCGAGGACCACGCATCCTTCGGTATTACCTGCCGGCGCTGGAACATTGGCCTCGCCGATGGGGGCACCCAGCGCCTGCCGCGCATTGTCGGCATGGGGCGGGCGCTGGAACTGATCATCACCGGCAAGGTGATCGACGCACAGGAGGCTTACCGTATTGGCCTGGCCAACGAGCTCGTGCCCAGCGGCACTTCCCTGCACCGGGCGGTGGAACTGGCCCGGTTTATTGCCACGCTGCCGCAACCAGCGATTCTCGCCGACAAGGAAGCGGCTGTTCGCGGCTTCGGCCAGGACCTGCGCGAGGGCCTGCGTATCGAGGCCGAGTGCTACAACCGCCTGCTGACCAGCCCGGATTCCCGCGAGCAGTTCCTGGATGGCCTGCGGCGCTTCAACGAGCGTGACCATCCGGACCGTATCGAGGGGCAGGTATCAACCCCGGGTATCGTGCGCAGTGAGATGGAGCCTTAGTGCGAACAGGCCCTGGCGTAATCGCCTCCGGTCGTGAGGTGGGGGCAGCACAGTTGTGCGATACTGCAGCGATCGACCTGCGCGCCTAACCAGAACTGGCGTGGTGGAACCACGCTCCCTGGGCCGTTCGAAAACTGAAGGAGGATCAGTCCTGTGAGTAAAACACTGGAGTTTATTTTTGATTTTGGCAGCCCCAACGCCTATCTCGCCTACCAGCTGCTGCCAGGCATTCTGCAGCGGACCGGCGCGAAGCTGAAGATCCTTCCCTGTCTGCTGGGCGGGATATTCAAGGCGACCGGTAACCAGCCGCCGATGATGGCCTTTGGCGGGGTCAAGGGCAAGCTGGAATACGAACAGAAAGAGATGGATCGATTTATCCAGCGTCACGCCTTGAATGCCTTCCGTTTCAATCCCCATTTTCCGGTGAACACACTGCTGCTGATGCGCGGCGCGATCGCAGCGGAGGAGGAGGGAAGTCTCGAGGCCTACCTCGAAGCCGGACTCGCCGCCATGTGGGAGGAGGGCCTGAAAATGGACGATCCCGAGGTTTATGTCACTGCGATGGATGCCGCGGGACTGGATGGGCAAACGCTGCTTGAAAGAACCCGGGAGGCCGATGTGAAAGCGCACTTAATCCGCAACACGGAGCAGGCGGTGGAGCGCGGCGTGTTCGGGATACCGACTTTCTTTGTCGGTGAGGAGATGTTCTTCGGCAAGGACAGGCTCGACCAGGTGGAGCAGGAGTTAAGCCGGTGAGCGAGGGTGTGAGCAGGCCCCGGGAGGCTTGCTCCTGTTCGCCAACAAAACCGTGCCGCCAACCAGTAAAAAATTGACGCTCCAGAGCGTCGCCGCCAGGGTCAACAGTTCGCGGTAGTAGGCGGACAGCATCGGCGCCAGGAAACGCGCCAGCACGGCCACCGACAGCAGTACAACCACCAGCTGGTGCACCCGCGCCGGGGCGTTGCCGGGAGCGTGCGAGAATTTAAGCATCACGGTGGATGACAGGGTACCCAGTGCCCCAATGGTGATCACATGCAGGCTGGCGGTGACGGGCAGCAGGCCGGCGAGTGACAGGCTGAACACGACCAGGCCCAGCCCCAGCCACAGATAACCATAGCCCATGGCCACCAGGGCGGCCTGCTCAAGACCGCGCCACGGCAGCCGCCAGCGCAGTAACCGCAGGCAGAGCAGTAATCCCGCCGCGCCGGTAGGCAGCGATGTCCACCGGCTGTCGGTCCCGGCCAGGTCGAGGATTGCGGCCACCAGCAACAGCAGCATGACTGTTCCTTCCAGCGCCGGCTGGACCCGGTGGGGCAGGGTCGCACCGCGGTTGGCATAGGCGCGTGCCAGCAGCGGGGTAATAAACCGGCCGCCCATAAAAAACATCAGCAGGCAAATCAGCAGCAACAGGGAATGCAGGGAGAGCAGGGGCGCCAGTCTCAGCATACCCGCGACCAACAGCAGCAGCGGAAAGCAGGCAATGGCGATCAGCAGTGGCGCGATCATTCGGTTGCGCCACTTTTTGGCGGCAGTAAAACGTGGTGCCACGATAATTGCCAGGTAGAGGCCAAAGCCCGCGTAGAGCAGTTGCGTGACCAGGGCGCCGGATGGCGTGATTTCCGCCCAGCGGCCGGCCAGCCACAAACCGAACAGGGTCAGCAGTTGCCGGGTCAGCAGCCTGCCGCCGAGGTAGCCGGCGATCAGCGCGCCAACGTACCCGAACAGCATGCCGCGGGCGTGGGTGGCGATATCCACTGCCGGCATACCGGGCAGGTAAATCCCCAGCAGTAACCAGGGTCCCAGTGCGGCGAACAGTGCGGCAGCAGGGAAGAAAAATCGCTGGCTGGCGTGGCGCCCGCGCAAGGTTATGGCGGGGAAGGCGGCGAACGGGCTTGCCTTCATGAGACTGTCACCCCCAGGCGTTTCTGCAGGGTCGGGCTGGTGGTGGTGTACTCCATGGGCACCGGCTTGCCGTCCTGCATGCGCTCACTGATGGCGAAGGCCGCGAGGGCCGCCTCGTGGAAGCCGGAAAGAATGAGCTTGCGCTTGCCGGGGTAGTGATTGCAGTCACCGATGGCGAAAATACCTTCGCTTGAGGTTTCGAAGGTGTCTGTCCCTACCTTGACCTGGAAGCGTTCCATGTCCAGTTGCCAGTCGCGCAGTGACAGAATATCCGGCGACATGCCAAAGAACACCAGCACCTGATCCACCGCCACCCGGCGCACCACTCCGTCGGCGCACTGCACCTTGAGGGCGCTGAGCTCACCGGCCGCGTTCTGCTCGTAGCCGCTGACCTGGCCCTGCATCTGCTGCGCTGAGCTGTTTTCACACAGGGCCGTATAGCGCCGCTGGCTGTCTGCTGCGGCGCGCAGGCGGCCAGAGCGATGTATGAGAATAATCTCCGCCGCCACAGGTTGCAGCGCCAGTGCCCAGTCCAGGGCCGCGTCGCCGCCCCCGAGCACGGCGATGACACGATCGCGGTGCTGCTCCGGGTCCTCGACATGATAAAACAGCGAGCGACCGAGAAAGCGCTCCATGCCCGCTACCCGCAGGGGCACCGGGGTCATGGCGCCGGCGCCGCTGGCGATAACAATGAAGCGCACCGCGTAGCACCTGCCATCGGCGGTGGTCAGGTGGAATCCGCTGTTCTCCGGCTGGCGCTCGATGTTAACTACCTCGTGGCCCAGCACCAGTTGCGGCTCGAAGGGGGAAATCTGTTGCTCCAGGTTGGCGATCAGCTGTTCTGCGCTGATCTCGGGGATTCCGGGAATATCGTAAATTGGTTTGCCGGGGTACAGTTGGCGGCACTGGCCGCCACTGCGATTCTGGGCATCGAATACCAGCGCACTCAGGCCCTGCAGGCCCAGCTCGAAGACCTGGAACAGGCCGCAGGGCCCGGCGCCGATAACGCCGACATCGGCCGAGGCGGTTGGGTTTTGTTGCGCCATGCAAGCACCTCCGGCAGTTCTATCCGGGCCGACCATCGACTCGCGGGCGGGTCAGCACCGGCCAATAACGAATCACGAAGCAGCCGAAACCCAGTGCCCACAGTACGGCCGCGCTGTTGATTACCAGCGTGTAGCTGGACAGCCAGTAGCTACCGAATACCCTCACCAGGAAGGCCGCGAACAGCAGGGCGAAGGCCAGCGTCATTACCCTACCTGCCTGTAGTGGCCGGCCGGTATGACCCAGGGATACCCGCGAGATCATGGCCAGGATCAACAAACCCATGGCGCCAACGGTCAGGGTGTGAATAGCCTGGGAAGGGCTTACCAGGGAGGAAACAGCGCTGAGGCCATACAGCAACAGGCCGAGGGGAATACAGAGGTAGCTCAGGTGCAGCGACCATACCAGCGGGGTGCGCACCGTGACCCAGATTCGCCAGCGCAGGCCGCGCAGCGCATGGGCAAGGGCGGCAACGAAGCAGCACAGGGCTACCGCCGCCGGGGGCATACCCGGCCAGGGCAGGCTGACGACCGCCGTTGCTAGCATCGAGCCCAGGGACAGGGTTTCCAGCCAGCCCAGGGCCTCGACCCGCGGTGTGCCGGTGCCGTTGGCCGTGAACATGGGCACCACGCGACCGGCCATGATGGTCATCAGCAGGGTGACCAGCATGACCATGGCTGTGGCGGCGCGGGATTGCAGGCCCGGGTCGCCTGCGTTGGCCGCCCAGTGCATTACGCCGTTAATCGCTGCCATCGCCAGCAGCAGTGGCAGGAAAATACTGTTGCGCCACTGGCGCACCCGGGCCACCGGCAGGAACAGGATCAACGCCGCCAGCGGCAGGAAGGCGAGGTCAACCAGGGCGATGAGCCAGGGCGGCAGTGACAGTGGAAACAGCAGAAGCAGGCGACCCGCCAGCCACAAGCCCACCAGCGCCGCCAGCGGACGGCCCTCCAGGCCCGGCTGCCCGGTCCAGGTGCGGACCGCGGTCAGCAGGAAACCGACAATAATCGCCGTGACAAAGCCAAACAGCATTTCGTGCAAATGCCACCACAGCGGCCCGCCATAGACGGCCAGTTGCAGCTGGCCGCTGAACAAGGCCACCCACAGCAGTAGACTGATTACGCTAAACAGCGCGCCGAGCAGGAAAAACGGCCGGAACGCCAGACGCAGGGGGGCGGGCGGCTGACGCTGCGCGCGATCAACGATTTCTCCTGTGCTGAGCAATCTGGCCATTCTGGTTCTCCTGACAGTAACCCTAGCAGGCTATAAGATGCATAATAAATGCATGTTATAAAAATGTAAATAAAATGCATGTTACTATGGGCGGTGTCTGATTACATGCCGGGATGCCAGCATGCGCCTGACCAGCTACACGGATTACGCCATCCGAATCCTGATCTATGTCGCCTCCAGAGCAGAGGACAGGGTGACCATACAGGAGATTGCCGCTGGTTATGGCATATCGAAGAACCACCTCAGCAAGATTGTGCAGGAACTGCATCGCAAGGGCTACGTGCAAGCCAGTCGCGGCAAACGCGGCGGACTGTTTCTGGGGCGGCGGCCGGAGGAAATCAATATCGGCCGCCTGGTGCGCGATGTCGAAAAAGGCTTTGCGCTGGCGGAGTGCCAGGCCTGTGGGGGTGACTGCGTGATCACGCCGGCCTGCGGCATGCAAGATGTGCTGGCGGAAGCGCTGGATGCATTCCAGGCAGTGCTGGACAGTTACACCCTGGCCGACATGCTGGCAGAGCCCGGACCGTGCGAGTTGCGCGATCTACTGGGTTTAGAGTGAGCCCGGCTTTGCCGCTCAGTCCCGCGGCAATCTGGAGGCGGGGCTTGCGCGTAACCGGGCCAGCATTTTATCGACCGAACGGCACAGCCGCAGGGTGGCGAACACGGGAAATTGCTCGGCGGGATCGTTGGTTTCGGCAAACCCTTCCTCCAGGCCCCGCAGCAGCCCGATAATCTCTGCCTCGGAACTCGCCGGGTCCTCCATCGCTTCAGCAATCACGTAGAGCCGCATCCACAGCGGAGACTCCGGCTGCGGCGAGTTCATTGTGGCTTGCGCAGCGCGACGACCTTCAGCCGGCGCTGGCCTCCATTGGGCAGTGGCCACTCCACATGCTCACCCACTCTCAGGCCGATCAGCGCGGCGCCAACCGGAGCGAGTATGGACACGGAGTTGCTGGTCGCGGCGCTGTCACCGGGGTAAATCAAGGTAACCTGTGACTCGATGTTGGTGTCGAGGTCGACAAAGGTGACCTGTGAATTCATCACCACAACATCATCAGGCAACTCATGGTCCGGGAGCACGGTGGCACCGTCCAGTTCGTCGAATAACAGTTCGGTGTCACCGGTGTCGCGGTGACGAATCAGGGCTTCAATACGGTCCAGGTCCTGCTGACCCAGCAATACACTACGTGGGGATGACATATCCTCTCCTAAAGGTAACGAAAATGATTGGTTTGTTGTGCAGGCGAGCGCCCCAGACGGGGAGCGCTCGCCGTTAGGAAAGAAAGGCCGTGGGCCTGATCGCGGACCGAGGTGACGCGGCCCGGAAATGAGAGGGTAAATGATACATGCTGCCAGTATACAAACCAGGACGGCGCATGCAACACCCGCGGCGCCCACCCGGCCGTTTGCTGCGGGAAATGTTCAGCGAGTTGACATCGAGTGCTCGCTGGGTGTTGCATCGAAGGGCGATAAACGGGGCGAGCAGCTGCTGGCACCGGAGTGCTTTGATATCATCATAATTAATAGTAACCAATTCATAAAATAAACTTGATGAATGAATAAGCCCGCCCTATCGTGAACCCTTTACAGCTTTATCCATAATTCTGCTACCCAGGAGGACGACCGTGGACTTCGCCTACTCTCCCCGAACCAAAGAGCTGCTTGCCCGCGTCCAGGATTTCATGGACGCGCACATTGTGCCCCGGATACAGCAGTACAACGACGAACTGCACGCCGGGCATTATCCGGTTTCATTTATGCACGACTTGCGGGCTCTCGCCCGCTCTGAAGGGCTGTGGAACATGTTCCTGCCACACCTGAAGGAAGACGAACCGGGAACCCGCCTCAGCAATCTTGAGTACGCCCCTGTAGCGGAATTGACCGGGCGCGTGTCCTGGGCGCCAGAGGTATTCAACTGCAATGCGCCGGATACCGGTAATATGGAACTGCTGCACATGTTCGCCACTGAAGAACAGCGTGAACAGTGGCTGAACCCGCTGCTCAACGGCGAGTTTCATTCCGCCTTTGCCATGACCGAGCCGGATGTGGCTTCCTCCGATGCTACCAATATCACCACGCTGATCCAGCGCGAGGGTGATGAGTACGTGATCAATGGCCGCAAGTGGTTTATCTCCAATGCGGCACGCCCGGACTGCAGGCTGTTCATCGTCATGGGCAAGACCGATCCCGGCAATGACAATGTCCACCAGCAGCAGAGCATGATCCTGGTGCCGGCGGACACCGATGGCGTCGACATCGTGCGCAATCCCACCGTGTTGAACCACACCTCGCCGGAAGGGCATTGCGAAATTGTCTTCCGCAACGTGCGGGTGCCGGCCAGCAATCTGCTGGGGGAGGAGGGGTCCGGTTTCGCCCTGGCCCAGGCGCGGCTGGGGCCAGGCCGTATCCACCACTGCATGCGTTCGATTGGCGCAGCGCAACTGGCACTGGAACTGATGGTTGAACGGTCGCAGGAGCGCAAGACCTTCGGCAAGTACCTGCACCAGCACGGCAGCATTGGTGAGTGGATCGCAAAATCGCGGATAGAAATTGAAACCGCTCGCCTGTTGGTGCTCAAGGCCGCCTGGATGATGGACAATGTCGGCGCCCGGGAGGCGCGCAAGGAAATTGCCATGATCAAGGCGCTGGTGCCTTCAGTACACACGACAGTCGCCAACCGCGCGATCCAGGTATTCGGGGCAATGGGGCTCACGCCCGATACGCCGCTGGCGGATATTTACACCCTGGGCCGCACGCTTCATCTCGCCGATGGCCCGGACGAGGTGCACCTGCAGTCCATTGCCCGCATGGAAATCAAGTCCAGCCGGGAAAACCTGGGCGCCTCCGCCGCCTACCTCACGCCGCCCAGTCGCAACTAACGCAGCTCGAGGGGGCGAAAACGCTGACCGTGTACCCGGGTGTATTGTCCCGGCCGGTCAGTTTTCTGCCTTGCTGGCAGCAATTGTCTCGCTCAGTTCTTCGACGCGCTGAGCCAGACTGGCCTGCTCGCGCTCGAGTGGCTCCCGAGTGCTGTCATCCGAGGATTTTATCGCCGTAGAGAGTTCCTTCAGGCGCTCCCTGGACTGCTCCAGTTCTGTTTTCAGCTGCTCCGATTCTGCCGCGGAATCGGCCTTGTCAAATATCATCGCTTCGGGCGTGTTTTCCTGCTGCACTGCCCCGGCTGGCTGCTCCGGGTCCGGGTTAGTTGATTCACCCGCAGGCAATACCTTCTGTTCCGGGTCCAGTTGCCGCTGGTTCATGAACGCCGGCGACACGATCTCAACCCCGTTGTTATGCAGCGTGCTGAGAATTTTCTTGCGCAGCTTCGACTTGATGGTCAGCAATTGATTGACCTCATCGGTAAAGCCCCCCACGCGGTAGGACACGGAAAAATCGTTCAGATCAACCACCAGGGTGAAAGGATCGGTCAGGCCACAGGCCTCTGCCGCCTCGTTCAATAACTGTTCAATGGTGGCATGGTGGACGTCGTAACCCAGTGACAGGGTCGCGGATATGATCGTGCCCGAGTGGTGGACGACAGTGACCGGGTTATTGACCAGGTACATGTTGGGAAGCGTCATCAGGTCGCGGTCCTCGGTCTGGATTTCGGTATGGAAAATGCCCCGTTCCGTAACCTTGCCGAAGAAATTGGGTGAGCGGATAAAGTCGCCCGGCTTGAAGCTGTTCACCGCCCGCAGCATCAGTCCCGCCATCGCATTGGCAACGAATGTGGTGGAGGAAAGTGCGATGACGGCGGTGATCACGATGCCCAGCAGGCTCAGCACCTGGCCGCGGCTGACCTCCGACAGGGGCAGGGTGAAGATCACAATCAGCACGCCGGTCGCCGTCAATAGCAGCATGAGGGCCTGGCGGGTGACGCTGATCTCGCCGGTTTGCCCGCGGCGTAGCCAGAAGTTAAGCAGCGCGAGTACCAGTATGACGGCCACCAGGGCGGCAAGCCCCGGAAGGAAGCTCAGCAGCCTGTCAGTTTCAAAAGTCATCTCTTGCCCACCCTGCTCAGTCCTCGATAATTTCCCGGTGGATGCGCACTGCCGCACTTCGCGGACGAACCGGCTTGCCGCGGGCTAGCAGGTGCGCCTTGGTGAACGCGGCGCCAAACAGCAGTATCAGCGACGAGTAATTGACCCATAGCAGCAGCAGTACCAGCGAACCGGCTGCTCCATAGGTTGATGCAGTGGCCGTTTTCGACAGATAAATGGCAATTAGCACCCTGCCCACCGTGAACAGTAATGCTGTCAGGACTGAGCCCAGGGCCACGTCGCGCCAGGTGAGCCGGACGTCAGGAAGCACCTTGAAAATCGTGGCGAACAGCAGCGAGGCGACGAAGATGGAAAGCAGGGTATCCAATGCGCTGAAGGCAACGTCGTACCAGGGCAGCCAACCCTGTACATTGTTGAGGAGTATGCGCAATCCCACGCTCATCGACAGTGACACCAGCATGACGAAGCCGACGGCGAGCACTATGGTCAGGGAGGTCAGGCGCTTTCTTAGCAGCAGCATAATACTGTTGCGCGATGGCTTCGGGGCCACGGTCCAGATAGCGTTCAGGGAGTTTTGCATCTGGCCAAATACCGTTGTTGCTCCGACCAGCATGGCCGCCACACCGGTAATGGTTGCGAAAAGTCCGCCACTTTCAAGGCTGGAATTCGCCACCGCATTCTGCACCGTTTCGGCCGCCTCCTGTCCAAGGGTTTCCTGCAACTGCAGCGCGATCTGTCCTTCCGCGGCCTCCTGCCCGTAAAAAATGCCTATCACGCTGACGATGACGATCATCACCGGCGCAATTGAAAACAGCGTGAAAAACGCGAGTGAACCGGCGTTGGCAAACGCGTTACTCTCCAGCCAGAAATCCACTGACTGCTTCAGAATGCCAAACCAGTATTTTGCATGTTGTTTAAGCTGCGGGAACATCGCCTGTTTCTTATCACTGAGAGGTCAGCGGTAGCCGACACGATGTAGCAAGTATAGTGCGGAATGCCAGCGCGCTGCGAGTGGGAACGGACATTTAATACCGGAAAGGCCCTGGTACCTGGCAGGCCACGCGGCAAGAAAGTGTAGACAGAACTTTGGCTGCAGTTTCGGTCTACTCTCTACTATGAATCGAAAATAATTTCGGGAGCAACATATGGATTCAGCAGAGAAGGCCATCCAGCTATATACATCACGAAGCAGGAGCTATCTTCGTTTTGTCAATGCATTTGCCTATGCCAGAGGCCTGCGCGCCTATTGGGAGAAGTCCGTGCACCTGAAATCAGGTCTCGCTGTGCTCGATGCAGGCTGTGGAACAGGTATTGCATCAATGGCACTGAGGCAAGCCATGGTCGGGCGTGGACTCAAGCCAGGGACTATCAAGTGCTTTGATATCACGCCACAGATGCTGACGATTTTTCGAGAAAAAGTCGACAACGAAGCCATCGAAGGTGTTGAAATTGTGCAAGCTGACGTGCTGCATCTGGACAGTCTGCCTGTCGATTGGAAAGATTTCGACCTGATTATTTCAGCGGCCATGATGGAATATCTGCCCAGCGAGCAACTCGTCGATGCCTTATCCGGACTCAGATCGCGCCTGAGTGAGACAGGCCGTATGGTTTTATTTATCACCCGAAAAAACTGGCTGATGAAGTTGCTGATAACCAGGTGGTGGCACGCAAATTACTATCATAAGTCGGAGTTATTTGACTGTTTTAGCCGCGCAGGCTTTAGCGAAATCACATTTGGCAGCTTCCCATTTCCTTATAAACACCTCGCTCTCTGGGGCCACGTCGTCGAAGCGGCGTAATCAGCGACCCGGCCGCCGTTAGGCGAAAGAGGTGTCAGAGGTCGGTGATTGATCAGCTCGCGCTGATTGACATTCAGGCTGAGCATGTCGGCGCCACCACACTTTATTACTCGTATCCACAGGGTTTTTCCCCGTCCGATCGGGTCATGCTGTATCGGGCGCAGGGGACGAAAAGGCTGCCTCTGATAGCGCGTCTGGTCCACGGGTTGGTCTTCGCTCCCGACTTCAATGCCTGCAAAATTGCGATGGCAATCCAGAGTAGTGAAACGACGAATATCGTATCGGTGGTTAAAATGTTGGTGATTGGGTCGGTCATGACAGCTCTCCCTGGTTCGCTGCATCGGCTACCACCCGGAAGTCAAGCACTTGCATGTACCAGTCGGCGGCTTCATCGCGACGGGGGACGTACAGATGCACATGGTCGATGCCAGTGAATTGTGGTGTCATTGCCTTGCTCCTTGATATGGAAAGAGAGTTGCTCCCTGGATCGTCAATGCCGCCACTGGCTCTCGCCAGTGCGGAAACGCGGCGCGGCAGAGGGGAAGTTCGCCATCGATCCTGGCAACGCCAGGCTTCACTTTCTCCAGCCGCATGATTTTGCACTCCGGGGCTAACTTAATCGCAAGCTTAAAACCTCAACCTGGCTTTAGGTCAAGACTTGTTTTCAATAGTCGGGGAAAAAGTGTCCGGCGCAGTCTATGAGTGCTGCCAATCATCCTGTGGGTGCCGTTTCCAGCCCCAGCCGCACATTTTCTCGCTGGAACATTTCTCTAATCCTGGCGCCATCGGAGGGTTCTTCTTCAAGCGTCTCAGGGTTCCATTGACTTCTCGGAGTATTGAAGAAGTCTCCACCATAAATGTGAATGCCTCCTGTGAACCGCCGTAATGGATTGGTGACAGAATGCAGCGCATCTTCAGGTAGCATCGCTGCATCCCCTGCGAATAATGCCTCTGCGCCGAACGCCTTGATCTTCTCGGGCGTTCTCTTCCAGAAAATATTGTCCTCGCGCCCTGTGTAGATTCCAATGTTGGCCCACATTAAGTGTTCATGCGGCATCAAGTTCATTTGCGGTGTCCATGTCGCTGCAAATATCGTTAACCTTGGCGACGCAAAAAGAACCTTCAGCCCCGCCTTGTCGGGTTCACCGAGTGCCGCCAACACGCCCCTGGGATTAGAGATAGCACGTGCCATTACTTCATGGACAGCGGCTTGAGCCTCTGCCTCGTCATTGGCGGCTATACAGTCCGCGACAAATCTGTCTAGTTCCATGCCGTCTCTCCCTGTTGATGTGGATCGTTTAGTTGCGGCACGCGCAGCTTACTGCAGGCAACCAGCCTCATATCAATGGAAATGTGACGTCGAGCCTAGCGGTCCGTAAGTGAATATGCATTGCAACGCTGCTTCGGATAGAGGTAAGTCTGCAATCTGAGTGTAGACCAGATGTTCCCGAATAGGCGAAAGCAGCCGCTCCACCGGACCTGGCTAGAGGCAGCGGGCCGCTTCCATCGGGTAAGCGGACAAATCTGAATCTATTGAGAACGACGACTCCATGCAACAGAGACCGCGGGCGTGTCACCTAAAATCTGCCGGATTTTATGGCTGACGGGGGTCCCCGTCCTGGAACTGGTCGTAGCGGTCACCCAGGGCCAGAAAAGGCGAGTAAATGGATTCTTCAATAATTGTATCTTCCCACTTGTCAGCTCCAGGGTCCTCACTGAGCGCTTCTCGGATCGCGGCGGTAGTTCGATCACGGGTGTCGGTTCTATGGATATAAGCCGCGGCTTCCCCCTCCCGAAGCCGGGCTCGCGCACCTGGAATCTCCGCGAGTTCTGACAGTGCCGCCTTGCTCTCGACGACTTCCCCAAGATCGCTCAGCGCCATCGCCTGCAAGGCCAGGCGATCCACTGCCTCCTCCAGCTCGGGTAGCAGTTCCAGTACTTTATCCGGTCGGCCCTGCAGGGTGCGCAATTGGGCATACTCGAAGGCCATCGAGCCCTGCAGCGAGGGGTGGATGGCTTGCAACAGTTCCAGTTCTCTCTCGACATCGCCCAGCCTGAGCACCGCAAACAATGTGATCAGAAGGTTGTGTCTGGAGATGCGGGAATAGGGCTCCAACTCCACCACGCGCTGCCACATACTGGCGGATCGTTCTCGTTCCCCGGAATTGAACAGGTCACTGGCTCGGGTTCCCAGCGCAAGGACATTGTCAGGGTCCAGCTCCAGCGCACGGTCCAGGTGGTCGATCGCCAGGTCATTTTCGCCTGAGTAGGCGTAGAGGTGGGCCTGTCGCACGTGAGCCTCGGCGAGATCTGGGTCCAGCAGCAGGGCCCGCTCGACGGCTCGCCCTTGCACCCTCAGGTACTCTTCACGGTCCAGCTCTTTCGTGAAGAAGTGCTGCTGTGTGTAAACACCCCGCCAGCGCCAACCAGGCCTCCGGGTAGTCAGGGTCCGCAGCAACAGCCTCCAGGTAGAACTCATGGGCGCGCTCGATGTCACCTTCGGTCAGCCGCTGGTAGAACAGGTCGCCCTGTTCGACAAGCGCGACAGCATTAGCTCTTGCCGGGCTCACCGGTGGAGCCCCGGGACTCTCCCTGAGACCGATTTTCACCGCGCCTGTCATAAACAGCACGAACAAGCAGACAACTGCCGTAAGGCCGAAGGTGGTCCATTGAGTTGTCGGTCGCTTGCGGTCGCGAGGCGTCGATGGGTGCTCCGTTCCCGCCAGGGGTTTTTCAACCGTCACCGGGGGGATCAAGTGGTAGCCGAATCCTCGATCCAGCGCGATATAACGGGGTGCCTGTCCGTCGTCATCGATGGCTCGCCGCAACAACTTGACTCGCTGCTTGATGGTGGCCTGTGTGACATAGCGGCCATCCCACACCTCCCGCTGCAAGTCCTCTGCAGACAGCGCTTCCGGTGTGTGCCTTACAAGCGCGCTCAATAACTTGCGGGACAGCGGCGCGAGACGGACCTCCCGGGATCCGCGGAACAGGCGTCCGGAAGCCGGACAGAACAGCAGATCACCGAACCGGTACTGTACTTCAGGCGGGTGCGTCATGATGTCAGGCGGCCTGAAAATGGTCTGGAAACCTACCCCAAAGTATGGTCCAGGCGGTGAAAATTTCAAGTTCACCCGACTTTCACCCGAATTTCACTCTCCCCGAACCGGGACTGGGCTAGTTTTTTTGCATCGGCGACAACTCGTCAGCGCGATCACCACACGTGTGCGGCGAGCGCCTTTCTGTTACCCACGGAGGGAACCATGAACAATCATCACGACCTTGAATGTTATCGGCGACAGGTACGCAGGGCGCTGTATGCCCCACTGTTCATCAGCCTGTCATTATCGGCACAGGCCGCCGGACCCGGTTTCTCCGAGTGGGGCACACCGGTGGCTACGGTCGACGGCGGCTGCCCCATCGAATCCCGCAATGGCAACCTGCTGTACACCGCTTCCGGCAGTGCCGGGACACTGGATATCTGGACCTACCGGCGTGATGGTCGTAAGCGCGAATTCACCGACAGAACGCGCCTCGCAGACCCGGTCAGCCTGGATACCGCCCAGGATTTCTGCCCCACACCACTGGCGGGCCACTGGCTGATGTTCGTGTCGGACCGTCCGGGCGAGGATACCTGCGGCGGCCCGGACATGTATGTCACCCAGTACCGACCCGAGCCAGCGAAGAGTTTCGGTCCCGCGGTCAACCTCGGCTGTGCGCCAGGCGGTCCCAACACTGGGGGCGCGGAATACAGCCCGGCACTGGTGAACACCTCGGCGGGTACTTACCTGTATTACTCGAGCAACGTCGGCGGCGACCAGGATATCTACTGCAGTGAAATGCTGCCCGACGGCAGTTTTTCCGCGGGTGCGCCGGAGGCCGGGCTGAATACGGCGTCGGATGACCGGCAGCCCAACCTGGCACGCGACGGCCTGACCATCGTCTTTGCCTCCGACCGCGACACCGGAGGATTCGATGTTTTCATGTCCACCCGCGAATCCCTGGGATCGCCCTGGTCCACACCGCGCAATCTTAGCGTGGAACTGGGCTTCCCTACGGCGCCACTCGGAGAAACGCGCCCATCCCTGAGTTGGGACGGGAAGCGTCTGTACTTCGGCGCGGCGGGCACCGTTTACGTAAGCGAACGGGAGTCGGGAAAGTAGGATAGGGCGCGTTGCCTGGTCGGCTGAACTACAGATTCAACTTGGGCCGTCGATATGTAGGGATTTTGCTGGCCTTACCAGGCGCAGGTTCTGGTGGATGGCGTCGCGCACCTCTGCGGGCACCCCGGCCGCTTCGGCAAATTCCGGCCAGCGCGCCACCGAGGCCGCCACCTCGCCGACAATGGCCTCGGCCCGGCCGCGTTTCATCAAGGCGGACCGGGCGCAGCTTTTGAAGTCCTCCAGGCTGAACCCGTCGCGCTTGCCGTTCATGCTCATCTGGTGGCTGGCCGTCCAGGCCCCGGCGGGGTTGTAGCTGTAGGTCATGTCGAAGGCCGGGGAGAGGGACCACTCGCCGGCCTTGTTCATCAGGAAGGCGATGTTCTTGACGTGGTCGTCCTGGTTGCGGGCGAGGATGTTGAAGGCCATGCGCCGGAACTGCTCTTCGATCGCCTTCATAGGCAGGTTCAGCTGGCGCATCACCAGCAGCGCCTGTTCGTAGCTGTAAGCGCCGGCGAGGTTGAAGTCGTAGTGGGCGAGGGCGCACAGAGATTGCATGTGTAGCTTCTCGCCGCCGGGGAGGCGGTCGAAGCGGCGGGTCATGAAGTGCTGGCGACCGTTCTCCTCGAACAGGCGGCACTCCTCGATGTCGATCCCGCAGTCCCGGGCCATCAGGTAGTAGGCATACTCGATCAGGCCGTAACCCTTCGGGTCCTCCAGTTCCTTGTCGCGGTTGCCGCTGACTCCGTCGAACTTGAGCAGCCAGTAATCGAAGCCTTCGCCCGCGGCCACCTGCCCCGAGCGGACCTCATTGGTGACCTCGTTCCAGGCGATAACCGCCTTGGCCCGGGCGCCGCCGGCAGAGGTGCCGACACGCAATATGTCGCGCAGGGCGTCCGCCTTGCCCGCGCCGCTGAAGGAGGACTGCAGCGCGTTGCGGTGACTGAGGATATCCGAGGCCAGTTCCACCAGCCGGTCGACCTCGATACGTGTGGCCTGGCGCGGTGTGGGCCCCGTAGCCGGTGCGAATTCCAGCGCGCCCATGCCGCGGGCGCCGGTATAACACAGCCGCTCAACGGCATTGAAGGACGCGGGGCTGCGGCCCTGGGCCGCGAGCCAGGCGTCGATAAGGGTGTTGCCGAATCTGTCCGGCAGGGAGTCGGCGAGCAGCCCCGGCAGGCCGCGAAAGGTTTCCCGGGCCAGGTCCGGGAAGCGGTATACCCGCTGCGCGAGGGGCATGACCACCGGGGCTACCTGTATGCCGCTGGCGGCGAAGTCGGCGGCGTATTCAAAGGCCGCCACTTCCTCGCCTTCAGCCAATGACACCGCGCCGATGGTGCGGCCCCAGAGGCGCACTTCCGCTATCGTGGTCACCTGTCATCACCCCAGGACCAGGGCTCCTGGCCGCTGCTGCGCCGGCGCTTGCCCGCGGCCCGCTGGCGCGGCTTGCCCCTGCGCTGGAGCAGGTCCATGGGTCGCGGCCCGGATGCGGGAACCAGGTTGTCCAGCCCCGGCATGGCATCGATTACCCGCAATACTCTGACCAGGCTGGAGAGCTGGGAGGAGTGGCCGGCCTCCATGCGCTCCAGGGTGCGCTTGGCGATACCGGCCTGCTCGGCCACCGCAGCCTGGGTGAGTTGCAGCTCTACCCTGCGGGCAGCGAGTCGCGCCCCCAGTTCGGTGAGAATGGCTTCGTCAGTCAATAGCGGGGTGATCTTCATAATCGCGCCTTGTTACGATATAAGATTTATAGATTAGTTATATCGTAATACCTAACGAATAAGATATCTTCTCGAGTATACACAAAACTCGACATATCATGCGAAATAAATGAAATAACTATATATATCGTAATATATGACGAAAAAATCACATAGCTGCCCTGAGTAGCATCTCGCCACGCTTGGGATTCCTGCCTGTATTTTGCACGAATCAGCAAGGCCCCGGGCGCAACTGGAGGTGGCCTTCGGTAGCGGCGGCCAGATTCCGCTTGAACATCATGGCGACGTAGCCCAGCGCCGCGAGCGCCTGTTCGTTGTCCGCTGATCGCACGACCGCAGGCGGTAGCAGAATTCGCTATATGACCACCCCACGAAATGATCAGAAAATCTAATATCCGCCAGCTATAAAGCTAATCTTGATAGTGTTAGTGGTAGTGGCCGGAGCTTCCTTCCCACGCGCACTTCTCGCCGCCCAGTACCCTGAAAGAAAGTCCAATAAAAGGAAGTTGTGATGAAGCACATCATGCTGGCAGTTACCTGCTTTTTCGTTAGCCTTCCCGCATTTTCTGCCCCGGCAGATGGCAAGGGCAACAGGTTGGTTAGTCCATTCGAAACGCAGGACATCTTTGCGGTGGAGGTGGCTGATCCGCTCTCAGGGGCGACCAACACGCTAACGGAGGCAGCGAGAGGCGGCCACGGGCGACTCGACCTCTACCAGATCGAAACCAGCGCTGACGTGGCCGCGGCGATGCGTGCTTCGGGTTACGATATTACGTATTCGGAAGTCGCCGCAGACGGGACCTTGAGCCTCGAGGTGTGTAGATTTGCATTTAAAACTGACCCAGGATTTGCATCTAATATTGACCCACCCTGAACGCCAGATTATGGCGTAGTTTTTCGTTTCTTGCTGCCTTTTCCTTCCTCCTGATTAATTGTTGAGTGCTTCAGCCGATAGCTGTCATTGCCGGTCTCAAGGATATGGCAGTGATGGGTCAGTCGGTCCAGCAAGGCCGTGGTCATCTTCTCGTCTACAAACACTGAGGACCATTCTGCGAAGCTGAGATTGGTGGTGATGACGATGCTGGTGCGTTCGTAGAGCTTGCTGATCAGGTGGAACAGCAGGGCTCCACCAACCTGGCTGATCGGCAAGTAACCCAGTTCGTCCAGGATCACCAGATCGGTGTGGATCAGCCGGTTGGCGATGCGCCCCTGCTGCCCAGCCTGCTTCTCCTGCTCCAGTAAGTTTACCAGTTCGATGGTAGACAGGAACCTGACGCGCTGGCGGTGGTGCTGGATCGCCTGCACACCAATGGCCGTTGCCAGGTGGGTCTTGCCGGTACCTGGCCCACCGACAAGCACCACGTTCTGGCTATCTTCCAGGAACTGGCAGCGGTGCAGCGATCTCACCAGCGCCTCATCCACCATGCTCTGGCTAAAGTCGAACCCCGTCAGATCCCGGTAGGCCGGGAACTTGGCCGCTTTCATCTGGTAGTTGATGGAGCGTACCTCGCGTTCCGAGGACTCTGCCTTCAGCAGCATCTCCAGTATCGGCACCGCCTGTTGATAGGCTGGCGAGGACTGGTCTGAGAGAGTGCCGATAGCATCGGCCATGCCGTGCAGCTTCAAGGTCTTCAGGGTCGTGATCATGGCGTCAGGATTCATGATTGTTTCTCCTCAATTGGTCATAGCGGGCAGTATTGGCCTCTGGTTCAGTGACCAGTTTCAGGGCCGGTGGCGGCTTCAGCGGCTGTGGGCGACGGGGCTCGGTCAGCCGGCTGAGGCAGTTCAGGACGTGCTGCTTGGAGGGCTCACCCGCTTCCAGGGCTTTGGCGACGGCGCGCTCAACCTGCTGTTCGTCGTGGAGCAGAACCAGGGCGAGTATGTCCACCATCTCCCGGTCGCCACCGGGGCGCTTGATCAATCGGGCTCGCAACTGCCGGAAGCTGTCCGGTAACTCCAGGAATGGGGCTCCGTTACGCAAGGCACCCGGTTTACGCTGGGCCACCGACAGGTAGTGGCGCCAGTCGTAGAGCGTTCGCCCCGGAGTGCTCTTGTCCCGATTGAAGACCCGTACATGCTCTGCCACCACCTGTGCCTCGGCGACGATCAGCAGTCGCTCCGGGTACACACGTAGGCTAATCACCCGGTTGGCGAAGCTGGCCGGGACGCTGTAGCGGTTGTGCTCGTAGGTGATCAGACAGGTCGAGGACACCCGCTTACTGTATTCGATGAAGCCATCGAATGCCGCGGGCACCGACATCAGCTTGGGCTGTTCGTCCACAAGGCACTCAGCCAGCGAGCGGTTCTTCATCTGTGGATGGGCAGTGTCCAGCCACAGGGCCTGACAGCGGCCATACAGCCAGTTGTTAAGTTCCTGCAGGGATTTGAACGGTGGCGTGTCGTACCACAGCCCCTGGCGGGCATCCAGCACCGCCTTCTCCACCTGGCCCTTCTCCCAGCCGGCGGCGGGATTACAGAACTCGGGCTCATACAGGTAGTGGCCGACCATGGCGTGGAACCGCTTGTTGACCTGGCGTTGTTTGCCTCGGCCCACCTTGTCCACGGCGGTCTTCATGTTGTCGTAGATGCCGCGCTCCGGGATGCCGCCGAAGGCCCTGAAGGCGTGATAGTGCGCATCAAACAGCATCTCGTGCGACTGCGTGAGGTAGGCCCGCAGGAAGAAGGCCCGACTGTAGCTGAGTTTGAAGTGGGCGATCTGCAGCTTGGTGCTGATGCCGTTGATCTTGACCCAGTCCTCGCTCCAGTCGAACTGGAAGGCTTCCGCCGGGGCGAACTGCAGCGGAACAAAGGCTTTGCCGGGTTGGCGCTTGGCGTCCTGCTGTGCCTGGCGCCACTGGCGGGCGAAGGCGGCCACTCGGTCGTAGGAGCCGGTGTAGCCCAGTTCCACCAGATCTTTGTACAGGCGCTTTACTGTGCGTCGCTGCTTGCGGTGCCGGCGGGACTCCCGGAACAGCCAGTTGGTTAGGGTCTCTTCGTAGTCATCCAGTTTGCTGGGGGATTTACGAGGGGGGTATGCCGGCTCCAGTTCCTGGCTGGCGAGGTACTTACGGACGGTGTTTCTGGACAAGCCGGTTCGGCGTGCGATCTCCCGGATCGGCATGCCCTCTCGCAGGCGCCAGCGCCGAATTACACTTACTAATGCCACGTCTATCACTCCTGTTACCCCTGCTCAATTTTTTGCGCAGGGAGGGGTTATACGTGGGTCAAAATTCGATGCAAATCTGGGGGGTTAGTGGGTCAGTTTTGGGTGCAAATCAACACCGGTACCGCCTCGTTTATCGTGACCTCGTCCATTTTGCCGAATACGGAGTTTCCCCAGTTCGCCTCCGAGAGGCTCGCGGCATGGGACGCAGCAGGCGGCCTCCCGTTCGAACCGGTCAGCGGCGACTGGCAGATGGCATCCGGTCATGACGACGCGGCCTACAAACGACTCTCCACCACCATTGACCTGACCGGCGCATCGAGCGCTTCGCTGGAATTTGCGACGTCCTATGCCATCGAAACCGATTGGGATTACCTTATCGTCGAGGCCCACACGGTCGGTGCGGACGACTGGACGACGCTGCCCGACAGCAATGGCAATACCACTCAGGACACCGGACAGTCCTGTCTCGCGGGCTGGGTCAACCTGTTGCATCCCTTCCTGGCCCGATACATGGACGCCGCCTGCAACCCCACCGGTACGACCGGTGCGTGGCACGCCGCCACCGGCGCGTCGTCAGGGATCGAAAACTGGTCGATCGACCTGACGGCCTGGGCAGGCGCCGAGGTCGAAGTCTCGATCTCCTATGTCACCGACTTCGCCGCTGGTGATCTCGGCGTCTTTCTCGATGACGTCGCGGTGACCATCGACGGCAGCCCAGCCGTCGCAACGTCGTTCGAAGACGGCTTAGGCCCCTTCACCATACCCGGCCCACCCCCAGGCAGCGCCCCCAACAACAGTGACTGGATGCGGGTCGGGATTCTGTTCGGGGTGTCCAGCATGATCGCCACCGAGGACACACTGCTGTTTGGCTTCGGTTTCGAAGGCATCTCGACAGCCGACGAACGCAACGAGGTCATGGCCAGATCACTGGAACATCTGCTTGGTGAATGAATTGCACGGCCCGCTGTGGTTTAACTATTAACTAAAGTTGGAGCGAGCGAACCGGGTGAAAATCCATGACTGAACTGCTGCGTGTACTCGTCCTCGAAAAGCGCTGGGCTACGAAACGCCAGATGTTAGATTTGACCCGTATGTTGCAGTGACCGGTTGAATATGCAGGCGATTGCGGTCCTTGTACCTCAGGAGGAGTGAGCACCGATTACTTCCCCGTCCAGCTGTTCTGTGCCACGCTGACGGCACAAAGATTCTCTATATGCCTCCACGAACAGCAGGTCAATAATCCTGAATCACTAAATTTTATGGGGGGTGAAGGGCTGAGAGGACTGTGGCTATTTCCTGATGTTAATCAATTCACTGGGTTCCACGAATATTTTGCTGAGGCATTCACCTTCCATATTGTTGTACTTGTCCAGTTGCCCCATGCAGCTACTCGGTCACTAGCCCGACATACAATAGGGCATGGAAGCGTTCGCAGTTCTTGGTACCATTGAAATTTGGCTAAAGAGGCTTGGTGGAACTAAAATTGTCAATGTACCCTCAGGGTAAGTGCTGAATCGAGCGCGTAAAGGAGTTCACGGTGTCTGATATTCCAGAAGCGCACCCTCTAAGTCAGTTGATTTATGAGGGTGTGCTGGAACAACCGCCCTGGAAAAGGTTTCTGAAGCATCTTGAGGCCTATATGCGGGTGCATAGTGGCACACTGGTAATACGCCGGCCTCAGTCCTCTGACCCGGGCTTTACGGTTTATCTGTACTCAGATATGGATACACGAGCTTTAGAGGATTTTCGTACTAATGCCCATCGCGATTCACCGTTTGCAAAGTTGCCCGAAAAAAAGGTATTTACCCTCTACGACCGCGTTACGCGTTCCGAACTTGAATCGCTCGATTTTTATCAGTACTTAAAAACCTATGATGTGTCGGATTTAATCGGTTTTGATGTCTATGATAAACAGAGCCATATACGGCTTAGATTGCGGCTGACTCGGATAGGTGGTGCCCCAGCATTCTCGCAGGAAGACCGGGCTCGTATGGAGAGCATCGTCCCTCTGATGGATAATGCTTTGAAGCTATACAGCGCCTATACGCATAACAGTTTTATGGAAGAGTTCTACGAGAAGCTTCTCGGATCGATGGATATCGCTTCTGTGATCTTGAATGCAAAGCTGGAAGTGCTTTCTTCAAATATAAAGGCAGACCAGATTCTTACCTCCAAGGATGGTGTGTTCCTGCGCCGCAATACACTTCGTTGCAGTCATGGTCCCGATCAGAAAAAGCTGGAAGAAGTATGTCACGAGCTCATAGCAAGAGCTCGAGATCAAGGTCAGATCCAGCATACACGTAGCATATCGATTGATCGCGCGAGCTCTGATACGAAGTGGGATGTGCACATTCGTAGCGTAGAAAAGAAAAATGTGGCATTCGGAGAGGATGGGCCGGAACTAGTGTTGCTTTTGCAGGGCGCTGTTCGCGACTGCGTCCCCAGTCAGTCACGTTTGATTGAAACGTTCGGAGTTACCCCGGCTGAGGCGAAATTGATTACACATCTTGTAGACGGTCTAACACTTACCGCAGCGGCGGAAGCCCTGGGCGTATCTCGAAACACCGCCAGGACCCAGCTTTCGTCTATCTTTACCAAAACGGGCGTAAATCGCCAAAGCCAACTCGTGAAGTTAGTGTCGGATACATTCGCGACTCATTGGCAGTGAACTGTGGCTGGGGTATGACCAGTCTCTAATCAATTTCCAGGCTAAGCGGGTCGGTATTAGGCCCTTTATCCTAGCTCATAGTACAGGTGTACGATGCTCGCCTGATAATGCCGCTGTTAGTATCTGCTCTAATGCTACTCTACTTAGACGTTCAGGTTGGGGGTATCATTTCAAAATGTGCAATTTGAGTAGACCCTATGACGACTTACGCAACACTCGAAGACATTGAAAACTGTATGGAAAACGGCTGGACAGATGGTCTTCCCGTTATCCCACCCTATGGCAGTATTGTCGATGAGATGCTGGAAGCGATGGGTTGGCAGGCGCATGATGTCATTGGTGAAATAAAGTCGCAGAACATAGTTGTACGGGCCGAGAAAGCCGCAGCCACCGCAGTGATGGCCGGGTGCAAACCCGAATATGGCAAGTTGCTCAGAACCCTGACCGAAGGCTTGTTAGATCCTCTGCTCAACCTCAGTGGCGTCGAGGTCACTACCGGCGGTGCAGCCATTCTGGTGATTGTCAGTGGGCCGGTCGTCGAGGAAATGGGTTTTGAGCACAGCAACAATGCCCTGGGCGCCAATAAACGGGCCAATGCCACCGTTGGGCGTTTTGCGCAAATGATGCGTTATTTTTGCGGGAGGGGCGGTGGCGTGCTGCAAAGCCACGGCACGATTGGTCATCCCGGGCGTATCAGCTTTTGTATTGCCGAGCACCCCGAAACCGAGTGGGGGCCCTATCACACCCAGTATGGCTTGCCTGCAGAGGCCTCTGCGATCACCTTGATGTCGACGGAAGGCCCCAATTCTTGTAACAACCACTATGGCGATACCGGCGCCCAGATCCTCGACTCAATCGGTGACCTGATGTGCCACTTTGGCCAGACTGCCTGGTATTACCGGTCGGGTGGATTTGTGGTGGTAATCTCGCCAGACCACATGGCTCTGGTCGGCCGGGACTTCAGCCGTGAACAGGCGTTGGAATACATATATGAAAACGCCAGGCGCCAGACTGATAAGCTTGCTGAGGTAGGCCGCATTGCTAAAGTACCCATTGACTTCGCAGAAGTCGAGCCTGGAGCGATGCGCTCACCGTTGAAAAATCGAGAGCAGCTGACGTTTATTGAATGCGGCGGTGATGGCGGCCGGTTCTCAGCTGTCATTCCGCGCTGGGTTGGCAGCACCCATGCTGTCTGTAAGGAAATTACCTGAAACCACGCACAAAGTACCAACTCTTAACAAAGGAGATTGTAATGGCACAAACACCTAGTCAGAGTTTCGGAAGTAAAGACAACGATCCACCCGCCAAGCAGTTGACCAGCTGTGGTGATGTTAGCTGTGAATTGCTTGTGGACCCCATTCCCAGGCCAACGCCCGATCCAATCACTGTGACGCTAAAGCCCCGTGAGGCAAAAGTTACCTTTGTCGATCATCGCAAGCCCAACTCGAAGCTGATCATGCAGTATGCGCAAAAAGTGTTACGTGATCGGGGCGTCGAGGTTAACGATGTGATACTGGACAAGCCCGACGCCAGTGTCCGAATGACAGATGCCATGCTGCAATCGCTCTCCCAGGAGGGGGGGCTGGTTCTCTGCGGCATATCCGATTGAGGCAGTTGTTCGTCGGGCAGTTCGCTTGACTCAATAGCTTTACAGCGAGCCGGTGTTGCCGGATTCGCAATTTTGACCGAACCCTTTGGGGACCAGGTAGCTCGCAGTATGACCTATCAGCCATCTGATAAACCATTGCCTGCGGTAGTCATCAATCACCCAACACAAATGGTTGACGATGAAGTGTTACATCAACGTGCGGAACAGATTGCCGATGCAGTCGAGCGCTTACTCAATGATGAAGAACCGGAGAATCCAGCGCCATGAACAACGCTCTATCGGTACTCGGCACCGGCGTGTATCTACCGCCCTCAAAACCAGTGCGGGATATTGTCGCAGCTGCAGGTCAAGACCCCAGTGGGCATCAGGGCTGGGATAACTGTTGTCACGCCCTTGCAGACGATCACCCCAGCACCATGGGTGCAGACGCGTTGCGCAAAGCGCTGGAAGACGCAAACGTTGATCCCAGCGAGCTCAAGCTGGTTCTGTTTGCCGGTATGTCTCGTGATTACCTACCTTCGTGGTCAGTGGCCACTGAAATTATGAAAGAGCTGGGAGCCCCGGGTCATTGTATTGGCCTGGATATGACGATAGGGTGCTTGGGTGCCCTGTCGGCTCTGGATATGGCGCAGGGCTGGCTGGCAACGCACGGTGGCGGTGTGGCGGCAATCGTTGCTGCCGAGCGCTGGACCTATACGATTGACTACACCTCAATCGAAAACCTCGGCTTATGGGGTCACAGCGACGGTGCCGCGGCTACCGTAGTGAGTCTCGATACACCACATGAATCAAAGGGCTCTTTTTGTGGCGCTGAATTCGTTTCCCAGAGCGACCTGAACGGCACCGTTCTGGTGGAATACGGAGGAACGCGTTTCCCTATCGCTCCGGAGGGTGAAACGCCGTATCGGCGCAAGCTCATGGGGTTAAACCGAAATGATTTGCGCCAGCGCTACTCAGACGGCTATTCCGGCAGCTTTCAGGCCCTTAAGGCGCGATTTGATTGCAATCCCGAGCGGGTGATCATCAACCAGACCGCCAATCTGTTCCTGCACCTGATTGCCTCGGTCATTGAAATACCACACGAACAGTTTCTTGTGACCGGCCATGAGACAGGACACGTTGGCTCTGCGGATATTCTAATAGGGATAGATAGGCTGATACATGGTGGCGGCATCAATGAGCCATATCTTGTAGCGGGTAGTACGCCCTATGCATTTGGCTCGGGGTTACTGATACCTGCATAAGAGTGATTGCCGGCCAATGCCAAAAGTGATGAGAGTGAAGCGCCCTTACTGGGGCGCTTTGCTAGCCTGAGAATTTCAACAGGAGTTCCAATGTCAGATCAAGCTATTGATCTCAGCGATGACAACTTCGATGCGGAGGTGCTGAACTCCGACGTTGCGGTCTTGGTCGATTTCTGGGCTGTAGACGCAGACGCCCACCCGGCTATTCTGTCCAGGTTCGGTATTCGCGGAATACCCACGCTTATTGTCTTCAAGGGCGGCGAGCCTGTAGCGACAAAAACAGGGGCACTTTCCAAATTGCAACTGACTGAGTACGTCGATGGGGTTGTGTAGGCGATGGACCCCACCCAAAATCGCACTCGGGCTTCTAATGATTTTGGCACAAAGCCAGTAGAATGAGCGTAAATCTCACCGAATACAGCCATGGCGCCGGATGCGGTTGCAAGATTTCACCTGCGGTCCTGAGGCAGATCCTCGCCAGTGAAACGCAGCCATTTCATCATCCGCAGTTACTTGTGGGTAATGAAACCAGCGACGATGCGGCTGTCTATGATTTGGGGAACGGTACCTCGATTATCAGCACGACTGATTTTTTCATGCCGATAGTCGATGACGCCTTTACCTTTGGCCGCATTGCGGCCACCAATGCGATTAGCGATATCTATGCCATGGGCGGTACACCCATCATGGCCATCGCGATTCTGGGCTGGCCATTAGACAAATTGAGTCCCGAAGTGGCACAGCGAGTGATAGAAGGTGGTCGCCAGGCCTGTAGTAACGCCGGGATCAGTCTGGCTGGTGGCCACAGTATCGATAGCCCCGAGCCGATTTTCGGTTTGGCCGTAACCGGTGCAATTGACACAGCCAAGGTACTGCGAAACTCCACCGCAACCAAAGGCTGTCAGTTGTTCCTCACCAAACCGCTGGGTGTGGGTATTGTTACCACGGCGCAAAAAATGAAAATCCTCGATGAAAAAGATACAGGGCTTGCCGAAGGCTTTATGTGTCAGCTTAACCAGGCGGGTAACGCTTTTTCCGAGATCCGCGGCGTTTGTGCAATGACTGATGTCACCGGTTTTGGTCTTTTTGGCCACTTGCTGGAAATCTGTCGTGGAAGCAATCTTTCCGCCAAGTTGGACTTCGACAAGGTTCCCCTCATTCCCGAGGCGGAAAAATATCGCCTGCATGGCTCGATACCCGGCGGAACACAGCGCAACTTCGACAGCTATGGCGAGCACCTGCCCGACCTGAGTGAAAAGCAACTTCACTACGGTTGCGATCCTCAAACCAGTGGTGGATTGCTTGTGGCAGTTGAGCCTGACGCAGTCGACGAATTCTTGTGTTGTGCGATGAGCTTTGATTTGCAACTCAACAGCTTCGGTGAAATGAAGTCTGCGACAACTCAATGGATAGAGTTCTGATTCTATAAAATCCCGTTATGAGCGTATACGGCGCCATTCTCCCTCGCGTGGCGGATAACCAAAGACTGATGAGTAGGACGCTGCCGAAGTTTCTAATCGATTACGTTGATGGTGGAGCTATCGCTGAAAGGACTGCTGCACTTAATGAGACCGATTATTAAAATTGTGAATGTTTTCATCGCGTAAGCGCTTTGACCTCCGGAGAACACCGTGAGTAGTAGGCCGTCTCGTGCCATTGATAACTGCGTAACCATTGACGATCTACATCGATTGGCGCGGCGTCGGTTGCCCGCGCCTATGTATGAGTACCTCAGGGCCGGCGCAGAGGATGAAAAGGCGTTTGCGAATAACCGCGATGCCTTCTCTCGCGTTCAGCTGATACCCAACTATCTGCGCGATGTCAGTCAACTTGACACATCGACAAATGTGCTGGGCAGTAAGCTCGATATGCCACTGTTGCTGGCGCCCGTCGGCTTTTGCGGAATGTTCCATCACCAGCGTGAGCTAGCCGCGGCGGCGGCTGCAGAAACCTATTCAACGTTTTATTCGCTATCCACCTGGGGTTCATCGACACCGGAGGAGATAGCTGCTGCCTCTACCGGACCCAAAATGATGCAGCTGTATATTCCGGCAGACCGTGAAAGAGCCTATGCGCTAGCCGATCGGGCGAAGGCATGCGGATTCAGCGCGTTATGTGTAACCGTGGATACGCCTGTGCAGGGTAGCCGAGAGAAGGCATTGCGCATGGGCATGCCGCCACCGGCCAAAATGCCCCTCAGTTCGATTTTGAGCATTCTCAGTCATCCGCGTTGGCTGTTACATTTTGTCAAAAACAGGCCGACGCCCGGCGCCTGTCTGTTTGATCATCCACCCAGCGATCTGGAAATGATGGAAGCCGGTCCGGCTTGTGACCTGACCTTTGAAGACATCTCCCGACTGCGGCAGCGCTGGGATGGGCCACTGGCGGTGAAAGGTGTGTTGTCGCCGGGAGATGCGAGATTAGCAGTCGAGCACGGTGCCACGGCGATTATCTTGTCTAATCATGGCGGTAGGCAGTTTGACGCGGCCCCAGCCCCTATCGACCTGTTGCCGGCAGTGGTCACAGCCGTGGGTGATCGGGCGGAAGTGATTGTAGACGGTGGCGTTCGTCGTGGTGTTGACGTGTTGAAGGCCATCGCGATGGGGGCCACTGCCTGCATGATTGGCCGGTCCTATGTTTATGGGCTGGCGGCTGGCGGGCAATTGGGTGTAGAGCGGGCTTTGGCGATTCTTAAGGCCGAAATGGAGCGAAACATGGCACTGATGGGGGTTACCAGCATTGCCGATATACACGGCGGTTTCGTTCACCCCGCGAAGGATTTCGTCGATAGGCGCAAACCGGGTGATCTTTGCTGGGGAAACTATCTACTAAGCGAGTTGTGACCCGCATGCTTGGTCTGACCTTATTGGCCGCGGGCTGGGCCGGCTTTCGGCTCTATCAGGAAATAGCGAAACGCGGCAGCGAAGACCCACTCGTGTGGACGTCCATTATTCGCCCGCGGTTACTGCAGGACTTTCCGCAGTAATAGCAGCAGATCGCCCCGCGTCATAGCAATAGTTGGAAGCCGCACTGTCGATGCAAGAGAGTGGCGGAAGAGGTAGGAGTCGAACCTACCAGGCACGTTACTGCGCGCCTCACTGGTTTTGAAGACCAGGCACCCCACCGGGGATATCGCTCTTCCCTTGTAACTGACATTGTGTTCAGCGTTGCTATCTCAGTTCGATAGCGTTTGGATCTGAGATAATGCGCAAATTATCGCTCCTCTTTGTATAGCCAATTTTATCAAAGAACTCGAGTATTTCTATGGTCAGATTTCTGCCCAGGCCGAAAACCTGCTTTGCTTCGATCACCGAGATACCGCCTGACGTGTCAGTGAACTGATTAGTCAGCCTGGCTAGTTCCCTGATAGTGGCTGGTAGCGCCAGGCGTTTTTCGCCGATCTCAAACAGGTCACCTTTCTTGATAGCGGGGCGAGTCAGCATTTCCAGCTGCCTGGCATCAAAGCCCGTATCCCGCTGTAGCTCTGAACGCAGGGGAATATTCAGCCCCCTGGCTTGCATCTGCGTCTCTAGTTGCTGCCATTGGCGCTGTACCTGGTGAGACAGGGTGGGTTTGTGCCCTAGAGCCCGCACCAGTTGGTCCTGGTGGACGATCTGCTTTGCGCGAATACGATCTTCGAGCACGGCCCTGGACAGGTTGGTCGGTATGTGGGGGTAGACCAGCTTTTGTAACAACTCCGGCCGTATCCCGGGCTCCATGGGGCGTCCGCTATGCCATTGTGCAAGGCGCTGATCCATACAGTTAACATAGTCTTGCCACTGCTTTTTGGCGACGAGAGTGTCATCGCCATCGACATGTATCCTGACTAGGTTGTGGTCGTCAAATTGGGGTAGGCTCAGCAAATCGTCCAGTTCGGCCGGCGACAGGTTCCAGATGCGGCTACACTGCGGGAGACTTACAATATCACCGTTGCTAAACAGCATTTGCTCCAGTGCCGCTTCGGGTCGTCCCAATTCCAGTGCGTCGAGCTGCTTGAGGCGGCTCCTGCGTGACTTCCCCCACTGGGGTGCGTCCGGGTCGATAACGACGCCGCCTCCCAGCGTCGTACTCTCACTGTCATCCCGAAGCACAAAGCGGTCGCCGGCAAAAGCGAGCAGGTTTTTATCAAGGATCAGTTGGATGCGTTGGGCCGAGTCCTTGCCCTCGTTGCGGTCGAGAAAGTAGGTCTTCGCGCCTATGCGGCGGGTGCCAATGTAAAGCTTTACCCTGCCAAGGTGTTTTAATGAATGGCGCGGCCCCTCCACCGTCCAGCAGCGGGTATCCAACCGGCGGCTGGGCAGGGCAGTGGGGTGCGCACACAGAAAATCTCCACGGTTTACACGCTCCACAGACACCTTTCCGGCGATATTCAGTGCACAGCGCTGCCCGGCGTGACCTGCAGTTGCAGGTTTTCCCTGGGTATGAATCTCTCGTACCCGTACCATAATCTCCTGGTTATTGTTCTCAGCATACAAATGCAGTTTCAGCTCGTCTCCGGTATTAACGGAGCCAGATAAACAGGTGCCCGTCACCACCAGGCCTGAGCCTTTCTTGGTAAATACCCGATCGATGCACAATCGAAACTGTGCTTCGGTTGAACGCTGGGGCAAGGCATGCAGTTGATCCTGCAAAAGTGACTTCAGTTGATCCAGACCTTCCCCGCTGCGGTTCGAGACTTCGCACAGGGGAGAGCCGGAAATCAGTGCGCTGGTTTGTTCTACAACCCGCTTCCGTCGATCACCGTCGACCAGGTCGCACTTTGTGATGACGCCAGCAAATCTCTTTACACCCAGAATGCGCAGAAGTTGCAGGTGCTCGAGAGTTTGGGGCATCGGCCCATCGTCTGCCGCCACTACCAGCATGCCAAGGTCGATCCCGCTGATCCCAGAAATCATGGTGTTGATAAAGCGGTGGTGTCCTGGCACGTCTATGAAGCCAATGGGCTCGTCTCCGCCGGCTTCACTGAACGCGTATCCAAGTTCTATCGTCAGCCCTCGCTGCCTCTCTTCTTCCAGCCGGTCTGTATTGGTGCCGGTCAAGCGCTGTACCAGGCTGGTTTTGCCGTGGTCCACATGGCCTGCTGTGGCGACTAGCATGCGAGCGCATTCTCTAGCAGTGGAAGCTGTTCCAGGAAAAGTGATTCACAGTCGAGGCAGCGCAGGTCCAGTAATAATCTTCCGTCGTGTATGCGGCCAATTACTGGGCGTGGCAGCTTGCGCAGTTCAGTCGCCAGGCGCCTCAGATCGCTGTCGCGGTCCTCGGCTGATTCAATGGCGATGGCGAAGCTGGGAATGGTTTCGACCGGTAAGGCGCCGCTGCCAATCTGGCTGTAGCAGGGGGCTGTGGCCGACCGGTAGGCCTGCGGTAGATGGTTGGCAAGCTCACTGCACAGCCGCACTGCCTGTTCTTCGATGTCGCTTGCCGGGCGTGTCAGTTGTCGCAGTGTCGGTAGCGTCTGCGTCAGCGTCTCTGGGTGACGGTAAAGCTTGAGCACTTCAGACAATGCCGCCAGTATCATGCTGTCCACGCGCAGGGCACGCTTCAGCGGATTCTTACAGATACGGTCGAGCAGTGATTTCTTACCAGCTATAATGCCGCACTGTGGTCCGCCCAGTAGTTTGTCGCCACTGAAGGTAATCAGGTCTATGCCGTTGGCGATGTAATCAGAGGCTTTTGGCTCTCCAGGCAGGCCCAGATCGGCGAAGTCGATCAGGCAGCCGCTGCCGAGATCTACCATGCAGGGCAGCTTGTGTTCATGCGCCAGTTCGGCGAGGGTTTTCTCGTCCACCGATTGTGTGAATCCCTCGAGCCGGTAATTGCTGGTGTGCACCTTCATCAGTAAGGCGGTTTGCGCAGAAACTGCTGAGCGATAGTCCTTTAGGTGTGTGCGATTGGTTGCGCCAACTTCTACCAGGGTACAGCCTGAGGACTCCATCACTTCGGGCACGCGAAACGAGCCGCCGATTTCGACCAGTTCGCCCCTGGATACGGGCACTTCACGTCCTTTTGCCAATGTGCTTAAGGCCAGTACGACGGCTGCGGCATTGTTATTGACAACCGTTGCGGCTTCACTGCCCGTGAGCTCGCAGATCAGCGACTCGATGTGATTGTCGCGGTTCCCCCTTTGGCCGGTTTCGAGGTCGAACTCCAGATTATTGGGTAGCATCGCAGCTTGGCTGGCCGCCTCGGCAGCACCAGCAGGAAGGCATGCACGGCCAAGGTTGGTATGTATGACGACCCCCGAGAGATTGATGACTGGCCGCAGACCATTGGTGTCACTGGCAGACAGTGCCGCGTTTACCGCGGCGTGAACCGCTGGGATACTCCAGTCAGGAGTTTTTCCTGCAGTGATATCCTCGCGGATTCTGCGTAAGTGCTTTCGTATGGCATCGCTCGCCGCCTGATGTCCCCAGCGCGAGACGAGGTCCTGCGATGCCTGCAGTACTCGGTCAACCGATGGTAGTTCGCTTCTGGCGTCTCGATGTCCAGTCATCTAGTAACCCGCTGTCGTATCCACGACGTTCTGAAGCGGCTGGTTATTGGAAAAGGCCTTCACATTGGCGAAGAAGGGCGCCATCAAGCGCTCAATCATATTCGGGCCGCTCCAGGAGATATGGGGGCTGAGAAAAACTTGCGGATGTTGATATATCCAGTGGTTGGCAGGCAAGGGCTCGGGCTCCACGACGTCGAGGGAGGCGCGGCTTATGTGGCCATTATCCAGGTTTTCACGTAGTGCTTCCTGGTCAACAAGGTTAGCGCGGGATACGTTTACCAGGTGAGCACCCGGTTTCATTGCCTGCATGGCTTGGCCTCCCACAAGACCGTCGCTCTCGGGTGTGGAGGGCAGCGCTAGCACCACATGGTCTGACTGTTGTAACAGGTCATTCAGGTCCTCAATCAGTGTTACACCTGGGACAGGACTTGAGCGATGGGTACGTACCTTGGCTATAACATTCATGTCAAAAGAGAGGGCTCGTCTGGCTATAGCCTGGCCGATCGCACCAAAGCCTATAATCCCCAGGGTGCTATTTTCAAGGCACCCGAGGTCTGCCATATACCAGGCCTCGGGTGGTTTGGTAACCCAGCTATCTGGTAGCTGTTTTTCATGTGCGAGAAGCATGGCCATAACCCACTCGGCAATAGGAGCTGCGGTTGCGCCGCGGGAGCAAGTGACCAATTTTTCCTTGACCAGATGAAGCGGAAATTTATCAACGCCGGTTCCCAGGATATGTACCCAGCGCAAGTCATTGCAGTTATTGACGAGTTTCGGCAGGTCGGTGCCTCCGGCAGCGCTGACGAGGAGTGCGTCAGCTGCTACGCGTTCTCCGGGGTCATCGGTGCCGGGCAAAACAAACGCCTGTATATTCCGATCGAGGCTTTGTAGCTGTTCGATCAGTCCTGGAATTTCTGATTGTAGGGCCAGTCGCATGTCAGTATCCATCGAATGGAGCGGAATTACATCCGGTTCCGGTGTGCATAGAGTATAGGCCGAACATAACCCAGGTGTATCGTACAGATGTACTAACAGGACGGTATGGCTATTCGTCTACAGATACTCAAAGATTCTTCGGTCTCTAGCGACGTCATTCATACAGGTGTACTAAGCGCGGCGTGGAGATCATTACTATAATTCGCGCCAGTCGAAAATGTGTAGCACCCGAAAGCACATTCGAACACCTGTCTAGTCTCTAGTGAGTAAAGTGATGTTTTATGGTTGGCGAATAGTTGGCGGTAGTTTCCTCTCGCAGGCCTTTGTTATCGGCTTTTTTACTTATGCTGTCAGTCTCCTCACACAGCCCGTGCAAGAGAGTTTCGACGTTAGCGTCGAAATGGTTATGTACAGCCTGACTCTGGGGACATTTGCCGGCCTCTTTGCCATGCCAGTAGCCGGCGTGTTGCTAGACAAGCTGTCGTTGCGAGCGCTGTTCGCCGCAGGTATTGTGCTTTTCGCACTGGGGCTGTGGCTTTTGGGCCAGACCACGACGATTGTTCAGTATATTGTGGTTTTCGGCATCACCATGGCCCTGGCCAATGCACTGGCGGGCGCCATGATTTCCTCAGCGGTGGTATCTCGCTGGTTTATCGATAACAGGGGCAAGGCGCTTGGAATTGCCGCAACGGGTACCTCCGTGGGTGGCGTTCTCATTCCTGGGCTGGTCACATATTGGCTCCCTGACTACGGCTGGCGCGGCACTCTTGAGAATCTGTCTATAGTGATGTTGCTTATCGTGCTGCCGGTGGTTCTGTGGACCATACGCAGTTGGCCCTCCGAGGTCGGTATAGAGTTGTCAGCAGAGGGGGAGGGCGCCGACGCCGATGCCGCCGCGGCGCAGCTTGGCCTGGGATACATCCTGCGTAACGCCAATTTCTGGTGGCTTGCGGTTTCACTCGGGCCTCTTTTCAGTACCTACACCGCGATTCTGTCCAATTTGACACCCTATGCCAAGCTGCTTGGGCACGGGGAGGTCTCTGCATCCGGCCTGATTATGATCATTGCGGTTTGTGGTCTCCTGGGCAAGCTGATATTTGGCGTGGCCGCCGACAAGGTCGGCCACAAGGTGGCGCTGTGGGCAGCGCAGCTACTGCAGGCGGCAGGTTTAGTCCTGTTGGCATTGGAACCCGCCTACTACGTGATCGTGCTGGCTTGTATCTCCCTGGGCCTGGCTGCGGGCGGTATGTTGCCCGTGTGGGGCGCCCTGATCGCAGATCTTTTCGGCCTGCAGAGCTACGGCCGTGCCTTCGGCCTGATGGGGCCTATTATTACGCTGTTTGTGATGATGGGCTTTCCCCTGGTGGGTAGATTGTTCGATGTCACGGGCAGCTTCAGCCTCGGCCTGTGGATTTCGGCGGCCCTGATGGCAGTGGCCGCTATTCTTCTCGTACCACTTCGTCTGTCTCAGGAGTCCTAGAAATGCGTTTTTTGTCAGTTATCCTCGCGTCGCTTATTGCCAGCTTGCCTCTGCAGTCAATCGGGGACGAGCAGAGGGTATTCGAATTTACCTATGAAATTGTGTCCGGTGATCTGCCCGCGGGAGAAGCGGTGGACATCTACATCCCGCTGCCCGCTGAGCATGCAGACCAGCGTATTCTTGAGCAGGCTTTGGAGTCATCTGTGCCTGGCAAGACCGGTGTCGAGAAAAACTACGACAACGGCTATTACCGTATTACCAGGCCCGCGGGCTCGGATGCCCCGATCAAGGCCAGCCTGAGTTGGACCGTTGTTCGCAATACGGTGCGGGCAGGTAGTGAAACGGCACTCAGCGACGCCGAAAGGGCCCGGTTCCTGGCGCCCAACGCCCTGGTTCCTGTTGGGCATGAGGTTCTTCAGCCGATACTGGAGGAGATCCACTTACAGCGCAGCGATGATTCACCTTCCGCCACCGCTAGAGCCATCTACGATTGGATTGTGGATAATGTGGAGTACAAAAAAGTCGGCACCGGCTGGGGCAATGGCGATACCTTCTGGGCCTGCAGCGAGCGCTACGGCAATTGCACCGATTTTCACGCATTGTTTGTGGCGCTTGCCCGCAGCGAGGGGATTCCGGCTCGTTTTGAGATCGGCTTTCCGGTGCCCCAGGCGCGCCCTGCAGGCGATGTAGGCGGCTACCACTGCTGGGTGCAGTTTTATATTCCCGGCGAGGGCTGGATACCGATCGACGCCTCCGAGGCAGCCAAGCACCCCGAAAAGCGGGAGCTGTTCTACGGTACCCATCCTGCAGATCGTATCCACTTTACTACCGGGCGCGACCTGGTTGTGAGTGAGGCGAGCGAGAAGCAGCCTCTCAACTACTTTATTTACCCTTACGTGGAAGTTGGAGGGAAGCCATGGCAGGGTAAAGTCAACACCCGGTTCAGCTATCGTGAGTTTTCCGAGCCCACATTGGCTTACAAGGGCGAGTCATAGATACGTCGGTAGTGACGCGACCTTCCCCGTACAATAGGAATTATCCATGACATCACATCATCGTCTTATCATCCTGGGCTCGGGCCCTGCTGGGTACACTGCAGCGGTATACGCGGCACGCGCCAACCTGAACCCGGTCGTAATCACTGGCATGCAACAGGGTGGGCAACTGACAACCACCACCGAAGTAGAGAACTGGCCCGGCGGCCACGCGGAATTGCAGGGCCCTGAATTGATGCAGAATATGCAGGATCACGTCGCGCGCTTTGGCACTGAGATCATTTTCGATCACATCGACGAGGTGGATTTGAACACCAGGCCGATGATACTGAAGGGTACCGCCAGTTATACCTGTGACGCACTGATCATAGCTACCGGCGCTTCCGCCCAATACCTGGGCCTGCCCAGCGAACAAGCCTTTATGGGTAAGGGGGTGAGTGCCTGTGCCACCTGCGACGGTTTTTTCTATCGCAACAAGAAGGTTGCGGTAATAGGTGGTGGTAACACCGCGGTAGAAGAGGCCCTCTACCTCTCCAACATCGCTTCCGAGGTAGTGCTTGTGCACCGCCGTGACGCATTGCGCTCGGAAAAAGTGCTGCAGGACCGCCTGCTCGCCCGTGAGAAAGATGGCAATGTGACCATCATGTGGGACCACACCCTGGACGAGGTGCTGGGTGATGACTCCGGTGTTACCGGCATGCGCATCAAGTCGGTAAAAGATGGCGCCACCACCGACATTGATCTGGCTGGTGTATTTGTCGCCATTGGCCACAAGCCCAACACCGATATTTTTGCCGGCCAACTGGACATGAAAGACGGTTACATCATCATCAACAGCGGCCTTGAGGGCAATGCCACCGGCACCAGTGTGCCCGGTGTGTTTGCCGCAGGCGATGTGGGCGATCATATTTACCGCCAGGCGGTAACCTCCGCCGGCTTTGGTTGTATGGCGGCGCTGGATGCGGAGAAGTACCTCGATGATGGCGTGTAGACCCGCTGCCGCCTACCCGTTAGTTAAGCTCTTCCTTGCCACGCTCTGTTTGACGCTGCTGCCATTAGCCAGCATGGCGGCTAGCCCGGGCTGTGGCGAGGCATGCACAGGGTATACTGATGCAGGCAAGCTTTATGCTAACGACGACGCTAAACTGATCCAGTCCTTCACGCTGGTGGGGCGCATGCAATACCAACTGGGCTATGTTGACGGTGAAGCCGGTGGTGACAGTTTTCACAGTGGCTGGCAAGACGAACTGCGGCGCCTCTATGTTGGCGCCTATGTAAACGCCCTGGGTTTTATGCGCATCGGTGGCCAGGCCAATGTCGCCCGTGATAATGGTAGAGACCGGGATATCGAGTTTCAGCAGATGTGGGACCTGACCGTCAGTGCGGATCTGCATAAACTGTCAAACTGGAATCGCGACAGCCAATTGACAGTGGGTTACGGGGTCCGAGAGGTCAATATGAGCGAAGAATGGAATGTATCTTCCAAGAAGATTCATACGGTTGAGCGCTCGGCGATCTCCAACAAAATCTGGCCCTATGACGGCGCGTTTTCCAACCCCACCGGAGCCTATGCACAATGGTCGAAGGGCGCGCTGAAGTCCACTGCAGGGGTGTTCAGCACTAGCACACACGACTACTGGGCCCAGTGGGATGACGGTGAGCTTTTCTACCTGAAGTTTCTCTATGATCGCTCTGCCTCCAGTGCCGCTGACAAATCCGAGCTGCTGTGGACGATGTTCTACCAGGACACGGAAGCCGGTGAGGAGGCTCTTGCCAATGGTCTGCAGTGGGCCAGTTCACTGTCCACCCGCTTCGGCAGCGGCGACTGGACCATGCGGCTGGAGGGGATCTACGGCGATAACGGCGAGTTCGACAGCGCTGGACGGCAGAAGGCTGATGAACGACAGGGGGATTTCTGGGGTATCGTTGTTCTACCTACGGTGTGGTTATGGCAGGACCGTCTCGAGGGTGTGGCGCGCTACCAGTACCAGGCAGCCCAGGAGGCCGAGGGTATACGCCTCAACAGCCGCTATGTACGCCGCTCTGAAACAGCGGAGGAAGACATAGCCATTCCGCTGGGCGGGCGGGGAGACAAGCACCACAGTGGTTACCTTGGCCTGAACTATTATCTCTGGAAGCATAATCTGAAGTTGATGTTGGGCCTGGAGTACGACGACATCAATTCCGGTAGCCGGGATGTGTATTCCGGCTGGACGTCATTCTTTGCGATTCGGACCTATTTCTGAATCGCACTGATTCCCTCACGGGCCTTGTTTAAGTAATAAAGTAGCAAGGTGTTGCCAGCGCGATTGTGTTACTGTTCACTGTTCAACGCCCTGGTTGATGCGCTACACATAAGCAACTGAGGTTTGAACAGTGATCGACAACCATCTGGCCCGCACCGGGATAACCCTGCTTGCTCTATCGGCACTCCTGCTCGGTTGCGCCCGGGATGAAGATAGCCTGAAAACGCCAGCCGCAGCCGCGGCGGACCTGGTTTTCATTGGTGGCCCCATTGTCACTATGGATGCAGCGCAGCCCAGCGCTGAGGCGATCGCTATTGGCGATGGGAAAATCCTGGCTGTGGGCTCCGAGGCGACCATCGAGACATTGAAGACTGCCCGGACCGAGGTGATCGACCTGCAAGGGTGTACCCTGGTACCCGGCTTTATCGACGGCCATAGCCACTTCTCCATGGCCACCACGTCCGCCAATTGGGCTAACCTCTCCGGTGCCCCGGTGGGAAAGGCCAGGGACATCGCGGGTGTCGTCGCCCAATTGCAGGCCCAGGCAGAGCTCAATGGGACCAGCGAGGGCGACTGGCTGGTGGGCTTCGGCTACGATGCCGATACGCTTTCTGACGGGCGCGAAATGACCCGGGATGATCTCGATGCAGCTTTTCCGGAAACCCCGGTTATCGCCATCCATGTCTCCTTTCACGGTGCGGTACTGAACAGTCGCGCTTTCGCCGCAATCGGTTACGACGAAACAACCCCGACCCCAGCCGGTGGCGTGATCGTTCGGCGCGAAGGCAGTAATGAGCCGCTGGGCCTGGTGATGGAAACCGGTTGGTTTCCCGCAGCCAGGGCCTTGCCGCAACCGCAGGGGGAGGCTCGTTTCGAGAACATCAAGTTGGCGCAGGCTTTGTACGCCAGCAACGGCGTTACCACCGCCCAGGATGGCGCAACCAGCGCGGCAAACTTTGCCCTGTTCAATGAAGCGTCCCGGCGCGGGGACCTCTACCTTGACCTGGTTGCGCTGGGAAACGCAGAAGAGCTGGCACAATTTACTGCTGACCAACAGCAATATGCCGATTACGACGGCCGCCTCAAGCTGGGAGGCATCAAGATACTCACTGACGGCTCACCCCAGGGTAAGACAGCGTTCTTCAGTGAGCACTACCTCACCGGTGGGCCCGGCGGCGAAACGGGCTGGCGCGGGGAGCCCACCGAACCCCCGGAAGCGATAGAGCACCTGGTGGAGTCCGTCTACAGCGCTGGCATGCGTGCCTTTGTCCATGCTAATGCCCATGCAGCGGTGGACATCGTTTTGAACGCCCACAAGAAGCACCTGGACAAGGCAGGGGATGACCCGCGCACGGTGATTATCCATTCCCAGTTTGTTCGGCGCGATCAACTGGAGGACTATGCGCGTTACGGCATGGTGCCATCCTTCTTCAGTAATCACGCATTCTTTTGGGGTGACGTTCACGTGAAGAACCTGGGGCCTGAACGCGCCCATTTCCTCAGCCCCATGAAGACGGCTGCAGAGCTTGGTATCCGATTTACCAATCACAATGACTATATCGTCACGCCAATGAACCAGTTGTTTACCATGTGGACCGCGGTCAACCGGGTATCCCGCTCGGGGCAGGTCATCGGCGCCAAGGAGCGCATAACACCGGAACAGGCCCTGCGAGCGATTACCCTGGACGGCGCGTTTCAGAACCGTGAAGAGGACAGCAAGGGCTCTCTAACGGTGGGCAAACTGGCCGATCTGGTGGTGCTCGATGCCAACCCCCTCACTGTCGACCCAATGGCTATCAGGGACATCCAGGTTGTCGCGACCTATAAGGAAGGCCACAGGATTTATCCCCGCTAGGATAGGGCGCCCAGGGGTCGAACCAGCCGCAGCAGAGTTAAATGTACGAAGTTGACACATCAGCCCGCAAATCTCACCATTGAATTGAAATAGGCCTCTGTCTGGTGCATAAAGTAAGAGCTGACAGGCACTTACGAAGCACGAGAGGCAGAGGCCTATGAATACACAGTGTAATCCCACTCAGCTTGAATTTCGCGCTCTAGGACGCCGGGATGTGGTGGGTTGCTTCGATGGCGGCCGGATTACCTCCGATGGCGGTGGATTATTGCTGCGGGAGGTCGACCAGCGTATCGGTCTGCTGAACCGGATGGCCAGTGGCTTCACCGATTACCGCAATCCCAACAGCATCGAACACAGCGTTCACGCCCTGGTGGCACAGCGAGTTTATGGCCTGGCCCTGGGCTATGAGGATCTCAATGACCACGATGTACTGCGGGCGGACAGTGCCCTGGCACTGCTGGTCGGCAACCAGGAACTGACCGGTGAACACCGCGAACGGGAACAGGATCGCGGCAACCCCCTGGCCGGTTCCTCCACCCTCAATCGCCTGGAACTCAGTGATCCTGCTTCGGTGGCGACTGACCGCTACAAAAGGATTGCGGCGGATCCGGCGTCACTGGACCGGCTGTTGGTGGATCTGTTCATCGGGTCCCACGGGAAGCCACCGCGGGAGATCTGGCTGGATCTGGATGCCACGGACGATCCTCTACACGGTCACCAGGAGGGCCGTTTCTTCCACGGTTACTACCGGTGTTTTTGCTACCTGCCACTGTATATTTTTTACGGTGAGCTATTGGATATTGAGTTTACTTTCGTACCACATAACCAGAGTTTTTCAAATCCCAGGTGTGCTCGTTAACACCCTGATCCTGCAATTTGAATTTCTGAACTTTGTTGGTTGGGGTGTAGGGCAATGATTCGGCAAACTCAAGGTAGCGGGGTACGAAATAATGCGGCGCATTGTCATTAATGAAGTCGCAGATTGCTTCCGCAGATTCGCCTGAGCCGTTCTTCAAGACAATATTCAGCTTCAGTTCTTGCTCACTTTCGACTTCCTCGGAAGTAATGCCGAAGGCAGCGACATCCTTAACGGCTGGATGACGGCGAACAACACTCTCGACCTCAAGGGTTGAGATATTGCGGCCAGCATAGCGAAGGGCATCTTTCTTGCGGTCCGCATAAAAATACGCGCCAGTGGCAGGATCCTGTCTCGCCAGGTCGCCGCTGCGGTAGAAGTCACCGAAATAGGCTTCAGCCGTGGCTTCCGGGTTGTTGAAGTAGCCATTGAAGAGCACATAGGGTTTTAGCGGTTTGATACAGATCTCGCCGACTTCCCCGGGTGCCACTTCGTTTCCGTTATCATCAAGTAAGCGGACAGAGGTGTCGGCATTCGGAAAGCCGAGCGCATACACTGGAACATCTTCGCGATTCTGTATCTGAGTCATAATCAGTTGGCATTCACTCTGCCCGAGTCCCGTGCGAATGAGCTTTACGCCGAAACGATGCTCGAAAACCGGCCATTGGGCCGGCGCCAGCGGCACGATCTGTGCGAGTCGCAGTGGCGTCGCGCTGTCATCATCCCGCTCTGGTGCATTAAGCAGGAATGCGCCCATTGCGCCAAGGAGGAATGTCTGTGTGGCGCCAAATTGTTTGATTCGGTCCCAGAAAGTTGTGACTGAGAAACGCGGCTCGATTATGCAAGGGATACCTTCTAGTAATGCGCGATAAATACAGGTAATCCAGGCCGCAGTATGAAACAGCGGCAACACACAGTAGATGCTGTCGCCAGGACGTGAATCATATTGGATACTGCAACCGTCAATAATTGGACGTATCCAACAGTTATAGCTTTGTAGTACGCCTTTGGATTTTCCGGTAGTGCCCGAAGTCCAGAGAATGGCGCAGTTATCACCATAATGCAGTTCGGAATAGTCGAAATGGGGTGCAGTATCTGATTGATCCAGTAGCCGTTGATAGTCAATGGGGTGCCTCAGAGCACTCGCTTCCACGTCGCCAAGAAGTAGGATAGTGTCTGTGCCAAGATGCTCTTCAATTTCGGCTATGCGATCCTGGTATTGATCATCGGTGATCAATACTTTGGAGCGAGACATCTGCAGGTTTTCCAGCAACCACGCACCTTTGTAGTCGCCATTGATTGGTGTCCAGATCGCCCCCAGCTTGTTGATGGCCAGCGCCAGTAATACCATTTCCGGGCGATTGCCCAGAAAGAGGGAAACAATATCTTCCTGACCCACACCAAGTCCCTGCAATCCGGCTGCCAGCCTGTCACTTAGTGCGTCCGCCTGGGCAAAGGTAATTTTAGTGTTATCAGTTACAAGAAACGGTGTGTCACCGCAGTTTTTAGCCTGCTGTTTGAGGATGCGTGGGAACGTCCTCTCGGCGGTATCAGAGAGATCAAGCTTGTTCATGAACTGCCTCGGAAGTGTTTGTTCGCAAATGCTATTGATGTTGGCTCCGTTGAATGATCAACTCAGGTCATTCTGAAGTCAGTGAACGGCCTAAGGTCACATCACCCTCGATAGTGGTGCGGTTGATGATCCGCTTTACACCAGGTTTGGTGCCTGTTGTGCAATGCATGGCTCGCCAGTTATCCCAGAGCACCATGTCGCCCTCTCGCCATTTGTGAAAATATGTGAATTCCGGCTTTTTAGCATGCGCTACCAAACGTTCCAGTAGTTCGATGGACTCGTCATTTGACAGGCCAAATTGCTGCGGGGTAATGACCCGGTCCAGGAACTGCTCAATCACTTCGAGGATCTTACGGCCACTAATGGGGTGGGTGACGACAGCTGGGTACACAGCGTCAACAAAATCCGGAAAATTGACATCAGCCGGCTTTCTGGGGCTATAGGGGCCAGGTTCATAACCTTCCAGATCGACATAGCGCATATGGCGACGCTGCATGCTGAAACTATAAGCTACCTCCAGTTTTTCCAGTATGGACTTTGTTTCGTCGTCCAGGGCGTCATAAGCTTTGGCAAGATCGCCAAAACCGGTGAGGCCGTCTTCCTCGGCAACAACTACCGCGCGTAACAGCGCGCCGTGATTGGGACGCCCCGTGTAATGCAGATCCTTATGCCAATCCAGGCGCCCTACGATTTCCTCGCCCTTATAATAGGCAGTGAAAAACTTATCTTTCTCGCCGCCATTCTCAAGTACGAACAATTCCGGGTAGTCGACTCTGGTCGTGGCCTCAAGAGGGTGCATTTCCAGTGGGCCGAAAATCCGGCTGAACTCTATTTGCTTTTCAGGGGTGATGTCCTGATTGCGTATTCCGGACCAACGTGACCACCCATTCCGTTTCATCGTAACCGCCTGTTCCGGGCGATCGTGACCGCTCATTCCGTTTCATCGTGACCGATTTCAGGGCTTTCCCCGGAATCGGC
>NZ_QRAN01000022.1 GCF_003457605.1 Seongchinamella sediminis
ATACCTGTACGACAAGGTCTACTGTGCCCGCGGTGATATGGAGAACAGGATCAAAGACCAGCAGTTGGACCTGTTTGCCGGTCGCACCTCCTGCCACAGCTGGTGGCCCAACCAGTTCCGGTAATTGCTATCGAGCCTGGCCTACACGCTGTTCGAGGGGCTGCGTACCCGGGCACTGCAAAACACCATTCTGGCCAAGGCCAGCCCGAACCGAATCCGGCTCACATTGCTGAAGATTGGTGCGGTGATTATCCGCAATACCCGTCGCATCCGCATCCTGATGAGCAGTGCCTGCCCGCACCAGGAACTGTTCCAAACTGTAGCCTTCCGCCTGACCTCCTCGTAACCCCGCCGGAGTGCTGCCCCGGCACGTTGATAAACAATGGGGGTTGGGGGAAGTGTGCCCGCAAGGCGTGAAATCAGATCAAATCAGCCTGTTAACTGCCTGCGATTCCGTAATCGGAAAATCTCCGCGGAGATTTGGCCGAATCTGATGACTCATGAAATATTCAGGCTAGGGCAGCGGGACCCGACTCCTGCTGACCGTTACAAAAAAGGGGGATGCACCTGCGTGCATCCCCCCATCCATGCGTAAAGGCCTGGCTCAGTCGGCAGCTTCTTCTGCCGGAGCCTCTTCGCCAGCCGCTTCGTCCTCAAGCAGTTCCTTGATGGACAGCTTGATGCGACCACGCTGGTCCACATCCAGCACCTTGACCTTTACTTCCTGGCCTTCGCTCAGGTAGTCGGTCACGTTCTCCACCCGCTCGTTGGCGATCTGGGAGATGTGTACCAGGCCGTCCTTGCCGGGCAGGATGTTGACGAAGGCACCGAAGTCGACGATGCGGGCAACAGTACCAGTGTAGACGGCACCCACTTCCGCCTCGGCGGTGATTTCCTCGACCATGGCAACCGCCTTGTCGCGGGCCATCTGGTCCTGGCCAAAGATACGCACGGTGCCGTCGTCGTCGATATCGACGGTGGCGCCGGACTCCTCGGTGATGGAGCGAATCGTTGCGCCGCCCTTGCCGATAATGTCGCGAATCTTGTCGGAATCAACCTTCAGGGTCACCATGGACGGAGCGTTCTCGGAGGTGACCTGGCGGCCCTCGGCGATGACTTCGTTCATCTGGCCGAGAATGTGCAGGCGCGCCTGCTGGGCCTGCTCCAGGGCAGTCTCCATGATCTGGGCGGTGATGCCCTCGATCTTGATGTCCATCTGCAGCGCGGTCACACCCTCGGCGGTACCGGCCACTTTAAAGTCCATGTCGCCCAGGTGGTCCTCGTCACCGAGGATGTCGGTCAGCACGGCGAACTGGTTGCCGTCCTTGACCAGGCCCATGGCGATGCCGGCAACCGGCGCCTTCAGGGGCACGCCGGCGGCCATCAGCGACATGGAGCCCACACACACGGAAGCCATGGAGCTGGAACCGTTGGACTCGGTGATCTCGGACACCACGCGCACGGTGTAGGGGAATTCTTCCTCACCGGGCAGTACCGCGGCCAGACCGCGACGAGCCAGGCGGCCGTGACCGATTTCGCGACGGCTGGTGAACCCGACACGACCCGCTTCGCCCACCGAATAGGGCGGGAAGTTGTAGTGCAGCATGAACGGATCGCGGCGCTCGCCTTCCAGGGCGTCGATGATCTGGGCGTCACGGGTGGAGCCCAGGGTAACGGCACCAATAGCCTGGGTTTCACCACGGGTAAACAGGGCGGAACCGTGGGCCTTGGGCAGAATGTCGACCTCACAGGCGATGGCGCGCACGGTGCGGGTGTCGCGACCGTCGATACGGGGCTCGCCAGCCAGGATGCGCTTGCGCACCAGGTTTTTCTCGAGCTTCTTGAACAGCTCTTTCACTTCGTCGGCAGAAGGGCCGCCTTCGACCGCCAGCGCTGCGACCGCGGCATCGCGAATCTCACCAACGCGGGCGTAGCGATCGGCTTTTTCGGTGATGCGGTAAGCTTCGCCGAGATCGGTCTTGACCTGGGCTTCCACCGCCGCCAGCAGCTCTTCGTTCACGGCAGGCGCCTGCCAGTCCCACTTCGGCTTGCCGGCTTCCGCCGCCAGCTCATTGATGGCCTGGATAACCGTCTGCATTTCCTGGTGGGCGTAGAGGACCGCACCCAGCATCTGGTCTTCGGTCAGCTCCTTGGCTTCGGATTCAACCATCAGTACCGCATCGGCGGTACCGGCAACCACCATGTCCAGCTTGCTCTCGGCCAGCTGCTCGTAGGTGGGGTTGAGGATGTAACCCTGGTCGGCGCTGAAACCGACCCGGGCGCCGCCGATGGGGCCGTTGAAGGGCGCGCCGGAAATGGCCAGGGCCGCGGAGGTACCGATCATCGCAGGGATATCGGGGTCAATGCTCTTGTCCGCGCTCATCACGGTACAAACCACCTGTACTTCGTTCATGAAGCCGTCGGGGAACAGCGGGCGGATGGGGCGGTCGATCAGCCGTGAGGTCAGGGTTTCTTTTTCGCTGGGGCGGGCTTCACGCTTGAAAAAGCCGCCGGGGATTTTGCCCACTGAGTAGGTTTTTTCAATGTAGTGCACGGCCAGCGGGAAGAAGTCGCGCCCTTCGCGCTGGGTTTTCTCCGCGACTACAGTACACAGCACCGAGGTGTTTTCGACGGTAACCAGAACCGATCCGGTCGCCTGGCGGGCGATACGGCCGGTTTCCAGCGTGACTGTCTGGCCACCGTACTGGAATGTTTTTGTTACTGGATTCACAATTTTTCTCCAATTCTATATATAAACAACGGGGCCCCTTGGCCCCGATGTGTGGTACAGCTTATCGACGCAGACCGAGTCGCTTGATCAGATCGGTGTAACGCGCTGCATCTTTGCGCTTGAGATAGTCCAGCAGCTTGCGGCGCTGGTTTACCATGCGGATCAGGCCGCGACGGGAGTGGTGGTCGTGCTTGTGCGACTTGAAGTGTCCCTGCAACTGCTCGATGTTTGCGGTGAGCAGTGCTACCTGTACTTCCGGGGAACCTGTGTCGCCCTCGCCTACCTTGTACTCGTTTACGATTGCTGCTTTCTGTTCAGCGTTTAAAGCCATTTTCTATTCCTCTTGAATAATCTGCCTCAGGTGGCGTACCACCCTTCCAATAAAAAGAGCCTGTCCGTGCAGATTAACAGACAGGTTCGCGTCACCAGTCAGGTGACTCTCAAGCAGGCCTCACAACCGGCTTACTGCCGCCTGTGGCCCACGCCCTGCCAACACTGGCGAAAGCATCCGCGCTTTCGGGTGTTGGCCTGACTCACATTGACCCATGGTCAATGGCGGCGCATCCCTGCGCCCCGCGTAAACGGCCTAGCGGCCGTTTACCACCAGCCGACGCGGCGCCACGCGCCCGTCGTCCAATATCTCTCCTACCCCGAGAAACTCGCCGGTCTCCAGGGCGACGCGCACCATACCACTTGCGGGCGCGTTTGGCACCAGTACCGGCTGGCCCTGGCGCAGGTAAAACCCGCCGGATTCAGCCAGTTCCACCAGGGGCAGGGCCTTCACCGCGGTGTCCGCCGGCAGCAGCAAGTCATCCATCTGCGCCAGCTGGTCATTCTGTTTCAGCCCCTCCAGGGTAGTGAGGCTGACACTGTCCTCAATGCTGAAAGGGCCGGCCATGGTGCGCCGCAACACGCTCACATGGGCGCCGCAGCCCAGGGCCTGGCCGAGATCCTCGGCGATGGAACGCACATAGGTGCCCTTGCTGCACTCGAGGTAGATGTCTACCTCGGCCCGGGCGCCGTCGCGGCGGAAATCGCGCAGCTCCAGCTGGTGCACCGTCACCTGGCGCGATTTGCGCTCTACTTCTATGCCCTGGCGAGCCAGCTTGTACAGGGGCTGGCCATTCTGCTTGATGGCAGAGAACATGGACGGCACCTGTTCGATCTCACCGCGAAAGGCCTGCAGGGCTATTGCCACGTCGGCCTCGCTTATTGCACTGGCATCGTTTGTTGCCAGCACATCGCCCTCGGCATCACCGCTGTCGGTGACCGTACCCAGCACAAACGTGCTCTGGTAAGCCTTGTCCGCATCCAGCAGGTACTGGGAGAACTTGGTGGCCTCGCCAAAACACAGGGGCAACACTCCCGTTGCCAGGGGGTCCAGGCTGCCGGTGTGGCCGGCCTTGGCGGCAAAGTAGAGCCGCTTTGCCACCTGCAGCGCCTGGTTGGAACTCATGCCCAGTGGCTTGTCCAGAACCAGGATGCCGTTCACTGGGCGACCCCGGCGGCGCCTCGCCACCGCTACTGCTCCTCTGCGCTGTCGTCGCGCAGGCCCAGTTCGCGATCCGACTCCGCTGCCTTGCGGATCAGCTCCTCCAGGTCGCGGCCACGGCCGACGCTGGTATCGAAGTAAAACCGCAGCTGCGGCACCATGCGCATGCTGCTGTCCCGTGACAGCTGGCTGCGCAAAAAACCCGCCGCCCGGTTCAGCGCCTCGGTGGATTCACTGGCTTCCTCGGCCGAACTGGCGTTCATGGCAGTATAGTAGACCCGCGCGTGGCCCATATCCCGGCTCACATCCACGCCGGTAATGCTGACCATACCCACCCGGGGGTCACGCACCTCGTGCTGGATCAGCTCTGCCAGCTCCCGCTGCAGGTAATCTGCAACGCGCTGGGTACGGGCGTATTCCTTGGCCATGATAGTCGGGAAATCGCCGCCTACAGGGAGCGGGCGATTTCCTTCACCTCGAACACTTCGATCTGGTCACCTACCTTCACATCGGTGTAGTTCTTGACCCCGATACCGCACTCCATGCCATTACGGACCTCGTTGGCATCGTCCTTGAAGCGCCGCAGCGATTCCAGCTCTCCCTCGTAAATCACCACGTTGTCGCGCAGCACACGAATGGGCCTGGAGCGGTATACCGTACCCTCGGTGACCATACAGCCGGCGATCTGGCCGAACTTGGGCGAGCGGAACACGTCGCGCACCTCGGCAATGCCGAGTATTTCCTCGCGCAGTTCCGGCGCCAGCATGCCGGTCAGGGCGGCCTTCACATCGTCGATCAGGTCGTAGATCACGTTGTAATAACGCAGGTCCACGCCCTCGTTCTCGATCAGCCTGCGGGCGGCGTTGTCCGCACGCACGTTGAAACCAAAGATCACCGCGCCGGAGGTAATCGCCAGGGTGACGTCGGTCTCGGCAATGCCGCCGACACCACCGGCAACCACATTGACCTGCACTTCCTCGTTGCCGAGGTCCAGCAGGGCGCTCTGGATAGCTTCCAGGGAACCGCGCACGTCGGCCTTGACCACCACGTTGAGGGTCTTTTTCTCGCCGGCGGTCATGCTCTCGAACATGTTGTCCAGCTTGGCCGCCTGCTGGCGCGCCAGCTTGGTATCGCGGCTCTTTTCCTGGCGGAAATCGGCTATCTCACGCGCCCGCTTTTCGCTCTCCACCGCGGCGAACTGGTCGCCGGCGTCAGGCGTGCCGTCCAGGCCAAGAATTTCAACCGGGATGGAGGGACCGGCCTCGTCGATCGGCTGGCCGTTTTCGTCCAGCATGGCGCGCACCCGGCCATATTGCAGGCCCGCGAGAACGATGTCGCCCTTGCGCAGGGTGCCGCTCTGGACCAGCAGGGATGCGACAGAACCGCGCCCCTTGTCCAGCCGGGACTCAATCACAATGCCCTGGGCAGGCACATCGCGAGGCGCCTGCAGCTCCAGCAGCTCTGACTGCAGCAGCACCGCTTCCAGCAGCTCGTTAATGCCCTCACCGGTGTGGGCCGATACGGGGATAAACTGGGTGTCGCCGCCCCAATCTTCAGGAATCACATCTTTGGCCGCCAGCTCATTCTTGACCCGGTCCGGGTCCGCGCCTTCCTTGTCCATCTTGTTGATGGCGACAATCAACGGCACTTCTGCCGCGCGGGCGTGATTGACCGCCTCCTCGGTTTGCGGCATGACGCCGTCATCGGCGGCAACCACGAGGATAACGATGTCGGTGCTCTTGGCGCCGCGGGCACGCATGGCGGTAAACGCCGCATGTCCCGGGGTATCGAGGAAAGAAATCATCCCGTGATCGGTATCGACGTGGTAGGCACCGATATGCTGGGTAATACCACCGGCCTCGCCAGAGGCCACGTGGCTCTTGCGAATGTAGTCCAGCAGCGAGGTCTTGCCGTGGTCCACGTGGCCCATCACGGTCACTACCGGGGCGCGCGGCTCGAGCGTGCCCTCATCGGCACTCTGGGCCAGGGTTTCCACCAGGCTTTCTTCCAGCGCATCGGCGCTGACCGTCTTGACCTTGTGACCCATCTCCTCGACCACCAGGGTCGCGGTATCCTGGTCGATCATCTGGTTGATGGTCGCCATGACCCCCAGGCCCATGAGCTGCTTGATCACCTCACCGGCCTTGACCGACATCTGCTGGGCGAGATCGCCCACGGAAATCATGTCGCCCACAGCCACTTCCACCGCTTTCTTTTCAGTCGGCAGCTCAAAGCCGTGCCTGGAGTGCTCCTCGTGGGTCGCTTTCAGCTTCTTGCGGCCACGACGACGGGCCATGCCTGACTCGGCGCGGTCCAGGTCGGACAGTGACAGATTGTGGCCGCGCTGCTTGCCGCGTCCCGCTGGCTTCTCCAGCCGGCCGTGTTTCTTCCGCCGCTGGTCGGCGGCCGTGCTGCTGGGAGCCTCGTGCAGGCGCTTGGGGCGCTTGACTGCGTCCTGGGGCTGCTCGGCTTCTTTTTTGGCCTTGGCTTCCGCCTCGGCTTTCTTGCGAGCTTCTTCTGCCTTGCGAGCTTCCAGTGCAGCCTTGCGCGCAGCGTCTTCTTCCGCTTCCCGCTTCTTGCGCCGGGCAGCAGCGCGCTGGCGCAGGATCTCCGGATCCATGTTGGCCGGATCCTCCTCTTCCTCAGGCTCAGGCTCAGGTTCTGGCTCGGGTTCTGGCTCGGGCACAAACTCGGCTTCGGCCGCTTCTTGCGCGGCTTTCGCCGCTTCTGCAGCCGCCCTGGCTTCCGCCTCAGCCGCTGCCGCTTCTGCCTCGGCGCGCTCTACCGCTGCCGCTTCCGCCGCTGTCGCTGCTGCTTGCTCGGCTTCCCTGGCCGCCTCGGCTGCAAGTTCGGCCGGGTCGCGTTTCACGTAGGTACGCTTTTTACGCACCTCCACATTAACGGTTTTCCTGCCCTGGGAACCGGAGGTCTTCAGGGTACTCAGGGTCTTTCTTTTCAGCGTAATACGCCGGGGCGCGTCCGTGGACTCGCCGTGGCTACGCTTCAGATAGGACAGCAGGGTCTGCTTGTCCTCATCCGATACAGCCTGATCCGCTCCCGTATGGGGTAAGCCCGCTTCTTTCATCTGCGTCAGCAGACGTTCGGCGGATGCACCCACTACTTCTGCGAGTTGCTGTACTGTCACTTGCGCCATGCAATATTCTCCTCGATACCCTGTTTTCCAGTGTCTGCCCTACCGCAGCCGCTTACTCTTCAGCCTCGGCAAACCAGGGTGCGCGCGCGGTCATAATCAACTCACCCGCACGCTCTTCAGTCATGTCTTCAATGTCCATTAAATCTTCAATACCCTGCTCCGCCAGGTCTTCCATGGTGATGATCTCGCGGCTGGCCAGGATGTAGGCCAGGTGACGGTCCATACCGTCCATGTTGAGCAGGTCTTCCGCCGGCTCGTTGGCGCCCAGCTGTTCCTCCGAGGCAATGGCCTGGGTCAACAGTGCGTCCTTGGCGCGGGCGCGGAGTTCCTCGGCGATATCCTCATCGAAACCGTCGATGGCGGTCATCTCTTCCAGCGGCACGTAAGCCACTTCCTCCAGGGTGGTAAAGCCTTCTTCCACCAGTATCTCGGCCACCTCCTCGTCGACGTCCAGCTGCTCGCAGAACACGCCGATCACCTCGCCGGCTTCGGCTTCATGCTTCTCGGCGGCTTCTTCCAGGCTCATCACGTTGATGGTCCAGCCGGTAAGCTCACTGGCCAGGCGAACGTTCTGCCCCGAGCGGCCAATAGCCTGGGCCAGGTTGTCTTCTGACACCGCCACGTCCATGGTGCCGGAATCCTCATCCACCACGATGGACTCAACCTCGGCCGGGGCCATGGCGTTGATCACCAGCTGGGCCGGGTTGTCATCCCAGAGGACGATATCCACGCGCTCGTTGTCGAGTTCGTTGGACACCGCCTGCACGCGGGATCCGCGCATGCCGACACAGGCGCCGACCGGGTCGATACGCTGGTCGTTGGTCTTTACCGCGATCTTGGCACGCGAACCGGGGTCGCGGGCCGCGGCGCGTATCTGGATAACCTCCTCGGAGATCTCCGGCACCTCGATCTTGAACAGCTCGATCAGCATTTCCGGGCAGGCGCGGCTGAGAATCAGCTGCGGACCGCGGGATTCGGTGCTGATTTCCTTGAGAATGGCGCGCACCCGGTCGTTGACCCGGAAGGTCTCGCGGCCCACCAGTTCGCTGCGCGGCAGCAGGCCCTCGGCGTTATTGCCGAGATCCACGATCACGTTGTCGCGGGTCACTTTCTTGACGCTGCCGGCCACCAGTTCACCGACGCGTTCCATGTACTGTTCCACTACCTGGGCGCGCTCGGCATCGCGCACCCGCTGGACAATCACCTGCTTGGCGGTCTGGGCGGCAATACGGCCAAAGCCGACGTTTTCCACCACCTCCTCGTAGATGTCACCGGGTTGCAGGGAGGGGTCTTTTTCCGCCGCTTCCTCGGTGGTGAACTGGGTGCCCAGCAGCGCCAGCTCATCGTCGGGCACCACCAGCCAGCGGCGCCTGGTGACATAGTCGCCGGTTTGACGGTCAATCACGACCTCAATATCGGACTCCTCGTCGTAGCGTTTCTTGGTCGCTGTGGCCAACGCCAGCTCAATCGCCTCGAAGATGATGTCCTCGGACACCCCCTTCTCGTTGGATACAGCCTCCGCTACAAGCAGAATTTCCTTTGTCATCTCTAGCCTCGCCAGTTCAGGTCCCGCAATCAGATGCGGGGTTGTACGCGCGCTTTTTCTATCGCGCTGTGGGGCAACAGGTACTCGTGGTCGTCCACCTGGACGACCACGTCCTCGCCCTCTATTCCTTTCAATACGCCCTTGAACTTGCGCCTCCCCTCGAAGGCGCTGCGCAGGCGCAGCTCAATCATTTCCCCGGCGTAGGCCGGAAACTGTTCCAGCTTGAACAGCAGGCGGTCCATTCCGGGTGAGGAAACCTCAAGGGTGTACTCCCCGGTGATCGGATCCTCCACGTCCATAACGCTGCTCACCTGTTCGCTGACAGCGGCACAGTCGTCCACGGAAATACCGTTCTCGTGCTCGATATAAATACGCAACAGCGTGTGCCTGCCCTGGGACAGGTACTCGATACCCCACAGCTCAAAGCCAAGGGCCTCGATGGTCGGCTCCAGCAAAAGCTGCAGTTGCTGTTCTTTACTTGCCACGCCGGCACTTTTCTCCAAAAACGAAAAGCTCCACTCAGGAGCTTTATTTCACATACGAAAAAGCCCCTGAAAAGGGGCTTTTTCTTCACGTTGCCGGTTCTGGAGCGGGCAACGTATTGTTGGTAGCGGGGGCCGGATTTGAACCGACGACCTTCGGGTTATGAGCCCGACGAGCTACCAGGCTGCTCCACCCCGCATCAATACTTTCTCGCTGTGAAAGCCCCTTGGCGTTCACCTTGGCTCGGTCTCGTCATCCCGACCCAAATTCGAGGCTGTGCATTATAGGTACCGACCCCACCCGGGTCAACCGCAATAGCGACTCTTTTTTAATGCGGCAAATTACCGCCACCAGCGGCCACTTGGGGCGCGCAAAACCGCATCCCGGAAAACGGTCAGCATCAGGCGTTAACGTCCACCACCAGGCGTCCAGCTACCTCACCGGCGAGAATTTTCGGCGCCAGCGCCGGCACGGCGGTCATGGCAACGGTTGCCGACAGCCGCGCCAGGTGCTCGCGATTCATGCTGTGTGCCAGCGCATCCCAGGCGCGCTGCCGACGGGCCTGGGAGGCCATCACTGAATCGATACCGCGCAGGGTAACGCCACGGAGGATAAAGGGCATCACCGAGCTGTGCAGGCCGGCACCGCCGGCCAGGCCACAGGCCGTGACCACGCCTTCGTATTTGGTCTGGGCGATCGCAGTGGCCAGCACCTTGTCGCCCACCGTGTCGACGACCCCGGCCCACAGTTCCTTTTCCAGCGGCTTGCTGTCCCGCGCCAGATCCTGGCGTGGCACCAGCGCCGACGCCCCCAGGCCCCTGAGGAAATCGCCCTGCTCGTCGACCCGGCCGGTGCTGGCGTGCACCTCATATCCCAGCCCCGCCAGCAGGGACACGGCCACCGTACCCACGCCACCGGCGGCCCCGGTGACCAGGATGGGACCGTCTGCCGGTGTCACCCCCTGGTCCTGCAGGCCCTGCACGCAAAGCATGGCGGTATAGCCTGCCGTGCCCAGCGCCATGGTCTCGAACAGGCTCATGCCCTCGGGGACCCGCACCAGCCACTCCGGCCGCAGCCGCTGCTTCTGGGTGTAGCCGCCATTGTGCAGCTCTGACAGGCCATAGCCATTGACCAGGACCTTGTCCCCCGGCTGGTAAGCGTCGTCGCTCGACTCAACCACGGTGCCCGCCAGGTCAATCCCGCAGATCAGCGGTAACTTGCGGCAGATCGGCGCCGCCCCGCTCACCGCCAGGCCGTCCTTGTAATTGATGGTGGAGTAGGCCACATCGGCAAGCACCGGCTCGTCGGGCAGGTCTTCCAGACCAATAGTTTTCAGGGCGGCGACGGGCTTGCCGTCCACCTCCTCGGCAACAATCGCATTGAATGTGTCGGACATAAGGGGCTCCAGTCGTTGAGCGGAGCCGTCATCATAGGTCGCCAGCGAATACCTGTACAGGGGACAAAAAAGGGCCCCTGCTGATACAGGAACCCTTTCTGTTAGATGGTGCCGAAGGCGGGACTTGAACCCGCACGAGCATAGCTCACTACCCCCTCAAGATAGCGTGTCTACCAATTCCACCACTTCGGCGTGTCTGTTGTCAGTCCAGTTGCGGCAGGTCGCCCTCGGTTTCCGCCTCTGGCGTGCCCACGGCGGCAGGAATATCGTCCTCGACCACCGGCAATTCTTCCTCCGCACTGGCTTCGCCAGCCTGCATTGCGGCGGGGGGAATATCAATACCCAGATCGTTAACCGGCTTCGAGGCATTGCTGGCCACCAGGGCCAGGCCGAAACTGGTGGCGAAAAACAGGGCCACCAGCCAGGCGGTCGCCTTGGTCAGCACGTTGCCGCTGCCGTCAGAACCAAACAGGGTCTGCGACGCGCCGGCGCCGAAGGACGCCCCCATGTCCGCACCCTTGCCCTGCTGCAGCATGATCAGGCCAATAATGACCAGCGCCACCAGCAGGTGAACAACCAATATAATCTGTTCCATCTTCCCTCTGTCCCTCCGGGACGTATTCAATCAGGCAGCTGCGTTGCAGATTGCCTGGAAATCTTCAGCCACCAGGGCCGCGCCGCCCACCAGGGCGCCGTCTATATCCGCCTGGGCGAACAAGTCCCCGGCATTGCCGGGTTTTACACTGCCACCATACAGAATGCGGGTATCATCGGCACTGACGGCGGCAACATTCGCCAGTTCAGCACGAATGAACGCGTGCACCTCCTGGGCCTGGTCCGGCGTGGCCGTCAGGCCAGTGCCAATCGCCCATACCGGCTCGTAGGCGACTACCAGGCCCTGCGGCCCCGGGTGATCACCCAGAGCACCGGCCAGTTGCGCGGCGACCACGGCCTGCGCCTCCCCGGCCTCGCGCTGCTCCCTGGTCTCACCAACACAGAGAATGGGCTTCAGGCCCGCGGCAACCGCCGCCGCCAGCTTGGCAGCAATCAGGCTGTCGCCCTCACCGTGGTAGGCCCGGCGTTCGGAGTGCCCGAGGATTACCCAGTCACAGCCGAGGTCTGCGAGCATGGCCGCGGCCACTTCGCCGGTGTAAGCCCCGGTATCGGCATGACTGCAGTCCTGCGCACCCACGCCAATGGCGCCAGCGGTACAGAGCTCCAGGGCCTGCGCCAGGTGCACATATGTGGGGCAAACCGCGACTTCCACGTTGTCGGCGAGGTCGCTGGCCAGCAGCGCCCCCAACAGGGTGCCGACACTTGCCCGGGAGCCATGCATCTTCCAGTTACCTGCTACCAGCGGCTGGCGCATATCCCCTCCCGGACAAAAAAGCGGGCGCAATCTTACCCAAGTTACCAGGCGCTGGCAAGAAAGCGATTGTCACCCGAGAATACGCTCCACGTCGGCAGCCAGCTGTTGGCACAGCTGCTGCACTTGCGCCGCGTCCTCGCCTTCTATCATGACCCGCACCACTGGCTCAGTGCCGGAGGGCCGCAACAGCACCCGGCCGCGCTCACCCAGTTGCCGCTCCACCTCCGCTACCGCCGCATCTATTTCGGGGTAGGCGGACAAATCAACCCGGCCGCAGGATTTCACGTTGATCATGGTTTGCGGGTACTTGGTCATGCCTGCGCGCAGCTCGGAAAGACTCTTGCCAGAGTCGCGAACAGCGCGCAGGACCTGCAATGCAGCGACAATGCCGTCGCCCGTGGTGGTGATGTCACTGCAGATAATATGCCCCGAGGACTCACCGCCCAGGTGCCAGCCTTCCGCTTCCATGCGCTCTTTCACATAACGGTCGCCCACCTGGGCCCGCACCAGCCGCAAGCCTTCATCGCGCAGGGCGACTTCCGTGCCCAGATTGGTCATCAGCGTGCCCACTACCCCGGCATCGCTTTCACCGGCAGCCAGGCGATGGCAGGCGATAATGTAGATCAGCTCATCGCCGTCGACCAGTTCACCCCGGGCATCGATAAACAACACCCGGTCGCCATCACCGTCAAAGGCTATCCCCAGGTCAACCCCCTGGGCAGTTACCAGCGCCGCCAGGGCATCGGTGTCCGTCGATCCCACCCCCTCGTTGATATTGAAACCATCGGGCTGGACGCCAAGGCTGATTACCTCCGCACCCAGCTCGGAAAACACGCTGGGCGCGATGTGGTAGGTGGCGCCGTTGGCGCAATCCACCGCCACCCGCATGCCGCGCAGGTTGAAGCCTTCCGGTACGGTCGATTTGCAGAATTCGATATAGCGGCCGGCGGCGTCAACCACCCGCAGGACCTTGCCGATGTCCCTTGAGCCGACCGTCTCCAGCGGCTTCTCCAGTTCTTCTTCTATGGCCAGCTCGACCTCGTCCGCCAGCTTGGAACCGCTGGCCGAAAAAAACTTGATGCCATTGTCCTGGAAGGGATTGTGGGAAGCGCTGATCACGATGCCGGCATCCGCCGCCTGGGTCTGGGTCATCAGCGCCACCGCCGGTGTCGGCATGGGGCCCAGCAGCTTCACATCGACACCGGCCGCGACCAGCCCGGCCTCCAGCGCCGATTCAAACATATAACCGGAGACCCGGGTGTCCTTGCCGATAATTACCGTGCAGCGCTTGTTACTCGCCGCCAGTCGGGTAAACACCCGGCCGCAGGCCCAGCCGAGCTTGAGCATGAAATCGGGGGTAATGGCGCCCTCGCCCACCGCACCGCGAATACCGTCGGTGCCGAAATACTGTCTTGTCATTGTTGATCCAGTTCTGCCAGTGCGCGGCACATGGCCAGCGCATCGCTGGTCGCCGCCACATCGTGAGTTCGGACAATGGCTGCACCGCGCTCAACCGCCAGCACTGCCAGGGCAAGGCTGGCGGGCAGCCGCTGGTGCACATCTCTGCCGATCAGTTTACCGATAAGCGACTTGCGTGACAGCCCCACCAGCAAGGGCGCCCCCAGCGCTGCCAGCTGCGGCAGCCCCTGCAGCAGGGCGAGGTTGTGGCTCACCGTCTTGCCAAAGCCAAAGCCCGGGTCCAGCACCAGCTGCTCCCGGCGAATGCCCGCCCGCTCGCAGTCTTCCATGCGCTGCCGGAGAAAAGCGCTGACCTCGGCAACCACGTCGCCATAGACCGGATCTGCCTGCATTGACCCGGGCTCGCCCTGCATGTGCATCAGGCATACCGGCAACCCGCTTGCCGCAGCAGCCTCCAGTGCGCCCTCGCGCCGCAGAGCGCGCACATCATTGATCAGGCCGGCCCCCAGGCTGGCCGCCTCGCGCATCACGACCGGACTGCTGGTATCCACCGAAATGACCACGTCCAGCTCAGCGGCAATGCGCTCCACCAGCGGCACTACCCGGGCCAATTCCTCGGCTTCGGTAACCGGCGCCGCCCCCGGGCGGGTGGACTCACCGCCAATGTCGACAATGGCGGCTCCGGCGGCCACCATGTCCCGCGCCCGGGCCAGGGCCTGCTCAATATCAAGTCGCTGGCGATCATAGAGCGACCCCCCATCGGAAAATGAATCGGGCGTGGTGTTGATGACCCCCATTACCCGGGGGCGGGAAAGATCAAGCAAGCGCCCGGCGCAGTCAAGCGCCGGGGCCGGGATGCTACCGATGGTCAAGCGCCCTAGTGCTCGCCGGCGGGGCCGCCGATAGGACGGTTGGAGTCCCTGGTGTCTTCCTCGCCGACATTGGCCTGGCTGCTGCCGCCGTCACCGTCACGATCGCTCCAGCCCGCCGGTTCGCGCGGCGGCCGGCCGGCCATGATGTCGTCTATCTGGTCGGAGTCGATGGTCTCGTATTGCATCAGCGCATCGGCCATCAGGTGCAGTTTGTCCACGTTCTCTTCCAGCAGGCGCTGGGAGGTAGCGTAGCACTCGTCGATGATACGGCGCACTTCCTTGTCGATCTGGGTGGCGGTTTCATCCGACAGGGCCTGGTGCTGCTGGGCGGCACTGCGGCCGAGGAACACTTCCTCGGAGCCCTCGTCGTACATCAGCGGACCCATTTTCTCCGACAGCCCCCACTGGGTGACCATCTTGCGGGCGATATCAGTGGCCCGCTGGATATCGTTTGAGGCCCCGGTGGTGATGCCGTCCTTGCCGAGGGTCATCTCCTCGGCAATACGGCCACCGAACAGGCTGCATATCTGGCTGACAATGTGCCGGCGGCTGTGACTGTAGCGGTCTTCCTCGGGCAGGAACATGGTCACCCCCAGGGCCCGGCCGCGGGGAATAATGCTCACCTTGTAGACCGGGTCGTGCTCGGGCATCAAGCGGCCGACGATGGCGTGGCCCGCCTCGTGGTAGGCGGTGTTGCGCTTTTCATCCTCGGACATCACCATGGATTTGCGCTCGGCGCCCATCATGATCTTGTCTTTGGCCAGTTCAAACTGCTGCATGCCCACGGTGCGCACGTTGGCCCGGGCGGCGAACAGCGCCGCCTCGTTGACTAGGTTGGCCAGGTCCGCACCGGAGAAGCCGGGGGTGCCGCGGGCGATTTTCCCCGGCTCCACGTCTTCCGACAGCGGCACCTTGCGCATGTGCACCTTGAGAATCTGCTCGCGACCGCGGATATCTGGCAGCCCCACTACTACCTGGCGGTCGAAACGCCCCGGGCGCAACAGCGCCGGGTCCAGCACATCGGGACGGTTGGTGGCGGCGATAACGATCACCCCGTCATTCACCTCAAAGCCGTCCATTTCCACCAGCAACTGGTTCAGGGTCTGTTCTCGCTCGTCGTGACCGCCGCCGAGTCCGGCACCGCGGTGGCGGCCGACGGCATCAATCTCGTCGATGAAGATAATGCAGGGCGACTGTTTCTTGGCCTGGTCAAACATGTCGCGCACGCGGGACGCGCCCACACCGACAAACATTTCCACGAAATCGGAACCGGAAATGGAGAAAAACGGCACCTTGGCCTCGCCGGCGATGGCCTTGGCTAGCAGGGTCTTACCGGTACCGGGTTGGCCTACCATCAGCACCCCGCGGGGAATGCGGCCGCCGAGCTTCTGGAAACGGCTGGGATCGCGCAGGAACTCCACCAGTTCCTGGACATCCTCCTTGGCCTCATCCACACCGGCAACATCGGCAAAGGTGGTGGTGATCTGGTCCTCGCCGAGCAGGCGGGCCTTGCTTTTACCGAAACTCATGGGTCCGCCACGGCCGCCGGCACCGCCCTGCATCTGGCGCATGAAGAACATGAATACGGCGATAATAATCAGGATGGGGAAGGACGCCACCAGCAGTTGGGTCCACACGCTCTGCTGCTCGGGCTTCTTGCCCTCCACCACGACATTGTGCTCCAGCAGGTCGTCGATCAGCTTGGGATCCTCGACCATCGGGCGAATCGTCTCGAAGCTGCTGCCATCAAAGCGCTCGCCGGTAATGGTCAGCCCGTCCACGGTGACTTTCTGCACCTGGTCGCGCTGGATTTCCTCGATAAACTCCGAATACTGCAGCTGCTCCGACGGGCTCTGCATATTGAAGTTGTTGAATACCGACAACAGAACTGCGGCAATAACCAGCCACAACAGTAGATTTTTTACCATATCACTCAACGCTGCATCCTCCGGAACCTGACCCTGCAAGCCGCACACCGGCACTGGGTAATGGCCCGACAGCCATACTCCTCAATTATAGCCTCTTCCCCGCACACGACGGAGAACCGCGGGGCCGATAAATCGGGCCCCGTACTTGTTACGCAAGAAATCAGGAATTATCTCACCGCAATGTACTACAGATGGGGACGCACGGCCATGTTTCAACCCCGAATCGGCCTGCCTCCCGGCCCCCGTTACCCCCTGAAGCCGGTCGCCACCAGGTACACCTCCCGGGAGCGGGGCCGGGAAGCCTTCGGCTTGCGGGTCAGGATCCTGTCAAAAGAGCTGCGGGCGTCGCGAAACAGCTCGTCAAAGCCCTCCCCCTGGAACACTTTGGCCACAAACGACCCACCCGGGGCCAGCACGCGACGCGCCATGTCCAGTGCCAGCTCTACCAGATACATGGACCTGGGCTGGTCAACGGCGGTAACCCCGCTCATGTTGGGGGCCATGTCGGAGACCACCAGGTCCACCGGTTCCCCGCCCAGAGCCGCCAGAATTCGCTCGAATACCTCGTCCTCGGTGAAATCGCCCTCGATAAATTCCACCCCCGCGAGGCTGTCCATGGGCAGTATGTCCGATGCGACCACCCGGCCGTGATGCCCCACCAGGTCAGCGGCCACCTGCGACCAGCCGCCGGGGGCGCTGCCCAGGTCCACCACCGTCATCCCGGGGCGGATCAGGCGATCCTTGTCCTGCAGTTCCAGCAGTTTGTAACAGGCCCGGCTGCGGTAGCCGTCGCGCAGGGCCTGCTGCACGTAGGGGTCGTCCCGGTGCTCTTTCAGCCAGGCCTTGCTGGAGGATCGCTTCTTCGCCATAAATTTTGTCTATAGTTACGTTTCGGGCCGCTGGCCGCTTGTGTAGAATACGCGCCCCCTGAGGGGACCGAGCCCCCATTGTACCGTGGATTCACTATGAGCAAGACAAGCAAACAGGATATCAAGCAACTGCGCGCCATCGGCCACAAGCTGAAACCGGTGGTAACCGTTGCCGGCAAGGGCCTGTCCGAGGCGGTGGTGGCCGAAATCGATCGCGCCCTCAGCCAGCACGAACTGATCAAGATCAAGCTGGCCGTCGGCGGCAAGGACGCCAGGATCGCCGTGGCCGAGGAACTGTGCGAGCGCTCGGGGGCGGAAGTCGTGCAGAGCATCGGCAATGTCATCCTCGTGCTGCGGCGTACCGCCGAGCCTGACCCGCGACTCTCCAACCTCATCAGGCCTGTCTGAGCCCCCCTGCCCGGTCGCAACAATCGCGACATTTCTGTATTCCCCTGCAGCAGTTTTTCTGGTTATGATGGCGTGGCATTCCCAACGCGGAGGGGCGCCACGGCATGGGGAATATTCTCGAGTTTCCATCGGAACAGGCCCGGGGCCTGGCTTATCTCGACCGCCAGATCCGGCACTTACTCACCAGCAAGGGCGCCGATGAGGAACTCATCGACTACGCCGCCGCGCAACTTACCCGCATCTACAAACGCATCAAGGAATCAGAGCAGTACTGTTTTGGCATCCGCCTGCCGGAAGGGCTGACGGAGCAGGAGCGTAGCGCGCTGAAGATCGACCTCGATGCCGGGCTGGAAACCATCCGCCAGGAAAACCACGGCATGGTGATCGAACTGGTGGCCCAGCTGGTACTGGCCCAGGTGCAGGTTTTCCAGCTGCAGCGCAGTTAACGGCCGGGCGGCTGGCGCCGCGGCGCCGGACGCCGCTGTCAACCGGTGATCAGGCCGGTAACCTGGTACACCGTTACCGCCGCGGTGTAGGCGAGCAGGAAGTAGCCCACGAACATCTTCAGGGTCAGCGAGCGTGACTCGCTTTCCTTGGCCAGGATCGCCAGGGTGGATACGCACTGCAGGGAAATCGCAAAGAACACCAGCAGCGCCAGCCCAGAGCCCAGGGCCAGGTCGCTGCTCTGGATCTGCTCCACCAGCGGCACCATGTTCTCATCCGCCCCCTCGATACCGAAGATCGTTCCCAGGGTGCCCACAAACACTTCCCTGGCGGCAAAAGAGGTGAAGATTGCCACCCCGTAGCGCCAGTCCAGGCCCAGTGGCGAGAACACCGGCTCGACCAGGTGGCCAAACTGGCCCAGCCAGGACTCGCCCAGGTCAGCGCCGTAATTGGGGAAGTAACCCAGCACCCAGATCAACACCGTAACGGTAAAAATAATCTTGCCGGCCTTGGTGACGAAGTGCTTCGAGCGGTTCCAGGCATTGCGCACAATGGGCTGGATGCCGGGCAGGCGGTAGGGCGGCAACTCCAGCACGAAGGGCAGGTCGGTGTAATGGTCCTCGCGGGTGCGGGACACCAGGCCGGTAATGAGCAATCCCATCATCATGCCAAAGAAGTAAATGCCGAACATCGCCAGTCCCTGCCAGCCGATCAACCCGCCGAGCGTGGTTTCGGCGGGAATAAAGGCAGCGATAAGCAGCGTATAGACCGGCAGCCGGGCGCTGCAGGGCATTAGCGGAATCGCCATATAGGTGAGCATGCGCTTGCGCGGTGAATCAATCGCCCGGGCGGCGTAGATACCGGGAATCGCACAGGCCACCCCTGACAGCATGGGGATAAAACTCTTGCCGGTGAGACCAAACAGCCGCAGCGGCTTGTGGCAGATCAGCGCCGCCCTGGCCATGTAGCCGGAGTCTTCCAGCAGGCCGATAACAAAGGTGAGTACAAATATCTGCGGCACAAAGACCAGGAAAGCACCAATGCCACTGAACAGCGCGTCCGAGGTGAAATCCTGCACCAGCTGGTTACCCAGCAGCGGCACCAGCGCATCCGCCAGCCAGGCCAGGGAGCCCTCCACCGCATCCATGGCCGGGGCCGACCAGGTGAAGATGGACTGGAAGAGCAGGTACATGATCAGGAAGAAAGACACCCCGCCGGTCAGGGAGTGGAGGAAAAACCGGTCCAGCCGGTTCTGGGTGCGGATCAGCACGTCACCCTTCGGGCCAAACCGGTGGGCCAGTTTGTGCGCCTCCCCGCGGAGAATCACATCGGGGGTATCCATCAGCTGGGGGCGACCTGCCCGGTTCGGATCCGGCTCACGGGCAAGCAGTTCGGTGACCGCATCCAGGCCCTTGCCCGAGCGGGCGGAAACGGGCAGTACCGGGGTGTGCAGGGCAGCGGAGAGACCCTCCACGTCCAGTTGCAGGCCATGGTTATCGAGGATGTCCATCATGTTGGCGAGCACGGTGACCGGCTTGCCGTTGCGCTCACAGTCGCGTATCACCTGCAGGGTGAACAGCAGGCTCTTTTCCAGCCGGGTGGCATCGATCAGGCACAGCACCTGTTCTACCTCCGGGTCCTCCAGCGCGCGCTCAAAGTAATCGACCGCTACCTCCTCCTCGGCGGAAATCGCCTGCAGGGAGTAGGTGCCGGGAAAGTCCACCAGCACTTTGTCCGGTACCGCCTGCAGCTTGCCTGAGCCCACATCCACGGTAATGCCCGGGAAATTGGCCACTTTCTGGCTGAGACCGGTCAGCCGGTTGAACAGCAGGCTCTTGCCCGAGTTCGGGCTGCCGATAAGGATGATTCTGCTCATGACAGGCGCACGGAGACGTGGGCCGCAACCTCGTCGTCCAGGGAAAATACCGTGTTGCTGACCTGGTAGACCTTGGGCGCGCCAAAGGACGGGGAATGCAGACAGGTGACGAACTCCCCCGGATGGAAACCAAATTCCATCAGGCGAATCCTGTACTTTTCTGCCAGGGCATCGTCATAGCCCAGAATTTCACAGCGATCGCCCGCTGTCAGGGACCACAGGGAGGGATTTACAGCCACCGGATATCCGTCATGCAAACTTGATTGGCTGATGATCATATCAGTAATGAGAATGATTTGCATCAATAGAGAGTGACCAATCCGCCACCAGCATCTATTATGCTGGAGCAGCTGCTATACCGTTCCCTAAACGACAACGAGGCTGATACCTGATGACCAGAATCCTGCAAACCCTGTTCGCCGCGGTTGTGCTTCTCGCCGCTTTACCCAGTGCCCACGCCGACAATTACAGCGAAGCCAGGGAAACATTCCTCAGGGCCGGCGAGAGCGCCGGCTACTTCAACAATGCCTACGGCTACGCCCTCTTCCCCACCATCGGCAAGGGGGGCATGGGCATTGGCGGCGCCCACGGCTCCGGCCGGGTGTACGCCGGCGGCCAGCATGTCGGCGACACCAAGATGACCCAGCTGTCTATTGGCTGGCAGCTGGGTGGCCAGGCCTACAGCCAGATCATCTTCTTCGAGGACAAACGCGCCTTCGAGGATTTCACCTCCGGCAATTTTGAGTTCGGCGCCCAGGCTACCGCGGTGGCCATTACCGCCTCAGCCGGCGCCCAGGCCAGCACCGGCGGTGGCGCCCAGACCAGCGTGGCCGGCGGCAAGAATGACGCCTCCACCGCCTCCCTGGGTTACCGCAAGGGAATGGCCGTGTTTACCGTGGCCAAGGGCGGCCTGATGTATGAGGCGGCGATTGCCGGGCAGAAGTACAGCTATACGCCGAAGTAAACGCCCTGCTCAATGCCTGCCCGCAGCTTCGGACAGGCACGTCGCTCGCCGGGTCTATCCTCATCTCGAAGCGCTAGATATGCTGCACCTGGTCGATTTCGTACTCGATATCGCCGCCCGGGGCCTTGACCACGACCACGTCGCCCTCTTCCTTGCCGATCAGGGCGCGGGCGATGGGTGAGCCCACTGAAATCAGGTTGTTCTTCACGTCGGCCTCGTCCTCACCCACGATCTTGTAGGTCACCGCCGCGTCGGTTTCCACGTTCACAAGATCGACGGTAGTGCCAAAAATCACCTTGCCGGTTCTGGCTATCTGGGTGACGTCAATCACCTGACTGCTGGACAGCTTGCTTTCGATCTCCATGATCCGGCCTTCGGTGAAGCTCTGCTGCTCGCGGGCCGCGTGGTACTCGGCGTTCTCCTTCAGGTCGCCATGCTCACGGGCCTCGGCGATGGCATCGGATATCCGCGGCCGCTCGACCTTTTTCAGGTGTTCCAGTTCTTCGCGCAGGGCGGCTTCGCCGGCGACGGTCATTGGTACTTTGTTCATGAACTGATACTCCCATGCAGGTCCTGCAACCTGCGTACTTTCTTGTCACCTTCCTGCTGCAGCGACATGGTGACGGCCTCCGCCGCTGCCAGGGTAGTAGTGTAAAACACCCGATGAGCCTCTGCACTCGCCCGGATGGACGCCGAGTCCTCGATAGCCCGCCGCCCCTCGGTGGTGTTGATAATAAAATCCGCCTCGTCGTTCTTGATCATGTCGACAATGTGCGGGCGGCCCTCCAGCACTTTGTTAATGCGGCGCACTTCCAGGCCGGCATGCTCCAGGGCATCGGCGGTACCGCCGGTGGCGACCAGCTTGAAGCCCATCCCCACCAGATCCTTGGCCACCGCCACCGCGCCGGGCTTGTCCACGTCACGCACACTCATCAGCACGGTACCGGACTTGGGCGGCGCCTCGCCACCGCCCAGCAGGGCCTTGGCGAAAGCAGTGGCAAAACTGTCCCCCACCCCCATGACCTCGCCGGTGGAGCGCATTTCCGGCCCCAGGATCGGGTCAACCCCGGGGAACTTGTTAAACGGCAGGATCGCTTCCTTGACGCTGAAGTAGGGCGGCACGATTTCCTCGGTGAAGCCCTGTGAGACCAGGCTCTGGCCCGCCATACAGCGGGCGGCTACCTGAGCCAGGGAGCGACCGATGCACTTGGACACAAAGGGCACGGTGCGCGAAGCCCGCGGGTTCACCTCAATCACATAGATTTCGTCGTCCTGCCAGGCCAGCTGCACGTTCATCAGGCCACGCACGCCCAGTTCCAGAGCCATTTGCCTGACCTGCTCGCGCATTTCATCCTGCACCGCCGGATCCAGGCTGTAGGGAGGCAGCGAGCATGCTGAATCGCCGGAGTGAACACCGGCCATCTCGATATGCTGCATGATGGCGCCGATCACCACCTGCTCGCCGTCCGACACCGCATCGATGTCGACCTCAATGGCGGAGGACAGAAAACTGTCCAGCAGCACGGGGCTGTCGTCAGAGGCCTGCACGGCCTGGGTCATATAGCGCAGCAGGTCTTCCTCACGGTAGACGATTTCCATCGCCCGGCCGCCCAGCACATAGGAGGGACGCACCACCAGCGGGTAGCCGATTTGCGCCGCCGCCTCTACCGCTTCTTCGGTGCTGCGCACGGTGGTATTGGCCGGTTGCTTCAGCCCCAGCTTCTGGATCATCTGCTGGAAGCGCTCCCGGTCCTCGGCGCGGTCGATGGCCTCCGGGGTGGTACCGATGATCGGCACGCCCTCTTCTTCCAGTCGCCGAGCCAGCTTCAGCGGTGTCTGGCCGCCAAACTGCACAATCACCCCCTTGGGCTTTTCCAGCGCCACGATTTCCAGCACGTCCTCCAGTGTCACCGGTTCAAAGTAGAGCCGGTCGGAGGTGTCGTAGTCGGTTGATACCGTTTCCGGGTTACAGTTGACCATGATGGTCTCGTAACCGTCCTCGCGGGCGGCGAGCACCGCGTGCACGCAGCAATAGTCGAACTCGATGCCCTGGCCAATCCGGTTGGGCCCGCCGCCGAGCACCAGGATCTTGTCCCGGTCTGAGGGGGCGGCCTCACACTCCTCCTCGTAAGTGGAGTACATGTAGGCGGTGGACGAGGCAAATTCCGCGGCGCAGGTATCCACCCGCTTGTACACCGGGCGGATACCCAGTGCCTGGCGGTGGTGGCGCACCTTGCGCTGGCTGGAATTGAGCAGCACAGCGAGGCGTTCGTCGGAAAAGCCCTTGCGCTTGAGACGGAACATCTGCACGGCGTCGATATCCTTGAGCTCCACCGTTTTCAGGCTGTTCTCGGTGTTGACGATGTCCTCGATCTGCACCAGGAACCAGGGGTCCACGCCGGACAGCTTGTGCACTTTCTGCACACTCATACCGGCGCGGAAAGCGTCGGCGATATACCAGATTCGCTCCGCCCCGGGGTTAACCAGTTCACTGGCCAGTTCGTCGCGACGGTCCGGGTCATCGACGTCGATTTTGTGCTCAAAGCCGGCGGAGCCCACCTCCAGGCCGCGCAGGGCTTTCTGCACCGACTCCTGGAAGGTACGGCCAATCGCCATGACCTCGCCCACCGATTTCATCTGGGTGGTCAGGCGGGCGTCGGCACCGTTGAATTTCTCGAAGGCAAAACGCGGTATCTTGGTGACCACGTAGTCGATAGCGGGCTCGAAGGAAGCCGGTGTGGCACCGCCGGTAATATCGTTCTGCAACTCGTCCAGGGTGTAGCCGATAGCCAGCTTGGCCGCCACCTTGGCGATAGGGAAACCGGTGGCCTTTGAGGCCAGGGCCGAGGACCGGGACACCCGCGGATTCATTTCGATAATGACCAGCCTGCCGGTTTTCGGGCACTGGCCGAACTGCACGTTGGAACCGCCGGTCTCCACCCCGATCTCGCGCAGCACCGCCAGCGAGGCGTCGCGCATGATCTGGTATTCCTTGTCGGTCAGGGTCTGGGCCGGCGCCACGGTAATGGAGTCACCGGTGTGCACACCCATAGCGTCAAAGTTCTCGATGGCGCAGACGATGATGCAGTTGTCGTTCCTGTCGCGGACAACCTCCATTTCGAATTCCTTCCACCCGATCAGCGACTCATCAATCAGCAGCTCCTTGGTGGGCGACAGGTCCAGCCCGCGCATGCAGATTTCTTCGAATTCATCCCGGTTGTAGGCAATACCGCCACCGGAGCCGCCCATGGTGAAGGACGGACGGATAATGCAGGGAAAACCGATGCTGTCCAGCACCTGGAAGGCCTCTTCCAGGCTGTGGGCAGTGGCGGCGCGCGGCGTATCCAGGCCGATGCGTTTCATCGCCTGGTCGAACAACTGGCGGTCTTCGGCCTTGTCGATGGCCTCCTTGGTGGCGCCAATCATTTCCACGCCGTGTTCGGCCAGTACCCCGTGCCGGTCCAGGTCCAGCGCGCAGTTGAGGGCCGTCTGGCCGCCCATGGTGGGCAGCAGCGCGTCCGGTTTCTCGTCGGCGATGATGCGCGCCACCGTGCGCCACTCGATCGGCTCGATGTAGGTGGCATCGGCCATCGACGGGTCGGTCATGATGGTGGCCGGGTTGGAATTGACCAGAATCACCCGGTAACCCTCCTCGCGCAGGGCCTTGCAGGCCTGGGCGCCGGAGTAGTCGAATTCGCAGGCCTGGCCGATCACGATCGGACCGGCGCCGAGGATCAGGATGCTCTGGATGTCAGTTCTCTTGGGCATGCTTAGTGTGTCTCCCCAGCGCGAGCTTCATTCAGCGGGGCTGACATCAGCTCGATAAAATGGTCAAACAAGGGGGCCGCGTCGTGCGGGCCGGGGCTGGCTTCCGGGTGGCCCTGGAAGCTGAAGGCGGGCTTGTCAGTGCGATGAATGCCCTGCAGGCTGCCATCGAACAGGGACTTGTGGGTGACCCGCAGGTTGTCGGGCAGGCTGTCCTCATCGGCGGCAAAACCGTGATTCTGGCTGGTAATCAGCACCGTGCCGTCGTCGATATTCTGCACCGGGTGGTTGGCGCCGTGATGGCCAAACTTCATTTTCACCGTGCGGGCGCCAGAGGCCAGGGCCAGCAGCTGATGCCCCAGGCAGATGCCAAACACCGGTATGTCGGTGGCCAATATCTGCTGTATCGCCTCGATGGCATAGCTGCAGGGCTCCGGGTCGCCGGGGCCGTTGGACAGGAAAATCCCGTCCGGCTTCATGGCCAGCACCTCGGCGGCGGGTGTCTGCGCCGGTACCACCGTCAGCCGACAGCCCCGGTCCACCAGCATCCGCAGGATGTTGCGCTTGACCCCGTAGTCGTAGGCCACCACGTGCCAGGGCAGCTCGCTGCCGGCCCGCTCGCTGTGGCCCACTCCCAGTTCCCAGCTGCCCTCGTTCCAGCCGTAGGTCTCGGCGGTGGTCACTTCCCGCGCCAGGTCCATACCCTTGAGGCCGGCAAAGTCTTTAGCCCGGGCCAGCGCCTCGGCTTCATCGATGTCCGGACCGGCCATCAGACAGCCATTCTGGGCGCCTTTTTCGCGCAGAATGCGGGTCAGCCGGCGGGTGTCGATGTCGGCGATACCGACGATGTTGCGGCTGCGGAGGTAATCAGCCAGACCCTGTTCGTTACGGTAATTGCTGGCCAGCAGCGGCAGGTCGCGTATCACCAGGCCTGCAGCCCAGATATTGGCGGATTCCTCGTCTTCGCTGTTGGTGCCGGTATTGCCGATGTGGGGATAGGTCAGGGTGACTATCTGGCGGGCATAGGAGGGATCAGTGAGTATTTCCTGGTAACCGCTCATGGCGGTATTGAAAACCACTTCGCCGACCGAAGCACCATCGGCTCCGATTGCTAAGCCCTTGAAAACACTACCATCTTCAAGGACCAATATGGCAGGACTGGACAAGCAAAACCTCCGTCAACAGGGTGCAACCATCACTGTATGCCATAGATTCGCGCGCTCACAAAAAGGCGAGATGGGTAACCGCATCTCGCCTGCTGACATAAATTAAGCTCTGGTTTTCACAGGAACACACAGAATCCGGTGCGCGATCCGGACTTGTGAAATCTGGCCGGGCATTTTAGGTGAAGCGGCACCTGCTGTCCAGTCGGTTTGGCGACCCCGGGGCAGGGATTTGCACCCGGCGGGCAAGCCCCCGGCCGCGGCGGCGCCGGCCCAACTGCGAGCCGTCACCACAAAAACAATGATAAATAGAACAGCGCGCATTAAGATTCCCCGACACAACAGCGATAAGTGGCAGATCATACTGCCCGCCAGATGACAAAAAGGAATGGCCATGGCTTACACAGCGGGGAAGTGCGCGGTTGTCACCGGGGCCGGCAGTGGTATTGGCCGGGCGTTGGCACTGCAGCTCAATCGCGAGGGCTGCGCCCTCTATCTCTCCGACATCAAGCCCGGCTCCCTGGATGCAACCGCGGCCCTGCTGGAACGCGCGGATCCCCACAGTGACCTGCAGGTTCTCGACGTGGCGGACCGCGACGCGGTGGAGGCCTGGGCCCGGCGCATTGCCGGCGAACGGGGCCAGGTGGACATCGTCATCAACAACGCCGGGGTGGCGCTTGCCGGTAGCTCGGAGGAAAACAGCTACGAGGATATCCAGTGGCTGATGAACATCAACTTCTGGGGGGTGGTGCACGGCAGCCGCGCCTTCCTGCCGCTGCTGCGCAAGTCGCCCCAGGGGCACCTGGTGAATATTTCATCGGTGTTCGGCATGATCAGCGTACCCACCCAGTCGGCCTACAACGCGTCGAAGTTCGCCGTGCGCGGCTATACCGAATCCCTGCGGATGGAACTGGCCGACAGCAACGTCCACGTGTGCTGCGTGCACCCGGGAGGTATCAGCACCAATATTGCCCGCGACTCCCGCGGCGGCGAGGCCAGCCCCGAAGATCGGGACGCCCGGTTCCAGGCCATGACCCGGACCTCCGCTGAATCCGCCGCGGCGCAAATTATCAGCGCGGTGGCAAAGCGCCGGAAGCGCCTGCTGGTAGGCCCGGATGCGAAATATATCGCCCTGATTACCCGGCTGGCGCCGGTGAATTATATGCGGCTGCTCGCGCCGTTCCTGAAAGACGCCCTCGATGGGGCCAGGTGATTACTCAATGTGCTTTATTCGACCGTGCCAGCTCCTTGGCCTGTTGCTGTTACTGCCTGGCTTCGCCTGGGCTGCCGCCATGACCCCTGAGCCCGGTGTTTCCCGGGCGCTGGCGGAATCGCGGGCGGACCGGATCAGTGATGTTAGCTACCGGCTGACCCTGGACATCCCGGCCGTCCAGGACCAGCCCATCGCGGGCAACATCGCTATCGAATTCTACCTCGCCGACAGGCAGGAGCCACTGCAACTGGACTTCCGCCAGGGCGCCGGTCACGTGCTGTCCGTGCACAGCACCGGGCCGGGAACCGGCGCCGCAGACCGGTCCCGGGTCGACTACCGGGTTGAGCATGAGCACATTCTGATCCCCGCCCGGGTCCTGGCCGAGGGGCGCAACAGGCTGGAAATCAGCTTCATCGCCGGCGACGAGTCCCTCAACCGCAATCCGGACTTCCTCTATACCCTGCTGGTGCCGGACCGCGCCCGCACCGTCTTTCCCCTGTTCGACCAGCCGGATATCAAGGCCCGCTACCAGCTGACCCTGGTCACCCCGGAAGACTGGGATGCGCTGGCCAATGCCCCCCTGGAAAGCAAGCAGACTGTCGATGGCCGCAGTCGCTATCGCTTTGCCACCTCCGAACTGACCAGCTCCTACCTGTTCTCTTTCGTCGCCGGCCACTTCCAGCGCGCCAGCCGCAAGGTCGACGGGCGGGAAATAAATCTGCTGCACCGGGAAACCGACGGCGACAAGGTGGCCCGCAACCTGGACAGCATTTTCGAGCTACACGCCGCCTCCCTGCGCTGGCTGGAAGCCTACACCGGCATCCCCTACCCCTTCGCCAAGTTCGATATGGCGCTGATCCCAAGCTTCCAGTACGGCGGCATGGAGCATCCCGGGGCCATCCAGTACCGGGCCTCCTCGCTGTTCCTGGACGAGGCACCCACCGATGCGCAGCTGCTTAATCGCGCCACCCTGATTGCCCACGAAACCGCCCATATGTGGTTCGGCAACCTGGTGACCATGGCGTGGTTCAACGATGTGTGGACCAAGGAGGTGTTCGCCAACTTCATGGCCGCGAAAATCGTCGAGCCGGCATTCGCTCACATGGATCACCAGTTGAGCTTCCTGCTGGATCACTATCCCGGCGCGTATCGGGTCGATCGCAGCCGGGGCGCCAACCCGATACGCCAGCCCCTGGCCAACCTCAACCAGGCGGGACAGCTGTACGGGCCGATCATTTACCTCAAGGCGCCCATCATGATGCGCCAGCTGGAGTTGATCATCGGTGCAGACAGGTTTCGCCTGGGCCTGCAGAAGTACCTGCAAAACCACGCCTTCGGCAACGCCACCTGGCCCGACCTGATCGCCATACTCGACCCGCTCACCGAACAGGATCTCAGGCGCTGGAGCGAAGTCTGGGTGAACTCGGCCGGGCGCCCCCGCCTGCAGCTGGAAACGGCCGCCGACGGCAGCCTGTCGCTGCGCCAGCAGGACCCGGCAGGCCAGGGGCGGGCCTGGCCGCAGCAGTTTGCGGTCAGCTTTGGTGAACAGAGCCGAGATCTCGACAGCGGCGCCAGCCCGGTGATACTGCCCGGGACGCCGACCCAACTGAACAGTAACGGCTTTGGTTACGGCCTGTTCCCGCTGACCGAGGCGGACCTCGACGGGCTGCAGGACAAGACGCCCCTGGCCCGGGGTGCCCTGCTGATCGACGCCTGGGAGAATTTTCTCGATGGCAGCCTGGCCAGCCCGGATCGCTACCTGGCCTTCCTGCTGGACAACATCGCGGTGGAGCGTAACCAGCTGATACTCGGCGAGATGCTCGACCAGTTGTACCGGGTCCACAGCAGCTTTATCAGTGCGGCGGCGCGTCAGGCGGTACAGCCGCAACTGGAAGCCATCCTGCAGTCCGCCATGGAATCGTCCGCCGACCCCGGGCGGGCCAGGCTGTTCCTGGAGAGCTACGCCCAGCTCGCCCGGACCGGAGACGGCCTGGGCTACCTGCGGGACATCTGGGACGGCAGCGTCGAGGTGGAAGCGCTGTCGCTGTCGGAGAACGACCGCATCGCCCTGGCGGAAAACCTGGCCATCGGCCTGCCCGACCAGGCCGCCACCATCCTCGCCAGCCAGCGCAAACTGATCGCCAATCCCGACAACCTGCGCCGCTTTGATTTTGTTGCCGCTGCCCTGTCACCGGAGCCGGCGGTACGCGACCAGTTCTTTGCCAGCCTGGCGCGCGTCGAGCAACGGGCGACCGAAAGCTGGGTGCTGGATGCACTGGACTACCTGCACCACCCCACTCGCGTCGAGCACGCCGGCAGCTATGTGCTGCCCAGTCTGGAACTGCTGGCGGAGATCCAGGTGACCGGCGACATTTTCTTCCCGACAGGCTGGGTCAATGCCACCCTGCGCAACCAGTACAGCCCGGCGGTGGTGGCAACAGTCACCGGCTTCCTCAGGCAGCGCCCGGACTACAACCCGCAACTGCGCATGAAAATTCTGCAGGCGGTGGATATCCCCGCCCGCGCCAGCGCCTATCACCGGCAATGAGCGGACCGCCCGGCGCTGGCGGTTAGCGGTCGACCCGGATTTGTTCCAGGGCGGTGCGGATATTTTCCGGAACAGGTACCGCCCGGTCCTCTGCCCGTGCAACAAACACGTGGACGAAGTGGCCGTGGGCTACCGCTGACTGCTCGCCCTTGCGGAAGATGGCGAGGCCGTACTGCACCGAGCTGTTGCCCAGCTTGTCCACCCGCAGGCCCGCCTCCAGTTCATCCGGGTAGGCCACCGGCGCGTGGTAGGCGCAACCTGAATTGACCACGTAGCCGACTATGGAACCGTCGCTGATATCCAGTCCGCCCGCCTCGATCAGGTAGCGATTGGCGGCGGTATCAAAGTAGGAGTAATAGGTGACGTTATTCACGTGGCCATAAATATCGTTGTCGGCCCAGCGCGTCGGTATCGGGTAGAACACCCGGTAATCATCGCGGACCGGTGCTTGCTCGCGGCTCATTGATCAGCTCCCCTGCACGGCATTCAGTAGGCGGCGCGGTAAATGGCCAGGGCGTCGTCGTAACTTACATCCCGTGGGTTATTCACCAGCAAACGTTCCTGCAGCATGGCGTCCTCGGCCAGCATCTCCAGATCTGTCTCGACAACGCCGGCGGCGGACAGGGTGGCAGGCAGCCCCAGGTCGTTCACCAGCTGCCGCAGCGCCGCTATCAAGGCGGCACTGCGCGCCTCGTCACTGCCGGTAGCGCCGCCGGGGACCACCAGCTCACTGAGCTCGGCATAGTGGGCACTGGCAACCTCGGCATTGAATGCCAGCACCGTCGGCAACACCAGGGAATTACTGAGACCGTGGGGAATGTGGTAATGCCCCCCCAGTGGATAGGCCAGGGCATGCACCGCGGCCACTGGCGCATTGGCAAAGGCCTGGCCGGCCATACAGGCGCCGAGCAGCATCGCTTCCCGCACCTCCCGGTTGCCGCCCTCATGCACCGCCGTGCGGATATTGCCCGCCAGTAATACCAGTGCCTGCCGCGCCAGGTTATCCGAAACCGGATTTTTCTGGTGCCGCGAGGTATAGGCCTCGATGGCGTGCACCATGGCATCCACGCCGGTCATCGCCGTGACCGCCGGTGGCAGGCCCAGGGTTAGATCGGCATCCAGCACCGCCACATCCGGCAGCAGCACCGGCGATGACACCCCCGCCTTGGTGGTTTCCCCGGTGGTTATCACCGCCACCGGGGTTACCTCCGAGCCGGTACCGGCCGTCGTCGGCACCAGGATCAAGGGCAGGCGACCGCCGCTTACCTGGCCGACACCGTAGAGTTCCGCCAGGGGCTGCTCGCCCCCCAGCAACACCGCGACCACCTTGGCGACATCCATGGAGCTACCGCCGCCGATCGCGATCACCCCGTCGACCCCCTGGGTGCGGCCCAGCTCGGCAGCCGCCAGCACCGTCGCCTCCGGCGGGTCCTCGCGGACCTGGTCGAACAGAATCGCGCCTGTCCCGCTGGCACCCAGGGCCGCTATCGCCGGCTGGACCAGGCCAATGCTCACCAGGCCCGGGTCGGTCACCAGTAGCGGACGGGAGACACCCAGGCGCTGGCAGTGACCCGCCAGTTGCAGTGCGCTGCCCGGCCCACAAACGAGCTTGGCCACGGTATTGAATTCAAATCCCTGCATAAGGGGTCCCGGCTCCTCTGTTGGTATCGGGCTGTTCAGCCGTCGCGGAAAGTGGCGTTAACCGGCTGCGCCGCAGCGGCCATATAGGGCTTGAGCTCGTTGCGACCTACCACCATGCGATGGACCTCGTCGGGACCGTCCGCCAGGCGCAGGGTCCGCTGGGCCATATACATCCCCGCCAGCGGGGTATCCTGGGAGATACCCAGGGCGCCGAACATCTGGATTGCCTGGTCGACAATGCGGATCGACATATTGGGGACCGTGGTCTTGATCATGGATATCCAGATCCGGGCTTCCCTGGGATCGACATGATCCATCATCCAGGCGGTTTTCAGGGTCAGCAGGCGCGCCTGCTCGATGTCCATGCGGGCGTTGGCGATGATATCGATATTACCGCCGAGTCGCGCCAGCGGCTTGCCGAAGGCCTGCCGCGATACCGAGCGTTCACAGAGCAGCTTGAGGGCTCTTTCCGCCGCGCCTATAGCGCGCATACAGTGGTGAATACGACCCGGCCCGAGGCGCCCCTGGGAAATCTCGAATCCCCGGCCCGGGCCGAGGATGATGTTGTCTTTCGGCACCCGGACATTGTCGAACTTCTGGTGCATGTGGCCGTGGGGCGCATCGTCGAGGGCGAACACCTGCATGGGTCGCACATTGCTGAACCCGGGGGTGTCCATCGGCACCAGGATTTGCGACTGCTGCAGGTGTTTGGGCCCATCGGGGTCGGTCTTGACCATTACGATCATGATCTTGCAGCGCGGGTCACCAGCGCCCGAAACATAGTGTTTCTCGCCATTGATCACCCACTCATCACCGTCCAGTACGGCTTCGGTGCAGATATTGGTGGCATCCGACGATGCCACCCCGGGCTCCGTCATGGCGAAGGCGGAGCGGATCTCGCCATTGAGCAGCGGCTCAAGCCACTGTTTCTTCTGCGCCTCGCTGCCATACTTGTGCAGCACTTCCATGTTGCCGGTGTCCGGCGCGGAACAGTTGAAGGCCTCCGCCGCCAGGTGCGACTTGCCCATTTCCTCGGCCAGGTAGGCGTATTCAACCGTGTTCAAGCCGGAGCCGCTGTCGCCGTCGGTCAGGAAAAAGTTCCACAGGCCGCGGCTTCTGGCCTTGTCCTTGAGGCCATTGATAATCTCCAGCTGCCGGTCGGTGAGCTGCCAGCGATCGCCAACGTTGATTTCTTCGAGAAATTCGTGCTCCACCGGTAGCACTTCCTCGTCGATGAACTGTTTCACTTCCGCCAACAGCGGGGCGACGCGGTCACTGATTCCCAGATCCATATTATTTCCCTGTCGATGATTGGTTTTGTAGTCGGGAATGAAGTGTAGCAGCGAACAGGCAACGGATATGTCACGTGGGCGACACCCGGTTAATGCCGCGCCGCTGCGGCATTAACCGGGCAGGGCTTGCTCAGAACTCGACAATCAACTCGGCGCCATACATGCGCGGCGCCAGGAAGGTGTGGGCAGTCGTGCCGATGGCGTAATTCAGGTTATCGCGATCCTGCAGGTTCTTGACCCACAGGGCGAACTGCCAGTCACCGCCCAGCATTTGCACATCCGCCAGGCTCAGCCGGGTATTGAGCACACCGTAGGCCGCTACCGTGACTTCACCGAAGTTGGTATTGGCCAGGGCCAGCTGGTCGTCCTGCCAGGCGTAATCGGCGTGCAGCCGCCAGGTGCCGTAGTTCACCGGAATGTCCCAGTCCGCATTGATCGAGTAGGCATGCTGGGGCGCCCAGACCAGCTCGGTGGTGTCAGAACGGTCGGAACCATCGGGGAAAATGGCGTCATCGATGTCGGAATCCAGGTAGGCATAGCCGAGGCCCAGCAGGAAATTCTCACCGAGCGCCCAGGTCATATCCAGCTCCAGCCCCTCGATGGTCGCCTCCCCGGAGTTGAACACCTCGACGAACTGGGGATTGTTTACCGGGTCGGGCAGGTAATCGAGAATCACATCGTCTATCTGCATGTGGTAGATCGCGCCGTTCAGGCGCAGGCGCTGGTCCAGCAACTCGGTTTTCCAGCCCAGCTCGAAGGACTCCAGGGTCTCTTTGTCAAAGGGCTGGCTGAATTCCAGCCCGTTGCGGCTGGAGCCACCGGAGCGGAATCCGGTGGAGTACTTGATGTAGGTGGAGATGTTCTCGGTCCACTGGTAATCGGCAATCGCCGTGTAGTCCGGCTCATCCAGGGTCGACGCCGAGGCGCCCGGCCCAAAGGAGTTCCACAGCAGGCCGTCATTGGTGCGCACCGCGCTGCGCTCGTCGTCGGTGTAACGCAGGCCCAGGGTCAGGTCCAGGCGTTCGCTGGCGTTCCAGGTGGCCTGGCCAAATACCGCCCAGGACTCCACCTCCATATCCACGCTGTATTCACCCAGGTACAGCGGATAGAACAGGGTGAAATCGGAGCAGAACGGTGCCGCCGTTGAGCCATCACTGCAGGGCGTGGGGGGGAAGTTGCTCAGGTCCAGGGCAATAATGCCGGTCTGGTCCACGGTGGCGCGATCCAGGTACTGGCGCTCAGCCTGGGTACCTTCCTCATCGAAGTAGTAGGCACCGGCCACCCACTGCAGCCGATCATGGCTGCCGATCAGTTGCAGTTCCTGGGAGAACTGCTCGTGGTCAGTGACCGTGTTGATTTCAAGTGAGCCGGCACTGCCGAACGACTGGCTGAAGTTTTGCGAGGCATCGTCATCGAACTCGCGGTAGCCGGTAATCGATTTCAGGGTCAGTTGGTCGTTAATCGCCCACTCGATGGTGAGGTTATGACCCTGTACCTCGGTCTCGGTCTCGGGCAGGTAGTAGGCGAACTTGCCGCCACCGGTGGGTGTGCGGGTCTCCTCCAGCCGCGTGCGGAAGCTGTCGGTTACCGGATTGAAGGCCGGATCCAGGCCACCGGTCGGCCCGCCGTACTGGAAGTAGGCCGGGGCCGTGTCCATGTCGGAGTAGTCATAGCTGTAGTCGACCAGCAGATTGTCTATGCCGTCGAAGCGCAGGGCGACCCGATAGCCTTCCGCCTCGCGCTGGTAGTAATCGGTGTAGTCGAGCCCGTCCACCGCGTTGGGGCCCTCGTTGTCGACCCAGCCGTCGCGCTCGGAGAAGGTTGCGGTGAACTTGGCCTTGAAACCACCCATATCATCGAGGTTGAGGTGGCTGACACTGCGCCAGCTGCCGAAGTTGCCGGCCCCGAGGACCTGCTTGAACCCCAGTTCCCCGGTGGGTTTGGCATTGATAAAGTTAATGGCTCCGGCGGTGGTATTGCGGCCGTAAAGCGTACCCTGGGGACCGCGCAGTATTTCCACCCGTTCCAGGTCGGAAAGCTCCGCCAGCAAGCCAGTGGAGCGGGCCGCGTAAACGCCATCGTAATAGACACCCACCGTCGGGTCCTTGGTAATCACAATGGAATCGGCGTTACCGATGCCGCGAATAAACAGTGCCAGGTTATTGGCGGCAGTGGGATACAGGGGCATTTGCAGACTGGGCGATGCCGCGCCGATATCCTGGGCGTTGATAAGCCCCATGCTCTCGATGTTGTCGGCGTTATAGGCCGAGATCGCCACCGGGATGTCCTGCAGTGACTCGGTACGCTTCTGGGCGGTGACAATCACTTCTTCCAGCTGTGCGTGGGCATGGCCGGCGGCCACGCCGGTTGCCAGCACAATGGCGGCTGACAGTCGCTTGCGGTTTGCTTTCATGGCTTATCTCTCAGGTTATTAAAATACTCAGCAAGGCCTCGCGGCCCCTGCGCTCAATATACGGAATCTGATGGCCGAATGGTTGTGAAAATTCACGCCACAGCTGCTCCGGGCAAAAGAAATAATTGCATTTATAATCAGACAGTTAGGTGAATAAACCGGGAGTCAGGCCGAGACACTGGCAGCTGGTAGAAGTATTTGAACCCTGCGGCAGAGGCCGGCCCCGGGTGCGACAAAGTGCCTCAGGCGAGGGCAGCGGGTGCGCTATATACTGCGAGCATCATTCACCAACACTCGCCTGAATCATGCACCATACCCGTATTTATCTCGCCCTCGCCGCGGCACTCGTGGCCACCGCGGGCACTGCCGCTGAAACCGGCTCACTGGAAGAACTGGTGGTCCTCGGACAGAGGGACAGCCGCAGCATCGAGGTCACTGACGCCCTGGTGGTGTCGGCAGATGTGGCCCAGCTGCTGAAAGAGGCACCCGGCGCCAATGTCAACAGCAACGGCCCCATCACCGGCATCCCGCAGTATCGCGGCATGTACGGTGCTCGTATCGCCACCTCCATCGACGGTACCCAGCTGGCCCCCTCGGGGCCCAACTGGATGGACCCGCCCCTCTCCTACGCCCGCAGCGGGCAACTGGAGTCACTGCAGGTGTATCGCGGTATCGCCCCGGTCGCAGTGGCCCAGGAATCGATTGGCGGCGCGGTGGTGGCCCACAGCATGCGCGGCGAATTTTCCGCCAACAGTGAACTGCGGGTCAGCGGCAATATCTACGCCAGCCTGCAGTCCGCTAACGACGCAGCGCAACTGAGCGGCGTGATCTTCGCAGCCAATCACCAGCACAAGCTGAAACTGGCTGCGGTAGCGGAAACCGGTGAAGACGCGCGTTTTCCCGGCGGCAAAATCAGGCCCACCGAGTACCAGCGCGAGCGTTACGATATCGGCTACAGCCTGCGCCTGGGTGAACACAGCGTTCACTTCGACTACGGCCACAACGACACGGGTGAATCGGGCACCCCCGCGCTGCCCATGGACATCGAGGGTTTTGGCGGCGACCTGCAGCAACTCGGTTACCGCTTCGACCGCCCGGGAGAGCTGGAGGTAGAAGTAAGCGTGTTCGGTTCACAGCTGGACCACGGTATGACCAACTACCACATGCGCCCGGCGCCCGGCGACGCAGGCCTGTGGCGCCGCAACCTGGCGGACAGCGACAACCAGGGCTTTCGCATCCACAGTCGCCTGTTCGACGCCAGTGGCAGCTGGACCTTTGGTGCCGATGGGTTCGATGCCCGCCACAACTCCGACATCGACAATCCCAACAATCCCGTGTTCGAGGTGATCAACTTCAACAATGCCGAGCGGGAGGTTCTCGGTGTATTCCTCCAGCGCGATCACCAGTGGGCAGACCAGTGGCGCGGGGAATTCGGCATTCGCTACAACCGGGTGCAGATGGATGCCGACGAAGTGGGCGGTACACCCGCCGACATGATGCCGCCCGCGGCAGCGCTGCGTGACGCTTTCAACGCCGCCGACCGGGAGCAAACTGATTACAACACCGACCTGGTGGCCAAATTCTGGTACCGGTTCTCCCCGGACACCCAGTGGTATGCCGGCCTGGCGCAGAAAAGCCGGTCACCGAGCTACCAGGAACGCTACCTGTGGCTGCCCATGGAGGCGACTGCGGGTTTGGCCGACGGCAACACCTACACCGGTAATATCGACCTCGACCCGGAAGTCGCCCGCCAGCTGGAGCTGGGCCTGGACTTCAGCAGCGGCACCCTGAGCCTGTCACCGCGATTGTTCTACAGTGATATCGAGGACTATATCCAGGGTACGCCCAGTGAACTCATGCCCGCGGTGATGGCGGCGCAGATGATGAGCGCACCGGGCAGCCCGGCGCCGCTACAGTTCAACAACGTCGATGCCGTCCTGTACGGGTTCGACATGGACTGGAGCTGGCAGCTGGGCACGCACTGGAGCCTGGCCGGCATCGTCAACTATGTCCGCGGCGAACGCGATGACATTGATGACAACCTGTACCGCATCGCGCCGCCCAACACCAGCGTGACGCTGGGTTACGCCAGGCACACCTGGGGCATCCAGGTGGAGGGGGTCTTCTACAGCGCGCAGGACGACGTGAGCGCAACCAACCGCGAGCAGGAAACCGCGGGCTACGGCCTGATGAACCTCGCTGCCAGCTGGCAGCTGAGGCCAAACCTGCAACTGGCAGCGGGCGTCAACAACCTGCTGGACCGGGAGTATCAGGATCACCTCGGCGGCTACAACCGCGTGCGCAATCCCGACATCGCGCTGCGGGAGCGCTTGCCCGGTACCGGCACCAACGTTTTCGCCCGGGTCAGCTACAGCTTCTGAGGCACCCCCGGCGGTTACGGCGACAGTACCACCGACAGGGGGTCGGGGTGGATCAATACCTCGGCCCCGGGAAACGCTGCCATCACCGCCACTTCCACCTGCACCACAATCCGGTGCGCCTCGCGCAGGCTGAGGTGATCGTCCAGTTCGATGTGCAGCTGGACGAAGGTGTCCGTCCCCGCGCGCCGGGTTCGCAGGTCATGAAGCCCCCTGACCTCGGGGTGCGACAACACAATCCGCTCTATTTCCAGGCGCTCTGCATCGGGCAGTTCCCGGTCCATCAGGTGATCGAAGGCGTGACGGATAATAGCCCAGGCGCTGTAAAGAATATAAACGGCAATGGCCATCGCAAACAGCGGGTCGAAGCCCGGCCAGCCCCAGCGCGACAGCGCCAGCGCCAGCAATACGCTGGCATTGACCAGCAGGTCGGTGCGGTAATGGAGCGCATCGGCACGGATGGCGGTCGAGTCAGTGCGCAGGATGACGTGGCGCTGGAAGGTCAGCAGCAACAGGGTCATGAGTATCGAGAACACCATCACCCACATGCCCAGGCCGAACCCGGACAGCGGCACCGGCTCCAGCATGCGCTGGATAGCGCTATAGAACAGGAACAGCGAGGAGCCGGTAATCAGGATCGCCTGCCCCAGCCCGGCGATGGCCTCCGCCTTGCCATGGCCAAAGCGGTGTTCACGATCCGCTGGTGACAGGGCGTGCCGCACCGCCAGCAGGTTGACTGCCGAGGCGACAACGTCGAGGCCAGAATCAACCAGGGTCGCCAGCAGGCTCACCGCCCCCGACATCTGCCAGGCAAGCAATTTCGCGGCTATCAGTGTGCTCGCCACGGTAACCGAGGCATAGGTGGCGAGCCGCATTAGCCGTGCCGCTTCCGCGGGGCTGGCGCGGCCCGGGTCTCTGGAACGTGTCATGTGACGGAGCGAGGCCCCCGATCAGCTATCCATTTGCGTCGCAGGGCGGATAAACAGACCCTCGGCACTGGCGGTCACCTGACCGTCCACCCGCATTTCACCCCGGCAAAACAGCTTGCGCCCGGAGGTGCGTTCATTAACTGCCCACAGTTCAATGGGGCGATCAAGGGGCGTGTGCCGCTGGTATCTTATCGACAACGTGCCGGTAAATCCCGCGTTGCCGGAAATCACATTGGCCATGGACAGTAATTCGTCGAATACCGCGGCGATTATGCCGCCGTGCACGCTGTTAGGCGGCCCGGCATAGGTGGGTGAAAACACCACTTCGCCGCGCACTTCGTCGCCGTCCCGCCACATGCGAATGGGCGGCGCCACCGGGTTGCAGGTCCCGCTCACCGGGCTGTAGGGCATACAGCGGGTGAGATCGTCCTCCAGCCAGCCAAGGCCTGGCGTGTCGCTGGCGATCGAGATGGTGGACCAGCCCTCCCCCTGCCTGAGGTAGGGGGCCAGCGACTTCATCGCGGCCTGGATGTGTTCGGTGGCAGTCGCCAGCACCTGATCGGGCGCCTGGCTGCAGCGCAGCAGCCTGATCAGCTCGCCCGCCTCCCGGTTGACCGCCTCGACCAGATCCCTGTCCTTTGCCGCCTCTTCCTGCTGAAATTCCATACGCCTGCCTCCACCAGTAGAGGCTCAGCATGGCCCAGCGCCGCCCCCGGTGCAATGCCGCGGCCGGGATATGGCGCCCTGGTCCAACATGACAGCCGGCGGCGAAGGCGCTAGCGCCTGGCGACGCCCAGTTGTCCCAGGGTAGCGGCCATATCTTCGGCCGAGGTGGCGGGATTGACCTGGTCGTCGATCTTGAGCACCCGGCCGTCCTTGCCGATATAAATGGTTTCGCGCCTGGCGAAGCCCATGGCGTGCAGCACCCCGTAGGCGCGGGCCGTGGATTTTTCGGGGTCGCTCAACAGGGGGAAATCGGCGCCGGTTTCCTCGGCGAAGCCGATGTTGTCCGCCAGGGGGTCGACGCTGGCCATGAAGTAACTGACGTCGTACTCGCGAATCAGGTGGCCCTTCTCCGCCAGTGACTTGCACTCCACGGTGCAGCCGCTGGTGAAGGCCCGCGGGAACCAGGCAATCACTACCGCCTGCCTGCCGCGATAGTCGGCCAGGGAATAGGTCTGGCCGTCCGAGCCCGGCAGGCTGAAGTCCGGGGCCGGATCGCCCACTGCCAGCTCCCCCGCCTGGGCCAGGGTGGCTGCGACAAAGGCCGCGGCAGCGACCAGGTACTTGAATCGGTTCATGGGTTTTCTCCAGCGCGTTCGAGAGTATGTGAGACAGTTACGCAGCAAACGGCGAAACAGCTTTCCAGGTCGTCAACCGCTGGCGGATTCTGCCTTGAACAGGGCCACCGGCGCCGGCGGGGCACTGTGGCTGGGAGCGGCAAGCAGCGGCTCCGCTGACGAATGGACGAACTTCAATACCTGGCGCGGTAGCTCACCGAGGAATACCGGCCTGGTTTGCGGGCTCTTGTAGGGCTCATCGCGAATGTGCTCGTACTGCCGCTGCATGTCCTCGATCAGGGCCGCACGCACTTCCCGGGCCTCACCGCCGGTAGTCACCCCACCGTGAAACTGGTGGAAGGTTCCCTCTCCCAGCAACACCACGTGCTCGACGCCGGGAAACTCACAGGCCCGCTTGTACAGGTCCAGGTTGACGAGGCCGCCGCCACGGAGATTGAAACGCGTATCCATGCCACCCAGGGCCGCCCAGATATCCCGGGGAATACTGATACAGTTGCTCTCGCTGTTGGGACGAAAGAACCCCGCCGCGCAGGAGCCGCTGAAGCAGGCGATATCAAACAGCCCATAGCCATTGGCCGGCCAGCCGCTAGACTCGATCAGCGCCTCGTCTTCGGCGACGCCGTAGCCCTCGGCCACCGCCTCCTGCTGCAGCTGGTCACCGATGTGGTAGCCGGGCACACTGACCACCGCCTTGGCACTCAGCCGGTGCCCGCGCAGGATATTGCGCACCACCCCCGGGGTTACCATGCGCGCACCATCGATCATCACGCAGACATGGCGGCCGCGGCTGATACCGACGCCATGATTGATCGCGTGTACCGGCGTCGGCTCGCGCTCAGCGCGCAGGTGGTAACTGAAATTGCGCGGCAGGCCGGTGACAAATTTGCGGTCCAGGTTGTTGGCGGACTCGTTCTCAACCACGATCACCTCGTAGTCGGATTCCGCGACATCCTGCTGGTATTGCGGCGAGAGCGAATACAGGGTCTTTTCCGCCTGCAACGGCATGTCGTAGAGAATCACGATTATGCTGAGCGTTGGACCATCGCCGGCGACAGCCGGGCTCGCCGGGGTGCTGCCACCGTTCATTATCTTTCTTATTTGCGTCAGCATAAGGGGACCTCAGGCAGCCAGGCGCTGCAATTTACGGTATAGCCGGCGAATCTTCCATGGCATGGCGCCCTCACTCTCCCGGTGCGCGGACCTCAGGCTTTCATCGAAAAATTCGCCCTGCCAGGCGCCGGCATCAAAACCCAGGTTAGTGAGCGCCCGCTGCAGTTTGCGCTGGAAACACGATTGCTCGTCGTCAAAGGTCAGCAGCGGGAAAGGCGCTTCCCGGTACTGGCGCAGCAGCCGGCGATTGTACTGGTACCAGAGCTCCAGGCCCTGGTCAGTGGGCATACCGCTGCGCTTGGCCAGCGATTGCGCCACCGCCAGCGGATGGCGGAAAATGCCGATGTATTGCAGCTGTGGAAACAATTGTTTCCAGCCCGCCAGGGTTAGCAGCGTTCGCGGGTCCTTGAAGCCAAAAGGGCTCAGGTCACTGTAGGCGGCAAACAACTCGCGGGCGGCCCGCAGTTCGTTTTCGCGCCAGCTGACTTCGGCCACAGGGGGACTGTCCCAGGCGGCGTCCACGGAGGCCAACACCCGGTCATTGATGTCCACGATCTGCTGGTTTTCGCGGTTGCCCTTGAGGTTGTGCGGGTTCCAAGTGTGAATATCACCCATGTGCAGGCCGGCTTCCTGCAGCGACCCGGTCAGGCAACTGGTGCCACTGCGGTGCATGCCCAACACGCAGAGAATACGTTCAGGAGAAGCTTGCCCTAAGCTGTCTGTCTGCAGGGTACTACTGTTCACGCGGTTTGGGATCCATCGCCTGCCTGGGGGCGAGATTCTTATAATTCAAGTACTTACGCGGGAGTATATAGCCAGATGATCCCTGTTGCCAGCTGGGCGGGAGCGGCGCCACTATTCCGCCCATGCGCTCACTGGGGACAATCCTTCTCACCCTGCGCAAAGTCGAGCAACTGCTGCGCCACGCGCTCATCAGGCACGATCACGTTATCCAGACCCAGTTGCTCGCATACTGACAACAGCTCATCGTCCTCCAGCCGCAGCACCACGCGGTCGAAGCTCATGGACTTGGCCACTACCGCCGCCAACACGTTGGAGGTGTCATCGTCGGACAGGCAGAACAGCAGATCCGTGCTGTCCGGGTCCATATCCTCCAGCACCCCGGGACGGGCGCCGTCGCCGCAGTAAAAGCTGCAGTCATACTCCTCGTCCAGCCTGTCGATGACCGCCTGGTCCTTCTCGATGATCACTACCTCGTGGCCCTGGGCCAGAAACGTCCTGGCGGAAGCCATAGCCAGCCTGCTGGCACCGATAATTACAGCTCTCATTTCGTCGTTCTCCCGTTCAATGCCCGCCTGCGACCAAACCAGCTGCGGGGCGCGAACAACACCAGCATAGCGACAATCTCCACCCGGCCCAGCAGCATGTTAAAGCACAGTAGCGCTTTCAGCGCTGGCGGCAAATCTGCACTGGTCACCCCCGCCGACAATCCCACAGTGGCCGTGGCCGAGACCACCTCGAACAGCGAATTCATGGCCGGATAGCCGCAGGCCAGGAAGACCAGCCATGACAGCAACACAAACAGCAGGAACCAGAATACCAGCGCCACCGCCTCTTCCAGCCGCGAGGCCTCGGCTCCCTTCTCACCGCGCACATAGACCTTCTCCGGCAGGCTGCTGCGCAGCAGGGCGCGGTAGGCCACCTGCAGCACCACCAGCGCGCGGTCCAGCTTGATACCGCCCGCGGTGGATCCCGCGCCGCCGCCGATGGCCATGAAGGCGCACAGTAACAGCAACATCGCAGGCGGCAGTGTCGCCAGGTCCACGGTACTGAAGCCGGCGGTGGTCTGGGCGGAAATCGCCAGGGTGGCAAGGTCCGCAAGCGAGGCATCGAGATCGGCGGCCTGGCCCAGAGCCCACAACAGGCTCGATAACAGCAGCAGCAGGGCGAGTAGCGCATACAGCTGGCTGTCCAGAAATTGTCCACGCCGGGTGTACAAAAGGGAACGGTAATAGAGGTGGAACGACACCGCCCCCGCTATGCACAGGGCATTGATTACCCACAACTGCGACGCACTGACGCTGGCGAGGCTGGCCTGATAGTTGGCAAAGCCACCGGTAGACAGGGCCGCCATGCAATGGACAATGGCATCGATCAGACTGGCACCCGCCAGCAACAGGGCGCTAATACCCAGCAGCGTCAGCCCGAGATAGATGATAATCACCCGCCGCGCGTGGGCACGGGTGCCGCCGACAACATCGTCCATCTCCTGCCTGCTGAAGCCCAGCCTGCTGGCCGAGACGCCGGGTCGGACAAACAGCGCCAGTGCCAGCACCACCACTCCAATTCCGCCCACCCATTGCATCCAGGCGCGACCAAACAGGAAGGCCACCGGCCTGTCCGCAAGTTGCAGGGTCGACAGACCGGTGGTGGTAACCCCGGACACCGCCTCAAACCAGGCATCGATAAAGGGAATACCGTAGGCCATCACTGGCAGGGCGAGCAGCAGCGAGCTGCTGCTGAACACCAGGGCTACCACTACCAGGGCCTCGTTTTTCTGCACCCCGCGGGGGGCAGGCAGGCCGCGTGCTGCCAGCCAGGCAATACCCAGGGCGAGCACGACCAGCGCATATGCCGGCGCAGCCACGGATTCTGTCGCCCATGCCAGCACCCCGGGAACAATGGTCAGTAGCGCGAGGATTCCATACATGTCCCCCAGCAGGCGCGCCACCACCGCTGGCCGGACCGAGAACTGCATCGCGCTGTATTTACCCACTTGCCGCTACTCCCTGGCGCTACCGGTGGCCCGGCCCGGTTATCCTGGGCGATGGCGCGGCGACTGGTTTAATTGGACATTTCGTCCGCTTTCTTTTCCACTTCGTCGGCGGCTTCCTCTACCGAGTCAACCACTTCCCCGTAGCCCTCGTCGATCTTCTCTCCCGCCTCTTCCATCGGCCCATCGTTGCTGTCGCAGGCTGACAATGACAGGGCGAGCAGTGTCGAGGCAAAAATCGTGCTTAACTTCTTCATTCTAGTACTCCTTTTGGTTTAAGGCGCCGGCGATCAGTGCAGATCGCGGCGCACGGGTGGCGCAGTTGGCGCCATTACGGGCCTGGTGGCTCAGGCGGCCCGGCTGCGGGGGCCGAGAAAGAACCAGATGATCACGCCGATGACCGGCAACAGCAGGATCACCAGCGTCCATACCAGCTTCGATCCGGGGCTGGTGGCAGAGCCGAGAATGTTAATGATGGCCCAGATGTCCAGTATCAACACCAACAGCCCTACAATACCCGTTACTTCTATACCCATGATAGTTTCTCCCTGGTCTGGCGAGTTGCGAGACAGTAGGCGCTCACGCGCTCTCTGTTTCTTCACTTTCAGCCGCCGAGGCAGCCCTGGCGGGCGGCAGCGGCGGCGCGTTACCGTCCTTGTCGACACCGAAGTACAGCGTCTGGTGTGGGAACGGAATTTCGATATTGCGTTCATCAAAAGCGATTTTGATACGCCGGTTAAACTCCCTGCCGACGCGCCATTTTTCCCGCCCCGCCGTCTTGGTGCGGGCCTTTATCACAACCGCGCTATCCGCAAATTCATCCACCCCGAGAACCTCCAGCGGCTCAAGGATGTCGTCGGCGAAGTCATCGCTGCTGCGCATGTCCTCGTCGATCGCCTTCAGGCACTCGACCACCTCGTCGGTATCCTCCCGGTAGGCCACGCCCACGTTGAGCAGGTAATAACTGTAGTCCTTGGTGAGGTTGTCGACAATGTCGATCGCGCTGAAAGGCACTGTGTGAACCGTGCCCTCGAGGGATCTCAGCTCCAGTTTGCGCATCGAGATGTGGGTGACGAAGCCTGTCCGGCCCGCCACGGTGACGACATCATCCTTCTGCAGGAGGTCCTCGATAATGATCGTAAACCCGGTGAGAAAGTCCTTGACCAGTGTCTGGGCGCCAAAGCCGACGGCGATACCGAGCACACCGGCGCCAGCGAGCAGCGGCATGACATCGATACCCAGCTCCGAGAGGATGACCAGCGACGACAGCAGCACCAGGACGAAGGTCAGCACATTGCGCACCACCGGCAGCACGGTCATCACCCGGCGATTGTTCAAGCCGTCCTTGCGCTCAGCGAGCGACTCGAGCAGCGCATTGATCACTTCCCAGATCAGCAGGAAGAGGAGCACGACCAGCAACACAGCAACAGTAGTCTGGGCAACGGTTACCATGCCCTGGCTCACTGTCGACTGGTAGTGCTGGTCAAAAACGATAACCGCCAGGGCATAGAACCAGGCCACCCCGCTGAGGATATAGCCGGCCTGGCGCTGCCAGCTGAAGACGGAGGAAAGTCGCGAGTTCGACAGGCCGAGCCGCTGCCGCATACTGTCCAGCTGCCTGTTGAACAGCCGCGAAAGCCAGGCGTTGCCCAGGGCCAGGCAGATGGCCAGCAGCGAGCACACCGCCAGCGCCACAATTTTCCCGATGCTGCTGGCGCGCACGTCGGATTCGGACAACAGCGCCAGGTAATTCTTGATGAACTTGCCCACCCGCTGGTCGAGCTTCAGGGCCTCACTGATTTCCAGACCCTCCCCTGCCCCCTGCTGTTCAGACAGACTATTCAGGGCCTTCAGCCGGGACACAAAGGCTTCCCGCCGCTGGGGATCCTCCAGGGTCGCCAGTAGCTGGTCGATTTCCTGCTGCGACGGCGCCGAGCCCGACACCGACTGGGGCAGAGCGTCCTGCTGCGCGCGCAACGGCAGGGCGCACAGCAGCATCAGCAGAACGGGCACCAGCAGCGTCCGCACCCAGCCGCTTGCGGACCGGGGGCGCGATGATGGCGCGATCATGGTAAGACTATTCATCAATGAAAGTGGCTACAAAAGCTGGCCGCCGGTCAAACCCGGCAGCCTCTCATCCGCCTTGCGCGGCGTCGCTCAGGCGATGCTTGAGCCAGTCAAGGTCAAACTTCAGCGGGTTGCTGATGTAGTCCTGCGGGTTATCGTTGATATCCTGCAGAAATTCAGTCGACACCTTCCAGTCGATGTCCGGCGCATCCTTGCCGCGGGACACCATCTCAAAGCGCTTGTTGTGCAGCCGGATCGTGTAGTAGTCGAAGGGCTTCTCCGGGTCGTCGGCGTACACTGCAACGCCGAACTTGCGACCCGCTGTCTGGCCGTCGACCAGCGCCAGCAGATCCTTCAACACTGGCTTGTCACGGAAATTTTCCATCGATTTGTTGAGCACATCGAGGGCACCCAGGAACATGTCGTAACTGTCGTGGCTTTCCTGCTTGTCTGTCATGTGAAGTACCTCTGTTCAAATCAAGTGTCCGACGCTTTCCGTCGGGCAGCGAACGCTTCACCGCACTGAGGTCACTGCAAAGGCCATGCCAGAGGTGGGAAAAGCCTGTTTACAGGCGGGAAAGCGGCAGCAGCCGGCGCATGGCCAGCGCAGCACGCGGCCCGGTTTGGGCAAGACTTACAAAACAGTCGGAAAAGCTTACCGGCACCGGCGCCTCACACAGCCTTCCAGCCCCCGGGCAGCGGTTAACAGCGCTGGCACACTTAGTGCTTGTTACCGACAGGTGATGGGCGAGCAAGGCCCGTGGAGGCTGGCAGGGCAAGAGATCGACAGACTGGCACGTGTGCCGGTGGAGGTAATCGACTTTGATGAGAGAACAACTGGCAACCAGGACACGGCACACGGTGAGGATGCGCCTGCCCCAGACCTGGGAACTGCTCGGGCTGCACGGCCAGGCCCTGGGGCGGGTGGACGCCTGCGGCGTTGACCTGCAGACAGGCAGGATCAGCTATCTGATCCTGGAGACGCCCTGGCAGACCCTCAGTATTCCGTGGCAGGCCGTTCACGTGGACAACCGGCACAACCGCTTCCAACTGCACGGCAAACCCCGCGGCCTGCCGTGTAAACAAGCTCAGGATTCCTCTTCGTAGGATTTCAGCCGGTTGTAAAGCGTCTTGATACTGACTCCCAGTTTGTCGGCCGCCTTCGCCTTGTCGTACTCGACCTGCTCCAGCGTCGCGATAATCAGTTTCCTTTCCATCTCCGCGATCGTCGTGCCCACTGGCACCGACACCATGTCTTCCGCCACGCTCATTCCGCGGCCCTGTTCCCGAATCGCCTGCGCCAGCTCCTCGTCGATGGAGGACTCCGACATAATGTAGGCCCGCTCGACAAGGTGACGAAGCTCGCGCACATTACCGGGCCACTCGTAATCCTCCAGCACCTGGTGAGCGCCATCGGTGAGCACCAGCGCAGTACCGTGTTTTTCATTGAGTTCACGAAGAAAGTACTGGGCGAGCCCGGGAATATCGGCGCCGCGCCGGCGCAGGGGCGGCACCCGGACCGGGAACTGGGCGAGCCGGTAAAAGAGGTCCTCCCGCATCCGGCCCTCGCGCACCGCCTCGTCCGGGGAACGGTTGCAGGCTGAAATCACCCGCACGTCCAGCTTGATCAATTGTTCCGAACCCAGCCTGCGTAAGGTCCGGGTTTCCAGCACCCGCAGCAGCTTGGCCTGGAGCTCAACATCCATCTCGGTAATTTCGTCCAGTAACAGCGTGCCCCCGTCCGCCCGCTCGAAGTAGCCGCGGTGGCGCTGGGCGGCGCCGCTGAAGGCGCCCTTTTCGTGGCCGAACAGCTCACTCTCGAGCAGGCTCTCCGGTACGGCGGCACAGTTGAATGCCACATAGGGGCCGTTGCGCCGTGCCGACATAAGGTGGGTGGTGTGGGCAACCAGTTCCTTGCCAGTGCCGCTTTCACCGACGATCATCAGGCTGGCCTCGGTCTGGGCGACCTTGCGCACCTGCCGGTAGAGTTTACGCATACCCCGGGAACTGCCGCGCAGCATGCCGAACTGGTCGATCGCCTGGACCTCGGACTGCTCTGCATCGCCCCCGTCGCTGGCAGCCTCGGCGGCGATATCCTCCAGCAATTGTTGCAGGCTTTCACTGTCTCCCGGCTTACAGAAGTAGTAACTGGCGCCCATGCGGATGGCCCGGTCCGCCGCTTCCGGCGCGTCGGTACCGCTCATGACGAATACTTCCGTGGACTCGAAGACCTCGGGGGCCAACAGCGGATTACTGGCAGCGGACGAATCGACGCCGAGTTCGCAAAAGATCAGCTCATAGCCACAGGCATCCTCAACAGCGATATCGCCCACACAAGCACCGGAGTCGACACTGAATCCGCAGGACTGCGCCAGTTGCTCGAGGCTGCTGCGATGGGCCGCATCGCTGTCGACGACCAGACAGCGCGGGCTCAATGGGCGACCGCCAGGACCGGCTTACCATGCCGGTTGTGCAGACGCGGGGTAGCCCGGCGTACTCGCCGCCGGCGCCTGGTAGGGGTGTTAGTTGTCATAGGGTTTCTCACCTGGCTGCAAACTGCGGGGCGGCCTGCTCGGGCCATTGCCGCTATCCGCGGCCAGTATAGAGCAAAAGCAGGCGCGACTGATGACCCGATTGCCAGGGGTTGGCCCGGAAAGCAGCGCTGCTATACTTCAGGCGGCCCTGTCGACCAAACCAACAGGCCAAAGCGCGACCACGACCACTGCAAAGGAGCAAGACTGACGATGGCGAATGAAGGTTATCATGAACCCGTGAGCGAACTCAGTGATGAAACCCGTGACATGCACCGGGCCATCACCTCATTGATGGAAGAGCTGGAGGCCGTCGACTGGTATAACCAGCGGGTTGACGCCTGCAAGGACGATGAGCTTCGCGCCATCCTCGTCCACAACCGCGACGAGGAGAAGGAGCACGCGGCCATGGTGCTCGAGTGGATCCGCCGCCGCGATCCCACCCTCGACAAGGAACTGCGGGACTACCTGTTTACCGACAAGCCCATCGCCCACGGCTGAAGCCCGGTCCACCCTGCTCTGCGGCCACTGCCCAGTGGCCGCAGAGGCGTTCACCAGTCCCCCCGATTCCCTCAGCTGCGGCGGAACCCCCGTACCAGGATGCTCTGCAGGCCTCCAAGGCCGATCTATATATTAGTTGACTCTTATATAAGAAACTACTAATTTAGCAACTGGACCTGTGCAGTTGTACCCGGATACACAGCATGGATGCCGCCACCGCGCCAAACGCGGCATGACAACTGCAGGCCGCGACTATCCAGACAACGCTCTCGGGCGGGGAGAAGGCAATGGCAAAGGTGGTAATCATGGGAGCGGGTATTGGCGGTGTCTCCCTGGCTTATGAACTCAGGGCGGAACTCGCCGCCGAGCACGAGGTCATGGTGGTCTCCGATTCACCGGAATTCCAGTTTGTGCCCTCCAACCCATGGGTCGCTGTGAACTGGCGCACGCGGGAACAGGTGGTGGTGGAACTGGCACCCCACTTCCGACGCAAGAATATCGGCTTTTCGTCCCTGGGGGTTAAACGCCTGCACCCGGAACAGAAGCGACTGGAACTGAATGACGGCAGTTCCGTGGAATACGACTACCTCGCCATCGCCACCGGCCCCCGGCTGGCTTTCGACGAAATTCCCGGTCTTGGCCCCGAGGGCTTTACCCAGTCGGTCTGCCACATAGACCATGCCATGACCGCCCGCGCCGACTGGCAGGCATTCACTGGCAAACCCGGGCCCATGGTTATCGGTGCCGCCCAGGGCGCATCCTGCTTCGGCCCGGCCTACGAGTACGCCTTTATCGCCGATGCCGCGCTGCGCAAACTGAAAATTCGCGACAAGGTACCCATGACCTATGTCACTTCCGAGCCCTACATTGGCCACATGGGCCTGGACGGGGTCGGTGACTCCAAGGGCCTGCTGAAAAACGAGCTGCGGCAGCGGCATATTGACTGGATCTGCAACGCGAAAATACTGGAGGTCAAGAAAGACCTCATCGTGGTGTCCGAGTGCGATGAGAACGGCGAGGAAAAGAAACGCCACGAACTCCCCCACAACTACTCGATGATCCTCCCCGCCTTCACCGGCATTGACGCGGTGCGGGATATCGAAGGGCTGGATAACCCCCGCGGGTTCATCCTCATTGACGACTACAACCGCAATCCCGCCTACCCGGAGATTTACGCCGTTGGCGTTTGCGTGGCGATCGCCCCACCAAAGCCGACCCCGGTGCCCACCGGAGTACCCAAGACCGGCTATATGATCGAGTCAATGGTGGCGGCCACGGTGAAGAACATCCAGCAGGCTATCCGCGGCCAGGAACCCAGCCACCAGGCAACCTGGGCGGCCATCTGCCTCGCTGACATGGGCGACAGCGGCGCCGCGTTTGTGGCCATCCCGCAGATTCCGCCACGCAATGTCACCTGGGCCAGGAAAGGCAAGTGGGTCCACCTGGCGAAAGTCGCCTTCGAGAAATATCACCTGCGCAAGGTGCGCACCGGCAGTACCGACCCGGTGCACGAGAAGTTCATTCTCAAAATGATGGGTATCGAAAAGCTCAAGAGCTGATAACAGCCGCCGGCGTCGCCCCGGCCCAGCCGACAGTGGCTGTCGCGGGTATCCTCGTGCTGGCCCGCCCCAACCGCCATAACACCGCCCCTGCCACCCAATCGACGGCAGTATTGGGTATAATTCTTTGTGCTCAACAGGTTTTAGCTATCGCTTTTGGATAATTTATAGTCGGATTAAGACAAAAATGAGCTGAAAAGCCGCTTATCATACGCAGCTCCCACTTTGTGTTCTTTCTAACTCTATTGAACAGATAACGCCAGGAGATCCATATGCGTCGCCGCAAGCCGCTTGCCAGTTACAGCCGATTCCACTCCCTCGCCCGCTGGAGCACCGCCGGGCTGCTGGGCCTCGGCGCCCTGCCCACTGTCGCGGCGCTGGAAGAGGTCATTGTCACCGCCCAGAAGAAATCGGAAAACCTGCAGCAGGTCGCGGTCGCGGTTTCGGCCTTCAGTGAGGACACCATTCGCAACACCGGCATCCTCGACATTGGCGATGTGACCGCGCAAACGCCCGGTTTCTCCATCTCCAGCTACAACCCCACCACTCCCGCACCCTACGTGCGCGGCGTTGGCACCAACTCCAGCAGCGTCGGTGACGATGCCTCCGTCGGCGTATTCATCGACGAGGTCTACGCCGGCCGTGCCGGTGGCTATAGCACCGATATGTTCGATGTCCAGCGCATCGAGGTGCTGCGCGGCCCCCAGGGCACGCTGTACGGTCGCAACGTGGCCGGTGGTGCCATGAACGTGATCACCAACAAGCCCAGCGACGTCCTCGAAGGCCGCGCCGAAGTCACTGCCGGCAACTACGACCTGCTGGCCATCAACGCCATGCTCAGCGGCCCCCTGAGCGCGGACGGTGGCGTGCGTGGACGGATCGCCGTATCCAGCCGCGAGCGCGATGGCTGGGTAGACAATGTCGTCACCGGCAACGAACTCAAGAACGAGGACAACATCAGCGCCCGCGCCAAACTGGCCTTTGACCTGGGCGACCGCGCGGAACTGCTGCTGTCTGCCGATTACGGTAAGGACGACGACCTGCGCGGACCGGCGGCCCGCAGCACGATCAATGTGGCCCCGCCTTTCCCGGGCGAGCCCAATGACAAGGTATCGCTGGATTTCGACGGTTTCACCGAGCGCGAGCTCTATGGCACGTCCGCAACCCTGAACTGGGACCTGGGCCCCGGCACGCTGACCTCGATTACCGCCTACCGCGCCAACGACTACAGCTTCCTCGACGACCTCACCGGCACCTGGCCAGTGCTCTCACTGACCAACGACGCCACTGAGGAATCCTCCCAGTTCAGCCAGGAGTTCCGTTACGCCGCGGAGATGGAGCGTTTCGGCTACACCGTCGGCGCCTACTACTTCGACGAGGAGGTGGATCGCCTCGAGTCCTTCGACTCCTCCGGCACCATCGGCATCCCCGGCGCCTCGCGCCCGCTGTGGGACGCGTCCATGGACAGCACCAGCGCCTCCCTGTTCGGTGAAGCGACCTGGTACCTCAGCGAACGCCTGAGCCTGATTGCCGGTGGCCGTTTCACCTGGGACGAGAAAGAATTCAGCAACGTAACCAGCAATCCCGACATCCTGGGTTACCTGCTGGAGGCGTACACGGTCGAGGAAAAAGAGACCTGGAGCCAGTTCACGCCCAAGCTGGGCGTCGAGTTCCAGCTGAATAATGACGTCATGCTCTATGCGACCTGGGCCGAAGGCTACAAGGCAGGCGGCTATAACGGCCTGGCGGCCACCCTGGCCGAAGCGCAAAAGCCCTTCGACCAGGAGCTGGTGTCCAGTTTCGAGGCCGGCGTCAAGTCCGACCTGCTGGACCAGACCCTGCGCATTAACGCCAATGTGTTCTACAGCGATTACCAGGACCTGCAGAACTTCTTTGTCGACGTGGAAACGTCGGAAGTCATCACCGCCACCGCCGACGCCCAAATGCAGGGCCTGGAACTGGAAATCTGGTGGACCCCGGTGGATCGCCTGGACATTTTCCTGGCGGCGAGCGTCATGGACACCGAATACACCAAGTTCCCGGCCAACCCGGCGGTGGAAGGCAACAAGCTGATGCGCGCCCCGGACAGCAGCGGTTCCCTGGGTATCCAGTACGCCCAGCCCATCGGCGACATGGGCGACCTGCTGTTGCGCACCGATGTCACCTACACGGATGAAATGTACTTCAGCACGGCCAATGTGATCGAGAGCGGCGCCGACAGCTATTCACTGGTGAATGCCCGCGCTGCACTGCGCATGTACAATGGCTGGGAATTCGCCCTGTGGGGCAAGAACCTGGCGGACGAGGACTACGTTGTCCACAGCTTTACCGCCGGGCTGGGTGACGGCCACCCGATCTACGGCAACCCCACCATGTGGGGTGTGACCGCCTCCTACGCATTCTGAACCGAGCCCTATGCCCGCCAAGCCAGCCAGTGCCCCACCCGATAACGGTCATAACATCGACTGGTCGGTCTTCGTGCCCGCGCTGGTCATTGTGTTGCTCACCGGCGTCTACCTGAGCGGCTTCCCCGACCAGGCCCAGGTGAGCGCACGCAACGCAATGAACTTTGTCACCAGCCAGTTCGGCTGGCTGTTTGTGCTGACCGGCGCCGGGGCCTTTGTATTTGCCCTGTGGCTGGCTTTCGGCCGCTACGGCCAGGTCAAACTGGGTCAGGCCGGTGACCAGGTGGAGTTTGCTGAAATACCCTGGGCGGCGATGATGTTCAGTGCCGGTATCGGGATCGGCCTGATCAGCTGGGCTTTTGTCGAGCCGGTTTACTACCTGTCCACCCCCCCGCTTGATGTCGAGCCCCACTCCAGTGCGGCGGTGGAATGGGCCCACATGTACGGGCAGTTTCACTGGGGTTTCATCCCCTGGGCACTGTACGCCATCCCGGCGGTACCGGTGGCCTACATGCTGTATGTCAAGGAACGGCCGGTGCTGCGCATTTCCGAGGCCTGCGACACGGTGCTTACCACCCCCGGGCGCAAGCGCTGGAAACCGGTGATCGACACCCTGGTCATCATCGGCCTGATCGGCGGCGCCGGTACTTCGCTGGGGCTGGGGGTGCCGCTGGTATCCGCGTTCGTCGGCGAGATGTTCGGTATTCCAGACACCCTGCTGACCCGGTTCGGGGTACTGGCATTCTGGACCCTGCTGTTCGGGATCAGCGTGTACCGCGGCCTGACCAAAGGCATCAGCATCCTCGCCGATATCAATATCGGCCTGGCCCTGCTGATCCTGGTGTTCATCCTGTTTGCCGGCCCCACCGTGTTCATCCTGTCCATCAGCGCCAACAGCGTGGGCCTGATGCTGGACAACTTCACCCGCATGAGTTTCTGGCTGGATCCGGTTGACAAGCGCGGCTTCCCCGAAGCATGGACCCTGTTTTACTGGGCCTGGTGGGTGTCTTACGCGCCGATGATGGGACTGTTCTTCGGCCGCATCTCGCGGGGCCGTACCATCCGTCACCTGGTGCTGGGGGTAATCGGCTGGGGCAGCCTCGGCTGCTGCTCGTTCCTGGCGATCTGCGGTGGCTATGCCCTGCACCTGGAACTCAGCGGCGCCCTGCCGCTGGGAGAATCGCTGGGCAGCAACGGTATTCCCGCCACCGTGGTCGCCATTGTGAAGCAGATGCCCTGGGGCGATGTGATGATCCTGGTCTACACCTTTCTCAGCTTTATTTTTCTCGCCACCACCCTGGACTCCGCGGCCTATGTACTGGCCAGCATCAGCACGCACAAGCTGCGCGGCGACCAGGAACCGGCGCGCCGCAATCGCCTGACCTGGGCCTTTGCGCTGGCCTTCATCGCCGTTGGCCTGCTGGTGATCGGCGGCCTGAAAACAGTGCAGTCGCTGACCATCATCACCGCCCTGCCACTGATACCGGTGTTGCTGCTGCTGAGCATCGCCCTGCTGCGCTGGCTGCGCAAGGATTTCGGCGACGCGGTCAAAAAGCCGGTGCTGATAGCGCCGCGCGATTAGCGGCGAATCGCAATTCGCCGGCCCATGTCGCCGCGCTCAGGCCGACCCGGGTAGCGCTGCCTGAAGCGGGCGATCTCTGCGCCGATGGCGGCGGGAAAATCAGCCGAACTTCCCGCTTCAGTGTCCACATACATCAACATCAGTTCGGTGGACGCCACGACTGCGCCGCTGTCGCTGCGCAGCATCACATGGTTGACGTGCAGGCGCTTGTGATCGGAATCCGTGACCACGGTGACAACCTGCAGCGGCACGCCAACCGGCACTTCCGCCAGATAGCGGATATGCGCCTCGAGGGTATAGACCGAGCACTGCTGCTGCTGGCGGAAGGTCTCGTCGATACCGATGGCGTCGAGCAGGGCGTCGGTGGCATAGCCGAACACCAGCACGTGGTAGGCCTCACTCATGTGGCCGTTGTAGTCAATCCATTCCGGGCGCACCGCGTCCCTGTGGGCGGCAAACCATTGGCTCTGTTCCATTGCTGAATTCCTGACAGGCTGGGGCGCCCATCCTAGGCCACAAGCGTGTAGACTTATGCATAAATCCGACGCAAACCTGCACAAAAACGCCAGAATGTTTGGAGACCAACCACAACAGTTACCCCAGCAGATCGCTTTTCTGCTGCTGCCGGGCTTTTCGATGATTGGCCTTGCGGCCATGGTCGACCCGCTGCGCTGGGCCAACACCCTGCAGCGGCAGGAATGCTATCGCTGGCAAATGCTGTCCCTGGGCGGGCGCCCGGTGCGCTCCAGCAACGACATCAGCCTGATGGCAGACGATGCGATAGAGTCCGTAGCGGGGATCAACACCCTGGTGGTCTGCGCCGGCTTTCACCCCCAGGAGCAGCTCAACGGCACGCTGGCCGGCGCCCTGCGCCGGCTGGCCGCACTCGGGGTAGATATCGGCGGCCAGGACACCGGCAGCTACATCCTCGCCGCGGCGGGCCTGCTGGAAGGTTACAGCGCCACCATCCACTGGGAAAACCACGACAGCTACCGCGAGGCCTTCCGCAATGTAACCGTGGTCGAGGAGCTGTTCGACATCGACCGCAACCGCTTCTCCTGCTCCGGCGGCCTGTCGGGGCTGGACATGATGCTGCACCTGGTCCGCGAGCAACACGGCGCTGAGCTGGCCGCGGCCATCTCCGACCAGCTCATCTACCCCTCCGCCCGCGAGGGCAGCGAACCCCAGCGCCTGTCGCTGCAGTCGCGCTACGGCGTCGCCAACGCCAAGGTACTCGAGAGTATCGAGAACATGCAGGCCCACTTCGAACACACCCTGCCGATCCCCGAACTGGCACGGCGGGTACACATTTCCGAGCGCGAGCTGGAGCGCCTGTTTCGCCATCACCTCGACACCACCCCGCTGGCCTTCTACCGCCGCCTGCGCCTGGAAAAAGCCCAGCAACTGCTGCAGCAGACCAGCTTCAGCATCACCAATATCGCCCTGCGCTGCGGCTTCGCCTCCACCGCCCACTTCTCGCGCAGCTACCGCCGTCACTTCGGTCACTCCCCGCGCCAGGCGCGCAACCGGGAAGACTGAGCTGGTACCAGGGCATTCTCGGCGAGGCTGTCGTATTCCGACAAGGACTCTTCGAATTCATACAAAACCCGCCCTCCCAATCCGGTAGCCTGTGGGCCACCATCGAGGAGGCAGTCATGAACAAGGACACCATTATCACCTGCGCGATCACCGGCGCGGGCAATCCGGGCCAGCACCCGGACTTCCCCATTACCCCGGAGCAGATCGCCAACGCGGCCATTGAGGCCGGCGACGCCGGTGCCGCCATCGCCCATATTCACGTCCGCGACCCGGAAACCGCCGCTCCCTCGCGGGAGCTGGCCCTGTACCGGGAGGTGGTGCAGCGCATTCGCGACTCCCACTCCGATGTGATCATCAACATCACCGCCGGCATGGGCGGCGACTTCGTGCCCGGCGATGACAATCCGGGAGTGGGTGGCGACGGGACCGACATGATCGGCGCCGCCGAACGCATCGCCCATATCGAGGAGTTGCAGCCGGAAATTTGCACCCTGGATTGCGGCAGCATCAATTTCGGTGACGACTACGTGTACATCTCCACCCCGCCGATCCTGCGCGAGATGGCGCGGCGGGTGAAAGCGGTGGGCGTGAAGCCGGAACTGGAAGTATTCGAGCTGGGCCATCTCGCCTTCGCCCGGCAGATGCAGGCTGACAGCCTGCTGCAGGCCCCGGCCCTGTACCAGCTGTGCCTGGGTATCCCCTGGGGCGCGCCGGCCAATACCACGGCGATGAAAGCCATGGTGGACATGCTGCCCGAGGACTGTAACTGGGCCGGATTCGGCATCGGTCGCCTGCAAATGCCCATGGTGGCCCAGGCCACCCTGCTGGGCGGCAACGTCCGCGTCGGGCTGGAGGACAACCTTTACCTGAAACGCGGTGTGTTCGCCAGTAACGGCCAGCTGGTGGAAAAGGCCGCCGGCATTATCCGCGCCATGGGCGGCACCATCGCCAGCCCCGACCGGGCCCGGGACATTCTCGGCCTGCGTGGCAGCCAGTAGAACAACACAGGAGAGCAACACGATGTCAGCAAGAATGAAGCCGCAGGACGTGGCCACCGTCGGCATTCTCGGCACCGGCGTCATCGGCGGCGCCTGGGCCCTGCACTTCCTGCGCATGGGCAAGGATGTGCTGGTCTGGGACAGCGCCTCCGGCGCCGAAGCGCGCCTGCGGGAGAAAGTGGCCGAAAAGTGGCAGGTACTGGAACAGCTCGGATTGCAGCCCGGCGCCGCCCCATCGCGGCTGCGCTTCGCCGACTCGCTGGAGGGCTTCTGCCAGCAGGTGGATATCATCCAGGAGAGTACGCCGGAAGTATTGAGCGACAAGCAGGCCCTGTTCGCACAGCTCGACGACCTGACCCCGGACCATGTGGTCATCTCCTCCAGCACCTCCGGCCTGCTGATGAGCGATATCCAGAAGCACTGCAAGAATCCGGGTCGCACGGTAGTCTGCCACCCCTTTAACCCGCCATACATGATTCCCTTCTGCGAAGTCGTGGGCGGGGAGAAGTCCGACGATGCCGCGGTGGACTTCGCCGCGGAGTTCTTCCGCCTCAATGGCAAACAGGTCGCCCGCATGCAGCGTGAACTGCCGGGCTTCATCGGCAATCGACTGCAGGACGCCATCTGGCGGGAGGCGCTGCACATGGTGGATAACGGTGAATGCAGCGTGGCCGATATCGACAAGGCCATCTCCTACGGGCCGGGCCTGCGCTGGGCGATCATGGGTCCCTGTGCCAACATGGCCCTGTGCGGTGGCGAAGGCGGCATGCAGCGCATGCTGGATCATTTCGGCCCTTCGCTGAAGGAACCCTGGACCCGGCTGGTCGCCCCCGAGCTGTCCGCTACACTTTATCGCGACATGATCGACGGCTTTGAAGCCGCCAAAGGCGGCCGCAGCATGGCCCAGCTGGCCGAGGAACTGGACGACTGCCTGATCCGCATTCAGGCGGTCCTCCGCGAGTACCGCGAGACTCACGGTATCGAACGCTAAACAGACCACCAAGGAAACTATCATGCCCTGTCCCGCCCTGCCCCGCGCACTGTTTGCCGCCCTGCTCCTGACCCTGGGCGCCTGCCAGGCCGATCAGCCACCAGCGCCTGGCGACACGGTAGCGCCGCCGGCAACGCAGGATGCCGTGGGTTCGCGGACCTTCTTCATCCATGACCACAGCCGCCCCTTCGATGCGGTGGGCGGCGTCGATAGCGGGGTGCGCAGCCTGATCACGGAAATCTGGTATCCCGCCCGCGTCACCGCCGATAGCTTTCACCCCCGCTACGGGGATTACGTGTTTGGCGATGCCGGGGTGCACCGGCGCATGATGACTGCCACGACCTTCTTCCACCTGACCCCTGACAGCGTGCGCGAGGGGGTCAGCCAACAGCAGATGGACGATGCCATCGGGGAACTGTTCCAGCGCCAGCGTCCCAGCTGGCGCGACGCCCCGCCGCGTGAGGACGGTCAGTCATGGCCGGTGGTTGTGGTATCCCACGGCGATGCCGGCAGCCGCTACAACATGGCGACAGCCAGTATCGGGCTGGCCCGCAGCGGCTATTTCGTGATCGCCGCCGACCACACCGGCAACTCACCCTACGCGATGACCGGCCGCGACCCGGCGCTCTCCGGGAACAGCGCAGACCCGGCTCTGCAGCAGGCCATGTCGGCGGTGCTGCCCCTGCTGGATGAACACGGCGTCTACGGATCCATCGACAGCTACGGCCAGAGCTATACGCCGCTGGGCAGGGGATTCTCGCCCGAGGGCTTCGCCCAGCTGGACGCGTCACTGCTGCAGCGGGTCAACGACCTGCGTGCCGTACTGGCGCAACTGGAAGCGATGAACGCCAGCGGCCCCTTCGCCGGCAGGCTGGACCTGTCGCGCATCGGCCTGATGGGGCGCTCGTTCGGCGGAGCCACCACGCTGGCGGGACTCATGCTGGAGGACCGGTTCCAGGCGGGCTTCGCGGTAGTACCACCGGCCATGCCGGACCTCCGCGGCGCGCTGCCGCCACAGCTGCTGGTAAAGGCGCCCGCGGAATCGGCCATCCTTGCCGCCGAGGGTCCCTCTGCCCTCGCCAGCCTGCACAAACCCACGTTTATCCTCAGCGGCGCTGAAGACGCACTGATCCTGGGCCTGGGGACAACGCTGGCCGAGTCAGCCGGTGCCCCTGCTCCCAGCGCCGAGCACCCCTACCCCTTGCTGGAACAAACGGTCGACAACGCTACCGTGCCCGCCGCACTGGCGGTCGTGCAGGACACCAATCACGGCAGCTTCGGGGTGTCCGGGCCCTACTGGTGGCCGCAGCTGAAACCCGATACCTTCCCGCGCTTTTTCGCGCCCGGGGAAAACTACACGCTGCTGGACAGCGAGGAAGCCCATCGGATACAGCGCGAGATGGCCATCGCTTTCTTCGATTACACCCTGCGCGGCGACAGCGACGCCCTCGACCGCCTGCGCAGCAACCCCTGGCAGGAAGCCGGTACGGCGCTGCAACTGAACGCCGCGCTGCAGGCGGCGCAGTGACATCGCGCACAAGCGAGTAACAGGCTGCGTCTATTGCCCTGCACCGGGAGGGGCACTGCAGCTGCGTAAAACCCCGCGCTGGGCCTCGTAGCCGGCTCGGCTTGCAGCTAGCGGCAGCGCGCCCTGCCTGGCCCGGCGAATCTGTACCGACCTGGTCCTATTCGACAATACCCGGCAGCTCGTAATCACACACGCCGTCCGGAAAGATGGTCTCCAGGCGCTCGCGCTGGGGCGCGGTGGGCAGCCAGTCACCGTAGAGGCCCTGGTCGATGGCGCTGGCAATGCTCTGCAGCTGGCACTTGAACACATCACCGGTAATCGGCGCCCCGGCCACGATACGCGAGGTGCTGTAGAGCGGGAACTCAGTGGTGCAGCTACCCGCCGGCTGGTCATCGAGGATGCCATCCCAGACATCATCGCCGCTGGCGATCAGCTCGCCATCGCGGTCAAAACAGCTGTCGCGGGCGCTCTCCGGGCGATTGTCGCCCACACTGGCCTCCGGGTTGGCGCGGATATTGGCCATCCATTCATCCAGCACCGCAAAGGCATCCATGGTGTTGTCAAAATTGTCGCCGTCGGGGTTGCGGTCGATAAACCAGATCACCTGGTTGGAAGCATCGCCGTCGAAATCGAGCAGGCGCTGGCGTGCGGCAAAGGACTGGTGAGTGTTGTGCATGTCCAGTTCTTCCTCGAGATAGTGGCGCAGGTCGATCAGCGGTATCGCCACCTCGCCGCGGTTGACCATGCCGGCGCCAAAGGCCGCGGCAATGGCGCCGGGGTCCGCCGCCTTGCGCGGCGCCGGTGCATCCTCGGTGGCAGTACTGGCATTGCGCCAGCTCCAGGGGTCGATCTGGTCGGGGTACAGGGGCTGGTTATCGTCCAGCGCGAAGCACAGGTCGATAATGAAGGGGCAGCCCTCCTGCACCATCTCCGGCTCGTTCTTCCAGCTTCCTACCTCCCAGTTCAGGTCGAGGAACTCGTCGGGCGTGATATTGCCATCGCGCAGGGCCTGCAGCCCATACTGCACACCGACATTGTCCCAGGTGGTGGCGGCAAAACCGTCATCGGCACGGCCGTAAATATTGACCAGGTCGGCAAAGTGGGTCCACTCCACCGCCGCCTGCTGCTGCGGCGTGATCCCGGGGGCTTCACCGAAGTTGGGGTTGAGGGCCAGCGGTGACAGGCCGCGCCAGGAGGCGGTGCACTCAGTGGATCCCGGTGGCAGCCAGGGAGTAAGACCAAAGTTGACCACGTCGTTGGCCACCTCGCTATTGGCATTGAGGCCGATGAGCCAGCTGCGATTTTCCCAGGTGGCCCACCTGGAGTTGGGGTCAGCCTGTACCTGCAGATCCATCCAGCGTTCCAGCAGTTCGCAGTCGCCGATGTGGATGGTCTGGGTGACCATGTCCGGGTAGGCATACTGCGGCACCCCGGCGTCGATCAGACCCGGGTGGTTCTGGGCGTAGACGTACTGCTGGATACCGCCGCCGGAGCCACCCACGCCAACCGTGTAATCCGGTGCGCCGTAGCCGGCGACAAAGCGCGATTTCACCATGAGCGCGGTTTCCCCGCCCAGTTCCAGGTTGTAGTGGGTGCCGGTCTTGGTGCCGGTGGAATAGGCGACGGCATAGCCGGCCGCGAGACCGTCCACGAACAGGGCCCGACGGCGACTGGGGTCACCCTGGTAGTGGCCAATGGCGACGCCGCCCTGGAAGTAGTAGATCAGGCGCCTGTTCCAGGCCTTGAGGTCGGGTTCGGCATCTTCGGCCGCCGGCGCCGGGCTAAGCACGGCCAGGGAATAGAGAAAACGGTTCAGGCTGCCACGTTCCCAGCGCACGATAAAGTCCACCTCCTGGCCGTCGACGGTCGTGGTGGTCGCCATGTCTGCCGGGCGCTGCTGGCCGGGGGAGTAATCCGCCCAGGCATCGTCTACCGTGCGGTACTTGTAGCTGACCAGGGTGGCCACACTACACTGTTCGTCCAGCACCGGACCCAGTTCCAGGTTCGCCAGGTCCTCATCCACCGCACAGAAGAACGGGTCCTGCCGGGGACCGGAAAAGATCGGGCCGCTGGCGGGATGGTTAACCAGCACCAGCGAGGCCTCTTCCGCCTCGCCGCCGCTGACCGTGACCGTGTTTTCCCCTGCGACCAACTCGTCGATGCGGCCTTGCAGTGCGCCGTCCGCGCCGGTCGCGGCGAAAGCCTGGGTGACATCCCGGCCGTCGACACTCACCTGTACCTCCTCGAGCGCCAGTCCGTCCGGCACATCGATCGCAATGCGCGCCTCGTTATTGCTCACCTGGTCCGGCTGGCTGGACAGCACCGAGAGCACGAACGCACCCACGGGATCCGGGGTTTCCCCGCCACCTCCGTTGTTATTGCGCCTGGAGTGGCTGCTGTCGCTGCAGGCAGCGAGGGTGACGATGAGTAACAGTGCAGTGAACAGGGTCCTTGTCATGGCGTTCTCCTTGTTGTTGTCTTGTTCTCGCTACAGCATAGACCCTCGCCGGCCTTTGGCCACCCTGGCAGTATGTCCGACTGTACCCCACTCCCTATTGGCATAGCGGCCTCGCAGCGGGGCCGCGCTGGCGCCGGTGGCCAGCGGGTGATGGGATACGCCGCTACAACTACCGCGATTGCCGGCCTGCCACTGCCCGGGCAGGCGCACAGGCATCAGCTGCTGCGACCGGCCAGGAGCTTTTTCTGCAGGCCCATCAGGCGGCGGGTCGCGGCGAGCACCGACATGCCCGGGCTGGCGCTGCCGCGAACACCGAGTTCGTCGAGCTGGGCGTAAAACCAGTACTGCACGCCGAAGGTCGCCATGGTCTTGACGGTTTTGCTGGCGTTTAAAAAGGACAGCCAGGGCGGCAGCAGGCTGAGCTCGCTCTCGTAGCGGGGCAGTTCATCCAGGCCCGCCAGCAGGCGTCGGGGCGCATCGGTCATCACGCACATGGGCCGGCCGAGCCCGATCAGGTCGGCACTGCCCTCGGCCACCACCTGCTCCATCACCGCCCGGCGACGGAAGCCTCCGGTAACCATCAACGGCACCGTGACTTTGTCCTGCATGGTCCGGGCGAAATCGACGAAGTAGGCCTCCCGGGCACGGGTGGATTCCTTTACGAACTGATCTTCCTGTTCCTCCAAACCCGCAACACCCAGTAACTTGGGCTGCTCGTAGGTGCCACCGGAAATCTCTATCAGGTCCACGCCCGCCGCTTCCAGCCACTGCACCACCTGCAGGCTGTCCTCGAAGGCAAAGCCGCCTTTCTGGAAGTCGGCGCTGTTGATCTTTACCGACAGCGGAAAATCCGACCCCACCGCAGCGCGCACGGAGGCCACGCACGCCAGCAGCGCCCGGGCGCGGTTCTCCAGGCTGCCGCCGTACTCGTCGCTGCGCTGGTTACTGCGCGGACTGAGGAATTCGGACAGCAGGTAGCCGTGGGCCGCATGCACCTGCACGCCGGTAAAGCCCGCCTCCCTGCAGGCCGCCGCGCACACGCCGAAGCGACGGACGATCTCGGCGATCTCTTCCCTTGTAAGGGCAAGCGGCTCACCGAACTGGCCGCCCGGAAGGCCCAGCTTCACCGCCGACGGCGCTTTCGGGTGGGGATTCACCGATTTCTGGGTCTGGCGGCCGGCGTGGCTGATCTGGGCCCAGAAGTGGTTGCCACCGCGGGTCGCCGCCGCGGCCCAGCTTGCCAGCGCCCGCCGCATGGCCTCATCGGGCTCGCGATCGATAACCACATTGCCCGGTCGTTCCAGGTGGTCGCGGTCAATCTGGATGTTCCCCGACAGCAGCATACCGGCGCCGCCGTCGCTCCAGATACCGTACAGCCGCTCCAGTTCCGGCGTCGGCACCCCGTCGGGCGTGGCCAGCCCCTCGGTCATCGCCGCCTTGGCGATACGATTGGGCAGCACGGCGCCGCAGGGCAGGGTCAGTGCTTGTTGCAGTGGCGAACTCATCAATCGCTCCGTTTCCTGTGAATAAATGCAGATGGTGGCGCGCCAGGGCCGGCGCAGAGGCAGCGACGGGCTACTCGACACCCGGCGGAAAATCCGCCAGCAACTCCCGGGAGACCTCGGCGGCAATGCGATTCTTGTCCTGCAGGCTGAGATCATCCTTCAGCCGACCCTCGGCAATGCCGCGCCAGACGATCTTCTGGCTACCGGCATCGATAACATCCAGCACCACCGTGCCCTCCTGGTAGTGCCTGACGCTGGGGCCACTGCTGTAGCCGATGCTGACGCCACTGCCATAGGTTCCCACGCCGACGCCGCCATGAACCCCCTGGGGATAGCTGCCGATGCTGTCGATGCGCATCTGGTCCTGTTTGGAAATGTGGTAGTTCACCCAGAAGTCGGCCTGGCCGGCGCCGCCGTCGCCAAAGCCCTTTGCCTGCAGCTCGCGATCAACGTAGGTCCGCACCCGCTTGTCGGAGCTGTTGTACTGCCGGTACTCCGCCTCTTTGGAGGGATGGACATCATCGTACCAGCGATAGCTGTGCAGCCCGGAAAAGTCGTAGCTGTCACTGTGATCGACGTCGTAGCTGGGCTGGTTGCTGCAGGCGGCCACGGCGAGCACTGCGAAGGCGATGAAAACACCGCGCGGTGACGGGGTGTGGATGAACCGGGTTGGCATCAGGCTGGCTCCGCTGGGGGTAAGGCGCCATAGCATACCCGATAATCAGGCAACAGACCCGGCGGGCTTCGGCGCTGCGCGCCTCGTTGCAAAACGCTGGCGCGTTTTGTCGAACCGGCTGGTTGATCCAGACGGCCCGCCACAAACGAAAATGGCCATCTCGGGGGGGTGGGGGGGTAGGTCGCACTGGATGAATCAGAACACCCTAACAGGTTGCTGAAAAACTCCCTCAAATGAGGGAAAATAGCGTAATCGCAGGTTGGAGGCCAAACAATGCGCGGTGATTACCAGGAAGGCGGTGACTTGTTCAGTTATGTGTCGCTGG
>NZ_QRAN01000023.1 GCF_003457605.1 Seongchinamella sediminis
CGCACTTCCTGCCGAACTTGAAACCGACCAGGACCTGGCCGATCACATCACCCTGCTGGCCGGCCAGATCAATGCCGCCAACCACCGTCTGTTAAAGCTCATCGCGGAGTTTGACCGGCGCAAGGGCTGGAGTGGTGGTGGCACGCTGCGCTCCTGTGCCCACTGGTTGAACTGGAAATGCGGGATCGCCCTGGTTGCCGCCCGGGAAAGAGTGCGGGTAGCCCACTGCCTTGAAAACCTGCCGCAAATTGATGCTGCCTTCGCCGCCGGCGAGATCAGCTACTCCAAGGTCCGCGCCATGACCCGCGTGGCGACCCCGGCGAACGAGGATTACCTGCTCTATATTGCCCGCCAGGGCACCGCCAGCCATGTGGAACAGGTGGTGAAAAAATACCGCGGGGTATGCCAAAAACCGGATCAGCCTGTTGAGCAGGAGCAGGAAAACCAACGGGAACTGCTTTACTACCAGGGCGATGATGGTATGTGGATCATCCACGCAAAACTGCCCCCTGAAGCCGGCTCCCTGTTGGTAAAGGCCATCGAGGCGATAGCCTTGCCCGGGCAGCAGGCAGCGCAAAAACAAGCCCAAAACGATTCCGCGGAATCGTTTTCACCCGCACAGTCGAAGGCAAAGACAGAGCAATTCCAGCACTTACTCAGCCACACTCGTGCGGACGCCCTGGTAGCCATGAGCGAACATTTCCTGGCGACTTACACCAGGGATGGCGAGCAGCGGGGACTAACAGGCAGCGAGCGCTGCCAGGTGATGCTGCATGTGGATATCAACACCCTGCGGCAGCACAGCAAAGGCACCGACTGCGCCCATGAGCACTGCCACCTCGATAATAAGACCTGGCTCTCCCCGGACACCGCCCGACGGCTGGCCTGCGATGCCAGCCTGCTCACCGTGCTGGAAGACGAAAACGGCGAGGTACTCAATATCGGCCGTCGCAGCCGCACGGTGCCTGCCCATATCGGCAGGGCATTGAAAGCGCGCGATAAAACCTGCCGTTTTCCAGGCTGCTGCGAATCTCGGTACGTTGATTTTCACCATATCCAGCACTGGGCCGATGGCGGTGAGACCAGCCTGGACAACCTCGTCACCCTGTGCCGCTACCACCACCGGCAATTACACAGTGGCAGCTTCTCTATTAGTGCGAGTAAAAACAAGGGTAAAACTCAGATGACTTTCTTGAGGCCCTCAGGCGAGGAAATTGAAAGCAGCTTCTATCCACAGTTTCCCCACGATTCCGCGGAATCGTCTGCGCAGGCCTTGAGCAGCATCGCGCCCGGGGTTGATAAGGGCACTGCTGTCACCAACTGGCGAGGAGAGGATTGCGACTTCGGTATGGCGGTAGACGCCTTGTTTTGGCGTGATGGCGGTAGCAATACCACTAACACGGTGTGTCATTCCACGTATATACACTCGGAATCCAGCAGATAGCCCAGCCACTGCAGCACTATGATATCGCTGGTTACCGAGGACAGTTGTCAGCGACAGCGAAATAGCCATCGCCGGCGAACTGGAAAAAGCCCAGGGCAAATGATCAATAAGCCGCTACATCACTGCGGCCTCGGTCTTGCCACGGTAAGCCCTCAACTGCATCATCCTGCTTGCGCCAGCCCTTGCGTCTGTCGAAATCGGCGATAAGTTTAAGTAGGCGATGGTTGGCAGCATTGATCTGGCCGGCCAGCAGGATGATGCGATCGGCTCGTGTTTCTGCAGTTTCGCTCTGTTTTTACTGGCTTTTTTGAAGTTTGATTAGAAATAGTCAAGGGTGGGGAAATCGGCCCTGGCATCGATACAATCCGCCAGGAACAGGGCGAGCCCCATGTCACCGTCCCACAGGCTCGAATTGCTCGCGCGCCTGGACTCGGCGTACTCGGCGCGCTGCTCCAGCGCCGATACCGCAAACTGACGCGCGCGCTGCAGCCACCGCGCATCCTGCGTCAGATGGTACAACTTCAGCAGGGCATAGCCATTACCCGGCGTGCCATGGCACAGGCCTGGATACTTGTTGAGTGGTCCCGCCTTCCAGGTTAGTTCGCCGGCTTCCAGCAAGACCTGGTCAACGTCCTCATAACCACGACCATAGAGCGCAGACAAACTAATCACAAAGCCCGGAGACCCATGGCACTGCTGGACCAGATTCCGGTCGCGGCCTTTCCGCGCCTTGCCGATACTGGGTGGCCAGTTGGCAAGACCCTGTTCGCGTTGCGCAGTGCGCGTCACAGTGCTTGCAATACTATCAAGCCACTGCTTGCGCATTTCTTCATCGAACAGTTCCAGTGAACGCAACAGTGGAAAGACGTTTCCCACATAACCATGTCCCGCGCCGGTCAGCCAGGTCTGCTCTCCGTAGAGTTCGATATGCCACATGGCACAGCCGCTTTGCGGCTCGGGTTCGAGCCTCTCCCAGAGGTAGGCGGCGCCCCGGCGTACATGATCGGCAAAGCGTTGTTCGCCGCTTGCAGCATACAGGTGACTGGCCACCAGCATGGTGCTGGGCGCACCCCAAAGGTTTTCCATCCAGGGATGCCCGATATTGGCAGCAATCAGTTCATCGAGCCGGTCCAGCAGGCCTGGCTTGCCGGTTTCCTTCCAGACCTGCAGGTAAACCCCGGTATCGCCGAGATAAAAGGAATGGGAGAGCGGCACACCATATTCTGCAAATAATGCATCATAATTCAGGCGTTCTGGGGTAGCCGCCAGTTGAGTTGCGCAGAGTTCAGGTAGAGATTGCTCCAGGTAACCCCGTGCGTAAAGGGTATCGAGCGTCCAGGCGATCCCCGCAACACCGGCGTAGAGGCTCAGGGGCAGTTCCTCTTCACCTGGCCAGAGCCCACTTGCCGAACGGGCAGAGAGTACGGCATCAACCAGGGATTGGATTTCGTGTCGCGCCCTGGTTTCATCCCAGGGTGTGGCACTCACCGCGCGGTGACGATCTGGCTCGAAAAGTGGGACTGGGTCTGACATGGTCACCGACTCAAGATTGATAATTTAGCATGACCCCTGCTGCCTCAAACGACTGCACTTCCTCCTCACTGAACCCGGCCTCAGCGAGAATCTCGGCAATGTGCTCACCCAGCCGGGGCGGATGGCGGGTGAGGCTGGCCGGCGTATCGGAGAAGTGGCCGGGGTAACGCACATAACGCAGGGTGCCCGGTTCCGGGTGCTCGGCATCGAAGAGGGTGCGATTGTGCCTGGCCTGGGGATCCTCCGCGAATTCGCGAATCGTTTTTACCTTGCCGCAGGTAACGCCATTGGCGTCGAAGCGGGCCAGCAGTTCATCCGTCGGCCAACTCCCGATCTCTTCCTCGATGGCATCCAGCCAGGGGCCGAAATCGCTAATGCGCTCACCGACATTGCGCATACCCTCGCGCTCTAGCAAGTGCTCGCACTCAAGCGCCTGGCAAAGTCCCTCGAAGTGATTGTCCTGCAGCGCCATGCCCACCACGTGGCCGTCGAGGGTCGCGAAAGTGCGCAACACCGCCAGTGGTTCCGCATCCGGCAGCTCCGAGGGTTGGAAACTGTCTACCGGCAGCATATCTGGCAAGGAATTGGCCGCGCAGGCGTCGATCATCGGTACATCCACGCGCTGGCCACGCCCGCTGCCGTTGATGCTCTCCCGGGCATAAAGTGCCGCCATAGCGATGCCGGCAGCGGTGGTCGCGGTGGTCTTGTCAACAATAGCGGACTGGATCAGTTGCGGTTTGCCGCCAAACCGTTTGCCCTGTATGTGCATCATCCCCACCAGACCCTGGGCGATGGGGTCATAGGCAGGGCGAAAACTCTCCACCAGGATATCCACGTCGGTCGCCAGCCGCTTGAGGATGGCAATACCTTCTTCCTTTTGTAAGTTGAGCGCCAGGCTGCGCTTGTTGCGATTCATCTGGTAGTAGAAGCCGGTGAGGCCGCCGTTTTCCGGCGGCATCATCCAGCGCGCCACCTCGCCGTGGGTGGGCTCGATCTTGATCACCTCGGCGCCCAGGTCGCCCAGCATCTGGCTGCACAGGGGGCCGGTGATCATGGAGGTGACATCCAGAACGCGAATGCCCTTGAGTGGGCCCTCACTGGCTTTGCCAAGTTCGATGTCCAATTGCTACTCCTGTTACTGTTTTATTATCGGTCCGTGCGAGTGTCCCAGTGGTCACCTTACAATCTCCTGATCGAGTGCTGGCACCTCAAGCTGGTACCTGGCCAGCTGGGCGTCACTGGCGCCGGCTCGCGCCAGAAATGCCTGCCAGCGTGGATCAGGGCGCAGGTTGTTGTACAGCGGCTGCAATTTCCATTCGCCCCAACCGCCGGCACCGTAGGTTGCATACTCGAGTTCCAGCCACCTGAATGCCTCATCGAGTTCACCCCGCCAGGCATAGACATGGGCGACTTCTGATGGCCACTTCTTACCCCACTGGTCGATCAATTCGTCCAGCGCGGTAGCGGCCTGCGTCTGTTGGCCGAGGCTGTAATAAGCCAGTGCCCGACCTTTTACCCGATGAGTGGCGTCGTTTTCTGTCGCCCAGATAGCCAGCGCTTCCTCAGTGCGGCCGGTGAGTAGCAGAATTTCGCCGAGGTGATAGCGGACATTGGCATATTCCGGGCTGAGGCGAAGCACGGAGTGAAAGGCCTGCTCCGCTTCATCCAGGCGATTGGCGTATTTATAGGCCAGGGCCAGGTTATAAGTCGCCACGGCGTCGAGCGGCGATGCCGCAACGCTGTACTCATGCAGCTTTATCGCTTCGTCTATCCGCCCCAGGGATTGCAGTATGGTGGCGGCGCCGCTCGCCAGGTCGAGATTCTGCGGCTGCAGCTGAAAGCCTTTTTGCAGGTAATCAATGGCTGCTTCCACGTCGGCATCGTACCAGAATGCAGCCCAGGCGAGCTGGTCGTAACCCGGCGCGTAGTCCGGATCCACACTGACCGCCCGCTGGGCCGCCTCACGCCCCTGGCGGTAGCCGTGATCGTAATCGATGAGGCCTTCTGCTGCCTGGTTTTGATACAGGCCACTCAGCTCCGCCCACGCCGGCGCATACCGGGAATCGATGTCCAGCGCCTTGCGCAGCAACTTTGTCGCTTCCATCATCTTTTCCGGGCTGCCACTGCGGGCGAGATACCTGCCTTTCAAATACAGGGTATAGGCATGTGGATCAGCCTGGCGGACTCGGTATAGCTGATCGCCAAGGATCGCGGCTTCCAGGGTCGCGCTTACCTGCCGTGAAATCCTGTCCTGGATTGAAAATATGTCACTGTATGCCTCCTCATAGGTCTCCGACCAGACATGGAAGCCGCTGCTGGCCTCGATTAACTGCACTGTGATGCGCACCTGCTCGCCGTCACGACGAACGCTACCTTCAAGCACATGTGACACATTAAGTTGGCTGGCGATGTCGCTGATGGCGAGCCCTGAATGGCGGAAGTTGAACGATGAGGTCCTGGCGGCCACCCTGAGTGCGGGGTTTTGCGCGAGCAGGTTCAACAACTCCTCGGCCAGGCCATCGGCAAAATATGCCTGGTCCTGTGCCGCCGTCATATCATCAAACGGCAGTACCGCAATCGACTTTGTTGGCGGTCCTATCCAGGGCGATGCAGGACTCAACAAAAACTTGTCGATGGCGAAGAACAGTACCGCCATCGCCAGCACAGCGATGATAACCAGGTCGCTTTTACGGCTGCCGCCCCCGGCAATTTCCGGGTCGCGATCAATGTCCGCCTGGGCGCGTAACCTGCCCGGAGACCATTCAAATACCCAGGCCAGACAGAGTGCAGGGATAAAGCCAATCAACAGGGCGAGAACAACCCAGCGAATATGCGATTCATCAAGATCGTATATCGGCAAGGTGGTTTCCAGAACCTGCACCAGCAACCAGGCCACCGCCAGGTAGGCGATCGCCGCCCGGTGCACGTTCCGGCGCCTGAGTTCCGCGATAAACCCTTTCATCGCCAGCAGTATAGCCCGGTTGGGAGCGCACTGAGCGACAGCCTGCAAGCTGCGCTTTAAAAAGTCCTCTCTTCCGCCTGGCTGCGCCCCAGCACATCGATGATCTCGGCCCGCAACTCCCGCGGATCGACCACCTTGTCAAAGGCCATGGCATCGGCGGGGACCCAGGCCCCGGCCTCCCGCGCCAGCATCTGCGCCTGCTCCTCGTCACTGGCACCGGCTGCCCGGGCGCCGCCGATGGCGGGAATGCCGCCGAGAGATACCGAGGGCAGGGCGATACTGATCGCCTGCCGGTCCCAGGGGTTCATGCCCATTACCGAGGAACCAAAACCGAACGCCTTGCGCAGGGTGACGACAATTTTCTGCCCGCGGAATCGCCGCTGGGCGCTGAACATGCGGCCCGCCGCTTTCAACACGCCCTGTGCCTCCGATTGTGGTCCCGGCAACACACCGGGGTTGTCCACCAGGCTCAGCAGCGGCAGCCCGAAGGCATCCGCCACTCCGATAAAGTGACTGGCCTTTTCCGCAGCCTGGCGGTTGATGGCGCCAGCCAGCACCAGCGGCTGGTTGGCAATCACCATGACCACGTGGCCGCCCAAACGCAGCAGGGCGCAGATAATGGACTCCCCGAAGGCCGGTTGCAGTTCGAATACGCTCTGCTCATCCGCTAACAGCTCCAGCACCGCGCGCATATCGTAGGCCCGGGCGCCAGCCGGCGGCAGCAGGTCGAGTAGCGCCTCCTGAGAGGGTGCCGCGTCCGCCGGCTGGCGCTGCCCGGCCAGCAGCGACAGGTAACGGCGAACCTGGTCGAACGCTTCCTTCTCGTTAGCTACCAGGTTGTGCACCACGCCGCTCTCCCGGCTGTGCATCTGCCCGCCGCCCAGTTCCTCGGGGGTAAGCCGCAGCCCCAGTGCGGCTTCCACCAGCGGCGGGCCGGCGGTGAACAGCGAGGCCCCCTCTACCATGACGATAAAGTCGGCGAACATCCCGGTGAGCGCACCGTGCCCGGCGGAGGCTCCCAGCACCATGCACACCACCGGCACCACGCCCTGCAAGTCGGCGACCAGTTGCAAGTCATTGGGGGTGTTGGGGTAGCGTTCACGGCCGTTGCCGGCCCGCTCGCCGGCACCGTCGAGCATGATCACCAGGGGCAGGCGCTGCTCCAGCGCCAGTCGCACCAGCCGCGTTCTCTTCGCCGCGTTGACGTGCCCGATCGAGCCGCCCTTGACGGTAAAATCCTCGGCCAGCGCCACCGTGCTGCGGCCATGGACCCGACCGGTGCCGCCGACAACACCGTCGCCTGCCAGGGGGGCATCCCCGCCGGGATGCTGGCCGCCGGCCAGGGCGCCGATTTCCCGGAAACTGCCGGGGTCGAACAGGCGCTGCAGCCGCTGCCGTGCGGTCAGCCGGTTGCGCGCCTGTTGCTGTGCTATTTTTTCGGGCCCGCCCATCGCTTCCGCTGCCTGCTGGCGCTGCTCAAGTTCCCGCAACAGGTTGAGCCAAAGTTGTCGATTGTCAGCCATGCGAGACTCCATCTGTGTTCACAGTTACTCTAGTCTAGTCGCCATGCCTGGCATACCAGCCACCTGGTAAATTGCGAAGCCGGAATAACTATCACGACCCGGCCGGACAATAGTTTGACAGGCTGGCCCAAACTGCCTACAGTGCGCCCCGGTTCTGGTGCCTGTCACCCCCGGCCCACTGCCGGTCAAGTCAGGTTAAATGGGAAGTGAGGTGATACCCCGTATCCTCCTCCGCTGCCCCCGCAACGGTCAACAGCACACGCTGAGAGCCCGAAACCAGCCAGGACTGAGCAACGATGGAGCGGAGGGCTTCATACATGGTTGTCCAGCCCAGCGCTGTATCTCCTGATCCCCTCCCTCAGTCGCCCCATTCCAGGCAATTGAGGAATTCAAAGTGAAAAAGCTTGTAACTGTTCTTGCGCTGGCGGCCGCCAGTAATGTGTCCGCCCAGGGCGAAAGCCGGCTGGAGGAGATTATCGTGGTTTCTTCCCGGGTGCCCATGCCCTTGCGGGAGATCGGCACCTCGGTGTCAGCCCTGTCCGCCGATGAGATCCGTTTTCGCGGTTACTCCTCGCTGTATCAACTCCTGCGCACCCAGGCGGGCGTCGCGGTCACCAATACCGGCGGCATGGGCACACCCTCCGCTGTCAGGATCCGCGGGGAGGAGGGCTATCGCACCCGGGCCTACATCGACGGTATCGACATCTCTGATCCATCCAACCTGCAGATGAGCCCGAATTTCGAGCACCTGATGAGCGCCGGCGTGGACCGGGTTGAAATCCTGCGCGGCCCCCAGGGCCTGATGTACGGCGCTGACGCCGGCGGGGTGATCGACATCACTACCCGGCGGGCGACAGACGGCTTTAGCGGCTCGGTTGAAGCCGAGGGCGGACGCTACGACAGCCAGCGCGTTAGCGCCAACGTTGCCGGCGGCAATGACCGGGTCGATTTTGCGGCAAGCGCCGCGGACTACGAGACTGAGGGTTTTAATTCACGTGCGGATGACCTTTCCCGCGATCGGGATGGTTACGACAATACCAGCCTGCACGGTCGTCTCGGTTTCAATGTGACGGAAGACCTGCGCCTGGAACTGGTCGCCCGGGATGTCGAGGGCGAAGGCGAATACGACAACTGCTATAACGCGGTAACCTTTGCCTTGAGCAACGACTGCATCAACGAATACGAACAGCAGGCCTGGCGGGTCGGGCTGTCCTACGCCCACGGCAGCCTGACGCACCAGCTGGCCTATAGCCACTCCGACACCGAGCGCCAGTTTTTCGCCGCCGGTGCTCCCAGTTTTGGCAACGGGGAAGGGGAGCTGGATCGCACCACCTATACCGGTACCTGGAAGGCCAGTGAGGATATCAACCTGGTATACGGTGTCGACCTTCGCACCGACGCCTTTGACAACGGCTATGCCGACCGCGAGCGCGACCAGGAAGGTTACTACGCCGAGTACCAGGGCAATCACCTGGACAACCTCTACGTCACCGCGGGCATCCGCTATGACGATAACGAGGATTTCGGCAGCCATACCACCTATCGCCTGAGCGGCGCCTACCTGTTGCCGGTCGGCCCCGGGGAAATGAAGATCAAAGCCGCCTACGGCACCGGCTTCCGGGCCCCCAGCCTGTACGAGCTGAACTACAACGAAACCGGGTTCCCGCCAGCGAGCGAGCTTGACCTGGACGCAGAAGAGAGCGAGGGCTATGACCTGGGGCTGGTGTGGGCCATGGACAACGGCCTCTACCTGGAGGCCACGTACTTCGACCAGGACATAGACAAGGAAATCTACTTTGACCTGGATTTCTTTTCCGGCTACCTGCAGGGCCAGGGCAGGTCGGAATCGAAAGGCGTGGAGCTGGTGGCGCTGGCGCCGCTGGCACTGGGTTTCAGCCTCAATGCCAACTACACCTATAACGACACCAGTGACTTCGACGGCGAGCAGCGCGCCCGGCGCCCGGAACAGTTATTCAACCTGGGCCTGAAGTGGGCGACGGCAGCAGAGCGGTTTGCAATCGGCCTTAACGTCCGTGGTGCCTACGATGCCGTGGACACCAGCGGCGAAGCACTGGCTGACTACGAGGTGGTGGACCTCAGCGCCGACTGGCGCGTGGTGAAGGGCCTGCACCTGTTTGGTCGGGTGGAGAACCTCACCGACGAGGACTATGTCGAGGTGCCTGGTTTCAACAGCGCCGGCGCAGCCGCTTACCTCGGTGCCCGTTACAGCTTCTGATTGCCGCCAGGGGGCAAGGCCTCGCGGTGTTGCCCCCTGGGGTCCCCCATGCCGCGATCAATAGCGTGGAATGCGGCCGGTAATCGGGCACTGGGGCTCTGCTGCCAGCGTCTCACGCAGGGTCGCCTTCGGCGGCGGGCAGTCGTACATGATGCGCCCGCTTTCTCCATGGAGAAAATCCATGGTACGCAGCGAGGCCTCCGACGGCGGCGCGCCGGTGGTCGGCGCCTGCTGCAGTTCCGACAGGGGAATGGGGTAGGTGGCCCAATCCAGTGGCGCGCGCCACCCCGGTGGCGGCGCGATCTGGCCGCGTATGCCGTTAATCGGGTGCAATGCGCGCCACTGCTGAATCTGTCGACTTAACATAGCCACCACCTCCGGGTGCTGCTCGGCCAGGTTGTTGTATTCGTTCGGGTCCTCCCCGATCCGAAACAGGTAGTTCCTGACCTCGGTGGTCAGTTGACCCTGCTCAATCTCCTGCACCAGTTTCCATTCATCATTGAAAGCCGTGAGGTTGAAGTGGCCATAAATGGGTATTTCCGAGGCGAAGTACAGGTAGTCTTCACGGGCCTGTGTCTTGCCCTCGCTGATAGCCGGCCACATCGAACGGCCGTCCAGCGGGCGCCGGTTATTCGCGTTGATTCCGGCGGCTTCCGCCAGCGTCGGGAACACGTCCATTACCGACATGATCTGCTCCAGTTTACTGCCGGCAGGTATTTGATCAGGCCAGCGTAGCAGCGATATGACCCGAATTCCGCCCTCGAAGGTTTCACCCTTGCCGCCGCGCAGCGGAGCGTTGTCAGCCCCACCCAGCGAGTAGGCCGCGCCACCATTGTCGCTCATGAACAGCACGATGGTATTGCCGTCTATACCCTCCTGTTGCAGGGTTTCCAGCACCTGCCCGATGGCCTGGTCCATGGCATCGACCACCGCGGCGTACATGGGCCGGGCGCTCGGTTCGCCGCGTTTCTTGGCCATTTCGCGGGTGGCGTCGGTTGTTGCGGAGCGAGCCGGTGCCAGGTCGGTATTGATGTCTTTGTACTTCTTCTGCAAATCCTCCGGCGCGTCCAGCGGGGTGTGGGGCGCGAGAAAAGGCATATAGACGAAGAAGGGCTTTTGCTTGTTCCGCTCGCGGATGTAACGGGAGACCTCATCGGCAAGCAGGAAGGTTTCATAGCCATCGTCGTTAATGGAGACCCCGTTACGCTGGAAATCCTTGCCGCCCTGGTTGGAGAAAGGCGGGTAGAAACCGACTTCTGTATGCAAGTGCCCGTAGAAGTGCTCAAAACCACGCTCGTTGGGGTGATAGGTCTGCTGGGCATGACCCAGGTGCCACTTGCCGACCATGGCCGTCTGGTAACCCGCGGCCCTGAAGCTCTGCGGCATGAAATGTTCATCCGGGTGCACGCCGTTGCTATCCCAGGGCATGATCACCCCGTAGGCGACGCCGAGTCGCATCGGATCGCGACCGGTCATCAAGGCTGCGCGCGTCGGCGAGCATATTGGCGTGGTGTAGAAGCGGTCCAGTTGCATGCCTTCCCGGCCGAGCAAGTCCAGGGAGGGGGTATCGATGTCACCACCGTGATAACCGACATCGTTCCAGCCCAGATCATCCGCGACGATCACAATAACATTGGGCCGTTCGTCCGCCGCCAGCGGCCAGGCCACAAGCGCGCAGGCAGCGGCCAGTAAATACAACGCGGTCTTCAACATGGTTCAATACTCCAGAGTGTTGGTGCGGCAAAGCTTGCCCCGGGACAGGCGCCCCGGCGATGACTAGAATACCTGAGCTCCAGGGCCAGCCCGGTTCAATCTGTCGAACGCCGGCAGTCCAATTGACGCCTTCCCGCGCTTATCGGCATAACCCGGGCGATCGCTGCTGAGTATAATGAGGCATCCTGGGGCACCGCCATCTACCATAGAGCAGGAGCCTGGTCGACTGCCGCCGCATCTGATGGGCTGTTTGTTGAACTGGAAACAAGGCCCCGCTCCTGATTCAGCCGGAGGAATGCAGTTATGTTAGTGCGTAGTTTTCTGGTGATGCTGGTCCTGGCGCTGGCATTGGCGGCAACCCTGGCCTGGTTTACCCGCAACGTTGATGGACCCATACCGGGGGACTTTTCGCCGCGGGAGGTCGCCTCTGTCAGGACCTTTATCGGCCAGCCGCAGCAGGCGCGGCCCATCGCGGCGGTCCCGCCGGAGGACCATCCTTTCCTTGCTCGCGGCGGCAGCAATAGCATGCATAACGACAGTTACCAGAGTGATACCTATAGCTGGGCTGGACCGCTGGGGCACAACACCCAGGTAACAAGTGCCTGGTTTCATCCCATTGTCGGCAGCTGCGTGTCCTCGGTTCTTGATCCGCAGGGGCGCCTGCTTTCAACCTGCGTAACGCCGTTTGGCGTGACCCTCGTCGCCCGTGACCCGGCCTCACTGGCTGTGCTGGCCAGGGAAAAGATCACCTTCTGGCTGCCAACTGGCAACAAGTTTGGCGGCGGTGTCTACTTTCACCAGGATCACGAGGGCCGGGTGCTGCTGGCCAGCAATGCACCCGCGATCGAGCTGTGGCAGCTGGTGGGGCAGGGCGGCGATCTCCGCTGGGCAAAAGCGCAGAGCATTCCCCTCGGCGCGGCACTGGATGCGATACGCCCCGAAGAGCACCGGGTGATAGACGTAATGCCGGACTGGCAGGGCGACTACTGGTTCATTACCCGCAGCGGCCTGGTGGGCGTGGCGGATCGCGACGGCAGTGACATCGCAGTAATGGCACTGGCGGGCGAGGGCATTGACAACGCCCTGGCGGTGAGCGCCCAGGGCGTGTTTGTGGCCTCCAACCATGCGATGTACCGCTTCAGCCGCAGCGCCGATGGCCGCCCACAAGTGGACTGGCGGGAAGTATACGACCGCGGCTCCGCCCCCAAGCCGGGCACCATGGGGCACGGTACGGGTACCACCCCCACGCTACTGGGCAATGACTTCGTCGCCATTACCGACAACGCCGACGGGCGCATCAAGGTCGTGGTCTACCGCCAGCAGCCAGCGGCAGGGGAGAGTCCGCTGTTCTGCCAGCTGCCGGTATTCAAGCCCGACCGGGGCACCTCGGAAAACTCCCTGGTCGCGTTTGGCGACAGCTTCATCGTGGAGAATAACTTTGGCTACCAGGGGCCCTACGATAATTTCGATGCCGAACCCGGCCTGGCGCGAATCGATATTGATCGCAGCGCGGACAGTTGCGCACTCGCCTGGGAGAACCTGGAGATCAGCGGTCCCTCGTCCGTACCCAAGGCCTCACTTGCCAATGGGTTGATGTACATCTACGGCCGCGACGACAGTAATCCGGCTGACATGCACGCCTGGTACCTGATTGCCGTCGACCTGGGCACGGGGGAGCTGGCGTTCAAGGTGCTGACCGGGGTAGGGAAGAAGTTCAACAATCACTACGGCAGCATTTCCATCACGCCCGACGGCGCCGCCTACATCGGCACCCTGGGGGGCATCGTCAAGGTGTGGGACGCATCACGCAGAAAAGGCCCATGATCGAACCGGGCGCAACTGCCTGCGGTTATACGACTCTTCAGCAAAACCATATTTAACATAATATTGTTATTGAATGCGCGAGCGCCGATGGCAGGGCAATGCAATAAATTGCATCCTTGTGCTGTGACCCCGTTGCGCCCGATACCTGATCTTGCCAGCGGCCAGGGCCGGTAACCGTCACAATATCCGCCCGATTGCTGGCCCCTGGTCCACGCAGCAAGCGGAACAAGCTGCCGGTCACAACCCAGGCAACCCCCCCGACAACGGTGTGGTGGCCTCCCGTAAGCTGATCGTCCCGGTAAGGCTTCCGGACACCTGAAATCACGTGGGCGGGCCAAACGCGTGAGCGAAACCAGGCCTGAATCTCGCCTGGGCAGGGTTAGGAGGCTGCTGAACCCGGTTTCATGCGCGTAGCGACGCGTGCCGATAGTGCTCAAGACAGCGGCTGGCGAGACAGTAGCTGCCTGGCCAGTGTCGCTAGCGGCTTTCACGGCGGGACAAAGCCAACGACTAACTTGTCCCATTGACGCCAGATAACAGGCAGGCCGCGCCTGGTTCAAAATCAGTGGGCTTAGTGCGGGCAGCTAAAGCACCGGCAAACGGCATCGACCAGTCGAAAGCAGAAGGTGCAGGTCAACAGAAGGGTATCAACACCGGGCCCAAAATAGCCTTAAGTCTGGCCGTTGGGCCTGAAATAGCAGCTCCAGCGCAGTTATAGCCCTCCCCACGGATTTATCCACATATACGCATAATATATATTATGTTAAATATAAGATTTGGACACGCAGTTGTCCACAGGGCCAGTACGCAGCTTCCACCCTCCCCGCGATGTCGGTTAATTTTTCAGAACAATAGCTGGCTGCCGCAAACAGCGGCAGTGGCCCCGGTGGGAAATCAGCTTTGCAGCAGTTTCCGGGCGATAATCAGTTTCATGATTTCATTGGTACCGCCGTAAATGCGGTTGATACGGGAGTCGGCGTAAGCGCGCGCCACCGGATACTCCCACATGTACCCATAGCCACCGTGCAACTGCAGGCATTCGTCGGCGACCCGGTTCATCAGTTCAGAGGACAGCAGTTTGGCCTTGGAGGCCGTTACCGTATCCAGTTTGCCGGCCACGTGGAGTTCTATGCAGCGGTCGACAAACACGCGCATGGCGGTCACCTCGGCATCCAGTTCCGCCAGCTTGAACTGGGTATTCTGGAAGCTGGCTATGGGTTGGCCGAAGGCCTGGCGTTCCTGCACGTAGTCTACGGTACCGGCCAGGACCGATTCCATGCCGGCGGTACAGCCAATCGCTATGCTCAGGCGCTCCTGGGGCAGCTCCTGCATCAGGTAGATAAAACCCTTGCCCTCCTCTCCCAGCAGGTTTTCCTTCGGAACCCGCACGTCGTTGAAGAACAGTTCGGAGGTATCCTGCGCTTTCAGGCCCAGCTTTTCCAGGTTTTTGCCCTTCTCGAAGCCCGGCGTCCCGGCCTCGACCAGCAGCAGGCTGGTGCCGGCGGCGCCGGCGGAGGGATCGGTTTTACAGACCACGATTACCAGGTCGGCCAATTGGCCGTTGGTGATGAAGGTCTTGGAGCCGTTGATCACGTAGTCATCGCCATCGCGTATCGCGGTGGTCTTGATGGATTGCAGGTCCGAGCCGGTGCCCGGTTCGGTCATGGCGATGGCGGTAATGATATCGCCGCTGAGGCAACCGGGAATGTACTTCTCCAGTTGGGCCTGGTTGCCGATATTCAGCAGGTAAGGGACGGTGATGTCCGAATGCAGGCCAAAGCCGATACCGCTAAGCCCCCTGCGGGCGGTTTCTTCGTCGAGAATCGCGTTATAGCGGAAGTCCAGGCCCAGGCCGCCGAGGTTCTCTGCTGTGCCTGGCGCCAGAAAACCCATGGCGCCGGCTTTCTGCCACAGGGCGCGGTCAATCTGGCCATCCTTCTCCCACTGGTGGTGATAGGGAACCGCTTCCGCTTCCAGGAACTTGCTCACGCTATCACGGAATTGTTCGTGCTCGGTTTCAAACAGGGTTCTCGGGATCATGCTTAACTCTCCAGCATTGCGAATGATGGTTTACTTGAACAGCTCGCCAGCCGCCAGTTTGTCGCTGACGATGGCCGGTGCCCTGAAGCGCTCGCCATACTTGTCGGCCAGCTGGTCGCAGCGATCGACAAAGTTTTGCAGGCCATAGGTGTTGACGAACTGGATGTAGCCGCCGGTCCAGGCCGGGGCGCCGATACCGAGGATGGAACCGATATTGCCATCGGCCACGGTCCGTAACACGCCTTCCTGCAGGCACTTGAGGCTTTCGATCACAGTGCTGAACAGCAGGCGGTCCTTGATGTCCTCATCGCTGATCTCCACCTCGGGCTGGTAATACAGGTCCAGCAGCCCGGGCCAGATAGTCTTGCCCTCCCCGCTGTAGTCGTAATACCCACCATCGCCGTGGTGACGGCCGCCGCGATTGTGCTCATGGACCAGGGAGTGGACGAGTTCGCTGCCCAGGGGCCGGGGATCGTCGGTAACGGATACCAGGCCCTGCGCTACCTGGGTCTCACGCACCTGCACGCCCAGTTTCAGGCTGACCTCGTCATTGACGGTCAGGGGCCCCACCGGCATACCGATGGCCTTGCCCATATTGTCGACCCGCACCGGGTGAATACCCTCGGCGACCAGCTGGGCCGCTTCCAGCAACTGGGTACCGAAGGTCCTGGAGGTATAGAAGCCCAGGCTGTCGTTGACCACAATCGGCACCTTGCGAATCTGCTGCACGTAGTCGAAGGCCTTGGCCAGGGTCTCGTCATCGGTCTTTTCACCGCAGATGATTTCCACCAGGGGCATCTTGTCCACCGGCGAGAAGAAGTGAATACCGATGAACGTCTCCGGCTGGCTGCTGGCCTCGGCCAGGCGGGTGATAGGGAGGGTCGAGGTATTGGAGCCCCACACGCCACCTGCGGCCAGGTATTTCTCGTTACTGCCGGTAATCTGGTCCTTCAGCTCCATGTTTTCGAACACCGCCTCGATAATCAGGTCACAACCCTCCAGGTCGGCCTCGTTGTCGGTCGCCTTGATCAGCTCGAGCACGGCGGCTTTCCTGGCCTCGTCGGCGCGGCCCCGGGCGATGGCCTTGTCCATCAGGGCGGCGGTATAGGCCCTGCCTTTCTCCGCCGCTTCCAGGGATACATCCTTGAGCACCACCTCGATACCGGCCATGGCGGATACATTGGCAATCCCCTGCCCCATCATGCCGGCACCGATCACGCCGAGCTTGCTGACGCTGGAGCGGGCAATGCCCTGCGGTCGGCTGGCCCCGCTGTTGACCTGGTTCATCTGGAAGAAAAAGGCATTGATCATGTTTTTGGCGATGTCGCCAGCGGCCAGGTAGGCAAATTTGCGCGACTCGATGCGCAGTGCGGTATCGAAGTCGACGGTCAGGGCCTCGCAGGCGGTTTCCAGGATGCGCTCCGGGGCCGGCAGCAAACCGCGGGTTTTCTGCATCAGCAACTGGGGCGCCATCATCACCTGTTGCGCCACGGCCGGGTGCTTGATGTCACCGCCGGGAATACGAAAGCCCTTCTGGTCCCAGGGCTGCAGAGCGGCCTTTTCATTGTCCCGGTTCTCCAGTATCCAGGCCCTGGCGCGGGGCAGCAGCTCCTCGACGCTGGCCACGGTCTCGTCAATCATGCCCTGCTCCAGGGCCCTGGCGGCGTTGACCTTCTTGCCCTCCAGCAGGTAAGGCATGGCCTGCTGGAAGCCCAGCAGGTTGGTGAGACGCACCACACCGCCGCCGCCGGGCAACAGGCCGAGACTGACCTCGGGCAGGCCGATCTGCACGGCCTTGCTGTCCCAGGCGATACGGTGGTTACAGGCCAGACACAGCTCATAGCCGCCACCGAGGGCCGCGCCATTGATCGCCGCTACTACCGGCACCGGCAGTTTTTCCAGCCGGCGCAGGTCGCCCTTGGTGGCTTCTACCGAGGTAAAGGCCTGGTCGACGTGTTCCGGGGTAATCCGGATCAGGTCATTGAGGTCGCCGCCGGCGAAGAAGGTTTTCTTGGCAGAGGCGAATATCACACCGCTCAGCCCGGATTCGGCCTCCAGGCGCTCGAGCGTGGCGCCCATGGCCTCGCCATACTCGTTGTTCATGGCATTTACCGGCCCGGTCATGTCCATGGTAACGGTCACGATCCCGTCGCTGTCTTTGTCGTACTTGAATACACTCATGATGGTTTCCTGAAATCTGTTTGCTGGAAAATCTGTCGGCGCGCGCGGCCCCTATACTCGCTCAATAATGGTGGAAATGCCCATGCCACCACCGACGCACAGGGACAGCATGGCGCGCTTGAGACCGCGGCGTTCCAGTTCGTCGAGCATGGTGCTGACCAGTACCGCACCGGTGGCGCCCAGCGGGTGCCCCATGGCGATTGCACCGCCGTTGACGTTGGTCACTTCCGGGTCGATATCCAGGTCTTTCATGTAACGCAGGGCAACGGAGGCGAAGGCTTCGTTGATTTCCCACAGGTCGATGTCGGCGCGGGTCATGCCGGCGATTTTCAGGCACTTTTTCGCGGCAGGGCCGGGGCCGATCAGCATGATCGAAGGTTCGGTCGCCAGCACTGCGCCGGCGACGATGCGCCCGCGCTGGGTCAGCCCGAGGTCCTGCCCCGCCTGTTCACTGCCAATCAGTACCGCGCTGGCGCCGTCGACAATGCCGGAGGAATTGCCCGCGTGGTGCACGTGGTTGATGCGCTCCACCTGGGGATACTTGGCCAGCAGCATCTCGTCCATGCCCATGGCGCCCAGTTGCTCAAAGGAGGGACGCAGCGAGGCCAGACCCTCCATGGTGGTATCGGGCTTGATGAAGTCGTCCTTTTCCAGGATGGTCATGCCACTGAGGTCCCTGACCGGCACCACCGACCTGTCGAAGTAGCCCTGGTCACGGGCGTGGGCGGCCCGTTGCTGGGACTGCAGGGCGAAGGCGTCGACATCCTCGCGGCTCCAGCCCTCGAGTGTGGCGATGAGGTCCGCGCCGATTCCCTGGGGAACCGATCGCTGGCCCATGACGAATTCGGGGTCGCCGAGCAGCGCGCCACCGGCGGCGCCCATGGGCACCCGGGACATGCACTCGATACCGCCGGCCACCATCAACTGGTTCCAGCCCGACATCACGTTCTGGGCGGCGGAATTGACCGCCTCGAGCCCGGACGCGCAGAAACGATCCATCTGCACGGCCGCGACGCTTTCGTCCCACCCGGCGTGCTGCACGATAGCCTTGGCCACATCCGCGCCCTGCTCCCCAACCGGCTGGGTGCAGCCCAGCATCACGTCGTCGACGTAGGCGGTGTCGAACTGGTGGCGCTCCTGCAGCTCCCGCAGCAGGCCGGCGCCCAGGGCGATCGGTTTAACCTCGTGCAGTGTTCCATCTTTCCTGCCTCTGCTCCGGGGAGTGCGGATGGCATCGTAGATATAGGCCTGGTTGGTCATGGCTACCTCGCGTTGTTGGGGCCGAATCGGGGCCCGCCGTTATCAGTGGCTGCATTCTGGCCCCTCAGGCAGCGCTGGACAATGACCACGCTATGCAGCGAAAATAAACACTAAATTACAACCGGGTCACAGCCCCGCAGCGGACGGCAGGTATGAGCAGGGAAAGAGCCCGCGGGATCACCGTGGCTGCCTCGATGATCAACCACGCCCTGGCTGGCGCCAGGAAGGCCGGCCTCGACGTGTCCAGGATGCTGCGGGCAGCCGGCATAACCGAAGATATAATGCAGGACAAAAATGCCCGACTCCCGGTAGAGAACGCGGTCACGCTGCTCAACATCTGCATTGGCAGCTTGCGGGACGAGTCGCACGGACTGCTGGAAAGGCCGATCAAGCTGGGACATTTCCGCCTGCTGGCGCTGTCGGTGCTGCCTACCCGTACCCTGGGTCAGGCAATGCGCAGAATGACTGAAATTAACAACCTGTTTGACAATAGCCTGAGCAACTCGCTGACAGTCACTCCCCAGTATGTTGAATTTGCTCTGGGACGCATCCCCGGCCACACCATTCTCGATAATTACGCGATTGACTCGATAATGACCGTCTTCCATCGCTTCTTCGGCTGGCTGGGCAACGACCGGATTATTCTTGACCAGGTGACGCTGGACTTTGCCGCGCCCGACTATCGCGATGAGTACCGCTACCTGTACTACGGCGCCCCGGTGTTGTTCAACCAGGCTTACTGCGGCTTTCGCTTCGACCCGGGCTATCTCGACCAGCCCATCCTGCAGAATGAATCAAGCATCGAGAGTTATATACGCCGGGCCCCGCTGGACCTGTTCCTGCCCATGGATGCCGGTGGCGCGCTAACCCGCAACGTCAGGAGACTGGCCAGGGATGCCTTCGCCCTGCATAAAGGGGCGCCGGAACTGGACAACATCGCCGCCGCCATGCGCTTCAAACCCCACACCCTGCGCCGCCGACTCAAGGCTGAAGGCACCAGTTTTCACAGCATCAAATCCCAGGTCCGCCGGGATATTGCCATTCATCATCTGGGCAATCCCGCTACCACCATCGAACAAATAGCGTTCTATACTGGCTACACCGAACCCAGCGCGTTTATTCGCGCTTTCAAGCAGTGGACCGGCTTTACCCCACTGCAGTTTCGCAAGGGCCTGGAGAGCGAATACCGCGAGCAGCCATGAGGACACCCCGGTCGGTGTGGCGGGCTGCAAAAATTTTACGACCAACAGCAGAGGATGATAATCATGAGAAAATTTGACGGCCTGGATCAGAACATGGTCGAGCGTTTCGCGCCCCGTCCCGGGCGCAGGCCACTGCTACCCGATCTGAGCCACAAGGCCCAGGTCGCGCTGATGTGCCGCATGTTGTTCCGCGAGGGCTGGAATGAGCATATCGCTGGCCATATCACCCTGCGCCTCGATAACGGCGATATTCTCACTAACCCCTGGGAACTGGCCTGGGATGAGCTTACCGCCAGCGATATTGTCACCGTGGATTCGGGCGGCCAGATTATCGACAGCGACTGGAACGTGACCCCGGCGATCGGCCTGCATTTGCAGCTGCATGCACTGCGGCCAGACATCAACGTGGTGATCCATAACCACGCCCACTGGAGCGGCATCTGGGCCAACCTGCAGCGCGTGCCGCCGGTGTACGACCAGACCGGCGCTCACTGCGGTGCCAAGCTGCCTCTGTATAACGAATACCAGGGCACCTTTGAAGATGAAGCCACCTCCCTGTCTGCCGCCGAGGCGCTGGGTGACTCAAAATGGGCATTACTGGCGAATCACGGGTCCCTGGTCGTGGGCAAGGATTTGCGCCAGGCACACCTTCGGGCCATTACCCTGGAGTGGCGAAGCAAGCGCGCCTATGAAGTGGAACTGGCGGGGGGCGCGGTGCCACTCAGCGATGAAGAGGTGGAAAAGGTCAGCATTACCGATGCCAGTGGTTTTCCGTTCTGCTGGGAAGCCATGGCCAGGCGCGAGCTGCGTGCCGACCCCTCTATCATCGATTAACGGTTTGGGACAGGAATTATGAGTTTAGAGATCGCTCCACTGGACAATGTCGGCATCGAAGTCTCCGGTTTTGACCTCAATGCACCCGTCAGCGATGAGCTTCGGGCACAATTAAAAGCGCTCTGGTACGAGCATGCGATCATGCTGTTCCGTGGGCAGGACATCAGCCCTGAAAGCCAGATTGAATTCAGCCGCATATTCGGTCCCCTGGAAATGCATCCCCTGGAAACGACGACTTCCGCTGACTACCCTGAGCTTTTTCAACTGGAAAACGGCGGCGATAGGGATAAGTTCATGACCGCGTTTTATCAGGGTGAGGAAATTGTCGGCCGCCTGGACTGGCACATGGACCTGCACTACACCGCACGCCCCAACCATGGTGCGATATTGCGCGCGGTGGTGGTGGCAGAAGAAGACGGTCTCACCGGTTTTGGTGACCTGGCCAAGGCCTATGACGCCCTCGATGAGGATACCAAGGCACTGCTTGCCAGGCTGGAAGTGGCCTATAGCTTCAGCATGCAGCGTCGCCATATGCGCTATGTCGACCTGGAGGGTTATGAACCCGGCCCCTACAGCCCCGGAAAGCCCGCCGATGTGGGTTTTCCGGACTTCGCCGACGCGGTTTACCCGGCGGTGGTCACCCATCCCGTCAGCGGTCGAAAAGTACTCGAAGTGGTGGAACAGTTTCTGGACCGGGTGATCACCCCGCAGCAGTTCGGCCTGTCCAACGACGAGTCCATCGAGCTCCTGGAACGATTGGTGGCCCATGGCAAGAAACCCGAATTCACCTATTTCCACCAATGGCAGGAAGGCGACATGGTGCTGTGGGACAACTGGCGGGCGATGCACTGCACCACCGGCACCCGGCCAGGTATCAAACGGCTTATCCACCGCACCACGATTGAGGGGGATGTCAGCCTGGGGCGGGTACTGACGGCGGAGTAATCCAGCAAGTTAACACCGCGGGCAATCCCTGCGCCGGATTATTGCCAAACCGCTCACCGGGACCAGTTTGACGCGGCGGTCCAGTCGCGCTACAAAGAGAGAGGCGCCACCGCAAACGGGCGCCGGGTGGTGACAGGTGAACAAGTGCAATCTCCTGGTCGTCCCTGTACTGGCGACCCTCTGCCAGAGCAATGCCCTGGCCTTTCGCAACTGCGAACAGCAGGATGACGCGGCGGCCTATCGCGGCAGCAGCGGCTATTCAGTCAGTGAAATCGAATTCGACCCGCTGACCCGTGTCGCCACGGGCACCGAGACCCACTACAACTACGCCAACGGCGCTTCCGGGCATATTATCGAATGCCACGTGACCTATGAACTGCGGGGGGTGTACGACGCCAGCAGCGCCCTCTTCCTGCTGAGCGCCACCCGCAGCAACCAGAGCCAGAGCTGCGAGCCGGATTTCATCACCTACAATTTCCCGCTCCACCGCAGCTATACGGTGCAGGTCGACGCCCTGGCGGATGGCGAGGCAAGCGTCAGGCACGCGGACAACGGGGACCGCTTTGCCAGCGCCGATTGGCAGCGTCGCCACATGAGCTATAGCACCGAGGAAAGCTGTGAGTTGATGTAAGACCCGCGTATTGTTGTCGGCGCTGTATCCCGACATCATGCCGGATCGCGATAAAAGGCCAGCCATGGGGACACCAGCGCCCTGGTTGAGATTCTCCATACCTGAGCGCAATGCGGCAGATGGTCGCCGAAACGGGATGAGTGACACCGGCTGCGTCTTGCAGCCCCGGCGAATTCGTCCAATGATAGAGGCTTGGTATTCGGCGCTTTGGTGGCCGGAATCATCTTTGATATCGACAAGGAGAATGCTGTGAAAAATTGGTGGGCGCTCGGTCTGGCGGGCCTGTTAACACTGCCGACAAGCGGGTGTGTGTATGTGGACGGCGAACATATTTCGAATGCTGACTGGAAACAGGAACAGCGCACTAATCGTGAACTGATCGCCGGTCTTGAACTGGGGTCTTCGCGCAGCGATGTCATCGCCCGGCTGGGAACGCCGGCTGAATCGGAGGCTTTTGAGCTGGACGGCGAGGAAGTGCGGGTATTGTTTTACCGTACGCACTGGAAAGAAGGCGACGGCGCAACCAGCCGTGACGAGACCACCCCGCTGGTTTTCATGAACAACCGCCTGGTGGGCTGGGGTAGCGCCGTCTACGATGATCTCAGGATCTAGGCGCCCGCCTCCGTATAGCCGTACTTTGGCAGTCGCCGGGGAATAGTTCTATAGTAAGAAAAACTCTTACCCGGGAAATTTCGGTGGCCAGGAATCCGACTCAAGAACGAATCAAGCGCCTGCAGGCGCACCTGAAACAGGAAAACCCGGTCCTTGCCGGCTGTGTGGAAAGTTTCCAGCGGCTGGACAAAATCCATCGCAAGCTCGGCTTGATGGCAGCTGACGAGTCCCTCGCCACCCAGGTCTCCTGGTGGCCAGCTATTTCCATACTGGGCACCTATTCCGCCGGCAAGTCCACGTTCATCAACCAGTATGTGGGACACAACCTCCAGCGCACGGGCAACCAGGCCGTGGACGACAAGTTCACGGTAATCTGCTTTGGTACCGGCGACGAAAGTGCATCGCTGCCCGGGCTGGCACTGGACAGTGACCCGCGCTTTCCCTTTTACCAGATCAGTGATGCTATCGAGAAAGTGGCCGAGGGCGAGGGTCGACGCGTCGATTCCTACCTGCAGCTGAAAACCAGCCAGTCGGAAGCATTACGCGGAAAAATCCTGATTGATTCACCCGGTTTCGACGCCGACCAGCAGCGCACCTCGACCCTGCTGATTACCAATCACATCATCAATCTGTCAGACCTTGTTCTGGTTTTTTTCGATGCCCGTCACCCGGAGCCGGGGGCGATGGCGGATACCCTCAGCCACCTGGTGGAAAATACCATCCAGCGCACGGATGCCACCAAGTTCCTTTACGTGCTGAACCAGATCGACAACACCGCACGCGAGGATAATCCCGAGGAGGTCGTCGCTGCGTGGCAGCGCGCCCTGGCTCAACACGGGCTGACGGCCGGGCGCTTCTACCGCATCTATGCGCGGGACGCAGCAACCGCGATTACCGACGAGGCTGTTCGCGAGCGGCTGGAGCGCAAGCGCGACGAGGATATCGCCGACATCGAGGCACGCATCCAGCAGGTCGAGGTCGAACGTGCCTACCGGGTTGTGGGCGTGCTGGAAAACAGTGCGCGCCACCTGCGCGACGTGCTGGTTCCGCGACTGTCCCAGGCGCGGCGCGACTGGCGCCGGCGTACGCTCTGGTTCAGCGTGCCCGTCTTTACCGCCTTACTGGGGGTGTTTCTCTGGTGGAGCATCGCCGGTGACCACTGGGACGGGTTCTACCTCGATCCTTTCGTCGCCCTCAGTATTCCTGTGCAGATAGCGGTCGTGGCCATCGCCTCCCTGTTAGCCCTCTTGCTGCACGCGAAGATACGTGAGCTGGCAGGAAAGAGCGTCTTGCGGGGACTGCAACGGGACGACTCGCTGGGGCAGTCTGGACCGGCACTGCAGCGGGCGTTCGCGTGGAATGTTCGCGCCTGGTGGAGTTCCCTGGCCTCCGCCACCCCGCGTGGCTGGGGTCCGTGGCGGCGCCGCCGTCTGGATGCCATTCTGGCGCAGGCCGATGATTTCGTGCAGTCTCTCAATGACAATTACGCCAGGCCATCTGGATCGGTCAATAACAGTGGCCGCTAGCCGTCAGGCGAGGGCTGGCCTGTCGAATCGGGGCCAAAGAGCGCTCTCGCCAGCTCGCTGTTAGCGGAGATAAATCTGTCTCCTCCTCCTTACCGTACATATTCAGGCATTAGTGCTCACTTTCTGGCAACTGAATGTGAAGCTGGTCACAGTATTCAGCCTTGGTAGGTGAACTCCCGGCAATATTGCTTTAAAGAGTAAGTCTGGTTACGCGAAAGAGGTTCAGCGTGGCGGCGGATAGCAAACAGTGCAGCGAGTGGCATTTCCAGGCGGAGGACAGTTTCTGCGCCCGCATGCAGGCCCAGTGTGAAGAAATAAGGGCCTACCAGCAGCAGGTTATGCGCAGTGGAGAGCGAACACTCAGCCTGGACCAGGCCGCGGAAGAGTGGATTGCACGCTACGCCGAGAGTTTCTCCGCCCAATGGCACAATCACCAACCCTGAGGGGCCGCCCTGCCCCGCTTGCTCTCTACCGTGCCAGCTGCGCGCCCATTTGACTCCGTCCTTGTGTCGAGCTACAAAGGGGACAGCGATCCAGGCAACGATGCCCGGGCGGGAGAGACCAATACCATGTTCAATGTACTGCAGCCCACCGGTGACCAGGTGCGGGCCTTTCGCGATCGCGCCACCGGCGAACCCATCGCCATGCTCAACCTGCTCAAGTTCAAGGACAAGGCCGAGTACGAAGATGGCCGGCCCTGCGATCTTTCCGGCATGGAGGCCTACCAGCTCTACGCCGCCGCCTTTCGCGACATCATGGAGCCCAGGGGGGTCCGCATTCTCTATACCGGGGAAGTCCGGGGCCTGCTCATCGGCGGCGGCGAGGACCTGTGGGACGAGGTGGCCATCATCCAGTACCCCTCTACCCAGGTGATGCTGGACATGCTCCGCGACGAGACCTACCAGCAGGCCCAGCAACACCGCGCCGCCGGACTGGAGGGCCAGCTGTTGATTGAATGCGGTTCGGGTAATACGTTTTAAGGGGCTGGTTTCACGCTTGTTCTGCACACCGGCAAGGGCAGGTCCGGCGAGCGACAACGAGGAGCAACGCCATGAAATACAGGAACCTGGGCAAATCCGGCCTCAAGGTCTCCGAGCTGTCCTTCGGGTCCTGGGTGACATTCAACAAACAGGTTGATGCCGGCCTGGCGGAGCGAATGTTCGGCACCTGCCTGGATGCCGGGATCAACTTCTTCGACAATGCCGAGGGCTATGAAGCCGGCAATTCCGAGATTGTCATGGGCAAGGCGCTAAAGGCGCTCAATCGTCCCCGGGACAGTTACTGCGTTTCCTCCAAGGTATTTTTCGGTAGTTACAGTTCGCCCCTGCCCACCCAGTGCGGCCTGAGCAGAAAGCATGTGACCGAGGCCTGCCACCAGGCCCTGCAGCGGCTGCAGGTCGATTACCTGGACCTGTACTTCTGCCACCGGCCGGACCCGGAAACGCCAGTGAGCGAGACCGTGTGGGCCATGCACAACCTGGTCACCCAGGGCAAGGTGCTGTACTGGGGCACCTCGGAGTGGTCCGCTGCGGAAATTGCCGAGGCCTATGAATTCGCCCAGGCCAATCACCTGACCCCGCCGTCCATGGAGCAGCCGCAATACAACCTGCTGGACCGCGAGCGGGTCGAGATCGAGTACGCCCAGCTGTACGGCAGGTACGGCCTGGGAACAACAACCTGGTCGCCGCTGGCGTCCGGGGCGCTCACCGGCAAGTACCTGCAGGGTATTCCTGCAGACAGCCGGGCGGCGCTGCCGGGCTATGAGTGGTTGCGCGAGCGTATGGTGGAATCAGAGCGCGGGCAGGACCGCCTGCAGCGGGTGGCAAACCTGCTGCCGGTGGCAGAGGAACTGGGCACCACCCTGCCGCGCCTGGCCATTGCCTGGTGTCTGCTCAACTCCAACGTGTCCACCGTGATCCTGGGGGCGTCAAAAGTCAGCCAGCTGGAGGAGAACCTGAAATCGGTCGAAGTGGTGCCGCTGCTTACCGAACCGGTGCGCAAGCGGCTCCAGGCCATCTGAGGCGGACAAAACAGGCGACCACCCTAAGGGGCCGGCGCCAGGTACTCCACCTTGCCCTCGCGCCGCGGGTCGGCCGCTCCCTGCAGCGTATCGCCGCTGACCAGAATCATGTGCAGACCGGAATTCTCACCCTCGCGCTCCTGCACGTTATAACCACGGGCTTTCAGGGCCCCGGCGATTTGCGGCCCCGGTTCAACGTTGACCTCCACCCTGACCTTCTCGCCACGGGCGGTAATGTTGGGGAAGGCCACTGCAGCCTCGGGCGTCATGCCCCAGTCCAGCACGCCCACCAGCGACTTGAACACGTAGGCGGGAATGTTGTTGCCGCCGGGAGAGCCACTCACCAGCAGCAGTTGCCCCTGCGGGTCGAATACCATGACCGGCGACATCGATGAACGAGGCCGCTTGTGCGGCGCGATCGCGTTGGCCTGGGGCTGCTCCCCGGGGTTGAACTCACGGGCGAAGTCGGTCATCTGGTTGTTGAGCAGGAAACCGCCCACCCAGCGGGAAGAACCGAAGGGCGCCTCTACCGTGGCCGTCATGGAAACCGCATTACCCTCGCTGTCGATGACGGAAAGGTGGGTGGTGCCCGGCACTTCCCCGCTGCGGTCGCGGGACCAGATACCGGCCATGGACTTGCCGGCGGCAAAACCCAGCGGGTCGCCGTGCTCCGGGGTCGCACCGGGGGCAAAACGTTCGCTGGCCCGGTGCTCCAGGTAAGCGGGATCAAGCAGCTGTTCCACCGGCACATCGACATGGTCCGGGTCGCCGACAAAGTGATCGCGGTCGGCGTAGACCAGGCGCTGGGCATCGACAAAAGCGGCGACCCTGTCATCCATGGACCCTGCATTCGCGGCCAGCTCCTGGTAGATGCCCATCATCATGACCTGGCTGATTCCCGACGAAGGGGGCGCGCCGGCACAGACTCGCAGCTGCTGGTATGGGCCACACAGCGAGGGCCTGTCCACCGTCCGGTAGGCGGCCAGGTCCTCCAGGCTGAGGCTGCCGGGGTTGGGCTGGGCCCCTGCCGCGGCAACCATCGCCTGTGCCAGCGGGCCGGTGTAAAAGGCGCTTTTGCCTTCGCTGGCAACCCGGCTCAGCGTATCGGCGTAGGCCGGGTTTTTGCGCAGATCCCCGGCCTTGAGCGGCTCGCCACCGGGATAGAAGTACGCTGCGGCACCCGGATTGTCGTCCAGCCGACTCAGCTCTGCCATGCGCGGCAGGAAGCCCGCCATGCGTGGCGACACCACAAAACCCTCCGTGGCCAGTTTGATAGCCGGTTCGAACAGCTCTGCCCAGGGCAGCTTGCCGTATTTGGCATGGGTGTCGGCGTACAGGGCGATCGCACCGGGCACCCCGATCGCGACACCGCCCTGCCAGGCCTCGAGAAACGGCATCACCTCGGCGCCAGCCATAAACATGTCGGGCGTGGCGCCGGCGGGGGCCATTTCGCGCCCGTCATGCAGCACCAGGTCCTGCTGTTCACGCTGGTACACCAGCATGAAGGCACCGCCGCCGATACCGGAACTCTGCGGCTCCACCAGCCCCAGCACCGCGTGGGCGGCGATAGCGGCATCAACCGCATGCCCGCCGCGGCGCAGCATTGCCATGCCGGCGGCGGTAGCGTGCGGATTGGCAGCCGTCACCATGGCGCCCTTGTCCCAGCCCGGCTGGCGGGCAACGCTGTCTGCTGAGGGGCTCGAACAGGCAGTCACTGATAGCAGGAGCAGCAGGCCAGCTGCCCTGGCGAGACGGGAAGTAAGTAGCATGGAAGTATCCGTTGGCGTTAACAGCGTGCTATTAAAGCACGAACCTCCGGTGTCGAGGAACCGGCGGGGCCTACGGCCAGATCAGCAGGCGGGCAAAAATGAACTTTTCCGGCTATGCTCAATCTCAGGAAAACGCCCCCTGCTGCCTTGAACCGCTGGCTCGCAGGGGTACACTTAGGGATCGCATCCCATCATGTAGTGGTAGATATAGTTTTGAGCATTTTTTCAGCCAAGGCGGCCAGCGGCCGCATCCTGTCCATCGCCCTCCTCTGCTGCGTTGTCCTGCCCGCGGCAGCGAAGATCGAATACACCGACAGCCAGCGCGACACCATTATCGAACTGGTTGACCAGCTGGAGCAGCGGCACTACGCCAAGCTGGAATACGATGACCGCCTGTCCTCACAGCACCTCGACGCCTACATCGACAGCCTTGACGGCAGCAAGATGTTCTTTACCGCCGCTGATATACAGGAATTCCAGCAATATCGGGAGCAGATGGATGACCAGTTGCCGAAGGGCAACCTGGACGCGGGCTATGTCATTTTCAACCGCTTTCACCAGCGCCTGCGCACCCGCCTTGAGGCGGTCAATGAAAACCTCGAACAAACCGTGGCCGCCATGGACTTCACGGTGGATGAGTACTACGAACTGGACACCGATGACCGGCAGTGGGCGCGCGACCAGGCAGAACTGGACGAACGCTGGCGCAAGCACCTGAAGAACCAGGTACTGAGCCTGCGCCTGGCGGACAAGCCCGCAGAGGAAATACCGGAAACCCTCAGCCGCCGCTACCGCAACCAGCTCAAGCGGGTTGACCAGTACAACAGCCAGGATGTGTTCCAGATCTATGCCAACGCGCTCACCGAGCTCTACGATCCCCACACCAATTACTTCTCGCCGCGGCGCTCGGAAAATTTCAACATCAACATGAGCCTGTCGCTGGAAGGCATTGGCGCTGTGCTGCAGGCCGAAGACGAATACACCAAGGTTGCCCGCCTGGTTCCCAAGGGGCCCGCCGACAAGCAGGGTGAGCTGCGGCCCTCCGACCGCATTGTCGGCGTCGGCCAGGGCGACGACGGCCACATCGAGGACGTCGTCGGCTGGCGCCTCGACGAGGTGGTGCAGCTGATCCGCGGCCCCAAGGACTCCACGGTTCGCCTGCAGGTCATTCCGGCCAAGTCCAAGACCACCGACGAGCGCAAGGTGATCACCATCGTGCGCAACAAGGTCAAGCTGGAGGAGCAATCTGCCCAGAAAGAGATTCTCGAAATACCCAACGGCGACGACACGCTGAAAGTGGGGGTGATCGACATTCCCGCCTTTTATATTGACTTCCAAGCGATGCGCCGCGGCGACAAGGATTACAAGAGCACCACCCGCGATGTGAAAAGACTGTTGCAGGAACTGCAGGAAGAAGACATCGACGGCCTGGTGGTCGACCTGCGCAATAACGGCGGCGGCTCCCTGCAGGAGGCCAACGAGTTGACCGGGCTGTTTATCGAGTACGGCCCCACCGTGCAGATACGCCATTCCTCGCGCCGGGTCTGGCGCGACGGCAAGCGGCTGAAAAGCGAGTATTACGACGGCCCGCTGGTGGTGTTGATCAACCGTCTCAGCGCCTCGGCCTCGGAAATTTTTGCTGGCGCTATCCAGGACTACGAGCGCGGCATCATTGTCGGTGACCGCTCCTTCGGCAAGGGCACGGTACAGACCCTGACGCCCCTGACCGAGGGCCAGCTGAAAATCACCGAGAGCAAGTTCTACCGTATCTCCGGCGACAGCACCCAGCACCGCGGCGTGGTGCCGGACCTGGCCTTCCCCTCGCTATTCGACATCGAGGAAATCGGCGAGAGCGCCCTGGATCACGCCCTCAACTGGGACCAGATCAATTCCGTGCGGCATCGCCGTTACGATGACCTGAGCACGGTGCTGCCGCATGTTACCGGCCTGTTCCAGGAACGCAGCCACAACAACCCGGATTTCGTCTACCTGGAAGACCAGATCGCCCTGGCGGCGGAAACCCGCGAACTGGACCGTCTGCCGCTCAACGAGGAACAACGTATCGCCCTGCGCGAGTCCCAGAAACAGAAGGCCCTGGCCATCGAGAACAAGCGCCGGGTTGCCCGGGGTGAGGAGCCACTGGCATCTCTGGACGAGGATGACGAGGACGAAGGCGCCGCGGACGAACTCGCCAGTGCAGACAGCAGCGACGACAGCAACGCCGGGGAAGATGAGGAGCCGGATGTGCTGCTCTCCGAGGCCGGTAACGTGCTGGTGGATGCGCTGGTGCTGAAGCAGCAGCGCTACGCGGCGAATGTGCAGGAAAAGAACTGAGAAGACCCGGCAGGCGACTACCTGCCGTTCCCGGTCATGCCCCTGGCCGTTCAGTCATTCCGGCGCGAGCCGGAACCTACTCCTCGCCGAACCAGCTCAGCTGCCGGTGCAAGCGCACCACGCTGCCGACGATTATCAGCGTCGGCGCCCTGGGCTGCTCCCGCTCCACAATCCCTGCCATGGTCGCCAGGGTGCCGGTGATGACCCGCTGCTCGTTTGAGGTCGCTCGTTCGATAAGGGCGATTGGCGTATCTGCACGCCGGCCGTTGTCCTGCAACCGGGCGCAGATAAGCGGCAGGCCCACCAGGCCCATGTAAAACACCAGGGTCTCTGTGTCTGACTGGAATGAGCGCCAGTCCAGATCGCTGCTGCCATCCTTGAGGTGACCGGTGACAAAGCGTACCGACTGGGCGTGGTCACGATGGGTCAGGGGAATGCCGGCATAACAGGCCGCTCCGCTGGCGGCGGTAATGCCCGGCACCACCTGGAACGGTACCCGGTGCCGTGCCAACAGCTCGATCTCCTCGCCGCCGCGGCCGAAAATGAAGGGGTCGCCGCCCTTCAGCCGCGCCACGCGCTTGCCTTGCAGCGCCAGGTCAACCAGCAGCTGGTTAATCTTTCCCTGCGGCACGGCGTGCTCATCCCGCCGTTTGCCGACGTAGATGCGCTCGGCGTCCCGCCGGGACATCTCCAGTATGCCCGCAGAGACCAGTCGGTCGTAGAGCACCACATCGGCACTCTGCAGCAGGCGAACGGCCTTGAAGGTCATCAAATCCGGGTCGCCGGGGCCGGCGCCAATCAGGTAGACCTCGCCGTTGTGGTGTGCTGAGGTATCCTGCAGCAGCTGCTCCAGCAGCGCTTCCGCCCGGGCCTCCCTGCCGCCCATGACCTGCTCCGCCACAGCGCCCTCCATGACCTGCTCCCAGAACAGCCGCCGGGGTGTCTCCTCTGGAATGGCCGCCTTGACGCGATCACGAACGCGCCCGGCAAATTGCGCCAGGCGACCGTAGGCAGCCGGCACCATGGCCTCGATTTTGCGTCTGAGCTGCCGCGCCAGCACCGGGCTGCGGCCGGATGAGCTGATGGCAATCAACAGCGGATCACGGTCGACGATGGACGGAAAAATAAAAGTGCACAGGTCGGGAGAATCGACCACGTTAACCGGCAGGTTGAGGGCCCGGGCATCGGCATGGACCTGCTCGTTGACCGCCCGATCAGGGGTCGCGGCGACCACCAGCATGCGCCCGTGCAGGTCCGACTCGCGGTAGCGGGATTGCTGCCAGTTACCGCCGTGTTCAGCCAGCAGCTGCTCCAGCTCAGGCGTAATCTCCGGCGCCACCACGGTGAGACTGGCCCCGGCGCGCAGCAACAAGCGGGCCTTACGGGTGGCCACGGTGCCCCCGCCCACCAGCACTACCGGCGCATTGCGAACCTGCAGGCAGACGGGCAGGTACTGCATGTCAGGCGCCCAATGTGGCCCGGCCACCCATATAGGGCTGCAGCACGGCGGGTATGCCGATGCTGCCGTCCGCCTGCTGGTAATTCTCCAGGATGGCCACCAGGGTGCGGCCAACCGCCAGGCCGGAACCATTGAGGGTGTGCAGGAGTTCGGGCTTGCCGGTTTCGGGATTGCGCCAGCGGGCCTGCATGCGCCGGGCCTGGTAATCGCCGAAATTGCTGCAGGAGGATATCTCGCGATAGGTGTCCTGGGCGGGCAGCCAGACCTCGAGGTCATAGGTCTTGCGGGCGGAGAAGCCGATGTCACCGCCGCAGAGGATCACCTTGCGATAGGGCAGCTCGAGCAGCTGCAGGATCTTTTCGGCGTGGCCGGTAAGGGCTTCCAGGGCGGCGTCGGACTGGGCGGGGCGCACGAACTGCACCAGCTCCACTTTTTCAAACTGGTGCTGGCGGATAATGCCCCGGGTGTCGCGCCCGTAACTGCCGGCCTCGCTGCGGAAGCAGGGCGTATGGCAGGCGAACTTGACTCCCTCCTCGCCCAGTTCCGCGTCCTCGAAAATACGCTCCCGGCCGACGTTGGTCACCGGCACCTCAGCGGTGGGAATCAGGTAGTAGCCCTGCTCACCCTCGAGCTTGAACAGGTCCTCCTCGAATTTGGGTAACTGCCCGGTGCCGCGCAGGGAATCGCTGTTGACGATATAGGGCACGTAGATTTCACGGTAACCGTGTTCGCCGGTGTGCTGGTCGAGCATGAACTGGATCAGTGCGCGATGCAGGCGGGCCAGGCCGCCGTACATGACATTGAAGCGCGAGCCGGTGATCTTGCCCGCGGTTTCGAAATCCATCTCCCCCAGCGCTTCACCGAGGGCGACGTGGTCCCTGACCTCAAAGTCCAGCCGGCGCGGTTCGCCCCAGCGCCCGACTTCCCGGTTATCGTCCTCGCTGGCCCCTTCCGGCACGTCCTCTGCCGGAATGTTGGGCACCGCCAGCAACAGTTCTTCCAGCTGCGCCTGCACCTGCTTCGCCTCGCCGGTCAGGGTATCGATCTGGCTGGCGATTTTTTCCAGGGTTTCATTGACCTGGGCCTTGGCGTCATCGACGCTCATGCCCTGGCCTACCAGGGCGCCTATTTGCTTTGAGGCGGCCTTGCGCTCGGCCAGCAGGTTCTGGCTATCCACATCGGCCTGCTTGCGCCGGGCGTCGAGGGCGGTGAATTGGTCAACGTCAAAAACAAAGCCGCGCTTGCGCAACGCGGTGGCGACGGCTTGCGGGTCCTGCCTGACGGTCTTGATATCCAACATGTGCTGATTGTTCCTGTGCCTGCAAAAGTCCTGGGGTGACGGCGCGCTAGATCAGCGCGCGGGTCAGGTGTATCGAGAGGCCGGCCATGAATACGCAGCTGACGGCGCTGACCGCCATATAAGCCAGCGCGTGGCCGGTATGCCCATTCTCCATCAGGGCGATGCTCTCCAGCGAAAACGTGGAAAAGGTGGTGAAGGCGCCAAGAAAGCCCACCATCAGCACGCTGCGCCAGTCCTGGTGCAGCACCTGCCTCTCGATCAATACGAACACCACCCCGATAAGAAAGGAGCCCAGCATGTTTACCAGCAAGGTGCCCAGCGGCCACTTGCCCTCCCACAGGGCGTGCGCCCAGGAGGAAAGCAGGTAGCGCGAGACAGCGCCAGCGGCGCCGCCCAGGGCGATAAACAGCAGGTATTTCATCCGTACCGGGAAGTGCTTCAGTCGTAGCGGCGTATTGTACTGCTTTTGTCCCGCCCGCGCAGGTACTCCAGCTTGTCGCCAATCTTCTTTTCCAGCCCGCGGTCCACCGGATAGTAGTACTGCCGGTCCGCCAGCGCCGCGGGAAAGTAGTTCTCCCCGGCCGCGTAGCCCCCCTCCTCATCGTGGGCATAGCGGTAATCGGCGCCGTGGTCCATGTCCTTCATCAGGCTGGTGGGGGCGTTGCGCAGGTGCAGCGGAACCTCCAGGCTGGCGCCCTCTGCCACCTCCGACCGGGCCGCCTTGTAGGCCGTGTAAACCGCGTTACTCTTGGCGGCACAGGCCAGGTAGACGATGGCCTGGGCGATGGCCAGCTCCCCTTCCGGGCTGCCCAGGCGCTCCTGCACCTGCCAGGCGTCCAGGGCGATGGTCAGGGCCCGGGGATCGGCATTGCCGATATCCTCGCTGGCCATGCGCACCACCCGCCGGGCGACGTAAATCGGGTCGCAACCGCCGTCGAGCATACGGCAAAGCCAGTACAGCGCGGCGTCGGGAGCACTGCCCCGCACCGACTTGTGCAGAGCGCTGATCTGGTCGTAAAACAGGTCGCCGCCCTTGTCGAAGCGACGCAGCGAGGCCTGCAGCACTTCTTTCAGGGTGTCGCCGGTGATTTCGCTGTCTTCCGCCAGGTCCGCGGCCAGTTCCAGCAGGTTCAGTGCCCGGCGGGCATCCCCGTCCGCCTGGGCGGCGATCAGTTGCAGACTGTCATCGCTGGCGCGCACGCCACCGCCCAGTTCCGCCAGCCCGCGCTGCAATACTCCCAGCAGCTCGTCGCTCTCCAGGGAGCGCAGCTTGTAGACCCGGGTCCGGGACAGCAGGGCGTTATTGAGCTCAAAGGACGGGTTCTCGGTGGTGGCGCCGACAAAAATGACGGTGCCGTCCTCCACATAGGGCAGGAAGGCGTCCTGCTGGGCCTTGTTGAAGCGGTGGACCTCATCGACAAACAACACGGTGTCCCGCCCGGCGGCCTTGTGCTGTCGGGCCTGGGCTATCGCCTCCCTGATCTCCTTGACCCCGGACAGAACGGCGGAAATCTGCAGGAAGTAGGCGTCGGCGGCTTCCGCGGCGATACGCGCCAGGGTGGTCTTGCCGACCCCCGGTGGCCCCCAGAAGATCATCGAGTGCAGCTGGCGCCGGTCGATGGCCTCCCGCAGGGGTTTGCCGGGGGCGAGGATATGACTTTGCCCGGCATAGCCGGCCAGGTCCACCGGTCGCATGCGGGCCGCCAGCGGCTGGTAACCGCCACTGCCCGCTGCAAACAGGTCACTGGTCATGGTAGAACAAGTCAACGCCCTCCGGGGGTACGAAGGCGAAGTCCGCAGGCTTCAGGGGTGCATCGGCATCTACCGCCAGCAATTCGATAAACAGCCGTTGATTGAGTTTGTCGACCACTTCCATGGCACTCACCTGGCCGTCGACAAACACCAGGGTCAGTGACTTGAAGGCGGCGTTGCCATCGAGGGGCGCCAGCTGGAAGCGGCCCTGGCCGGTATTGGCAACCACAAAGTTTTCGCGCAAAAGGCTGCTGTCACCGGCGAGGATTTGCAGCGGCGACAAATCCTGTTGCCCCGCCACCGGCCTGCGGGTCACCGTTTCCAGGTCGCGGTCGAAATGCCACAGGTACTCCCCGTCAGCAACGATCAGCTGCTTGTCAGGACTGTCAATTTCCCAGCTGACGTAGTGCGGTTTGAGCAGCTTGAAGCGCCCGCTGCTATTGCCGGTTACGCCACTCTCCCCGTCACCGTACTGGGTCTGGCGGAACTCGCCCTGCAGCTGCTGCAGGTCGGCCAGCAGCAGGATTAACTGCTCGGTGGCAGCGTTCCCGGAGCGGGCAATGCCAGCGACCAGGCACAACCCGAGGGCGAACAGGAGTACGATTTTCTTCATTGTTGGCTTGTCAATCTTCCACTGGTGGGGGCGCCAGCACCTCGCGCTGCCCGTTACTGCCCATTTCGCTGACCACGCCCGCGGCTTCCATGGCCTCGATCAGCCTGGCGGCGCGGTTGTAGCCGATGCGCAACTTGCGCTGCACGCTGGAAATGGACGCCCTGCGGCTCTGGGTCACGTAGTGCACCGCTTCATCGTAGAGCGCATCGCTCTCATCATCTTCGTCACCGCCACTGGCCTGGAGTTCCCCGGCGGTAACCGGCGTCTGCCCACCCTCGTCCAGCAGGCCATCGATGTACAGGGGCTCGCCGCGACGCTTCCAGTCGGCGACCACCCGGTGCACCTCCTCGTCGGAACAGAAGGCGCCGTGCACCCGGTTGGGCACCCCTGAGCCCGGCGGCAGGTACAGCATGTCGCCGTGTCCCAGCAGCTGCTCGGCGCCGCCCTGGTCCAGAATGGTGCGGGAATCCACCTTGGAGGAAACCTGGAAGGCGATGCGGGTGGGTACGTTGGCCTTGATCAGGCCGGTGATGACATCCACCGAGGGGCGCTGGGTCGCCAGGATGAGGTGGATCCCCGCCGCCCGCGCCTTCTGGGCGATACGGGCAATCAACTCCTCCACCTTTTTGCCGACAATCATCATCATGTCGGCAAACTCATCGATGACCACGACGATCGAGGGCAACCGCTCCAGGTTCGGCGGTGTCTGCTCCTCGTCGGTTTCGGCAAAAATTGGATCCGGGGTCCACAGGGGGTCGGCGATCGGCGTACCGGCCCTGGTCGCGTCCTGGACCTTGCGGTTGTAGCCGCCGAGGTTGCGCACACCGAGGGCGGCCATCAGCTTGTAACGCCGTTCCATCTCCGCCACGCACCAGCGCAGGCCATTGGCGGCATCCTTCATGTCGGTGATGACCGGGGTCAGCAGGTGGGGAATGCCATCGTAGACCGACAACTCCAGCATTTTCGGGTCCACCAGGATCATGCGCACATCCTCCGGACCTGACTTGTACAGCAGGCTCAGCAGCATGGCGTTCACCCCCACCGACTTGCCGGAACCAGTGGTGCCGGCGACCAGCAGGTGGGGCATTTTGGCCAGGTCGGCGCACACCGGCTGGCCAGAGATATCGTGGCCCAGGGCCAGGGTCAGGGGTGACTTGGACTGGTCAAAGGCCCGGGAGGCCAGCACTTCCCGGAAGTTGACGATTTCCCTGTCCTCGTTGGGAATCTCGATACCTACCACCGACTTGCCGGGTATCACTTCCACTACCCGCACCGAAATCACCGCCAGCGAGCGCGCCAGGTCCTTGGCGAGGTTGGAAATGCGCGACACCTTTACCCCCGGTGCGGGCTGGATCTCAAAGCGGGTGATGACCGGCCCCGGATAAACCGCGGTCACCTCGGCGGTGACCCCGAAGTCCGCCAGTTTCAGCTCCAGCAGCTTCGACATCGCCTCCAGGTTTTCCTTGGAGAAGCCCTTGTTGGGATCCTTGACCTCGGCATCCAGCAAATCCAGGTGCGGCAGTTCGCCGGTGGTGGGGGCATCGAACAGCGGCTGCTGCTTTTCCTTTTCCACCCGCTCGGACGTTTCCGCCTTCGGCTTGAGCGGCTTGATTTTCGGCGGCTTGCGCTTTTTCTCCTTCTCGACATGCTGCTCGATGACCACTTTGCGGGCCTCCACCGCCCTGTCCCGCTCCCGCCTGGCGCGGAAATCGTCCACGGTCCTGATCACCCAGGCGCGGGAGCGCTCAAAGCCCCGCAGCGCCCAGGAGCCGAGCCGGTCCATCAGCTTGAGCCAGCTGAGATCGGTAAAAATGGTCATGCCGAAGAGGAATACCGCCAGCAGGATAAGCCGGCTGCCCACGGCGCTGAAGGCGAGGGTGAAAGAGCTGCCAATAGCCTGGCCGAGAATGCCGCCGGCCCCCTGGGGCAGCGCGGTGGTGCCGGTATCGTTCATGGCCGCCAGTGCAGTGCCGGCGATCATCACCAGCACCAGGCCCAGGGTACGGATGCCGAAGGTGAGCCAGTCAAAAGGCTTTTCTTCCCTGCGCTCGACCAGGATCACCACCGCGCGGTAGGCCAGCAGGATGGGAAACAGGTAGGCGGCGTAGCCGACCAGGGAGAAAAACACGTCGGCCAGCCAGGCGCCAGTGGGGCCGCCCAGATTGGCAATGCTGCCGCCGGTGCCGCTGGCGGACCAGCCGGGATCCCGCGGGCTGTAGGTCAACAGCGCCAGCAGCAGGTACAGGCAGATTGCGCTGACGCCGATAAAGGCGCCCTCACGCAGCCGCGGACCCATGAATGATTCGGTATTGGTTGTGTCTGGCACGCTTGTTACTGCCCTTTCCCGCTATCCCCTGTGCAAGGCCTGCTATCGGCCTCATAGCCAGGGGCAATTGTCGCCCATTCTGCTTCTTTTTCAAAGACTTATGGCTATTATTTAGAATTTTCCGAACCTTTGTCGGATTTTCCCCTTTAAAGTACCATAGTCGGCCCCAATAGAGAGCACAGTATATCCGTTTTCGCCCGGCCACGGCCGCCGACCCAACCAAGGAAGCCAATTCGATGAGTGAAGCACGTCACATCCCCCTGATTATTCTCGGCAGCGGACCAGCCGGCTACACGGCGGCGGTCTATGCCGCCCGCGCCAACCTGAACCCGGTGGTCATTACCGGCATGCAGCAGGGCGGCCAGCTGACCACCACCACCGAGGTGGAGAACTGGCCCGGCGGCCACGCTGAACTCCAGGGCCCCGAACTGATGCAGAATATGCAGCAGCACGTGGAGCGCTTCGACACCGAGATCGTCTTCGATCACATCGACGAGGTAGACGTGAACGCCCGCCCCATGCTGCTCAAGGGTACCGGCAGCTACACCTGCGATGCCCTGATCATCGCCACCGGCGCCTCGGCACAGTATCTTGGGCTGCCCTCGGAAGAGGCGTTCATGGGCAAGGGCGTCAGCGCCTGCGCTACCTGCGACGGTTTCTTCTACCGCAACAAAAAGGTCGCAGTCATCGGCGGCGGCAACACCGCCGTTGAGGAGGCCCTGTACCTGGCCAACATCGCCGAACATGTGACCCTGGTGCACCGTCGCGATGCCCTGCGGGCGGAGAAAGTACTGCAGGACCGGCTGTTTGCCCGCGAAAAGGAAGGCAAGGTCACTATCCTGTGGGACCACGTACTGGACGAGGTGCTGGGCGATGACAGCGGAGTGACCGGCATGCGTATCAAGCACGTCAAGGACGATAGCGCCTCGGAAATCGACCTCGCTGGCGTCTTTATCGCCATCGGCCACAAGCCCAACACCGACATGTTTGCCGGCCAGCTGGAGATGAAGGACGGCTATATCATCATCAAGAGCGGCCTGGATGGCAATGCTACCAGCACCAGCGCGCCGGGCGTATTCGCCGCCGGCGACGTGGGCGACCATATCTATCGCCAGGCGGTGACCTCCGCCGGCTTCGGCTGCATGGCGGCGCTGGATGCGGAAAAATACCTGGACAATCTCTAGGGTGCAGCACCTTCGCGGATAGATCCCGGCGTTCGCCGGGCCCCCTACCTGGTTTAATAAGCCCATGCGCGCGATTCAACAGCTACACACGGGGGATGCCTTCCCGCCCACCAGCGAAGCCCTGGATTACCCCAACGGGCTGCTGGCGGTGGGTGGCGATCTCTCCCCGGCACGCCTGCTCGACGCCTACCGGCGGGGTATTTTCCCCTGGTACGAGGAGCCCCAGCCGGTGCTGTGGTGGACCCCGGACCCGCGGTCGATATTGTTCCCCGGGGAGCTGCACGTCTCCCGCTCGCTGCGCAAGACCCTGCGCAGGAATCGCTTCCGGCTGGCGGTGGACCAGCGCTTCGAGGCGGTGATGCGCCACTGCGCCCAGCTGCGCGGCGACGGGCTCGGCACCTGGATAGGCGACGATATGCTCGCCGCCTACTGTGACCTGTACCATATCGGCCATGCCCACTCGGTGGAGGTGCTCAACGAGGCCGGGGAACTGGTGGGCGGGCTTTACGGCATCGCTATCGGGCGCATGTATTTCGGCGAATCCATGTTCAGCGAGGAGCGCGACGCCTCCAAGGTTGCCCTCGCGGCCCTGGTCGATATCCTCAAACGCGGCGGATTCCGGGCCATCGACTGCCAGGTGGAGAGCGACCACCTCAACTCCCTGGGCGCCCGCAATATCAGCCGACTGGACTTCGAGGCCTTGCTTGCCCAAACTATAGACGTCGCCCACGATAACAGTGTCTGGCAACTGCCGGAGACTTGCGGAGATTTGTTGTGACCTCTTCACTGCGGGACCTCAAGGTCTATACGACCTACCCCCACAGCTGCAGCTACCTGGATGAACGGGAGGCCACCACCCTGTTTGTCGATCCGCGCCAGGAGGTGGACCAGAGCCTGTACAGCAACCTGTCGGTGCTGGGCTTCAGGCGCAGCGGCAACCACCTGTACCGCCCGCACTGCAACGGCTGCGATGCCTGCATCCCCGCCCGCATTCCAGTAGCTGATTTTGCTCCCAACCGCGCCCAGCGCCGAACCAGCGGCCGCAACAAGGACCTGGAGGTGGAGCAAACCGAGGATATCCGCGATGAGGCCGCCTTCGACCTGTACCGGCGCTATATCGAGCAACGCCACGCCGATGGCGACATGTACCCGCCGGACCGGGAGCAGTACCTGTCCTTTCTCGACAATGCCTGGGAGTGCACCCGCTACTTCCGCTTCTACGATGACGGCAGGCTCACCGCCATCTCGGTCGTGGATGAATTACTCGACGGCCTGTCCGCCATCTACACCTTCTTCGACCCCGATGCCGAGAAACGGAGCCTGGGCCGCTACGCCATTCTCTGGCAGGTGGAAAAGGCCCGGGAACAGGGCCTGGACTACCTCTACCTGGGTTACTGGATCAAGAACTGCCGCAAAATGGCCTACAAGTCCGAGTACCGCCCCCTGGAAGTCTACATCAACGGCCGCTGGACGACGTTACTTTAGTAAATCCGAGAACTCTGAGAGCTTCAGGCGCCGCTAGTTGTGATCGGGGGCGTCTGAGCACATGGATGTGCGAAGCCGAGCGCACAGGGAAGTGCTTGTAGCGTACCCCGAGCGCAACTAGCGGGGGCTGGAGTGTGCCGCAAAGAGCTCAGAATTAACAGCAAATAAGCTAGAAACAGCTTGCCGTTTCAGGCAAAATGCGCCCCTGTTTTTATACCGAGGAAAGCCGCCACATGGCGAAAGAAGACCAGATCGAAATGGAAGGCGAGGTGATCGACACCCTGCCCAACACTACTTTCCGCGTTGAGCTGGAAAATGGCCACATTGTGACCGCCCACATCTCGGGCAAGATGCGCAAGAACTACATTCGCATTCTCACGGGCGACAAGGTGCGCGTTGAACTGACTCCCTACGACCTGAGCAAGGGCCGCATCACCTACCGCGAGCGCTAATACAGCGCTCGCTAGTCCTCTTCCAGGGCGACCTCCTCTTCCTCGACCCGCACTTCCAGCCTGTCGTCGGCCTTGTTGAGCCGCACCAGCGCGGTGCCCCCGGAACGGGCCAGGTCGCCGAACAGTACCAGTTCCGCCAGCGGCTTCTTGATGTGTTCCTGGATGATGCGCTCCATGGGCCGGGCGCCCATGTGCTGGTCGTAACCTTTCTCCACCAGCCACAGGCGGGCGTCCTCGTCCACGTCGATGGTCACCCGCTTCTCGTCCAGCTGGCCCTGAAGTTCGGTCAGGAACTTGTCGACCACCGTGAGAATCACATCCTCGCCCAGCGGCTCGAACTGGACGATGCTGTCCAGCCGGTTGCGGAACTCGGGGGTGAACATCCGGTTGATGGCCTCCATGCCGTCAGTGCTGTGGTCCTGGCGGGTAAAGCCGATGGTACGGCGGCTGATGCTCTCGGCGCCGGCATTGGTGGTCATCACCAGGATGACATTGCGGAAATCCGCCTTGCGGCCGTTGTTGTCGGTCAGGGTGCCGTGGTCCATCACCTGCAGCAGCAGGTTGAACACTTCCGGGTGCGCCTTCTCGATCTCGTCGAGCAGGACCACCGCGTGCGGGTGCTTGGTCACCGCATCGGTGAGCAGCCCGCCCTGGTCGAAGCCGACATAACCGGGCGGCGCGCCGATCAGCCGTGACACGGTGTGCCGCTCCATGTACTCGGACATGTCGAAACGAATCAGCTCCAGCCCCAGCTGCATGGCCAGTTGCCGGGTTACCTCGGTCTTGCCGACCCCGGTGGGGCCGGCCAACAGGAACGAGCCAATCGGCTTGTCGGCGGCCTTGAGGCCGGCGCGGGCGAGCTTGATTGAGGTCGCCAGGCTGCTGATGGCCTGGCCCTGGCCGAACACCACCATCTGCAGGTTGGACTCCAGTTTTTGCAGGGTCTCCTTGTCATCGGTGCTGACCGTTTTCGGGGGAATCCGGGCGATCTTGGCGATCACCGATTCGATATCCCCCACGCCGATGACTTTCTTGCGCTTGGAGGGGGGCTGCAACTGCTGGTAGGCCCCGGCCTCGTCGATCACGTCGATGGCCTTGTCGGGCAGGAAACGATCGGTGATGTAACGCGCCGAGAGATCGGTCGCCACCTTGAGGGCCTTGTCGGTGTAGCGCAGCCCGTGGTGCTCCTCGAAGCGCGGCTTGAGCCCCTTGAGGATTTTGTAGGCATCTTCCGGGCTCGGCTCGAGCACGTCAATCTTCTGGAAGCGGCGACTGAGGGCCTTGTCCTTGTCGAAGATGCCCCGGTATTCCTGGAAGGTGGTGGAACCGACGCAGCGCAGCTTGCCGGAGCTGAGCAGCGGCTTGAGCAGGTTGCTGGCGTCCATTACTCCGCCGGAGGCGGCGCCGGCGCCGATAATGGTGTGCACCTCGTCGATAAACAGGATGGCATGCTCGCGCTTCTTCAACTCCGCCAGCAGCCCCTTGAAGCGCTTCTCGAAATCGCCGCGGTACTTGGTGCCCGCCAGCAGCGAGCCCAGGTCCAGCGAGTAAACGACAGCGTCCTTGAGCAGGTCCGGCACATCGCCGTCGACGATCTTCTTGGCCAGGCCCTCGACAATGGCCGTCTTGCCAACCCCGGATTCTCCGACCAGCAGGGGGTTGTTCTTGCGCCGCCGGGCGAGTATCTGCGCCACCCGCTCCACCTCCGGCACCCGGCCGATCAGCGGGTCAATATGGCCCTCCGCCGCCTCCTTGTTGAGGTTGGTGGAGTAGCTGTCCAGGGGGTTGGCCTCCCCTTCTTCGGCTACGTTGCCGTCGCTGTCAACCGCTGGATCGGGGGCGCTGGCATCGCCGTCACCAGACACCTTGGAAATACCGTGGGTGATGTAATTCACCACGTCCAGGCGGGCAATATTCTGGGTCTTGAGGAAGAATACGGCCTGGCTTTCGGATTCGCTGAAGATGGCTACCAGGACGTTGGCGCCGGTTACCTCGCTCTTGCCCGAGGACTGCACATGGAACACCGCCCGCTGCAGCACGCGCTGGAAACCGAGCGTGGGCTGGGTGTCCCGGTCCTCCTCGTCTTCTGGAATCAGGGGAGTGGTGGCATCGACGAACTCAACCAGGTCGCCGCGCAGGCCGCTGATATCGGCGCCACAGGCCTTGAGCACCCGGATCGCGTCGTTGTTGTCCAGCAGCGCCAGCAACAGGTGCTCGACCGTCATGAACTCATGGCGCTTGGCCCTGGCGCCGCGGAAGGCGTCGTTCAGGGACTGTTCCAGATCATTACTCAGCATATACCACTCCCGGGCGCTAGCCCTCTGATGCCTCGATTTCACACAGCAGCGGGTGTTCGTTCTCCCTCGCGTACTGGTTTACCTGTGCCGCCTTGGTCTCGGCGATATCACGGGTAAAAATGCCACAGACCCCCTTTCCCTGGGTATGCACGGTCAACATGACGTGCGTCGCCTGTTCGCGGTTCATGCGGAAGAAGGTTTCCAGCACTTCCACCACGAACTCCATCGGCGTGTAGTCGTCGTTTATCAGCACAACCTTGAACAGCGGCGGCCGCTTCAGCTCGGGTTTGCTCTCCTGCAGGGCCAGCCCGCTGTCCGAGTCATGCTCCTCTTTACTCATACGCATGTTGCTGTGTGTATGGATGTACTCCACGCTACCACTCTTGTCTCTGTGCCTGTTGACTGCTGTATATGGATACAATACTCGTGTTTTCAAGGGGCCGCAAACTGGACAAAGCCGCTGCGTTTGTAGTGGTATTGCCGCTAATCTGTTCACTGTTTCAGCGCATCAGGGCACTCAGTTACCGAGAAAAAAGGCCCACAGTTGCCTGTGAGCCTTTCGCGGCAGCCTGCAGTAGCGGTACTACATGGACTTGACGATGGCCTGCCCGAACTCGGAGCAGCTGAGCAGGGTCGCCCCCTCCATCAGTCGCTCGAAGTCATAGGTGACCGTACCGGCCTGGATCGCGCCGTTCATGCCGTTGATGATCAGGTCCGCGGCCTCGTTCCAGCCCAGGTGGCGCAGCATCATTTCCGCTGAGAGTATGAGCGAACCCGGGTTGACCTTGTCCTGGCCCGCGTACTTGGGCGCGGTACCGTGGGTGGCTTCAAACAGGGCGATGGTGTCCGACAGGTTGGCGCCCGGGGCGATACCAATGCCGCCAACCTGGGCGGCCAGCGCATCCGACAGGTAGTCGCCGTTGAGGTTCAGGGTGGCGACCACGCTGTATTCTTTCGGCCGGGTCAGCACCTGCTGCAGCATGGCGTCGGCGATCACGTCCTTGACCACGATCTCGCGGCCGGTGTTGGGGTTGTTCAGGGTCACCCAGGGGCCGCCGTCCAGCAGGCGGCCGCCGAATTCCTCCTGGGCCAGTTCATAACCCCAGTCGCGGAATGCGCCCTCGGTGAATTTCATGATATTGCCCTTGTGCACCAGGGTGACGGAGGGCAGGTCCTGGTCGATGGCGTACTGGATGGCCTTGCGCACCAGGCGCTTGGTACCCTCTTCCGACACCGGCTTGATACCGATGCCGACATTTTGCGGAAAGCGGATTTTGGTGGCACCCATTTCGTTGATAATGAAATCCACCACTTTCTGCGCTTCGGCGGAGCCCGCCTGGTACTCGATACCGGCGTATATGTCCTCGGAATTTTCGCGGAAGATCACCATGTTGCAGGCGCCGGGGTCTTTCACCGGCGAAGGCACACCCTCGAACCAGCGCACCGGGCGCAGGCAGGTATAGAGGTCCAGCTCCTGGCGCAGGGCCACGTTGAGGGAGCGGAAGCCGCCGCCCACCGGCGTGGTCAGGGGCCCCTTGATTGCCACTGAATAGGCCTTGATGGCCTCCAGGGTTTCCTCCGGGAACCAGTCGCCGTCATAGAGCTCAGCGGCTTTCTCGCCGGTGTAGATTTCCATCCAGGAGATTTTCTTCTGCCCGTTGTAGGCTTTTTCCACCGCGGCGTTGACCACGTCGATCATCACCGGGCTGATATCCACGCCGATCCCGTCACCTTCGATGTAGGGGATGATAGGATTGTCAGGGACGTTCAGGCTGTGGTCCCCATTGACGCTGATTTTTTCGCCCTCGGAGGGGACCTGAATATGCTTGTAGCCCATACTTGTACTCCACTGCTGCTGGGTTCTTGGATTGACCGGGGCATCTCCGGGACACCCGCAAAGGCGGCAGAAGTATAGCAGATACTGCGGCAACTTCTGCCGGTCAAGCACGGCAGTGCCGGCAACCAACAAGGAACCCACCACCCCGTGGCCAGCATCGTTCTTTTCAACAAGCCGTTTCAGGTGCTGAGCCAGTTCAGTGACCCTGACGGACGCCGCACCCTGGCCGACTACCTGCAGCTGCCGGGTTACCGGGCTGCCGGGCGCCTGGACTACGACAGTGAGGGCCTGCTGCTGCTCACCGACAACGGCCGGCTGCAGCAGCAGATCGCCAATCCCCGTCACAAGCTGTGGAAAACCTACCTGGTGCAGGTAGAGGGCGATATCGATGAAACCGCCCTGGGCGCGCTGGCTGCGGGCGTCGAGCTGAAGGACGGCCCCACCCTGCCCGCCCGTGCAAGCAGGGTTGAACCACCGGTACTGTGGCCGCGTAACCCTCCCGTGCGGGAACGAAAGTCGGTGCCCGACAGCTGGCTGGAGCTATCCATTCGCGAGGGTCGCAACCGGCAGGTCCGGCGCATGACGGCGGCAGTGGGTTTACCCACCCTGCGCCTGGTGCGCACCCGGATCGGCGACTGGTCGCTGGCCGGACTCGACCCGGGTGAACACCGCCTTGAGCAGGTGCACCTGGCTACCCGGCCAGCCGGCGCGGCCAACAAACGCCACCAGAGGAAACGCAGATGACTACAACCGGCAGCTGGCCACCCCACGTTACCGTGGCGACCGTGGTCGAGCAAGACGGCCGCTACCTGATGGTAGAGGAACACGATGCCCTCGCCGGCGGACTGGTATTCAACCAGCCCGCCGGTCACCTGGATCCCGGCGAGCGCCTGGTCGACGCCGCTCGGCGCGAAACCCGGGAAGAAACCGGCTGGGACGTCGCCCTGACCGGAGTGGTCGGGGTGTCGCTGGCGACCGCGCCCAACGGCATTACCTACTACCGCACCAGTTTTGCCGCCCGGCCGCTGGGCCCGCTTGAAAATACCGCGCTGGACCCCGATATACATGCCGTGCACTGGATGAGCTACGATGACATCCTGGCCAACTCTGCTAGAATGCGCAGCCCCCTGGTACTGCCCACCATAGAGCAGTATCGCCGGGGCCACTGCTATCCCCTGGAACTGATCTACATCGATGAGCCTGAACGCTGCTAAAAAAGTCATCGTCGGCATGTCCGGCGGTGTCGACTCCTCGGTATCTGCCCTGCTGCTGAAGGAGCAGGGCTATACCGTGGAAGGCCTGTTCATGAAAAACTGGGAAGAGGACGACGGCACCGAGTACTGCACCGCCAAAGAGGACTTCGCTGACGCCCAGGCGGTCGCCGACAAGCTGGGCATCACCCTGCACGGCGCCAACTTTGCCGCCGAGTACTGGGACAACGTGTTCGAGCACTTCCTGGAAGAATACCGCGCCGGACGCACGCCCAACCCGGACATCCTCTGCAACCGGGAAATCAAGTTCAAGGCCTTTCTCGACTATGCCCTGGTGCTGGGCGCCGACCTGATCGCCACCGGCCACTACACCCGCCGGGGAGAGTGCGACGGCAAGGCCACGCTGCGCAAGGGCCTGGATGCGAACAAGGACCAGAGTTACTTCCTGCACGCCGTCGGCCACCGGGAACTGGAAAAGACCCTGTTCCCGGTCGGCGACATTGCCAAGCCCGACGTACGCGCCCTGGCGGAAGAGTACCAGCTGGCCACCGCGAAGAAGAAGGACTCCACCGGAATCTGCTTTATCGGCGAGCGCCGCTTCAGCGACTTTCTCCAGCAGTACCTGCCCGCCCAGCCCGGTGAAATCCACAGCCTCGACGGTGAGTACCTGGGCCGGCATCAGGGCCTGATGTATCACACTATTGGCCAGCGCCAGGGCCTGGGTATCGGCGGCCTGGCCAATCACCCGGATGCGCCCTGGTATGTGGTGGATAAAGACCTCGGCAACAATGTCCTGCTGGTCGCCCAGGGCAATGACCACCCCGCCCTGTTCAAGCGTGAACTGAGTACCGGTGAGATCTACTGGATCGCCGGCGAGCCACCCGCCCTGCCGCTGGCCTGCAAGGCCAAGGTCCGCTATCGCCAGCAGGACCAGGCCTGCACCGTCAGCCGCATCGCTGACGGCTACAGGGTGACTTTCGAACAACCGCAACGCGCTGTAACCCCCGGGCAATCCGTGGTCTTCTACCAGGGAGACCTTTGCCTCGGTGGTGGCGTCATAAAGCAGACCGCCTGAATGAGCCACGAATTTTCCTCCCTGGAACAGCAAACCATCGCCCTGGCCGGTGTGGCCCAGGCCGCGCGGCTGGTGGACCAGGTATCGCGAACCGGCAGCTACCCGATTGAATTTCTCGAGCCGAGCATCCACAGCCTGTTCGAGTTCGATCCGGCGGACGTGGCCGCCATCTACGGCGACCTGGCGGGAGTGAAACTCGGCCTGAACAATCTCAGCGCCATACTGGCCAGCCGCCAGGCGGAAGAGAATCGCGAGATCGTGCGCTACGTGTTCAACATGCTCTACCTGGAGCGCAAGTTTGCCGCCAGCAGTGAAATGATGTCGGTGGTGCACGCCCGCCTCGAGCACACCAGTTTCAAGGCCGAGCACTTCGCCGGCCACGTCAACGAGGTCTGCCACAGCGTGTCCGGCATTTACCAGGATACGCTCAGCAAGCTGCGCTTCCGCATCAAAGTCAGCGGCAGCGCCCAGCACCTGCAGGACAAGGTCAATGCCGACATCATCCGCGCCCTGCTTCTCGCCGGCATTCGCTCGGCCTTCCTCTGGCGCCAGCTGGGCGGCCGGCGCTGGCGGCTGTTGTTCGAGCGCAAACGCATGCTGGAAACCAGCCAGAAGCTGTCGCGCAACCTCCCCGTGGTGTAAAATCCGCCCCCTCAGATCATCTCAGGAAGCATTCATGGACCTCTCAGCACTCACCGCAGTTTCCCCCATCGACGGACGCTACGGCAGCAAGACTGCTGCCCTGCGTGACGTATTCAGCGAGTACGGGCTGATCAGGCGCCGGGTGCTGGTGGAAGTACGCTGGCTGCAGTGCCTGGCGGACCACCCGGGCATCGCCGAGGTGCCGGCCCTGTCCCCCTCGGCCAGGCAACTGCTCAACCGGATCGCGGATGAGTTCGCCGTGGTCGATGCCCGCCGAATCAAGGATATCGAAGCCACCACCAACCACGATGTGAAGGCGGTGGAATACTTCATCAAGGAGCGCTTTGCCGGCAACGAAGAGCTGGAAGCGATTGCCGAATTCGTTCACTTTGCCTGCACCTCCGAGGACATCAACAACCTGTCCCACGCACTGATGCTGCGCGACGGTGTGGAAACGGTGCTGCGCCCCGAAATGGACAACATCGTCGAGGCGCTGTCCGCCATCGCGGTGGATGCGGCCGAGGTACCCATGCTGTCGCGTACCCACGGCCAGACCGCCAGCCCCTCGACCATGGGCAAGGAAATCGCCAACGTGGTGGCCCGCCTGCGGCGCCAGCTCAAACAGATTGACCAGGTGGAGTACCTGGGCAAGATCAACGGCGCCATCGGTAATTACAACGCCCACCTGAGTGCCTACCCCGACGTCGACTGGCAGGCCAACGCCGAATCCTTTGTCACTTCCCTGGGCCTCACCTGGAACCCCTATACCACCCAGATCGAGCCCCACGATTACATGGCGGAACTCTTCGACGCCATTGCCCGCTTCAATACCATCCTGCTGGACTTTGACCGCGATGTCTGGGGCTATATCTCGCTGGGCTACTTCAAACAGAAAACCGTGGCTGGCGAGGTGGGCTCATCCACCATGCCGCACAAGGTCAACCCGATCGACTTCGAGAACTCCGAAGGCAATCTCGGTCTGGCCAACGCGGTGTTTTCCCACCTGGCGGCGAAACTGCCGGTCAGCCGCTGGCAGCGCGACCTCACCGATTCCACCGTGCTGCGCAACATGGGCGTGGGCGCGGGGTACAGCCTGATCGCCTACCAGGCCAGCCTCAAGGGTATCGGCAAGCTGCAGCTCAACGAGGAGCGCCTGGCCGCGGACCTGGACAACAGCTGGGAAGTGCTGGCCGAGCCGATCCAGACCGTCATGCGCCGCCACGGCATCGAAAAACCCTACGAGAAGCTCAAGGAACTGACCCGTGGCCAGGACATGAGCAAGGCCGTGATCCAGGACTTTGTGAGCAAGCTGGCCATCCCGGAACAGGCGAAAAAGGAGCTACTGGCCCTGACCCCCGCCAGCTATATCGGCAACGCGGCAAGCCAGGCCAGGAATATCAGCCAGGAGTAAGCGCATGGGCCAGGAACTGCAGATCGACAAGGACGCGTTTCTGGCCCGCCACTGGCAGCGCAAGCCGCTGCTGATGCCGCAGGCCCTGCCCGACTTCCGTGTCCCGATCGCTGCCGGTGAGCTGGCGGGGCTGGCGATGGAAGACGGTATCGAGTCGCGCATTATTAGCTGCCAGGCTGACCAGTGGCAGTTGAGTCACGGCCCCTTCAGCGAGGCCGATTTCCAGCGCGATGGCCCCTGGACCCTGCTGGTGCAGGCCGTTGACCACTATATTCCCGAGGTGGCGCGACTGCGACAGCTGGTGGATTTCATTCCCCGCTGGCGTATCGACGATGTCATGGTCAGCTATGCCAGCGACGGCGGCAGCGTCGGCCCTCACTACGATAACTACGATGTATTCCTGCTCCAGGGCGAGGGACAGCGCTTATGGCGACTGGGCCAGTACTGTGACCACGACAGCCCGCTTGCGGCCCATGATGAGTTGCGCATCCTGGCGAACTTCGACCAGCAAGCGGAATTCCTGCTCAGTCCCGGGGATATTCTCTATGTGCCCCCCGGCACCGCCCACTGGGGTATCGCCCAGGGTGAATGCACCACCTTCTCCATCGGTTTTCGCGCCCCCAGGGTCAGCGAGCTGGTGTCGCGGTTCACCGACCAGTTACTGACCCAGTTGGAGCCGGAACAGTTCTACCACGATGCCGGCCTGGAACCGGCGACCCGCGCCGGCGAGATCCGACCCCGGGACCTCGAGCGCGTGGCGGCACAGCTACAGGCTGCGCTGGATGAGTCGGTGAGCAATCACTGGTTTGGCGAACTGGTTACCGAACCCTGCTACACCCCCTTCCCCGATGACGATGAGTTGGCGGAAGCCAGGGCGATTCTTGCCGATGGACCGCTGCGCGTTTCCCTCAACCCGGCGGCCAGGCTTGCCTGGCAGCACGAAGAAAACACCCTGGTAGTCTTCGCCAATGGCGACAGCCGCTGCTTCAGCGACGATTTACTGTCCCTGCAGGCGGCGCTCTGTCGGCAGGCGCTACTAGCGGGTGATCAACTTGCGTCAGCCACCCGTAATCCACAGGGCGCGCAGTGGCTGGACTACCTGCTGGAATCCGGTTGTATTTACGTGGAGTGAACCGCTGCGTTACTTGAATGATGGCCCGCACTGCCTCCATCACGCCATAGCAAGGCATCTACCACCATGCTGTAATCGCAATTCTCTCCCCGCCAACCGGTGACAGCAGTGCCTGAATCGACTGCGGGCGCGATGCTGCTCAAGGCCTGCGCAGACGATTCCGCGGAATCGTGGGGAAACTGTGGATAGAAGCTGCTTTCAATTTCCTCGCCTGAGGGCCTCAAGAAAGTCATCTGAGTTTTACCCTTGGTTTTACTCGCACTAATAGAGAAGCTGCCACGGTGTAATTGCCGGTGATGGTAGCGACACAGTGTTACCAAATTGTCCAGACTGGTCTCACCGCCATCGGCCCAGTGCTGGATATGGTGAAAATCAACGTACCGAGATTCGCAGCAGCCTGGAAAACGGCAGGTTTTATCGCGCGCTTTCAATGCCCTGCCGATATGGGCAGGCACCGTGCGGCTGCGACGGCCGATATTGAGTACCTCGCCATTTTCGTCTTCCAGCACGGTAAGCAGGCTGGCATCACAGGCCAGCCGTCGGGCGGTGTCCGGGGAGAGCCAGGTCTTATCATCGAGGTGGCAGTGCTCATGGGCGCAGTCAGCCCCCTTGCTGTGCTGCCGCAGGGTGTTGATATCCACATGCAGCATCACCTGGCAGCGCTCGCTGCCTGTTAGTCCCCGCTGCTCGCCACCCCTGGTGTAAGTCGCCAGGAAATGTTCGCTCATGGCTACCAGGGCGTCCGCACGAGTGTGGCTGAGTAAGTGCTGGAATTGCTCTGTCTTTGCCTTCGACTGTGCGGGTGAAAACGATTCCGCGGAATCGTTTTGGGCTTGTTGTTGCGCGGCCTGCTGCCCGGGCAAGGCTATCGCCTCGATGGCCTTTACCAACAGGGAGCCGGCTTCCGGGGGCAGTTTTGCGTGGATGATCCACATACCATCATCGCCCTGGTAGTAAAGCAGTTCCCGTTGGTTTTCCTGCTCCTGCTCAACAGGCTGATCCGGTTTTTGGCATACCCGGCGGTATTTCTTCACCACCTGTTCCACATGGCTGGCGGTGCCCTGGCGGGCAATATAGAGCAGGTAATCCTCGTTCTCCGGGGTCGCCACGCGGGTCATGGCGCGGACCTTGGAGTAGCTGATCTCGCCGGCGGCGAAGGCAGCATCAATTTGCGGCAGGTTTTCAAGGCAGTGGGCTACCCGCACTTTTTCCCGGGCGGCAACCANTGGGCTACCCGCACTTTTTCCCGGGCGGCAACCAGGGCGATCCCGCATTTCCAGTTCAACCAGTGGGCACAGGAGCGCAGCGTGCCACCACCACTCCAGCCCTGGCGCCGGTCAAACTCCGCGATGAGCTTTAACAGACGGTGGTTGGCGGCATTGATCTGGCCGGCCAGCAGGGTGATGTGATCGGCCAGGTCCTGGTCGGTTTCAAGTTCGGCAGGAAGTGCG